>CAWGGP010000008.1:0-204426 GCA_963822075.1 Candidatus Aminicenantota bacterium
CCTTGGCGCCAGCTTTTCGCTACAATCCGACCCATCGGGAGGTGCGCGATGGCCATGCCCATGGAAATGGCGGAGTTGTTCGGATGTCTTTATTCCCCGGCGGGTGAGGCGTGACCAGGGGGATCTTTGTCGCCGGGGCAGGCAAGGATGCCGGGAAGACCACGCTTTGCCTGGGGCTGGCCGGGGCTTTCGCCCCGCGGGTGGAGGGCGGGGTGTCGTTTTTCAAGCCGCTGGGCCAGAAGATCACGGTAGTCGACGGGGAATCGGTCGGCCAGGATGCCTGGTTCATCTCCCGTGCCCTTGGGCTTTCCTTCCCCTTGCGGGAATCCACCCCCCTCCTGGCATCCCGGGGGGCGGCGGAGAGGTATGTGCGGACCGGCGAGCCGCGCGGGATGAAGGACGACATAAGAAGGGCGTTCAGGGATTGCCAGAAAAACAAGGGCCTGGTCCTGGTCGAGGGGACCGGGCACCCGGGCGTGGGTTCGGTGTTCGACCTCGGGAACGCCAGGGTGGCGTCCCTGCTCGGCATCCCGGTCATCCTGGTCCTGGACGGGGGCGTGGGCAGCACCATCGACAGCTTCTGCCTTTGTTACGATACGTTCAAAAGCCATGGCGTTCCCCTGCTGGGGGTGGTGATCAACCGGGTGCTGCCGGCGAAAATGGAAGCGGTGTCCGCGGTGCTGCGCCTGTGGTTCGGCGCCAGGGGCATCCCCGTTTTCGGCATCCTCCCCTTCGAAGAGCGGATCGCCCGGCCATCGATCGCCACGCTCACCCGGGAGATCGGCGCCGCGCCGCTATCCCCTTCCACTGCCGCCCCCGCGGGCACGGGGTCGGGGTTCATCACCGCCTTCGATTCTTCGGAAGAGGTGCTGCGGAAAATAGAGACCGGGGCGGACAAGGCCCTGCTGGTGAGCCATACCCGGCCCGAATTGATCGACGCCGTGATCGTGTCGCGGCTCTCGGGAGGCCCCTGCCCCCCGGTCATCGTGGTGTGCGGCGGAACTCCCGACCCGCGGCGGCAGGCCGCCTGCATCGCGGCGGGGATCCCGCTCTTCTTCACCGGGAGCAGCCTGGAGGGTTCGGCGCTGAAGCTTTCCCGCGGCCTGTTCAAGATCGGGCCCGAGGAAAACGAAAAGATCGCCTCCATCGTCAAAATGGTGACCCGGGAGGTCGACACCGAGGCGATCCTCCTGGCCCTGGAGGGCCTCGGCGGCGCTTCGCGACGGCAATCCGGGCGCGGCGTCTTCGGATTTTTCAAGCGCCTTTTCCGTCGCGGTTAGAATGCCCTAATGAACATAAAAAACAAGTCCGGCCGGGATGCCAGTTTCCTGATCAGCAAAACTCCCAATCCCGGCGAAATGGCCGGCTGACGCAAGCACCGGGCTTCACGCCGATTTCGCAGGAGGTTCAAGATGAACGATGTCGACATTGACATTGCCAGGGAAGAAGGCCAGAACAACAGGACTGTAATTTTTACCTTTTTCAGCAAAAAAGATAAAGCGGTGGTAAGTCGTGAGGGTTTTCCCTATGAAATAAAGGATGAAACCTTATATTATTTCGATTACGAAAAAAGGGAAGCCGGGCAAATACTTTTGAAAAACCTTAAAAGTATCAAGGAAACTGGAAACCCCAATACGGAAACGTCGTATCCTTGCAAACTCTAGGTTGGATTTTAAAATGGAAATGGGGGCGTGTTTGGCTTTGTGACTCCGGGATTTAATCAGAGACCGCTATCAGAGCGGATCGCCGCCCCGCGCAGCATTACGAGCGCGGCTTTGACCACGGTTTCCTGGCCGTCATTGGTGAGGACGGTGAAGGCGATGAGGACGTCCCCGGTCCGGGCGATCCCCTGGGTCATGTACTTGTAATCACCGAATTTGGGTGCCCTGTCGGTGGCGGAAAAGTAGGATCCGCGGCACGCCGGGCCGGTGAGCTCCTTCACGGTCAGGGACTTCTCGACCGATTGCGTTTCGGCGTTCTTGGCTACCGCCTCGACATGCTTGCGGATCGTGTCCGCGTCCATCAACGGCTCTCCGGGTTTCGCGGAGCCGCCGGCGGTGAGCATGACCGCGAAAGGCGAGCCCGCCGCGGGGCTGAACGTGATCGTTGGCGGCAGGTCGTTAGGCGGCCGGCGGATGTCGTCCTTCCATTTTTCAGGCACCTGGAGAAGCAATTCGCCGTGGCCCGGGATCGGGAATCGCCGCGCGGCAGTTGTTTGCGGGAAGACGAACGCGGCGGTCAGGAAGAGCGCGGCGCAGAGGATGGACATTCTTTGGATCGGCTTTTTGCCAAATAAATTATGCTTCATGCCCACATTTTGCTGGCCTCACTGTGGAAAGTCAATGACAATTGAGAAAGGGGTAGAAATTGGGGACGCTGCTTTTAATTTTGTAATTGGAGTAATTTAAGCACCGTCCCTCAAGTCCCTGATGTCCCTTCCCCCGCTCGTTATTTTTTTCGCACCCCCTGCTTCGCCGTTTTGAGGAACTTGCCGAAGGCCTTGTCCTTCCTGCGCTTCTCCACCAGGGACAGCTCGTGATGCTCTGCTTCCATTTTCAGCTTGGCGTAGCTCTCATAGCGGTCCGCGGGCAGCTCCCCGAGCTTGATCGCCGCGCGCACGGCGCAGCCCGGCTCCCCGGCGTGGCGGCAGTCGGCAAAACGGCAGGCGCGGGAGAGGCCGCGGATCTCACCGAAGCTGTCGTCCAGCGCCGCCGACGCCCCCAGCATGCCCAGTTCCCTCATTCCCGGCGTGTCGACCAGCAGCGCCCCCTGCTCGAGGACGATCAGCTGGCGGCGCGAGGTGGCGTGCCGCCCCTCCCCCGTGGCGCTGGTGGGTTTGGTGGCGAACGCATCGCGCCGGAGCAGGCGGTTGATGAGCGTGGTCTTGCCCACGCCCGACGAACCGAGCAGGCAGTAGGTCCTGCCCGGGACCAGGAAGCGCCGGAAGCCATCTATTCCGGAATTGGTGGCATTGCTCAATGCCAGTATCCTGGCCGTGATGCCGGCGTGGCGGATGGCCGCCACCGTTTTTTCCAGCTCTTCCGGGGTGACCATGTCGGTCTTGGTCAGGACCAGCACCGGCTCAATGCCCCCGTCGCCCGCCATCACCAGGTAGCGGTCCAGCCGGTGCAGGTTGAAATCGTGGTGGCACGACTGGACGATGAAGGCGGTGTCGATGTTGGCCGCGATCATCTGCGGGTCCACGTCCCTGCCGGCGGTTTTGCGGCGCAGGAAGGTCCTTCGCGGCAGGATGCCGTGGATGACGGCCGTCCTCCCGCCGTTGTGGTACTGGACCCAGGCCCAATCGCCCACGCACGGCAGGTCCGCCGCCGAGGAGGCGGCGAAGCGGAATCTGCCCGCGAGCTCCGCCGCCAGCTCGGCGGCCCCGTTCATGATGAGGACCGCGCCGCGGTCGACCGCCGAGACGCGCGCCATGGCGCTTGCCCCGGCCGGCATCTCCGCGCCATGCGCGGCGAATCCGTCGTCGAATCCCAGTTTTTTCAGCTTTTCTATCGTCTCTTGTTCGTTCAATTTCGTTGCTCCTTTTCCTTTGTTGTCGGTTGGATGGAATGTCGCCCGTCTTTCGATCGGGCGCTGCGGACAGACGAAAAATTAATGAACAAGGACCATGTAAACAAATTCTACACAACCGTCGATGGCTTGTCAAGAAGCAGGGCCATTGGTGCCGGGTCTTATATTAAACCATTTGATTTGCTATGATGAATTTATGCCAAGGCCGATGCGAATTCTGAAGCAGAGATGAAGAAAAGCAAAAAATTAAAACGCGACGGGAAATTAACGGCAGTATTGAAGGAAGCGGAAAGGGTGTTCCAACTGGATCTAAAAAAAACGCTTCATGGCCCCGGGCATTGGCAGCAGGTCGAGAGGAACGCGATGGAAATAGGGGAGAATACTCCCGGGCTGCGACATCGAGGTCGCCAGATTGTTCGCCATCCTGCATGACTGCAAAAGGCAAAACGAGGGGACCGGCGAGAAGCACGGCGAGTGGGCCGCGGAATTTGCCCGGGAATTATATGACCAGGGCCTGCTGGACCTGGACCCCAAACGCATGGCGATACTGGAGTACGCGATACGATTCCACAATAACGGCACGGTGAACGGTGACCCGACGATCGGCGTTTGCTGGGACGCCGATCGCCTGGACCTGCCGCGGGTGGGTATTGCCCCAGCTGCCGGCCTGCTTTCGACCGCCTATGCCAAAAAAAGGCTGATAAAATAGCCTTGGCAGGCGGGCCCTCCGCGGACGCTGCCGTCTAAAAACGGTTCATTTCGCCGCCGCTGACCCGTCTCCTTTCAGATACATGTCGAACCAGCGCAGCTGCTCCCATAGCACGTGCTCGATGCTCTCGCGGGCCTGGTAACCGTGGTCCTCGAAAGGCAGCAGCACCAGCCGGGTGACGCCGCCCGTCCCGCGCACCGCCTCGAAGAAAACCTCGGACTGGTAGGTCCGCGTCCCGGGGTTGGAGTCGTCGTCGCCGTGGATGATCAGGATCGGCGACTTGATTTTGTCGGCGAAGAAGAGCGGCGAGAGGGCGATGTAGACGTCCCGGGCCTCGAAGAGCGAGCGGCGCTCCGACTGGAAGCCGAACGGCTGGTTGGTCTTGTTGTAGGAGCCGCTGCGGGCGATGCCGGCGCGGAAGAGATCGGTGTGCGCCAGCAGGTCGGCGACCATCAGCGCGCCGTGGCTGTGGCCCATGATGCCGATGCGCTTGGGGTCCGCCACCCCGATCTCCACCGCCTTGGCGACCGCCGCCTCGGCGTCGGCCACCAGCTGGGGCACGAAGGTGTCGTAGGTCGTCTCCGGGTCCCCCACCATGGGCATGGCGGTCTGGTCGAGCACGGCGTAGCCGCGCAGCAGGAAGAAGAGATGGCTGGGGCCGTAAAAGCGCATGAAGCGCTGGGCGGAGCCGCTGACCTGCCCGGCGGTCGCCGCCCCGGAGTACTCCAGGGGGTAGGCGTAGAGCACCGTGGGCAGGCGCTCCCCCTGCTTGTAGCCCGGAGGCAGGAGCAGCTGGAAGCTCAGGGGGACGCCGTCCTTGCGCTTGTAGCGCACGATGCGCTTCTCGATCCGGCGCAGCTGGGGAGCGGGATCCTTGAAGCTCGTGATGGCCTTGCGCGTCAGCGCCCGTGTGGCCTCGCCCCTTGTGCGCCTTGATCTCCCGGCCCAGCGTGGCCAGGTAGTAGTTGGGCATCTCCTTGAGCGACTCCGCCTGCATGATGAAGCGCCCCTCGCCGCCGGCGAAGGCCACGAAGTTTTCGTAGCGCTTGGGATCGCAGCGGAAGAGGCGCTCGGTCTTGCCGCTGTCCAGGCGGCGCAGGTCCAGGAAGGGGCGGTCGCCCTGGTCGGTGGCGCCGCTGCCGCGAAAATAGACCGCGTCCCCCTTCTGGCGCAGCACCCAGCGCGCCGTTCGCCAGCGGGCGGAAAAGCGGGAAGCCGGGGTCGCCGTAGCGATCCGCCTCGTCCAGGTCGTACCAGGGGCGGGAGGTGTTCTTGTCCACGTCCAGCAGCCAGACATAGCGCCAGCGCCGGATCCGCTCCTGCTGGCTGAGCATCAGCAGGCCGCCTTTCTCCGCCCAGGCGTTCCGCCAGGGCTCGATGCGGTGCTCGGCCCGGAAGACCTCCCGGGGTTTTTCCGTGAAGGGGGCGCCCAGGCTCATCAGCCGGTCGCGATGGGGGACTTTGGCCATGGGATTGCCGCCGTCGAGCGCCTCGACCCAGAAAAGCTGGTGGGGGGCGGTGGGGCGCCACGAAACCGAACGCGGTCCCAGCGGCACTCCATAATTCGGGACCTGGTCGGCCACCGGCAGGGACGCGATCGAGGCCACGCGATCGCCCCTGGCGTTCCAGACCTCGATTTCTGTCGCGAAACGCTCCCAGCCGACCTCGTGGGACCAGGGCCCCACCAGGCGCTCGACCAGGAGATAGTCGCCGTCGGGTGAGAAATCGGCCGTAACGTAGGGAGCCGGGCCGCCGAGCGTCTCCTTTTTGCCGGTAGCCGGGTCGTAGATGATCAGCTTCGAGGTCGCATAGTAGTCAAAGAGCGCGTCATCATGGGCGGTTTCAAGCAGGTTGCGGGCCTCGTAGGTGGAGCGGGCCGAGGCCCCCGATCCTTCAAGGACCCCGGGCCGTCGGGGATGGGCGGCGCCGCGGGGCGGGCCCGCGCTCGGGGATGCAGCGGAGCAGCAGCCGCTTCTGGTCGGGAAGCCAGGAGACGGCGCTGCCCAGCAGCGAATTCAGGGCGACGTCCGCCACCATGGCCAGGTCGCCTTGCTGCGAACCGGTCCAGACGCCGATCCGGTCGCTCAGCCTGACGGTGAGCGCGAAACGCCCGCCGTCGGCGGTCCACTCCACGTCGATGAGTTCGGCCCCTTGCGGCAGCGGCAGCGGTGTCGTGGCGCCATTCTCGACCCGCACCAGGCGGGGGGACGTGCCCCCATGCTCGCCCTGGAAACCGTTGTTGGCGGGGTTCACCCGCATGCCGGCCAGCTTGTGCATGGGCGCCGCCAGCTCCGCCAGCCGGGGATAGAGCACCGGGTCGGCGAGCAGCAGGCAGTCGCCGCCGGGCGCGGTCCAGACAGCGAAGTACTGCGGCGCGTACAGCACCTGCAGCCAGTCAGCAGGCGGGGAGTGCCACTGGTTCGCCGGCTGGCGGGATCTTGACTGACGCTTCCTGGCCCGCGGCGGGCAGCGAAAAAACCACGAATACCAGCAGTAAAAATGCCGGCACGATGACATTTCTTTTCATTCCTGACCTCCGTAAACAGATGGTTTCGGCAGGTGCGCGGCCGTCTCACGGCCCGGCGGCTTGACCGTCCGGCAATATTGTCCCCCTTAGGAACATCTCCAGTCAAGAGGGGACCGCATGTTCGACGTTTAAGAGATCAAACGAGGTTCGACGTTCGACGTTGAAGAAAAGGCACAGCATCTGTAGGGGCGGTCCCACCCGTGAGCCGCCCCTCGTGTTCGCCCTTCTTAATGTAGGGCGCAGCCGCCCTTGAAATCGCGATCTGCGTCGGGTATCATCGGGCCAAGAGGCGGAAGATCGACCGCCGCCGGAGGAGGTTGACATGGCAAAGACACTCTCCAGGATCGTCCCCTGCGTCTGGCTCGACGACCAGGCCGAGCCGGCCGCCGCGTTCTACGCCCGCACCTTTCCCGCCGGCCGCGTCATCGCCGCCTCGCATTACCCCGTGCAATCGACAACCCGGGCGGCATGCCGCGCGGCAGCGTCCTGACCGTCGAGTTCGAGATCGCCGGGCAGCGCTTCACCGCGCTCAACGGCGGGCCCATTTTCAAACTGAATCCCAGCGTCTCCTTCTTCGTCCACGTCGACTCCGCCGCGCCGCCGACGCGCTTTATGCCGCGCTCGCCGATGGGGGCGAGGCGCTGATGCCGCTCGACAGCTACCCCTGGAGCGAGCGCTACGGCTGGATCAAGGACCGCTTCGGCGTCTCGTGGCAGGTGATGACCCGGCGCCGGTCGCCGGCGGGCCGACGATCGCCCCCTGCCTGATGTTCTCCGGGGCGGTGTCCGGCCGCGCCGAGGAGGCGATGCGCTTCTATGCCGGCATTTCCCCGGCGGGAAGGTCGGCAGCGTGGAGCGCTACGCCGAGGGCGAGGGGCCGACGGATCTCGTCAAGCACGGCCGCTTCTCGCTGGCGGGGCAGGAGCTGGTGGCCATGGACAGCCACATCGAGCACGGCTTCGGCTTCAACGAGGCGCTCTCGCTGCAGGTGATGTGCGCCGACCAGGAGGAGGTGGACCGCTACTGGGCAGGCCCTGGCCGACGGCGGCTTGCACGGCCCCTGCGGCTGGCTCAAGGACCGCTTCGGCCTCTCGTGGCAGGTCGTGCCCCGGGACATCGCGCGCTGGCTGGTCGCGCCCGACGACGACGCCCGCGAGCGCATGCTCGCCGCCATGTGGAAGATGCAAAAGCTCGACGTCGCGGCGCTGCGCCGGGCCTTTGAGGGGAAATAGGCCGCGATGCGGCATGGCCGGGTTTAAGAGATGGCAAACTTGAATTCCCCGGGCCGTTGGTGTATACCGGTGGCGGAGAAGGGTGCGCAAATCCATCGGGAGGTGACGGCATGAGAAAGATCGCGACGGTAATCATGATATGCCTTTTGACGGCGGCGCTGGCTTCGGCGGCGGGCGCGGCCAGGCTCAGCGAGATGCGGGCGGCGCGGGGCGTGGACCCCCAGCTGCAAAGCCCGGTCGGCGCCAGCGACACCTTCGGCCCGGAGGCGAAGCCGATCTACCTGACGGTCAAGCTCTCGGACGCCCCGTCGGGGACCCAGGTCAAGATCACCGCTTATTTCCTGAAGGACGGCCAGCCGCAGCAGATCGCCGTCCAGGAGTTCCCCGATGTCTACGGCACCGGCTACCTCTCGTTCAAGATCACTCCCCCCGCCTCCGGCTGGTTCATCGGCCGCTACAAGGCCGTTTTCCAGCTGAACCGCAAGGACCAGGGCAGCATCGTGTTCACCGTGGCGGCGCCCAAGGCGGCCGCGCCGCCTTCTTCCGCCTACCGGACGTTCTCCAGCCCGGAGTACGGTTTTTCCATCCAATACCCCGCCGGATGGGTGGAAGGGGAAAAGGGGAAAGCCAGCGTGGCCTGCATGTTCCTGGCCAACGCCGACAACAGCCCCGTGTCCAGCCTGAACGTCCAGGTCGTGCCCGTCACCGGGGCCGGCGATTCCAAGAGCAAGGAAGCGATCAACCTGGTCGCCCAGCAGCTCATCGACCAGATCACCGGCGCCCTCAAGGGCCGCCTGCGCAACGATACCTGGACCACGGCCGGCAGCCTCCTGGGACGGGAGCTGGATTCCGAATATGCCTACCAGGGAGCCAATATCCGGCAGCGGCAGTTCCTCACCTACCGGGCGAACAAGGTTTTCATCCTGATCCTGACCGCCGATGCGCGCGTCTACGGTTCTGTTGCCCCCCATTACCTCAACGCCGCCAAAACCCTGCAGTTTTACGCGAAGTAACGCCAGGGGATCGGGGAGGCGCCCGTCCAGCGATTTGACTTTCAAACCGACAACACGTAGGATTTCCGGCGGCGGGAAAATTTTACCGGGTCTGCCCCTGGGCGAAGGAGTTCATATGAAAAAAACCGTTGTCAGCGCATTCATGCTTTTTGCCGGCTGCGTTGGCCTGAACCTGTTCGGCCAGCAGCCGAACGGGACGATCAACCTGCTCGCGCTGCAGGAGGGCACCGTGCCCGTCATTGCCCCCGCCCATTACGGCGGCTGGGTGGCGGAAGCCCTGCTGGACGAGAGCCCCGCCTCGGGGTGGGCTTGCGAGAAGGGAAAGATCGCGGACAACGTTTTTGTGTTTGCAATGATCAATGACGCCGAAATCGAGAGCCTCGAATTCGACAACGCCGCGGTCGACACGGTCGGCGCCGGGGCCAGGGAGATCGCGGTGGAGGTCTCACCCTCATCAGCGAACGGCGGCTTCGCGACCATCCTGCAGGCCACGCTGGCCGCCAAGGCCGACAAGCAGGCGTTCAAGGCCCAGAAAAAAGTCAAGGGGCGCTGGGTGCGCCTGACCATCAGGAACAATCACGGCGCCGCCCAGTGGACGGAGCTTTTCGGCTTCCGCGGCTACGGCCTGAAGCCGCCCGTTCCCGCCTCCCTGGGAGACATTTCCGGGACCTACGATACCAAGTATTCCAAGTTTCATATCCGGCAGCAGGGAACGGCGCTGGTGGGCTGTTACGAGTACCACGAGGGCCTGCTCGACGGCGCCATCGAAGGGCGCCTCATGAAGCTCACCTGGCGCGAGGGGCAAAACTCCGGGCCGGTCGTGATGATCTTCAACCCCGACGGCAAAAGCTTCCGCGGCTACTGGTGGCGCGCGGGGCAGGAAAAGAATCTGCCCGGCGGGACCTGGGACGGCAGCAAGGTCGCTTCCCAGGTCGGCGGTTGCCCCCATTGGTCCGGTTCCCTGGGCGGGGAGCTGAAAAAGCAGCTGGCGAGCGAAGGCCGGGCCAGGGTCTACGGCATCCTCTTCGACCTGGACTCCGCCACGATCAAGCCGGAGTCCAAGCCGGTCCTGGAGGAAGTGCTGGGCCTGCTGAAAGGCGAGCCGTCCTGGAAGCTGACCATCGAGGGCCATACCGACTCCACGGGAAGCCCCGACCACAACCTGAAGCTATCCCTGCAGCGCGCCGACGCGGTAAAGGCCTATCTGCTGGGCGCCGGCATCGCCGCCGCCCGCCTGCAAACCAGGGGATTCGGCCCGGCAAAGCCGGTGGCCGACAATGCCACGGAGATGGGCCGCGCCCAGAATCGCCGCGTGGAACTGGTGCGGGACTAGACAGAAGGTTCGACGTTCGAAGTTCGATGTTCGATGTTAAAGACACCGGTTGTATTGAAATAAGGAGGTGCGCATGTTCGGCTTGATATGGTTTTTAGCAATTATTGCGGCAATTATTTGTGTGCTCGGGCTCAGGATCGTTTCCCAATGGCAGAGCGGCGTGGTTTTTCGCCTGGGGAAATATGTCAGGCAGATCAGGCCCGGGTTGAATATCATCATTCCCGTTCTGGAATACGTGAAATTCGTCGACATGCGCATCCGCACCATGGATGTCATACCCCAGGAGATCATGACCAAGGATTCGGTCCCGGTCAAGATCGACGCCGTGGTCTATTACAAGATCTTCGACGCGCCGAAGTCGATCATCGCCGTAGAGAATTTCAGCATGGCCTCCACCCTGCTGGCCCAATCCAAGCTGAGGGATATTTTGGGCAAATATGACCTGGATACCCTGCTGTCCAACAAAGACCAGATCGGCAAGGAAGTATTGGTGGAACTGCAGGGGCCGACCGACGAGTGGGGCATTACCATCATCAGCGTCGAGATCAAGAATATCGAACTGCCGGACAATATGAAGCGCGCCATGGCGAAGGAATCCGAGGCCGTCCGCGAGAAACGCTCGCGCCTGGTCAAGGCTTCGGCGGAAGAAGAAGCCAGCAAAAAGTTCACCGATGCCGCCAAAACCATGGAAGCGTCTCCCAACGCGCTGATGTTGAGGCAGTTGCAAACCTGGCAGGAGATCGGCGCCGAGCAAAACAGCCTGATCATTCTTGTGCCCACCGAATTCGCATCGATCATGAAAAAACTGCAGGATGGCAAATAAAACGATGGCGGGGCGCCTTGGCGTGGCCAGGGCGATTTTAAGGCGCCGCCCCCGACCGCCGCTATAAGCGCAGGGCGAGCAGGAGGCCGGCTTCGCTGGCGACATAGACGAAGCCTGCCGCCACCAGCGGCGTGGTCGTGACCGGGGAACCGGCGTCCAGCTTCCACTTCAGGGCGCCGGTCGCGGCGTCGGCGGCATAGAGAAAACCGTCGTTGCTGCCGAAATAGACCACGCCGCCGGCGACCGCCGGCGAAGAAGCGATGGCCGCCCCGGTTGCCAGCGTCCAGACCATGGCGCCGGTTTTCGACTTGAAGGCGTAGAGCTTGCCGTCGCCGCTGCCGGCGAACACCAATTCCTTTTCCGCCGCCGGCGTCGCCAGGATCGGCCCGCCGGTCTTGGCGCTCCATGTTTCCTCGCCGCCCCGGGCGTCCAGGGCGTGAACGCAATTGTCGCTGCCGCCGATATAAAGGACGCCTTCGCGGACCACGGGCCGCGAGCGGGCCAGCCAGCCCGCCGCCTGTCGCCATTTTTCCGCGCCGTCGGCCGGGTCGAGCGCGTAAACGAACCCCCCCTCCCCGCACGCGTACACCATGCCGCCCGACAGCACCGGCGCGGCGGTGATGGTGCCGGCGGCGGCGAACTTCCATTTTTCCGCCCCGCTTTTCACGTCGACGGCGACCAGGTTCCGCCACCAGGAGACAGTGACCAGCACGCCGTCGGCGACCAGCGGCGACTGGAAAAGCGGCGAATTGGCGGCGAACGTGAAAACGTTCCTGCCCGTGGCGGCGTCCAGGGCATAGACGTGCTCGTCTTCGCTGCCGACATAGACCAGCCCCCTGTCGAAAACCGGTTCGCCGCCGATCCGGCCGCCGGCCTTGAACTTCCACTTCAGGCCGCCGGCAAGGTCCAGCGCGTAAAGGGTGCCGTCGTCGCTGCCGAAAAACAACAACCCGCCGGCGAGCAGCGGCGAAGAATGGCCCGTCGCCGCCGCCTTGAATTGCCACTGCAGCGGCGGCGGGGCGGACGCAACCCCCGAAAAAGCCAGGGTCGACAGGATCATGAAAACCACCGCCAGTCCCATTTTCCATTTATTGTTGGTCATGTTGCTCCCTGTTGCCGCTGAAGCGCTTCGCCGGCGGCAAGGAAAATTCTTAACACCGCGGCGAAGGAAAGTCAACGGCGGGGAGAAGAACGAGGTTCGATGTTCGACGTTCGAAGTTCGACGTTAAAGACAACGGCACAGAATCCGTAGGGGCGAATCTTGTATTCGCCTAGAAATTCCGCGTGTAGGGGCGCCCCTCGCGGGTGCCCTAGAACTCCGATCATAGGGGCGGCGTCTGGGACCCGCCCGTCTTTAAAATGGTAGACGTTCGCCGTTCGCGGTTCGCAACCGGGTTTGAACAAAGAACGCTGCCGGGCTACCGGCCGCCGACGGGCCCTCCCTTCACCCTGGACCTGGGCGGCCCCGGGGTCCGCGCGGGGCTTTTCTTCCGTTTCTGATCCAAACCAGACAGCTCCGCGGCCGCGGCTTTTATCAAGCATGCACGATCCCCGGATCGTCGCCCCCCCATTTGCATTTAAGGATATTCAGAACCCTGCCATAGGGGAATCCCCGATTGCCCGGCCCGGCGCACCCATGCATACTGCTGGACAATTGTTTGCATACAAGGGAGAGAGAGGAGCAGGATGGCCATGAAGATCGAGCAGTTGTTCGCCCCCGACAACTTCAAGGATCCCGCCACACTCGAATGGGTGCGCCTGGAGGCCGAGTACGTGATGAAGATCCTGGAGGCCGACCCCAACTACGCGCTGGCCGAGCGCATGATGCGGGCGATGCCTCCCGAGAGCCTGCTGCGCTACTTCCGCAGGCGCGAGCGCCTGGAGAGGGCGCGCTGCATCATCCAGTACCTGCTCGCCTTCCTGGGCCACATCCCGTCCGCGGACGAGGTGCGGGGGGACCTGGTCGATCCCGCGGCGCAGCTCCGCGCCTTCGTCGCCCTCGAGGTCGACCTGCTGCTGGAGCCCGACGTCAGGAGCGCCGTGCACCAGGAGACCCAAGCCATCGGCGTGCCGCCGGACGACGACTGCGAGGAACGCATCCTGTTGATCAACCGCATGCTCAAGATCATACTGGACGAGGGCGAGGGCGACATCCAGGCCGCCATCGCCGCCATGTGCCGCGTCGTGGAGCAGCTCGCCCGCTTCTGGTTCGACGTGCACGGCAACGACATCCGCCGGGTGCGGCGCAGCGACATCTTCATGTTCCTGCTGGCGCACCTGGTGCGCAGCCGCTGCCGGCGCCCGTCGGGAAACTAGGCCGGCGGGGACGGAAATTTCAAATTCTTTTCGCCTATGACATCATTTGTCATCGGGGGGCATTCATATTAGGAACATAAAGGGGGAGAATTTGAATTAAATGCCAGCGGGGCATAGAATTCATGGTGCCATGGGAGAACGCAGCCAATATTCCGAGAACGTCCCCTCCGACCTGGAGTTCCTGGGCGGCGGTTTGCATAAAATGCAGGCCAGCGCGCTGCAGGAGGTTCTCGGCAGCGACGGCCCGGGCCTGCGCCTGGTCAAGGAGATGGCGATCAAGATGCTGCCTTTTCCGGGAGCGAGTTTCTCGGTCGAGCCGTTCGAGGAATATACCCGGGTGCGCGGCAAGGAAAAGGGAAAATGGCGCGAGATCATGCGCTTCCCGTCCGCGCGGCATAAGGAGTTCTCCCTGGCGGTCTTCCACTTATGGTGCGGGATCCCCGACCCGGAAATGGATTGGCGGTTCCCCTTCGACGGCGTGCTGCTGCTCAGCTATCCCGACGGGAGCTGGCATGAGCTGTGGGTCAGTGCCGTTCCCGGCATCCACGGCTTCATTTTCCAATTCGCTTTCTACACTCCCGAACGATCCTTCGACCTGGATCTCGACAAGCTCGGCTTCGACGAGGCCGGGCTAGCGCGCCCTGAAGCGGGCGGTCGACTCCCCCAAAGGCATGGTGCTCCTGAGCGGCCCCACGGGCAGCGGCAAGTCGGTCGTCTGCTACTCCTCGGTCATGCGCCGGCTCCTCAGAGGGGACAGCGCCACGGCCATCGAGCGGCCGCGCAAGTTCCGCCTGCCCGGCGCCCGGCAGATCCTGCTGAAAAGCTATGTCGATTATCACACGGAATTTTCCAGCGCCCTGGAGGACGACCCGCGGGTGCTCCTGGTCCAGGACCTGAGGTCTTATGAAGATATCGTCGCCTCGCTGGAGGCGGCAAAAACAAGGCTGGTGGTGGCCGCCACCCACATGCACGATGTGCTCCATGGCTTGCTGCGTCTCCACGATTTCTGCGGGGCGGAGCGCCGCAAAGACACCGACCTCGCCCTGGTGCGGCGTTTCCGGGCGCTGCTCGCCGAAAACCTGGGCCTGGTCTGCTCGGGGCGGCTGGTCAGGCTGCTCTGCCCCGCCTGCAAGACCCCGGTCGAGATGCCGGTTTCGCTGCTGGAGCGCAGCGGGCTGCCGATCGGCCGCGCGGGGTGGGCGCTGACGTTCGAAAAGGGGAACGGCTGTGAAGCGTGCCGGGGATCGGGGATTATAAAGCGGGCCGGCATCTACGAGGTGCTTCCCGTCTCTCCGGCCATGCGCCGGCTGCTCGCCGCCGAGGTCCTGCCCTGCGCCCTGTTCCGCCAGGCGCTGGAGGAGGGGCTGGTCGGCCTGCGCGCGACCGCCCTGAAAATGGTGCTCGACGGCGCGATCAGCTTCCAGGAAGCGATCTCCGCCACCCCGCCGCGCAACTTGGATTGGTGGTAGAATATTTCAGGAGGTCGGGGGATGGCGCCCGCTGTTTTGGCTGCCGGATGCTGCGGCCCTTATTTCGCTCTCTTATATAATCCGATGAGCTCGGCTTTTTCCAGTATGTGCCCCTGCAGGGCATGCTCCAGCTCCTTCTTGGTCAACCCTTCTTTCAGGCCGAGCATGACGTCCAGGGCGTAAATCTTGAAAAAATAGCGGTGCGTCCCCGAGGGCGGGCAGGGACCGCCGTAGTTTCTTTTGCCGAAATCGTTCGTCCCTTGCTTGCCCTGGATCCTGTCTTGCCCTATGCGGCCTGTCGGCGGCATGTCGTAGACCAGCCAGTGCACCCAGGTCCCCATGGGGGCGTCGGGGTCGTCGACGATCAGGGCGAGGCTTTTTGCCCGCGCGGGGATGCCTTCGACGACCAGCGCCGGGCTGGAATCCTCCCCGTCGCAGGTGAATTTTTTGGGAATCATTTCATTGTCCTGGAAATCCGGGCTGGATATTTTCATGTTTCCCCCTCCGGGCGCCTGGGTCCCCATTGCGGGAAGCGCCGCAAATAAAATGCCGACCAGGATAATTATGGCTGGTTTCATTTTGCCCCTGATTGCATATATTATACCCCAGACGAAGACGGGATAAAAGAATATTTCCGCAACCGCCATGGGGCGGCGGGGGGGGATGAAGGGATTTTCCGGTTTTCTGGTATAATAGTACTTCAGCTGGATCGTTTTAAACGATGGTAATCTGAAAACAGGTGCAGCCAGAATGAAACTGATCGACTACATGGACCCCAAGCTGGTCTTTTTGGACCTGCCGGCCAATTCAAAGGACGAGGCCATCACGGAGATCGTCAGGCGCATGGAAGAGAGCCGGGCGGTAAGGGACGCCTCCTCCCTGCTGGAGGAGATATTCAGCCGCGAATCCCGCGGCGGCACGTCGCTGGGGAACGGGGTCGCCATTCCCCACGCCCGGGTGAAATCCGTTGACAAGATCGTCATCGCCATGGCGAGGCTGGCGAACGGGGTGAACTTCAGCGCCGAGGACCGCCAGCCGGTGCGCGTCGTCTTCATCCTGATCACCCCCCTGGAAAAGCTGAACGAATACCTGAGGGTCCTGGCCGGCCTGGCGAAATTCCTGAAGGACAAAAAGACGCTCAAGCGCCTTTTCGCGGTCGATTCCGTGCCGGGCGCCTGGGAGCTGTTCGAGTCCCTGGAATTCGGCGCCGGGTAGCGCCGGCGACCGCGGACGACCGGCGCCCGCCGGACTGAGGACACCCCATCCCAATTTTTCCCGCCAAACAGGCTATTCCATGATTCGGGATGATCTGTCCTTTAAAGAGGACAGTTTTGGTCACAATACTTGGCAGCAACCTTGCTTAAGGATAGTGGAGGTACAAAATGAAAAAAGTACTATTGATCGCATCGTTCATTGTGTTATTCATGGCCGCCGGCATGGATCTGCAGGCCAGATATAGAGGAAACGACCTGCAGCGGCGCGGCCGCAGCGTGGTTTCCTCCAGCCAGACCAGGCGTGCCCCGACCCGCAATCGCGCCAGCAGCTACAGCCAATACGGCAATCGCCAGGAGCGGACCGCCCGCGGCGGCTATGCCATTGACCGGTCCAGGCAAGCCCCAGTGCGTGATCGTTCCAACAGCTACAGCCAATACGGCGATCGTTCCAACAGTTATAGCCGCTACGGCAATCGCTCCAACAACTATAGCCGCTACAACAATTATCCGGGGCGCTATTCCCGCGGCGGGATCTCCTTCGGCCTTTCCGTTTTTGCCCCGCTGCTCGGTGGCTACGGCAACTATGGCCGATACTACAATTACTCGGGGCGCTATGTCGCCAGCGAGATCCGCAGGAACGAGGAACGCATCTGGGTACTGGAAGAAAGGATGGACACGCTCTACCGCTACGGGGACAACTATGGCGAGATCCGCGCCCTGGAGCGGGAGATCGTTTACCTGCAGAGGCGCAACGATTTTCTGCGCAGCCAGCTCTACTAGCCGAACAAAAGGACCTGGCCCGCAAATCAGGGCCAGGTCTTTCTTTGCGCTGCGCCGGAAAGCCTGCTAGAATGCCGAGCGGAAGCAAGGAGGACCGGCAATGGAAACCTGGGTCACCGTCATCGTCATACTGGTCCTGGTCGGTTTTTTTTTCGCCGTCGCCGGCCGCCGGTTCTACAACGTCTTCCGCAGGCAGGCGCGGGAGGTCAGGGCCTGGGCGGGAAAGCAGGATGAAACTCCCGTCGGCGAAGAGGAACTGCAAAAGCTCCCCGAGGCGGTCGCGCGCTACATGCGTTTTTCCGGGGTCGCCGGCAAAAAAAAGATCAGCTTCATGCGCCTGTGGCACTCCGGCACCTTCCGCCCCGGCAGCAAGAGCCCGTTCCTGCCGATCCGCGGCGAATACTCCCTGACCACGAAAAAGCCCTCGTTCTGCTGGTATGGCAAGATCTCGCTGCTGCCCGGGCTGACCGTCGCCGCCCTGGATTCGTATGCCGACGGCAGGGGCCGGATGCGGGTCAAGGCCATGTCCCTTTTCAGGATCGCGGACGCCCGCTCGCCCGAGGTGGGCATGTCCGGCTTCGGCCGGTGCGTGGCGGAAATGACCCTGGCGCCTTCGTTCTTCCTGGACGGCTCGCGGGTCACCTGGACGCGCTCCGACGCCGCCAGCGCCGATTGCCTGGTCAGCGACTCGGGATTAAGCACCGCGGCGCGGCTCTTTTTCCATCCCGACGGGGGGCTGGCCAGGATCGAAGTGCAGCGCTTTTACGACCGCGGGGGCGGGCGGGGGACGATCGAAACGTTCAGCGGCGCCGGCCGTGACGTGCGCGACTTCGGCGGGCTGAAGCTGGCGTCGGTCGTCGACGGCTATTGGCACCTGGCCGACGGCGACCTGCACTACGTCCATTTCGTCATCGAGCGGGTGGAATGGGAGTAATGACGCGGTCGCGGGTCGGTCAGCGGCAGCGGACTCCGGCGCCGATGGCGAAACCCACGTGGCTGAAGTCCCCGATCGACGTGAAATTCAGCAGGGCTTCGAGGAAAAGCTTGGCGTTCCTGGAGTGCGCCAGCAGTGCCCCGGGGCCGATCTTGCCCCTGAACGAGGTGGAACCTCCCCCGCTGCTTAAGCTGAAACCGCCGACCCCGTAAAACGATAACTTATTCCTGCCGGGGACGTGCAGCAACACATCCAGGTTCGCGCCGCTGCTGAGAAAGAAGATAAAACCGTTGGTCAGGTTGAAGGTGACCACGTTGGTCCTGACCTGGAGGTTTTTCACCACGTCGATCAGCACGTTGCCCTGGACGGCCAGGTTCACCGGCGCATCCAGGTCCACGAGCGCGGCGCCCTCGATCCAGACGGGGAGCTCGGCGCGCAGCGCCGGCGCCAGGAACAGCAAGGCGATCATTCCGACCATGATTTTTTTCATTTTGACTCCTTTGTCATGAATGGTTTGGCGATGGTTCAACAACGGCGGGATTGAAAAAGCGAATGTCCCCATGCCACCAGTTTACAAACCGTCGTTGGCGTTGTCAATTCGGGAATTTCCCCGCCAGGGGAGGCCCGGGCCGGACCCGGCAAAGCGAATTTGACAAATGAAAAGCGGCGGTCTATAATTGAATATTGACTGTCGGTCAAAATTTAAATTGGAGTCAATATGGGCAGCCTGGAGCGGAAACAACGCGAGTACGCCAAGCGCAAGAGCCTGATCCTGGACACGGCGCGCCGGTTCTTCCGGCGCCGGGGATTCGCCAGCGTGACCATCGACGATATCGCCACCGAGATCGAGTTCAGCAAGGGGACGATCTACTCCCATTTCGCCAGCAAGGAGGAGATCTTCGCCCAGATCCTGCTGGAGCACCTGGACAAGCTGACCGCCGTGCTGGGCGAGGCCGGCGCTTCCTGCTCCGGCACCGCGGACGGCGTGCGCCGCGCCCTGGAAGCCTATCTCAATTTCTATGAGCAGAACGGCGATTACGGGCAGCTGATGTTTTTCGTCGACGAGCCGAGCCACCAGGCCAATATCCCGGAAAAGCTGCTGAACGAGATCCGCCGCCGCAAGCTCGCCTGCCTCGGCCACCTGCAGGCGATCCTCAAAAAGAGCCCCGCCGGCTTCCCGGGCGGGGATGGCGGCGAAACCAAGGACCTGGCCCTGCTGCTTTGGGGGATGCTCAACGGCATCCTGCAGCTGGTGGAGGCGAAACAGATCAAACGCGACGACCTGGACCGGCTGCTCGCCCTGGGCTTCGACGTGGTGACCAGCGGCCTGAGCGGGCGGGCGCTGAAAAAGGGGGGATGAAGACATGGACCTTTTCGACAAGTGCAAGCAGTATGACCGGGTGAAGATCCTCAAGGAAATGGGCCTTTTCCCGTATTTCAAGGAGATCGAGGCCAACGACTGCACCGAGGTGAAGATCGACGGCCGCATGGTGATCATGGCCGGCAGCAACAACTATCTCGGGCTGACCAAGCATCCCGAGGTGCTCGCCGCCGCTCAAGGAGCCATGGCCGAGTTCGGCACCAGCTGCTCCGGCTCGCGCTTCCTGAACGGCAACCTGGTGCTGCACCGGCTGCTGGAGGAGGAGCTGGCGGATTTCCTGGGCGTCGAGAGCAGCCTGGTGTTCACCACCGGTTTCCTGGCCAACCAGGGGATCATCCCGGCCATCGTCAACCGCGACGAATACGTGGTCAGCGACAAGGAGAACCATGCCAGCATCGTCGCCGGCACGCTGATCGCCAGGGCCATGGCGGTGCACGTCAAGCGCTACGCCAACAACGACATGGCGAGCCTGGAAAAGCTCCTGCTGCAGCTGCCGCCCGCGGCGCCGAAACTACTGGTCAGCGACGGCGTTTTCAGCATGTCGGGCGCCGTGGTCGACCTGCCGCGGCTGGTCGAGCTGGCCCGCCGGCACAACGCCCGGGTCCTGGTCGACGAGGCCCATTCCATCGGCGTGCTGGGCGACGGCGGCCGCGGCGTCAGCAGCCATTTCGGCATGAAGAACGGCGACGGCGTCGACCTGGTGATGGGAACGTTCAGCAAGACGTTCGCCTCGCTGGGCGGCTTCGTGGCCGGCGCCAGGGAGGTCGTCGACTACATCAAGTACAACTCCCAGGCGCTGATCTTCAGCGCCAGCATGCCCCCGGCGAACGTCGCCGCCGCCCGGGCGGCGCTCAAGATCCTCCGCCGCGAGCCCGAGTGCGTGCAGCGACTGCACGACAACGCCGCCTACATGCGCCGGGGCTTCCGGGAGCTGGGCTACGCCATCCCCGACGACCCCACGCCCATCATCCCGATCATCATCGGCGACAATATGAAGACCTTCCAGTTCTGCCATCGCCTGCTCGAGGAAGGGGTGTTCGCCAACCCGGTGGTCGCTCCCGCCGTGCCCGAGGGCAAGCAGCTGATCCGCTCCTTTTTCATGGCCACCCACGAGAAGGGCCAGCTCGACCGCGTCATCGACGCCTTCGGGCGGGTGGGCAGGGAATTCGGCTTGCTGAATTAAGGGAGCCGCTACTTCTTGAAATCCCGTTTTCGCGGTGGTAAATTTAGGGCATACAAGGGAGGGATAACATGAAACTGGACTATGTAATGGTCTATGTCAAGGACGTGCCCAAGGCGATCGCTTTTTACAAGAAGGCGTTCGCCCTGAACACGGGGTATGTCGAGGAGGACGGGTCGTTCGCCACCATGAAGACCGGCACCACCACGCTGGCGTTCGTCGACGAGAAAATGTCGAAGGGCTACAAATGGGCCGCCACCAAGGGCGGGGTGAAGAGCGGCATCGAGATCGTGTTCGCCGCCGCCGACGTGCCCAAGGCCTACCGGCACGCGCTCCAGAGCGGGGCCAAGGCGCTGCACAAGCCGGCCAAGCAATCCTGGGGCGGGGTGCAGGGGTGGGTGCTCGATCCGTGGGGGACGGTGGTCCAGCTCTGCACGCCCTGGTAAGGCGGGAAGCGGGGGAAAAATCGCTTACGGGCGCGGCGGGGTGGAGGGCGGCTCGGGCAGGTTGCGGGTGAAGCGGTTCCAGCCGCCGCACAAGAACACGACCAGGATGGGGTAGAGGCGCAGGGGCAGGAGGCCGAAGGCGCGGTTGGCGATGGAAAGGAGGGCCGAGACCACCCCCTTGGATGAGCGGTAGATCAGGGCGTCCACGGTCATCTTGGCGCGGTAGCGGGCGGTGAAGGAGAGGGGGATGTAGAGGACCTCCTTGGCGGCGCGGAACACCGAGTAGTCGACCGTCTTGGAGATGAAGAAGACGGCGGCGATCACGGGCAGGACCGGGAAGGCGACGGCGCCCAGCGCCGCCGCGCCGAACAGCAGCGGGATCGCCCGGTGGATCCTGCGTATGGGAAAGCGCGACAGCAGGAACGGGCAGACGCCGAGCTGCAGCGCCAGCGCGAAGAGGTTGACCGCCGACCAGAAATAGCCGAGCAGGGCGGTGCGCGGGTCCTGCTGCGGCACCGCCGCCTGCAGCGCCTGGTGGAAGGCGATGTCCAGCAGCACCGCCACCGACTGGGCGGCGACCACGATCAGCGCCAGGCGGCGGATGGTGGGGTCGTTGCGCAGCAGGTCCCAGGCGAAGTGGTCGGCCAGCTTCTCGGGCGGCCGGTCGGGCGGCGCCGGCCGCGGCCCGGCCAGCCGGAAGGCCAGGGCGCCGAGCAGCGAGGCGGCGGCGGTCAGCGCGGCGGCGATCCAGACGATGCGCTCCGAGCCGACGGCGACCGAGAGCCGGCCGGTGACGATGCCGCCGGTGATCGAGCCCATGGTGCTGACCGCGATGATCACCCCGTTCCAGCGCTTGCCCTGGGCGGGGACGAACAGGCTGTTGATGAACGCCCACACCTCCTCGACGATGAAGACGATATAGGCCTGGGCGAAAATGTAGAGCAGGAAGGCGGAGCCGGGGATGCCGCGCAGCACCGCCGTCGCCGACGCCGCCAGCACCAGGGCGGAGAGCAGCAGGGTGGCGATGAAGGTCCGGCCCGCGCCCAGGCGCCGCAGCGCCACGCTGAACAGCCAGGTGAAGGCGAACATGGCCAGCGGCACCAGCATCAGCGCCTCGGGCAGCCGCGCCGCCGAGTGGTGGGCCAGGAAGACCGAGGCGGAAGACGAGCGCACCATCTCGTAGCCCGCCATGGCCAGCGTGCCCGCGGCGGTGATGGCCATCACCGGCCGGGCGATTGAAATAAAACCTGGCTTTGGATCGGAAACTGGGGTCACGATGGCTCCTGTTCGTGGCGAATCCGAAAAGCCGATTGTAACGCCTCTATTCGCCATTGACAAGAGTTCGATTCTTCAAAGGTAAAAGGAAAAAGGAAAAAGGTAAAAGTAAAAAGTGAAGAACAAGAAGTAATGCACCTCTTCATGTAGGGGCGGTTCGGGAACCGCCCTCCTGGTGAATGCCGCTGCGCCTGCCAAGTTTTGAATTGATCTTGAATCTCCAGGCTTTTATTTTTTCGGGCGATTTGCTAAAATTAAGTCACTGCCTGTCCCGATAACGGTGACCGTCCTAGGGAGAGAGAAGGAGGCCGCAGATGAAACAGCGCATCGACAACAACGCCTTCCCGTACCCGATGCCCATGGTCTTGGTGGGCAGCGTGGTGAACGGCAGGGCGAACTTCATGGCCGCAGCCTGGGTGAGCCGCGTGAACATCCACCCGCCGCTGATCGCCATCGCCCTGGGCGACCACCTGACCAACCAGGGGATCCGCGACGGCAAGGAGTTCAGCCTCAACGTCCCGGGCGTCTCCCTGCTGGAAAAGACCGATTACTGCGGGCTGTTCAGCGGGGCCAAGGCCGACAAGTCGGCGCTCTTCACCGTGCATTACGGCGAATTGAAAAACGCCCCGCTGATCGAGGAATGCCCGGTCACCATGGCCTGCCGGCTGTTCCAGACCGTGCCCCTGCCCGACCACGAGCTTTTCATCGGCCAGATCGTGGAGGCCTACTGCCACCCGTCCTACATGAGCGACGGCAAGCCCGACATCCAGAAGATCAAGCCCTTCACGCTGAGCATGCCCGACAACCGGTACTGGACCGTGGGCGACGGCGCGGGCAAGGCGTGGAGCGCCGGGGCGGGTTTGCGGAAAACCCAGAAAAAATAAAAAGAACGCCAGGAGGGGATCATGCCGTTAAAAAAAGGGTCCGCCAAATCGACGGTCAGCAGCAACATCAAGACGCTGGTGGACGAATGGGAGAAGCAGGGGGCGATCGGCAGCAGCCATCCGCCGACCAAGAAGAAAGCGATCCAGCAAGCGGTGGCCATCGCCCTGGCCAAGGCGGGCAAGAGCCGGAAAAGCAAGCCGCGCAAACGCAGCGCCGGCTAAAGCCCGGGCCGGCAATGGGAAACGTTATTTTCGTATCCATTTTCCTAGGGCTTGCTTTTCTATTCCCCGCCGCCGGGTTTTCGCAAACCCGGATCCTTAAATGGCAGGACGGCAAAGAGGGGTGCGTCACCCTGACCTACGACGACGGGTCAGAGAACCAGTTCCGCATCGCCGTGCCGCTGATGAACGAGAGGGGATTGCCCGCCACCTTCTTCGTCAATACGGGCGATATCCCCGGAGCGCGATACCGGCCTACCTTCATCGGCCGGCCGATCCAGGAGATCATCTGGGAAAGCGGGACCGTGCCCACGGACAAGGATAATTTTTTCGAGCGCTGCTCCGCCTTGCGCTACCTGGCCCAGGCGCGCTATCTCCCGGAAGCCAAGGATTTTTCCGACGCGGCCGTCGGGGAAATGGTCGAACAGGGCCGGCAGGAGGAAGCGTTCCTGCTGGTTGACAAAATACTTCTCCGGCTCGGGGAAAGCGGGAAGGAATATAAGGTGGAACCGCTCGCGCCGGGGGAGGCGAAGGGCTTCGTGCCGTCATGGGAGCGGCTGCGCGAGCTGGCCGGCCAGGGGCACGAGATCGCCGATCACACGATATCCCACGCCTACCTGCCGCTGCTGGACACGGCGAACATCCTTTATGAGGTCGAAAAATGCCGGGAGGATCTCCTGGCCCAACTCGGCCCCAGGCATACGCTCTCCATCGAGTGCCCGTACGGGATCGAGGACGCCAGGGTGCTGGCCCTGGTCGACCCGGGATTTCCCTTCGTGCGCAACGGCATCAGCGACAAATTCATCAAGGAGATCCTGCGCGGCGATCCCGGGGAACCGGCGTCCGCGGACAGGGAGTACGTCCAATGGCAGAGGGGCCCGCTGGCGGACACGCCGCTGGCTGAAATGCAAGGGTGGATCGATACCGCGATCAGGAATAACGCCTGGCTGCTCCTGGTGTTTCACGGCGTGGAGGGGGTGGGCTGGGAAGCCCTGCCCGGGGAACGGTTGAAAATGTATTTCGATTATATCAAGGCGCGCGACGCCCGGCTCTGGACCGCGACGTTCCAGGACGCGTTCAAATATGTCCGCGAGCGCATGAACGCCAAAGTCGAGTCCACTGCCGACGCGGGCGCCATCGCGGTTTCCATTTCCCACGGCCTCGACCCGCGGATCTACGACCTGCCGCTGACGTTGAGGACCGCGGTGCCCTACGCCTGGAAGACGGTCGACCTGCAGCAGGGCGAAACAAAAATGATCTTGCCGGTTCAAAAGCAGGGAGATGCCGCTTTTGTCCAATACCGCGCCCTGCCCGGCGCGGGCAAGATCACCATCGCCCAAAAGGAATAAGGCGGGCCGCCGGCGTTGACTTTTTGCGGCGATATCCTTACCATTCAGGCATAAGCAAAGGTGGCTTCGCGTACCGTTGCCGCGGCAGCGGGGCGGGCCACGGGAGGAAAAGGATGAAATTTACCATCATCGGGTTGGCCGTCGCCCTGCTCTGCGCTTCTTGCGTCCTGGCCGCGCCCGCGGCGGCGGCCGCGCAGAAGAGCGTGGTCATCGTTTACGGGTCGCGCTACGGCAGCACGGCGCAGACCGCCCAGTGGATCGCCGAGGGCATGGCGGGCCAGGCGGACGTGGTCGCCGCCAAGGAGGCGGGGGACCTGAGCGGCTACAAGAGCGTGGTCCTGGGCTCGGGCATCTACAACAACGCGCTGCAGGCGGACATGGCCGCCTTCCTGGAGAAGCGGGGGGCGGAGGTGAAGGACAGGATCGCCGCCCTGTTCGTGGTCTGCGGCATGCCCCCCGAACAGGCCGGGTCCTACCTGGACATGTTCGCCGAGAAAAGCCAGGCCAAGCCCCTGCTGACGCGGGCGTTCAACGGCTGGATGAAGAAAGAGATCCTGAATCCCGAGGACTACAAGGGGCTCGAGGACTACTACAAGAGCGCCGGCTACCCGTTCGAGAACTACGACCGCACCGACAAGGCCAAGTGCCTCGCGTTCGGCAAGGAGATCGCGGCCAAGCTCGCCGCGGTGAAATAAGCCGGTCCCGAACGCATCGTGACCGGGGCTCGTCGGCAGGCGAGTGTACGAGTTCTTCGGAAACGATAGCGCTGGATCATTCCGCGGCGCAGCGCCAAAATCCGAGGATCGCGTCATGAAAAGGAGTGCATGAAAACCCTAAACCAAGCAAACGCGGCCATTCCGCCCGGGGAAGTCTCGCGGACGAAAACGGCCGCGGTCTTTGTCCTGTTTGCTACCTATTTCTATTTGCTGCTGATCACGCTGCGGCCGTTCCTCATGGTGCATTTCACCCTCAATCCCGCCCTCTATTGGTTCATCACCGGCTATTTTCTTTTCATCCCGCTTCTCATGTTCGCCATTTGGGGAGCGACCGTGGAAGGGAACCGAGGCTTGGCAGAGATCCTTTCGGCATTGCATGTACGGCGGATGACCAAAAAAGACTGGCGCTACGCGCTCGGCGGGCTGCTGCTGACCCTGGTCCTGTCCGGACTTATTTTCGCCGCGGCGCTTTTGCTGAACCGGCGGTTCGGCCTCCCCATGCTCTCGACTACCCCTTGGTTCATGGTGATGCGGCCGTTCCGGGGCTGGGAAAAACTGCTGCTGCTGGCATGGCTGCCGATGTTCTTTTTCAACATCGCCGGCGAGGAACTGCTGTGGCGCGGCTACCTGCAGTCGCGCTTGCGTGGGCGAGGCGCCTGGCCGCTGTGTTCGGCCCTGTGGCTGGTTTTTCACCTGCCCTTCGGCCCCGGACTGATGATCCTGCTTGTGCCGGTGATCGTGATCATCCCGTATTGCTTCCAGCGCACCGGCAACACGCTGGTGGGAGTTTTCATCCACGGCATGTTCAACGGCCCGATGTTCGTGGCCATAGCGCTGGGAGCCGCCGGCTGAATGTTTTGGGCAATATGATTGTTATATTTTCGACTGGCATGGGCCCCGAGGAAACGGAGGAAGGCCGATGAAATTCGCCGAGCTGTTGAAGACCAGGCAGAGCGTGCGCCAGTACGCGGAGACGCCCGTGGAGGAAGAGAAGCTGGAGCAATTGATCGAGGCGGTGCGCCTGTCGCCGTCGGCGAGCAACTCCCAGCCCTGGAGGCTGGTGGTGGTGGACGACCCGGAGCTCCGCGCCGCCGTGGCGCGGGCCACGTTCAGCACGACGGTCGCCTTCAACAAGTTCAGCCTGGGGGCGCCGGTGATCGTGGCCTTCTGCTTCGAGAAGGCCGGCCTGGTCACCCAGATCGGCGGCTTCCTCAAAAAGCGGCCGTTCTACCTGATCGACATCGGCATCGCGGCGGCGCATTTCTGCCTGCAGGCCGCTGAGCTGGGCCTGGGGACCTGCATGCTGGGGTGGTTCGACGAAAAGAAGATCAAGCGGCTGCTGGGCATCCCGCGCGCGACCCGCATCGGCCTGCTGGTCACATTGGGCTACCCCGCCGCGGGCGACCGGCTGCGGGAGAAGATCCGCAAGCCGGCCGGGCAGGTCAGCCGCTCCAACCGCTACTAAAGCGGGCGGCGTTCGGGGGGCTTACACCGGGTACTGGTCCAGGTAGCCTGCGCGGAGCAGCTTGAACGTCCCTTTGGCGGTATCCAGGTCGTAGATGTTGAAGTTGGTCTTCATGTCGCAATCCGGGTCGCGCACCGCGAAATTGAGCGAGACCGAGCCCGAGTCGCCCGACGCGATGCGGTGGAACACCAGGCGCGGCCACATGAGCAGCGCCGGCCGGTCGCAGACCGTCCTGCCGCCGCTCGTCACCCTTTCCGGCTCGACCTCGAAGGTCTCCACCCGGCCGCGCTCGCGCGTGTAGAGCTCCACCGTGCGCCTGCCGCAGAGGACGAGCAGGTTGTCCTCCTGATGGGGGTGCATGTACCACGGGCGCTTGACGCCCGCCACCGCCCCCGGCGAAAGGGCGCCGTGGTCGTGGATCACCCGGTCGATGCCGTGGAGGGCGGGAAGGTATTCCATGGGCACGATGTCGAAGGTCACGCCTTCGGTCTTGCGGAACGGCTTGAGCGCGATGACGCGGTACAACCCCGGCGCCTCGGCGACGATTCCCTCTTCCATGCTGCCTCCTGTAACGCGAAATGGCCAGCGCCTTGCGGCAAGATCGCTTTCCCCCGATAAAGGCATGGTAACGGAATTATTCGCCGATTTCAATAGGCGGGCGGGAGCGCCTGGCGACGCTGTTCACGAACAGGAAGCTCAGGGCGTAGAACAGGGCGACGAAGATCACCAGGTCCTTGTAGCCCACGGCGAGCGACGCGTATTCGAACATGCCGCCGAAAAGGGAGCCGAGGATGTTGGACGCCAGCGGCACGGTCGCCGCCCCTTCCTCGCCCTTGAACGTCTGGGCGAAGATCAGGTTGGCGAGGAAGACGGGAGAGAAGATCATCAGGCCCGACAGGGCGAAGCGCAGCAGCGGGTTTTCCGCCAGCAGGGCCTCGAGGGGGACGATGAAGTTGAGCAGCAGGACGGCGAACAGGGCGGCATACAGCAGCCACAGCCTCCTGACCGTGTGCCCGGCGGAGAACCAGACGGCCAGCAGCACCATGCCCAGGACGGCGAAGAAGACCAGGGAGTTGACCATCCAGGTGCTGCCGAAAAGGAGGGAGAAGCGCACCACGCTCATGGTTTCCAGGAGCATGAACGCCATGCCCAGGAAAAAGAAATGGCCGCGAAAGAAAAAGCGGCCGCGGGGGGCCCCCGGCGCCCGGGTGAGCGAAACGGCGACGACCAGGACGACGCTCAAAAAAGCGAGCATGAGCAGCGCCTTGATGAAGACCGCCGGGATCACCGGCGAGCGCATGTAAAGGAACGGCCATTCGTCGGTGGCGGGCTTCAGCCCCGAGATCTCCGGCCTCTTCCCCAGCGGCGCCTTCAGGTCCGCCAGCTTTTCCCCGATCATGAAGACCGCCGCCTTGGCGCTGCCGCCGTAGGAGACCACCACGGGCGGGTAGCCGAAGACGATCTCGAGCATGCGCGCGATCTTGTCGATGAGCCAGTCTTCCCGGTAGTAGTTGTACAGCACGAGCAGGCCGCCCCGGGCGAGGCGCGCCTTGGTGCTGCGGAACGACTCGACCGTGAAAAGGAAGCTTTCCAGGCGCAGGTTGGCGAACGAGGAGGTGAGGGTGAGCGAGTCGGGCAGGGCGTAGATGATCAGGTCGTAGGTGCCCTTGTCGTTCCTCAGGAAAGCCCGGGCGTCGTTGATGTGCATCCGCACCCGGGGAGAATCGTACGGCCGCAGCGGGTGGTATTTTTTCCCGATGGCGTAAATGGCGGGGTCGATCTCCACGGCGGTGATCCGCTCGACGCCGTAATGCAGGGCGAAGGACACGTCGGTCCCCGAGCCCGCGCCGATGATCAGCGCGCTCTTGAAATGATTATGGTTGAACGAGGTGTAGGGGACGTGATAGAACGGCTCCTTTTTCTCGATGGGCTGCATGGTCTGGTGGCCGATGTTGTTCACGTTCAGGATCTTGCCGCCGCCGGGCAGGTTCCTCATGGTGATCTTGTAATAGGGGCTCCAGAAACTGTCCTGCTGCAGCCCGAATACCAGCAGGCATATCGCGGCCAGCACGAGCGCCGCCGCGGCGATCTCGGCGGCGTTCCTCCGCAAGAGCAGGAGGACGCCCACGGCGGTGATCAGGAACCACCAGACGGGGGGCGCCTGGAACAGGCTCATCAGGAAGAAGGCGGCGACGCCGGCCATGCTGCCGCCGATATTGAACGCGTAGGCGGTGAGGGGCTTGAAGCGGTCGAAAAGGACCCCCATTTCGTAGCCCAGCAGGATGAACAGCCCGGCGACGAACACCACCACCAGCGGCAGGAGCAGGTAGCTCTCCACCTGCTGGGC
Organism: Candidatus Aminicenantota bacterium; assembly: GCA_963822075.1. Taxonomy (GTDB): domain Bacteria; phylum Acidobacteriota; class Aminicenantia; order UBA2199; family UBA2199; genus UBA2199. The sequence goes on from CAWGGP010000008.1 coordinate 29,143, forward strand.
GGCCACCCGGGTGCTCTGGAAGAACAGGGCGCTGCCCTTTTCGATGCGCAGCTCGAATTTCACGCTGCTGATGATCACGACGAAAAGGAGGAGGAGCGGGGCGAAAAGCGGGAGCGGCCGCAATTTCCTGCGGGCCAGCAGCAGGCCGACCCCCATGCCCAGGAAGCACGACAGGAGCACGAAGTTGGAAAAATAGCTCAGGTAGCGGATGTAGGCCGGCACCCAGCGGATGCAGACCAGCTCGAAAAACAGCAAAAGGAAGCTGGCGATAAAAAGCCGCGCTCCCTGCGCACGGAGCAGGGGCCGTTCATCATCCAGGGGTCCGCAGTCAGGTCGCGCCATGGGAACATCCTTTGGGAAAAGCGATTTTGTTCATGTTTGTTGCATTCTGAGGATTATCGCCTAAAATGTCAACCGGCGCGCCTGGCTACCCATTTCCCTTCTTCTAGAGAGACAGAGCGCACGTCCCTTGGAAGGGGCAAGGGAACGACGGCGATTGAACTTCGCCGGCTCCTGGGGTATGATAAACGCTCAAGGAGACCCTCACCATGGAAGCAGTCAACGCCCTGATCGAAGAGTTGCGCACGCTCATCAGCACGTCGGATATGCCCGCCGCCGAACGGTTCAAGGTGGCCATCAACCGCATCGCCGGCTTCCTCGCCGATACGTTCGGCGTCGAGAAGGCCGAGGTGGCGGTCCTGTGGAACCGGGGGGACAAGCTCTCGTTTCTCTGGCCCGATTTCCTCGCCGACGCCAAGGAAGTGTCGGTCAAATCCAAGCTGCCCATCGCGGCCAACATCTTCCGCAAGGGCAGCTCGTTCCTCGACAACAAGCTCCTGGTGCATGAGCACATGGTCGAGTATGAGTTCATCAAGGAAACGGACGGGGAGTCGCGCCGGATCTGGAAAATGATGGGCGCCGCCATCGCCGTCGACGGCGAACGCCTGGGGGTGCTGCAGATCTCGCGCAAGCGCAGCGCCTTTGCCGAGCCGGGGCCCGATTTCACCCCCGCCGACCTCGAGCGGCTGGAGAAGCTTGCCGCCCGCCTGGGGCCGCTCCTGCAGGCGGTCGTGCTTTTCTGACGCGGCGACCGGGGAGGAAAAACCAGACCCGCTTAAAATCGGCGGAGGATCTCGCGGCCGGGCGGCCGGCCGCGGCCGGATGACGACCGGTGTCATTGACGCCGAAAAAAATGCGCATGCCCGGGAGCGATCTCCCGGGCATGCGGCAATACATCGCTACTCTCTCCCCTCTCAATTGACGGTGAACGAACCGCTGTAATCGTCGACCGCGCCGGTGGTGGTGGTCACCCGGACCTGGTATCCCGCGCCCTTGGTGAGGCTGGATTTTACCTTCCAGTCATAGAGGCCGTCATTGGCGGTGGAGCTGACGATGGTCAGCTTGAGCGCGCCGTTGCGGTAGAGGCGGATCAGCACGTTCGCCCCCTGCGTCCCGGTCTTGGTCCACATGATCTGACTGGGTGGAATTGCGCCTCCAGGTGACGCCGGCGGCCGGGGAGGTGACGGTCAGCGTCGGGGTGGTGAAGACGCTGATGGCGAAGAGGTCGCTGTCGTCGCTGTAGGCGCCGTCGGCGGTGGTGACGCGCACCAGGTAGTCCGTCCCGGCGGCGAGAGAGGCGGGGACCGTCCAGTTATAGCTGCCGCTGTTCGCGGCGGAGGCGGCGATGTCCAGCGCCTTCACCCCGCCCTTGTACAACTCGATCTTCACGTTGGCGTCGAGCGTGCCGGTCCTGGTCCAGGTGATCGCCTGGCTGGTGCCGACCTCCCAGTTGCCGCCCGCGGCGGGCGCGGTCACGGTGATGCCGGGCGCCTGGCTGTATACCAGGTAGGTCGCCTCGCAGGCCACGCGCGCCGAGGTGTACTTGATGCGCATGTAGCCGTTCTCGCCCCAGGAGGGGCCCCAGGAGTTGCGCAGGATCCAGGCGCCGTCGGCGTCGTTCCAGCCCACCAGGGCGACCGCGTGGTTGGTCGGCGTGTAGTCGCAGGGGTTGGAGCCGCAGGCGGTGTTGTTGTCCTGGTAAACGCCGCCGCTGTAGGCCTGGAAGGCGGAGGTGACGTAGACGGCGACATCCACCACGCCGTAGGTCATGATCGCCGCCTTGATGGCGGCGATGTCGCTGCAGGCGATGCGGTGCCACTCGGCGAACTTCACGCGCGGGTCGTTGTAGTGGCTGCAGGAGCCGGGATCGTTGATGGTGTAGGGGAAATCGGCTTCGTTGATCGTCCCTTCCTGGACCAGGGCCTCGAGCTCCATGTAGTCGTAGTCGGCGCCGTCGCAGCCGAAGAAATGGCTGCTGTAGGGCGAGATGCGGCTGAGGCACCAGATGATGAACGACTCGGAGAAGTCGGCGCAGGCGGCGTCGTACAGGCCGTTGGCGAAGTTGTAGGTGCCCTCGGCGGCGGCGGAGGCGCCGAAGGAGTAGCAGGAGCCGCAGTTGCCCTGGTCGCGCACCGGGCCGATATAGCTGTGGCCGTTGTAATTGCGCCAGTCGAATGCCGCGGGCAGCGTTTCGCCCTTGGCGATCACGTCGGCCAGCGGGCCGAGGTTGTCGGATAAACTATAGACGCGCGGGGTGCGGGTGGCGTGGCGGCTGAAGAACGCCTGTTTCTGCGCGGGGGTCATGTCGAAGACCCAGTTGTGCCCCACGGTGAAACCGAAGCGGTTGTTCGCGATCTTTTGCCGCAACACTTCCAGGGAATCGTCGTCCTGGAAGATCCGGCCGGCGCTGTCCTGGGCCCAGGCGCCGAACGCCAGGGTGAAAAACAGGACCAGCCCGACAAGTGTTCTCTTCGTTCTCATGTTAATCCCTCCTTCACTATTTTTTTATTTGCCGACATATGCCCAGGTTTGAGAATAAGAGTTCAAATAATTGAATTCAATACTACCTATGGAAAAATGTAAAAATATGAGGCTCGGAAACCCCGTTGGAATTGGCTTTTCGACGGGATGGGGAATTTTGTGACATTTTCCGCCCCCCGCCGGGACGGCCGGGGATTTGACTTTTTCAGCTCATGGTTTAAGGCTATTCATGATGCATGGAGGAAAAGAAAATGAATGAGATCAATTCCACGGGCATATTCTCATCTTGTCCGGGCTGGTCGTTGTCCTCTTTTTTTCCGGGATACGGATCGTCCGCCCGACCCACCGCGGGCTGGTGGAAAGGCTGGGCAAGTACAAGCGCTTCGCCCACCCCGGTTTCAATTGGATCATCCCGCTGGTCGACCGCCTGTTCCCGGTCGAAATCCACCGAGCAGATGGTCGACGCCCAGCCGCAGGAGATCATCACCAACGACAACCTGAACGCCCGGGTGGACGCCCAGGTCTATTTCAAGGTCAAGGCCGACGAGGAGAGCGTCAAGAGCTCCCAGTACAACGTCAACAATTACCAGTACCAGATCGTCAACCTGGCCCGTACCACGCTGCGCAACATCATCGGCACCCTGACGCTGAAGTCGGCCAACAGCGAGCGCGGCAAGATCAACTCCGAGCTGCGCAGGACCCTGCTCAACGAGACGGCCAGCTGGGGCATCGAGATCGTGCGCACCGAGCTGAAGGAGATCGACCCGCCCAAGGACGTCCAGGAGACCATGAACAAGGTGGTCAAGGCGGAGAACGAAAAGATCGCCGCCATCGATTTCGCCACCGCCACCGAGACGGCCGCCGACGGCCAGAAACGGGCGGAGATCAAGAAGGCGGAAGGGATAAGGCAGGCGAATATCCTGGCCGCCGAAGGCGAGGCGCAGGCGATCAAGCTGGTGAACGAGGCGGCCAACCAGTATTTCGTCGGCAACGCCCAGCTTCTGCGGAAACTGCAGACCCTCGAGATGGCCCTGAAGGACAATGCCAAGATCGTCGTCCCCCTGGGCGCGGAGCTGGTCAACGTGATCGGCGAGCTCGCCGGCGTCGTCCCCATAAGGAAAAAAACCGAGTAACGGGGCGACCGTTCCCCCGGGATCGGGGCCGGCCTTGCATTGACAAGTCGATAGTGATAGATTCGATCCATGTGACGGCCATTGCCCGCGGAGCGCGGGGCCCGGGGAACGTCGCCTGACGTCGCGCCCGCCATTCCCTGGCGATCCACTCGCCTGGCGTGGAGCTGTTCCGCCGCGAAACGGCATTGGCCGAGGAGGGGAAGATGAAACGCAGGACTTTCGTCAAGAATGCGGTGAGCGCTCTGCCCGCCATGGGCGCCGCGGACGCGCTCGCCTCCGCAAATGCCGGGGAGCTCGCGCCGGTCCAGCTGCCGAAACCGGCGCTCGCCGCCGCGCTCTCCCTGGGGAACGCGTTGAAGGACAGGAAAACGACCCGCGCCATCAGCGCCAAGCCGCTGCCGCCGGCAGATGCTGTCCAACCTGCTGTGGGCGGCCTTCGGCGTGAACCGGCCGAGGGCCGGGCTCATCGGGCAAGCCGGGCGAACGGCCGCCTCGGCCAGCAACTCGCAGGAGATCGACCTGTACGTCGCCCTGCCCGGCGGGCGTCTACCTCTATGAAGCCGCCGCCCACCGGCTGGCGCCGGTCGTCGCCGGCGATTTCCGCGAGCTGGCCGGCTACGGCGACTGCCGGCCGGCCCCGGTGAACATCTTCTACGTCGTCGACCTGACGCGCTTCGTGGTCGGCCAAGGCCAGCCCGGACCGCTCCATCAGCGACCCGGAGATCCAGAAATCCTATTATTATTGTCCGATACGGGCCTCATCGCCCAGAACGTCTACCTGTTCGCCGCCTCGCAAGGCCTGGCCGCCTGGTTCCACAACTGCGACAAGGCGCGGCGCGGCCCGGGAATTCAAGCTGCGGCCGGAGCAGCGCGTCCTGTTCGCCCAGACGGTGGGCTACCCGGCCGGGGCGTGACGTACTACCACGAAGGAGGCGCGAAGATGAAAAAGAGGATCCTCGGCGTTACCGCGTTGCTGGCCACGGCTTTCCTGCCGGCGGCGGGGGCGGATACGGCGGAGCTCGCCAGGCAGGTGCGGGCGGCGGAGACGGCGTTCGCCAAGACCATGGCCGACCGCGACTGGGCCGCCTTCAAGGCCTGCGTCTCCCGGGAGGCGATTTTCTTCGGCCGGCAGGTGCTGCGCGGCCGGGACGCCGTCGCCGCCGGCTGGAAACCCTACTTCGACGGGGAGCGCGCGCCCTTTTCCTGGGAGCCCGAGCAGGTGGAGGCGCTGGAGTCGGGCAGCCTGGCGCTGAGCAGCGGGCCGGTCCTGGACCCGATGGGGAAGCGCATCGGGACTTTCCAATCGGTCTGGCGGCTCGAGGCCGACGGCCGCTGGCGGATCATCTTCGACAAGGGGTGCCCCGCCTGCGACCAGGCGCCGAAACCGCAGGGATAGGGAATTCGCGAAAAAAGCGCTCCTGGAACACCAGGGATTCGCCGACCCCGCTCGGGCGGTCCTTTTTTCCCCGAGGTGCAGCCGGATGCAGAAGCAAAGGATCGAGCCGGCCCTTGGCCGCCTTGGGAATGGCCCTTGATTTTGCCGGCGTAAACGGGTACAGTGATTCATCCGATTTCAGTTTAAGAACGGGACATGAGAAAACAAAATAGAACTTCGAGGGCCAACAAGGCCCCCAACCTGGAGACCATCGCCAGGCGCGCCATGCGCGAGAAAGGCCTGATGGTCGATTTCCCCGCCGCCGCCCGCCGGCAGGCCGAGCGCTGCCGCGACCTGGGCGCCGACCTGGACGGGTCCGGCCGCCTCGCCGACCTGCGCGGCCTGCCCTGGTCGTCCATCGACAACGACGACTCCCTCGACCTGGACCAGCTGGAGGCCGTTTTCCAGGAGGGGGGCGAATTCCGGCTGCTGGTCGCCGTCGCCGACGTCGACGTCTACGTCGGCCTCCATTCCCCGATCGACCAGGCCGCCGGGGTCAACACCACCTCGGTGTACACCGGCGTCAAGAACTTCCCCATGCTCCCCGAACGGCTCTCCTTCGACCTGACCTCGCTGCTGGCGGGGAAAAGCCGCCGGGCCATGGTGGTCGAAATGCGCGTCGCCGCGGACGGGCAGGTCAGCCAGCGGCGCATCTTCCCGGCGCTGGTGCAGAACAAGGCCAAGCTTTGCTATGACTCCGTCGCCGACTGGCTGGAGGGCAAGGGGCGGCCGCCCGAGGAGCTGGCGCGGGACAAGGAGCTGCGCCGGCAGGTGGAGACGCAGGACCGGCTGGCGCGGATCTTGCGCCGGGTGCGCATGGCGGCCGGCGCCCTGGAGTTCGCCACCCTGGAGACGCGCATCGTGATGGGCGACGACGGCAGGGTGAAACGGATCGTCAGCCGCCGGCAGAACCGGGCCGAGCGCATCATCGAGGAGCTGATGGTGGCCTGCAACCAGTCGACGGCCTCTTTCCTCGCCGCCCGGAACCTGCCGGTCTTCAGCCGCGTGGTGCGCGAACCCGAACACTGGGGGCGGATCGTCGAGCTGGCCGCCACCTATCACTCGCGCCTGCCGGCGGAGCCCGACGGCCGGGCGCTGTCCGGGTTTTTGCGCAAAGCGCGCCTGGCGAAGCCCGACGCCTTCACCGACCTCTCGCTGGCGGTGATCAAGCTGATCGGCCGCGGCGAATACCACGTCCTGCCCGGCGGCAGGATCCCCGAGGGCCATTTCGGGCTGGCGCTGAACCATTACTCCCACTCCACCGCCCCCAACCGCCGCTACCCCGACCTGGTCACCCAGCGCCTGCTGAAAGCCGCCCTGGGCGACTACGCCCGTCCCCTTGGGGGGCTGGGCGGATCGGAAAAAAGCGTATATCCCCTGGCGAAACTGCAGGCGCTGGCGCAGCATTGCACCCGCCAGGAAGACGAGGCCAACAAGGTGGAGCGCCAGGTGAAAAAATGCGCCGCCGCGGAACTCCTGGAAGACAAGCGCGGCCACCTGTTTTCCGCCCTGGTCACGGGCAGCTCGGAAAAGGGGACGTGGGTGCGCATCAAGAACCCCCCGGTGGAAGGCAAACTCCAGGGAGGGGGACAGCGGCTAAAGGTCGGCGACTACCTGCGCGTGCGGCTGGTGTCGACCAACGTGGAAAAAGGCTTTATCGATTTCGCGCAAGGCTGAGCCGGCTCAGAGCCTCAGTCCCCCGCGCCCCGCATTGCCCGCCGCCGGCGCGGACGCTACCGGCGCGTTCTTGCCGGTGATCAGCAGCTCTCCTTCCTTCAGCTCGCCGCTGATGATCCGGCGCACCTCGGTGTTGCGGTTGTCCGAGATGCCGATGGCGATGGTCACGGGAGTGACGCCGCCGTCCGGGCCCAGCTTCCAGACCGTCTTGATGTTCTTGGGCTTCCGGGCGGAACGCCGGGCGTCGCCGCCCGCCCCGACGCCGGCAGGCGCCGCGGACCGGCCGGCCCCGGCTTCGGGAGCGGCCGCCGGGGTGGCGCCGCCGCCGGCGAGCTTGTTCAGCTCCGCCTCGAGATCGGGCTTCAGGAACGCCTTGTTCGGGACCAGCAACGCGTTGGGAGCCGTGTTGGTGACGATGGTCACGTTGGCGGTCATGCCGGGCCTGAACTTCAGGTCCGGGTTGTCGATCTGGACGATGGCCTTGTAGGTGACCACGTTCTGCACGGTCGCCGCAGCGTACCGGACCTGGATGATCTTGCCGGTGAAGACCTCGTTGGGAAACGCCTGCACCGTGAAGCTCGCCTCCTGGTCGGCCTTGATCTCTCCCATGTCCGTTTCATCGACGTCGCATTGGATCTGCATCTTGTTCAGGTCGTTGACGACGAACAATTCCGGAGCGGTGAAGCTGGCCGCCACGGTCTGGCCCGGCTCGACGCTGCGGGTGACGACGATGCCGTCGATGGGCGAGACGATCTTGGTGTTCTTCAGGTTCACCTCCAGCTGGTTGAGCTGGGACTGCATCTGGTCGACCTTCAGCTTGGCGGCGGTGAGGTCGAGCTCCGCCTTGCGGAAGAGCACGTCCGCGTTCTCCTTGTCCGAGTCCGACACCACCCCCTGCGCGGAGAGCTCCTTGGTGCGCTCGTTGTTTTTCCGCGCCGTCTCGTAATCGAGCTGGGATTGGTTCGCGGAGAGCTGCGCGGCTTTCTTGCTCAGCTTGGACTCGTCGATCTTCAGGATGAAAGGCTCCGGGTCGATCTCGGCCAGCAGCTGCCCGGCTTTCACCTTGCTGTTGAAATCGACGTAGATCTTCTTCACCTTGCCGGAAACCTCCGAGCCGATGGTGGCCGTCTTTTGCGGCTGGATCGTGCCGGTGGTGGTGACGACGCTGCTCAAGCTGCCCCTGGCGGCGGGCGCGGTCAGGAACGCCGTGGCGACCGCGCCCGGGGACCCGGGCCTGGCGATGAGAAAATAGGCGATGACCGCGGCGGCGGCGACGATGGCGGCGGCGATATAGATGGTCTTCCGGTTCCTCATGTTTGTCTCCTTGTTACTCGTAGCGCAGGGCCTCGATGACGTTGAGCTTCGAGGCCTTGAAGGCCGGGTAGTAGCCGAAAAAAGTGCCCACGCCGGTCGAGATGCCGAAGGCGATCAGGATGGCGTTCGGCGGGATCGCGGTCCGCGCCTTGAAGACCGACTCCAGGATGGACGCGCCGCCCACGGCGGCAAGGATGCCGAGCAGCCCCCCGACCAGGCAGAGGGTGACGGCCTCGATAAGGAACTGCAGCCGGATGTCCCGCGGCTTGGCGCCGATCGCCCGGCGGATGCCGATCTCCCTGGTGCGCTCGGTCACGGAGGCGAACATGATGTTCATGATGCCGATGCCCCCGACCAGCAGCGAAACGGCGGCGATGGCCACCAGCAGGCTGGTCATGGTCTCGGTGCTGGCCTGGGCGAGGCTCACCACCTCGGCCACGTTGCGGACCGTGAAGTCGTCGGCCGAGCCGTCGCTGGCTTCGATGTGGTGCCTGCGGCGCAGCAGGTCGGTCACTTCGGCGATGGCGGCGTTCAAGGTATCGGCGCTCGTCGCGGCCAGCTGGATCTGGTTCACCGATGAATCGGTCTTGCCCAGGAGGCGGGACATGGCCGTGGTGTAGGGCACCATGATGACGTCGTCGCGGTTCCCGAACCCGCCGATCTGCCCCTTGGCGGCCAGGACGCCGATGACGGTGAACGGCTGGCGGTTGATGCGGATGACCTCGCCGACCGCGTCCGCGCCCCCGAACAGCTGGCTGTACACTTCCGCGCCCAGGACGCAGATCTTCAGCGCGGCGTGCACCTCATCCTCGCTGAAGAAGCGCCCGCCGCCCTTGGTCTCGTCGATCTGCCAGTCGCCGATGACCGGGTAATCCGCCCCCACGCCCTGCACCGACGTCGGCCAGTTGGTGCTCTTGTAGATGACCATCGAGCGGGCGGAGACCAGCGGCGAGACGTAGCTGATGTTGGGGCACTCGGCGGCGATGGCCTGCGCGTCCTCGAGGGTGAGCGTGTTGACGCCGCCGGCGCCGGTGCTGACCCGGCCGACGCTGCGGCTGCCGGGCATGACGCTGAGGTTGTTGCTCATGCCGGCGAAGCGCTCCTCGATGTTGAGCTGCGCCCCGTAGCCGAGGCTCATCACCATGATCACCGCCCCGACGCCGAAGATGATGCCCAACAGGGTCAGGAAGGAGCGGAACTTGTTCTTCAGCAGGGCCCGGGCCGAGAAACTGATCGTGGTCGTGATATTCATTTCCCCTCCTTCAGTCCTGCCGCTCGATGAGCCCGTCGCGCATGTGGATGCGCCGCTGGGCGTATTGGCCGATGTCCGGCTCGTGGGTGACCATGATCACCGTGATGCCCTTTTCCCGGTTGAGCATGCGGATGAAATCCATGATCTCGATGCTGCGCTTGGTGTCGAGGTTGCCGGTGGGCTCGTCGGCCAGCAGCAGCGGCGGGTCGTTGGCCAGCGCCCGGGCGATGGCCACCCGCTGCATCTCGCCGCCCGAGATCTGGTTGGTGCGGTTGCTCTTCTTGTCCTCCAGGCCGACCAGCTTGAGCTTTTCCAGCGCCCTGGCCCTGGCGACCTTCTTGCGGACGTTGCCGTAGAGCATCGGCAGCTCGACGTTCTCCAGGGTGGTGGTCCTGGGGATGAGGTTGAAGGCCTGGAAGACGAAGCCGATCTCCTTGTTCCTGATCGCCGTGCGCTGGTTCTCGCTCAGCTCGGAGACCTTCTTGCCGTTGAGGAAGTAATCCCCCGCCGTGGGCCCGTCCAGGCAGCCCAGGATGCTCATCAGCGTCGACTTGCCCGAGCCGGAGGGGCCCATGATGGCCACGAATTCCCCGCGCCGGATCACGTGGCTGATGCCGCTCAGGGCCGGGAACCATTCGCGGCCGATCCGGTAATGCTTGGTTATCTTGTCCAGGCGGATCAATTCGGATTCGGCTTGCATTTTTTCCCCCATATCGTCATTCCCGGCCGGAAGGAAAAACGATTTTCCCGATGCCTGCATTGTAGGCGCCGCTATCGGCGTTGTCAATCAGCGGCCGCTAACGGGAACGCCGCCGGAGAACCGGATGGAGCCATAGGGAAAAAACGCGGGCCGCGTTTCAGGAAAAAACAGCGGTGTCCTCGCCGGGGTCGGAAGACGCCGGGAAGGCGATGCTGGTCGCGGTGAGCACGGAAACCTTGGCCACGTTGCCCTGGAAAAGCAGGGCCACGGTGGCCGCCGCCAGCGTTTGCCCGAAGCGGTAGATGTCGTCGAACAGCAGGACGTGGCGGTTGGCGAAGCCCTTGTCCATGATCGCGAACGCGTCGTTCAGTTCGGCGGGGCGCGGGCGCTTGTCGGTTATCCCGTGCAGCGGCTTGGTCGGCTTGGTTTTCAGCAGGTAGTCGCCGGGCGCGGGCAGGCGCAGCAGCTCGCCGACGCGGGCGGTGACCACCTCCACCGGCTGGTACGAGCGCCGCCATTCCGACGGCGGCACGGGGACGATGGCGGCGATGTCCGCGAGCTCGGACCTGCCGCGGATGAAGGCGGCGACGGTCTGGGCGATGGGCTCCGCCTGCTTCAGGTCGTCGCGGAACTTCAGGCGGAACAGCGCTTCCCCGATCCCGGCGTGCTCCGGGTCCAGGACGGGAGGGTCGAAGCTGGCGGAATCCCCGGTGGTGCCGTGGACCGTGTGCTGGTCCAGCGCCCAGCCATTCGTCCAATTGCCCGTCAGCGGCTTGATGTTTATTTTCATGGTGTCGTTGGACGATATTATAAATAAATATGCGACACGTGGCAAGGGATGGGCCGGCGGCCGGTCATTCCGCTTTTCAGCGCCGCCGGCCGTTGACATTGCCGTTCATTGAGCGCAAGATGCAGGCAAGGGCAAAGGGTATTTCCCAGCGCCGAGCAAGGGGAGGCTTTTCATGAAATGGACGGGCATGTATCTACTCGGTTACGTTATTTTCATCATCGGAGTCCTGGCCGCGCTCTGGAAATTGAAGATCCTGGCCAGCATCGGCACGACCTGGACGGTGATCGGGGTCATCATCCTGGTCGGCGTCGGCATCATGGTCGCCGTCTCCAACAGCGGCAGCAAGAAGAACATCGAGATCGACCGCAAATAAGCAGGACGGCGCCGGCCGCGCCCGCCGGGCACCGGGTGGCGCCCGCCCCGGGGAGGGCGGCCTGCCGCAGGGAGGAATCGTTGAGCAAGATATTGCGCGCCATCGCCGCCGGCTGGGGCGCGAAGAAGCTGGGTTTCGGCTGCCTGTCGACCATCGTGTTCTTCATTATTTTGTGGTGGATCCTGGGTCATTTCGGCATTTTTAAGTAAAGCGCGACCCCGGCGCCTTCCCCCCCTTTTACGAACTTTCCCCTGCGGTGACACCCGTCCCGACTTTCCGTGTTCCAGCAGTATGTCCATGTCACCGCGAAGGGGGGGAAGATGGGAACAAAAATAACGGATCTCGTATTTGCCCGGCGCCGGCGGCCGTGGCTGCCGGCCGTGTTGGCCGCGATGCTGCTGGCGGCGCCGCCCGGGCTTTTTGCCGAGAAGCACGGCGCCACCTTGCGCCTCGAACTGCTGGACGGCAGGCGGCTGCAGGGCGAGCTGCTGGCGGTCAAGGGGGAGGCGCTGCTGCTGCTGGGCGATTCGGGCAGCGAGGCGCAGGCGGCGATCGGGGAGGTCGCCGAGCTGCGCATCGTGCGCGGCAACCGGGTGGGCAAGGGGCTGGTCGCCGGCCTGGTGACCGGGTTTGTCGTCGGCTGCCTGTACGGGCTGCCGTACGCGCTGGGCGATGACGAAGGGATGGGCCTGCTGATCATGGGGATGTCGGGGAGCATCTTCGGCGGCGCCGGGGCGGTCGTCGGCGCCGGGGCCGGCCTCATATCGAGCAGCGACGAGACCGTGCGCTGCCGGGACAGGGACGCGGCCTGGCGGTCGGCTTTGCTGAACCGCCTGCAGCGCCTGGCCCGCTTCCGCGACTTCCCGGGCGCGGCGTCCGGCAACGGCCCGGGCGGGGAGCGGCGGCCCGCCGCCGCGACCGATCGGGTTCCCGCCGCGCCGCGGAAAGAGGAATTCGCGCGCTGGCACCTGGGGGCGACGATCGTCCAGTCGCCGCGCCCGTTCGAGCGGCGCGCCCTGGACTTCAGCGGCAGCTTCCGTTACCCGGACCCGATCTCGGCCGCCGGCAGGGGATCGTCGCGGACCTATGATGAAAGCGGCTTCCTGCGCTGGCTGCGGGTGGGCGACATGCGCCTCGAGTATTTCCTCAGCCGGCGCTGGGCGATCGGCTTCCTGCTCGATCCGTTCGCCCGGGAGAAGCGCGTGTACGGCGAAAAAGCGCTGCGCCTCGCCGGGCAGGAGTTGACGGCGTGGTGGAACATGGCGATCTCCAGCCATTCCTATTTCCTGACGGCGTCTTATTCCCTGGTCGCCGCCGACGGCTTCCTGCGCCAAACGGCGCTGCGGCTGCAGGGGCGGAGTGGGCTGGAACCGTTCCGGCTTCGACTACCGGGAAAATGCATACAACTCGTACGCCATACGACGGTCCCCAACCCGAGATCATGAATATACAGCGCCAGTACGAATATGCGGCCGACGTCGTCGCTCAGCGCCCTGGTCGAAGGCGAGGCGGCGCAATACGTCAACAGCCGCTGGTCGCTGGCCTTGAACGCGGGGTTCCGCTACGTCCCGCTGCGCGTCCGCGAACAGGAGATGTTCGGGACGATCACCCGGCGGGCTCCGCTGTCCGACCTGGCGTCCAATGTGACCATACCCGGCAGCACCCTGAACCTCGGCGGCTTCTATCTAGGCGTCACCCTCGGTTTCCACTTGTAGGCGGTCGCGCCTTCGCTCCGGGATCAGCGGTGATGCTTTTTCGCCTCGGCCAGCTCCGCCGCCGCCTTGGTCTTGTGCACGGTCCCGTCGGGATGGTTGGGCGGGGAGTAGATGGTGTACAGCTTCAGCTTCTGGGTCTTGAGCGCGTTGATCACGTTGTGGTAGGTGCCCGCCGGCACGATGACGGCGTCGCCGTTCCTGGCGACGGTCTTTTTGCCCCGGAGGACAAAGATCGCCTTGCCCTGCTCGATGCGGAAGAACTGGTCCACCTTGGGGTGCACTTCGTTGCCGATCTCCTCGCCGGGCCGCAGGCACATGACCACGAGCTGCGCGTGCTTGCCGGTGAACAGCACCTTGCGGAAATAGTTGTTCGCCAGCGTCTTTTTTTCGATGTCCACGGTAAATCCTGCCATTTTTCCACCTCCAGTTCTGCGTTGCCGCCAATGTAGCACAAGGCCTGCGGAAGTTCAACCCGGCGCCGGGTCTCATTCGGGGAGTTTGGGAACGGGCTGGCAGTCTGGCGGGCGCCTTATGGCGGTCAGCTATAAAAGTATGTTATGATTTCCGGATGTACGGGATAACCTTGACCCTGGCGGCGCTGGCGTTCCTGGCTTATGACATGTGGCGGGCGTCCTCGCTCCCCCGGCTGCAGAGGGTCCCGCGCCGCGCGTTCCTGGCGGCCTTCCTGCTGCTGGCGCTGCTGATCGTCAGCGGGCGCTGGCTGCAGCACGGCGTCTTCGGGTCCTGGCCCGCGCTGCTGGAATTCATCTCCTGGACCCTGACGGGCATCCTGTTCCTTGTTTGCGCCTGCCTCTTGCCCGTCGACCTGCTCACCGGCTTCGGCCGCTTCTTTCCCCGCCGCGCCGCCCGCATCAGGGGCTGGGCCATGCTCGCCGGCTGCCTGCTGGCGGCGTTGGCCCTGTTCCAGGGGCTGCGCCCGCCTCGGGTGGTGCGCTACGAGGTCAGCCTGCCGGGATTGCCGCGCGGGCTCGACGGCACCACGCTGGCGGCGATCTCCGATCTCCATCTCGGGTCGCAGATCGGCCCCGGTTGGCTCGCGGCCCGGGTAGAGCAGATCCGGTCCTTGAAGCCCGACATGGTCCTGATGCTGGGCGACGTCTTCGAGGGGTACGGGGAGTCGGCCGCCGCCTATCTCCCCATCCTCGGCAAGCTCGCGGCGCCGCTGGGGGTGTGGGCGGTGGACGGCAACCACGAGCTGAACTTCCACCGGCCCGCGGGCGCCGCCATCGGCGTTCCCCTGCCCACGCTGCGCGACCAGACGGTGCAGCCGGCGCCGGGGCTGTTCCTGGCCGGCCGCCGCTCCCGCCACCACCCCGGCTGGGAGGAGACGCGGACGGCGTGGAACCCCGACGCGAAGCACGCCCCCGGCGCCACGATCCTGATGACCCACGTGCCGGTCGCCGCCGAGGCGGCGGCGCGCTCCGGGGTCGGGCTGATGCTGGCGGGGCACACCCACGGCGGGCAGTTGTGGCCCTTGAGCATCGCCACGCGCATGATCAATCCCCTGGTCGGCGGCCGCTACGAGATCGAGGGGATGACCCTGCTGGTCACCCGCGGCGCCGGCACCTGGGGCCCCAGGATGCGCCTCTGGCGTCCCGGCGAGATCATGCTCGTCACCCTGCGCTCGCTACGCTCGCCGCGGGGATGAGCGCCGGCGAAATGCCCGCGGGTCTCAGATATTGATCATCAGGCCCACCGTGAAAGCCGTGGTATAGTTGGAAGTATAGCTGCCCAGGTAGCGGTAGTAGTCGTAGGTGTCGTCGCTATGGTCATATTTGAGCTTCAGGGAGGATGCCCCGGGAATCAGGCGCAGTTCGGCGTAGAGCGACAACGGCCTGACCGGGGTGACCTTGACCCCCAGGCCGTAGCTGTAGAAAAAATCGGAGTAACTCTGGGGGCCGTCCCACTCGATAAAAGAAGAGCCGGCGAGGGTATAGGACTCGTGGTTCATCCCCAGGCCGAGCAGCCCGTAGACGGCGAAAAGCCCGGCCTTGTCCGGGATCCAGCCGGCGATGATGTCGGCGGTCATGTATGTTTTGACCGGGTTGCTGTATTGCACGTAGACGGGGTAGGGGGAGTTGGGCATTTCCGGGTAGCTGAAGTCGTTGTAGGTGTTGCGCCAGTAGGCGAGGCGCAGCCCGAGAAGGATGCCGTTCACGCTTCTCTCCCAGCCGCCGGCGAAGAAGACGGCATTGTTTTTCTGGGGGACGGAGGCCTCGGAGTTGCCGCTCGGCTGCCGGAAAAGCGGCTTGCTGACCATGGCGAATCCCGGGGCGAGATAAAAGCCGCTGTGCCGCAGCTGCCTGGGGCTGTCGCTTTCCACCGCCCGCAGCGACAGCGGGGTCAGCATGAGCAAAAGCAGGATCAAGGCCAATGGAGTTCTGTGCATTCTGTTCCTCCTCGTTAAAAGTTGCGGTCGCCCCATTTTAATGGCCTTCGGGGGAAAGTCAAGCCGGGGCCGGGAATTCAGCCGTGAAAAATCCCGTGCAGCAGGATTATTATTGATTTACAGTACGCGCGTTCACCGGGAACATGGAGAAAATGCCCTGTTTATGAGGTTCGGCGGCCGCGGCGTTCCGAAATTCCCCTGAAACCGGGGAAAAGGTTCGCTCCCCTCTTCTTCCGAACCGCGAGACCAGGATGGCATGGGAAATGCAATCTAAATATGTCGGGAAAAATTTTATCGTGAGATAAAAAATCGTCGACGCAATGGAGGTGCAATGAAAAAAACGATTTTTGTCGGGATTCTGGTTTTCCTTTTCGTGGGGATCATGGCGGCGGCGCCGCAAGCACAGCCCGGGGCGCAGGCGAAAATGGCCGCCCCGATGCACAAGGGCAATGCCCACATGGAACTGAGGCTGGCCATGCGCAAGCTCTGGGAAGACCATATCACCTGGACGAGAATGTACATCGTCAGCGCCCTGGCGGGGCTCGAAGACGCGGGCAAGGTGGCCGAGAGGCTGCTGCAGAACCAGGACGACCTGGGCAACGCCGTCAAGCCGTACTATGGCGAGGAAGCCGGCAAGAAATTGGCCAAGCTGCTCAAGGAGCACATCATGATCGCCACCGAGGTGGTCAAGGCCGCCCAAGGCGGCAAGGCGGCGGAGCTGACAAAAGCCCAGGCAAAATGGACGGCGAATGGCGTCGAAATAGCCGCTTTTTTGAGCGGGGCCAACCCAAATTGGCCCAAACCCGTGCTCACCGACATGCTGAACAAGCACCTCGAATATACGACCGCCGAGGTCGTCTGCCGGCTTAAAAAGGATTGGGCCGGGGATATCGCGGCCTACGACAAGGGGCACGTCCACATGCTGATGTTCGCCGACGCCCTGACCAAAGGCATCATCAAGCAATTCCCGGAAAAGTTCGCTAAATAGCTTCCGTTACCCGGATCTCCTGGACCGGCGCAGCGTCCAGCGCAGGAAGGCCAGCACGCTGCCGCCCGAGACCATGCCCAGTGCGTAAGCGCCCACGACCACCAGGGCGGTAGGCAGGGTCACGCTCCAGTTCAGGAACGAGACGGTGATCGTCTGCAGGTTCTGCAGCGCGAACAGGATGGTGACGCCGGCCAGCAGGATGATCAGGGCCAGGTAGAGGAACCTCATGTCGCCTCCGGCTCCGCCGTCCGCTCGCGGCGAAAGCGCAAGGGGACGATCAAAGGGCGGGCGGGGTCGCTTCTGCCGGATTTTCCTTCTTTTTGAGCTTGATGCGCAGGGTCACCGACTGTTCTGCCGAGAGACGGATGCCGCCCACCACGTAGGACTGGTAGCCCTCCAGGTCGACGCTGACCTGGTAAAAACCCGTGGCCAGGGACGCGAAACGGAACGCCCCCTTTTTTTTGCCGGTGGTGGTCGTGTTCACGCCGTTGTTTCCGATGTTCGTCGCCGTTATCGTGACTCCCGGCAAATAATTGCCGTCCTCGTCCGTGACGTTGCCGACGATCCTGGCATTTGTCGCCTGGCCCGGCAGGGTGGCGGCCAGCAAAACCAGCATGATGAACAGGGCCAGGAATCCCCTTTTATTTTTCATGTAAGACCTCCGGTTTTCAGACTTAATAATAACGCAGAAAGCCGGCGCTGGCAATAGGACCTTGGTCCGATTTTTACTTTTCACCGCCGTCGGCACCGGTGCCGGGAGATACCATGGGATTGAATAAGAAAATTCCTGATTTTCCGGACAGAAAAAACCTCCGCCGCGATCGCGATTTCAGCGGGCGTCCCGCTCGCGGCTGCGCGCCTCCAGGGCCTTGATCAAGGCCGCCACGAAGGCGTTGACCGGGGTGGGCCGGCCGTGCTTTTCACCCAGCCGGGCGATGGCGCCGTTCAGGAAGTCGATCTCGCTCGGGCGGCCGCGGCGAAAATCCTGGAGCATGGAAGTGATGTTGTCGGAGGTGACGAAGCGGTTGACGAAGGCGGCGTCCATGCGGATCTCGGCACCCCTTCGGCGGCGGCCACGGCGACGCCCTCGGCGAGGATAGGGCTTTTGAGCGCGTCGAAGCGCGCTTCCGCCACCAGGCGGTTGTGGCCCTGGAGCAGGACGGAGAGGGGATTGATCACCGAGTTGACCAGCAGCTTGGTCCACAGGTCGCGGCGGATGTCCCGGCTGGCCTCGACCCTGACCTTCAGGCCGCCGAGCAGCGCGAACCAGGGGGTGGCCGCGAAGGCGGGCTCGACGCGGATGTTGCCGCCGAAGCAGCGGACCTCGCCGGGGGCGATCATGGTCGCGCCCATGGCCACGATGCCGATGAATACGCGCTCCGGGGAGACGGCGAGGCCGCGCAGAGCCTCGAGGGCGAGTTCCCTGATGCCATAGCCGTTCTGCAGGAGCAGCACGGCGGTGGTCGGCCGCAGGAAGGGGGCGAGGCGGCGCAGCGACGCTTCCAGGTCCACCGCCTTGACCGTGACCACCAGGAGGGCGTCGTCCAGGGCGGAATCGACCTCTTCGCTCGCGGCCGGGAAAACCGGGGCGTCGAGCAAGCCATCCACCCGCAAGCCATGTCTCGCGGATGGCGCGGACGTGGTCGCGACGGCCGACCAGCAGCGGTTCCAGCCCCGGCCGGGCGGCCAGCGCCGCGGCGATGACCGAGCCGATGGCCCCGCCCCCGAGTATGACCACGCGCTTGTTCACTTTGCCTTCCATGGGGCAGTTATAGCAGAAATGAGGCTGAGAGGCAAAGTGGGCAATGAAAATGAATCTTCGAGATGCGTGACGCGTGATAATAAGGAAATAAAATTCCAAAATCCAAGCACCAAATTCCAAATAAGCACCAAGCACCAATAAATCAATGACCCAAACGAAGAATGAAACGCATCAACAGCGCCTTTGTTTAGGACATTGGAATTTGGAACTTGGAATTTATTTGGAATTTGGGATTTGTGATTTGGAATTTAGTCTTACGAATTACGCATCACGATCGTTCGCGAGAGTTATTCTGCTGTGATAAAATAGTGCTAGGGGTGCTCATGCGACGGATCATAGCAATATTCATCATCCTGTTCTCATTGGCGTTCACCTCTTCCTGCGGCCGGGAGGAAAGCGACAACGACCTGACGCTCCTCGAGCGGCTGCGGCAGGTCCCCGGGTTCCAGGTGGCGGAGATCGCCCCGCTGGCGGGCTACCGGCAGGCCTTCCAGGTCGACATCGCCCAGGAGATCGACCATGGCGACCCGGCCAAGGGAACCTTTCCGCAGCGCTTCTACCTTTCCGTGCGCGACGAGGAGGCGCCGACCGTCTTCTACACCGGGGGCTACGGGGTCGGGCGCAACAGCGAATCCGAGCCCGCCGCCCTGCTGCAGGCCAACCAGGTGCTGCTGGTCCACCGCTACTTCCCCAACGCCGTCCCATCGGCGACCGATTGGAGCTTCCTGAACATCGCCCAGGCCGCCGCCGACCAGCACGCCATCGCCGAGAAGCTGCGGGAGATCCTGAGCGGCAAATGGGTCGCCAGCGGCGCCAGCAAGGGGGGGATGGCGGCCCTTTTTTACCGGTATTATTATCCCGACGACGTCGCCGCCACCGTGGCCTACGTGGCGCCGATCATGGAGCGGACCGAGGATCCCCGCTTCCCGCCTTTTTTCGACCAGGTGGGCAGCGCCGGCTGCCGTGATAAGATCCGCCTTTTCCAGCTGGAGGTCCTGCGGCGCCGGCAGGCGATGCTCGCCCTGGTCCACGAGCACGCGCTGGCGCGGCACTATTCCTTCACCGTTTTCAGCGAGGCGCAGGCCTTCGAATATTCCGTCCTCGAATACCCCTTCGCCTTCTGGCAGTACGGGATCAGCGGCGGCTGCGGAGCCATCCCCGCCCCCGGCGCCGCGGACCGCGAACTGTTCGACCACCTGGTCGCGGTTTCGCCGCTCTCGTTCTATGCCGACGCCGATTACCAATATTACCGCCCGCTCTTCTTCCAGGCCTATACCGAGATCGGCTATTGCCCTTTCCGCTTCGCCCATCTCGCCGGGCTGCTCCACGCCGTCCCCGCGCCCTCCTACCGCGCCTTCGCCCCGCGCGGGGTGGAGATGGCCTTCCGTCCCGGGGTGATGCAGCAGGTCATCCCCTGGCTGCGCCACCAGGCTGCGCGCATCATCTATATCTACGGCCGGGACGATCCCTGGACGGCGGCGGCGCTGGCGCCCAACCCCGGTCTCGACGCCCTGCAGGTTGTCCAGCCCGGGGCCAACCACCGGGTAAAGATCATTGACCTCGACCGCAAGGCGGAAGTGATCGCGGCCCTGGAGCGCTGGCTGCAGATCGACATCGACGAGAACCGGCTTGGCGCGGCGGCCACGGAGACGGAGCGGGAGAGGTTATAGAAGCAGGCTTACGGCTGACGGTTGACGGTTCACGGCAGGAAAAAGATCTTTCATTTTCTTGTAGGGAACGCAGATCTGCGTTCCCTACTCAAGACAAGAGCTCTAAGAATATGGAAGCTTGGGTTTTGGTTATTTCTTCGCCGTCAGCCTTACGCCGTTTGCCGTACGCCGAGCCCAGCACCGCCTCGGTTAGTTTGTTACTCGTACCTGAGCGCCTCGATCGGGTCGAGGTTGGCGGCCTTCCAGGCGGGGTAGGTGCCGAAGCCGACGCCGACCAGCACGCAGAGGCCGATGCCCGCCAGCACCCAGTCGAGCGGCAGCGCCGGCGCGGCGTTGAGCGCCTTGCCGGCCAGGTTGCCGGCAGCAAGGCCAAGCGCGATGCCGATGACGCCGCCGAACTGGCAGAGGGTGACGGCCTCGATGATGAACTGGAAGAGGATGTTGCGCTTCTTGGCGCCGATGGCCTTGCGGATGCCGATCTCGCGCGTGCGCTCGGTCACCGACACCAGCATGATGTTCATGATGCCCACGCCGGCGGCCAGCAGCGCGATGAAGGCGATGACGATGGCGCCCAGGCGCACGTACTGCGTGATCTGCCCCACCTGGGAGATCAGCGACTCGTTGGAGAAGATGTCGAAGTCGTTCTCCTCGCCCGGCGCCACCTTGCGGATGGTGCGCATGTAGCCGATGGCGGCGTCGATGGTGCGGTTGTAGGTGACGGGGCTGGAGGCCATGACCGTGATGTTGACGCTGCGGCTGGTCTTGCCGTACTTGGACTGGAAGGTGGAGAGCGGGGTGGCGACGAAGCCGTCGCGCGACTGGCCGAACATGGCGCCCTTGGAGGTGAACACGCCGATGACGGTCAGGCGCAGGCCGTCGACCTTGACCTCCTGGCCCAGCGGGTTGACGCGCGGGAAGAGCTTCTTGGCCACATCGACGCCCAGGACGCAGACGCGCCGGTTGTGGTCCATGTCGTCCGCGTTGATCGCCCGCCCGTCGGCGACCACCCAGTCGTTGGTCAGCAGCGCCTCGGGGGTGGCGCCGACGACCTGGATGTTGGCGTTGGTCTCGTCGTACTGCGACTTGAAGAGCTTGCCGAACTGCCACTGCTCGGCGCCCACCAGCTTGGCTTCCTGCAGCATCTCGCGCAGCCGGTAGTACTCCTCGATGGTCAGGTTCTTGCGGTTGCGGATCTTGTCGCTCAGGCGCCCCTGCTGCATGGCCGGGAACTTCTGGATCTGGAAGGTGTTCTTCCCCAGGCTCGACAGCCCTTCGCTGATGGAGTTCTGCAGCATGGTGATGACGGTGCTGATGGAGATGATGGAGAAGATGCCGATGACGATGCCCAGCACGGTCAGCGAGGAGCGCAGCTTATTGCCGCGCAGCGAGGCGAAGGCGACCTTCAGGACTTCCCAGAATTTCATTATTCGTACCTCAGGGCTTCGACCGGGTCCATCTTCGCCGCCGTCCAGGCCGGCGCCAGGCCGGAGATGACGCCGGTCAGGAGCGATATGGAAATGGCGATCACCACCGTGTTCATCTGCACGCTGGTGGGCAGGAACTTGTTGATGAGCATGCTCAGGAGCACGGCGAGCACCAGGCCGACCAGCCCGCCCATCAGGCAGATCACCGCCGCCTCGGTGAGGAACTGGGCCATGATCGTCCGCCTTTTCGCGCCGATGGCCTTGCGGATGCCGATCTCCTTGGTGCGCTCCTTCACCGAAACGAACATGATGTTCATGATGCCGATGGCGCCCACCAGCAGGGAGAGGCCGGTGATGAACAGGCCGACCAGCTTGATCACGCCCACGACGCGGTTGTAGTTCTCGGTCAGCCCCTCCTGGGTATTGACCGAGAAATCGTCCTTCTCGTCGTACAGCAGGCCGCGCACGCGGCGCATCATGCCGATGGCCTCTTCCTTGGTGTCGGCGATCATCTCGGTGCTGCGCGCGCGCACGACGATGGTCACGGTGTCGCGGTCGCGGCGGAAGTACTTGAACACCGCGCCGATGGGCATGTAGACCTGGTTGTCGGGGTTGAAGTTGCCCAGCAGGTTGCTGCCCTGCTTTTCCAGGACGCCGACGACGCGGAAGGGGATGCCGTCGATCTTGACCTCCTGCCCCAGCGGGTCCTGCTTCTCGAACAGGTGGGAGGCGACCTCGCTGCCCAGCACGGCCACGTTGCGGCCGCCGCTGCTCTCCAGGGCCGAGAAAAACCGGCCGCGCGCGAAATTGAAGTTGGTGGTGCGCACGTAGCCGTCGGTGGTCCCGGTCATCAGCGTCCCCTCGACGTAGTTGTCACCGAAGAGCACCTTGTGCACGGTCAGGATGGTGGGCGCCACGGCGAGCGGCAGCTTGACCAGTTTGGCGAAGCGCTCGAACTGGTCCATGGTCACGTTCTTGCGGTTGCGCATCAGGAAGAAGTCCTCGTCGCTGAACCAGGCGTACTTGTCGACGTAAAGGTTGTCGGCGCCGAGCGAGCTGATGCCGCTGACGAAGGCCTTGTCGATGCCGTTGATCGCCGTGGCCATCAGCGCCACCGAGCAGATGCCGATGACGATGCCCAGCATGGTCAGGATCGAGCGCCCCTTGTTGGCGCGGATGGCCGCAAGCGAGATCAGCAGCCCCTCCTTCCATTCGAACAGGTGCTGGCGCACGGCTATTTCTCCCGGTTGGGGACGGTGGGGTTGGCCACCAGCTTGTCGCTCTCGATCTTGCCGTCGAGCAGGCGGATGACGCGCTTGGCGTGGTTGGCGATGTATTCCTCGTGGGTGACCAGGATGATGGTGTTGCCCTTTTTGTAGATCTCGTGGAACAGGGCCATGATGTCCTCGCCGGTCTTGGAATCGAGGTTGCCGGTGGGCTCGTCGGCCAGGATGATCGAGGGGCCGACCACCAGCGCGCGGGCGACGGCGACGCGCTGACGCTGGCCGCCGGAGAGCTCGTTCGGCTTGTGCAGCATGCGCTCTTTCAAGCCGACGCTGGCCAGGGCTTCCTCAGCCTTCAGGCGGCGCTGGGCGGCGGGGACGCCGGCATAGATCAGGGGCAGCTCGACGTTGTGAAAGGAGGTGGCGCGGGGCAGCAGGTTGAAGGTCTGGAAGACGAAGCCGATCTCGCGGTTGCGCACCTCGGCCAGCTCGTTGTCGCTCATGTCGCTGACGTCGGTCCCCTTCAGCTCGTATTTGCCGCTCGTCGGCGTGTCCAGGCAGCCCAGGATGTTCATCAGCGTCGATTTCCCGGAGCCGGAAGGCCCCATGATGGCCACGTACTCGTTGCTGTCGATCTTCAGGGAGACATCGTTCAGGGCGTGGACCTCTTCGGAGCCGACCTGGTAGATCCGGGAAATGTTTTCCAAATTAATGATGTTCATGTTGTTTCGGCTTGCGGCCTCAGGTCGTTTTCGTGCCTTTGCCGTCCTTGGCCTTGATCTCCGCCTTGACCTTGCTCTTGTCCTGCAATTCTGCGGATATGGCGCGGTAGGGGCCGCTGACCACTTCCTCGCCCGGTTTCAGGCCCGAGGTGATCTCGATGTATTCGTTGTCGCTGATGCCGATCTTCACCTCTTTCATGACGGCCGTGTTCTTCTCCACCACGAAGACGACCTCCTTGGGCTTGGCCTGCTTCTTCTTGACGGCCTTGCCAGCGATCAGTTCACGGCTGGACTCCGGCACTGCCGCCGCTGCGGCCTCCTCGGAACGGGCGGTCACGCTCTGGATCGGCACCGTCAGCACGTCGTTCTTGGTTTCGACCTCGATGTCGGCGTTGCAGGACATGCCCGGCCGGACCTGGGGGTTGAAATCGTTGAGGGCGATCTTGATGGGGAAATTGACCACCTCTTCCTGGGTGCCCAGGCCGGTCGTCTTGGCCGAGTTGGCGATCTGCGTGACCACGCCGTTGTAGGTGATGTTCTTGAAGGCGTCGAGCTGGATCTTCGCCGTGTCGCCGATCGACACCAGCACGACGTCGTTCTCGTCCACGTCGACGATGGCCTCCATCTTGCCCAGGTCGGCCACGGTCATCAGGTCGGTGCCCTGGCTGAAGCCGCTGCCCAGCACTCGTTCGCCCAGCTCGACGTTGAGCTTGCTGACCGTGCCGTCCATGGGCGAGTAGATGGCGGTCTTGTTCAGGCTTTCGCCGGATTCCTTCAGGGCCGCCTGCGCCTGCTGGACCAGGCCCTGCTGGGCGTCCAGCTGGGCGATGCTCGAGGCCAGGTCGGCCTGCATCCTTTCCAGCTCCTGCTGGTTGGTGAAGCCGTTGCGGAAAAGCTCCTGGGTGCGCTTGAAGTTGCCTTCGATGAACTCCTTTTCCACCTTCTTCATCTCCAGGGTCGCGCTGGCCGAGTCCAGGTTGGCCTTGGCCCGGTCGCGCTGGGCGACATAGGAGTCGGGCTTGATGCGGATCAGGAGCTGGTTCTTCTTCACCCGGTCGCCTTCCTTGACCGGCAACTCGACGATCTCGCCCGTCACTTCGGGCGTGATGGCCACCAGGAGGACGGGGTTGATGATGCCGGTCGCCGACACGAGCTGGGTGATGTCGCGGCGCGCGGCTTTCTCGGTCTGCACCACGACGCCGGGATCCTTTTTTCCGCAGACGGTCATCTTGAGTATGATCAGCAAGAGGACGGCGCCGAGCGCGATCCAGATGATCTTTTTGCGTGATTTCACTTTTTTTCCATTGGCCATGTCCCTGTTCTCCTTAGCGGTTACCGCTGGTTGCTTCCAGGTGCGGCGTCCGGGTAAGCAAAAATCCCCCGCGTTGCGCCCACCTTAATGATAATATACGCAGGAGCCCCGGCTTTTGTTCCAAAAAGAATAGAAGTAATCGACGTTGCATTACGCAGGGAACGCAAATTTGCGTTCCCTACCCTGCAAAGAGCCTTGAATTTCGGATTGGGTTCCGCCCTCACGGCCAATCGGGCTCGTCTTCGGCGGGCGGCTCCAGCGCCGCGTCCGCGCTGCCCTTGAGCAGCAGGCGGGCCGGGCCCGTGAGCCGGATATCGGGGACCAGCGCGTCATGGTCCTCCTGGGTGATCCACTGTTTCCGGAGCATCTTGCCCGAGACATCGGCGTAATAATGCTGCAGCCAGGGACGCAGGTGCTGCTCCTCGTCGAACGAGTACATGAAGCGCTTGGGGCGCGGGATGATGCTGGCCATGAAGATCGCCTCGGGCAGCGTGATAGCGGCGACGTCCTTGGCGAAGTAAAAGCGCGACGCTTCCTGGGCGCCGTAGATCCCCGGGCCCCACTCGATGATGTTCAGGTAGATCTCGAACATGCGCTCTTTGGAGATCAGATGCTTCTCCTCGATCAGCCAGGTGATGAGCATCTCCTCCAGCTTGCGGGCCATGGTCTTGTTCCGCTTGAGGTAGAGGTTCTTGACCAGCTGCATGGAGATGGTGCTGGCCCCGCGCGCGAAGCGACCCTGCTTGAGGTTGGCCACGATGGCGTCCTTGATCGGCTCCATCAGGAAGCCCCGGTGGTCGAAAAAGGCGCCGTCCTCGGAGATCATGACGGAATTCTGCAAACAGGCCGGGATCTGGCTTAAGGGCCGGAAATCGGGGTTTTCCGGGCCGACCGGGAATGAGCGCACGGCCCGGTTTTTTTCGTAGGCCGTGTAGAGGAACGGTGCGTTGACGGCCCGGAAGTCGACGCGGCCGAAGTGCTCGATCTTGAAATCGAGCTTTTCCAGTTCCGATTCGAGTTCGACCGTTTCGGGGTGGTCGAGGTCGATGGCGAAATCCAGGTGGTAGGCGAGCTCGCCGCTGGTGCGCAGGCCGGCCAGCCGCGTGAACAGCCCGGCGGGGAGCGAGCTGAAAAGGTCGTCGGCCGGGAACACGGTCCTCTTGACCTTCAAGGTCACCTGCCGGGTCGGCCGGGTCTTGAGCTTGAGGTAGGGGTGGAAGCGGAGCTTGTCGAACGTGACCCGCGTCCGGTCGTCCATCTCGACGTAGTCGGGGCCGATGTTCAAAACGTAATCCAGGGCCGCCGCCGGCAGGTTGACGTCCTCGGCGGCGATGCGCGGGTGGTTGAGGACCAGGCCATTGACCGCCAGCGAGCCTTCCAGGCGCAGCACGCCGCCGCTGCTGCCGCGGCTTTCCAGCCCGATCGAGAGCGAGTCGAAACTGACCTTCAGGCCCCATTGCCTGTCGATGAACGGCAGGGCGGCGGCGTTGCCGCGGCGCAGCGGCAGCAGGTGGATGGCCAGCCGCTTCGCGCCCCGGTCGATGCTGCCCGTGAAATAGTAGCTCCTTTTATTCTCCAGGTCGGCGATCTCGATCGTGGTCTCGAAGTCGGGGCCGGCGATCTCCAGCCGGGGAAGATGCAGGGTCTGCTTGACGCCGTCCATGTCGGAGCGGACCGTCAGGCCCTGGATGATGAACGTGTCGGGGACGCGGGTGAAAAAGAAGTGGATCAGGTAGGCGACGCGGGCGGCGTAGTCGGGCAGCGGTGGCTGGCGTGCCGACAGGCCGCCGTCCCCCTGGCGTGCCGAATGGCCGGCGTTCCCATGGGGGACCGGGCGGGACGGGAGCGGCGTGGGGGGGGGCGCCTGGCGCAGGTCGAACCCCAGGTCAGACAATTCGAGGCGCTTGAGACGCACCCTGCCGATGAGCATGTTCCAGAAGGAGAGGCGGACGGAGCACGAACGCAGGCCCATGGCGTAGGTCCCGGCGTCGGAGCGAAAGACGATGTTCTCCAGTTCGATGCGGCCGAGCCCGGCGAATCTCGCCGCGCCGATCTCCACGACCGTGCCCGGGTGGCTTTGGCGGAAGGAGCGGAGCTTGCCGTCCAGGATGCCGCGCAAGGCCGGGTTGCGCAGGGAAAAGAACCCCGCGCCCAGGAGCAGCACGATCCCCAGCGCGGCCAGTGCCCCTTTCCGCAGCGAGCGGTTCGCCGGCCCCGCGGCGACGATCTTTCGCAGTTTCCTGAGCGGGCCCTTCAGCTTCGTCATGGGAATATTGTCAAGCATGAAATGGATTGTAATATAATTCGGGGTCTATTTGCTATATGGTATAATTATTCATGATCCAATTCCAGCTCAACGGCGACCCGCTGGACTATTCCGGCGATGAAAACCTCTCGCTGCTCGACTTCCTGCGCAATGAAGCGGGACTGGTCGCGGCCAAGGACGGCTGCTCCGGGCAGGGCGCCTGCGGCGCCTGCATGGTCGAGCTGAACGGCCGGCCGGCGCTGGCCTGCGTCACGCGCATGAAAAAGGTCGCCGGCGGCCGGGTCGTCACCCTGGAAGGCCTGCCCGGGCCCCTGCGCCGTCTCCTGGGCGACGCGTTCGCCGCGCAGGGCGCCGTGCAGTGCGGCTTCTGCTCGCCCGGTTTCCTGATGCGCGCCAAGATCCTGCTCCAGGAAAATCCCCGCCCCTCCCGCCCGGAGATACTGGCCGCCCTGAAGCTGAACCTCTGCCGCTGCACCGGCTACGTCAAGATCGTCGAGGCCATCGAGCGCGCCGCCGCGATGCTGGCCGGCGGCACGCCCGAGCCGCCCGACCCGAACCAGGGCGTCGGCGGCCGCCAGGAGAAATACGAGGCCTGGGAGACTGCGACCGGCCGCCGGCCGTTCCTCGCCGACCTGCGCATCCCCGGCATGGTCTTCGGCGCCCTGAGATTCTGCGACCACGCCCGGGCCAGGATCATGCGTATCGATACCAGCGCGGCGGGAAAAATGCC
Source organism: Candidatus Aminicenantota bacterium (assembly GCA_963822075.1). Lineage (GTDB taxonomy): Bacteria > Acidobacteriota > Aminicenantia > UBA2199 > UBA2199 > UBA2199. The sequence goes on from CAWGGP010000008.1 coordinate 56,859, forward strand.
CGGGGTGCTGCGGGTGTTCACGGCCGGCGACATCCCCGGGAACCGCTACAGCGGGCTGATCGTCGCCGACTGGCCGCTGATGCTCGCCGTCGGCGAGACCAGCCGCAGCGGCGCCGACGTCCTGGCCGGCGTCGTCGCCGCCAGCGAGGCCGCCGCCCGCGCCGCCGCCGGCGCCGTGCGGGTGGAGTACGAGGTCCTGGAGCCGTTGACCGACGTCCGGCTCGCGGAGAGCAGCCCCGTCCGCGTCCATGAAAAAGGCAACCTGCTGGAAACCTGCGTCATCCGCCGCGGGGGCGCTGTCGACGAAATACTGGCCGGGTCGAGCTTCACCGCTTCCGGCGTGTTCCGCACGCAGGTGATCGAGCACGCCTTCCTGGAGACCGAGGCGGCGGTCGCCCTGCCGGAAGGAGCAGGCGTGCGCCTCTATTCGCAGGGGCAGGGGGTCTACGAGGACCGGCGCCAGGTGGCCTCGCTGCTGGGCCTGGCCGAAGAAAACGTGCGCGTCTTCCAGGTGGCCAATGGGGGCGGCTTCGGCGGCAAGGAGGACATCACTGTCCAGGGCCATGCCTCCCTCTTCGCCCTGCTGCTGCAAAAACCGGTGCGCGTGCGCCTGAGCCGTCCCGAGTCGCTGCGCATGCACCCCAAGCGCCACCCCTTCATCATGGAATACGCCCTGGGCTGCGACCGGCGGGGCATGCTGACGGCGCTGCGGGCGCGCATCGTCGGCGATACCGGCGCCTACGCCTCGGTGGGGACCAAGGTGCTGGAGCGCGCCGCCGGCCACGCCTCCGGCGCCTACCACCTGCCGGCCGTCGACATCGAAGCCAAGACGATCTATACCAACAACCTCCCCTGCGGCGCCATGCGCGGCTTCGGCGTCAACCAGGTCACGTTCGCCATGGAGAGCTGCGTCGACATGCTATGCGAGAAGGGGGGCTTCGACCGCTGGCAGTTCCGCTACGACAATGCCCTCGCCGAGGGTCGCATGACCGCGACCGGCCAGGTCCTGCGCGCCGGTGTCGGCGTGCGCGCCACCCTGCTCGCCCTGCGCGACGAGTTTTACAAGGCCCGGACGGCTGGGCTGGCCTGCGGCATCAAGAACACCGGCATCGGCAACGGCATGGTGGACGACTCCCATGTCAAGATCGAGATCGTCGCCCCGGCGAAGGTGGTCATCCACCACGGCTGGACCGAGATGGGACAGGGGGTGCACACCGTCGCCCGCCAGGTGGTCTGCCAGGAGACCGGCCTGGACCCGAAGCTCATGGAGGTCCGCGTCGACACCGCCTCCGGGGCGCGCAGCGGCATGACCACGGCGTCCCGCGCCACCTCGCTGGTGGGCAACGCCCTGATCGCCGCCTGCGCCGCCCTGAAGCTGGACCTGAAGAGCCGGCCGCTGGCGGAGCTGGTCGGCAAGGTCTACGAGGGGCGCTGGCGCTGCGACTGGACGACGACGCCGCAGCCCGGCGAGCGGACCGTCACCCATTATTCCTACGGCTATGCCAGCCAGCTGGTGGTGCTCGATGAAAACGGGGAGATCGCCGCGATCCACGCCGCCCACGACGCGGGGCGGATCGTCAACCCCACCTTGTTTGCCGGGCAGATCCAGGGGGCGGTGGTGATGGGGCTGGGCTACGCCCTGAGCGAGGACCTGCCCCTGCGCGCCGGTTTGCCCGCCAGCGACCGCCTGGCCGACCTCGGGCTGCTCAGGGCGCACCAGGTGCCGCCCATCCATGTGCTGGGGATCGAGGTCGCCGACGAGCACGGCCCCTACGGCGCCAAGGGGGTGGGCGAGATCGGCCTGGTGCCGACGGCCGCCGCGGTGGCGAACGCCCTCTGCCGCTTCGACGGCGTGCGCCGCTTCGAGCTGCCCATGAAAAAGCGGGAGAGAAAAAAATGAGCCTCTATCTGCGCGACGCCCTGCACGTAGACTGGCGGACGCTGAAATTCACCGCCGGCCACATCCGGGTGGAAAGCGGCGAGCACGGAGGCATGAGCTTCGTCGGCGCCATCCCCGCCGCCGCCGACCGGCCGGCGGGCGACCGGGTGCTGGACTGCCGCGGCAAGCTGGTGACCCGCTCGTTTGCCTGCGGCCACCATCACGCCTATTCGGCGCTGGCGCTGGGCATGCCGGCGCCGGCGCCGGCGCCCACCGACTTCCACCAGAAGCTGGAGCACGTATGGTGGAAGCTGGACCGCGCGCTCGATCCCGAGCTGGTGTTGCTGTCGGCGCTGGCGACGGCGCTCGAGTGCGCCCGCAACGGCGTCACCTTCGTCATCGACCACCACTCCTCGCCGAACGCCGTCGAGGGCTCGCTCGACGCCATATCCGGCGCCTTCGAGGAAGTGGGCATCGGCGTCCTGCCCTGCCTGGAGCTTTCCGACCGCGACGGTCCGGCAAGCAGCGACAAGGGATTGGCGGAGACCGGCAACCGCCTGGCCGCCGGCAAGCCCTGCCTGGTGGGGCTGCACGCCTCGTTCACCGTCGGCGACGAGCTCCTCTCCGAGGCCGTGCTCCTGGCCCGGAAGTACCTCTCGGGCATCCATGTCCATGTCGCCGAGGACGCCATCGACCAGGAGACGACCTTTTCCCTTTACGGCTGCCGGGTGGTGGAGCGCCTCAAGGAGGCGGGCGTGCTGGAGTTCCCGCGCACCATCCTGGCGCACGGCCTGCACCTGGACCGCGAGGAGCGGGCCATCCTGAAGGGCTCGCCGGCGTGGCTGGCCGAGAACATGGAGAGCAACCTGAACAACCGCGTCGGGGCCTTCAGCGGCGAGGGCCTGAGCAGCCGCATCATGCTCGGCACCGACGGCATGCACTCCGACATGCTGAAATCGGCGCAGGCCGCCTATTTCAACGGCATCGATCCCGAGCGCGTCGGCCTGGCCGACGTCTACAGCCGCCTGCGCCGCGTCCACGACTACCTGCAGGAGAACGGCTTCGCCGGCGACGGCGAGAACAACCTGGTGGTACTGGACTATCCTTCGCCCACGCCGGTGAACGAGGAGAATTTTCTGGGCCATTTTTTTTACGGTCTGGGCTCGCGCCACGTCGACAGCGTCATCGCCCGCGGCAGGCTGATCGTGGAGAACCGCCGGGTCATGACGGTCGACGAGGAAGAGGTGCTGGCCCTGACCCGCGCCGGCGCCGCCAAGCTGTGGCGCAAGCTGGCCGCGACGGCCTAATAGCGGAAGCTCGAGCCGCCGATGAATTCGCGCAGGATGGACGTGGGCGGGACTTCGTCGGGCGCGACCGCCCGGAAGAGCATCAGGAAGGTCAGCAGCCGCTGCGCCTCGGTGTAGGCGTCGTCGGCGGCGGGGATCTTTTCCAGCAGCGGCACGGCCATGTCCTTGAGCACCGCCAGCTCGTAGGCCAGCGCCGAGTTGAACATGACGTCGGCGTTCTCCTGGAAGGGGAAGGTGTTGCGCCGTTCGCCGCGGATCACCGAGGGGAAGCGCTTCAGGGTCTGGGCGGCGCTGTAGTTGCGGTAACGGCTGTCGCGGACCATGCGCCGCAGGATGCGCGTGTCGGTGGTCGAGATGCGGCTGTGGTCGTTGATGGTCAGCTGGGTCAGGGCCGAGATGTAGATGCGGAACTTGTGCTGCTCGAGCACCGAGGCGCTGATCCTGGGGTTCAGGGCGTGGATGCCCTCGACCAGCAGCATCTGGTCGTCCTCGAGCCACATCAGGCGGTGGCCGGCGGCGCGCTTGCCCGTCTCGAAATCGAACCTGGGGACGGCCACTTCGCGGCCCTCGAGCAGGTCGGCCAGGTGGCTGTTGAACAGGTCGAGGTCCAGGGCGCCCAGCGCCTCGAAGTCGAACTCGCCGCTCTCGTCGCACGGGCATGCCTCGCGGTCGACGAAATAATTGTCCATGGACAGGGCCAGCGGCCGGATGCCGTTGACCTGCAGTTGCGCCGACAGGCGCTTGCTGAACGTGGTCTTGCCCGCCGCTGAAGGGCCGGTGACCAGCACCAGGTGCAGGTCGTCGCGGCGGTTGGTGATCGTGTCGGCGATGCGGGCGATCTTCTTCTCGTGCAGGGCCTCGGCCACCTTGATGATCTCGGAAATGTCGCCCCGGGCCACGATCTGGTCCAGGCGGCCCACGTCGCTGACCCCGAGGATCTTGCCCCAGTTCTTGCTCTCCTGGTAGATCTGGAAGAGCTTGCGCGTCTTGCCGATGTTGCTGTTGACCGTGAAATCCTCCTGCTCGGGGAAGAGGATGACGAAGCCCGGGCTGTAGGATTTCAGCTCGAAGCGCGATACGGCGCCGGTGGAGTAGGCCAGGGGGTAGATCTCCAGGTTGGCGAATTTCCCGCACTCGTAGACCTGCGCTTCCGCGATGGCCGAGTTCTCGACCAGGCGCCGGCTGTCGCTCATGCCGCGCCCGGCAAAATAGAGGATGGCTTCCTCGCGGGGCAGCCGCCGGCGCTGGAACGGCAGGTCGCGGGCGCTGATTTCGCGCATGCGGACCGTGATCTCGCTGAGCAGCTCCTGGGTGACGGGGATGCCGCAGAAGAAGTCGTAATAAAAGCCGTTGGAGATCGAGTGGCCGATGACCAGGCGCGTGTTGTGGTACAGCTCGGACACGGCCATGTTCAGGATGAAGGAGGCGCTGCGCTGGTAGATCTCCAGGCCGGCCTTCTCCGCGTAGGTCACCCATTCCAGCCGGGCGTCGGCCTGCGGCGCCGTGTCGAGCGGCACCAGGCGGTGATCCAGCTTGGCGCCCAGGACCAGCCCGCTAGCCCCGTGTGAGAGCTCGTGAAGATTCTGGCCGGGCGCCGCTTCCAGTGATGTACCGTCGGGCAGGGTCAAGGTGATTTCTGCCATAATTAATTATACCATATCGGTGACAAGTGAAGAGTGACAAGTGACAAGGAATTGCTCTCAATGAGCTTTACATGGATTTTGCCCGTTTTAATAGAAAGATTTGCGAGCCATAACCGGCGCCGTTTCGTTCCTTATGACGATCGTCGAATTGCGGTTCCTCGTCACTCGTTACTTGTTACTTGTCACTTGGATCGCTGCTTGACAGCCAAGCTCTTATGCGTGAAAATGGCGCGAAGGAGCCTTTATGATCCCGATCACCGACCGTGTCGTCGATCCGGCCGTGCTGGACAGGGCCGTCGCCCATTTCCGCAGCCGCGGCATCATCCTGCCCACGTTCGCCGAACAGCGCGACCCGCAGCGCATCCCCGGCAAGATCAAGGACAAGCTGCGCGGCCATCGGCCTCTGGGACCTGCACCCGCTCAACCTTTTCCGCATCACCTGGAAGAACGAGCCCAGGGAGAAGGGCGGCCTCTTCAGCGGCGTCAATTTCCTGGAGCTTCCCGCGGCGCTGACCGGGGTCGAGGCGCGCATCGTGCTGCTCATCGGCAAGTGGTTCCCCACCGGCGCCCACAAGGTCGGCGCCGCCTTCGGCTGCCTGGTGCCGCGCCTGGTCAGCGGCCAGTTCGACCCCACCTACCACAAGGCGGTCTGGCCCTCGACCGGGAACTACTGCCGCGGCGGCGCCTTCGATTGCGCCCTGCTGGGCTGCACGGCGGTCGCCATCCTGCCCGAGGGCATGAGCCGCGAGCGCTTCGAGTGGCTCGCCGGCGATCGGCGCGCGAGGTCATCGCCACGCCCGGCACCGAGTCCAACGTCAAGGAGATTTACGACAAGTGCTGGGAGATCCGCAGCCACCGCGGCCCGACTGCGTCATCTTCAACCAGTTCGAGGAGTTCGGCAACTCCTGCTGGCACTATCACAATGACCGGCGGCGCCGTCGAGGAGGTCTTCCGCGCCATCGCCGGACCCGCCTCCGCCCTCGGCGCCTACGTCTCGTCGACCGGCTCGGCCGGCACCATCGCCGCCGGCGACTACCTGCGCGGCCGCTTCCCCGCAGCTCAAGGTCGTGGCCACCGAGGCGCAGCAGTGCCCCACCCTGCTGCAGAACGGCTTCGGCGCCCACCGCATCGAGGGCATCGGCGACAAGCACGTCCCCTGGGTGCACAACGTGCGCAACACCGACATGGTGGCCGCCATCGACGACGAGGACTGCATGCGCCTGTTGCGGCTCTTCAACGAGCCCGCCGGCAGGGAGCGCCTGGCCGCCCTGGGCATGGACCCCGGGCAGGTCGATGCAGCTGCCGCTTCTGGGCATCTCCGGCATCTGCCAACGTCCTGGCGGCGATCAAGGCCGCGAAGTACTTCGAAATGAGCGGGCGACGACGTCATCTTCGCGCCGCTGACCGATTCCACGGCCCTGTACGCCTCGCGCCTGGAGGAGCTGCGCGCGGAGCGCGGCCCCTACACTTCCCTGCAGGCCGCCTGCGACCTCGAGCGCTGCCTGTGGGGCCAGAACGAGGACCATTCAAGGAGCTCACCCACGGCGACCGCAAGGCCTGCATAACCTGAAGTACTTCACCTGGGTCGAGCAGCAGGGAAAGGAGATCGCCGACCTGAACCGCCTGTGGCAGGACCGTCAGCTCTGGCCGCGCATCTTCGGCCAGGTGGAGCGCTGGGACGAGATGATCCGGGATTTCAACGAGCGCACCGGCCTGCTGAAAAATCTCTCCTGACATGTCCGGGATACTGGTACGCGCCGGGACGATCGTTTCCGACGGCCGCAGCTTCGCCGGCGACATCCTGATCGAGGGCGGCACGATCGTCGCCGTCGAAAAAAAAATAGCCGCGGCGCCCGGCCGCGTCATCGACGCAGCGGGCTGCCACGTCTTTCCCGGCGGCGTCGACCCCCACGTCCACCTGGAGCTGGAAACCGCCAACGGCACCTCGAGCGACAATTTCGCCTCGGGCAGCCGGGCCGCCCTGGCCGGCGGCACGACCACCATCCTCGATTTCGTCACGCCGGCGCGCGGCGAGTCGCTGCTGGCCGCGCTGGCGGCCAGGAAAGCGGCCGCCGCCGGGTCGCTCTGCGACTACGGGCTGCACATGAGCGTGACCGCCTGGGACGCCAAGCGGCTGCCCGAGCTGGAAACCTGCTGCCTTCGGGAGGGCATCCTGTCGGTCAAGACCTACCTGGCCTACAAGGAGACCATCGGCCTGGACGACGGCGAATTCCTCGCCGTCCTGGACGCTGGCGCGCCGGCTGAACTTCCTGGCCATGGTCCACGCCGAGAGCGGCGAGATGGTCTCCTACCTGCAGGAAAAATTGCTGGCCCGGGGGCAGGGCACGGCCGCCAGTCACCCGCTCTCCCGGCCGGCGGAGGTGGAGGGCGACGCCGTGCGCCGGGCCCTGCTCATGGCGCGACTGGCGGGCGTTCCCCTCTACGTCGTCCACGTCTCGACCCGCCAGGGGATCGAGGCGGTCGGCGCGGCGCGGCAGGCCGGGCAGGCGGCGATCGCCGAGTCCTGCCCGCAGTACTTGCTTCTCGACGAAAGCCGTTACCAGGGCGACCCCGGCCGCCGCGGCCGCCTTCGTCATGAGCCCGCCCCTGCGCGCCGCGGAGCACCGGATGGCCTTGTGGGAGGCGCTGGCCTCGGGCGTCGTCCAAACCCTGGCCAGCGACCACTGCCCGTTCTCCGCAGCGCAAAAAAGCAGGTTCGCCGCCAGCGATTTCACGAGGATCCCCGGCGGCGTCGGCGGCATCGAGTACCGCCTCGCCCTGCTCTACACGTTCGGGGTGCGCGCGGGGAAAATATCGCTGGCCCGTTTCGTCGACCTGGTCTCCACCAAGGCGGCGAAGATCTTCGGGCTATACCCGCGCAAGGGGACGATCCGCGCCGGCAGTGACGCCGACCTGGTCGTCTGGGACCCGGAGATCAAAAGCACGGTCGCGGCGGCGCGGCAATGGCAGCGCTGCGACCACACCGTCTACGAGGGGCTGCAGCTTCACGGCGGCCCGCGCGTCGTCATCCGGGGCGGGACGCCGGTGGTCGAGGACGGCCGGTTCGCCGCCGACCCGGGGCCGGGGGCGTACCTGGCGCGGGGCCGGCGCGGGAGGGGCGATGAAGCCGGACGTTGACGGCGTGCTGCTGGCCGCCGGCCTCTCCAGCCGGGCCGGGACCTTCAAGATGGATGCCGCTCTCGCCGGCAAGCCCCTGCTGGCCTGGAGCCTGGAGGCGATGGCCCTGGTCTGCCGGCGGGTCATCGTCGTCTCCGGTTCGCAGGCGGAAAGGATCCGCCGCCTGCTGGACGGCCGTCCCGGGGTCGAGCTGGTCGTGAACGAGAAATTCGCCTCGGGGATGCTCACCTCGGTGCAGGCCGGCGTCGCCCGCGTGCGCGCCCCGCGCTTCTTCCTGCTCCCCGGCGACATGCCCCTGGTCAGGGCCGCGGTCTACCGGAAACTCCTGGCTGCCGTCGGCTCGCCCGCGGCGTCCCCATGGGGGGCTGCCGGCGGCTTGTCCGCGGCGTCCCCTCGGGGGGGCGCCCCCGGCGACATCGTCGTGCCCGCCTGCGGCGGCCGCCGCGGCCACCCGGTGCTGTTTTCGAGCTCGCTGATCCCCGCCATCCTGGCCGAAGCCGCCGCCTCCAGCCTGGGTGCGTTCGTCCAGCGCCAGGGCTTCGAGACCATCGAGGTGAACGACCCGGGCATCCTGGCCGACCTGGACGAAATGGAGGATTTCGCTGAATTGGACGCCATTCTGCGCGCCGGGAGCGACGATGAATAACATGCTGTTCTGGGAATTCGTCCATGAGAACCTGCAAGCCGGCGAACCGCTGATGCTGCTGCTGGTGGTCGAAAGCGGCGGCTCGTCGCCCGGCCGGGCCGGGTTCAAGATGGCCGTCACCGCTTCCGGCCTAAGCCGCGGCACCATCGGCGGCGGCATCATGGAGCGCGAGCTCGCCGGGGACGCCGCCGGCCAGCTGGCCCGCGGCGGCGTGCGGCCGCGGCTGTTGAGGCTGTTGCACCACGAGGGGGCGGCGGGGAAGCGCCCGGCCGCCCGCAACTCGGGCGGGATCTGCTCAGGCTGGCAGCGGGTCGCCATGCTGCCGCTGGGCAAGCGGGACGCCGGCGCTGTGGATTCGCTGCTCTTCTCCCTGAAGCGCAACCGCCCCGGCCGGCTGCAGGTCACCCCCAAAGGCATGGATTTCCAGCCCGGGAAAAAGCAGGCCGCCGCCGTCCGTTTCAGCAGCCGCTCGCATGAAGACTGGCTCTACGCTGAGCAGGCCGGCCTGCGCCCGTCCGTGACCATCATCGGCGGCGGCCACGTGGGCCTGGCCCTGTCGCGGGTCATGGACGGCCTCGATTTTCACGTCCGGGTTTTGGACGACCGCGAGGGGCTGGAGACCATGGACGCCAACACCTTCGCCCAGGAAAAGCACGTGGTCAATTACAAGAATATCGGCACGTTTTTCGGCTCGGGCGGCGGGGATTACGCGGTGATCATGACCTTCGGCCACCAGGCCGACGAGTTGGTCCTCAGGCAGTTGGCCGGGAAAAAAATGCGCTACCTGGGCATGCTGGGCAGCCCGGCCAAGATCGCCCAGATCTTCGCCAGCCTGAAGAAACAGGGGGTCGCCGCCGCCCGTTTGAAAAGGGTCCACGCCCCGGTCGGCCTGCCCATCCACAGCCATACGCCCGAGGAGATCGCCATTAGTATAGCCGCCGAAATCATTCAAACGAAAAATCAGCCCAAATAATTTCGGCGGCAGGTTCGAAGTTCGATGTTCGAAGTTCGAAGTTGAAGACTAGGCCATTACCTTCTTTTCGCTGCAAGCCGCCTGTTTTGACATTCCCCGGCACCTATGATAGGTTTCGGCCGGATCCCAGGAGGCTGTATGGAAACCTACGAAAAGATCATGGAGGCGGTGGCGTTCATCAAGGCGAAATCGCCGCTGCTGCCGAAGGTCGGGGTGGTCCTGGGTTCGGGCCTGGGGGAGTTCGCCGACCGGGTGGCGGAACGGACGGTCATCGAGTACGCCGGCATCCCCCATTTCCAGAAAGTGAGCGTGGCCGGCCACGCCGGCCGCCTGGTGCTCGGCACCGTCGGCGGCACGCCGGTCGCGGTCCTGCAGGGGCGCTACCATTACTACGAAGGGCACGACATCAGCGACGTCGTTTTCCCGGTGCGCGTCCTGGGCAAGCTGGGCGTGCAAAGCCTGCTGCTGACCAACGCCGCCGGCGGCATCGGCCGGGAGCTGCGGCCCGGCGACCTGATGATCATCCGCGACCACATCAACCTGATGGGCGTCAACCCGCTGCGCGGCGCCAACGACGAGCGCCTGGGGCCGCGCTTCCCCGACATGAGCGCCGTCTACGACCCGGGGTTCCAGGAGGTCATCGCCGCCGCCCAGAAAGAGATCGGGCTCGCCGCCCGGCGCGGGGTCTACCTGGCCCTGAGCGGCCCCTCCTACGAGACGCCGGCGGAGATCCGCATGCTGGCGGCGCTGGGAGCCGACGCCGTGGGCATGTCCACGGTGCCCGAGGCCATCTGCGCCCGCCACATGGGCGTGCGCGTGGCCGGCGTCTCCTGCGTCACCAACCTGGCCGCCGGCATCTCCGCCCAGCCGCTGAGCCACCGCGAGGTCACGGAGACGGCGGCGCGGGTGAAGGACGATTTCATCAAGCTGCTGGAGCTCGTCATTCCAGAATGACCTGAACTGGCGTACGGTTACGGCAGACGGCGGACTCTGCAAGACTGAAGATAGAAGTCAAAGACAAGCACAGGATAAGGCAGAAGGGAAGATAAAGCCAAAAGTGAAGGAATAGATGTGCCTTCTTTGGGACATTGGAATTTGAACTTGCATTTATTTGGAATTTGGATTTTGGTGCTTGGATTTTATGCTCTTACTCGTCACGCTTCACGCTGTCACGCTTCACGTTAGTCCGAGTGCAAAAAAAACCCCGGCCGCGGGGCCGGGGTTTTTTATTACTTTCTAAATCCTGCTCGTCCTTTAGTTGAACGAGTAGCGCAGGCCGAGCTGCATCTGCCAGCGTGAACCGAGCTGGCTGAGGGAGTAGCGATTGCGGGGGCTGAAGTTGACCTTCTGCTTGCCGTCGGTGGTGATGCCGTTCAGGGTCCAGGGTGTGTCGTTCTGGTTGCTGACGTACCAGGATTTGCCCCAGTCCTTATTGAAGAGGTTGAGCAGGTTGACGACGTCCAGGGTGATTTGCAGGCGGTGGTCCTTCAGGCCGGGGACGGGGATGTCCTGGGCCAGGCGGGCGTCGAGGGCGTGGAGCCAGGGCTCGCGGCTGGAGTTGCGGGGCACGATCTGGCCGCGGAAGTCTTTCAGGCCGGGGTCGCCCTCGATATAGTCGTTGAAGTTGTTCCAGGCCGTGTTCTGGTCGGCCAGGACGTTGCCTCGGGAATCGACCATGACGACCTCGTTGATGGAGGCCGGAACGTAGACCAGGTCGTTGCCCGCGGCGGCGTCGCCGTTGGCGTCAAAGTAATTGTAGGTCGTGGCGTAGGGGCGACCCGAGCGGCCGCCGTAGAACAGGCCGATGGAGGTCGGGGCGTTCTTGAGGAAGTTGAAGGTGTAGGAGACGGCGGCGCCGATGCGGTGGCGCACGTCGTAGTTGGACCAGGTGAGCTCGGGGTCGTTGGGGTTGAAGCGGATGGGGTTGTAGCCGAAGTTGGAGGCGGCCTGCGAAGAGGTGCCGGAGTTGACGTCCTTGGCCTGGCCGTAGGTGTAGGAGAAGTTGGCCCAGGAATTCTTGTTGAAGCTCTTCTGCAGCTGGACCGACAGGCTGTACTGGTAGCCCTTGGTGGTGTTGGTCAGGTAGATGACGTCATTGAACGACTTGGAGATGTCGCGGGCGTACATGATGCGGCCGCCGATGCCGGTGACGCCGGTGGGGCGCAGGTTCAGGTTCTGGTAGAGGATCTCGTTGATGTTCCTGGAATAGATGAACTCCAGGGTGCCGATGATGCCCATGGGCAGCTCATGGTCGACCGCCAGGTTGGTGCGCAGCACCTGCGGGTAGGTGAAGTCCTTGTTGATGATGTCGACTTCGCTGATGCCCGATACCAGGCCGGGGCCCGACTCGGGTTGGTTCAACGGGTCTGCGACGAAGCTGAACGTGGGGTTTTTCAGGTCAAAGCGGGTGAAATCGATGCCGGTGTTGGAGAACTGGTTGGAGATCCAGACATAGGGGGTGCGGCCGGAGAAGATGCCGACGCCGCCGCGGACCTGGGTCCTTTTATCCTTGAAAACGTCCCAGTTGAAGCCGACGCGGGGCGAGAACAGCAGGTTGCCGGAAGCCGCCTGGTCGGTCTTGATGCCGTAGATCTGTTCGACCTTGGGGTTGGCGGTCGGCTTGTCGCTGATGATCGGCACGTCGAGGCGCAGGCCCAGGGTCAGGGAGAGGTTGGGCAGCACGGCCCAGTTGTCGCCGACGTAGCCGCCCAGCTGCATGACGCCGAACTTGGCCCACCACTTCTGCTTGGGATCGACGGTGATGAAATCGTGGTAGTAACGGGCGGCCTTGCCGATCTCGAAGTCGTTCAGGCTGTTGAATTCCCAGTAGCCGTAGTAGTTGCGGATGTAGAGGTTGGCGAAATCGAAGAATTCGTTGTGGGTGCCGATGGTGAAGGTGTGCTTGCCCTTGTACCAGGTCAGGTTGTCGGTGATTTCGAGGATGTCCTGGTTCAGGCCGTTGGCGCCCGAGTACTGCTCGGTGCCGGCCGTGAAGCGGTAGCCGCCGGCGATGGCCACGTTCACTTGCGGGAAAAGGTGTCGCCGACGGCGCGATTGTCGCGGATGGTCGTGTAGTTCAGGGTCAGTTCGTTGAACAGGTTGTTGCCCAGGGTGCTGTTCAACTGGGCGACGGTGGAGTTGGTTTTGTTGGTCAGCTTGTAATAATCGTCAGCGAAGGGGAAAACGTAGCTGGAGGCCTTGGAGGGGTTGTTGACCTGGTTGCCGGAAACGTAGTTGTGGCGCAGGGTCAGGCGGTGCTTGTCGCTGATGTTGTAGTCCAGGCGCACGAAGATCTTGGCGTTGTCCGAAGCCAGGTCCTTGTAGCCGGCGCCGTAGCCGCCCGGGTCGTAGCCGTACTTGTTCTTCAGGATGCTGACGAAGCGGTCGGCGTCGGCCTTGGTGATGCTGTTGCCGCCGAAGTCGTTGGACGTGCCGCTGTCGTCGATGATGAAGTTGGGCGGGCTGCTGCGGTCGCCGATCTCGCCGCTGACAAAGAAGAAAAGCTTGTCCTTGAAGATCGGGCCGCCCACGCGGAAGCCGTACTGCTTCTCGCAGAACTTCCCGTATTTGGTATCGTCGGGCCCCTTGCCCACGAAATCCTGGTTGCGGCCGAAATAATAAGCCGAACCGGAGAACATGTTGGTGCCGCTGCGGGTGATGGCGTTCAGGCTGCTGCCGGTGAAGCCGCCCTGGCGGACGTCGTAGGGGGCGATGACCAGCTGGAACTCCTGCACGGCGTCCAGCGAGATCGGCGCGGACAGACCCGGCGTGCCGCTGCCCGAAAGGCCGAACAGGTCGTTGTTCACGGCGCCGTCGATCTGGATGCTGTTGTATTTGTTGCTTCTGCCGGCGGCCGAGAAGGCGCCGCCGCCGCGCGCGTCGACCTGGGGGGCCAGGCGGGCATAGTCATCGAACGAACGGCCGATCGACGGCATGCTCTCGATGATGCCGGTGGAGACGTTCTGGGCGGCCCCGGTGCGCGACTCGGAGATGATCGGGTTGGAGGCGACGACCGTGATCTGCTCGGCGATGGTTTCCAGCGCCAGTTTGAACTTGATATTGCGGTCTTCGCCCAGTTTCAGGGTGATGCCCGTCACTTCCTGGGGCTTGAAGGGCTCCATGCTGACCGTGACCTTGTAGGGGCCGCCGACCTTGACCGCCGGGATGTTGAAAAGGCCATCCATGCGGGTGACGGCGGTGTAGACGGTGCCGGTCGGCACGTGCAGTGCCGTGACGGTGGCTCCGACGATCGGGTTGCCGTCATTGTCGGTGACCAGGCCGTTGAAGGCTGAGCTTGTCACTCCCTGGGCGCTGAGCAGCCCGGGAAGAATGAAGCAGCACAGCATGACTGTGATCCACATTCTTTTCATGAAATAGGTCCTCCTTTTTTTTTACGATTATTATGAAAGAAACATTATAGCAAAAAAGAAAAAATCAAGCATGAAAAAAATATTTTTTGAATTAAAACCGGAAAATTTGAATCCGCCGCCGCGGGCGGCGCGCGGTTTTGACTCGCCCTGGGCGATGTGCTACCATCCGCCCATGAAGAGAAAGCCGTTGATCATCGGGGTGGCCGGCGGCACCGCCTCAGGCAAGACCACCATCGCCAACGCCATCATGGACAGCATCAACCACCCGCAGATGGTGATGATCCAGCATGACGCCTACTACAGGGACGCCAGCCACCTGCCGCTGGCGGAGCGCGCCAAGATCAATTTCGACCATCCCGCCTCCCTGGAGACCGACCTGATGGTGCGCCACCTGGAGGAATTGATCGCCGGTCGCCGGATCGAGATGCCGGTCTACGACTTTTCCACCCACGCGCGCCTGAAGGAAGGCATCGCCAAGCAGCCGGCCAAGGTGATCATCATCGAAGGCATCCTGATCTTCTGCGAGCAGGCCCTGCGCGACCTGATGGACGTCAAGATCTTCGTCGACACCGACAGCGACCTGCGCTTCATCCGCCGCCTGAAGCGCGACATCCAGGAGCGCCAGCGCAGCATGGAATCGGTGATCGGCCAGTACCTGGGGACGGTGCGGCCCATGCACATCGCCTTTGTCGAGCCCAGCCGCAAGTATGCCGACATCATCATCCCCGAGGGCCATAACCCGGTCTCGACCGCCATGGTCGTGACCATGATCCGCCAGCGCCTGCGCGGGAGGTAGGAAAATGACCGTCAACGCAAACGAGGGGAAACGCCATGGCTGAAAAACAATTCATCAGCGCCCAGGAGCTGCTCGAGGATTCGTTCCGCCTTGGGGCTGAAGGTGCTGGCCAGCGCTTTCAAGCCCGATTTCATCGTCGGCATCTGGCGCGGCGGCACGCCGGTGGGCATCGCCGTCCAGGAGCTGCTCGAGCATTTCGGGGTGGCCAGCGACCACATCGCCATCCGCACCTCCTCCTACGAAGGCATCGAGCAGCGCGGCAAGCAGATCCAGGTCCACGGGTTGAACTATATCGTCAAGAACGCCGACGCCGGCCACTGCCTGCTGATCGTCGACGACGTCTACGACACGGGCTTGAGCATCAAGGCCATCATCGATTCGCTGAACGCCATGTCGCGGCGCAACACCCCGCACGACATCCGCATCGCCACCGTCTATTTCAAGCCGGGCAACAACCGCACCGAGCGCCGGCCCGAGTATTTCATCCACGAGACCGACAAGTGGCTTGTCTTTCCCCACGAACTGAACGGCCTCACTCCCGAGGAGATCGGCCGCCACAAGCCGGAGATCGCCCGGCTGCTGCTAGGGGGCAAGGACGAATGAAGATCACCAGGGAATTCATCGAAAAGATACCCAAGACCGACCTGCACCTGCACCTGGACGGCTCGCTGCGCCTGCCGACCCTGATCGACCTGGCGCGGCAGAACGGGGTCGAGCTGCCGGCCTGGGACGAGGCCGGCCTGCGCCGCCTGGTATTCAAGGACAAGTACGCCGACCTGACCGAATACCTGCAGGGGTTCGCCTACACCACGGCGGTGCTGCAGACCCCGGAAGCGCTGGAGCGGGTGGGCTATGAACTGGTCCAGGACAACCAGGCCGAGGGGGTGCGCTACATCGAGGTGCGCTTCGCGCCGCAGCTGCACCAGAACTCCCGCATGTCCAGCATCGACGTCATGGCGGCGCTCGACCGCGGCCTCGCCCGCGGCAAGAACGAGTTCAACGCGCGCCCCGAGGTGCAATGCGGCCAGGAGCCGCCCTTCGAGTACGGGATCATCGCCTGCGCCATGCGCATGTTCGACTTCGGGTTTTCCGAGTATTTCGACTCCCTGCTCAACGTCCACGCCCACTCCGAGCGCAAGTGGATCTTTTCCCTGGCCTCGCAGGAGCTGGTGCGCTCGGCGGTGGAGGCCAAGACCCGGCTCGGGCTGCCCATCGTCGGCTTCGACCTGGCGGGCGCGGAGGCGGGCTATCCCGCCGGCGACCACGCCCAGGCCTACGCCCTGGCCCACAAGAACTTCCTCAAGAAGACCGTGCACGCCGGCGAGGCCTACGGCCCGGAGAGCATCTTCCAGGCCATCACCGACCTGCACGCCGACCGCATCGGCCACGCCGTCTACCTTTTCGACGCCAACATGATCAAGAGCCCGGAGATCAAGGACAAGAAGGCCTACGTCGCCAACCTGGTGCAGTTCATCGCCGACCGGCGCATCACCATCGAGGTCTGCCTGACCTCGAACCTGCAGACCAACCCCGCCATCCGCGACCTGGCGCAGCACTCCTTCCGCCACATGCGCAAGGCCAAGCTGTCCGCCACCTTCTGCACCGACAACCGCACGGTTTCCCAGACCACGGTGACCGACGAGATCCTCAAGGCGGTCCAGGCCTTCCACATCACGCCCAAGGAATTGAAGAATTTCGTCATCTACGGCTTCAAGCGCAGCTTTTTCCCGGGCACCTATCTCAAGAAGCGGGAATACGTCCACCAGATCATCGATTATTACGAGACGATCGAGAGGCAGTTCTCGCTATAAGTTTGAAAAAAATGCACGTGGCAGGCTCTCGCGCCATTCCCCTCCACTTTTTCGCGGAGCGCCGAGGCATCCGCGAACCGATGGCCGTCTAATCGACGTCCACAAGGCGTTCCGGGGAATGTCGCTGCGCCTGCCAAATGCAGCCGTTTATCACAATGAACCTCGTTCTTGACTTTGAAGGCTCCTGCGGCTAGTATTGTTTTTTAAAATCTGGTCCTGACGATAGGTGACCGATGAACGCAATTTCGCTGCTCCGGGGAGTATTGGGCCTTCTGCTGATCCTGGGCATCGCCTTCCTGTTCTCCAATAACCGCCGGCGCATCAGCTGGCGGCTGGTGGGCATGGGCATCCTCATCCAGGTCGTGTTCGCCGTCTTCATCCTCTACAGCGACAAGTTGCGCTCCTGGTTCTGGCCGCTGGGCTGGCCCAAGGCGGTCATCTCCTGGCTGGGCGGCGCCGTGGTCAGCCTGCTCGGCTTCACCACCGAGGGGTCGAAGTTCGTTTTCGGCCGGCTGGCGGTCAACTCGGGTCCCGACAGCCTGGGCGTCTTTTTCGCCTTCCAGGTGCTGCCGACGATCATTTTCGTCGCCACCCTGACCTCCGTGCTCTATTACCTCGGCATCCTGCAGGCGGTGGTCAGGGGCATGGCCTGGTTCATGGCCAAGCTCATGGGCACCAGCGGCGCCGAGTCGCTCTCCAACACGGCGAACATCTTCGTCGGCCAGACCGAGGCGCCGCTGCTGATCAAGCCCTATATCGGCGCCATGACCAATTCCGAGATCCTGACCATCATGATCGGCGGCATGGCCACCATCGCCGGCGGCGTGATGGCCGCCTATATCCAGATGCTCGGCCAGGCCCTCGCCGAGGTGCAGAAGATCCCGCTGGCCGAAGCCCAGCTGCGCTTCGCCGTGCAGCTGCTGGCGGCCAGCGTCATGGCCGCTCCCGCTTCGCTGGTCATCGCCAAGATCCTCTTCCCCGAGACCGAGATACCCGTGACCCGGGGGACGGTGCGCCTGAAGGTGGAGAAGAACGCCTCCAACTTCGTCGAGGCGGCGGCCACCGGCGCCGGCGACGGCATGCAGCTGGCGCTGAACGTCGGCGCCATGCTGCTGGCCTTTATCGCCGGCATCGCCCTGATCAACTACCTGTTCGTCGGCGTGGGCGACCTGATCCACGTCAACGCCTACCTGAAAGCGCATTACGGCATGCCGCTCTCACTGCAGCTTGTTTTCGGCGTGGTCTTGCGCTACCTGGCCATCGGCATCGGCGTGCCGGTCGCCGACGCCTTCCATTTCGGCAGCCTGCTGGGCACCAAGGTGGTGCTGAACGAATTCGTCGGCTATATCGACCTGGTCGGCCTGATCAAGCAGGGGGTCATGAGCCCCAAGGGCATCACCATGGCCACCTACGCCCTGTGCGGCTTCGCCAACTTCTCCTCGATCGCCATCCAGATCGGCGGCATTTCGCCCATGGCGCCGCACCGCAAGAAGGACATCGCCGGGCTGGGCCTGAAGGCCGTGCTCGGCGGTTCGCTGGCCACGCTGATGACCGCCACCCTGGCGGGCATATTGCTGGGGTGAGGTAGGGGCGACCGGCGGGTCGCCCAGGGATGAGATCTTAATAACAGGGGCGACCCGCCGGGTCGCCCCTACGCCGTCGTTAATTCCGGCGCTATTTCTTCTCCACCGGCACGTTGATCTCGGTGCGCAGCGCCTCCGGCTTGACCGACATGGGGTCCATGTCCAGGTATTTCTCCATGGTCGGCCCGGACGGCTCGTATCCCTGCGCCTCGATGAAGGCGAACACCTTGCCGTAGGCTTCGCCGACCTTTTCATAAGGGCCGACATAGGTGTAGGCGGCCATCTTGACGGCCCGGCACTCGCCTTTCAAAAGCGGCGCCGTCACCGCGGCATCGGCGGCGACGGGGAAGCCCAGCCGCCACTGCAGGTCCTCTTCCTTGACCTCGCCCGGCGAATTCAGGTACATGCCGAAAAAATTGCCCACCGGGGCCAGCCCCTGCTTGAAGAAGACGCCCATGAATTCGCTGACCTTGTCGGGGATCTGCGCATAAGAACCCTTGAACTCCAGGTAGGCGTAGGTGAAGGGAGAGTTGTCCCGGATCACCACGTCCTGGCCCGCGAGCGACCCGGCCAGAACGGCTATCGTGACGAACAGCCAAACGGTTTTTTTCATGATTCCTCCATATATGCCCAATTATTCATCCCCGGGACGGCGATTGTCAACCGGATATTTTTCGCAGGCCGGGCTTCCTATTCCTGCAACTTGGCGGCGATCCTTTTCAGCGTGCGGTCATAGTGATCGACCAGCCGTTCTTCCAATTTCGTATAGTCCGAGTACAGCATGAATACCATGGTCAGAAATTGCTCTACGTTTTTCTCCTCGAAGGCTCCGGGAGCGAGCATCGCCTGCAGAACCTTTTCCTCGATGAGCGACATCCAGCGCTGAATTTCATACAACTCGGCGATGGCCAGGATGGTCGGGTAATCGGTTTTTTTCAGCGACTGGGTGGAAAGTATGGTCTGCCACGCGGCCTGGTAGAGATGGGGCGGGCGCAGCTCGAAGTTGAGTCCCAGACCCTTGTCTTTGTCGGCGCCGGATTTTTTCAGCTCGCTGAGCTTGCTTATCGTTTTCTGCAGATCGGCGGTGAATTTGTGATGCATGGGGATCACCGTGGACAAGGTCTTCCGGTTCTGCCGGATCTCGGAACTGATGTTTTGCAAGGCGCTGCGTGCCATTTCCCGTTCCTTGCGCCCCTCGCGCCACGACTCCAGGTTCAGGGCCAGCAGGATGCTGAAAACGATCATGACCATCTCCAGCAGGAAGGTGAGCCAGTGGAACGGCTTGTGCTCCAGGGAGCGTTTTTCGATGGGATGCATGTCGGTCTCCTTGTCGATTCGGGCGGGGTGAGCAAGCCCGGGATCTCCGAGATCTCGCGCACGATGAATGCCGGGGCGTGCCCCGCCGGGCAGGGGAGCCCTTTCGGGTTGAGCCAGCAGAAGTCCATGCCGGCGTTGCGCGCCCCGGCCATGTCCGAGGTGACGCTGTCGCCGACGTACAGGACGTCCGCCGCCTCCACGCCGAGCGTCGCCAATGCCGGGAGGAAGATGCGCGGGTCGGGCTTGGCGATGCCCACCTCCTCGGAAATGACGATGGAGCGGAAAAAGGGGGTGATGGGCGAGGCGGCGAAGCGCTTGTTCTGCACCGCGGCGATGCCGTTGGTCACCAGCGCCAGCGGGAAGCGTTTCGCCAGTTCCCGTACCAGCTCCAGCGCCCCGGGCAGCAGCTGCGACTGGCAGGCCAGCGCTTCCAGGTAAAACGCGCCGATCTTCTCCAGGGGCAGCCCGCTCAGCCCCAGCTCGGCCGCCAGCCGGCGGAAGCGCTCGACGCGCAGCGTGGCCTGGTCCGTCTCCCCGCGCTCGAACTCCCGCCAGACGTCGTGGTTGTGGCGGCGATAGGCGGCGATGAAGGTGCCCGGATCCACCGCTATGGCGAACTCGCCGAGGCAGGCCAGCAGCGCCGCGCGTTCGGCTTGCGGGTAGTCGAACAGGGTGTCGTCGGCGTCGAAAAATATGCTTTTGTATTTTCCGGCCTTGGGTTTCATCGGGGCCAGGGGTGGACGCCGTCCTTGTCCACCAGGTGCAGGACCATTTTCGGCCTGGCGACGGGCCGCGGCCCGATCGCGATCGCCTGGGCCAGGCGCTCCAGGACCGCCGGCGTCTGCTGCGGGCGGTCGCTGTGTACGGTCACCAGCTTTTGCCCCTTCTCGACCTTGTCGCCGACGTTGGCGTGGAAGACGAAACCGCTGCCGTAGGCGATGGCGTCCTCTTTTTTGCGACGGCCGGCGCCCGTATCGATGGCCGCCATGCCCACCGCGTACGAGTCGATGCGCGCGATATGTCCCGAGGCCGGCGCCAGGAACTCGACCTGTTGCGCCGCCGCCGGCAGCAGGGAATAATCGTCGCAGGCCGTGGGGTTGCCTCCCTGGGCGGCGATGAAGCTCCGGAACACCTCCAGGGCGCGTCCAGCGGCGATGGCCTGCTGGAACATCTCCACCGCCCGCGCGTACGCCATTTCCTTCCCCGCCGCGCGCAGCATGCACCAGCCCAGGGCGAAGGTCACTTCCATGACGTCGGCGGGGCCCCGGCCTTTCAGCGCCTCGAACGACTCGATCATCTCCAGGCTGTTGCCCACGGCGCGGCCCAGGGGCTGGTCCATGCTGGAAATGATCCCCAGGCAGGGGCGCCCGGTCTTGGTGCCGATGGCGACCATGGTGCGGCACAGGCGGATGGAATCCGCTTCCTCCCTCATGAAGGCGCCGCTGCCGGTCTTGACGTCGAGGACGATGCCGTCCGAGCCCAGGGCCAGCTTCTTGCTCATGATCGAGGAGGCGATGAGCGGGATGCAGCTGACGGTCGCGGTGGCGTCGCGCAGGGCGTAGATCTTCTTGTCGGCCGGCACGATGTTGTCGGTCTGGCCGCAGATGACCATGCCGGTCGCGGCCAGCACCTCCCGGAACTTTTCCGGGGTGAGAAAGACGTTCATGCCCGGGATGGCCTCGAGCTTGTCCAGGGTGCCGCCGGTATGGCCCAGGCCGCGGCCGGAGAGCATGGGCACGCGCACGCCGCAGGCGGCCAGCAGCGGGGCGACCACGAAGCTGATCTTGTCGCCGACGCCGCCGGTGCTGTGCTTGTCGATCTTCTTGCCGGGCGACCGCGTCCAGGGCGATGCGGTCGCCCGAGTCGAGCATGATCTCGGTCAGGTCGGCCAGCTCGCGGTCGGCGAGGCCGCGGATGTAGACGGCCATCAGCCAGGCCGCCACCTGGTAGTCGGGGATATCGCCCTTGACGTAGCCTTCGATGACGAAGGCGATCTCTTCCCGGCTCAGCTCCAGCCCGTCCCGCTTTTTCGATATGATCTCATACATGCCGCTTGCCATGTTACCTCGCTATCGCTTCAACCGCCGCCGGCCGGGGAGAAGAGGTCGACCGTGTCGCCCGCCCTCACCCGCGTCTCCAGCCCCTGCTTCAGGCGGACGTTCTCGCCGTTGACCAGGATCATGGTGCCGGTGAGCATCCCCTTTTCCCGGTCGAGCAGCTCGTCCAGGAAGCGTTGCCCGGATTGCCGCTCGGCCAGGCCCAGCAATTCGCCCACGGTCAGGCCGTCGCCTTCGATCTCCAGCACCGCCGCGCCCAGCCGCCGGCGCAGCAGCGCGTAGAACTTGACCGTGATCTTCCCGGACAAGTTACAACCCGAGCTCCGCCAGGGTTCGCGCCGACGGCGCGCCCGCGGCGTCCCAGCCGCGCACGGAGTAATAGTTGGTCGAGCATTTCCTCCAGGCGCACCACGCGGTGGCGCGACGACCCGGTCTGGAATTCCTCCCGGAAGAAGCGCGGCGGCAGGGTGTCGTCGGCGCGGCCGAAGCCGGCGCGGTTGTTGTACATCCGCTCCAGGGTGTAGATGCGCCGGCCGACCGTCATCAGCTCGTCGTCGCTGAAATCCAGGCCGCTGACCACGCGCAGCATCTCGGCGAAGGTGGAAACGCCCATGGCGAACTGCAGGAAGCGGCAAAGGACCAGCGAATCGACGGCCGCGGAAATATCCTGGAACAGGGCCACGATCTCCGGCTTGCCGGCGGTGGAGAAGCGGTCGAGGAAGACCGGGTGGCCGAGGATCTCGGGCATGATCATGTAGGCGCGCATGTGGCAGCCGCCGCGGTTGGAGGTGGCGTAGGACAGGGCCATGCCCTGGGCGCCGCGCGGGTCGTAGGCGGGGATCTCCATGCCCTTGACCTGCATGGCCAGCTCCGGGCGGCCGTGCCTGGCCGCCAGGCGCTTCGAGCCCAGGCCGAGCTCCGCACCGATGCCGCGCCCGTAGGCGGTGTCCTCCACCAGGGCGCGCAGCTTGCCGGCGTCGCCCCAGCGAAGCCCGCGTCCCAGGCGCCGGCTTCGCACAGCTCCATGGCGCAGCCGATGGTGCTGCCCATGGTGATGGTGTCCAGCCCCAGCTCGTTGCAGGCGTAGTTGGCCTCGGTGATGGCGTTGAGGTCGCTGACGCCCAGGTGGGCGCCGAAGGCCCACACGGTCTCGTACTCGGGCCCCTCGCCGCTGCGCTCGCGGGTCTTGGTGGTGCGGCCGCAGCCGATCGGGCACTTGAAGCAGGCGCTCTGGCGCTGCAGCAGCGTTTCGGCGATCTTTTCGCCGCTGGTGCCCTCGGCGTCGTTGAACACGCCGCGGCGGAAGTTCTCGGTGGGGAACATGCCGTGGGCGTTGATGATGTTGACCAGGACCGAGGTGCCCAGCACCTGCAGCGATTTGCCGGTGACGGGGTTCTTGTCGACGACGCGGTCGATGCGGGAGCTGAGGGCCTTGTAGGCTTCCGGGTCGGCGATGGCGACCGCCTGGTCGCCAGCGGCGGCGATGGCCTTCAGGTTCTTGCCGCCCATGACGGCGCCCAGGCCGCCGCGGCCGGCGGCGCGGTCGCGGTCGTTCAGGATGGCGGCGAACAGGACCCGGTTCTCCCCCGCCGGTCCGACGCAGGCCACCGAGGCCTTCGGCGACGTCCGCTCCTGGACGGCCTTCTGGGTCCGCTGTGTATCCAGCCCCCAGATGGCGGCGGCGTCGCGGACCTCGACCTCGCCGTCATGAACGTACAGGTAGACCGGTTTGGCGGCGCGCCCCTGGATGACCAGGCCGTCCAGCCCGGCCGCCTTGAGGGCGGCGCCGAAGCTGCCGCCCGAGCTGGAATCGCAGATGGTGCCGGTGAGCGGCGAGCGTGAAACGACCTGGTAACGGCCGGACGTCATCACCGTGCCCGTCAGCGGCCCGGTCATGAAGACCAGGGCGTTCTCCGCGGCGAACGGGTCGCCGGGGACGGGGCACAGGTCGGTGTACAGCTTGACCCCCAGGCCGCGGCCGCCGATGAAGCGGCGCAGCGTTTCCGGGCTGACCGGGACGATCTCCCGCCCGGAGCTGCCCAAGTCGATCTTCAGTATCTTCCCCATCCAGCCGTTCATCGTGTCCTCGCTATTCGTAGAATTTGTTGAATTTTTCCAGGTGCGGGCAGGCCAGGCACTTTTTTTTGTAATAGGCGTAAACGGCCTTGGGCTGCTTGTCGATGTTGGCGGAGCGCGACGGGCAGAAGTGGCAGGGGATCTCCTCCTCCAGCCACGCCGCCGGCGCGAACCTGTACAGCGACAGCCCCTCGACGATGGCCACGCTGGAGCTCACTCCCAGGCGCGAGGCGCCGGCGCGGATCAGCCGCCAGGCGTCCTTGAAATTGCGGATGCCGCCCGAGGCCTTGACGCCGATGTCCGGGCCCACCGTCCGGCGCATCAGGCGCACGTGGTCGGGGAAGGCGCCGAAGGCCCCGAAGCCCGTCGATGTCTTGACGAACCTGGCGCCCGCCTCGACCGCCAGCCGGCAGCCGCTGACGATCTCCTCGTCGGTCAGGAAACAGGTCTCCAGGATCACCTTGACCAGCGCCGGAGCGCTGGCCTGCACCACGCCGCGGATATCGTCGCGCACGAAGTCGAACCTCTTGTCGCGCAGGGCGCCGACGTGGATCACCATGTCGATCTCGGCGGCGCCGTTGGCCACCGCTTCCTCGGCTTCGAACGCCTTGGCCTTGCTGGTGCCGGCGCCGAGCGGAAAGCCGACCACGGTGCAGACCAAAACGCCGCTGCCCTGGAGTTTTTCGTAGGCGAAGCGCGTGTAGCTGCCGTTGATGCAGACGGTATAAAAACCGAAGGTGCGCGCCTCGCTGCACAGGTTGGCGATCTTTTTCTCGCCCGAGTGGGCGCTGAGCTCGGTGTGGTCGATCATCTTGACCAGAGTGTTCCTGTCCAGGTCGATCATCTTTTTTCCGTGACTCCTTTCTGAGTAGGGAACGCAAATTTGCGTTCCCTACGGATGAAAATATCGAAAGCGTTCTTCATTTTTTCAGGTGGAAAATGAAGGGCACGAGCTCGGCCACGGTGGTGTCGCGGCAGGTGCCATCGCGGTCGCACATGTGCACCACGGCGGACGGCGGGGCGAACTCGGCGATGACCTGGCGGCAGGCGCCGCAGGGGGGGAGGAACTCCCCGCTCTCGCCGATGACCAGGATCTCACGGATCTCCTTCTCGCCGGCGGCGACCATGGCGAAAATGGCGTTGCGCTCGGCGCAGCTGGTCAGCCCGAAGGAGGCGTTCTCCACGTTGCAGCCCGCGTAAACGGTCCCGTCGGCGCCGAGGACCGCCGCGCCCACGTGGAAATTGGAATAGGGGGCGTACGCCTTTTCGCGCGCGTGCCTGGCCGCCGCCAGCAGTTCCACTTTTTTATCCGCCATGTTCCTCCGCGGCCTACCGGATCCCCCAAGGGGACGGCGGCTTGGCAGCCCGCCGGGGTCGCAACTCGAAATTGTAATGAAGGCGGGGAAATAAATCAAGTGCCCTCCGGATCTCCGCCGTCCTTGGCCTGGATGGCATTGACGCCTGCGGGTGTTTTTGCTATAGTTCGAACTTATATCCTGAGGGATTCATGCAGACCCGGATCGGAAAACCCGCCCGCCGAGCCGCATGGTTGGCGCTGGCCCTGTCCGCGAGCGTCATCCAGGTGTTGGGCTGCGCCTTGCCGTCATGGGTCGTCTGCCACAAGGAAGACAGGCCGCCGCGGGTCGAGTTCTTCTCCGATTCCTGCTCCTGCCGCCTGGAAAAGATCCATTCCTGCTCCGACCGGAACGGGCACGGCGACCCCGGCCTGGGCGCGTCCTGCATTGATGTCCATCTGCAATCCCATATCCTGATCACCGCACGCGCGAACCGGCAGAGCCCCTCGGCCAAATCCCCGCGGCCCGTCGCCGGGTCGGAAGCATGCGCGCCCGGGTCCACTTTTGCCAACCCGCGACCGGCGGCGGCATGCGGCGGCCTGCCCAGGGCGAAATCCCCGCCGCCCCTTTGCCTCGCTTGCGCCGATTCCCTCCGCTGCTGAGCGGCGCCCCCTCTATCACTTTCAATAATCCCAT
Organism: Candidatus Aminicenantota bacterium; assembly: GCA_963822075.1. Taxonomy (GTDB): domain Bacteria; phylum Acidobacteriota; class Aminicenantia; order UBA2199; family UBA2199; genus UBA2199. The sequence goes on from CAWGGP010000008.1 coordinate 82,446, forward strand.
CTTCGAGGTGAAGACATGACCCATTCGTTATTTACATTACCCATAGAAGGAGCGAGCCGGCGCTTGAGACAGTGGCGGACCGCCTTCGGGCCGCTGGGATTCGCTCTCCTGGCTGGCGTTTTCCTTTTCCCCGCCCTGGCCGCGGCGGACGAAGGCCTGACCGTCGAAAAAGCCGTGGAGATCGCCCTGGCCGGGAATCCCGAAGTCCTGGCCGCCCGCATCGAGGTCAATGCGGCCCACGGGCGGGCCTTGCAGCTTGGGGCATGGCCCGATCCCCAGTTGTCGGCCAGCGTCGAAGGGGTGTCCTTTCCCGGACGCGGCGCAGAGGGTGGGGAAACGGAGTTCACTCTTGGCCTGGAACAGGTTTTCGCGTTCCCGGGGAAACGGTCGCTGAAGATGCGCATCGGCAGGCTGGATGAAGAACAAGCCGCGTTGGCGTTGGCAAGAACCCGCCTGCTCGCCCGGGCCCGGGTCAAGAAAGCCTATTACGACGCGGTGCTGGCCGCAAGGACGATCGATTCGCTGAACCAGGCGATCGCCATCCTCGACCAGGCCACCGACAACCTCATGATCAAATATCAAGCCGGCTCCGCCTCGTACAGCGACATTCTGCGTGCCAAAGTGGAAAGGGCCAGGACGCAAAACCAGATCATCGAAATGCAGAATGAGTGGGACGCGGCCAAGGAGCGGTTGAACTTGATCATGGGACGCAAAGGCGAAGAACCCCTGAATCTCCTCACGGCCATGACATATACTCCCTTGAAAAGAGACATCGCTGCCCTCAAGGCCGAAGCCATGGACGCCAATCCGTCCTTGAAAGCCATGAGGGCGCGGCGCCTGCAGGCCCAGGCCGCATGGCAACTGTCCACGAAGAACTACCTGCCCGATTTTTCCCTGGGCCTGTATTATCCCAGCAAACGGAGCGCTGCCTGGGGAATCGCCGTGGGGTTCGATCTGCCGGTCTGGGGCACAAGGCAGCGGGGCTCGATCGTGGAAGCAAGGGCCCTGCGGGAGATGGCCGACGCCTCCCTGGAGCTGGAGGAACGGCAGGTGACGGCCCGGGTCGATCGCTACCAGCGCAGCGCCCGTGCCGCAGCTGAACAGGTCAGGTTGTTCGAACAGAAGCTCCTGAAAGATATCGCCGACGAGGTCCAGCTCGGCATCGGCCAGCTGCAATACGGCAAGATCGATTTTTTCAACCTTCTCGACCTGTTCCGGACCTATTCCTCGGCCCAGCTCGAGTATTTGAAGGCGTTGCATCTCTATCTCGTTTCCCTGACCGACATCGAACTCGTCGGTGAAGAATATTCCAATGAAGGAGGCCTCCCTTGAACCAGCGCATATTCCGGATCATTCCGGCCATGGTTTTCGCCTTGATATTCCTGTTCTCCGCCTGCGAGAAAAAAGCCGACGAAACGATCGCCGCCGCGACCGGCGAAGCTGACGTTCCGTCCACCGTGACCTTGACCCCCAAGCCATCCGTACGGCCAACATCCAGTGGGAGAAAGCCGAAGTCCGGCCTATCGACCAGACGATCCGCGTGGCCGGGGAAGTCGTGTTCAATTTGAAACGCCAAGCTCATGTGACGGCGCGGACGGAAGGGCGGATCGAGCAGGTCATGTCCTACCCCGGAGACAAGATCCGGAGCGGCCAGGTCCTGCTTTCCCTGTACAGTCGCGAATTCCTTTCACTGCAGGCGGAACTCCTCCAGGCCATGGACCGCGCCAGGAGGGTTCAGGCCGATGGGACCGAGAACCGAGCGGCACAGGCGCTTCTCAATTCGGTCCGCAACCGGCTCCGGCTACTGGACGTCTCCCCGGCCGAACTGTCCCGGATCGAAAGCTCCGGCCAGTTGAAACCGCTGCTCTCCGTCCACGCCCCGATCGCCGGCAACGTCATCGAAAGCCCGGTCAAGCCCGGTGACTACGTGGAACTGGGCGCGAGCCTGTTCCACATTGCCGATCTTTCCAATGTCTGGGTGGATTTCCACCTGTTCGAGAAGGACCTGGCCAATGTCGCCCCGGGCTGTGAGGTCGTGATCCGCACGGCGGCGTTCCCGGGCCGCGAATTCCGCAGCCGGCTTGCGCAGATCGGCAATGTCGTGAACGAGCAGGCGCGGACCCTGGAGGCCCGCGCCGAGCTGGAGAATCCGCAGGGAGACCTGCGCCCGGGCATGTTCATCGAAGCCGAGATCACGCCCAAGACGCAAGCGAGGTTGCTGCTCGTTCCCGCCGCCGCCATCCAGGATTTTCAAAACCGCAAGGTCGTCTTCGTCAGGACGGGAGCCGGTACGTTCCGCATGCGCGACGTGGAAACCGGCATCGCCGCAAACGGCTTCATGGAAATCCGCAACGGATTGAAGGACCAGGAGATCGTCGCCACGCATGGCAGCTTTTTCATCAAGTCCGAGTTGCTGAAGAACAGCCTCGGCGGGGAGTAGCCATGATCGAACGCATCATTTCCGCTTCCCTCAAGCAGAGGCTGCTCGTCATCGTCGGGGTGCTGCTCCTGGTCGGGCTCGGCATCCACTCTCTTGTCCGCCTGCCGATCGACGCCTTTCCCGATGTCACCAACATCCAGGTCGAGCTCCTGTCGTCGGCTCCCGGGCTCTCGCCGCTGGAAGTGGAAAAGTTCGTGACCTACCCGCTGGAAATGGCCATGCGCGGTTTGCCCCGGCTTTCCCAGCTGCGTTCCATTTCGCGTTTCGGCCTTTCCGTCATCACGGTTGTTTTCGAGGACGGCGTCGACATTTATTTTGCCCGCCAGCTCGTTCTGGAGCGCATGATCGAGGCCAAGGAAAAAGTGCCGCCAGGGGTCGAGATCGCCCTGGGCCCCGTCTCGACGGCCATGGGCGAGATTTACCAGTACACGCTCGAAGGCCCCGTCCCGCCTGGCGATGAGGCGAAGGTCCAGTACCTCACCGACCTGCGCACCATCCAGGACTGGACGCTGGCGCCGTTGCTGAAATCCGTCCCCGGCGTGAACGAGGTCAACTCCTTCGGGGGCTATATCAAGCTATTCGAGGTCGTCGTCGACCCGGACAAGCTCCTCAAGTATCGATCTCTCGCTCAAAGAGGTGGAGGAGGCGCTGCAAAAGAACAACCTGAACGTGGGGGGCAACGTGCTCGAGAGCCACTCCCTGCAGTACATCGTCCGCGGCATCGGCCTTCTCCAATCGCTGGAGGACATCGGAGAGGTGGTCCTCAAATCCGAGAAGGGCATTCCCATCCTCGTGAGCGACGTGGCCGCCATCCGCTCGGGCCACGCCGCCCGCCAGGGCGCGTCGTTCAAGGACGGGAAGGAGGAGGCGGTCGGCGGCATCGTCATGATGCTGCGCGGCGAGCAACAGTCGCGAGGTCGTCCAGCAGATCGACGGAACTCGTCGCCAGAGATCAACCGGGAAAGGGTTCTGCCTCTCGGCTTGAAGATCCAGCCCTATTATGAGCGGACGGAAATCGTGATGAAAAGCATGGGCACGGTGACCGAGGCGCTTCTCTTCGGCTCCCTGCTCGTCATCTTCATCCTGTACCTGTTCCTGCGCAGCTTCCGCGGTGCTCTGATCGTCATCCTGGCCCTGCCCCTCTCCCTGCTGTTCACTTTCATGATGATGCGGATTGCCGGCCTTTCGGCCAACCTGATGTCACTGGGCGGACTGGCGATATCCATCGGCATGATCATCGACGCGACCATTATCCAGGTGGAGAACGTCCAGCGCCACCTTTCCGAGACGGCGCCCGGCGCCACCAAGATGACGACCGTTTTCAAGGCCGTCATGGAGGTCCGCAAGCCGAGCATTTTCGGCGAGCTGATCATTGCCCTGACCTTCCTGCCGATCATCGCTCTCCAGGGGATCGAGGGCAAGATGTTCAGGCCCTTGGCGTTCACGGTGGCCATCGCCCTGTTCGCATCGTTGCTGCTTTCCCTCTTCGTGATCCCCGCCTTCTGTTACCTCTTCCTGGTCCGGACCGCGGCGGGGAAAAAGAACGGGGTCATCGAGTCGGCCCGGCGCATCTATTTGCCGGTCCTGCGTTGGAGTCTGGCCCACCGCCTCGCGCTCCTCGCCTTCTCCGCCGGCTTGCTGGGCGTTTCGCTCCTGCTGCTCTCCCGGGTCGGCACCGAATTCATTCCGATCATGGACGAAGGGGCGTTCGACATGGACATGCAATACCTGCCGGGGATCGCCCTGCCTGAATCGCTCGAAATGAGTCGTAAAATCGAGGAGCGGCTCATGGCCTTCCCGGAGATGGAAACCATCGTCTCGCGGACGGGGCAGACGGGCATCGCCATCGAGGCGTCGGGGCGTCGAAAAGACCGGGTTCGTCGGGATGCTCAAACCGCCGTTCCGCCTGGACGTCGGCCCGCACGCGCGAGGAGCTCATGGCGAAAAATGCGGGATTCACTGGCCGATTTCCCGGGCATGGCTTTCGCATTCAGCCAGCCGATCGCCTGCCGGATCGACGAGCTCGTTGCCGGGACCCGGGCCCAGCTCATTATCAAGCTCTTCGGAGAGGACCTGGCCGTGCTGAAGGAAAAGGCGGATGAGATCGCCAAGATCCTGTCCGGGATCAAGGGCACGGCCGACCTCGTCGTGGAAAGCGTCTCCGGCCAGCCCTATCTGTCCATCCAAAGCGACCGTCGCAAGATCTCCCGCTATGGGCTCAACGTCGAGGACGTCCAGATGATCGTGGAGACGGCCATCGGCGGGAAATCGGTGACCAACTTGTACGAAGGGGAAAAGGTTTTCGGGATCCAGCTGCGAATCCCCGAGGAGCGGCGGAATTCGCTGGAAGCCATCGCGGGCATCCTGGTCACGTCGGCCCAGGGCAAGCGCATCCCCCTGGAGCCAGCTCGCCGACATCTCCATCTCCGAGGGACCGGTCCCAGATCAGCCGCGAATCGGGGCAGCGCCGCATCGGCGTCGAGTGTAACATCTCCGGCCGCGATCTCGGCGGGTTCGTGGCCGAAGCCAAGAAAAAGATCCGCCGCCACGTCCAATTGCCGCCCGGATACTATCTGGCGTGGGGCGGGCAGTTCGAGAACCAGCAGCGGGCCATGCGCACCCTGTCGGTCATCCTTCCCGCTACGTTCGGGTTGATCCTGCTGCTGCTCTTCCTGACCTTCAATTCCCTGCGCCTGTCGCTGCTCGTTCTCGTGAATTTGCCGTTCGCGATGATCGGCGGCGTGATCTCGCTTTACCTGTCCGGGCTCTATCTTTCCGTCCCGGCCGCCGTGGGCTTCATCGCTCTTTTCGGCATCGCCGTGCTCAACGGGATCGTGCTGATCTCGTACATCACCCAGCTGCGGGAAGAAGGGAAGGGCCTGTCCGAAGCCATCGTCCAGGGGTGTTCCAACCGCCTCAGGCCGGTGTTGATGACGGCGTCCATCACCATATTCAGCCTGATCCCGCTCTTGTTCGCCACCGGCCCCGGATCGGAGGTACAGAAACCCCTGGCCGTCGTCGTGGTCGGCGGGCTGCTCACGTCGACCCTGATGACGCTCGTGGTCCTGCCCGCGTTTTACGGGATGTTCGAAAATAAAAAGAAGGAATCGGAAATATGAGGAGGATGCACCCTGGCCGGCACGCCCTATAGAAAACGGATGACCTGTGCTACAATGCTTTTTTTCAGGAGCCCGCGGATGAGAAAAAAAATATTCGTGGCGGCGGCGGTTTTTTTTATCTCCGGCCTGATGCGCGACCCCCTCGTCGGGGACCCCGTCCAGGCGGGGCGAAACGGCCTTGTCCAGGCGGGGCGAAACGGCCTTCAGGGACAGACCCTGGACGACGTCCTGGCCAAGTACTACCAGGCCCGCGGCGGGCTGGACAAGCTCAAGGCCGTCAGCGCCGTAAAAATGAGCGGCAAGCTCTTCGTCCCCGCCCAGGGGCTGGAGCTGCCCACGGTGCGCTGGCAGAAAGCCCCGGACAAGCTGCGGGTGGAGACGACGATCCAGGACAGGAAAGTCATCCAGGGTTTCGACGGCCGCGCCGCCTGGTGGCTCAACCCCATGCTCGCCCCCGGCGCCCGGGAGATGCCCGCGGGCCAGGCCGCGCTGTTCCGGGAGCAGGCCGAGTTCGCCGACCCGCTGGCGGCGTACAAGGAAAAGGGCTACAAGCTGGAGCTCCTGGGTCGCGAGGAACTGGACGGCAAGCCGGCGTTCAAATTGCTGCTCACCAGGAGCGCCGGGAAGGAAATCTTTTTTTACCTGGATGCCGAAAGCGGCGTCGTGCTGAAAAGCTCGCGGGCCATGGCGGCCGGGGATGCGGCGTCCGTGGCCGAGATCGTGTATACCGATTACCGCCCCGTCGATGGCCAGCTCATGCCCTTTGCCATCGAGAACCGGGTGGGCGGCAAGACCCAGGCGCGGCTCGTCCTGGAAACGGTGGTGTTCAACCCGGCCGTGAGTGACGGCCTTTTCGCCATGCCCGCGGAAAAAGCGGCGCCCGCCGCCAAGGGCCGGAAGAAATAAAAGAGGTCACGCATGAAAAAAAACATTTGCCTTGTTCTGCTGGTTCTATTGTTCTTCCTGCCCGGCCGGGCCCAGGAAAACCTGCCGCAGGCGCTGGCCGCCGCCGGCGAAGCCAAGGATTTCCCCGGCGCGCCCTACCTGGTCGCCTTCGACCGCACGGTGGTGCGCGTGGAGGAGTCGGGGCTGAGCCACGTCGACAAGGAAGTGCTCTACAAGGTCCTGACCAGCGAAGGCGCCAAGACCCTGCAGTCGCTGACCTTCGGCTACGACCCGCTCTCCGCTTTCGTCGAGGTGAAGGAGATGAAGGTCTTCCGCGCCGGCGGCGCCGTGGAGACCGTCCCGCTGGCCGCCGTCCGCGACTATCCCGCCCCGGCCCGCGCCATCTACTGGGGGGCGCGGGAGATCATCATCCCCGCCGGCCGCCTGGAGCCCGGCGACGGCGTCTGGGTCAAGACCTACCAGAAGGGGTTCACCTACGCCCTGCTCGCCGCGGGCGCGCCGCCCGCCGCCGCCCAGGCGGACGACCGCTACGTCCCGCCCATGAAGGGCCATTTTTACGATATCGTCCCGTTCTACTCCGACGTGCCCCTGCGCGTGAAGAGCTACAAGGTGCTCATGCCGGCAACGAAAAAAGTGCAGTTCGAAATGTACAACGGCGGGGCCCGGCACTACGCCCACCTGCTCGGCGACCAGGCCGAGTACTTCTGGGAGGTCAAGGACATCCAGCCCTTCCAGGGGGAGACGGACATGGTCGATGCCTCCGACGTCGCCCCCAAGCTGTTGATCTCCACCTCTCCCGACTGGCAGGCCAAATCCATCTGGTTCTACAAGGTGAACGAGGATTACGGCTCCTTCGCCTTCGACAAGGAGATCAAGGACAAGGTGGACGAGATCGTCCGCGGCGCCAAGTCGGACTGGGAAAAGATCTCGCGCCTGACCCATTGGGTGGCCGAAGAGGTCCGCTACTCGGGCATCTCCATGGGGCCGGGGGAGGGCTATACCCTGCACAAGGGGACCATGACCTTCCGCGACCGCTGCGGCGTGTGCAAGGACAAGGCGGGCATGCTGATCACCATGCTGCGCGCCGCCGGCTTCGAGTCCTACCCGGCGATGACCATGGCCGGCTCGCGCATCGACCGCATCCCGGCCGACCAGTTCAACCACAGCGTCACCCTGGTGAAGGTGGAAGGCCAATACCGCCTGCTCGACCCCACCTGGGTGCCGGGCGTGCGCGAGCTCTGGTCGTCGGCCGAGCAGCAGCAGGAGTACCTCATGGGCGTGCCCGAGGGGGCCGACCTGGCCTCCACGCCGGTCTCGCCGGCGGAGAACCATTACGTCCGCTACCGCCTCGACTCCGCCGTGGACAGCGACGGCACCCTGCGCGGCAGCGTGCGCCTCGAGGCCGAGGGGCAGTCCGATTCCAACCTGCGCCGCATCTTCACCCGCTACCCGATCCATCTCTGGGCCGGCGAGCTGCAGAAGGAATATTTCCGCATGAACCCGCGGGCGCGGGTTTCCCGCGTCGTTTTCCCCGACCCGGTCGACCTGGCCAAGCCCATGCTCATCGAGTTCAAGGTCGAGATCCCCGGCTGGCTCAAGAAAGGGGAGCGGGTCGCCGTGCTCCGGCCGCTGTCGACCGTGCTGCCTTTCCAGGGCATACTGGGCTTCATCAGGCTGAACACCTCACTGGAGCAGAGGAAATACCCCTTCCGGCTGCGCAGCTCGCAGCTGGTGGAGGTGCGCGAAACCATGACCTTCCCCGGGAAGTGGCGGGCGGCGCAGCCGCCGGTCCTGCAGAAGGTCAACGGCAGTGGAGCCGATTTCAACGGCGATTTCAAGGCCGGCGCAGGCAGTCTCGCCATCAGCGCCAAGCTGGCCCTGAAAAAGAGGATCGGCCAGCCCGAGGATTGGGACAGCGTGCGCCGCGGCGTCCTGGAGTTCAAGAAGATCATGGAAACGAACCTGATGCTTTCCCGCGGAGGTGAAAAATGAAGCGGCTGATCTCATTCTGCCTGGCCATCCTGGCCGTGAGTTCCTTGTTCGCCCTGCCCGCGGGCTCACCTCCAGGCGGGGCCCTGCCGCAGTACGACGCCCGTTTCCTTAAGCTGGAGATCACCTATACGCTGAACGCGGACGGCTCGTGGCTGAGGGATTACCACCACACGGTGCGCTACGACACGTATTACGCCTTCAACCGCGCCCTGGGCGAGACCTTCATCGTCACCAACCCCGATTTCCAGAAGCTGGAGGTGCTCAAGGCCGAGACCACCATGGCCGACGGCCGCAAGGTCGCCGCGCCGGCCAACGCCTTCAACGAGGTCCTGCCCTATGCCGCCCACGGCTTCGCCGATTTTTCCGGCTTGCGCGAAATGGTGATCACCCACACGGGGCTGGAGCGGGGGGCGGTGGTGGACCTGCGCTACCGGGTGCTTACCAAGCCCGGCTTCGCCCCGGTCTTCTCGGGCCGCGAAGTGCTGACCCGCGATTTCCCCATCGATGCCTACGCGCTGGAGATCGTGGTCCCCTCCGGCCGGGAATTGCACTACAGCGTTTTCGGCAACGACGCCGCCGCCAAGGTGTCGAGCCAGGGCGGGATGGACCGCTACGCTTTCACTTTTTTCAAGCGCGCCACCGCAGCGCACGAGCCGCTCGCCCACCCGCAGTCCGAGCCGTTCATCGTCTTCTCCACCGCCCCCGGCTGGGAACAGGCGCTGGCCTTGGAGAACGCCGCCGCCGGGCTGCCGCCGTTCGTCTCTGATAAGATCGCAAAGCTGAAGGCGCAGTACCCGGACCGGGCCGACTTGCTGGCCGCCTTGCAGAAGGCGGTGGCGGTCGAGGTGCAAAACTGCCAGCTGGCGGTCGAGGCGACCGGCTGGCGGCCGCGCCCGCCCGAGCGCGTGGCGCTGAGCAACTATGGCACCCGCCTGGAAAAGGCCCTGCTGTTGCGGGCCATGCTCAAGCAGGCCGGGTTCGCCCCCGAGCTGCTGGCGGTGGCGGGCGACGCCTTCGACGGCAAGGTCGCCACCCCGCTGCAGGTGAACGAGTTCTGGCTCAAGGTCCCGAAGACCCCCGACCAGGGGGAGACCGACGGCCAGGAGAACTGGTACCTGGATCCCTGGCAGGAGCAGCAGGAATTGTTCCCCTACCGCTGCCATGGGCTGGACGCCTACAACCTGGACTGCCAGAAGCCGGAGACCCTGCCGGCGAGCGATTGGGAGCGGAGCGGCGTCGAGATCTCCGGGACGGTCCGGCTGGACCCCGCCGGCGCTTCCGGCACGGTCATGGTGGCGGCGCGCGGCCGTTTCCAGAATTACGGCGAAGCCGCGTCGGACAACGCCAAGTTCATGACCGGGCTGCTGAAAAAGTTCTTCCCGGTCGAAAAGCTGGAGATCAAGAAATTGCTCGCCCTGATCCGCGGGGAGATGCGCGCCGAAGCGACCTTCAGCGGCCCGTGGCTCAAGGACGCTGGCAAAGGTTTCTTTAATGCCGACGCCGTGCATATCCCCGGGCTGACCGATAACATGGTGCAGCTCGCCAAGCGCGAATCGCCCATGTTGCTTGATGCTCCCTTCAAGGTCTCCGTGAACCTGGACCTGGAGCCGGCCGCCGGCCTGAAGCTCGAATACGCGGCGCCCGACGTCAAGCTGGAGAACGAGACCGGCTATTTTTCCCGGAGCCTGGTGGCCGAGAAAAACGGTCTGCTGCGGTTTTCGCAAGGGTGCGGCATCGCCAATTCGCTGGTCGGGCCCGACAATTACCCGCTGCTGCGCGAAGCGCTTTTGCCCTATTTCTCCCCCGACTTTTGGCTGGTGTTCAGGAAGGAAAAATAAGCCAGGGGATCGGCATACGGCAGACGGTTTACGGTTCACGGCAAGAGAAAGAAACGTCCTCTCCTGGTCGCGTGAATGGCTTTACCGTCCGCCATCGGCCGTACACCGTAAACCGATCATCTCGCCTGCCTGCCCCGCTCCTCAGGCCGAGCTACCTTGCCAGGTTCGCTTTAATCATCTATAATGGGGGCCGACAAGGAGAATAAATGACCGCTGAAAACGATTTTGTGAAAGATATCACCAAGAAATCCGTGGATTTCTCCGCCTGGTACGTGGACGTGGTCAAGAAGGCCGAGCTGGCCGACTATTCGCCGATGAAGGGCATGATGGTCATCCGCCCCTACGGCTACGAGATATGGGAGCTGATCCGCGACGAGCTGGACCGCATGTTCAAGGAGAGCGGCCACCGCAACGCCTATTTCCCCCTGTTCATCCCCGAATCCTTTTTGAAGAAAGAGGCCGAGCACGTCGAGGGCTTCGCCCCCGAGGTCGCCTGGGTCACCGTGGGCGGCGGCGAGGTGCTCGAGGAAAGGTTGGCGGTGCGCCCCACTTCCGAGGCCATCATCTGCTCGATGTATTCCAAGTGGGTCAAGTCGTGGCGCGACCTGCCACTGCTTTACAACCAGTGGGCCAACGTGGTGCGCTGGGAGAAGGTGACGCGCCTGTTCCTGCGCACCACCGAGTTCCTGTGGCAGGAGGGGCACACGGTCCATGCAACGGCCGAAGAGGCCGAAGAGGAGACGCTGCGCATGCTGGCCACCTACCGCAGGCTCGCCGAGGACTACCTGGCCATCCCGGTGGTCACCGGCCGCAAGAGCGACAGCGAGAAGTTCGCCGGCGCCGTGCGCACCTACGCCATCGAGATGCTGATGCCCGATGGCAAGGCCCTGCAGGCCGGCACCTCCCACAACCTGGGCCAGAACTTCGCCAAGGCCTTCAACATCCGCTACGAGAGCAAGGAGCAGAAGCTGGAATACGCCTGGCAGACCTCGTGGGGGGCGACCACCCGGCTGGTCGGGGCGCTGGTCATGACCCACGGCGACGACTCGGGGCTGATCCTGCCGCCGCGCGTGGCGCCCATCCAGGCCGTCATCGTCCCCATCTCGGCCGGCAACTGGCGGGAAACCGTCCTGCCCCAGGCGCAGCAGGTCTTCAGCGACCTGAAGGCCGCCGGCATCCGCGTCTTTCTCGACGACCGCGACGCCTACACCCCGGGCTGGAAATACGCCGACTGGGAGATGCGCGGCGTGCCGGTGCGCGTCGAGATCGGGCCCAAGGACATCGACAAGAAACAAGTGGTGCTGGTCAGCCGCCTGGACCGCAAGAAGACATTCGTCCCCTGGGACAAGCTGGCCGAAGAACTCAAGCGCCTGCTGGAGAAGATCCAGGGCGACCTCTATGCCAAGGCGCTGGCCTTCCGAAACGAGAGCACCCACGACGCGGGCACCTTCGCCGAGCTCAAGGACGCCATGGCGGGCGGCCGCGGCTTCATCCGCTGCGGCTGGTGCGGCGGGGTGGACTGCGAAGCCAAGGTCAAGGCCGATGCCGCCGCCACCATCCGCGTGATCCTGGACCAGCCTGAACCCGCCGCCGAGCCATGCGTCGTCTGCGGGCAAAAGGCCGCCCACACCGTGCTGTTCGCCAAATCCTATTGACCATGGACGACCCTTTCGCCGCCGCCCGCAGCCTCATGGTGGCACAGCAGCTGCTCCGGCGCGGCATCCGCGACCCCCGCGTGCTGGCGGCCATGAACAAGGTGCCGCGCGAGCTTTTCGTGGACGAGCGCGCGCAGGGGAGCAGCTACGCCGACAGCCCGCTGGCCATCGACTGCCGGCAGACCATCTCCCAGCCCTACATCGTGGCCTACATGACCGAGCAGCTCGAGCTGGGCGGCGGGGAGTCGGTGCTGGAGATCGGCACCGGCTCGGGCTACCAGGCCGCCGTGCTGGCCGAGGTCGCCGCCCGCGTCTACACGGTGGAGGTGATCCCGGAGCTGAACGCGCAGGCGCAATCGCTGCTGCGGGAGCGCCTGGGGTACCGCAACATATTTTTCAAGCTCGGCCGCGGCCAGGAGGGCTGGCCCGAGTTCGCCCCCTATGACCGCATCGTGGTCACCGCCGCGCCGGCGGAGTTCCCGCAAGGGCTGCTTGGCCAGCTCGCCGAGGGCGGCATCGCCGTGTCGCCGGTGGGCAGTTACGAGCAGCGGCTGGTGCGCTTCCGCAAGCGGAATGGAACGATTTACGCCGAAGACCTGATCGGGGTCATTTTCGTCCCCCTCGTATGAAAAAACTATGGATATCCCTGTTGGCCTGCGCCGGCATCCTGGGCGCGGCTAACCGCTTCGTCACGGTCTATATCAACGACAAGCCGTTCCAGGCCGAGATCGCCGACACCCCGGAAAAGCTCGCCCGCGGGCTGATGTTCCGCCGCTGCCTCAAGGACGGCTACGGCATGCTGTTCGTCTTCCCCGACGAGGAGGTGCGCAGCTTCTGGATGAAGAACACCCTGATTCCCCTGGACATGATCTTCCTCAACAGCGACCGGCAGGTCGTCGACCTGTTCGCCTCCGTCCCCCCCTGCCGCCGCGACCCCTGCCCCAGCTACACCTCGGCGCTGCCGGCGCGCTACGTCCTGGAGATCGCCGGCGGCCTGGCCGCCAAGCTCAAATTGCAGGTCGGAGACAAAATCTTCGTGGCATTTGACTAATTTTTTTCAATGGTGATATAATTCGACCATGATTATCGAATGTCCGCAATGCAAGGCCAAGTACGAGATCCCCGAGGAGAAGGTCAAGGGCAAGAACAAGCTGAAATGCTCCCGTTGCCAGACGGTTTTCGAAGTCATGGAAGCCAAGAGCGATTCCTCGAGCAAGAAGGACACGGCCAAGATCCTCCAGCAGAAAGTCGAGGATTCGCTGTGGATCAACGAAAATCTGAAACTGCCCGACGACCGCAAGATCTCGGTCGCCGTCATCAAAGGCGCCCGCGCCGGGTTCATTTACCACCTGAACAAGCCCTATGTCCTGATCGGGCGCGGCAAGGTCGACCTGATCATCCCCGACAAGGAAGTGTCCCGCAAGCACATGGCCATCGAGGTGCGCAACGAAAAGATCTTCCTGCGCGACCTGGGCAGCACCAACGGCACGTTCATCAACGACGACAAGGTCTCGATCACCGAGATCACTGACCAGACGGAATTCAAGATCGGCCAGACCACGCTGATGCTCATCACCACCTCCCAAGGCTACGAAAAGTAACTTGCTGCGCTCGTTGAAGCTGGTCGCCAATTTCGCCCTCACGGCCTGCTTCTTCACCTTTTTCATCCTGCTGCTGATCGGCCTGCTCAACCCGGGCACGCCGCTGCGCCCCGGCGACCTGCTGCCGCTCTACCTGAACCTGCTGAACTATTACGGGCCGATATGGTTCGCGTTCATCGCCCTGGTCTTTTTCATCGTGCAGTTCTTTTCCGAGCGCAAGTATCCCATCGGCTTTTTCAAGCCCCCCACCCCCGTCTATTTTTTCTCCTTCACGGTGCTGGTCGCGTCGATCGTGATCTACGCCAACTACGAATACTACCACGATTTTTTCAGCGCCGCCGCGAAGCGCCGCTTCATCCAGATCCTGCTGCTCAATTTCCTGCTGCTCATCCTGGGCCTGGTCTTCATTTTCATGCGCTCGCAGCGCAAGAGATGGATCCAGGCGTTTTTCCTGCTGCTGCTGCTCGGCGACGCCGCGGCCGCCTATCTCCTGGTCGCGCGCTGGCTGCCGCCGTCGCCCGCCGCCCCCCGCTATGCCGCCCCGGCGATCGGTCCGCCCCGCCAGATCAATATCGTGATCATGGAGGGGCTGTCGCTCAATTACCTGCTGAGCGGCTCCCAGGACCAGAAGCTGCTGAACCTGAGCTGGATCCGGGACAACGGCGTGATCGGCCGCCTGAAGACGCACCGCCCGAACATGGACCTCTCCCTCCTGCATACCCTCTTAAGCGGGGAGCTCCCCGACGCCGCCGCCGCGCACTCCGCCTTCAAGTTCCAGTTCCGCGACCTGCCCCTGGAGTTCGACATCTTCCCCAAATACATTTTTTTCCGGAATTCGGCCAAGCTGGAGGTGACCAGCTTCTACAAAAAGCCCGCCGCCGCCCCCTTCGACCGCATCAAGGAGTTTTACGAGCGCAACGGCTACCGGACCTTCACCATGATCTCCCCCCCGACCTGGCCGACCTACGCCGAAAAAAACCTGAAAAAGAACAACACCTTCGTCCAGTTCTTTTCCGACACCCTGGAGAACAAGGACGAAAAGCTGGACGTCCTGAAAAAAACCTTTTTTTACGACGATTTCATCCGCAAGCAGATACCGGAACTGAAGACCCGCGATTTCAGTTATTCGCTGGTGCAGCTCAACGGCCTGGCCAGCATCAACGCCCACTATTACCACTACGCCCGGCCCGAGAATTTCGGCGACCTGATCGACGCCGAGAAGAGCCAGAAGTACGGCTGGATCCTCGACCGCTACTACGAGTATTACGACTCGGTCATCGGCAAGATCATCGGCAGCATGGGCGACAACGAGCTGCTGGTGATCCTGAACTTCCACGAGATCGTCCCCATGCCCGTCTGGCGGCGCATCCTGGTCAATTATCTGGGGCGCCGTGACGTCTTCGTCTACAAGCCCCTGGACGCGCCGGGGGTATTCCTGATGTACGAAAAAGCGGCCCTGAAGAAGGGCTGTACCTGGAATCGGTCCGCCTGGCCGACCTGTACCCCACCTTGCTGTACTACGCCGGCTTCCCGCTGTCCAAGGGGTTGCAGGGCGAAGTGGTACGCGACATTTTCAGCGACGAATTCCTGGCGGAGAACCCGGTCTATTTCGCCACCGAATAGTTGTATTCGACCCAGTTTTTTTCTATAATCTGACCGAGCCACAGCAAGGAGTCAAGATGAAAATACTGATCGTCGGTTCCGGAGGCCGCGAGCATGCGCTGACGTGGAAGATATCGCAGTCCAAGCGCGTGAACAAGATCTTCGCCGCCCCGGGCAACCCGGGCATGGCGCGCCTGGCCGACCTGGTCGATATCAAGCCCACCAGCATCATCGAGCTGGCCGATTTCGCCCAGTCCGAGAAGATCGACCTGACCGTGGTCGGGCCGGAGCAGCCGCTGGCCCTGGGCATCGTCGATGAATTCAACAACCGCAACCTGAAGATCTTCGGCCCCAACCAGAAGGCCGCCATGATCGAGACCTCCAAGTCGTATGCCAAGGAATTCATGCGCAAGAACAACATCCCCACCCCGGACTTCAAGGTGATCCACACCGCCAACGAGGCCATGGAGTATTTTCCCCGGGCGCAGTTCCCGCTGGTGATCAAGGCCGACGGCCTCGCCGCCGGCAAGGGCGTCTATATCTGCCGCAAACGGGAAGACGCCGAGGAGGCCATCAAGGAGATCATGCTGGACGGCAAGTTCGGCCAGGCTGGGGAGCAGGTGGTGATCGAGGAATTCCTCAGCGGCCAGGAGCTGACGTTCATGGCCGTGTGCGACGGCAAGCGCATCTTCCCGCTGGCGACTTCCATGGATTACAAAAAGGCCCTGGAAGGCGACAAGGGGCCGAACACCGGCGGCATGGGCGCCATTTCCCCGGCGCCGCAGGTCGGCAAGGAACTGTTCAACCAGATCATGAAGACCATCATCCAGCCGACGGTCTCCGGGCTGAAATTCGAGAACAAGGAATACAAGGGCCTGCTCTACGCCGGGCTGATGATCACCCGCGACGGGCCGCGCGTCCTGGAATTCAACGCCCGCTTCGGCGACCCCGAGACCCAGGTGGTGCTGATGCGCCTCAAGAGCGACCTGGTCGATATCCTGGAAGGGGCGGCCGACGAGAACCTGTTCGAAGTCGCCGCCGATTGGGACGACAACGCCGCCGGCTGCGTGGTCCTCGCCGCCAAGGGCTATCCCGGCAAATACGCCAGCGGGCGCAAGATCCAGGGGCTGGAGCGCGCCAAGTCGCTGGGGGTGGAAGTGTTCCACGCCGGCACCGCCCAGGGCCGGGACGGCCTGGTCAGCGCCGGCGGCCGCGTCCTGAACGTCTGCGCCACGGCGCCGACCCTGAAAGAGGCCATGGCCAAGATCTACGACGGGATATCGTTCATCACCTTCGACGACATGGCCTTCCGCCGCGATATCGGCTGGAGCCGCCGATGAGCGCCAAGGTCGCCTTCATCCTGGGCTCGGATTCCGATTTCCCCGCCGTGGAGAACGGCATCGCCCTGCTGCGCAAGCTGCAGGTGAGCGTGGCGGTCGAGATCAGCTCGGCCCACCGCACGCCGGAGCGCACCCTGGAGCTGGTCCGCGGTTTCGAGCGCGACGGCGTGGAGGTGATCATCGCCGCCGCCGGCGGCGCCGCCCACCTGCCCGGGGTCGTCGCCGCCCATACCGTGCTCCCTGTGCTGGGCGTGCCCATGGCCTCGCCCCTTTCCGGGCTCGATTCGCTGCTGGCCATGGTGCAGATGCCCGCCGGCGTGCCGGTCGCCGTTTTCGGCATCGGCGAAGCCGGGGCGACCAACGCCTCACTCTTCGCCGCGGAGCTGCTCGCCGCCAGCGACCCGGCCCTGAAGGAAAAGATCATGGGTTACCGCGAGGAGCAGCGGGAAAAGGTGCTGGAAAAAAGCCGTCGGCTGAAGGACAGGCTGGAAAAGGGATGAAGTTCGTCATCGAGTGTTTCGGCTGCCGCAGCAACCAGGCCGAGGTCCAGGAATGGATCACCGAGCTGGAAGGGCTCGGCTACCAATTGACCACCAACGCCGGCGAGGCGACCTTCGGCATCCTGAACACCTGCAGCGTCACCGAGAAGGCCGAGAAGGACGTCCTGCGCTTCATCGGCCGCACCTACCGCCACACCGCCGTCAAGTGGCTCATCGCCGGCTGCACCGTCAGCCGCGAGCGGTCGCTGCTGGGCCAGAAATACAAGAATTATTTTTTTTTTGACAACCGGGAAAAAAAGCAGCTGGTGCAGTCGGTAAGCGAGCTGTTCCCCCTGGACAGCCGCATGATCTATCACTCCGCCTTTCGCTCGCGGGTATTCCTCAAGGTCCAGGACGGCTGCAATTTCCGCTGCTCGTACTGCATCGTGCCGTCGCTGCGCGGCAAGGCGCAAAGCCTGGAAAAGGCGGAGATTGTGGCCAAGGTGCGCCGCTACGCTGGGCTGGGCTACCGCGAGGTGGTGCTGACCGGGATCAACCTCTCCTCCTACGGCTACGACCTGTTCCCGCGCCAGACCCTGCTGGGCCTGGTCGAGGAGATGCAGCATGTCCGCGGCATGGAGATCGTCCGCCTGAGCTCGCTGGACCCGCGTTTCATCAAGTACCATTTCGTCAAGGAGTTGAGCGGGTTTTCCAAGGTCGCCGACAGCTTCCACTTCTCCCTGCAAAGCGGCAGCGACGCGGTCATCCGGCGCATGAACCGCGGCAGCCGCGGCGCCGAGTACCTGAAGATCCTGGCCCACTTCCGCAAGTTCTTCCCGGAGGCGAACCTGGGGGCCGACTTCATCGCCGGCTTCCCCGGCGAAAGCGAGAAGGAATTCCAGGAGACCATGGCCTTCATCCACGCCGCCCCGCTGAACTACCTGCACGTTTTTCCCTTCTCGCCCCGCCCGGGCACCAAGGCCGCCGCCCTGGAGCCGCTGCCGCCGCAGGTCGTCCGCGCCCGCGCCGCGGAGATGCAGGAGCTGAGCGTGCAGCTGAAGCTGGCCTATCGCGACCGCTGCCGCGGCAAGACCTTCTCCGGCATCCTCATCGAGGAGAACCCCAACTACGCCCTGGTGGTCACGCGCAATTTCCTGTCGGTGCGCGTGCCGCCCGTGCGCGGCTACAAGAAGAAGAAACTCCTGGTGCGCATCGAGGGCATCGTCAACGAGAACCTCTGCGAGGGCAAGATTGCCTAAGCTCAAGGCGCTGGTCCTGCTGGCCGCGCTCCTGGCCGGGCTCTCCCTGCCGGCGGCGGAGGAAAAAAAGGCCGAACCCGACCCCTGGCGCCGGGCGCTGGAACGATCGCTGCTGTTCCCCGGGCTCGGGCAGCTGGGGGAGAAGCAGTACGTGAAGGCCGCCGTCTTCGCCTCGGCGGAGATCTTCTGCCTCGCCGCAGGCTTCATCCAGGCCGGCCGGGGCAACGACGCCTACCGCAACTATCGCGATGCCAGGGACGCCGCCGCCGCCGGGGAGTGGCGCCTGCGGACCGCCGCCTGCGACCGCCGGCGCAACACCGCCCTGCTGGCGGCGGCGGGCGTCTGGGTCTGCAACATGATCGACATCTTCGTTTTCACCAAGAAGAAATACGGCCGCCGGGCCGCCGTGGCCTTCCAGCCCTTTTACGACCATGAAAACCAAGCATTCGGCGCTGTCCTTACTTGCCATTTTTAGCCTCGTCGGCCTGGCCGCCTGCAACGACCGGTCGTTCGACAACCCCTTCGACCCCAATGCCGAGACGCTCGCCTACGAGATCCTCTCCACCATCCAGACCGGCGGCGTCGCCCCGGTCGACCTCGCCTTCAGCGGCGACGTCCTGTGGGTGGTCGACGCCCAGGCGCAGGTACTGGCGCTGAATTACACCTCCGGGGCCCTGGTCCGCGAGCTCGAATTTGCCCAAGGCGCCGCCGGCGTGGCCTATGACGGGGAAGACCTCTGGCTGAGCGTCAAGAGCTCCTCGCAGCTGGTCCTGGTCAACGTGGTCAACGGCGCCCAGATCCGGGCGCTGAACCTGCCGCGCGGCGACCTCGGCCCGCTGGACTACTCCGGGGGGAAGCTGTACGTCGCCGACCGATTGGCGAACGCCGTGCTGGTCGTGGACCCCCTCACCGGCGCCATCGAGCGCTCGATCCCCCAGCCCGGCTTCGGCATCGACGGCGTGAGCCACGACGGCGTCGACCTCTGGACCATCGACGCCTCGCAGATGAAGATCTTCCGCCTCGCCGGCGACGGCACGCTGGTCAACCAGTACCAGACGCCTTCCCGTTCGGCCTCCGGCCTGGCGAACGCCCAGGGCATTTTCTGGTGCGGCGACCTGGCCGGGAGGATCTACCGGCTGCGTTTCCGATGAGCCGGCGCCTCTGCTTGCTGCTCGCCGCCGCTGCGCTGGCGCTCGGCGTCCAGGCCAAGGATCTCCTGGACATCAAGGGTGACTACCTGCTCTACAGCTACGACTTCAACTATATCTACGGGCAGGGCAACATCCAGCTGCGTTCCAAAAACTGGTCGGTCCAGGCCGGCCTGGTGGAGATCGACGTGGCCGCCCACGTCGCCCTGGCCAGCCGCGGCTGCCGGGTCGAGGCCGGCAAGCAAAAATATGAGGCCGACCTGCTGGAGATCGACCTGGACAGCCTGGAGCTGAAATTCACCTCTTTCAGGGACAGCATCCAGTCCTGGACCCTGCCGGGAGAGCCCGCCGCCGTCCCGGCGAAAGGCGTTCAGGCGAAAAAGATCTCCCGCCAGGACCTGGAGGGCTTGAGGAAGTCCCTGGTGTATTACCTGAACCACCGCATCGTCATCTCCAGCCTATACCGAGTTTACGGCTACCAATGCACCGCGTTCATCGAGGGCGCCCAGTCGCTGTCGTTCAAGAAATTCAGCCTCGACCCGGGCGGGGATACGTCGCAGCTGCGGGGTTTCTGGGTCGACCGCATCTGGTACTACGCCTCGCAGGGGCTGGTGTTCAACGGCCATTTCCTGCTGGAGAAGGCGGTCGCCAAGGGCACCGCCCGGTCGGCCAACGCCCTGGACGTCAAGTACGACCTCTTCAAGCAGGTCGATTCCGGCCCGCCGCTGAGAGTGAACTTCACCTCGCAGAACTCGATCAGCCTGACCCGGAAGCTCGAAGCTGGCCTGAACGTCGGTTACCTGACCGACAACCTTTTCCAATCGCGCCTGGCGTTCAAGTCGCAGTGGACGCCCGGCTTGAGCAGCGAGGTGGCCGCCGAGTACAGCCGCACCGTGGCCAGCCCCACCGTGGCCAGCCGCGAGGAGCTGTGGTTTCGTTTCCGTTCCGGCCTGCAGGACAAGCGGCTGGGGAATTTCGCCTTGAACCTGGGGTACGAGAAGCAGGACCAGTACCAGGGCGACGTTTCGCTGCAGAACCAGGCCGTGAAGAACGTCACCCTCTCCCTGCAGCACTCCCGCTCGCGCCTGCTCTACGGGCCCGACGCCTACAACCGCCTGAGCAGCACCCAGTTCTCGCTGGCCTACAGCCACCGCCTGTTCCAGATGTCCGCCGACTACCAGTTCCACAAGGACCTGCTCCAGGACCAGAGCCAGGGCACCCCGCGCTTCACCCTGAACGCCACCCCCTTCCGCCTGTACCACGGGCTGCTGCAGGTGAATTTTTCCTCCAACTTCCTGGTCAACCAGCTGAACCTGGCCGGCAAACGCAGCGACCAGCGCCGGGCCAACCTGGCCCTGAGCCTGCAGAGCGAGACGATCCGGCTGGGAGGGGGGCCGTCGTTCACTTTCTCGCTGGCCGGCGAACAGCTGCTGGACCAGGAGCGCTTGAACCGCTTCACCTCGCTGGGCGGCGTTCTCAAGTGCAGCCAGGGCATCGCCGCTTTCGCCGACGTCGATTTCCTATACAATTTCAACACCCGGCGCCAGACCGAGGCCTGGCTCATCCAGGGCAGCACCTCCCAGGACTGGACCGCCGTCCTGCGCCTGAAGGAGAGCCCGAAGCGGGTCCAGGGCTGGGTGTCCGTCTCCTATGA
The DNA here is from genome assembly GCA_963822075.1 of Candidatus Aminicenantota bacterium. GTDB lineage: Bacteria > Acidobacteriota > Aminicenantia > UBA2199 > UBA2199 > UBA2199. The sequence continues at coordinate 103,479 of CAWGGP010000008.1, forward strand.
CACCAAGATGGGGAATTTCACCACCGGCTACCTGGATTGCACCGTCCTGCTGATCAAGAACTGGCGGCTGCAGACCCAGATGAACTATGACTTCATCTTCAGGAATCTCAATTACGACCTCTACCTGATCCGCAGCGCCGGGCGCTTCATGGTCCGGGCCTCCTACCGCTCGCTCTCGAAGCGCTTCCTCGTCGAGCTCCTCCCGCGATGACCATGAAGAACAATATCCTCGCCTCACCGCGCTTTTCCGGCCTGAAAACGACCCTGCGCGCCATGCGCTACCGCAACTACCGCCTGTATTTCGGCGGCCAGGGCATCTCCCTCACCGGCTCCTGGATCCAGCAGGTGGCCATGGGCTGGCTGGTCTACCGCCTCACCCACTCGGCCTTCAACCTCGGGCTGGTGGCTTTTTTCGCCCAGGTGCCCGTCTTTTTCATGGCGCCGCTGGCGGGGGTCCTGGCCGATCGCTGGAACCGCCTGCACATCATGCTCGTGGCCCAGACCCTGGCCATGATCCAGGCTCTCGCCCTGGCCGCCCTGATGTTCAGCCACGTCCTGGTCCCCTGGCACCTGCTGCCGCTGGCTTTTTTCCTGGGGGTGGCGAACGCCCTGGACGCGCCGGCGCGCCATTCGCTGGTGGTGGAGGTGGTGGAGCGCAAAGAGGACATGGGCAACGCCATCGCCCTCAATTCGGCCATGTTCAACGGCGCCCGCCTGGTGGGGCCGCCGGTGGCGGGCATCCTGGTCGCGCTGGTGGGCGAGGGGGTCTGTTTCCTGATCAACGGCGTCAGCTACCTGGCGGTGATCTTCGCCCTGCTGGCCATGAGGCTCAAACCGCGGGCGGGGGCACGGCGCGCCGAGACCAACATGTGGGACGAGATGAAGGAGGGGTTCGCCTACACGTTCGGCCTGCTGCCGGCCCGCCTGATCATCCTGGTCATCGCCTGGGTCAGCCTGTTCGGCATGTCGTACATGACCCTGATGCCGATCTTCGTCAGCAAGACCCTGGGCGGCGGCCCGCACAGCCTGGGTTTCCTGATGGGGTCGACCGGCCTTGGCGCCTTGCTCGGCGCGCTGGCGCTGGCGTCGCGCCAGGGCACCCGCGGCATCGAAAAAAGGCTGGTGGGCGGTTCGCTGGTCTTCACCCTGGGGCTGGTGGCGCTGTCGCTGGCGCGCACGTTCTGGCTGGCCATGCCGCTCATGTTCCTGGTCGGGATGGGCATGATGGTGCAGATGGCCTCGGCGAACACCTACCTGCAGCACCTGATCCACGACGGCATGCGGGCGCGGGTGATGAGCATCTATACCATGGCCTTCATGGGCGCCACGCCCATCGGCAGCTTCCTGGTCGGCATCCTGGCCAGCTCCATCGGCGTCACCCCGACCATCGCCTGCGGCGGCGTGCTGTCGCTGGCCGGGGTTTTGGTCTTCGCCGGCAAATTCCTGCCGCTGCAGAGGCTGGTGGAAGAGGAGCGGATAAAAACCTCGGTCTGAAGGAATGTGCACGTGCGTTCACTGCTTCGGGATGGTCCCTACCCGGTATTCCCGGTTTGGCAGGAACCGCGATTTGCGGTAGAATGAACCCATGAAAGAGGGAGCTATCGTATTGTTTTCCGGGGGCATCGATTCCACCACGGCGCTGCATTGGGCTCTGAAGAAATTCGATCCCCTGTGGGCGCTCATCTTCGCTTACGGCCAGCTGCACCACATCGAGGTGGAGATGGCCAAGCGCATCGCTTATAACCTCGGCGTCGGCTGCGACGTGGTGCAGCTGCCGCTGCCGGGGCTGGTGAACTCGGCGCTGCTCGGCGACGACCGGCCGATCGCCGCCACCCTCGCCGCCTCGCGCCGCGAGCCCGGGCCGCCATCGACCTATGTCCCGTTCCGCAACGGCATCTTCCTGGCGCTGGCGGCCGCCTTCGGCGAATCGCGCGGCTGCTTCCGCCTGGTGACCGGCTTCAACTCCATCGACGCCCCGGACTACCCGGACACGACCGAGGCGTTCGTCCGCAAGATGCAGGCCGCGATCAACCAGGGGACCTCGGCGGCCAAGGACGGGCGGCGCTTCAAGATCCACGCGCCGCTGGCGCGCTTGAGCAAGAAGGAGATCATCGCCATGGGCTGCCGGCAGGGCGTCGATTATTCGCTCTCGATCTCCTGTTACCGCGGCGGCGAGGTCCCCTGCGGCCGCTGCCCCTCCTGCGATATCCGGGCCCGGGCCTTCGCGGCGCTGGGCAAGGCGGACCCGCTGCTGGAGCGCCTGGCCAAGGAGGGAAGAACATGAGCTGGGACCTGTTGGTCAAACAAAAATTTTCCGCGGCCCATTTCCTGGAAAACTACCAGGGCAAATGCGAAAAAATGCACGGCCATACCTTCGAGCTGGAGGTTCACCTGCAAACCCGGGCACTGGACAAGGCGGGGATATCCATCGATTTCGGCCTCATCAAGGAATACCTGCGCGAACTGGTCCCCGACCACCGGGTGCTCAACGAGGCGTACGATTTTTCCCCCTCGGCGGAGAACCTGGCCCGGTATTTTTTTGAACAGATCAAGCAAAAATTCCCCGTGGCCAGGGTGATGGTCTGGGAATCGGAGGACGCGGGCGCCGCCTATGCCGAAGATCAGTGAGATCTTCTGGTCGGCCCAGGGCGAGGGGGTGCACAGCGGCCGCCCCGCGATATTCATCCGCCTCTCCGGCTGCTCCCTGCGCTGCCCCTACTGCGACACCCGCGACGCCTGGGGGGGCGGCCTGGACATGTCGCCACGGGAAATTGCTGCAGCCGTGGCCGGTCTCCAGGCCGCGGCCCCTAGGTCGCGGGTGGTGATCACCGGCGGCGAGCCCCTGGAGCAGGACCTGCGGGGGCTGGTGGCGGCCCTGAAACGGCGGCATGGCTTCGTTGCCGTGGAGACCAACGGGCTCCATTTCCAGGATCTGCCCTTCGACTGGTGGACGGTCTCGCCCAAGGACGCCGCCGCCTATCGCGTGCACCCGCGGCTGTGGGAGCGGGCCAGTGAGTTCAAGCTGCTGGTCACGCCGGCGCTCGACCTGGCGCTGGTGAAGAAAATACGCGAACGCACCCCGGCGCCGGTCGTGCTGCAGCCCGAACGCCACGACCGCCGGCGCTACCGCCGCACCTTCGCCTTCTTCAAGGCCTGCGCGCGGGCGGGCCTGGCCGACGTCAGGCTGGGGCTGCAGCTGCACACGGTCTTCCGCATCCCTTGATCCCCCGAGGGGGTCGTTCCCTTCGGGAAGTTTCCCCCCTTGGAAAAATATTTTTTTTTCTATTGCATTCGGCCGCGATCTGATCTATAATGCGCTTGATTGAGTTGGTGAATGAATCAAGTTTTTGAAATTTTGTTGGTTTGCCGAAGATCCCCGCAAGAGATGGAAAAAAACTCCCGATTTCGCTGAAGTCGAGAATTCCATATTCACAGGGTTTGGACAACCGGATGAAATTTTAAGCTGAGTGTTCACAAATTAAAAACTCAAATCGGAGGTTTTTATGAACATTTACGTCGGTAACTTACCCTGGGAGATCCAGGAAGAGGATCTGCGCAAGTCTTTTGAGGAATTTGGCCAGGTGGCTTCAGCGACCATCATCAAGGACAAGTTCACGAACAAGCCGAGAGGCTTTGGTTTTGTCGAAATGCCCGAGAAAGAAGAAGCCGCCGCGGCCATCAAGGCCCTGAACGGCAAGGAACTCAAAGGCAGACCCATGAAGGTGAACGAAGCCAAGCCCAAGACCGAAGGCAGCGGCAACCGTGACCGCGACCGCTTCGGCGGCGGCAACCGCTGGTAAGCGAAAGCTTCCGGCTGTTACAGTCCAGAACTAACTAGAAGTTCGAAATCAAGGGGACGGGCCCTTAAAAGCCCGTTCCCTTTTTTTTTGCCTTTTTTTCCCCCGTTTTTCGAAAATCCTTCCTTTTCCGTGTTTTTCTCCCCGCGCCAACCAAAGCGGTATAATACCCGTCAAAGAGGTATGCGGCAAATGAATATCAACGAAGCGAACTGGGTGGCCCTGGCCAGGTCCGGGGACCGCGGCGCCATGCATGAACTGTACGAGCGGCACCGCAGCCGCATCTTCGCCCTGGCCTACCGCTACGTCAAGAACGTCCCCGACGCCGAGGATATCCTGCAGGACACCTTCATCAAGGCCTTCCAATCCCTGGAAAAATGCCAGCTCGACGAAAATTCCTATTTTTCCACCTGGCTGTACCGCATCGGCGTCAACTGCGCCATGGACCATTTTCGCAGGCAGCGCCGCCAGGAAGGGGACGACGGTTGGCAGCGGGACCTACTGGCCGCCGACGAAAGCGCCTGCGTCCCGTCGCCGGAGAGCGAATTCCAGCGCGAGGAGACCCGGGCGCGGATGGAGCAGGTGCTGAACAGCCTCTCCCCACGCAAACGCATGATCGTCGTGCTCCGGCACTACCAGCAATTGAAGATCAACGAGATCGCCGAGGTCCTGGGCTGCAGCCAGGGCAGCGTCAAAAAACAGCTGTTTGTCGCCCTGGCCCAGTTGAAGAGCGAGATCGGGCCGGCGGCGGGAGGTTGAAACCATGAAATGCAAGGAATGCAGGGACCTTTTCTTCTTATACCAGGAGCGGTCGTTGCCGCCGGCGGAATTGGGCGAATTCGAGAAGCACCGGCGCGCCTGCCCCGCCTGCGCCGCGGTATTCCTCGACCTGGGCGATCCGCCGCGCTGTTCGCCGAGCCGTCGGGCCCGCTGCCGGTCCCCGACTGGGAGCGCTCCTGGCAAAAGATCGCCGCCGCGGTCGCGCCCGGCGCGTCCCGCCTGCGGGACGCGTCCCGCCCGCGCCGCCTTGCGGCCTGGCTTCCCTTTCCACGCTGGGCCCTGGTCGGCGCCGGCTTCCTGGCTTTCTTCATCCTCGGGGTGGCGGCGGCCCGCCTGGCCTTCATGCCGGCCAAGGCGCCGGCCGCCCTTGGCGGCACATCGGCGTTCGCCTATACCGCCCGGGACTATTTTTCCCTCCTGCAGCCGGTCATGGCCGAGTATGGGAATTCCCTGGAGCAAGGAGCGTCCGCGCCGGTGGACGCGGCCAGGGTGCGCGGGCTCCTGAACGATCTCTACCTTTTGAAACAACGGGCCGAGAATACCCGGGATGAATCGCTGCGGCGCCTGTTGCAGGACATCGAGCTGGTCCTGCTCGAAATGGCCCACCTGGACCGTTCGCGCCCGGAGAACGTCCGCCAGTTGAGCGAACTGATCCAGGCCAAGGGCATCCCCATGCAGATCAGAGTGTTTAAATCCAAAAACCGCAAAATGACGCAAATTTGAGGAGGCGCATAATGAAAAACTTGAAAAAAACCGTTTGGCTGCTGCTGCTGGCCCTGCTGCTGGCTGGAAACCTGGTGCCCGCTCCCGGCCCCGCCGCCGGCAGCGACCCCGCCGGCTCCCTGTTCAACCTGGGCAAGAACGCGGTACACGACAAGCAGTGGCCGGACGCGGTCAAGCACTGGGAAGCGTTCGTCGCCCGGTATGGCAAGGACCCGCGCGGGGCGGAGGCCCGGTATTGGCTGGCCTACAGCCTGAACCAGGCGGCCGCCGAGATCGGCGACATGGAGAAGCAGACCGCCATGCGCGAGCAGGCCATGGGCAAGGTGGAGATGCTGCTGTCGGTCAGCAAGGACAAAAGCTGGTTTGAAGATGCCCGCATGCTGCGCATCGAGCTGGCCGAGAGCCTGGTCAAGGCGGGCAAGGCGAACTACAGGAAATACATCACCACCGGCGCCGAGGCCGGGAACGACTCGGACATCAACGTCAAGCTGGTGGCGCTGGACGCCCTGCTGCAAATGGACGAGGAGAAAGCCCTGCCCATTTTGAAAAAGATCATCCGCGAGAGCCAGGACAAGAACGTCCGCGCCAAGGCGGTCTTCGTCCTGAGCCAGCACGACGACCCCTCGATCGCGCCCTTGCTCAGCGAGGTCGCCCGCAAGGACGCGGACCCCTATGTCCGCGAGCAGGCCGTTTTCTGGCTGGGGCAGGAGGGGGGAGAAGCGGGCCTGCAGAACCTGATCGCCCTTTACGCGGACGTGAAGGATCAAAAGTTGAAGGAGAAGATCCTGTTCTCGATCTCGCAGAACCCGAGCGAGGCGAGTTTCCGCAAGCTGCTGGATATCGCCAAGACCGATCCCGACCTGGAAATGCGCGAAAAGGCGGTGTTCTGGATGGGGCAGACCGAAGACCAGCGGGCCCCGGAAGCCCTGATGGACATGTACCGGGCCAACACCGATTTCGAGCTGAAAAAAAAGATCATCTTTTCGCTGGGGCAGATGGAAGGCGAGCAGGGGTCGGCATTCCTCAAGGAGATCGCTTCCGGGAACTCCCCGGACGGCCTGAAAGAGGAGGCGGTGTTCTGGATCGGCCAGAAGGGGGGCGACGCCAACGCCAACCTGCTCAAGGCGCTGTATGACGGCAACACGAGTTTCGCCGTCAAGGAAAAGATCCTCTTCAGCCTGAGCCAGAGCGAAAGCCCGGTGGCGCTGAAGCACCTGCTGGCCATCGCCCGCGGTGAAAAGGACCCCGAGCTCAGGAAGAAGGCGATCTTCTGGATCGGCCAGTCCGACAGCGATGAAGCCGCCAAATTCCTGCAGCAACTGATCGGCCAGGATTGAGGGGGAGAACGCCGGTGAAACGCAAACGGAACTGCATTGTCGGGGCGGGGTTGCTGGTGCTCATCCTCCTGCCCCGGTTGGGGGCGGCGGACGCGCCTCCGACCGCGGCCATGTTCTCCGGGACGGCGATCGTCGAGGGAGCCGGCGGGAGCAGCCTCATGCAAAAGGCTTCCCTGGCCTGCCGCCAGTGGGAAAAAGCCGGGGCCGATTTTTTCGTGGCCTGGGCTTTTCCCGCCTCGGGGCGGATCGCTTCCTGTTCCCGGGGTCATGGAGACTCCGACGGCGGAACGTTGACGGTCACCAGCCGGGACGGCCGCATCCGCGTCAGCCCGGATCGCGGCCGCGGACTGAACGTCGCGGACGGCCCCGGCGCGCCGGGTGAAGAATCCTGGGGCGTGATGCTCCTCTTGTACAAGGTCGTGAACGGGCATGCCGAGGTCGGTGACCTGCAGCTGCTGGCGCCGGACCGGAAATACACCCTGGCGGGCGAGCGCCTGGCCTGGCTGGGGACGGCGGACGAAGCGCGGGCGCTGGAGTTCATTCGCGGCCTGATGGGGCCGGGTTCCGGTCCCGACCTGCGAGAGGACCTTGTGTTCGCCGTCTATCTGGTCAAAGGCCAGGCCGCCGTTTCCGAACTGATCGCCCTGGCCCGCCGCGATGCCAGTCCGGAGGTCCGCAAGCAGGCCATATTCTGGCTCGGCCAAAAAGCCTCCGCGGCGGCGGTCGCGGCCCTGGACGAGGTGATCGCCTCTCCCGAAACGCTGGAGATCAAGAAATCCGCGGTCTTCGCCCTCAGCCAGTTGCCGGAAGAGAAGGGCACGCCCATGCTGCTGAAGATCGCCCGCCAGAATCCCCACGCCCGCTTGCGCAAGGAAGCGATCTTCTGGCTGGCCGAGTCCGGGGATCCGCGCGCCCTGAAATTCTTCGAAGAGACCCTTCTAAAATAGTGCCAGGCGCGGGGGCCGGACGCGGCCCCCAGGCCGCCGAATATCACAATCTCACTTTTTCCCCAAGCGCAGGAAGCCCAGTGCCAGCAGCACGCCCAGGGCCCCGCAGCCCAGCCACAGCGCCAGGGGCGAGATGCGGTCGTAGACCATGGAGCCGGCGAGCGGCCCGAGCATCCAAGCGAGGGAAAAGGAGACGCCATACCACCCCATGTGCCGGCCGCGGTTCCCCTCGTGGGAGCGGTTGGCGATCTCGCTGGTCAGCAGCGGCAGGGAGAGCATTTCGCCGCATGTCCAGACGGCGACGGTCAGCGCGGCATAGGGGAAGCCCCGCCCCAGGGGGGTGAGGGCGAAGCCCGCGCCGGTGAGCAGCGCCCCGGCGGCGATCACTTTCATGGGGGCGGCGTTTTTCAGGGCGTGGAGCAGGACCATCTCGAAGAGGACGATGATCACCGTGTTGATGGCCAGGAGCTGGCCGATGCGGTTCTCGGCAAAGCCGAAGGCCGAGTGGATATAGAGGGGGAAGGTGCTGAACAGCTGGGAAAAAATGAGCCCGATCCCGAAGACCATGATGAAGATGGCCGGCAGGCGTGCGCCGGCCCGCCGCTGGCGGCGGAGCGGCGGCGGGCGCCTCCGCCGCCAGCGCATGTTTTTCCGGCCCGGCCTTGAAAAAGGCGTTGAAAACGGCCAGGGCGGCCAGGCTGGTCAGGCCGTCGACCCAGAACAGGGCGCGGTAGTTCCACATGGCCAGGTAGCCGCCCAGTACCGGCCCGATGGTCACGCCCAGGTTTGCCGCCAGGCGGTTGAGGGCGAAGCCGCGGGTGCGGACCGCCGGCGGGCATTCCCTGGCCATCGCCGTTGTGTTCCCGGGCAGCAGCGCCTCGGCGAAGATCCCCTGCAGGAAAACCGCCGCCAGGATCCCCGCCGGCGCGGCGATGTAGCCCATGGCGACGAGGTTCAGCCCGCCCAGGAGCAGACTCAGCCGCTGCACGGCGGTGGCGCCCAGCCGGTCGCAGAGTACGCCGCCCAGGTAGGCGCCGACCAGGGAGCCGACGCCGAAGACGCTGACCGCCTGCCCCGCCCGGGCCAGGGTGAAGCCCAGCTTTCTCGTCAGGTACAGGGTGAGGAAAAAAAGGACCATCGAGCCGCTGCGGTTGACGAACTGGACCAGCGACAGCAGCCAGGCGTTGCGCGGCAGCCCGGAGTATGCCTCGCGATAGAACGACGCCGTTCGCCTGAACATGGCGGGCTACAGGTTGCCGCAGGGGAGGCGGAAGGGGCAGTACGAGCAGTGACGATCATCGCCGGGATCGGGCAGGAAGTATTCCCTGGCATGGATGTCGCGAATGACCTCGCCCAGGTCGCTGACGAACACCTCCATGGCCGCCGTCCTCTCGCCGGCGGTGAATGGCCGCGAGTCGCGGCCGCCGGTCACGAAAATTCCCTGCACCATCCGGCCGCCCTTTTCCCGGAGGAAGGCGTAGGCGGCGTCGAGATCGGCCCAGGCCGCGTTCTCCTCCCCGGCCAGGAGCATCAGGTAGATTTGCAGCTGCATGCCCGGGTATTTTTTGCGGAAAGCCGCCAGGGCGTCGAAGTAACCCCTTTCATCCCGCTGAAAAAGATCCTTCAGGTCGGCGGGTTCGTTCGCGCGGACCCTGGGCGGGAAGGGCGCGCCGGTCTTGTAGTCGATGACGCGCAGCGTGCCTCCCTCCCTTTCCAGGCGATCGAGCCGGCCCTTGATGCCGATCCGCCGCCCCAGCCCCGGGACCTCGAGGTCCGCGGCTAACGTTTTTTCCCGTTTTTCGACGCTGACGCCGTTCCGTTCGATCCGCTCGCCGTCCTCGCGGACGAACAGGCGCAGCTGCTCGAGCAGGGTCCAGGAGCGGATATGCTCCAGCCCCTTTTCCGGGTCGAAGTTGTGCCTGCGAAAGGCGGCGTGCAGGAACGCTTTCAGGTCGGCTTCCAGGGCTTTTTCCCCGGCCCCGCCCGCCGCCCGCGCCGTCGGGTACTTATTATAAAAGAGCTCGAGCGCTTCGTGGGCGATGGTGCCGATCAGGCCGCCCTCCGTCTCGGTGGCGACCTCCTCCCGTTCCTGCAAGCCGAGCACCTTGTCGAAGTAGAATTGGAGCGGGCAATGGACGAAAGCCTCCAGCGCGGACGGGGAAAGGGTGATCGCCTCCAGCCGTTCGCGGACGGCCGGGCTCTTCTTCACGGCCAGGAGCTTGCGCGGCCGGATCGCGAAGGGCAGGGACAGGGGGGTGAGCGAAGGCGCTTTCGCGTTCTTTTTCTCGGCGGCGTAGACGATGCGCTCGATGAAGCGGCTGCGTTCGCACTCCTGGCCGTCCTCGCTTTTGCGGGGATACAGGACATGGACGCGCTTGGCCGAACCGAGCATGGCGAAAAAATTGAAGGCGTATATCGTTTCCCAGTCCCCGTGATCGCGGATGCCGAAGATGGCGCGGATATCCGCGGGAAGGATGGGGTCGTACTTCAACGTCCCGGGCAGGACGCCCTCCAGGGCGTCGAGGATGACGATCTCGTCGAAGGAAAGGCCGCGAAACTCGAGGGGGCCCATCACCTGCACCCCCTGCAGCGGCGACCCTTCAAAGCGGATGGTGCGGCCGCGGAAATGAGAGCGCACCGTGGCGGCCAGGCCGGCGGCGTCCGCCCCCTGGAAGACGTCGTCATGGGAGGAGGTGAAGTCCTGCAGCTCCTCCAGCGCGTCCAGGGCGGCGGCGGCATACTCGTTGAGGAACAGGTGGCCGTCGCGGTTCTTTTCGCTGCCCACGCTCGCCAACGCCTGCTGCAGGAAGGCGAGGAGCTGCGGCATCCCCGCGATCCCCTGAGGGATGAAGCGCCGGTGCAGGGCGCCGACCTGGGCCGCGATCGTCGGCGGCGACTCCCGGGGCGATCCCGGGCGCGGGTTTCAGCAGCTCCGCGGCGAGCGTTGCTTCCAGGCCGGCGATCGAAAAGCGGGTCAGGTTCCCCCCGTCGATGATGTTCTCCAGCAAATGGATCCCCCTTTTCAAGGGTTCCAGGTCCCCGCCGCCGCCCGATATCTTCACGTACGGGTGGCGGATGAGCTGGAGGTAGTCGCCGGCCGCCAGCGTGCTCCCTTCCGTGTTCTCCAGTATCGTCAGCAGGGAATCGATCAGTTGCATCATGGGCGTTCGCTCCAGCGGGTAGCCCAGCGTGATGTTGAACGGCAGCTTGTAGGCGTCCTGGTCGAAGCGCGAGACGACGCCCTGGACGAAGGGGATGAGGCTGGGAGAAGAGGGGAGAAGGACGGCCACTTTGCGCAAGGAGGCCTCGTCGCGGCCGCGGCAGATCCCCTCCAGGATGCGGAAGGCTTGATATATCTCGCCCTCCACGCCGTCGCAGGGATGGATCGTCACCTTGTCGGCCAGGTCGTCCCAGACGCTGGAGCGCGGGGCGGCGGCGGGCGGCGTCATCCCCAGGCCGCGGATGGTTTCGGCCTGCAACTGGAACGGCGACAGGGGATCGTCCAGCCCCGGGAAGTCCGTGCGCAGGATGAGGTCCGCCCCGTGTTTTTCCTGAAAGAACGAAAACAGTTTTTTTTCGCAGGCGTTCATGGCGTTGAAGCCGCTGAAGATCCAGTGCCGCGCCGGGGGTATCGCCAGGTCGCCTTTTTCGGCCAGGTCGGCCACCAGGCGCGAAGCCATCCCCCGGGTCGCCTGCCGGCGGCCGCCCAGGCGGCGCCCGAGGTCGGCCAGCAGGTCGGGGATCTTCAGGATGAATTCCTTGTACGAGCGATGGTAGTCGCCCAACCCGGCGAATTCCTTGTAGGTCGCGAAATCGATCCCTTCGCTCCGCCCGCCCTCGGCCTGGATCTCCTCCAGGGCGGCCAGGATCTTCCGCGCCCAGGGGAGAAAGGAGGCGAAATCGGCGATTGTGCGGCTGCCGTATATGCCGTCCTTGAACACGGCGCCGGCGCTTTCATAGACGGCGTGGGCGGCTTCCAGCTCGTCCAGGATCCTGTGGCCGGGGAAGTTCAGGGCGAAAAGCGCCTCGAAAAAGGCCTCGACGGGGAACAGGGGCGGCGGAAAGAAATTGCCGTCCATGCCGGCGGCGAGTTCCTGGCGCAGGAAGAAGCCGAAGCGCCGGCTGGGAAAGACGACCGCCGTGGCGGAGAGGTCGTTGCCTTCACGGTTGGCGAGGATCGGACGCGCAGGTGCGCTCGACGAGGTTTTCCTGGAGGCCGATCAGCTCGAGCACGGGACCTCCTCGATCTCGCCGCGGTCGATATACAGGAGGAAACCGCGGCATTGACGGCCCGGAAAGAGGGGGGTGACCGCGCCGAGGTATCCGGCCATCTGGGCCTCGTATTCCCCGCTTTTTTCGGGACCGGTTTTGAAGTCGATGACCAGGACCTCGTCCGCGGCGACCTGGAGGCGATCGAGGCGCCGGAATTCCGGAAGCGCTCCCGAATTGTCCACCACTTCCTTTTCCCGGTGAACCTCCCGGCCGCGGCTGAGGATCTTGAAAACGTCAGCGCGGCATACGTAAGCGACAACGGTTTCGCCGGCCCCGACCGGCCATCCCGCCTCTTCAGCCAGTTCGCGAACCCGGGCCGCCAGTTGCCCGGGTGCGGAGACCGTGCCGAGGCGGGAGAGGAGGTCATGGACGCGCTCGCCGCGCTTCGCCCCCTGGCGGTCGCGGCGTCCGGCTTGGCGTCGGCCCTTTTGAATACCAGGTATCGGGATTGCCAGGAGCGGGTCAGCATTTTCTTGGAGGTGATGGCGGCCGGCCGCCGGGCAAGGGCGGGTTCCTTCTCCCTTTTCCCTTGCGTCTCCTCGCGCATCTCCAGTTTACCGCTGCGGTAAGGCCCCGGCGGGCCCTCCGCGAACCAATTCAGCAGCGGGTGGCGGCCGACGACGTCGCTGGCCCGGGAGATCTTCCTGGCCAGCCCCTCGCCGCCCCGCGCGGCGGTGGCCGTTTCCGGGGGTTTGATCCCCCGGGCGACCGCCACGGGAACGAACAGCGCGTCCTCGGCCCGGGTGAAGGCCACGTAGAGAAGGTTGAGCAGGTCGATGCTGCAGCGGTTGTTCTCATTCTCGTACCGCTCCTTCAGGTCGGGATGGGCCAGGGCGAGATCGGCATTGATATAAAACAGGCCCTCCCGGTCCCAGTGCAGGCTGTCGTCGCCCCTGCCGCCCCTGTCGTTGACGGGCACGATCACCGCCGGGAACTCGAGCCCCTTGGACTGGTGCATGGTCAGCACGCGGACGCCGGGAGTGTTCTCCGGGATGGTGACCGAGGGCGTCCGCTCATCGTCTGTCATTTTTTCCCAGAGGCGGAGAAATCCGGCGCTGGAACTGCCGCCATCGCGCTCGGCGCGGTGCAGGGCGTCGCCCAGGGCCAGGAAGAACGGCGTGTCGTCGCTGAAATTTTCATATAGGCTGAACACCTGGGTGAAATCGGAAAACAGGTCGTACGGGGGGAGAAAACCGACCGACTGGAAAAACGGTTCGATCAGCCCTTTCCATGTCCCCGGGAATTTCTCCTGGAACAACTTGTAAAACGGCCCCGGACAGCCGATGAAAACATCCGCGCCACAGGCGGCCATCTCCCCGGGGAATTTGTCCTTGGCTTGTTTTCGGAAAATGTCGCCGCTGACGAACGCGTGGAAATTCAAGTTGTCGGGGGGATAGTCGAGGAACCTGAGGAAGGCGATGACTTCGCCGACCCGGGAGTTGGCATCCAGCATCAGGGACTGGTCGGAGATCGTGGGTATGCCTTCCCGGCCCAGGCGGCGGACGATGTCGCGCACCTGGGCGTTCTTGCGCACCAGGACGGCGATGTCGCGGTATGCGTAGCCGTGGCCGCGCAGCCGGTCGATGATCTTCTTGACCTCTGCCAGCTGCCGGCCGCCCATGGAGCCGCCGTCCTCTTCCTCCGCCACCGCCTCGCCTTCCTCGACCGGTTGCGGCGCTTCCACCAGCAGGGAGAGCTCCACGTACCCCCCCTGCCGTTCCTTGCCCGCGGGCAGCGCCTGGCGCGAGTCCTGGAAATTGTTCCCGACGGCCTGCTGCAGCCTGCCGGGGGCGGCGATCCGGGAAATCGCCTCCGGTTCCCAGAAGCGGTTGTTGAAATCGACGATCTCCCTGCGGCTGCGCCAGTTCGCGCCCAGGGTGGCGGAGAACGTTCCCCGGCAGAGGTTGTCGATGGCCGGGACCTGCTCGCGGAGCAGGCTCTCCTCCATCAATTCGCTGTTGCCGCCGCGCCAGCGATAGATGGCCTGCTTGCGGTCGCCGACGATGAAAAGCGAGGCGTCCTTCTCCCGCGACAGCACCTCGTCGATGAGGGGGGCGAGGGCCTTGAACTGCAGGGTCGATGTGTCCTGGAACTCGTCGAAAAGGAAGTTGCGGAAGCGGTCCGACATCTTCAGGTAGAGGTAGGGGAAGGCCTCCTCGCGCCAGCGGTCGAAGAGCCTGGCCAGGGTCTGGCTGAACTCCTCCACGAACAGGGTCTTCTTGCCGTTTTCCCAGCTGCGGATGAAATTCCCCAGGAACTCGCGATAGGGCAGCGTCTTGAAGGCGCTGAAGGCCAAGCGATCTCCCGCAGGGCTTGCTGCGCCGGCCGATAGGCGGCGATGAAACGCCGGCGATAATCCGGGGGGGCCTTCTTTACCAGAAGGGTTTCCGGGTCCGTTCTGCAGAAAAAGGAACTGCCGATCAGAGTCTCCAGGCCGGGGAACCCGGCGCCGCCCTGCAACGCGTCGGCCAGCGCCCGCAGCAGCCTGGCGGTCGCGCAGGTTCCGCTCACATGCTCGCATTTCCCGCTTTTCAGCGGTTCCTCGTCCATGAGCCGGGAAAAGGGCCGCAGCGCGTTTTTTAAATCCAGCCAGCGCGAATCCAAGCTGCCGGCGCAAGTCGCCCGCCGCCAGGTCCGCGCCGGCGTTCTCCTGCTGCAGCGTCCGCCGGAACAAGGCGGTGACCTTGGCGACGATCGCCTCGTCGGCTTTCCAGGCGACCGCGCGGCTCATGCCCCTGAGGTCCCCCAGGAAACTCTCCAGCCGCCCCCAGTCGTTGTCGGCGAGGGCGGCCAGCATCGCCCGGCCGCGGGAGGTCATCTCGTCCCCGGCGTCGACGGCGATCTCGTAGTCGGCGGGCAGGTCGAGATCGGGGGAGACGGCCCTGACCATGGCGCTCATCAGCGAGTCGATGGTGGTGACGTTGAAATCGTCATAATTGGCCAGGACCAGCTCGATCAGGTCGACGGAAAGCCGGATGATCTCGCCGGGCGGCAACCCGGTCCGGGCGGACAGCTGCGAGAGGAATTCCTCGTCCTTGCCTGGCAACGGCTTCCCGCCGCCGAGGGCGAAGCTCTTCAGGTTGTCCACGATGCGCTCTTTCATCACCTGGGCGGCCTTGACGGTGAAGGTGATGGCCAGGACCGATCCCAGCAGTTCGCGCTGTTTTTTACGGTCGTTCCTTTTATTGCCCCGGCCGGCGAAAGCCAGCATCAGCCGGCCGAGATACTCCAGGGCGAGCTGGTATGTCTTGCCCGAGCCGGCGGAGGCTTCGTATTTCAGTATGGGGCTTGCCATGGCGTTTCTTTCAAGGGATTATAGCACAAAGCCGCCGCCGGCGACCCTTGTTTTCTCTTGATTTGCAACTGAAAATAATATACTATGGACGGCGAGGAACGATGACGCAGCTCGAATACGCCCGTGAGGGAAAGGTCACGCCTGAGATGACGGCGGTGGCCGCCAACGAAAACCTGGACAAGGCCGGCCTCAGCGCCGCGGTCGCCGCGGGTCTGGTCGTGATCCCGGCCAACCGCAATCACGGGCGCCTGCGCCCCATCGGCATCGGCAAGGGGCTGCGCACCAAGGTCAATGCCAATATCGGCACCTCCGGCGATTTTCCCCTCCTGGAGGGCGAAACGCGGAAAATGCAGGCCGTCCTGGAATGCGGTTGCGACACGGTGATGGACCTGAGCACCGGCGGGCGACATCACCGCCGTGCGCCGCGTCCTGCTGGCGCAGGCCACCATCCCCTTCGGCAACGTGCCGATCTACGAGATGATGGTCGACGCGCCGCGGCAGGGGCGATCGTTCGTCTCCCTGGACGCGGCACAGATGCTCGCCTATGTCCGCCACCAGGCCGAGGACGGCGTCGATTTCATGACCATCCACGCCGGCCTGACCCTGCGGGCCATCGAAAAACTGAAGGAACGGCCGCGCCGGGCGGGCATCGTTTCCCGCGGCGGCTCGATGCTGACCGGCTGGATGCTGCACAACAAAAAAGAGAACCCGTTCTTCGAACACTTCGACGAGCTGCTGGCGATCGCCCGCGAGTTCGATGTCACCCTCTCCCTGGGCGACGGGCTGCGGCCGGGGGCGCTTGCCGACGGCAGCGACTGGGCCCAGCTGGAGGAACTGCTCACGCTGGGCGAACTGGTCCAGCGCGCGCGCCGCGCCGGCGTGCAGGTCATGGTCGAGGGCCCCGGCCACCTGCCCATCCAGCAGGTCGGAGATGAACATCCAGCTTCAGAAAGAGGTCTGCGCCGGCGCGCCTTTCTATGTCCTGGGCCCGGTGGTGACCGACGTGGCCCCCGGCTACGACCACATCACCGCCGCCATCGGCAGCGCCATCGCCGGCGCCGCCGGCGCCGATTTCCTGTGCTACGTCACGCCGGCGGAGCACCTCGGCCTGCCCGACGAGCAGGACGTGCGCGACGGGATCATGGCCTCGCGCATCGCCGCCCACGTCGCCGATATCGCCAAGGGCTACGGCGGCGCCCTGGACTGGGACCGGCGCATGGCCGACGCGCGCCGCCGCCTCGACTGGGCCGAACAGGAAAAGCTGTGCATCGATCCCCAGCGCTTCCGGCGGGTCAGGGAACAGCGCGGTTCGCGGACCGAAGCCTGCTCCATGTGCGGCGAGTTTTGCGTGTACAAGGTCCTGGACAAGTACCAATTATGAAAGACGAATTCCAGCTCACTTTTTTCGGGGTGCGAGGCAGTTTCCCGGTGCCCGGGAAAACCACCCGGCGCTGCGGCGGCAACACCGCTTCGCTCCTGCTGGAGATCGCCGGCGAAACCCTGGTCCTGGACGCCGGCACCGGCATCATCCAGGCCGGCCGCTACCTGAACGCGCGGCTGCGGCCCGGCCGGGTCATCCATATCTTCCTGACCCACCTGCACAGCGACCATATCATCGGCCTGCCGTTCTTCGCCCCCATGTACAACCCGCAGGCGGAGATCGTCATCCATTGCCCCGATATCCCGCAGATCAGCGCCCAAAAAGCGCTGGAAGCCCTGTTCCTGCCGCCCTATTCGCCGATCACCCTGCAGGGCATCAAGGCCCGCCTGCGCTTCCAGCTGCTGCCCTTCCCCCACGGCGATCCCGGTGTGCGGCTGCCCGGCGGCATCGAGGTCGCCCACGTCCTGCACAATTCGCACCCGCGGCTGGGCGTGCTCATTTTCCGGGTCCGCCAGGGCGGGCGCAGCATGGTCTACGCCACCGATATCGAAAGCCCCGACGGCTTCGATGCGGGCATCGGCGCGTTCATCGCCGGCGCCGACCTGCTGGTCCACGATTCCCAGTATTTCGCCCGGGATTATTTCAGCGCCACCGACCCGCGGGCGGGCTTCGGCCACAGCACCGTCGACATGGCCGCGCACAACGCCGCGCAGTGCGCGGTCAAGCGCCTGTTGCTGTTCCATTTCGATCCCAACTATTCCGACCTCATGCTGGATGAGATGCTGGCCCAGGCCCGGGAAAAATTTCCCGCTAGCGACCTGGCCCAGGAAGGGAAAAAAATAAAAATAAGGAGATAACCATGTCCGGACATTCAAAATGGAGTTCGATTAAACATAAGAAAGCCGCGACCGACGCCAAGAGAGGCAATTTGTTCACCCGTTTTATCCGCGAGCTGACCATCGCCGCCCGCAGCGGCGGCGGCGACCCCGAATCCAATTCGCGGCTGCGCCACGCCATCGAGGGCGCGCGGGCCGTGAACATGCCCAGCGACAACATCAAGAAAGCCATCCAGCGCGGCACCGGCGAACTGGAAGGGGTCAATTACGAGGAATTTTCCTACGAGGGATACGGGCCCGGCGGCGTGGCCATCCTGGCCGACGCCATGACCGACAACAAGAACCGCACCGTGTCCGAAGTCCGCCACGTCTTCGAAAAATACAACGGCAACCTCGGCCAGCAGGGCTGCGTCTCCTGGATGTTCACCCGCAAGGGGGTGATCCTGGTCCCGCAAGCGGCCATCGGCGAGGATGAGCTGATGGAGATCGTCCTCGAAAACGGCGCCGAGGACATGGTCAAGGAGGGGAATTCCTACGAGATCACGACCACGACCGAGGATTTCGACAAGGTGCGCGAAGCCCTGAAAGCCAAGAAGCTCCCCGTCGAGTCGGCGGAGATCGCCAAGGTCCCCTCCACCTATATCAAGCTGGAGGGCAGGCAGGCCGAACAGATGCTGAAGTTGTACGACAAGCTGGAAGAACTGGACGACATCCAGAACGTCTGGGCCAACTTCGACATCGCCGACGAGGAAATAGAGAAATTCAACAAGGAATGATGCTGATCCTGGGCTTGGATCCCGGTTCCCTCAGCTTCGGCATCGGCATCGTGAAAAGGGAAAAGGGGCGGTTCGCCTATGTCCATTCCGAGACCATCAAGCTGAAGGAGAAGGATTTCCTGGCCCGCATGCAGGAATTGTGGGACCGCCTGGACGAACTGGGCGCCTCGTTCGCCGTGGACCAGGCGGCCATGGAAGAGGGCTTTCTCGGCAAGAACGTCCGCTCCATGTCCCAGCTCTCCATGGTGCGCGGCGTGGCCATGGCGGCCCTGCTGAAGCGGCGGCTGCCGCTGCGCTTCTACGCGCCGCGCCAGGTCAAGCTGGCCCTGACCGGGTACGGCAACGCCGACAAGGAGCAGGTGGCGAAAATGGCCGCCCGGATCCTGGACATCCGGGGCCGCAAGCTGGGCCTCGACGAAAGCGACGCCCTCGCCGTAGCCTATTGCCACGGGGTGAACGTCAAATGATCGCCGCCGTGCGCGGGAAAATATTCCAGCTCAACCCCGGGCGCGTTTTCGTCGATACGGGCTCCGGCCTGGTCCTGCAGGTGCTCGTTCCGGTCTCCAGCTTCCAGCACCTGCGTCCGCACCAGGATGTGCTGCTGCACACCGTGCTGAAGATCAAGGACGAGGACGTGGTCGTGTACGGCTTCCTCACCCCCGAGGAGAAAGCCCTGTTCGAAAAGCTGGTCGCGGTCTCGGGCATCGGCGGCAAGACGGCCATGGCCTGCGTCTCCGCCCTGGCGCCGGCGGAATGGCTGGCCGCCATCGCCGCCGCCGACGTGGCCGCGCATCAGCGCCATCCCCGGCATCGGCAAAAAGACCGCGCAGCGCATCATCCTGGAGCTGACCGGCAAGCTGGGAGTGGAAAAGGAGGCGCCCGAAGCCTCGAGCCGCCTCGGCGCCGACCTGGTCTCCGGGCTGGTCAACCTCGGCACCGCCCCCAAGAGCGCCCGCGAGATCGTCGCGCGCGTGCTCAAGGACAACCCCGGGCGCGATGATTTCGAAGCGCTGTTCAAGATCACGCTGAAAAAAGTGAAGTGAAGCCATGAAGCCGGAGAACGTCACCACCCCGATCGAAGGCAGCGAGGACACGGGGCCGGAGCGGAGCCTGCGCCCGGGGCGGCTGCGGGAATTCACCGGCCAGAAGCAGAAGATCGCCAACCTGAAGACCTATATCAAGGGCGCGCGCCAGCGCGGCGAGGCCCTGGACCACGTGCTGCTCGACGGCCCGCCCGGCCTCGGCAAGACCACCCTGGCCAACATCATCGCCGCCGAGATGGGGGTGGGCATCAAGTCCACCTCGGGCCCGGTGCTGGAAAAGAAGGGCGACCTGACCGCCATCCTGACCAACATGGAGGAGCACGAGGTCCTGTTCATCGACGAGATCCACCGCCTGCGCACTGCGCTGGAGGAGATCCTCTACAAGGCCATGGAGGACTTCCAGATCGACGTGGTCATCGGCCAGGGACCCGGCGCCAAGACCATGTCGCTGCACCTCCATCCCTTCACCCTGGTCGGCGCCACCACCCGCGCCGGCCTGCTCTCCAACCCGCTGCGCAACCGCTTCGGCATCACCTGCCACCTCGACTTCTACCAGCCCGGGGAGCTGCTGGAGATCATCGGCCGCAGCGCCGCCATCCTGGGGCTGAGCATCGACGACGACGCCGCCCGGGCCGTCGCCCGCCGCTCGCGCGGCACGCCGCGCATCGCCAACCGCCTGCTGCGCCGGCTGCGCGATTTCGCCCAGGCGCAAGGGAAAACCGGCGTCGACCTGGCGCTGGCCGCAAGCGCCTTCCTGGCGCTGGAGGTGGATGACGCCGGCTTCGACGAGGTGGACCGCAAGATCCTGCTGGCCATCATCGACAAGTTCGCCGGCGGCCCGGTGGGCATCACCACCCTGGCGACCTCGGTGCAGGAGGAGAAGAACACCCTGGAGGACATCTACGAGCCCTACCTCATCCAGGAGGGGTTCCTGCAGATCACCCCGCGCGGCCGCCAGGCCACCGAGAAAGCGTTCCGCTATTTCCATAAAAAAATCCGTCCGCCCCAGAAGCCGTTGTTTTAAAAGATCCATTTTTAGCCATTCTTGACCTGGCGAAAAATAAAAAAAAGTATGATGACCATAGACTTGAATATTATTTATTGAAAAATTATAATTTGCCCATTGGTACCACTCGGGAGATGAAGGAGGGAACGATGAAAAAAAACAAGCGGGTGATCTCTCTGTCGGTCATCCTGTTCCTGGCCGGCTGGGGCGTCGGCCTCGCCGTCGGCGATGAAAAACCGCCGCCGCCGATCACCCAGGTCAATGTCCAGATCCTGGGCCCCCTGCGGCTGGGGCCGCTGCCGGCGGTGGTGACGCCGCCGGGCAACCCCCAGTCCAGCGTGAAGATCCTGCTGGGCAAGCAGCTTTATTTCGATACCCGGCTCTCCAAGGACAACACGATTTCCTGCGCCACCTGCCATAACCCCGCCCTGGGCTGGTCCGACCAGGGGCCGACCAGCAAAGGCATCGCCGGCCAGATGGGCGGCCGCCGCTCGCCGCCGGTCAGCAATGCCGCCTATCTGCCGCTGCAGTTCTGGGACGGCCGCTCGCCCTCCCTTGAAGACCAGGCCAAGGGACCGATCCAGAACCCTGTCGAAATGGGCAACACCCACCAGGCGATGATCCGCACCGTGGCCGACATCCCCGGCTACGTGGAGGAGTTCCGGCGGGTTTTCGGCGAGGGACCGATCACGGTCCAGCAGGTGGCCGACGCCATCGCCGCCTTCGAGCGCACCGTGGTGACCACCGACTCGCGCTTCGACCGCTACGTTCGCGGCGACCACTCCGCCCTGACGCGGCTGGAAAAACAGGGTCTCGATGTGTTCAACGGCAAGGGCCACTGCACGGCCTGCCATTGGGGGCCGAATTTCACCGACGGCCGCTTCCACAACGTGGGCGTGCCGGCCCTCGATGCCAAGAACCCCGACCTGGGGCGCTTCCTGGTGACCAAGGACCCGCGAGACAAGGGGGCCTTCAAGACCCCCACCATGCGCGACGCCTCGCTGCGCCCCCCCTACCTGCACGATGGCTCGGAGAAGACGCTCGCCTCGGTGGTTGATTTCTACGACCGCGGTGGCGGCAAGGACGCCCACCTCGATCCGCTGATCGTCCCCCTGGGACTGAGCCGCCTGGAGAAAAAAGCGCTGGTGGCGTTCCTCCAGTCGCTGGTCAGCCTGAACCCGGAAGTGGCCGCTGTTGTTCCGATCCCCGAATCGGAACTGCCGAAGTGAGGGGGAGACCATGAAGAGAACGATACTTGTCCTGCTCGCCGTCGTGGTGATCACCCTGTCCCTCTGCCCGCCGCTGGCGGCGATCCCCGCCTTCGCCCGCAAGCACGGCTTCAACTGCAACATGTGCCATGTCGCCTATCCCAAGCTGAACGACTTCGGCCAGCGCTTCCGCGACAACGGCTACCAGATCCCCGGCCAGAGCGGCCTGGAAAAGACGGTCTTTGAAACGTCGATCCCGCTGGCGCTGCGCACCACCGCCGGCTACAGCCTTTATAAGAACAAGCAGGGAACGACCGCCGGTTTCGGCATCTATGGCCTGGACCTGATGGCCGCCGGCGTCATGCACAAGAACATCTCTTTCCTGTTCGTCTATACGCCGCGCATCGATGATCCCGCGGCCGATTTCAGCGGCGCGGGCAATGGCGGCAACCCCGCCCAGGTCGCGGCCCTCGAATCGGCCAACGTGGTGTTCAGCAACCTGGCCGGCGAAAAGCTCAACCTGCGCGTCGGCCGTTTCGAGCCGGCGTACCACTTGCTCAGCTCCAAGCGCTCGTATTATGTCAGGCAGCCGTATGAGATCTACGACTTCCTCGCCGGGAGCAATCCATACGCTTTCGCCGCCAACCAGGTCGGCATCGAAGCCAGCGGCCGTTTCCAACCCGGCTTGAAATACAGCCTGGGCATCATCAACGGCAGCGGCGGCGCCCCGGACAACAACACGGGCAAGGATGTCTATGTCACGCTGCAAAAGACCTTCGGCAAGGGCGAAGGCCAGAGCGCCGGGCAGCGGCTGGGGGTCTTCGGCTATTTCGGCCGCCAGCCCTCCGATTTCGTCCCCGGTGCCGTGGTGGCGCCTACCGGCGAGAACAACGGCAGGGAAAACCGTTCTTTTTACCGCCTGGGCGGCAGCCTGAGCCTGAACTGGAAAACGGTCAATTTCCAGGCGCTGGTCCTGAAGGGAAGCGACAACAAGGCCTTCAATGACTTCGCGCCCACGCGGGACTACTCCTTCTGGGGCGGGTTCGTGCAACTCGACGTTGCCGCCCTGGCCAACAACCGCCTGGTGGCATCCCTGCTCTACAATTGGGTGCAACCCTCGGATGACGACCGGCCGAACCGGGTGGCCGCCTACTCAGGATTGTTGCGCTATTACCTGGGCAGCTGGTCGGCCGTGAACATCGCCCTGCACGCCGAGTACAGCCACCGCTCGCTGGGCAGCGGCAGTCTTTTCAAGGACGACGTTTTCACCCTGCTGCTCGACTTCGATTTCTGACCGGCGCCCGGCCGCGGCCGGCGCCGATACGGGGACGGGTACTGCTTGGCAGGGGAGTCGTCTGGATCTCAAGACCTGCTCATTTTTTGGCAAACGTATAACCCGGGACTCCGTTCATTCGTCCACTGTAAATCGAGTTCGTGCGATTCCCCGAAATTTCTTCTGCAACTTTTCCGCGGCGGCATGCGTTTAGTAATCAGAGGCAAGGCGAAATGGCCCCCGTCGGTGCGGGGCGAATCGGCCCTGCCGGAGGAAAAGAATGCAAGAAGGAAAAGGACGGATGTTGAGAAACAGGATCGGACTCGCGCTGCTTTGCGCCCTGGCCCTGCCGGCGGCGGAGCCCGTGGTGAATCCCGCCGGCCCGGCGGCCGCCATTGCCATCTACAAGACCGAGACGCCGCCGGTCATCGACGGCAAGCTGGACGACCCGGTCTGGCAACAGGCCAGCCGCTTCGAAAGATTCGTCACCTTCAAGCCCGATTTCGGCAAGCCGACGTCGGAAAAGACCATCGTGCTGATGACCTATGACCGGACGAATATCTATTTCGCCTTTGACTGCCGCGACAGCGAACCGTCCAAGATCAAGGCCGCCATGTCCAAGCGCGACGGCATCGACATGGACGACTGGATCGGCGTGGTCCTGGACACGTTCGGCGACAAGCAGGGCGGCTACCTGTTCGAGGTCAACCCGCTGGGGGTGCAGATGGACGGCATGATCAACGCCGACGGCAACGGCGACTCCAGCTTCGACACCGTCTGGGAGAGCAAGGGCTTCATCCATGACGGCGGCTACAGCGCCGAGGTCGCCGTCCCCTTCAAGAGCCTGCGCTACCCGTTCAGGAAGAAACTTACCATGGGGCTGCTGGTCTCGCGCTATATCGGCCGCAAGTCCGAGCAGACCAGCTTCCCGGAATTGAGCCCCGAGGGCGGGGCCATCATGGCCCAGTCCCAGCTGATCGAATTGAACGACGTCAAGTTCGAGCGGCCGCTGGAGTTCATCCCGGCCATGACGTACAACCAGGGCAGCGCCCACAACGCCGGTGCCATGAGATCGCTGGGGAAGAACACCGACTTCAGCTTGACCGGCAAGGTCGGCCTCACCTCGAACCTGACGCTGGACGCCGCCTACAACCCCGACTTCAGCCAGGTCGAGGCCGATGCCGGCCAAGTCGATGTCAACTTGCGCTATTCCATCTTCTATTCCGAGAAGCGGCCTTTCTTCCTGGAAGGCATGGAAAATTTCAACTTCGCTACCGCCATGGAGCAGAACACGGTCGGCGCCATCGTTTATACGCGCTCCATCGTCGATCCGCTGCTGGGCCTGAAGCTGACCGGGAAGATCGGCAGGCAGAACGTGCTCTCCGGCATTTTCGCCCTGGACGAGTTCCCCGGCGCCCTGGCGGCCGAGGAAGGCGATCCCGAGCGCAGCGGCCGCGACGCCGCGTTCACCATCCTGCGCTACAAGCGGCAGATGGGCCAGGACAACTACGTCGGCGGCTTCTTCACCAACCGCAGCTTCGCCGGCGACCGCAACAGCGTTGGGGGCATCGACGGCCGCTGGCGGTTGACCAACACCAGCTTTCTCGAATACAGCTTCCTGAAGTCCTTCAGCCGCGACGGGCGGGCCGCCCGTGACGACCAGGGGCACTACCTCGGCCTGCGCTACAACTTCAGCAACCGGCGCTGGAACGTCGACCTGGGCCTGTTCGACCTGAGCCGCGACTTCCGCATCGACACCGGCTACGTGACCCGCACCGGCATCACCATGGTTCCCGCGTTCGTCATGTATTCCTTCTACCCCAAGTCCGCGTTCTTCCAGAGGCTCGACACCTTCTGGTGGAGCTACCACCTGCTGGACAAGCCCAGCGACCTGTTCGAGACCTACAACCACCTGGTGCTGCGCCTGAACATGCCGCGGCAATCGCAGCTGCGCGTCGACGCCATCCTGGGCAACGAGGTCTTCGCCGACCGGCGTTTCAGCCTGAGCGGCTGGCGGGTCATGGGCTGGACGCAGCTCTACAAGCAGCTGTACCTCGAGGTCGGCTACCGGCGCTCGGACCGGATCTACTACGACGCGGAAGCGCCGTTCCAGGGCAAGGGCAACACGGCCGACCTGTTCCTGCTCTACCAGCCCTTCGATAAACTGAGCACCTCCCTGGGGCTCTCGTATTACGATTTTTACCGCTCCAGCGACGGGGAGAAGGTCTATGATTACACGATCTGGCGCAGCCGCACCACCTTCCAGCTGAACCGCTACCTCTTCGTCCGCGCCATCGTCGAGTACAACAACTACTGGAAAAAGATCAACGCCGATTTCCTGGCCTCCTTCACCTACATCCCGGGGACCGTCCTCTACCTGGGCTACGGCTCGGTCTATGAAAAGCTCCGCTGGAACAGCGAAGACCGGGAGTATTTTCCGTCGGACGATTATCTCCAGACCCGGAAAAGCTTCTTTTTCAAGGCGTCGTATCTGTGGAGGTTCTAGAATCCAGCGGCTCGGCAAACGGCTGATGGCAGACGGTAAGAATCAAAGCACCAAAATACAAGCACCAAATTCCAAATAAATTCCAAGTTCCAAATTCCAATGTCCAAAACAAAGACACTCACAGTGCTTTTTCTTCGTTGGGTCATTGGGTTATTGGATATTGGAACTTGTTTGTGATTTGGTGCTTGGTGCTTGGAATTTTAATTTTACCGTCCGCCTTCCGCCGTGCGCCGTACGCCGTACGCCGAGTACCCGCTTTACTATTTCGGCCTGAGCGCCTATAATCAAAAAATGGACCTCGAGCGGGAATGTTTGAAGAAGATCGTGCGCCTGGCCCTGGAAGAGGACCGGGTCGACGCGGACATCACCACCCGTTCCTTGGCCGACCTCGACGGGCCTGCCCGCGCCGAGGTCCGGGCCAAGGAACCCGGGATCATCTCCGGCAGCGAGGCCTTCGCGCTGGCCATGCACGAGGTGGACGCGGGCCTCGAGGTCGCCGTTTTCGCCGGCGACGGCTGCGCCGTTCGGTCGGGCGACCTGGTCCTGGAGGTCTGCGGCCGCGAGAGTTCGATCCTGAGAGGGGAGCGGACGGCCCTGAATTTCCTGCAGCGCTTGAGCGGCGTCGCCACCCTGACCCGGAAATTCGTCGACGCGCTGGCGCCGTACCGCGCCGAGCTGCTGGACACGCGCAAGACCACTCCCGGCATGCGCTACCTGGAAAAGAACGCCGTGCGCCATGGCGGCGGACGCAACCACCGCCTGAACCTGGAGGACATGGCCCTGGTCAAGGACAATCACATCGCCATGGCGGCGGGCATCACCCCCGCCGTCCAGCGGGTGCGCGCCGCCCACCCGGAAAAGAAGATCGAGGTGGAAGTGAAGAACCTGGCCGAACTGGAGGAGGCGCTCGCCCTGGGGGTGGACCTGGTCATGCTGGACAATTTTCCCCTGGACCTGGCCCGGGCGGCGGTCGCCGTCAACCGCGGCAGGGCCAGGCTCGAGATATCGGGCAATGTCACCCTGGAGAACATTGGCGCAAAAGCCGCCACCGGCGTTGATTTTATTTCGGTCGGCGCCCTGACCCATTCGTTCCGCTCCCTCGACCTGAGCCTGAAGATCGTGAGGTCATAAATGAAAGACTACCTGGAAACCGATGTGCTGGTCATCGGCGGCGGCATCGCCGGCGCGACGGCCGCCCTGTGCCTGGCCGAGCGGGGGGTCGACGTGCTCCTGGTCTCCAAGGGCAAGGACTACACGCGCACCAATACCTATTACGCCCAGGGCGGCATCGCCGCCCTGCCCGTGGGCGAGAAGGCCGAGCTTTTCGCCGGCGACATCATCAAGGCCGGGGACGAGTTCAACTACCGCCCGGCGGTCGACCAGGCGGTCGGGGATTCGCATCGCCTGGTATGGGATATCCTGATCGGCAAGCTGCAGGTGCCTTTCTCGAAGAAGGGCGACCAGTACGACCTGGCCAAGGAAGGGGGGCATTCCACGCGCCGCGTGCTCAACGTCCGCGACATGACCGGACGGGTCATCCAGGACAAGTTCAACGACTACCTGCTGACGCTGCCCAGGCTGAAAATGCTTTTCCAGCACACGGCGGTCGACCTGCTGAGCTACCCGCACCACTCGCTCAACCCGGTGCGCACGTACCAGGAGCCCAAGATCATCGGCGCCTACGTCCTGGACCAGAAAAGCAAGAAGATCTCCCGCGTGTTCGCCAAAAAAGTGGTGCTGGCCAGCGGCGGCCTGAGCAGCCTCTTCCTGCACTCCACCAACCCCGAGGAGGCCATCGGCAACGGCATCGCCATGGCCCACCGCGCCGGGGCGCGGCTGGCGAACCTGGAATACATCCAGTTCCACCCCACGTCGCTCTACCACCGCGAGGCCGACAGCTTCCTGATCTCCGAGGCGGTGCGCGGCGAGGGCGCCCGGCTGATGAACCTCAAGGGCGAGTATTTCATGGAAAAATATTCGCCGCTGAAGGACCTCGCCCCGCGCGACGAAGTGTCGCGGGCCATCTACGAGGAGATGATCAAGAACGGCAACGACTACGTCCTGCTCGACCTGGCCTCGTTCGCCAAGATCAATATCCGCGAGCGCTTCCCCACCATCTACCAGACCTGCCTGAAATACGGCATCAACATCGAGGAGAAGCCGATCCCGGTCGTGCCGGCCGCCCATTACAGTTGCGGCGGCGTCCTGAGCGACCTGAACGGGCGCAGCAGCATCCGCAACCTGTACGCCATCGGCGAGGTGTCGGCGACCGGCGTGCACGGGGCCAATCGCCTGGCTTCGGTGTCACTGCTGGAAGCCCTGGTCTGGGGGGTCAAGGCGGCCGAGGACATCCTGGCCGTGATCGCCGCCGACAAGGACCCCTATGTCATCGCCGAGGTGCCGGCGTGGAAATATCCCTATCCCCAGGAAAAGCTCGACCCGGCGCTGGTCTGGCAGGACCTGGTGACCATCAAGACCATCATGTGGAACTACAACGGCATCATCCGCACCGTCAAGCGCATGGAGCGGGCCAAGGCCGACCTGGAATACCTGAAGCACCGCATCGAGAAATTCTACCAGCAGGTCGAGATCGGCAACCGCATCGTCTCCCTGCGCGACAGCGTGCAGGCCGCGCTGCTGATCGTGGAAGCCGCCCTGCGCAACCGCGTTTCGCGCGGCGCCCATTTCATCAAGAGCGATTGAACCGGGAGCGGGCCGTTCTTTTTTATGGCGGGAATGGGACGAGCGCGAGCTATAAATATCCCAGCGTTTTCAGGTCCGCGATATCGCTGGCGGGCAGGTTCTTCAGGTTCATTTTGGTCGAAAAATCGTTGCGGTCGCGGAAGCGCGCCATACCAGTCCAGGAAACGGGCCAGGAAGTATTCCGTCACCTGCGGCAGGCGGCGGCTGACATCCAGGCGCGGGTCGGCGGAAAGCCGGAACAACTCCTGGGGCGCCCCCTTGGTCGAGATGATGGCGTACCAGTTTTTCCAGCGCAGGCCGTACAGGCCGGCGGGGTTGAACGAGCGGCAGGCGGCCAGCGTGTCGTCGTAGGCGCGGCCGCCGGCCGCGGGCGAGCAGGCTGCGGCCGTCCAGGCCGATCTCCTGCCCGAGCAGGCCGCTGATGGTCGGGAAAATATCGGCGAGTCTCGCTAACCGGGGCATAGCGGCCTTTCAGGGCCAGGGATGCCGGGATATTTGACGATCAGCGGCACGCGGGCGGTCTCGTCGTAGACATTGCTGCCGTGGCTGATCACGCCGTGCTCCTTCATCGCCTCGCCGTGATCGGCCAGGAAGATGACCAGGCTGTCGTCATACAGGTTTTTCCGCTTGAGCTCGGCGATGATCTTGCCGAACTCGCCGTCCATCCAGGCGATGCTGGCGTCATAGCCCAGGACCAGCTCCCGTGAGCTCGGCGCCGCTGAAGGGCAGGTCCAGGTCCTTGGCCTTTTCGGTCAGTTCGATCATGCGCTGGTAGGAGGGCAATTTGCCGCCGGCGCTGAACGGCAGGACGAAGCCGGGCACGGGGACCGAGGGCAGGTGGGGGTTCATGAAATGGACGTAGGCGAAACGGGGCGGCGCGGTTTTCTCCAGCCAGCCGGCAAAGCCGGCGAACAGCCTGGGGTTGCTGCCCTCGAACTTCAGCCCGCGGATGTTGACGAAGTCGTCGACCCCCTGCTTGAGGCCGAAGGGGGGGGAGATGACCGAGCTGGAAGAGTATATGGCGGTGCGATAGCCCTTGGCGTTCAGGTACTCGGGCAGGGTCAGCAGGCGGCCGGGCAGCTCGTGCTGCAGGACGCGCACCTTGTGGGAATCGGGGTACAGGCCGGTCAGCAGCGTGGCGACGCTGGAGCGGGTGAAGGCGGCGTTGGCATAGGCGTTCTCGTAGACCATGGCGTCGCGGGCGAAGGCGTCGACATGCGGGGAAGTGTTCCGGACGTAGCCGTAGGCGCCGAGATGGGCGGCCTGGCAGGCGTCGGCCAGGATGATGTAGATGTCGGGCTTGCCCCGAAAACGGGGCTGGGCGTGCGCCGCCGGGCGCGCGTTCTCCCGGTACGAATAGGAGCTGACCGTGAATTGCCCGCTCAGGGGAGCGACGCTCAGCGCCGCCGGGCGGGAGAGGGCGATGTCAACCGTGATCTTCCCGGAGAACCAGCCGGCCTTGATCTCGCGGGTCCGCGGCGGCGGCGGCTCGGCCGCCATCTCCTGCTCGGCGATGCGCACCCGGCCGCTGCCGCGCAATTCGATCCGGCCGCGCCCGGGGCGGAGGAACACGCTGAAACTTTCGCCGCGCTGCAAATGCGGCTCCGGCTTCCGGCTCCGGACGCCGACGGCGATGGCGCGGATCTGTAGCCGGTCCTTGCTTTTTTTGCTGAAGCGCAGGAAATTGAACCCCGGGGCGAGCCTTACGGCGAGCGTCTCCCAGCGGAAAGAAGGACTGGGGGGCAGCATCTTTTTTCCGCCGCCGTTGACCGTCCATTCCGCCCGGCTCCCCTGCAGGGAGTATTCGATGAAGATCGTCGTCCGGGTTTCCTGCTTGCGCCACAGGATGAATTGGGCGATCGCGCCGTCGGCGCTGAAGCGGTCGCCGAGGACGCGGATCCCCTCCCAGACGTTCATGGTGCCCCCCGCGGGGCTGATCAGGTCCTGGTCCTTGTGCCAGACCAGGGTGGAGGGCAGTTCCCGGGAAGATGGCCGTGAACAGCCCGGGGCGAACAGCAGGGGGATGAGCAGGAGTCCGAGCGGGCTGTGCTTGCGCAAGGGGCTACTCTTCCAGCTCGAGCGCGGCCAGGAAGGCTTCCTGGGGGATGTCGATCTTGCCGATGCGCTTCATGCGCTTCTTGCCTTTTTTCTGCTTTTCCAGGAGCTTCATCTTGCGCGAGATGTCGCCGCCGTAGCACTTGGCCAGGACGTTCTTGCGCAGCGGCTTGACCACGGTCTTGGCGATGACCCGCTTGTTGATGGCCGCCTGGATGACCACCTCGAAGAGCTGGCGCGGGATGACCTCTTTCATCTTGCTGGTCAGCAGGTTGCCGATGGTGAAGGCCTTGTCCTTGTGGACGATGACCGCCAGCGCGTCGACCGGGTCCTGGTTGATCAGGATGTCGAGCTTGACCAGCGGCGATTCGCGGTAGTCCTTCAGCTCGTAGTCGAACGAGGCGTAGCCCTGGGATATCGATTTCAGCTTGTTGAAGAAATCGTACAGCACCTCCGCCAAGGGCAGGTCGTAGGTCAGGATCACGCGCTGCGGGCCGATGTATTCCATTTTCCTGTGGACGCCGCGGCGGTTCTGCAGCAGTTTCAGGACGTTGCCCAGGAACTCGTCGGGGGTGATGACGATGGCCTCGATGAACGGCTCCTCGATCATCTTGTAGTACTGCGGGTTGGGCAGCTGCGCCGGGGATTCGATCTCGTAGGTCTCGCCCTTGCTCGAGGTGATGCGGTAGCGCACCGAGGGGGCGGTGGTGACGATGGAGAGGAAGTATTCCCTTTCCAGACGCTCCTGGATGATCTCCTTGTGCAGCAGCCCGAGGAAGCCGCAGCGGAAGCCGATGCCCAGCGCCGGCGAGGTTTCCGGCTCGTAGGTCAGGGAGGAATCGTTCAGGGTGAGCTTTTCGATCGCTTCGCGCAGTTCCTCGTGGCTGGTGCCCTCGGAAGGGTAGAAGCCGGCGAAGACCATGGGCTGGGGCTCCTTGAAGCCGGGCAGGGGCAGGACGCCGGTCTCCTTGGCCAGCGTGACCGTGTCGCCGATCTTGACCTCGGAGATCTTCTTGATGCTGGCGATGATGTAGCCGACCTCGCCCGCCTCCAGCGACTCCAGGGGCGTGGCCTTGGGCGTGTTGACCCCCACTTCGTTGATCTCGTATTCGGTGTTGTTGGACAGGAACTTGATCTTGTCGCCCTTCTTCATGACGCCGTCGATGATCTTGACCAGGATGATCACGCCGCGGTAGGAATCGAACCAGGAGTCGAAGATCATCGCCTTCAGGGGCTTCAGGGGGTCTCCCGCCGGCGGCGGTATGCGCTCGATGATGGCCGGGATGATCTGGTCGACGCCGATGCCGGTCTTGGCCGAGACCATGAGCGCCTCCTGGCGCGGGATGCCCAGGACGTTCTCCATCTGGTCCAGCGACTTTTCCAGCTCGTTGTTCGGCAGGTCGATCTTGTTCATGATCGGGATCAGGGTCAGGTCGTTCTCCATGGCCAGGTAGGTGTTGGCCACGGTCTGCGCCTCGACGCCCTGCGTGGCGTCGATGACCAACAGTGCGCCCTCGCAGGCCGCCAGCGAGCGCGACACTTCGTAGGTGAAGTCGATGTGGCCCGGGGTGTCGATCAGGTTGAGCAGGTATTCCTCGCCCCGGCTGTCGCGCCAGGTCAGGCGCACGAAGTGCGACTTGATGGTGATGCCGCGCTCCCGCTCCAGGTCCATGGAGTCCAGCACCTGTTCCTGCATGTCGCGCTTGGCGATGGCGTGGGTGATCTCGAGCAGGCGATCCGACAGGGTCGTCTTGCCGTGATCGATGTGGGCGATGATCGAAAAATTGCGGATATTCTTCATGATAGCAATTGGCGGGCCAGGGCCGCGGCGCCCGCCGTCCCGGCGGCGTTTCCCAGGCGCGCCGGCTCGATGCGCGTGCAGGCGAAGGCCTTGGCGATGACCCGGCGGGACAATTCCTCGCGCGCCGGACCGAGCAGGGCCTCCCCGGCGGCGGCGACCCCGCCGCCCACGGAGATCCAGGCGGGGTTGAGGGCATAGACGATCTGGCTGAACAGGATGCCCAGGAAGCCGCCGGCCCGCTGGAACGCCCGGCGCGCGGGCTCGTCGCCTTTCTGCAGCAGGTGGAACACGTCGCGGGAACTGAGCGGGGTCGGGGACCCGGCGAACTCCTGGTAGCTCTTGACGATCCCGGCTTCCGAGCTCTCGGTCTCGGCGCAGCCGGAATTGCCGCAACCGCAGGCGCGCCCCTGGCTGTTGACCAGCAGGTGGCCCAGCTCGGCGGCGAAGCCGCAGGCGCCCTGCCAGACGCGGCCGTCGAGGATGACGCCCGAGCCGATGCCGCTGCCCAGGGTCAGGTGGACAAAGCTCGAAGGCTGCGCCCCCTCCAGCCCCAGGAACTCGCCCAGGGCGGCGGTGTTGGCGTCGTTTTCCATGCGCACGGGCAAGCCGCAGCCGTCGGCGATATCCTTTTCCAGGGCGGCGCCGTTGAGGAACAGCATGTTGGGCGACAATTCGATGACATGCTCGGTGCAGGAGATGAATCCCGGCACGCCGATGCCGACGGTGCGGATGTCATGGGAGCGTTTCAGCCCGGAGATGATCCCCAGGATCTGGGTTTTCAGCTCCGGGTAGGAACGGGCGGTCTTTTCCCGGGCGCTATGAACGGGCCGGGCGTTTTCGCCGTAAACGGCGGATTTGATGGCGCCGGCGCCGACATCCATGCCCAGGACGTTCATGGCCGCTTCAGGCCTTTGACGGCGTATTCGCTGGGCGAAAAAAGCAGGCGGTTCAGGCGGTCGACGTTGTCGTTGAACGGCAGGGCGTTGGGGGAGGCGGGATCGACGGTGGCCAGTTTTTCACCTTCCGGTTCGGCGGCGAAGAGGATCTCCACTTCCGCGAAGCCCGAGTTTTCGAGCAGGTAGCGCATGTATTCCGGGTGCAGGGGCCGCTGGTGGGTGGGGTCGAGAAAATAGATGCGGCTCAAGGCGAAAAGGCTCAAGGGGTTGACCGTCTCCAGCAGCAAGACGGCGCCCGGGCGCAGGGCGCGGAAGCACTCGGCGACGACCCGGCGCAGGTAGTCGGGCTGGAAATGCTCGATGACCTGGGAGGAAAAAATGCCGTCCAGGGAGGCGGCGGGGCGTTCCTTCAAGAAATCCAGGGCGTCCGCCTTGCGGCACTCGAGGCCGCGCGAGCGCGCCTCCTCCAGCATGGAGTCGGAGAGGTCCAGCCCCAGGGGGCGGCGGCCGCTGTCGCGCAGCAGCCCCAGGAATTCGCCGCGCCCGCAGCCGATATCCAGGATCTCGCCGGCGGCGGGGAAAAGGGGCAGGTAGCGGGCCAGGCGGCGGGAAATTTCCTCGCTGCTGCCGCGGAAGCGCTTTTCAAAATCGGCGTACTGGAGCGGCGCAAGTTGTTCCTTGACGCAGCGCAGCTCGGCGGCGGTTTCCGGGGTGGGTTTGCGGTCGAAGGATTCGAGCAGGCGGTCCAGCTTGTTCTCCAGCTGGGCGAAATGGACCAGCAGGGTCCTGAGGTTGGAGTATTCGGCCTCGAGCTTTTCGATCTTCCACTCCAGAGACTTGAAGACCGTGGTGGCGTGGTTGCCGGCATAGGCGTCCCATTCCTTGTCCTGGGCGGTGACGAAGCGTTCCAGCGCCTCCTGGAAACGCGAGACCACGGCCTGGACTTCGGCTTCGCGCTTTTTGAAGAGACCCGGCCCGGACAGGGCGGCGGCCAAGTCGTGCAAACTGGCTTTCAGCTCATCCCGGCGGGTCTTCCTCTTTTCGATCAGGTCTTCAATTACCCTTCTCATCCTTGGATTTGTCTTCGTCCTTGTCCTCGCCCTTGACGGCGTTCTTGAAGTTCTTGATCCCCTGGCCCAGGCCCTTGCCCAGCTCGGGGAGCTTTTTGCCGCCGAAAAGCAGGGCGATGACGACCACTATCAGCAATATTTCCCAGATTCCCAAGCTTCCGAACATGTTGGTCTCCTTATGCCCGTATTATAAGCGGGAAGCCCTGTTCAGTCAAGCGAAAACAACGAACCAATCAGGGGTAAAGTCGGATAAGTTCGATATATTCGAAAGAATGTACTTGGCAGGCGCAGCGGCTTTCGCCGGAACGCCTTGTGGACGTCGATTAGACGGCCATCGGTTCCCGGATGCCTCGGCGCTCCGGGAAAAAGTGGAGGCGAATGGCGCGTAAGCCTGCCAACGAAATCTTTCATATACAATCATCGGTCAAGTTGCCCTTCGTTCACTCGGGGATTCGGCCTTACCCGCCGAGGGGCTCGGGCTTCGCGCGCCCTCGCGAGCTAATCCCGACGCGCTTGGGCGCGGAAGGGGCTTAGTGCCGCAGCGGGTCCCAAATATGGACCGTTTGCCCCTCCCGGGAATACCTCAGACTGCGATTCCCTAACGGGAAGCCGCTCGGCCTCTCCCCAGCGGGTCCCAAGTCCTCACCCCACGTTCACTCAGGGCAAGCTTGACCGATGAATCCTGAAATTGCAATTTTTTCGAAATTTCTTTTATAGTGGCGGGGAAATAAAAGGAGGTGGCGATGAGCGACGCGAACACGGGCGGACAGCGCATCCCTTATTTCAAGAACGATCCTTTCATCATCCTTGTTCTTTGGTTTGTTACCTGCGGCCTGTACTTGATCTATTGGAACCTCAAGATGGCCGAGGTGATCAACGCCGTGGTCGAAAAGCAGGTGATCACCCCGCCGGTGGCCATTTTTTCGGGGTGCTGCTTCCCGGTCAACCTGTATTTTTACTACCTGGTCGGCCAGAACCTGGATGTGATCGGGCGCAAGGTCGGCAACCCCACCCTGCAGGACCAGTCGGTGCTGCTGATCGTCCTCGGTTTCGTCGCCCCCATGGTTTCGGCCATGATCGTCCAGGGTGAAATTAACAAGCTTTATAACTGAGAGCCCGAACAGCTTTTACCGGCCGCGGCTGCTCGCCCTCGCCCTGCTGGCCGGCACGCTGCTGCTGCCCCTCCTGGCTTTCGACTGGGTCACCGCGCCCGGCTCCCTGGTCCTGTGCCCGCTGCGGGCCGTGACCGGCGTTCCCTGCCCCTCCTGCGGCCTGACCCGCGCCCTGGCCCACCTGGAGCGCGGCCACTGGGCGGACGCCGTCCGCTTCCACCCCTTCGTCCCCCTGGTCTTCCTTCTGGTCCTGGCGCTGGCGGTCATGCTGGTTTTCGAGCTGGTCACCCGGCGAACCATCATCGGCAACCCGCTGCGGGACCGGCGCGACGTCTGGCTGGTATTTGCCGGCCTGGCCGTTTTCCAGGCGGCGCGCACGGCGCTCTTTTTCCTTGACGGCGGCTGGGGCGTGTTCTGGCGCGAGAACCTCGTCGCCCGCCTGTTCGCCCTGGCGCGGGCGGTTTTTTGATTGACTTTTTCGTCATTTTAGAGTATTCATGATTTCAAAATTACTTGCAGGAGGAAAAGATGAATCTGGTTGAAAGAGCTAAAAACATTTTGTTGACCCCGGCCAAGGAATGGGACGTCATCAAGGGCGAGAGCCTGACCATCGCCGACATGTTCACCAAGTACGCCATGATCCTGGCCGCCATTCCCGCCGTCGCCGGCTTCATCGGCTATGTCGTGATCGGCATGTCCTTCGGCGGCTTCGGCACCTTCCGCCTGCCCATCGGCACCGCCCTGGTCTGGGCGATCCTGTCCTATATCCTGTCGCTGGGCGGCGTGTTTTTGCTCGCCTTCATCATCGACGCCCTGGCGCCCACGTTCGGCTGCGCCAAGGACATGGTGGCCGCCGTCAAGATCGTGGTCTTTTCCTATACCGCGGCCTGGGTGGCGGGGATACTCAGCATCATCCCGGCGCTGGCGATCCTGGTCAGCCTGGCCAGCCTCTATTCGCTGTTCCTCATGTACATGGGCATGCAGAAGATCAAGGAGCCGGCGAAGGACAAGATGGTCGGCTATTTCGTCGTGACCATCGTCGCCGCCATCGTGGTGTTCATGCTGATCGGCTTTATCGTCAGCCGCGTGGCTTTCGGCGGCATGGCCGGCCTGGCTGGAGGCATGGGCAGTTTCTGATCCCCGCCGCCTGATCGATCTTTCGTGACCGGGCCGGCAGCGCGCCGGCCCGGTTTTTGTCCCCCACTTTCCGTTTTTCCCTATATCCCGCCTTTTTGATTGAAACCAGCCATTTTTTCTCCTAGAATGCTCCCATGGCCAAAAAGGGAGACAAGATGGTGAAGCACCGCGACCTCATCGACGCCTTCGCCGACCGCGTGACCATCACCGACCTGCAGGGGAAGATCCTGGACGTCAACCAGGCCGTGCTGGACTTCCACGGCCGCGGCCGCGAGAAGATCGTCGGCCGCAATTTCCTCGACATGGTCTCGGCCGGGGGACCGCGAAATGATGAGGCAGCGTTTCAGCGAAATGCTCGAGCGGGGGTTTTCCACGTCATCGAATTCAAAAGCCTGACCCCGGCGGGGGAGGAATTCCATGCCGAGCTGAATGCCTCGCTCATCCGCGACGCCGGCCGGCAGGCCGTTGGAGGTGGTGGCCGTGATCCGGGACGTCACCCAACGCAAGGAGATGGAACGCCGGCTGGCCGAGAGCGAGGAGATGTACCGCAACCTGCTGGACAACATCAGCGAAGCGATATACAGGACCGACGCCGACGGCATCGATTCTTTTCATCAGCGCCGGCGTCGAGCATGTCATCGGCCGCAAGCCCGAAGAAGTGATCGGCCGCAACTTCAGCGAGTTCATCTATCCCGGGGACCTGGAATTTCTCCGCGAGGAGTTCCGGCGCCTGGCGCAGAACCTGTTGCGGCCGAGCGAGTACCGCGTCAGTGCACAAGAGCGGCGAATTCCGCTGGATCTCATCCATGAGCCGGCCTGTTTTCAAGGACGGCCGCTTCCTGGGCATCAATGGCATACTCATCGACATCCATGAGCGCAAGCTGGCCCAGCAGGCGCTGCAACGACAACAGGAGCTGCTGCTGCAGGCGCAGAAAATGGAGGCCATCGGCTCCCTGGCCGGCGGCATCGCCCACGATTTCAACAACCTGCTCATGGGCATCCAGGGCCGCGCCTCGCTCATGCTCGTGGACAGCGCCGCCGCCCACCCCCATTACGAGCACCTCATGGCGATCGCCGACCATGTGCGCAGCGCGTCCGAGCTTACGCGCCAGCTGCTCGGGCTGGCCCGCGGCGGCAAGTATGAAACCATCCCCAGCGACATGAACGAGCTGATCCGGCGCTCGGTCGAACTGTTCGGGCGCACGCACAAGGAGATCACCCTGTTCACCGTGCTGGAGCCGCGACTGCTGACGGTGGAGATCGACCGCGTCCAGATCGAGCAAACGCTGCTCAACCTGCTGCTGAATGCCTGGCAGGCCATGCCCCGGGGAGGCCAGATCACCGTCGACTCGCAGAACGTGGAGATCGGCGAGGGCGATGCCGCGGCCTTCCAGGTCGCCGCCGGCCGCTTTGTCAGGGTGGGGGTCAGCGACCTGGGCGTGGGCATGGATGAGGCGACGCGGAGCCGGATCTTCGACCCTTTCTTCACCACCAAGGAGATGGGGCGCGGCCTGGGCCTGCCCTCCGCCTACGGCATCGTCAGGAACCATGGCGGCACCATCACGGTGCAGAGCAAGAGGGGCAGCGGCAGCACGTTCCATATCTTCCTGCCGGCGACGGCCAAGGCGATCGGAACGGTCGCGGAGCCCCCCGCCGCCATCGCCGGGGGCAAGGAAACCATCCTGTTGATCGATGACGAAGAGATGATCCTCGAAGTGGCCCAGCAGATGCTGGCCACCCTGGGTTACTCGGTGCGGACCGCCTGCGGCGGTCCCCGGGCCCTGGACATTTTCCGGAAGGACCATGAGCGCATCGACCTGGTCATCCTGGACATGATCATGCCGCAGATGAGCGGCGGCAAGGTCTTCGGCCTGCTGCGGGAGATCGATCCCCGGGC
Organism: Candidatus Aminicenantota bacterium; assembly: GCA_963822075.1. GTDB lineage: Bacteria > Acidobacteriota > Aminicenantia > UBA2199 > UBA2199 > UBA2199. The sequence goes on from CAWGGP010000008.1 coordinate 141,330, forward strand.
GCGCGTCCTGCTGTCCAGCGGCTACAGCATCGACAGCCAGGCCAAGGAGATCATGGGCCAGGGTTGCCGGGGGTTCATCCAGAAGCCCTTCAGCATCGAGGACCTGGCGTTGAAGATCCGCGAAATCCTGGACCGATAATTCTTTCCGGCCCCGGGGCCGGCCGCCGCAATGCCCCGCATCAAAAGATCGCCACGGGCGATGCCGTTGGGTTTTTTATCCTCGCGTATTGACCCGTTGCGTTTTTTCTGCTAAAAAGAACCATGACAGTCGAACAGTTCCTGCCGGCCCTCCACTTCGGCGACGCGGTGGGCAACTCCGCCCTGGCGTTTCATCGCTACCTGCTCGGCCAGGGGGTGGAAAGCAGGCTGGTGGCCATGACCTGCGACGAATGCCTCCAGGGCGAGGCGGTGCCGTTCTCCGCCTACCGCCCGGACCCCGCTTCCCTCAAGATCCTGCATTTCGCCATTCCTTCGCCGCTGACCGAGTTTTTCCTGGAGGCGCAGGGGAAGAAGGTCATGGTCTACCACAACATCACGCCGGCGCATTTTTTTGCCGGCTATTCCGACGATCTGGTGCGGCTGACCAGCGCCGGGCGCGAGCACCTGGAGCGGCTTAATTCCTGTTTCGACCTGGCGCTGGGCGTGTCGGAATACAACGCCGGCGAGCTGCGCGGCCTGGGCTATGCGCATGTCCGCGTCTTCCCCCTGCTGGTCGACCTCGACGATTACCGGCGGGCCCCCAGCCGGGCGTACATGGAGCTGTTGAAAAACGAGCGAAAAAACATCTTGTTCACCGGGCGCATCACTCCGAACAAGAAGATCGAAGACCTGATCAAGGTGGTTTTTTTCTATAAAAAATACATCTCCCCCGCCGTCCGCCTGATCGTGGTCGGCAACGTCAACACCCTGCCCAAGTACTTCCTGGCCGTCCAGGACCTGGCGGCGCGCTTCTACCTGACAGGCGAAGACGTCCTGTTCACCGGCCACCTTCCCGCGGACGAGTTCCTCGCCGCCTACCGGCTGGCCGATGTTTTTCTCTCCATGAGCGAGCATGAGGGCTTTTGCCTGCCGCTGTTGGAAAGCTGCTTTTTCAACGTGCCGGTGGTGGCCTATGATGCCGGCGCGGTGGCGGAGACCCTGGACGGGGCCGGGATCCTCTTCCGCGACAAGGACCCGGCGCGGGTCGCCGGCCTGGTGGAGCAGGTGCTGGAGAATGAGCCCCTGCGGCGGCAGCTGCAGGCCCGGGCGGCGGCGAAGATCGAAGACTACCGCCGCCGGGCCGATCCCGCGATCCTGCTGGACTGGCTGCGGCAACTGTGAGACCATGATCTCCATCGGCATCGTGGTCCAGCGCTACGGCAACGACGTGATCGGCGGCGCCGAGACCCTGGCGCGCAACGTGGCCGAGCGGATGCTGAAACAGGGCTTCCGTGTCACCGTCTTCACCACCTGCGCCCGCGACTACCTCAGCTGGCGCAACGAGTACGCTGCCGGCGAGTCGCTGCTGAAGGGGGTCGTCATCCGGCGCTTCCCGGTGAGCCGCGAGCGGGACATCGGGGAGTTCAACCGCTTTTCCGATGAATTTTTCGCCGCCGCCCCGGGGGAGCGCGATGAAAAAAAATGGATCGCGGAGCAGGGTCCTTACTGCCCCGAGCTGGTCCAGGCGCTCGCCGGCGCTCAAAGCGACATCGACCTGTTCTTCTTTTTCACCTACCTCTATTACCCCACCGTGGAAGGGCTGCGCGCCGTGGGCAAGCCCGCCATCCTGTTCCCCACGGCGCACGACGAGCCGCCGATCCGCCTGGCGTGCATGGCGGAGGTGTTCCGCCGCCCGCGCGCCCTGTTTTTTCTGACCCGGGCCGAAATGGACCTGGTGCAGCGGCTGTTCTCTCCCCCGGGGCGCATGCGCCTGGTGCGCACCGGGGTGGATGTCCCCGCCGCCGTCGACGAACGGGCGTTCCGCCGCCGCTACCTGCTGGTCGCCCCCTATGTGCTTTACTCCGGCCGCATCGAGAGGGGTAAGGGGCTGGAAGCGGTCTTCGCTTACTACCGGGCGTTGAAGAACGAGGCCTACGTCGACCTGGTCCTGATCGGCAAAAAGCTGATGGAGCTTCCCGACATCCAGGGGCTGAAATACCTGGGCTTCGTCTCCGAGGAGGAGAAACTGGCCGCCTTCAAGGGGGCCCTCCTCTCGCTGCAGCCTTCGCCGCTGGAAAGCCTTTCCATCACCACCCTGGAATCCTTTTCCGTGGGCACCCCGGTGCTGGTCAACCGCGACTGCGCCGCCTTGCGCGAGCATGTGGAGATGTCCGGGGGCGGCCTGGCCTACGCCGGCGAAGAGGAGTTCCTGGCCGGCTTCCGCCGCTTGTACCGCCGTCCGGCGCTGCGCCGCAGCATGGGGGCGAAGGGGCTGGAGTACGTCAAGAAATACTACTCTTGGGAGGCGGTGCTGAAGGAGATCAAGGCCGGGATCAGCGAAATATTATCTCAGTGAAAAGTAAAAAGTGAAAAGTGAAAGGTAACTAGCAACGAGACGAACTATAGTGCAATTAAATTCTCATTTCACTAATCACTAATCACTATTCACTACTAGATCGGTTGAGCTCTTACATGCCCGCCGACATCATCTTGATGAAGTCGCCGTTGCACTTGGTCTTGGAGAGCTTTTCGACCAGCAGCTCCATGGCCTCGACCTCGGACATCTGCGACAGCACCTTGCGCAGCACCCAGACCTTGCTCAGTTCGTCGCGGTCGATCAGCAGCTCTTCCTTGCGCGTGCCGGAGCGGAACAGGTCGATGGCCGGGAAGACGCGCTTGTCCACCAAGCGGCGGTCGAGGTTGATCTCCATGTTGCCGGTGCCCTTGAACTCCTCGAAAATGACCTCGTCCATGCGGCTGCCGGAGTCGACGATGGCGGTGGCCAGGATGGTCAGGCTGCCGCCGCCCTCGATGTTGCGGGCGGCGCCGAAGAATTTCTTCGGCTTGTTCAGGGCGTTGGCGTCGATGCCGCCCGAGAGCACCTTGCCCGAGGCGGGCGTGATGGCGTTGTGGGCGCGGGCCAGGCGGGTGATCGAATCGAGGAGGATGACCACGTCCTTGCCCATCTCCACCATGCGCTTGGCCTTTTCCAGCACGATGTCGGCCACCTTGGTGTGGCGCAGGGGGATCTCGTCGAAGGTGGAGGCGATGACCTCGCCCTTGACGTTGCGGCTCATGTCGGTGACCTCCTCCGGGCGTTCGTCGATGAGCAGGACGATCAGGTTGATCTCCGGGTGGTTGACCTCGATGGACTTGGCGATGCTCTGCAGGATCATGGTCTTGCCGGTGCGCGGGGCGGCCACGATCAGGCCGCGCTGCCCCTTGCCGATGGGGCAGAGCAGGTTCATCACCCGGCCGGACATGTTCGTCCCGTCGGTTTCCAGGTTTATTTTCTCGTTGGGATAGAGCGGCGTGAGCTTTTCGAAACGGACGTTGCGGCGCTTTTCGGTCACGAATTCCGGGTCCTCGTTGTTGACCGCCTCCACGCTCAGCAGCGCGAAGTACTTTTCCCCGGTCTTGGGCGGCCGCACCGAGCCCGACACCGTGTCGCCGGTGCGCAGGTCGAACTTGTTCACCTGGGAGGGGGAAACGTAGATGTCCTCCGGGCTGGTCAGGTAGGCGTACTCCTGGAAGCGCAGGAAGCCGTAGCCTTCGCTGTGCACCTCGATGACCCCTTCGGCGAACAGCTTGCCGCTGGCGCGGGCCTGGACGTCCAGGACCTTGAAGAACAGGGAATTTTTATCGTTGATGTCCTTGTCGTCGATCTCCAGTTCCTTGACCAGTTTTTTCAGTTCCAACGCTTTCATGTTTTGCAGGTCTTTCAATGAATACATGTTCACTCCTTCATGGCCTCTTTTATTTGCTTCCATATTTCAATTTTCCCGGCCGGCGATTTGATCGAGAAGGAAATGGCGTGCAGGCCGAATTTTGTTTTGAGTTGCGCGATTTGGTTTCTTTGTTGCGAAAAGGAGATTTTATCACTCTTGGTCAGGATTGTCAAGATGGGAAATTTTTTTTCCACGATCTGGGCCAGGGTGTCCAGGTCGGGCGGCAGGAAGCCGCGCCGCGAATCGATGAGCAGGGCGGCGAGGCGGACGTTCTCCACCCGGTCCAGGAAATCGACGATCAGCTGGCGCACGCGCGCGCTTTCGCCCTTGGAGACCCTGGCGAAGCCGTAGCCCGGCAGGTCGGCGAACAGCAGCTTGTTGTCTATCGCGTAGTAATTGACGCTCAGCGTTTTTCCCGGCGTGGAGCTGGTCTTGGCCAGCCGGTGCTCCAGCAGGGTGTTGATCAGCGACGATTTGCCCACGTTGGAGCGGCCGAAGAACAGGACCTTCGGCCGGGGGTCGGCGGGCAGCTGGCCGCAATTGAAAAAAGTACCGGCCAGTTCCGATTTTTTGACGTTCATGTTGCTCTCAGGCCGGCCGCTTACTGCAGGTTCGCCTCTTGCAGCGGCCGGATGACCTTGCTCTTGATGTTCTTTATCTTGATGGGATTCTCGAGGACGATATCCAGGAGCTCATCCATGGTGTCGACGGGATGGATGCGGATGTCGCTTTTCAGCTCCTCGGGGATGTCCTCGTTGAAATCCTTTTCGTTCTCCGAGGGGATGAGGATGTTGCGGATGCCGTAGCGGTGGGCGGCGATGATCTTTTCCTTGATGCCGCCGACCGGCAGGATCTTGCCGCGCAGGGTGATCTCGCCGGTCATGGCGTAGTCGGAGCGGACCGGGATGCCGGTCAGCAGGGAGATCAGCGAGACGGCCAGGGTGACGCCCGCCGAGGGGCCTTCCTTGGGCACGGCGCCTTCGGGGATATGCAGGTGGATGTCGTAGTTCTTCAGTTCCTCGGTGTCCAGCTCCAGTTCGAACAGCTTCAGCTTGGTGTAGCTGAAGGCCGCCGACGAGGATTCCTTCATCACCTCGCCCAGGCGGCCGGTGAGGATCAGCTCGCCCTTGCCTTTCAGCATGCGGGCCTCGACCACCAGGATGTCGCCGCCCGCCGCCGTCCAGGCCAGGCCGATCGCCACCCCGATCTCGTTGCGCTGGAATATCTTCTGGTTGCTGTACTTGGCGACGCCCAGGAATTTGCGCAAGCGGGCCATGTCGACGACGTGGGTTTCCTTCTCGCCGCCCTTTTTGCCCGACTCGATGATGCCGCGGGCGGTCTTGCGCATGATGACCGCGATCTCGCGCTCGAGGTTGCGCACGCCCGCCTCGCGGGTGTACTCGTTGATGACGGCTCAGCAGCACGTCGTCGCCGATGCGGATCTCGTCGCCCGAGAAGCCGTTCTTCTCGGCCTGCTTCTTCAGGAGAAAATTCTTGGCGATCTCCAGCTTTTCCCTCTCGGTGTAGCCCGGGAGTTCAATGACCTCCATGCGGTCGAGCAGCGCCGGCGGGATGTTCTCGGCGAAGTTCGCCGTGGTGATGAAGAAGACCTGGGACAGGTCGAGCTCCAGGTCGAGGTAATGGTCGGTGAATTCCGCGTTCTGCTCGGGATCGAGCGCCTCCAGGAGGGCGGAGGCGGGGTCGCCGCGGAAATCCGAGTTCAGCTTGTCGATCTCGTCGAGCAGGAAGACCGGGTTCATGCTGCCGGCCTTCTTCAGGCCCTTGACGATCTGGCCGGGGTAGGAGCCGATGTAGGTGCGGCGATGGCCGCGGATCTCCGCCTCGTCCTTGACCCCGCCCAGGGAGACGCGGACGAACTTGCGGTCCAGGGCGCGGGCGATGGACTTGGAAAGGGAGCTCTTGCCGACGCCCGGCGGCCCGACGAAGCAGAGGATCTCGCCCTCGGCTTTCTTGACCAGCAGGCGGACGGCGAGGTAGTCCAGGATGCGCTCCTTGATCTTGCGCAGGCCGTAATGGTCCTCGTCCAGGATCTGCGCCGCCCGGCGGATATCCTTGTTCTCCTTCTTGAACTTCTTCCAGGGGATGGCCAGCAGCCAGTCCAGGTAGTAGCGGGAGACGGTGCCTTCGGCCGAGAAGGGGGGCATGGCCGCCAGGCGCTCCAGCTCCTCGTCGGCCCGGGCCTTGACGTATTCGGGCAGCTGGGCGGCGGCGATCTTCTTCTTGAATTCCTCGTAGTCGGTTTCCTGGCCTTCCTCGCGCTTGAGCTTGGGCTCGATGTCGCGCTGGCTGCGCAGCTGCAGCACCTCCTTCTTCAGGATATTGTAGACGCGGACGCCGCGGGCGTAGGTGTCCAGCTCCTCCAGGAGCGACTGCTTGATCTTCAGGGGGATGTTGATGATGGAGATGATGATGTCGGCGGCGTCGGCGAGCGAACTGGGCCGCAGGCGGGTCATGATGCCGGGCAGGCGCACGCGCTTCAGGTTGATGTATTCCTCGAAAAGGGCGATGAGGTTGCGCGACAGGTCCAGCAGGTCCTTGCCGGCTTCGGCGCGCTCCTCCAGGAGCGCCAGGCGCACCAGGTGAAATTCCTGGCCGTCGACGTAATGCACGATCTGGCCCCGTTTCAGGCCCTGGATGACGATGCGGTAGCTGCCGTTGTTCTGCTCGGCCGATTTTTCGATCTTGGCGATGGTGCCGATCTCGTACATTTCCTCGGGCTGCGGCGTCTCGGTGACCTGGTTTTTCTGGGCGGCGAGGAACAGGTAGCCGCCGTACTGGTTGAGCGACGCTTTCAGGGCGTTGACCGACTTGTCGCGGCCGACCAGGATCGGCACGATGACGTTGGGGAAAGCCACCAGCTCCCGCAGCGGGATCAGGGGCAGGACCAGGTCCCTGGCGTTCAGGCGATCCATTTTTTATCTTTGAGGAATTCCCCGTCGATCAGCACCTTGCTGATCGCGTCCTTCTTGGACGGGATCTCGAACATGAGGTCGAGCATGATCTCTTCAAAAATGGCGCGCAGCCCACGGGCGCCGACGCCGCGCACCGTCGCCTGCTCGGTGATCTTTTCCAGCGCCTCCTTGGCGAACTCCAGGTCCACGCCGTCCATTTTGAACAGGGCCTTGAACTGCTTGGTGATGGCGTCCTTGGGCTCGAGCAGGATGCGGTACAGCTGGTCCTTGTCGAGCTCGTTGAGCACGCCCATGACCGAGAAGCGACCGACCAGCTCGGGGATCAGCCCGTAGCGGATGAGGTCGTCGGGCTGGGCCTGCTCGAAGATGTCGGAGCGGAAATGGCGGGTCTTTTCCTTGCCGCCGGAGAAGCCGATCAGGTTCTTCTTCAGGCGCCGCTGGATGATCTTCTCCAGGCCCACGAAGGCGCCGCCGGCGATGAAGAGGATGTTCTTGGTGTCGATCTTCAGGAATTCCTGGTAGGGGTGCTTGCGCCCGCCCAGCGGCGGAACGTTGGCCACCGTGCCTTCGACGATCTTGAGCAGCGCCTGCTGCACGCCCTCGCCGGAGACGTCGCGGGTGATGGAAGGGTTCTCGCTCTTGCGCGAGATCTTGTCAATCTCGTCGATGTAAACGATCCCCTTCTCGGCCAGCTCCTTGTTCTCGCCGGCGGCCTGGTACAGCTTCAGCAGGATGTTCTCCACGTCCTCGCCCACGTAGCCCGCCTCGGTGAGCGTGGTGGCGTCGGCCATGGCGAACGGCACGTCGAGGATCTTGGCCAGGGTCTCGGCCAGCAGCGTCTTGCCGGTGCCGGTCGGCCCGATCAGCAGGACGTTGCTCTTGCGGATATCGACCTTGGAGAGGTTCTGGTTGTGGTTGATGCGCTTGTAGTGGTTGTAGACGGCGACGGCCAGCTTCTTCTTGGCCGCGTCCTGGGAAATGATGTATTCGTCCAGCTTGGCCTTGATCTCGGCCGGCGTCAGCAGCTTCAATTTCTTGCCGCTCGCCGGCGGTTTCGGCGCCTCGCCGCCGCTGAAGATCAGGTTGTAGGCGGTGCGGGTGCATTCGTCGCAGATGAAAACCCCGGGGCCGGCGATCAGCTTGATGGCCCGTGACTGGGGGATGCCGCAAAAACTGCAGCGGGCTTCCTTTTCTTCCTTCATTTGGCCCCTTTCTTCTCTTTTTTGCGGTCGCTGATCACCGTGTCGATGATGCCGTATTTCAGGGCTTCGTCCGCGGACATGATATAGTCCCGCTCGATGTCCTGGGCGATCTTCTCGGTCTTCTGGCCGGTGTGGAAAGCGAGGATCTCGATGGTTTTTTCCTTGATCTTGCGCATCTCCTCGGCCTGGATCAGGATGTCGGTGGCCTGGCCTTCGAAACCGCCCAGGGGCTGGTGGATGATGACCTTGGAGTTGGGCAGGGCCATGCGCTTGCCCTTGGTGCCGCCGGCGAGCAGGATGGCGGCCATGGAAGCGGCCTGGCCGATGCAGATGGTCACCACGTCGTTCTTGATGAAGCGCATGGTGTCGTAGATGGCCATGCCGGAGCTGATGATGCCGCCGGGGGAATTGATGTATATGGAAACGTCCTTTTCCGAGTCCTCGGCCTCGAGGAAGAGCAGCTGGGCGATGGTGACGTTGGCCACGTTGTCGTCGATCGCCGAGCCGAGGAAGATGACCGAGTCCTTCAGCAGCCGGGAATAGATGTCATAGGCCCGTTCGACGTTCCCCGCCTGCTCGATGACCATGGGAATGAGTGGCATGTTATACCTCTTTGATCTTTATTTTTTCCTTGAGGAATTCGTTGATCTTGACGTTGAGCAGGTGGTCCTTCAGCTCGGCCGCCTTTTTTTCCTCGCCGTAGTATTTGCGGATCTCCTTCTCGGGAACGGAGTGGTGCAGCGCCAGGTGGGCGTATTCCTTGTCCAGGTCCTGGTCGTTCACGGCGATGTGATGTTTTTCCCGCACCTGTTCGAGCAGCAGCGACAGGCGGACCGCTTTCTCCGCCTGCACGAAGAGCATCTCCTTGAATTTGTTCTTCTCTTCGTCGTTCTTGAAGTTCAGGGGCTGGCGGTTCTGGGTCAGGCGGCGGGCGACTTCCTGTTCCTGCAGGGAGCGCGGCACCGGGAAGCGGCTCAGCTCCAGGAGCTTTTCGTAGATGCCGTCCATGATCTTCTCGTCCCGCTCATGCTCCTGGTGGTGCTGGTATTCCTCTCGCAGCTTGCGCTTGAATTCCTCGGCGCTTTTCAAGCCCATGGACTTGAGGAAGGCTTCGTCCAATTCGGGCTTTTTCAGCTCGTATACGGCCTTGATCTCCACCTGGTGGGCGATCGTTTTCCCGGCCCAGGCCTTTTTCGTCGCCGTCGGCGGGGTAGGGCCTCTCGATGGCGAACGTTTCGCCGCCTTTTTTCCCCAGCAGCTCGTCATAGAGGCCGGCGATCTCGGCCTGGTTTTCCCTGTTCATCATGAAATAGGATTCCTGGCGGGGCCATTTTCTCTTGCTGGCGCGGTCCGTGGACTGCACCAGCAGCAGCACCAGGTCGCCTTCGGCGATGGCGCGGTCCGTGACCGGCAGCGACTTCTTGTTGGCTTCCAGGATCATGTCGACCTGGCGGGCCTCGTCGAAGGCTTCGCCCTTCAGGGCGGCGGCGGGGATCTCCACGCGCAGTTTCTCCAGGTCGGGCAGGTCGATCGCGGGCAGGGTCTCGACGGCGATGTCGGCCTGGAAATCCTCCCCCTCGCGGTCGTCCATCTTTTCCACGTAGGGCTCGCCGGCGATGGCGATCTTGTCCTTTTCGATGCGGGCGAAGGCCAGCTTGCTGACGGCCTGCTGGATGACTTCTTCGCGCAGGGCCTGCTTGTGCACCTTTTTCACGACGTCGACCGGGACCTTGCCCTGGCGGAAACCGGGCATTTTCATCTTCTGGCTGTACTGCTCGGCCAGCAGGTCGATCTCCCGGGCGAGGTCTTCCTTGCTCATGGAGACCTGGAAGCGGCGGATCAGCGGGCTTTCTTCGGGCGCGGCGGCGGCGGGCGGCAAATTCCCCTGGCTGTCGGCCTGGGAAACGGGCTTTTTTTCTGCTTCCGCTTTTTCGTGATTCATGGTGGTGACTCCTGGCACTGACGGTGAAAGGCTTGTTCAGACTGTAGCAAAAAAGCCCCCTTTTGTCAAATGGCCAGGGAGGCGATATCGCGGCGGATCTGCTCGACCAGGGCGCTGGCGCTGGCGAATTTCCTCTCGTCGCGGATCTTGGCGAGGAAATGCAGGCGCACCCTGCGGCCGTATACCGTGCCCCGGAACCCGGGCACGTGGGTTTCCACCCGGCGCGGCCGCTCCGGGTCGGTGAAGGCGGGGGCGCGGCCGATGAAGGTGGCCGAGGGGTACCGCAGGCCGTTTAGCTCCAACTCGGTGTGAAAGACCCCGCCGGGGAGGATGTCGTTTTCGCTGGCGATGTTCATGGTCGGGAATCCCAGCTCGCGCCCGCGCCCCGCTCCCCGGACCACGACGCCCTCGATGAAGTAGGGCTTCTCCAGCATGCGGTCGGCTTCACGGATGGCGCCGGCGGCCAGTTTTTTGCGGATCAGCGAGCTCGTAACCCGCCGGCCGTCGATCTCCACCGCGGGCGTCCGGATGACGGTGAAGCGTTCCGCCGCCGCCAGGCGGCCGAGCGCGGCCAGGTCGCCTTCGCGGCCGCGGCCCCAGCGGAAATCCTCGCCGACCACCAGGACCTTCATGCGCAGCTCCTGGAGCAGGACGTCGTGGACGAAATCGCCGGCCGGGCAGTCGACCACGCCGGCGAAATCGATAAAGAAAAGGCGGTCCAGCGCCTGGCGCTTCAGGATCTCCAGGCGCTGGCTGTCGGTGCTGATCAGCTGGATGGGGTGGTGGAAGAACACGCGCGGATGGGGATGGAACGTCAGGACCACCGAGGCGAGCCGGCGGCGGCGGGCGAGGGCGACCAGGGTCTCGACGATGCGGCGGTGGCCGGCATGGAAACCGTCGAAGTTGCCGATGGCGACCGCGCTCGCGGCGGAGAGCTTTTCCAGGCGGCGGCGGAGGCGCATGGCCGGGATCAGCGCGCGGGCGGGATCAGCGGCAGGTTGTCGCGGTAGAGCTGCGACTTCAGCAGCATGTTCTTCTCGTGAAAAGGCCGCAGCGGCGCAAAGAACGTCAGCAGCAGCAGCAGGGCCATCAGCAGCAGCAGCCATTGGCTCAAACGGTCCAGCTTGCGGGCGTTGTCGTGCTCCAGGTCCTCGAAGACCTTCTTTTCCTGGATCTCCTGGATCTCGGTTTTTTCCCTTTTTTTCATCAGCCCCTTGTTGAAGAGGTTGAACAGGTTCTTGTATATCTTGTACTCGGTGAACAGCCCCAGCTCCACGATGTCCTTGACCGTGTTTCTGCCGTTGATGTGCTTGAGCAGGTTGACCTCGGTCTCGGTCAGGTAGAGGGTGTTGCTGTCCTTGTTCTGCACGTCGTCGTCGTACTCGGAGATCATCGAGATCTTCTTGCTGCCCAGGAACACCGGCTCGAAGATGATCTCCTCGCTGGGGATGATCTTTTTGATCAGCGGCCATTCGTCGAGCATCTGCACGCCTTCCATGATCAGGTTGTCCACGGCGATGGGGGCGAGCAGCCGCAGTTCCTTGTCGACGTAATCCAGCACCTTGAAATTGTATTCGCCCTTTTTCCAGTTGAACAGCGACAGCACGATCTGGATGGCCTGGATCTTGAGGACCTCGGGGATGATCTTTTCGTCGATCAGCCCCATGCCGATCAGGATCTCGCCGACTTTCTGGTTGGTCCTTTTCTGGATCGCCAGCGCCCGCTGCAGCATCTCCTCGCTGATGATCTCCTGCTTGACGAAAACGTTGCCCACCCGCATCTCCAGCTTTTTGGGAAAGGCGTCGATGCCGATGATGAAGCCGTCCTCGAAGATCAGGGTGATGAACCCCTCCTGGCTGTTGAAGGTCAGGATGCCGGTCTTCTTCTGCAGCGAGAGCAACTGCAGGATGTCCGGGACCTTGAATTCCCTTAAGGTGCCTTTAAAAGCCATCGGCATACCCCTGCAGTGAATAAACGTTGATCGCCAGGTACAACAGGGCGGCGGCGGCGCCGATGAGATTCAGGAACATGGGAACGGCGCCGAAGATGCTCTTGAAGTTCAGGGCGGTGAACAGGGCAAAGCCGCAGACGGTGGCAAATACCAGGAACAGCACCGTGAACGCCTTGCCCTGGTCCTTGAAGTTCAGGATGAAGCCCGGTATGAAAAGCGACGCCAGCAACAGCAGGGAATTGCGGATGCCGAACTGGCGGTGGATCTCCTTTTCCTTGAGGATCTTCGCTTCCATGAAGATGGGGTCCTTGATCAGGAACAGCTGGTAGCAGCCGTCGCACAGGGCGTGGGACTTCGCCTGTTCGATCGACATTTTCTTGATGATCATGGCGCACTTGCTGCAGAAAATGCTTTGCCCCAGGGCGGGGAACAGGCGCTTGAGCAGCGACACGTAGGCCGCCATGATCAGGATGGCCAGGAGCACGGGAAATTTGATGAATTCGCCGACCACGACCTGGGCAAAATTCCAGGCATGAAAATCCTGCCAGGAGAAATTCAGCAGCCGCTGCCAGAGCAGCCGCTCGGGCAGCCTGCTTTTCTGCAGCGCCGTCACCTTGTCCTTGAACTCGTTGATCCGCGGATAGCGTTTGCCGTAAAAGCGGAACAGCTCCGGGTCGTTGTTCTTCAGCAGCGCCACGGTAAAACGTTTCAGCGTCGCCGGGTCGTCCTTGTCCATGCTCAAGGACTGGCGGTAATACTGGATGCTCAACGGGATGTTGCCCCTTTCGTAATAGATGTCGCCCATCAGGTTGGACTTGAGGGTGGACAGGTAATTGCCGCCCGTGGCCTGGAGGATGTCCATGGCGGTGTCCGGCTGGTCGGCGTGGTAATAGGCGTAGGCCTGCATGACCTTCATCTCGTTGTCGAAGCGGCTGAACGTGCTTTCCGGGAAGAGGTGGCCGGCATAGATCTTTTTGATGGTCTGGAAGCCGTGGCTCTGCATGCTTTTTTCCAGGTACTCCCCGAGGCTGAACAGCAGCGCCAGCACCAGCAGGATGACCTGGATGCGCTTGACGTTGGCCCGGTCGTCATGGCTGAAGTAATTCCAGAGCAGGCCGCACATCAGGAACGGATAGAACCCCCAGCCGCCGGTGATGGCCAGCGGCCACAGCAGGAGCAGCAGCAGCAGCAGCAGCCGCTGGACGCGGAAGCGGGAATTGCCCCCCAGGATGAAATCGTGGGCGGCCAGCTTGAAGTAGCGGATGGCCAGGGCGGCGGTGACCAGGAAAAAAAGGAGCAGCCCCGAGAACATCAGCACGCTCAGGAAACCGCTGAGCAGGAGCAGCGAGCTGCTGAAGCCGCGCGTCAGCAGCAGGGATTGCCGCCAGACATTGGCGAAATTCCAGGTCAGGCGCCCGCGGCGCCGGGAGATCTTTTCCAGCTTGTTGTAGATCGGCCAGGCGTCCGGCGGGGAGATGGCCAGCGTTTTCCGGTAAAACGCCTCGGCCAGCGCATAGTCGTCCTTCTGGTAATAGCGGTCGCCCAGCTCGGCCAGGTCCCTCATCAGTTCGATCTTTTCCGCCGGCGGCAGCGCCTGGGCGTCCAGGCGGTCCAGGTTTTTTCCGACCTCGTCGAGGTTGCCGCTGGCCTCGTAGAAATAGATCTTTTTCAGGTTGCCCCAGGGGTTGGTGGCGGCCATGGCTAGGGAGGCCAGCAGGGCGAGGCCGGACAGGGTCAAGATTATCTTTTTAGCCATTTTTCGCTTTGGCTTTCTTTTTGAGGATCTTTTGCAGGTTCTCCAGGACGTCGTCCAGGAAAGCGTCTTCCTCGGCATCCAGGTTGCCCTGTGGTCTTGCGCTCGCAGTTCCGCCGAGCAGGTCGATGAAGAACGCCGCGCCGCCGGCGTCCAGGGCGGCCTCGCCGCTGAAGCGGGTCGGGGATCTCCCCCAGGCGGATCATGCCCTGGGTGGCCAGGAGCACCGCGATGGCGCGAATGTCCCTTTTCTCCGGATATTTCCTGCCTTTTTCCATCGTGTCAACTATATCACAAGCCCGGCGCCCGTTCAAACGTCAATACCCCGCCAGCGGAAAAAAAATTTCCTTGCCATGGCGGCCGATTGCCGCTATGATGTCGGCGTCCTAAACGATCGCGCAGGAAAACAAAATGAAAGAGTTCAGCAAGCTGGTCGGGATCATGAAGAAGCTGCGCCATCCGTCCCGGGGCTGCCCCTGGGACCTGAAGCAGACCCCGGAAACCCTGAAGGAATATGTCCTGGAGGAGGCCCACGAGCTGATCGAGGCCATCGACCTCGGCGACCCCGCGGCGGTCAGGGAGGAGCTGGGCGACCTGCTGCTGCAGATCGTCTTCCTGGCCCAAATCGCCGAGGAGAAAGGGCAATTCACCATCCGCGACGTGGCCGCCGGCATCACGGAAAAGCTGGTCCGCCGCCACCCGCACATCTTCGCTTCGGTGAAGGTCAGCGGCGCCGACGAGGTGAAAGCCAACTGGGAACAGATCAAGATCGCCGAAAAGAACAAGCAGAGCGTCATCTCCGATTACCCCGCCTCCATGCCCGCGCTGCTGCTGGCCAACCGCATCGCCTCGCAGGCGTCGGGGGTCGGCTTCGACTGGGACGACGCGGGCAAGGCGCTGGACAAGGTCGCCGAGGAGATCGGCGAGTTGCGCGCCGAGATCGCCGGCAAGCGGCATGACCAGGCGGAGGGCGAGATCGGCGACATGCTTTTCGCGGTGGCCAACGTGGCGCGGCTGCTGAAGATCAACCCCGAGTTCGCCCTGGCGCGCACCAACAAGAAGTTCACCCGCCGCTTCCGCTTCATCGAAAGTGAGCTGCGCAAGCGGGGCAAGGACGTCGCCGGCGCGTCGCTCGAGGAGATGGAAGAGCTGTGGCAAAGGGCTAAAGAAGAAACAAGCGAACTATTGTGAAAAGTGAAAAGTAAAAAGTGAAAGGTAGCTAGCAATAAGACGAATTATTGTGAAAAGTGAAAAGTAAAAAGTGAAAGGTAACTAGCAACAAGACGAACAATAGTGCAATGAAATTCTCGCTTCACTAATCACTAATCACTTTTTACTATTGTTCGTCGAGGTTCTCGCTTCACTAATCACTAATCACTTTTCACTATCGATCGTTGAGCTCTACTGCTCGATCTCGCCGAAATCGTCGGCTGCCAGGGAATCGAACCACTGGTCGATCTTTTCCTCGCCATTGAGAAAATTGCTGAACATGTCGGACAGGACCGACGTCTCCATGACCTGCTTGGAAACGTAGATCTTCGAGCGGTTCTTCAGAGCCAGCGCCACGGCGTCGGACGGCCGGCAGTCGATGACCTTTTCCTCGCCGTCCTTTTCGATGTGCAATTCGGCGTAATACGTGTTCTCGACGATATCGGTGATGATCACCCGGGAAAGAATAGCCTCCAGGTTGCCCATGATGCTTTTCAGCAGGTCGTGGGTCATGGGGCGCGGGGAGCAGACGTTCTCCAGCTCCATGGCGATGGCATTGGCCTCGTTCATGCCGATCCAGATGGGGATGACCTTTTTCTCGCTCAGGGCCTTGAGGACCATGACCGGCGACTTGGAGACCTGGTCCATGATCAGGCCGACGAGGTTCACTTCGATGAAGGATTCCATGTTCGGGACTTATATAGTATCAAAACCGTGTTTTGTCAATTCATAGACCAAAAAACGAACTATAGTGAATAGTGAAAAGTTAAAAGTGAAAGGTAGCTAGCAACGAGACGAACAATAGTGCAATAAAATTCTCGCTTCACTTTTCACTAATCACTAATCACTATATTTCGTTTAATGAACATAGCTGGCCGCGTTGATGTCGATGGTGCAGCCGGTGGCGTGGTCGGCCAGGCCGCTGGCCAGGAAGGCCACGGTCGGCGCGATGTCTTGCGGTTCGGTCAGCCGCGGCAAGGCGATGTCCTTGAGCACCAGGTCTTCGCCATGGACGTCGATGAACTGCTGGGCCATTTTGGTGCGGGTGAAACCGGGGGCGATGACGAACGCCTTGATATTGTCCTTGCCGTAAGCCCGGGCCAGGGAGCGGGTCAGGGCAACCACACCGCCCTTGGACGAGGCGTAGGCCAGGTAGGCGGCAATGTCGCCGCGGAATGCGGCGCGCGAGGCGATATTGATGATCCGGCCGCCGTCCCGGCTTTGAAAGTGGCGCACCGCCTCGCGGCAGAGGATGCCGCAGGCCGTCAGGTTGACGTTCAGGACGTATTGCCAGTCGGCCAGCCAGCGTTCGTCATCCAGTTCGAGCGGCGAATCAATGGCCAGCCCGGCGTTGTTGACCAGTATGTCCAGGTGGCCGAAGGATTCCAGGACCGAGCGGAACAATTGCCCGGCTTGCGCCGGGGATGCCAGGTCGGCCTGGAAAGCCTGCACCGGTCCCGGGAAATCCCGGACGTCGATGGCATGGGTGGAATAATGGGCCGCCACCCTGGCGCCGGCCTGGGCCAGTTGCCGGGCGATGGCGCGGCCGATGCCCTGGCTGGCGCCGGTCACCAGCGCATTTTTGCCCTGCAGATCGATGGTGAACATGTTTCCTCCCGGAAGATCAGGTCAATTAAAAAAAACTCGTCTTGTTCTTCTAACTTCGAACGTCGAACGTCGAACATCGAACGTGCGAGAAACTGGAATTTTCATTTGCTAAGGTCCTGCAGGAACTGGACCAGCAGGCGCACGCCGAAGCCGCTGGCGCCCTCGGCGGATGTGCAGAAATTCGCTTTGCTCAAGAACGCCGGCCCGGCGATATCCAGGTGGGCGAAGGGCACCTTGCCGGCGAATTCGCTCAAGAAAAGCCCGGCCTTGATCGCCGAGGCGCCGTTGTAGTTGGCGTTCTTCAGGTCGGCGACCTTGGAGGTGATGCTTTCGCGGTATTCGCCGGGCAGGGGAAGCTCCCAGAGCAGCTCGCCGGTGGTCTCCGCCGCCAGGCGCAGGGCCTGGCCCAGCTTCCTGTTGCGGCACATCAGGCCCGCCATGCCGTCGCCCAGGGCGACGACCATGGCGCCGGTGAGGGTGGACAACTCGACGATCATGTCCGGCTTCAGCCGCGAAGCCATGACCAGGGCGTCGGCCAGCACCAACCGCCCTTCGGCGTCGGTGTTGACGACCTCGACCGTCTTGCCGTTGGCGAAGGTGATGATGTCCCCGGGCTTGTAGGCGCGCCGCCCCGGCATGTTCTCCGCCAGCGCGGCCAGCGCCACCACCTTGACCGGCAGTTCCAGGGCGGCGGCGAGGCGGACCACGGCCAGCACGGCGGCCGCCCCGGCCATGTCGCTTTTCATCTCCTCCATGCCGTTCCCGGGCTTCAGGTTCAGGCCGCCGGAGTCGAAGGTGATCCCCTTGCCCACCAGGGCGACGGTCCGCGAGAATTTTTTCGGCACGTGGGAAAGGAAGAGCAGCGCCGGCGGGCAGCAGGCGGAGGCGCCGACGGCGAGCAGCCCGTTCATGCCGTTGGCCGCAAGCTCCTTCTGCCGCCACACCTCGAGCTCCAGCCCGCGGCCGGCGGCGTCGGCGCGGACGGCGTCGACCAGCGAGTCGGGGTTGACCTTGGCGGGGATCTCGTTGACCAGGTCGCGGACCCGGCTCACCTCGTCCAGGACGACCTCCCGGGCGCGCCATTCGCCGGCGCTCCAACGGGTCCGCGGCGTGCACACCAGCGTGATGCGCTCGACCGCCTTGTGCTTCTTCTTCTGGTAGCGGTCGAAACGGTAATTGTTCAGGTGCAGGTAATCGCCGAGGTTGCGCAGGTAGTCCGCCGGCAACGGCGACGGCGTGATCAGGCGCATCAGCGCCCGGGCGACCCGGTGCTCGCGCAGCAGCGCCATGGCCTTGCAGGCCAGTTTGCGGGCGTCGGCGGCGTCGCCGGCGCGCCCGGCGCCGACGAGCAGGAATAGCCGCTGCTGCTCCAGCGAATGGCAGGCCAGGGCTTCGCCGATCTTGCCCTTGAACTTCCTGCCGCGCGCCGGGAACTCCAGTTCGGGGAACGCCCGCCAGAGCTCCGCCGGCGGCGTTCCCTGGAAAACGGGGACCACGACGCAAACATGCTTTTCCGGCAGGTAGGAGTTTTTCTTGACGATCTTCATGGGTTGTTCTCCATCGCCGCGAAGTGGTCGAAGCCGAGGCGGGGGACGCTCAAGGGCCGGCCGTTCTCCCGCAGCCGCAGCCGGCGTCCGGCGCCGATCCGGCCGATGAGGTGGTAGGCCATCCCCGTGCGGCGCAGGCGCCGTTCCCGCTCCGGGGACACGGCGAACAGCAGCTCGTAGTCCTCCCCTCCGGCCAGGACCAGCTCCTTCTCGGCGAAACCGTTCCGCCGGCACGAGCGGCGGAAGCCCGCCGAGACCGGCAGCCTCTCGTAATCGATCTCGGCGCCGACCCCCGACGCCCGCAGCAGGCGGGAGAGGTCGAGCAGCAGCCCGTCGGACACGTCGATCATGGCGTGGGCGAAGCGGGCCAGGCGCGCTCCTTTCTCCACCTGCGGTTGCGGGTGCTGGTGCCGGCGGATGAACGGCGAGTTCTTTTGCCCCGCCAGCAGGAGCTTCAACCCCAGCGCCGACCCGCCGGTGGGCCCGGTGACCCCGATCCAGTCGCCGGGGCGGGCGCCGCTGCGCCGCACCGGTACGGGGGCGGCGCCGACGATGGTGACGGCGATGACCATCTTGGCGGCGCGCGAGTAATCGCCGCCGGCCAGCTCCACCCGCCACTTTTTCGCCGCCCGGGCCAGGCCCGAAAAAAAGGCGCGCAGGTAGCCTGGCGGCAGGCCGTCGGGGAACCCGAGCCCCAGGTAGAAATACTGCGCCCGGCCGCCCATGGCCGCGATGTCCGAGATGTTGACGGCCAGGGCTTTTTCAGCCAGCGCCGCGGGCGAAACGTCGCGGAGCCGGAAATGAACATCCTCGATCAGCAGGTCGGTGCTGATCAATTGGCGCGTCTTGCCGCAGCGCACCACCGAGGCGTCGTCGCCGATGCCCAGCCCGTAGTGGAACGGGAATTGTTTCTGCAGGGCGGCTACGAAACGCGGCTCGTCCATTTAAAACAGTTTCGTGACCAGGGCGGCGTTCACCGCTTCCTTGAATTCGCGGACGAAGATGAAATTCATCGCCTGGACGTGGCCGGCCTTCAGCTCGCCCAGGTCCTTCTTGTTCTTTTCGGGCAGGATGATGGTCCGGATCCCGGCGCGCCGCGCCGCCAGCACCTTTTCCTTGATGCCGCCCACGGGCAGGACCTTGCCGCGCAGGGTGATCTCGCCGGTCATGGCGATCTCGCGGTTGACCGCGGTGTTGGTGAAGGCCGAGATCAGCGCGGTGGTCAGGGTGATGCCCGCCGAGGGGCCGTCCTTGGGGATGCCGCCCTCGGGGATATGGATATGGATGTCGTTCTTGGTGAATTCCTCCGGCGCCAGCTTCAGCTCCGCGGAAGAGGCCTTGATCAGGCTCAGGGCGGCGCTGGCCGACTCCTTCATGACGTCGCCCAGTGAGCCGGTCAGGATCAGCGTCCCCTTGCCCGGGATCAGCTTGACCTCGATGAAGAGGATGTCCCCGCCGTAGGGCGTCCAGGCCATGCCGGTCGCCACCCCCACCGCGCTCTCCTCCAGCAGCTGGTCGCGGAACAGCTTGGGGATGCCGGCGTATTTCTCCAGGTTGCGGATGGTGATCTTGTAGAGCCGCTTTTCGCCCAGCGCCACCTTGTGGGCCACCTTGCGGCAGATGCCGCCGATCTCCCTTTCCAGGTTGCGCACGCCGGCCTCGCGGGTGTACAGGGCGATGATGTTCGTCAGCGCCCCCGGGGTGAATTCGATCAGGTGGGCGCTCAGGCCGTTGGTCTCCACCTGGCGGGGGATCAGGTGCCGGCGGGCGATCTCGATCTTTTCCTCCTCGGTGTAGCCGTGGATCTCGATGACCTCCATGCGGTCGCGGAAGGCGGGCTGGATCGGTTCCAGCAGGTTCGCCGTGGTGATGAACAGGACCCGGGAGAGGTCGAAGGGCACCCCCAGGTAGTGGTCGGTGAAGGAGTTGTTCTGCTCGGGGTCGAGGACCTCCAGCAGGGCGGAGGAGGGGTCGCCGCGGAAATCCATGCCGATCTTGTCCACCTCGTCCATCATGAACACCGGGTTGTTGGTGCCGGCGTTCTTCAGCTCCTGGATGATCTTGCCGGGCAGGGCGCCGACGTAGGTGCGCCGGTGGCCGCGGATCTCCGCCTCGTCGCGGACGCCGCCCAGGGAGATGCGCACGAACTTCTTGTCCAGGGCGCGGGCGATGGACTTGCCCAGCGAGGTCTTGCCCACGCCGGGCGGGCCGACGAAGCACAGGATCGGGCCGTGGGCCTTGGCGGTCAGCTTGCGCACGGCCAGGTATTCCAGGATGCGCTCCTTGACCTTCTCCAGCCCGTAGTGGTCCTGGTTCAGGATGGTCTTGGCGCGCTTCAGGTTCATGTTGTCCTTGCTGGACGTCGCCCAGGGCAGCTCGAATATCCAGTCCAGATAGGTGCGGATCACGGCGCTCTCCGCCGACTCCGGGTGCATCTTCTTCAGGCGGTCGATGTTTTTCTCGGTCTCCTTGCGGGCCGCCTCCGGCATCTGCAGTCTCCTCCAGCTTCTTGAGGTAGCCGTTGATCTCCTCCATGTTCTCGGCCTCTTCGCCCAGCTCCTTCTTGATGGCCTTCAGCTGCTGGCGCAGGAAATATTCCTTCTGGTTCTTGTCCATCTCGCCCTGGGCCTTGAGGTTGATCTGGTTCTGCATGTTCAGCATCTCGATCTCGTAGTTGAGGAATTCGTGGACCCGGCGCCAGCCGCTTCAGCGAGTTCGCCTCCTCCAGTATCGCCTGGGAGTCCTCGATCTTCAGCTCCAGGTTGGAGGCGATGATGTCGGCCAGTTTCCCCGGCTCCTCGATGTTCTCGGCGATGATCAGGATCTCGTTGGATATCTGCTTGCCCAGCTTGCTGGCCTGTTCGAACTTCTGGCGCAGGTTCTTGATCATGGCCCGGTTCTCCAGGGTCAGCTCGGCGGGTTCCTCGTCCTCCACCGGCTCCACCTCCGCCTGCATGATCTTGCCGTCGTCGGTCATGGCCTTCACCCTGACCCGCGAGATGCCCTGGATCAGCACGCGCATGCGGCCGTCGGGAAGCTTGAGCATGCGCACGATCAGGGCCACCGTCCCGAATTGATACAACTGGTCCTGGCTGGGTTCTTCCACGTTGACGTCCTTCTGGGTCAGCAGCAGGATCAGGCGATCGCTGTTCAGGGCGACGTCGACGGCTTTCTTGGACTTGGCGCGCCCGACATAGAGGGGGACGATCATGTAGGGGAAGACCACGATGTCGCGCAGGACCAGCACCGGCAGCCGCTCCGGGATCTTGACCTTGTCCAGCTTCTCTTCCTTCTCCGCCTGGGCCGGGATATTGTTTTTTTCTTCAGCCATGTTTCAGCCCCTTCACTTGATTTCCACGGCGATCTTGGACGCGCTCTTCTTGCTGACCTCGATGGTCAGGACGCCGTTTTCCATGAGCGACTTGACGCGGTCGGTGTCCAGGGGGAAATCGATGACGATCTTCTTGTAGAAGGTGCCGAATTCCCTTTCGAAGAGGTAGTAGGTCACCGGCTCCCGGTCCAGGCGCGGTTGCTTTTTCACCCCCTTGACGATCAGCTCCTGGTTGTTGAGCAGGGTGATGGCCACGTCGGTCTTGGCCACCCCGGGCAGCTCCATCTCGATGATCAGGCAGTCCCGCGTCTCGACGATGTTCGTGTTCGGCTTCCAGTCGATGTGGGTGCTGATGCCCGACGGATAGTTCTTGCTGATCTCGATCTCGAAGAACGGGTAGTTTTTCTTGGCCATCATTCCTCCTTTTTCAAAAGGCTGTGCAGCTCGGTGAGGAACTCCTCCAGGCTTTTGAATTCCAGGTAGACCGAGGCAAAGCGCACGTAGGCCACCTTGTCCAGTTTTTTC
The DNA here is from genome assembly GCA_963822075.1 of Candidatus Aminicenantota bacterium. Taxonomy (GTDB): domain Bacteria; phylum Acidobacteriota; class Aminicenantia; order UBA2199; family UBA2199; genus UBA2199. Next base: position 163,197 of record CAWGGP010000008.1, read on the forward strand.
AGGTTTTCCATGATCATGCTGCCGATCTTGAACGTGGGGACCTCGCGGTCGGAGCGCGAAAAGAATTCCTCGACCTGCCGCGCCAGCTGTTCGATCTGCTTGGTCTGCACCGGCCGCTTTTCCAGGGCGCGGTACAGCCCCTTGCGGATCTTGTCCATGTCGAAGGGCTCGCGCCGCCCGTCTTTCTTGACCACCATCAGCGGGATGTCCTCGATCTTTTCGTAGGTGGTGAAGCGCTTGCCGCAGTGCAGGCATTCGCGGCGGCGGCGGATGTACTGGCCGTCCTTGCTTTCCCGGGTCTCGATCACCTTGTCGGCGATCTCATTGCATTGCGGGCAATTCATCTTTTTTCCTCAAGCGGCCGATGACCTTGAAACTCAGGCCCTGGCTCCAGAGGGCGACCAGCCCCAGGGCGATCGGCGCCAGCAGCACCAGGAAGTGGAACAAAATGGTGAAGGCCACCGCGGTCCGGACCGGCACCGCGTACAGGCCGGTCAGCGCGTATTTCGACGCCAGGTCCAGGCTGCCCGCCATGCCCGGCGTGGGCACGGCGGCGGAAACGAAGATCACGGCCAGGTAGGGGATGACGGCGGGCAGGGCGATGCCCATGCCGGCGAACCCCTGCATCAGCAGCCAGAACGAGAACAGGATGATCCCCCAATGCAGCAGCGAGCAGAACGCCACCGCCGCCAGGCCGGCCCAGCCCAGGTCCAGGCGCAGGGCCTTGACGAAGTGGACGGCGAAATCGCCCGCCGGCTCGCGCCAGCGTGCGGGCAGCGCCCGGGCCAGCCGCCGGATCCGCTTTTCCGTGAACGGGTAGAACCGCGCGGAATTGGCCAGGGTGACCAGGAAGAAGACGAAAAAGACCAGGGGGATGAGCAGGAAGGCCATCAGGCGCAGCTGGCGCATGACCGGCGATGGCGAGGCGGGGCCGACCGCCAGGTAGGCGGCGAGCAGCAGCAGCACCGTGAGCAGGTCGAACAGCCGCTCGTTGATGATGGTGGCGATGGCCTGGCTTTTCTTTATCTTTTCCTTTTCGGCCAGCAGCACCGGCCGGGCGATCTCGCCCAGCCGCCCGGGCAGCAGGTAGGAGATCATGAAGCCGATCAGGGAAAAGTCCCACAGGCTGCGGAAGGCGACGTGCCGCTTGAAAGGCCGCAGCAGCAGCCCCCAGCGCCAGGCGCGCACCGCGTACTGCGGCAGCGCCAGGAGCAGGAACAGCAGCGGGTAACGCAGGGGGATGGAGAGCCAGATGTTCTTGATCTCGCCAAGATCGATGCGCCGGATGAAAAGATAGACGAATAATGCAGACAGGAAGGTGATCAGCAGCAGTTTCCACGGTTTCATCTGGAAAACATAGTAATATTTCCGGCCGCCAATGTCAATCGGCCGCCGGGCCGAAGGCCGGCGTCCCCGGGGATAGGGCAGGCCTGATCGCTGTTTTCCCCGGGGGACTGGCGCCGGGCGGAAAAACCAGGCGGCTCGCGGTCTATTCGCCGGACACGAAGACCGAGTCCGCGTAACCGCGGCCGGCGCCGTCCGGAAGGCTCAAGTCGCTGCGGACGCCATTCTTCCAGAAGCAGGGAACGGTGGCCACCGCCGTTTCACACCTTCCGGCGACATAGACATCGCTGCCCGATACGAAAAGGGAAGATGCCGTTCCGCCCAAGGCGGCATCGATCACGTCCAATTCGTTCCGGTCGCCATGGTTCCATATGCAGGGAACGTCGTTGCCCTTGATATCGGATATGGTCCCGGCCACCAGCGGCGCGCCAAAAAAAACGCGGAGCGCTTGCGCCGCGCTGAATGTATATCCGCTCCGAATGCTCAGGTCGGTCCGGACCCCGTTTTGCCAGTAGCAGGGCAGGGAGTTGTGATCGCCAGCCACATAAACGTTCCCCGCGGAAATGACGATTTCGGAGCCATGGGAAGGACTGTCATCCAGGTCGGTCCTGACCCCGTTCCGCCAATAGCAGGCGACCGGGCAAGGCTGGAAGCATCCCGAATACCAGACAGCCCCGGCCACGTAGATGTCGCCGCCGGATATGAAGACGGAGCCGCCGACGCCTGAATCCGGGGACCAGTCCGCCTTCAGGTCCAGGTCGCGGCGGATGCCGTTCTTCCAGATGCAGGGAATATACGCTGCGGATGTACTTTTCTTGAGGTATCCAGCGACATAGACGTCCCCGGCGGAAACCAGGATGGAAGTGGCGCCGCCCCAGGCCGTATCCCAATCGACGCTCAGCTCTCTCCAGGTGCCGTTTTCCCAGTAGCCCGGAGTGGCATGGCTCAGGCTAAGATTGCCTTGGTAGCCGGCGACCCACACGTCGTTCCCGGAAACAAAAACGGATGACGCGCGCCCTTCGGTGGCTTCCAGGTCGGCCCTGGCGCCGTTCTTCCACAGGCAGGGGATGAGGACGCCCGAGCGGCTGTAGGCGCCCGCGATATAGACATCCGGATCGGGACGGTCTTCGTTTTTATCGCAAGCGGGGAGAAGCAGCAGGCAAAATGCCAAGCAGAAAAACGAAATCCATCTCCTCGATCCCAGCGATTCCATTTTCCATCCTCTTTCCCGTCAGGCGTCCGCCGCTTCAGGAAACGTGCTCGGGCAGGAACAGGTTGAAGGTCGTGCCGTTGCCCTTGTCCACGTCGATCTCGATCCAGCCCGAATTCTCCTCGATGATCTCCTTGACCGTGGTCAGGCCCAGGCCCGTCCCCTTCTCGCCCTTGGTGGTGAAGTAGGGCTCGAAGATCTTGCCGATGATCTTCTCGTCGATGCCGGTGCCGTTGTCGGCCACCTTGATGCGGATGAAATTCTTCGCCGCGTGGGAGATGAAGATGGGGTCGACGCTGATGCGGATGGTCCCCTTCTCGCGCTGCGCCGCCAGGACGGCGTCCTTGGCGTTGATCAGGATGTTGAACATCGCCAGCAGGAATTTTTCCTTGTTGATCAGGACGGTCCGCCCCTCGTCCATGAACCGCTTTTCGACCTCGATCCTTTTCAGGACGGTCTTGCCCAGCAGGTTGAGCACGGTCTCGATGGCTTCCCCCGCGTTCAGGGCCTCCTTTTTCAGCTTCTCCTTTTTCGAAAAATTCAGGATGTCCTTGCCCAGGTTGAAGGCGCGCATGGCGACGTCCTCGATCTGCTGGGTGCGGTTGAACTGGGGGTGGCCGGGGCCGACCTCCTTCTTGAGCAGGCTCAGGTGGCCGAGCAGGCTGGTCATCAGGTTGTTGAACTCGTGGGTGAAGCGGCTGAGCAGCTCGCCAAGGGTGCCGAGCTTCTTGGCGTGGAGCAGCTTTTCCTCGAGCTCGAATTTTTCGCTGATGTCCTCGATCTGCAGGACCTCCGCCGGGCTGCCGGGCAGGGGGATCTTATAGAGCGTCAGGCGCAGGATCTTTTCCCCTTCCTGCTCGTGGACCACCGAGTAATTGTCGTAGAAACAGGGCGTGCCGCTGAGCATGACCTTGAAATAGTCCTCTTGCAGGGCCTTGAACGCCGGCAGCATGGCGAAGAACGGCTTGTCCTTGAGCTGGGCGAGCGGCCGCTCCAGCAGCCGTTCGGCCGCCGGGTTCATGGTGATCACCTCGGCGCTTTCGTTGCCGATGACGATCGCCGACGGGGACTGTTCGACGATCTTTTCGAAGAACTGCTGCAGCTCGAGGATCTCGTCGCGCTGGATCTTCAGGGAATCGGACATCTTGTTGAAGACGTTCGCCAATTCGCCGATCTCGTCCTTGGAATCGAGCTTCATGCGCACGTCATAATTTCCCCCGGCGATGGATTCGGCGCCGCGGGCCAGCCGGATGATGGGCAAGGTGAGCATCCGCCCCAGCAGCAGGCTGGTCAGGATGACGAAAAAGCCGATCAGCACCGACACGTAGAGAAGGCTGGAGATGCTGACCTGCTTGGCGGCCATGATCTTCTCGATGTTGACGCCCACGAAGATCTCGCCCACCTTCTTTTTCAGGAAATCCTCCACCGTGAACGCGTCGATGAGGAAGCGGTCGCCGCCCGGCTGGAAGCGGATCGCCGACCGGTTTTTCATGGTCGCCGCCGGGGGAAAGACCATCTCGCCGTTGCTGTCGGTCAAGGTGGAGGTGATGGGCCTCCCCTGCACGTAGAGCATGATCTCGGCCTTGCATTTCTCCTTGATCTGGTCGGCCAGTTCCAGGTTGAAGGGGATCTCCAGCATCATGAACCCCTTGAGCCTGAAGGTATCCTGGTCGACGATGGGGGAAACGGCGGCCAGGCACAGGTTGCCGTCGACGAGGAAAACGCCGGCCTCGCGGATCAGCGGGTCCCGCTCCTTGTTCAGGAACGAGATCTGGCCCAGGTTTTTCGCGTTGATCAGGCTCGCCGACGAGTTGTCATGGGCCAGGACGATCCGGCCCGCGGCATCGAGTATCTTGATGTTGGTGTTGGAATAAAAGAAATTCTTGAATTCCAGGGCCATGGCCAGCTCGTCCAGGTTGCCGGTGTTCTCGGTGATCTCCTTCAACTCCGACAGGAAAAGCGCCTTGCGCACCAGGTCGCCCAGGTTTTCCAGGAAGACGCTTTCGGCCACTTTCTTGGCTTCGGCGATCTCCTCCCTGGCCGTTTTCTCGTAGCGCTTGGAAATGGAGATGATCGAAAAATTCAGGGTGATGAATATGGACAGGACGGCGATGATGATCAGGGAAAGGAGGAGCTTGGTCTGGATCTTCATTTCATCTGCAGGTCGAAGAGGAAGAGCTTGCCCAGGGGATCGGGGCGGATGTTGCCGAGCTTGCGGTTGAAGATGATGACCCTCTTGTCCTGGTACAGGGGGATGACCAGTCCGTCGTCGACCAGGGTGCGGTCGATGCCGCGGTAGATGGCCCGGCGTTTCTTGGCGTCGCCCTCGCGGCGGGCCAGCGCCAATTGCGCCTGCAGGTCCGGGCGCCGGGCGCCGGCGACGTTGGCGAACCCCTGCTTTTGCAGCTGCTCGGAGAGGATGGGGAACAGCATGCTGTCGGGATCCGGGTAATCGGCGATCCACCCCGAGTAGGCCAGGTCGAAGTCGCCGCGGGCGATGCGGCCGGAGTAGGCGGTGGGGTCGAGGCGCGTCAGCTTCAGCCTGACGCCGACCTGCTTCAGGTTCTTGGCGTACATGGAGAACAGCTGGAACAGCAGCCCCTCGTCCTTCTGCAGGAGCATCTCGAGCTGGATCTCGCGGCCGCCGGTCTCCTTCTTCAACAGGGCCTGGGCACTGGCCAGGGAAAAAGCGGGCGGCGGTTCGTCTGCGCCCCCGCCCAGCAGGTTGCCGGGCAGCAGCGAGTGGATGGGCAGGACGTAGTCCTGGAAGACCAGCTTCAGGGCCTGCGGGTCCCAGGCGCGGGCCAGGGCCTGGCGCACCGCGGTGCGGTTGAGCAGCGGTCGCGCGGCGTTGATCACGACGTAGGTGACCGACAGGTAGGGGGTGGCGACGACCTGCACCCAGTCCTGGGTCTTGTAGCTGATCATCTTGGATATCGAGTAGGAATAAATGATGTCGAGCAAGCCGTCCTTGAAATACTTGCTCAGCACGTCGGCCTGGGGCTCGATGGTGTCGACGTATTCGTCGATGCGCGGGCGGCCGCGCCAGTATTCCCGGTTGGCCGTCAGCACCAGGCGCTTGTCCTTCTGCCACGAGCTGAGCTTGAACGGGCCGGTCCCCACCGGCTGGCGCGCGAAAGCGGCGCCGGCTTTCTTCACGGCGGTCGGGGAGACGATGGCGGCGCACTCGACGGTCAGCGTGGCCAGGAAAGGGAAGAACGGTTCCGAAAGGATGAACTGCACCTGGTAGGGGCTGGTCTTCTTCACCTCCTTCAGGTAGGCGAATATTTCGGCGAACAGGGGGAAATCGTTGAGGCGCTTGGGGTTGGCCGGATCCATCTGCCTGAAAAACGTGAAAACCACGGCGTCGGCGTCGAAGGGCGTGCCGTCGTGAAAGCGCACGCCGCGGCGCAGCTGGAACGTCCAGGTCCGTCCGTCCTGGCTCGCCTGCCAGCTGACGGCCAGCGACGGCTCGATCTTCATGGTCCGCGGGTCCAGCCGCACCAGGGTGTCGAAAATATTGTTGACGTAGAATGAAGACGTGTCGTCCCAGACCTGGGCGGGGTCGATGCGGTCCGGTTCGCGCAGGCTGCCCGAGCGCACCACGCGGGCGGCCCCGTCCGGAGCGGGGCGGGCGGCGGCCAGCGGCGCCGCCAGCGCCAGCAGGAGCACGGCCAGGAGCGCCGGGCTTTTCATGTTTATTTTCATTACTTTGACTCCTTGGTGACATCGCGGAAGACGGCCTGGCCCAGCGGGGTGAAGCCCAGGCCGCTGACCTTCTGGCTGCAGGCCATGATGTCGATCAGGTGGAAGAGCGGGATCCAGGGGATGTCTTTGTCCAGGATATCCATGGCCTTGAGGTAGATCCGATCGCGCTGGGGCTTGTCCAGCGTGGTTTTCCCCTCGTCGAGCAGGCGGGTCAGCTCGGGATTTTCATAAAAAAAGCGGTTGCGGTTGCCGGGCGAAAAGGTGAACAGCGGGTAAAGGAAAAAATCGGGGTCGGGGCCGGTCGACCAGCCCATCAGCAGAAGATCGTGTTCACCGCGGCTGGCCACCTTCACCAGTTCGGCGAACGGCAGCCGGACCTTGTCGATATGGATCCCGACCTTCTTGGCATAGATGGCCAGGATGTCGGCGATCTCCTGGACGCCTTCCTGGCCGTCAGGGAAAAACAGCGTGCAACGGAAGCCGTTCTGCAGGTTGGCACGCTTCAGCAGGGTGCGGGCGGACTCCAGGTCGAAACTGTTCTCCGGCAAGGCCCCTTTTCCGGGATAAAGGGGAGGGGGGAGCGAGGCATAGGCGGGGTCGGCCAGGTTTTGGAAGACTTTCTTGACCATGCTCGCCTTGTTGATGATATGCAGGAAAGCGGCGCGGACCTCCTTGCGGTCGAAGGGCTTCTTGCGGGTGTTGAATCCCAGGTAATGGATATCGATCGACGGGTTGCGCAACAGCGCGATATTGCTGCGCCGGGACAATTCCTCGAATTCTTTTCCCGACTGGACCTTGGCCAGGTCGGCGCTGCCGTTCTTGATCTGCAGCAGCCGGCCCAGCGAGTCGGGCATCACTTTGAAGATGACTTTTTCCAGGCCGACCCGGCCCGCCCAGTAAACGGGGTTGCGGGTCAGGATCAGCGACCGGCCCTTCGACCAGCTGGCGAACTGGAAAGGGCCGGTGCCCACCGGATGATAGGCGCCCGTTTTCCCGGCTGCCGACGGCTGGATGAAGGCGCCCGAGTCGGCGAGGGCGATGAGGAAAGGCGCGTAGGGCCGGTCCAGGGTGATCTCCACGCTGTATGCGTCGGTGCTGCGGATGCCGGTAATGAAGGAAAAGAGGGAACTCAGCCGCAGGTAAAGGCTTTGCCGTTTTTCCAGCCGGGTCTGAAAGGAATAGAGGACGGCCCGGGCGTCGAAAGGCGTGCCGTCATGGAAGGTGACGCCGCGGCGCAGGGTGAACAGCCAGCGCTTGCCGCCTTCCTTGATGCTCCAGGAGGTGGCCAGGCAGGGCTCGACGACGGTGGAGTTCTTCCTGAAGCGCACCAGGCCTTCGAAGATGTTGGCCGCGATCTCGTTGGAAAAAGCATCGTCGGCCTGCCAGGGGTTGAGATTGATGGCGTCGGCGGGGCGCAGGTAGATGACCATGTTGTCGACGGCGGCGGGCAGAAAACTCCCGGCCAGCATCAGGGTCAGCAACAGAGTCACAATCTTCATTGGCAATAATAATAGTTTAATAATTGCAAATATTCAATGGGTCTTCAAGATTTTTGCATGTCGCGGCAGCGGCGCTCCACGAGCCGGGCCAGCATGTACAGGTAGATGTCGCTGCGCCGGGTGCGGCGGATATCGTGGCGGCGGATCTCGAACCAGAACAGGCACAACTGCTCCAGGACGCGACACAAGTTGGCGATGGCGGCGGTGGGGTCGCCCGCTTCCCTGGCGGCGAGATCCCTGAGCTCCCGGTTCATGGCGACGATCCGCCCCTGGTAGTCCCAGACATTGCCGCCGTGGTACGGGCTCTTGTGGTTGGTCTCCTGGAAAACGGCGTTCTTGACGTCCTCTTCCAGCAGCAGGTCGGTTTCATAGCGGATGAACTCGCGGAACTGTTCGGTCGGATCGACCGGCTCGCCGTCGATCTCGGGGCCGGCGGGGATATGGGACAGGAATGACAGCAGGTATTGCATGATCTGGCAGACCTTCTCCGAGCGCTCCTTGTGGCGGAAAAACTGTTCCAGGCCGGCGGGGGACAGGGGCTGGGCGGAGCGCTCGGCCGGGACGTCGCCCGTGCGCGTCTCCATGATCTTCAGGAAAAAGCCGGCTTCCTGCTTCAGCCAATCGATCTTGCGGCTGTCGTCCAGGTTTTCGACGGAGAACATCCGGTCGATCTTCATCGCTGCCCGTCCCTTACGTCAGGCTCCGGCGGAGTTGCCCATGCCGTCGCTCCGGTACAGTTCTTCCACCGTGACGCAGTCATTTTTAAAGAACGCCCGGCCGCAGCGGGGACAGATCCGGGGCAATTCGTGCAGCGGCTGGTAGACGAAGTCAAGGCGCTCGTCGTACACTTCCTCGAACAGCAGGACTTCTTCGTCCCGCGGGCAATAGAAAAGCGTCTTGGCTTTCATGGCAATGGTTCTGCAAAAAGCATGCCAAACGGGGGAGATTCCCTGAAACGGTTCACTGACAAAGGTTTTCGCGATCGCCGTCCCGGGCCGCGCCCCGCCGGCCCTGTTCTATTTTGGGACACCCGGGGCGGTGTTCCCGGGAAAAGGCTTGCCGGCAAAGGTTTTACGGCCATCCGCGTACTGTCCCAATTTGGGACGGGCGGCCCGGGAATCGCAAATCCTCTGCAGGAAAGGCTTTGCGCCCCCGATTGTCCTATTTTGGGACAGGCCGGGAGACGGGGCGCGGCGCCGGAGTTGCTTTTCTGAAAAAAAGGGAGTATCCTTACTCACGGATATGATTTTTACTTACGAAATCTGGGGATCATTTCTATATAAAAGAGCGATCCGTTGTTCCGGGGATTCCTCATCCTGAGGCGGACGGTTGGCTGGAGGTCGCATGTTGTTTTTTAAAATGCCCAAATTGTCCATCGGCAAGCGCACGGCATCCCTGCCCATCATCCAGGGCGGCATGGGCGTGGGCATCTCGCTTTCGGGGCTGGCGGCCGCCGTCGCCGCCCAGGGCGGCATCGGCGTCATCGCCGCCAACGGCATCGGCATGATCGAACCCGACTATTTCGCCGACGGCCGCGCCGCCAACATCAGGGCCCTGCGCAGCGAGATCCGCAAGGCCAGGGCGAAGACGTCCGGTTTGATCGGCGTCAACATCATGGTGGCGGCCAACGATTTCTTCCAGCTGCTGGATACGGCCATCGAGGAAAAAGCCGACGCCCTGTTCATGGGCGCCGGCCTGCCGATCAAGAACATCCCGGTGGAGAAGATACGCGCCGCCGGCGTCCTGGTCATCCCCATCGTCTCTTCCGGGCGCGCCGCCGAGCTCATTTTCAAATATTGGCAAAAGGCCTACAACGATGTTCCCGACGCCGTCGTGGTCGAGGGGCCGCTGGCGGGCGGGCATCTCGGCTTCAAGGCCGACCGGCTGCAGGACGCCGACCAGCAGCTGGAGGTCCTGGTGCCGCAGGTGGTCGCCGCCCTGGCCCGGTTCGAAGAGGCCTTTCACAAGAAGATCCCGGTCATCGCCGCCGGCGGCATCTATACGGGCGAAGACATCCTGCGCTTCCTGCAACTGGGCGCCCAGGGGGTGCAGATGGCCACCCGCTTCGTGGCCACCGACGAATGCGACGCCGATCGCCGCTTCAAGGAAGCCTACGTCGCCTGCCGCCCCGCGGACATCGCCATCATCAAGAGCCCGGTCGGACTGCCCGGGCGCGCCATCCGCAATCATTTCCTGGACAACGCCGCGGCCGGCGTGCGCAACGTCAAGCGTTGCGCCTGGCGCTGCCTGGAGCAGTGCGACATCCGCCACGCCGATTACTGCATATCGATCGCCCTGGACAACGCCCGCCGGGGACTGCTGGACCAGGGCTTCGCCTTCTGCGGGGCCAACGCCCATCGCGTCGACAAGATCGTGCCGGTGGCCGAACTGCTGGACGGCCTGCGGCATGAATACGAAGCCGCTTTCGTCCAGAGCCTGGTCACGCTGAAGGACGAGTACATCAGGACGATCGAGAAAAAGTTCGCCGGCCTGCACCAGGACTACCTGCAGGCCCGGCAGCGTTTCGTCCTGCTGCGCGCCGACGCCGGCAAGGCCTGGGATATCCGCAAAGATTCGCTGCGCGAGGATTACGAAAGGGCCCAGGTGCTGTTCGAGAAATTGAAGTGCGAATACGAGGCCGCTTCGAAAAAACTGAACTCGCTCAAGGAGCGCTTCCCGGAAAAAGTGGCCGAGCTGCAGGAGATCGCCCGCCGCTTCCAGGCCGACCCGGTGCCGCTGCCGCTGTAGCCCCCACCCGCCCCGCCGGCTCCCGGGAACGGCGCCGATCGTTTTCGCCCGCCGGCAAAAAAATCGTTCCGCTTCTGTTTTTTTTTTTGAAAATTGGTACTATGTGAAAATGCGTCCTGAAAAGATCCTCATCTGCTACAACGAGCCGATCGGCATTTATGAGAATTATTCGGGCAAGGTCCCGGTCAACGGCACGCCGGTCGAGGACACCTCGGACCCGGGGCTGACGGCCCAGGTCAGCGACATGCAGAAGATCCTGCGGCAGCGCTTCGAGCAGGTCGAGTGCCTGCCGTTCAGCCGCGACTTCGCCAAGGCGCTGCGGCGCATCCTGCAGCAGGCCCCCGACATCATCCTCAACTTCGTCGAGGCCCTGGAGGGCGACACCAATTTCGAGGGCCATATCGCCGGCGCCTTCGAGATCCTGGACATCGAGTTCACCGGCAACAAGGCGCTGACCCTGGGCAACTGCCTGAGCAAGCTCAAGACCAAGCAGATCCTGCGCTCGCTGGGCGTCCGCACCCCGAGGTACACCATGGCCCGGCTCAACAAGAAGCCGCTGGAGACCGACCTCAAGCTGAAATTCCCGCTCATCCTGAAGCTGAACAAGGAGGACGCCAGCATCGGCATCTCGGAGAACTCGGTGGTCAACGATTTCGCGGGCCTCCAGGCGCAGCTCGATTTCCTGTTCCGCACCTTCCGCCAGGACGTGCTGGTCGAGGAATGCCTGCCCGGCCGCGAGATCAGCGCCGCCATCCTCGGCGACCGCGTGCTGCCGCTGTCGGAGATCTCCTACAACGAATTGCCCGGGCACCTGCCGCGCATCGTCACCTACGAGGCCAAGTGGTCGCCGCACAGCCCCTACTACATCGGCACGGTGCCGGTCTGCCCGGCGGAGGTGGACGAGCCGCTGCGGGCGCTGATCGAGAAGACGGCGCTGGCCGCCTTCAACGCCCTCGACTGCCGCGACTACGCCCGCGTCGATTTCCGCCTCAGCAAGCGGGACATCCCCCACGTCATTGACGTCAACCCCAACCCCGACCTCTCGCCCGAGGCCGGGTTCATCCGCTCCGCCTCCCAGGCCGGCCTCAGCTACGAGGAGGTGCTTTTCTCCCTGGTGGATTTCGCCCTGCAGCGCAGCAGCGCCAGCGGCCGCGCCATCCCCGAGAGGCGGAAGCACCTGGAGATCTACCTGCAGGAGCTGAAAGGCTAAAACCGGCCCCGCGCCGGCGGGCTAGCGCGATTCCGGGATGATGATGTCCACCGACTCGAAGCCCAGCAGGCGGAAGAATTTCTCCAGCATCTGCCGCCCCTGCTCGGCGCTGTTCTTCAGGATGCCCTTGTCGCGGGCGTTGCGGTCGAAGATGCGCCGGGCGTCCTCGTGGAATTTCTTGCTCTCCTCGAAGGTGATCTCCCCCTGCTCGATGAAGGTCTCGAAACCGCTGGGGTTGATGACCACGTCCAGGATGCGCGCCGGCGGCAGCTTGACCACGATGGACTTGCCGCGGCGGATGATCGACTTTTCGTTCAGCTCCGACAGGTCGAAGCCGGAGATCACCTCGCCCTTGGCGATGAAGATCAGCCGCTTGTTCTGGTTGAAGAGCGGCGTGCGGATGACGCCGGTATCGTAGACGTATTCGTCGTAGAACGTCTGGGTGAACATCTGGGCGATGTTCTTGATCTGCTGGATGATCACCGGTGTGTCCTCGATCTGGGGGGCGCCGCCCCGCAGCAGCGAGGAGAGCGAGGGCAGGAGGCCGATCTTGGCCAGCGGCCCGTAGAGCAGCAGCAGGATGGCCAGCAGGGCGGCCAGGTTGAGGAGCGAGATGATCTTTCTCATGCCCGCCCCCTTTTCTCCTTGAACACGACGCGCACCGCCGTGAAGCCCATTTTTTTCAGCCACGACTCGACCAGGATGCGGGCGTTGCGCGCCGCGCGCTGGAGGATGTCCATGGTGGCGACCTTGGCGCGGATGTCCTTCTCGCCCTGGCTGAGCAGGGCGTCCTTTTCCTCGTTGGAGAAATCGCTGCGCAGCACCCCCGATTCGTTGAAGATCTCCCGCATCTGCTCGGGCTTCATGTTGAAGAGCAGGATCCTGGGCTGGGGCAGGGTGACGGTTACCCCCGCGTCGCCTTCCAGCTTGATGTCCTGGTCGGCCAGCTCGTTCAGGTCGATGCCGGCCTTGACCGTGGCGGCCGTCTCGAAAAGGATCTTGCGGTCGCCATACCAGGCCACGTCCTTGAAGGAGACGATCTTGGTCACGCTGTATTCGACCGTGGCCAGCTCGGCCAGGTCCTTGAGGGTGCGGGCGCTGAGCTGCGGCTGCGGCCGGCGCGGCGGCACCGCGACGTTGATGGCCAGCAGCAACAGGATCACGGCGCCCAGGAAGAGCAGCCGTTTCCCGGCGCGGGGCATTTTTTGCGGGTCAGTGTTCATGGGGTCCGGCTCCCGTGGGCGCGAATTTCATCGTGCCCTGATTATAGGCGAAGCCGGCGCCAAAATGCAAATCCGGATCCTTTGGATATGGCGCGACCGCTTTTTATTTCTTTACCGAATCGTCTTCCTTGAACCCGGCCTTTTGGTAGAGGTCGCGGCGCCCCTCCTTGTCGTTCGCCATAATTTTCCGGGCGTAGGCCGCCACCGCTTCGGCGTGGGCGCGCGGCACGACCACGACGCCGTCGCCGTCGGCCACGATGATGTCGCCGGGCTTGACCAGCACGCCGCCGCAGACGATCGGCCGGTTCACCGACTCCAGCTCGTTGCGCCCGGGACGGATGCCGCGCCCGACTTCCTTGAAGTAGAGCGGGACGCGCATGGTGATGATCTCGTCGGTATCGCGGGCGGTGGCGCTGGTCACGACGCCCACGCAGCCCTGGTTCTGCCACTCCAGGATGTTGTAGGAGCCGATGCTGCCGACATCGGCGTTCGCGGCCTCCTCGATGACCAGCGCCGTCCCCTTGCGAACGAGGTCGAGGTACGCCTCGGTCGAACGCCGGTCATACCAATCGCCGGCCCATTCGTCGTAGGCGGCGACCGTCATTTTCCCCGCCGGCGGATCCTGGGTGGGGACATAGCGCGCGGTGACCGCCACGCCGGCGAAGCGGTGGCTGAAATGTTCCGTGTCGCGCCAGAGCGAATGGATCTCGGGGTCCATCAGCCCGATGTCCTGCAGCCCGACCGCGTCCATGCCGTCGGTGACGTCGGAGACGCGCAGCCCCTTGTACAGGGAGAGCAGGCGCTGGTCATCGGCTTCGCTGTAAACGGCGGTGGCGAGAAAATTCCTGCCGGCGCGCAGGCTATCGCCAGCCGCCGCCTGCGCCGTCAGGGAAGTCCTCTGGAGCAACAGGCATAGCGCCATGACGAAAAACACAGTCCCCATTTTTTTTGCTTTCATTTGCTTTTCTCCTTAAGCGGTTTATTTTTCCCCGCCGTTCCGGTTTCCCGAGAGGCAACTCATCAGGATCTCCAGAGCGGTCTCCTTGTCCGGGGCGGTGAGCAGCGCGGCGCGGAAATCCTCGTGCATCAGCCGCCGCGACAGCCCGGCGATCAGCTTCAGGTGCTCCTGCTCCGGGCCGCCGGCGGGCACGGCGATCAGCAGCACGGCGCGCACGGGCGGCGCGTCACCGCCGCGCCAGGCGATCGGGCGCCGCGGGCGCAGGAAAGCGATCGAGGCGGTGCGCACCTGGGCCGATTTTCCGTGGGGGATGGCGAAGCCCAGCCCGAGGTCGGTGGGATAGGTCCGTTCGCGCTGCCAGACCGCCGCCTCCAGGGCGCCGCCGTCCGCCACCCGCCCGGCCAGCTCCAGCCGGTCGCAGAGCTCCTTGATGGCCTCGGAGGGGGTGCGGCTGTCCGCGTCCAGCGCGATCAGGTCGGAAGCGGTCGCCGCGGCGGCGGGGCCGCGGCCGTTGAATTCGCGCAGGAGCTCGCCCACCTCGGCGCCGTCGGCGCAGAGCAGGGCCTGCCGCAGCAGTTCCCGGCAGGCGGCGGCGTCCAGCTGGCGCAGGCGGGCCTTGACCTCCGGGATGCGGGTGGCGGCCAGGCTGAGCTCGTCCAGGCCCAGGCCGACCAGCAGCGGCAGGAGATCGCTGTCGCCGGCCATCTCGCCGCATAACCCCAGCCAGCGCCGGGCGGCCCTGGCCGCGGCCGCCGCGCCGGCGAGGAGGCGCAGGAAGGCGGGGTGGCGGGGATCGTAAATGTCCGCGACGGCGGCGTTGCCGCGGTCGGCGGCCAGGAAGTACTGCAGCAGGTCGTTGCTGCCGATGCTGAAGAAATCCGCCTCGCCGGCGAGCCGGTCGAGGAACATGGCCGCCGCCGGCGTCTCGACCATGATGCCCAGCTCGATCTTCTCGCGCCGCGGGACCCGGCGCGCCTTCAACTCCGCCGCGGCTTCGGCCAGCAGGCGGCGCACCAGCCGCACCTCCTCCAGGCTGCTGACCATGGGCACCATGATCTTCAGCGCGCCGAAGCGGGCGGCGCGCAGGATGGCCCGCAGCTGGCAGCGGATCAGCTCCGCCTGCCGGGCGTAGAAGCGCACGGCGCGGCTGCCGAGGAAGGGATTGTCTTCCCGGGGCAGGTCGAGGTAGGGCGGGTGCTTGTCGCCGCCGACGTCCAGGGTGCGGATGATCACCGGGCGGCCGTTCGCCGTGCGCGCCGCTTCCCGGTAGGCGGCGAATTGCTCGTCCTCGTCCGGGGGGGCCTCCCGCTCCAGGAAGAGCATCTCGGTGCGGAAAAGGCCGACGGCTTCGGCCCCGTTCCGCCACGCGGACCTGAGCTCGGCCGGGCCGCCGATGTTGGCCGCGATCTCCAGTTTCTGGCCGTCGGCGGTCCGCGCCGGCTCCGTTTTCAGCCGGGCGAAATCCCGCTCCCGGCGGCGGAGCTTGCGCTCCTCCAGCCGGTAGTACCGCTTCAGCGCGGGGCCGGGCCGGCGCAGGAGCAGCCCGCGCCGGCCATCGACGATCAACTCTTCGCCGGCGCCGATCTCCGCCAGGGAGGCGGGCAGGCCGCCGACGGCGGGCACGGCGAAGGAGCGGGCCAGGATGGCGGTATGGGAGGTCGCGCCCGCGTCCGCCAGGGCGAGCCCGCGCAGGCGGCGGCGGTCCAGGGCCAGGAACTGGGAGGGGGTGAGGGCGGAGGCGACGACCACGGCGGGGGCGGACAGCGTTTCCCTTGCCCCCGCCGCGGCCGGGCCGTACAGCTTTTTCAGCAGCCGGGCGGCGAGGTCGTCCAGGTCGGCGGTCCTCTCCCGCAGATAGGCGCTGCGCGAGCCCTTCAGGTCCCGGCTGAGTCCGGTCACCACCTGCCTGATGGCTAGGCCCGCCGGCATGATTCTGACCGCTGATCAGCCTGGCGATGCGTTCCTGGAAGCCCGGGTCGCTGACCATGGCCAGGTGGGCGCGCAGGATGCCCGACGCGTTCCGGTCGCGGGCGCCGGCCGCTTCCCGGCGCAGGTCGGCGGCCACCTCGGCGCAGGCGGCGCGGAAAAGCCGCAGCTCCTGCTTCGCGTTTTTTTTCCCGGCGGCGAAACGGCGCGGCCAGGCAACGGCGCCGCCGAGGCGCAGCGCCGGGCCGCGGCCGAGCCCTGCGGAGAGCGTCAGGCCCTGCAGGAGCTGCTGGCCGCCTTCCAGGAAAACGGGCGGCAGGCACGCCGGTCCCGGCGCTTCCTTCTTGTCGGGCGCCGCCCCCTTCGGGGACGCCGCTGCGCCGGCGGGCGCCAGGTCGTCGTCGGCATGCGGCAGGCGGCGGGAGAGGAAATCGCGCAAGACCAGGGCGGCCCGCGCCTGGTCGGGGCCGCTGATCTCCAGGCGGCAGGGATCGCCGCCGCAGGTGTCGCTGGCCACCAGCGCCAGGACGCTCCTGGCGTCGGCGCGGCGGCGGTTGCGCTCGTTGCGGAAGCGGACGGCGGCCGCCAGGGGCAGGCAGGCCTTCTGCAGCATGCTCGCCGGCCGGGCATGCAGGCCCAGCGGCAGGGGAAAGGTGAAGGAGATGACCGTCATGGCCGGCGAAAGCCTAGACCTGCAGGCGGGCGAACAGGGCTTCGGGGTTCTTGATCGCTTCCTGCACCGGGACCTCGACGATCTTCAGTTTTTCGAAGCGCTCGCTGCGCTGCACCGCGGATGTCGGCGGCGAAGATGGCCACCTGGGCATCGGCGATATCCCCGGCGCTGAGCTCGTTCTCGATGCCCATGGCGCCCTGCGTCTCGACCTTGATGTGATGGCCCAGCTTGCGGGCGGTCTTTTCCAGCTGCTCGGCCGCCATATACGTATGGGCGATGCCGGTGGGGCAGGCGGTCACGGCGACGATATTCATCTCACTCTCCCTGCGCTGCGGGCCCCGGTCCATCTCCTCAAGGAGTTGACCAGGAGGGCCACGGCGAGCGCGCCGGCGGTGATGGCCAGGATAAAGAACAGGCGGTTGTCCACCACCGGGATGACGATCGGGCCCCCGTGCGGCGCGTGGTCGCCCACGCCGCCCAGCATGGCGATCACCGCGGCGACCATCGAGCCGAACATGATGGTCGGGATGACGCGCAGCGGGTCGGCGGCGGCGAACGGGATGGCCCCCTCGGTGATGCCGATCATGCCCATGGCCAGGCTGGCGTAGCCCGCCTCGCGCTCCTGCTCGGCTCCACAGCCGCCGGGCGAGGAGCGTGGCCAGCCCCAGCCCGAGCGGCGGCACGCAGATGGCGGCGGCGCAGGCGCCCATGGGGGCGAAGTTGCCTTCCTTGATCATGGCGGCGCTGAAGAAAAAGGCGACCTTGTTGACCGGCCCGCCCATGTCGAAGGCGATCATGGCGCCGAGCAGGGCGGCCAGCACGACGCGGTTGCCGGTGCCCATCACCCGCAGCCAGGCCGACATCGAGGTCATCAGCTCGCGGATCGGCACGCCGAGGAAACTGGAACATGACGAAACCCACCAGCAGCGAGGCCACGACCGGGATGACCAGGATCGGCATGACCGGCTTGAAATAGATCGGCACCTTCACTTTCTTGATCACCATCACGACCAGCCCCGCCAGCAGGCCGGCGACCAGCCCGCCCAGGAAACCGGCGCCGATCTGGTTGGCGATGGCGCCGCCCACGAACCCCGGCACCAGCGCCGGGCGGTCGGCCATGCCGTAAGCGATGTAGCCGGCCAGCACCGGCACCAGCAGCGAGAAGGCGGTGCTGCCGATGTCCAGGAGCATCTTCAGGAAGGGCGAGTGCGAGAAGTCGGGCCCGCCCGGGCCCATGGGGGCGAAGGCGATGGCCACCGCGATGAGGATGCCGCCGCAGGCCACGAAGGGGATGGCGTAGGAGACGCCGGAGAGCAGGTATTGCTTGACCTTGACCAGGTGTTCCTTCATTTGACCGGTTCCTCCATCCTGGCGAAGCCGACTTTGATGGTCTTGATTTCAAAGGGCCGGAACGAGAGCGCGATACGGTCGCCCTTGACTTCCAGCGCTCCGGTCTCGTTCTCCAGCAGATCGCAAGCCGCGACGCGCCCGGGCGGCTGCGGAAGAAGCGACAGCGCCGCGTCTCCGCCTTGCCGTTGGCTTCGTAGAGGCGGAGGACCAGGCCGCTGCCGTCCTCGGCCAGCTTGACCGCGTCGAGGATCACCCCGTCGCCAGCGACCGAGAAATAGGAGCGGCTGGATGGCGCATCGCCCTTGCTCGTCCAAGGCGATATGGGTCAGCAGCGGCTGGTTGAGCTCCTGGCCGCGGCGCACGACCTGGCCGTCGCTCCACGAGCCGGCATGGGGATAGATGGAATAGGTGAACTCGTGGCGGCCGCGGTCGGCCATGGGGTCGGGCCAGGTGGGCGAGCGCAGCAGCGACAGCTTCATGACGTTGCCGTGGATGTCGTGGCCGTACTTGGAGTCGTTGAGCAGGGCGATGCCGCCCTTGTCGTCGGCGAGGTCGGCCCAGCGCAGCGCCGGCACCTCGTAGCGCGCCTTCTCCCACAGCGTCTCGAAGCGGGTGGTGCGGCCGATGGCGGCGAAGGGGATCTCGAAATAGGCCTTGTCGGCCTTCACGTCGACCGGGAAGCAGGCCTTGAGCGACAGGTGGTCCTCCCACCAGTCGGCCTCGGTGCGGATGTCGAGGCGATCCAGGCCCTTATAAAGAGTAATATATTGAGTGAAGAAGGAGGAGGGGAATCCCTCGGTCGGGTAATAGCGCTCCTTGGACAGTCCCAGGAAGCTCTTGTCCACGCGGTAGACCGTCTTGACCGGTCCGTCGGAGACGAGCTCCACCTTGTCGGCCTTGTTCAGTTCCCAGCCGCGGCCGGTGTAGCCGATGTTCCAGGCGTCCCAGTCCTCCGGGCGGTCCTCGTAGACCCACAGCTTGTTGGCCTGCTCGCCCGGGCGCCACGAACTCGCGGCTGCTGGCGCTTGTCGAAGATGCTCTTGAGGTTGCCGCTGGCGGGTCGATCACGACGCGCAGCGCCTCATTTTCCAGTACGCCATCCCCCGCGGGAGCCGCCGCGGCCGGCTTGCCGCCGGGCGCGATCATCCCGATGATCCTAGGCGTCTCTCTGTTCTTGGTAACGACGGAATAGACCCGATAGCCCAGGGGTGGGATTTTTCTGGCGACGAAAGAGATCGCGGCCATCCCATCCTTCCGTCGGTCTCGTCTGGTCCAGGCAATTTCATAAGGGACATCGCGGCCTTCTTCGTCGAGCAGCCGCAGCTCCGGGCCATTCAGAAAGGGGAAACGGAGGTCACGACGTCGTCGCGCTCCCAGGAGAGAGGGTTGAAGACGCAGCAGCGGTTTCCCGTTCGATCTTGGGGGTGTCGATCATGGCCGCGATGCGGTCTCAATGCGCCGATCCTCCAGCGACATTCAGATCCTTTTGCACGCCTTTGTAGGTCTCCAGGGCGTCGCGGTAGACCGGGGTGATGCCCGAGCCGGGAAGAATGTCATGGAACTGCAGTGTCAGGGCGCTTTTCCAGCTCTTTTCGAGCTCATCCTTGGGATACGGGCTGCCTAGTAGCCAGGCGATGGCGGCGAGCTTCTCGGTCGTGGCCAGCATGCGCCTCGGTGCGGCGATTGTTCTTCTTGATAGCGCCCTGGGTGGTGAAGGTCCCCTGGTGGTATTCCAGGTAGAGCTCGTCTTTCCACAGCGGCAGGTCGAGCTTCTCCTTGCGCAGCTTCTGCAAAAAGGGGCTCGGCGTGGTGTGAATGAACTTCGGCGCCAGCGCCAGCTTGCCGAAGCCGCGCACGCGGTCGAGGATCTCGCGGTTGGGGCCGCCGCCGTGGTCGCCGAGGCCGTAGAGGATCAGGCTCTCCTTGAGCCCGGTGGTGGCCTCGTACTTGGAGACGCCGTTGGCCACCTCTTTCAGTTCCAGCTCGCTGGCGTAGCTCAGCGGCGGCATATAGGTGAGGATGGTGCTCCCGTCCACCCCCTGCCAGTTGAAGAGGAAATGGGGAAAGACGGTGGTGTCGTTCCACCACAGCTTCTGGGTGATGAAGCTGTCGATGCCGCTCTGCTTGTAGAGCTGGGGCATGTTCCAGTTGTAGCCGAACGAGTCGGGGTTCCAGCCGATGCGCACGTCGACGCCGAACTTCTCGCGGAAATACTTTTTGCCGTAAAGGAGCTGGCGCGCCCAGCTCTCGCCGGCGATCAGGTTGCAGTCGGGCTCGACCCACATGCCGCCCACGATCTCCCAGCGCCCGGCGCGCACCTTGTCCTTGATGGCCTTGAACAGGTCGGGGTGCTGCTTTTCGATCCAGTCGTAGGTGACGGCCTCGCTTTGGGCGTAGGTGAGCTCGGGGTACTCCGCCATGTTCTTGATGACCGTCTCGTAGGTGTTCTTGCTCAGGGCCATGGTCTCCACTATGCGCCACAGCCAGGCGATGTCGATGTGGGCGTTGCCCACCAGCTGGATGCGGAATTCGCCCAGGTAGGACTTGACGGGCGCCGCCAGACGCAGCGAGCGCTTGAGCGAGGACTGCACCTGCGGCCAGCCTCCCGCGGCCAGCGCCTTCAGGTCCAGGGCGGCGACGGCGCGGTCGAAGGCGGCGTCGAGCCGCGCCAGTTTTTCCTTGGCCACCCGTCGCTTGTCCGGGATGTCGTAGGGCCGGCCGGTGAAGGTGTAGCGCTTCAGCTCGGGGTTGAGCAGGATGTCGGCGAACTGGAACGCGCGCAGCCAGTCGCGCAGGGCGGCCAGGTTGTTCGCCGCCGCCGGGAAGCGCAGCTCGGCCTGGAGTCAGGGTGAACTCGCTCCCCTCGTCGGCGGGCGCCCCGCGCCGGCGCTCGGGCCAGTAGCCGGTCCGCGCCGGCGTGAAACCCTTGTTCTCCACGACGATCTCCAGCGTGTGCTCCAGCCCGTCGGCCTTATCCGCCAGGGGGATGTCGACGCTCGTTTCGACCGCGGTGCCGCCCTCGCCGTGCAGGACCGCCGTCCCGCCCCGCCCCGACGGGGCCTGCTGCAGCTCGCGGCCGTCCAGGAAGAAGGTCGCCTGCGCCAGGCCGCGGGCGCTCATTTTGACATTCAGCGTCAGGGGCGTCCCCGCCACCCTGGCGGCGGCGAAGAACTCCGGCGCCTGGAGGGTCGCGCGCAGGCGGAAGCCGGCGGCGGCGACCGAGCGGCCGGCGCGGTACGCTTCCCAGCGCACGCCGTCGGGCGACTGCTGCCAGTCCAGCAGGCGGGCGTCGAGCGCTTTTTCCAGCCCGGCCAGCGTGTCGCGGCCGGCCTGGCCGGCGAAGGCCGGCAGCCCGAAACTGAGGAAAACTCGACGTCATGAACGATCGTCATCACCAGGGCACGATTGCTTTTGCGCATGGCTTCACTCCTTTTCCCGGAAGCCATAATGGAAATGTCCAAGGGGTATTTTATTGGGATTCAAGGCGATTTACAACCCCTCAAGAATATAGTATAATAAGCGCACTGCGGGACCGACCGTTCGGATTTCTGATCCAATCGCTGAAACCCACCAGCGCGATTCCTTTCCGGCGGAAATGCAGGCATAAGAAATACAAATGAAAAAATTTAAGAATATCGCCATCATCGCCCATGTCGACCACGGCAAGACCACGCTGATCGACGCCGTGCTCCGGCAGGCGGGCGTGTTCCGCGACAACCAGAACGTCGGCGAGCGGGTGATGGACTCCAACGACCTGGAGCGGGAGCGCGGCATCACCATTTTTTCCAAGAACGCCGCCTTCCAGTACCAGGGCTACAAGGTGAACATCGTCGACACGCCCGGGCCACGCCGATTTCGGCGGCGAGGTGCAGCGCATCATGAAGATGGTCGACTCGGTGCTGCTGCTGGTCGATGCCTTCGAGGGGCCCATGCCCCAGACCAAGTACGTGCTCAAGAAATCGCTGGAGCAGGGGCTGCGCCCGATCGTGGTCATCAACAAGATCGACCGCCCGAACGCCCGCCCCGACGAGGTGCTGAACGCGGTCTTCGACCTGTTCGTCGAGCTGGGCGCCGACGACAAGCAGCTCGATTTCCCGGTGCTCTACGCGTCGGCCAAGGAAGGGATCGCCCGCTACGAGCTGCACGACAAGAACAAGGACCTGAAGCCCCTCTTCGAGACCATCCTGCGCCACGTCAAGGAGCCGGACGGGGACAGCGTCAGCCCGTTCCAGTTCATGGCCTCGGCGATCAGCTACGACAACTACCTCGGCAAGATCGGCACCGGCCGCATCCACAACGGCACCGTCAGCCAGGGGGAGGACGTCCTGCTGATCAAGCGCAACGGCGAGCGCAAGGCCTACAAGGTCAGCCGCATCTTCACCTACGACGGCATCGGCCGGGTCAGCGTCCCCGAGGCGGTCGCCGGCGACATCGTGTCGCTGGCCGGCATCGAGGACATCGACCTGGGCGAGACGGTGGCCGACATCGACCAGCCGCTGCCGCTGCCGGCGATGGACATCGACGAGCCGACCCTGGCCATGACCTTCGCGGTCAACGATTCCCCCTTCGCCGGGCAGGAGGGGCGCTACGTCACCTCCACCCAGCTGCACGAGCGCCTGCGCCGCGAGATCCTGAACAACGCCAGCCTGCGGCTGGAGGACACCGATTCCAAGAAGGCCTTCCTGCTCAAAGGGCGGGGCACCCTGCAGCTCTCCATCCTGATCGAGAACATGCGCCGCGAGGGCTATGAGTTCCAGGTCTCCCGGCCCGAGGTGATCTGCAAGTTCGTCAACGGCAAACGCCACGAGCCCATGGAGATGGCGGTCATCGACGTCGGCGACGCCTACTCCGGCGTGGTGATCGAGATGCTCGGGCAGCGCAAGGGGGAGTTGCGCCACCTGGTCCCCGGCTCGGACGGCTACACCCGCCTCGAGTTCCTCATCCCGGCCCGCGGCCTGATCGGCGTGAACAACGACTTCATGACCTCCACCCGCGGCACGGGCATCCTCAACCACTCCTTCATGGGCTACGAGCCCTTCAAGGGCGAGATGAACCGCAAGACCAAGGGGGTGCTGATCGCCCACGAGCCGGGGGTCACCGTGTCCTACGGCCTCTACGGCCTGCAGGACCGGGGCACCCTGTTTCTCGGCGCCGGCGTGCCGGTCTACGCCGGCATGATCGTCGGCGAGCACTGCAAGGACAACGACCTGGTGGTCAACGTCAGCCGCGGCAAGAAGCTGACCAACATGCGCTCGGTCCAGTCCGACGAGGCCATCCGCCTGACGCCGCCGCGGCAGTTCTCGCTGGAGCAGGCGCTGGACTACATCGAGGACGACGAGCTGCTGGAGATCACCCCCAAGAACGTGCGCATGCGCAAGAAGAAGCTCGACGCCAACGACCGCAAGCAGGACGAGAAAACCAGGAAGAACGCCAGCGCCGCGTAGGGCCCACGCGTAGGGGCGCGGTCATCGCGCCCTTTTCATGCCGGATAATCCTGTTGGGCGGGAAAACCCCGCCCCTACCAAACACCGCGCGAAATATTCCTTTTGAATCGGTAATGGCTATCTCCGTAGGGACACGGGTGCCGTGCCCTTCCAAATTCCAATGATCCAAACTGTGAATTAGATGTTTTCTTCTGTAGGGAACGCAAATTTGCGTTCCCTACCCAGGCCGGGCCTTGGAAATTCGTGATTTGGGATTATCCTTGAACGGGAAATCCGATTGCCCGCACGCAGGGGCAGGCCCCCGTGCCTGTCCTCCGATACGTCCGCTACGATCGATCTTCTGGAAGAAGGGCGGACACGGGGGTCCGCCCCTGACAAAAAATCAAGACGCGATATGATCTCTCAGGATCGGGACGGCCTGTTTCTGTGTGGGGCAGGCCCCTGTGCCTGCCCCCTCTTAAATTCAACCGATCATTCGACAAGAAAGAAGGGCGGACACGGGGGTCCGCCCCTACATACAAAAAGCAATCCTTGACATAAAATCCTCAATAGGTTAAATCTTGAACAAATCGCCATGAGCAAAACCTACGATCAGGGACGAGAAGAGATAGCCAAATTATGCCGGTACTTCGCTGACAACCGCCAGGCCTTTCTCGCTCCCGGCGTCAAGGAAGCCCATATCCGCCAGAGTTTGATCGATCCCTTTTTCGAGGCCCTGGGCTGGGACCTGCGCAACACGGCCATGATCGCGCCGCAGTATCGCGAGGTCATCACCGAGGACAGCCTGGAGATCGAGGGCCAGCAGAAGGCCCCGGATTATGCCTTCCGCGTCGGCACGCTTTCCAAGTTCTACACCGAGGCCAAGAAGTGCGGCATCAACATCAACGCCGATCCCGGTCCGGCCTACCAGCTTCGCCGCTATGGCTGGAGCGCCAAGGTCGCCCTGTCCATCCTGACCGACTTCGAGGAATTCGGGGTCTATGATTGTTCGCTGCGGCCGCGCCCTGTGGACAAGGCCAGTTACGGCCGCATTCAATATTTCCGTTCCGAGGAATATCCCGACCGCTGGCGCGACCTGTGGGATATTTTCTCGCGCGAGGCGGTGTGGGCCGGGGCATACGACCGTTACGCGGCATCCAAGCGCAAGCGCGGCACGTCCGAGGTGGACAGCGAGTTCCTCAAGGAAATCGAGGGCTGGCGGGATTCGCTGGCGCGCAACATCGCCCTGCGCAACCAGGTCCTTTCTCCGGATGACCTGAACGCCGCCGTGCAGCGCACCATCGACCGCATCGTTTTCCTGCGCATGGCGGAGGACCGCGGCAGCGAATCTTATGGCCAACTGCTGAAGCTGTGCGACCGGCCCGACATTTACTCCCGCTTCATGAGCAAGTCGTGCCGAAAGGCCGACGAAAAGTACAACTCCGGCCTCTTCCATTTCCAGAAGGAAGAGGGAACCTCGGAATCTCCCGATGCGATCACGCCGAAACTGCCAGGTCGACGACAAGGTGTTCAAGCCCATCCTGCAAAGCCTGTATTTCGCGCACGGCTCGCCCTACCACTTCGGCGTCTTGCCGGTGGAAATCCTGGGCACGGTCTATGAGCGGTTCTTGGGCAAGGTGATCCGCCTGACGGCCGGGCACCAGGCCAAGGTCGAGGAGAAGCCCGAGGTGCGCAAGGCGGGCGGCGTTTACTACACGCCGGCCTATATCGTCGATTACATCGTCAAGAACACCGTGGGCAAGATGATCGAGGGCAAGAGCCCGGCGCAACTCGCCGGCGGCAAGAACGGCCAGCCGTTCCGCGTCCTGGACATGGCCTGCGGTTGCGGGTCATTCCTGCTGGGCGCGTTTCAGTGCCTGCTCGACCATTGCCTCAAGTGGTACATGGAGCACCAGCCCGAAAAATTCAAGAAGCGAAATATACAAGAATCCAAAGGGGGAGTGGCGCCTGACCATCGCCGAAAAGAAGCGCATCCTGACCACGCACATCTTCGGCGTGGACATCGACGCCCAGGCCGTGGAAGTCACCAAGCTCTCGCTCTTGCTGAAAGTCATGGAGGGCGAGACCGACGAATCGGTTGGCAAATCCCGGCAGCTTTTCCACGAACGGGCCTTGCCGAATCTCTCCGACAACATCAAGTGCGGCAACTCCCTGATCGGCCCCGACTATTTCTCCGGCCGCCTGATCCCCGATCCCGACGAAATGAAGCGCGTCAATCCCTTCGACTGGAACCGCGAGTTCCCCGAAGCCATGAAGGCGGGAGGGTTCGATTGCGTGATCGGAAATCCGCCGTATATTCGAATGGAGGAATTTAAGGAACATAAATTTTATTTTAAAAATGTTTATATGACACATTCTGATAGAGCAGATATTTTTTATTATTTTATTGAAAAAGCATTTTCTGTTTTAACAAATAACGGAAAACTAGGATTCATCCTCAGTAATACTTTCACACGCTCACGAGCAGGGCAATCACTTCGGTCTTTTCTAATAAATCACTCATGTTTAGAGAAAGTTGTTGACTTTGGAGATTTCACTCCTTTTTTTGGCGCAACGGTTTATCCAATTATTGTTATAACTGAAAAAACTACTAAGAAATCTAGTAAAGTGGATATGATTCTTCAGGATTGTGATCCAACTTCTAAAGCACTTCCGGAACAGTTTCCGACAATCTCTCACTTTGAACAAAAAACTCTTACTGAAAAAGCTTGGATATTTGATTCGGATAAATCAACAATGCTCCGTTCGAGATTGTTTTCTCAGTTTCCTTCACTATTAGAGGTTTATGGAGAAGTTGGGATGGGGATCAAGTCTGGGCTGAATGAAGCTTTTTTGATTTCAAATGAAGAAAGAGAAATTCTATTAAAAGGGAATAAGAATGCGTCTGAAATTATTAAACCCTATGTCGGAGGAAAAGATTTAGATCATTATCATCTTAAATGGGATAATTCATGGATTATTTATACGCCTCATGGGATTGATATAACTGGATATCCAAAAATAAAGGATCATCTAGAAAAATTCAAAGCAGAACTAAGTAAACGAGCGACAAAACAAGCTTGGTATGAACTCCAACAACCACAAGAAAAATATTCTGAGAGTTTTGAAAGACCGAAAATAGTATTTCCAGATATTTCACGATACCCGAAATATTGTTTAGATACAAAGGGGTTTTATTTTAGCAATACTATATATTTTATCAAAAGTGATTCGAAGTATTTGTTGGGATTGCTAAATTCAAAATTATTTTGGTTCATGATCCGTGGTTTGAGTAATGCTTTGAGAGGAGGATTATGGAGGTTTCGATTATTCTCGGGTCATGTTGAAAAATTACCGATAAGAACGATAAATTTGAATGATAACGAGGTAAAGGATAAGACTGATCGATTTATTAAGTTGGTTGAATCAGCTATCCAAATCTATGAGAGAATCGCATCTGCAAAATCACAGAATGATCGTGAAATTCTCAAACGTCAAAGTGTTGAAATTGAAGCTCTTATTAACAAATTGGTTTATGAATTATATGGATTGACGGACGAAGAAATTAAAATCGTGGAGGCTGAATCATTAAAATGAAGAAAAATCAAAAATCGGCCCCGCTGGTTATTGAGCATCTTGAAGGAATATCTAAATCCGCAATAAAAAAATATCCGGAAATTGTCACTGAATTTGCGCGAAAGAAGAGTGGTGTATATGCACTATTTAATGGGAACTTATTGTACTATGTTGGGCTGGCAAAAAATCTCCGAACTCGCTTGCGGGACCATTTAAAAGACCGCCATGCAAGGGAATGGGATCGCTTCAGTATTTATCTGACGCAAAACGACGAACACCTGAAAGAACTTGAATCGCTTGTACTGAGAATTGCCATGCCGAAGGGTAACCGCGTCGCCGGTAAGTTCATTGAGTCACGGGACTTGTTGAGGCTGTTCAAGCAAAAGGTCCAGCTCATGCAGCGCCGGGAGTTGTTCGAAATCACTGGCAACGAAGTGATTGAAGTTTCTAAGGACCGGGCCGAACGTCGCAAGCTTGGCGAGTACGATACTATTGTCTGTCCAGCCCACCCGGATGGTTTTGAAGAGGAATTTCTTGGGAGGAATCGCTGGTATGCCATCCGTTTATCAAAGAATGTAATTCCCAATCTTAAGTATATCGCTCTGTATGTGACTTCACCTCAACACAAAATTACTCACTACGGGCGGGTCGGTTCGATCAAACCCTATCAAGACAGCGGCAAATACATGGTCAAGTTGCGCGGCAAAGCTAAGTCGATTGGTCCGATCGTGCATTCACCAAGAATAAGCATGCAAGGGTCTCGTTTGGTTTTAATGGAAAGATTAAAAAATTCTAGGACGATCGCTGAGGCTTTTAAATAAATTAGTTAAGAATTTTATTTGTTAATGATCGTTTAGAAAGGATAAGTGAATTGAAGATGAAATGTCTTAGAATCGTAGGGGCAGGCCCCCGTGCCTGCCCCTTTGCTTCGACATACGTGATCGATCAAGAAGAACGATGGGCGGACACGGGAGTTCGCCCCTACGGAATATACCTTTGAATCCTAATCTTCGTGGCCGGTGCTCGATCCGTCTAAAGGGGTGGGATTATTCCTCGCCGAACCTGTATTTTGTCACCATTTGCGTCCAGAACCGGGGATGCATGTTCGCTCAGATCGTTAACAATGAATTGATCCTGAATGAAGCTGGAAAGATGATTGAAAACATCTGGTTGGAAATGCCCCTGAAATATCCAGGAATCACATTGGATGAATTCGTGGTCATGCCCAACCATATTCATGGAATTCTTTGTCTTAATGTAGGGGCAGGCCCCCGTGCCTGCCCCTCTTTCGTATACCGAACCGCATTTGATAAAGAAGGGCGGACACGGGGGTCCGCCCCTACGGAAAATCGCTTGTCCTTGCCGGACGTGATCCGCCAATTTAAAACAATGACCTCGAAGAAATATTCGGAAGGTGTTTTTCAAACTAATTTTCCTGAATTCCAGAGACGCTTATGGCAGCGCAATTATTACGAGCATATTATCCGGAACGATAAGGAATTAGAACAGACCCGCAAATATATTTGCGATAATCCAGCGGCTTGGCCACATGATGAGGAGAATCCCGAAAAGTTCACTTGAATGTAGGGGCAGGCCCCCGTGCCTGCCCCTGTGTTCGACATAAACGATCGTTTAAAAAGAAAGAAGGGCGGACACGGGGGTCCGCCCCTACAAAAATTCAAGATGCGATATGATCTCTCAGGATCGGGATGGCCCGTTTCTGTAGGGGCAGGCCCCCGTGCCTGTCCCCGGATCCCGTAATAGGCGGTGTTTAAAATCCGCCCCTGCGGATTATTCTTTAAATAAATCCGCGTGGCTGCCGGAGCGGACCAGCACCAGGCGGCCCGGCTCCAGGCGGTAAAGCAAAAGCCAGTCGAAGCGGATGTGGCATTCGCGGAAATCATCGCATTCGCCGGCGAGGTGATGGTCCAGGTATTTTTCGGGCAGTGGGCCGCCCGCGGCCAGCATTTCGACCACGTCCAGCAGCTCCCGCTCGTCATGGTGGCCGGAGCAGAGCAGTTTTTCCAGGTCGTGCTTGAAATGAGGGGTCCTGGTTATTTCACGCATTTGCTCCTTCACCAGCAAAGGCCTTTCATGTTGAAGGCGATGTCGTACAGGATGGCGAAATCCATGCCGGGAACGTCCATGCTGCCGCCGGCGATGACCACCGTGCGCTGGATGGGCTCCGTGCCCTTGAAGCACACGTTCAGCGCGTCGGCGGGCACGGGCGTGGACACTTTTTCCACGGAGACATCATATGTCCCCATCTGCTGGTGGGTGAACTGGTAGTCGGCGCCGCCCTGGGCGTCGAGGGTATATTCCGCCGAGGTGATCGTCGCCCCGGCTTTTTTGAGCAGGACGCGTATCTTGCGCCCCGCGATCAGGTTGCCTTGCGTCGAGGCGCTCGCCCGGCCGGCGATGCGGCCGATGCTCAGGGCCGCGTGCTCCAGGGTCCTGGTCATCAGCTGCGGCTCCTTGACCGCCAGCATTTTCTGGCAGGACTTGATAGTGAAGACCTCGCTCTGGCTCTTGAAAAGCTTGTTCAGCGTCACCACGCGCACATGGTATTCGCCCGGGATGACATCGCCGGCGATGGTCCAGTCGAAGGTGCCGCTGTTGGGGACGCTGGCGGCGATCACCCGGGGATGTGCCCGGACGCCCACCTGCACCAGCAGGATGCTGACCTGCTGGTTGCCCGGGTCCTGGTTCAACTGGGTCCAGTCGCCCCACTTGCTCCAGTTTATATCCAGGTTCTTTCCGATGCACCACTGGGTGACCAGGTAGGGCGAGCCCACGGATATGCCCTGGTTCGCGGCGAACCCCGGGGTCATCAACCCCAACAACAAGATCGACAACAAGGCAAGTTTTTTCATGATCTCCTCCTTGAACTGAAGATAAGTATATATGAATTTCCTGCCATTATCTCATCCCGCCCGCCGCTCAAAAGATTTC
The DNA here is from genome assembly GCA_963822075.1 of Candidatus Aminicenantota bacterium. Lineage (GTDB taxonomy): Bacteria > Acidobacteriota > Aminicenantia > UBA2199 > UBA2199 > UBA2199. Next base: position 192,997 of record CAWGGP010000008.1, read on the forward strand.
TTTTGTAGGGAACGCAAATTTGCGTTCCCTACCCAAATGGAGCCTTGGCCGCCTAAAAATTCCAAATCACAAATCCCAAATTCCAAATAAGCACCAAGCACCAATGTCCAAATAACCAAAACGAAGGAAGGAGTCCTGTTGGCTTTCGTTTGGGTGATTGGAATTTGGAGCTTGGGATTTGTTTGGGATTTGGTGCTTGAGGTTTGGAATTTTAGGAGGGGGCACGGCACGCCGTGCCCCTACGATATTTTCGGTCCAGGGCGAACACCAGGTTCGCCCCTACGATTATTTCAGTAGCTCCACCATAGCGTCAGCACTGCGCAGACCAGGGTGATGGCCAGCGAGATGACGAAGGTGACCGGGATGACCTTGGCCTCCTCGCCGATGCGGTCGATGCTCGCCGCCGCGTTCTGCAGCTTCGCCGGCGAGATGACGCTCGCCAAACCGCCGCCGATGCCCGACGCCGCCGCGATCAGGATGCCGTAGGCGCCGATCTTCTCCGCGGTGGCCAGGTGCAGCTTGGTCAGCATGGCGATCGCCGACGACTCGGAGCCGCTGACGAAGCCACCGAGCAGGCCGATGAACGGGGCGATGACCGGGTAGAATTTCCCGAACGCCGCGGCGGCCGCCGTCGCCACCACCGCGACCATGTTGCGCCCCGCGGTCGGGCAGCAGCCAGTCGGCGCCCTTGCCCGAGTGGTTGAGCACGAACGCCAGGGCGAAGAAGACCGCGGCGGCCAGCACCGGGCGCGGCGCCCGCTGCCACCATTTCTTCACGGACGTCCCGAGCTGCGCGCGGCTTGCCTTCAGGAACGGGAGGGCGATGAAGGTGGAGACCAGCACCCAGAAATAGGCTTGCGAGAAGAGGCGCAGCTTTTCCGGCGCGCCCGGGATGATGGCCAGCGGCATCGCCAGGGTGACGGTGAAGAGCCGCTCGAACGGCAGGGATTTCACGTTGATCAGCAGCGAAAAGGCGACCAGCGCGATCCACGGGCGAGGTGGCGGCGAGCAGGCTCATTTTTTTCTCGACGGCCAGGTCCTGCTCATTCAGGAGCGAGCGGTCGATCAGCTTGCGGCCGCGGAGCTTGAGATAGGCCAGCATGACCAGGACCACCCCCACGCCGGCGGCGATGCCGGTCAGGGGCACCTGGCCGGCGGCGCTCATGGCGATGGCGATCAGCCCGGCGCTGACGCCCGCCAGCAGGGTGGGCACGACCCCCTTCCAGATCATCCGCCAGCCGCCGACGATCCAGAGCATGCCGAAGGCGATGCAGGTGCTGATGAAGGGCATGTAGCGGGCGAACAGGTGGGCGATGTCGCCGACCGGCCGGCCGACGAAGTTGGCAAAGACCAGCACCGGCACGCCCAGCAGGGCGTAGGTGCACAGGGCGTCGTAGCCCAGGGCGGGCAGGGCGATGGAGATGAAGGTGGAATAGCCCAGGGCGAGCATGATCGGCGGCAGGATCGACACCGGGGTCGCCCCCATGGCGGCGATCAGGGTGCCGAAGCCGACGTTGATCAGCAGCACCTGCACCACCTTGTCCTGCGGCGAGACGGTCTTCATCAGCGCCACCACGCGGGCGATGGCGCCGCTCTCGAGCATCACCGTGACCTGGAAGATCGAGGTCGCCACCATCAGGGAGATGGGGAAGGAGGCGACCACCCCGCTGAGGCTGGCCGTCAGGACGACGGCCAGCGCCGTCCGGAAAAAAAGCCAGGCGATGATCACGGCCGCCAGCCAGCCCGCGACGCCCGCGATATCGGCGGCCTTTTTGGCCGCCACCAGCAGCAGAAATATCAGGATGACCGGCAGCAGGGCCAGGATAACAGCCAATCCGTTCATGGTCGACTCCTTGGGTTGAAAATAAGGGACCGTCGCGTCATGCGCTAGAAACGGAAGAACATTTCGAACTGGACCCAGTTGTAGGCGTCGGCGCCGGCGAAATAGAAATCGCCGGGGCGAAAGTTCTCCCAGATGAGGCGCCCGGCCAGGTTGCGGCCGATCTCATAGGTGATTTTGACGATGAGCAGGTCGCCGCGGGTACGCCCGGCGCCGCTGAGCAGGGCGGACGGCGGGGTTTTTTCGGCGGCCAGCAGGCGGTGCCAGGCCAGGCTCCATTTCACTTTTTCGGCGGGGGTGAACTGCACGGAGGCGTACAGCGAGATGAAGTTGCTCCAGTCCGCCACCCGGCTCTCGCGGGCGAGGAGGTAGATGAAGGAGTCGCTCCATTTGGGCCAGCGGCTGAACGCCGGGTCCCACCCCTCGTAGCGCGGGGTGGCGGGATCGTCGCCGCTGAGATAGACGCCGCCGAGCGTCAGCAGGCCGGGCCAGGGGAAACGCCAGCCGCTTTTTTGGTCCAGGTGAAAATAACCGCCCGTGGCGCGCCGCCGCCGTTCTCCCAGTTTTCCCAGCTGCAACGCCGCCTCGCCGGTCAGCGAAAGCGAGTCGTTGAACGGATAGACGATGCGCCCGCCCGCCACGTGCAGCGCCCCTGCGGGCAGGAGGCCGGTGGCGAACGTATCCTTGCGGAACAGGTAGCCTTCCAGCTGGGCCTGCTTCAGCGCGCCGCTGAAATAAAACCCGACGCCCTGCTCCTCCTGCTCCACCATGGGCTGGTCCTTGTCGTTGACCACCGGGAGCAGCGTGTCGGTCCGCGGCTGGCGCACGAAGAAAAAAGCCAGGTTGTTCCGGTTCTTCCAGGCATAGTCGAGGCGCAGGCCGTTGAAGTAGGCCGAGCGCGAGCCGTCGAGCGGCCCGCCGTCCATGACCAGGAACCCTTCGCCGAACATCATGTCCTGCCGCCCGAGGGTGACCGCCAGCGGAAGGCGGCCCGGGTTTTGCCAGCGCACGCTCAGCTGGTCGACGAAGATCTCGTTGAGGTCGAAGTCCTTCTTCAGCCTGGGGTCGAACTTGGGCGCCAGGTAGAGGCGGTTCTCGTTGGTCAGCCGCAGGTGAACCTCCCAGTCGCGGCCGGGACGCCACTGGGCGCCCAGGCTGGTGCGCAGGCGCATGTAGGCGCTGGAATCGGCGGCGCCGTCGTTCAGGCTGCCCACGTTGTCGGAGCTCTCCTGGCGGATCCTCTCCCAGAAATACAATTTCAGCTTGGCGGGCGCGGCGGTGGCCTGAGCCTGGGCGGGGAGCATCAGGACGGCGCCGGCGCTGATCGCCGCGGCGAGGAAAAAGGCTTGGCAGAAACGCTTCATCGTGACTCCGGGATTGGGGAGAACCCTTCAATTTCCCGGCTTTTCCCCCGCGGGACCCTTCGCCGGGAAAAAGGCAGGATACCCCAATCCGGCGAGATTTGCAACCCACCCCGCTAAAGCGGTTTACTTCCACGGGCGGACGGGCTACAATGGCCGCACCCGGGGCTTTTCCCCGGCGGGCAAAGGAGCCGCAAGGAAAAAATGACTTGGAAATTGCTGACCCTGTTCGCCCTCGGGGTGGCCGAGCTGTGGGCCGCAGCGCCGGCGGGGGCGCTCATGCGCCTGGACCCGCTGCTGGTCTGCGCGGTGGCGGCACTGGGGGCGTCGGCGGCAGGCGCGGCGGTGGTCCTGCTCGGGGAACGGGTGAAGGCCTGGCTGCAGCGCCGGCGGAAGCGCGAACGGATGGAAACGCGGCGCGGGCTGCTTTTCAAACTGTGGCTGCGCTATGGGGTCATCGGCTGGGGGCTGATGGCGCCGCTGCTGGTCGGCTCGCCCCTGGGGGCGGCGCTGGGGCTGGTACTGGGCGCCCCGCCCCGGCGGCTGCTGCCCTGGCTCTGCGCCGGCTCGGTGCTGTGGAGCGCGGTCTTTTCGCTCCTGACCGCGCTGGGCAGCCATTTCCTGGGCGGGTGAACAGCGCCTGTCCCATCGGCGCGGGCGGGTTTGACATTTCGCGGCGCATGCATTACCCTTTGTCATCGGATACTGGCTGATTTGCGAGGTATTCCATGGTTTCGCCCAAAGAGTATTCCCGTTTCATCGCGTTTCTATTGATGGTCTCGTTTTTCTCCCTGGCGGCGGCCCAGGCACTGCCGCCGGCCCCCCAGGGCGAACAGAAAAAAACGCAGGCTGTCACCGGCGCCGGCGTTACCGCCCCCGAGTTCGTGGAGCAGGCCGGCCATGGCAGGGCCGCGGCAAAGCACAGCCGCCTGCTGCCCAGCCTGATCGGCGTCGCGGTGGCGGGCGCCGTGGTCGCCGTCCTGGTGCTGACGGTTTTTAAAAAATCGGGGTATAACCCCCATATCATCCCGCAGGAATTCGTCGAGGGGATCAGCAATCCCTATTTCCCGCACAAGATCGGGCAAGTCCTGAATTACGCGGTCAGGGATGGCGAAAACCTCTCCTCCTTGAGCGTTGCGTCCACGGCGAACAGCAAAATGGTCATGGGCGTCCTCTGCCTGGGGGTCCATGAACGGGGGAGGGGGATCACCGCCGTGGGGCGGACCGAGGACACCTGGCGCTGGTATGCCCAGGACCAGGACGGCAATGTCTGGTATTTCGCCAGGGAAACGAAGAAATACGACTACGAGGTCGTGACCGAGGACTGGTCGTGGCTGGCCGGGAGCAACGGCGCCAAGCCCGGCCGGGTCATGGTCGGCCGACCCCAGGAATACGTGAACAAGGAGTATCAACTGGATTACGTGCCCGGAGTATCCATGAACAAGGCAGTGGTGCTCGGCACCGACGAAACCGTCACCGTCCCCTTCGGCACGTTCAGCGGCTGCCTCAAGGTCAAGGTTTTTTCCGACCTGGAACCCGGCAACGTGGAGTTCATGTATTTCGCCGCGGGCACCGGCCTGGTGCTCAGCGAAGGGCAGCCGAAGGGCGGTCGGCGCCAGGAACTGGTCAGCATAAGCAGCGAGTAGCCGCCGCTCCCGAATACCCGCCCGCCCTCGTCCGCTTCCCGGCCTCTGCCTTCCATTGCAAGTTCCTGAACAACCCCGGCTGCCCGGGAAACCGCCTTCACAGCAAAAAAAGCTCCTTCGATGCAATCCGAGCAGTGGGGGCTTCCCCTTATTATATTTTATAGACACATTCAATCCTGAATAGTAAGGAAACCAGGAGGGACAGGTAATGCTGAAGATCGTATGGGTCGTCGCGCTGCTCCTTGCTGCGGGTGCCGTCGCTTTCCGGGTATGCCGGCGTTGGTTATGGGAAACGTGGCAGCGGATCGTCGTGGCTGCGTTGTTGGTAATGGCGATCCTTTATATAGGGTTTTCGCCCCTGGCGAGAACGAAAAGGGGCTGAGGGAAAGACCGTGGAAATTTCGAACATCAGTACGTTGTTATTGGCGGCGGTCGGTTTCATCGCCCTGCTGGCCGGCCTGGTCCCCATCGCCTTCCTGCCCTGGCGGCGTTCGTCGCGGGGTCCGGCCAAATAATCGTCGGGCATCAGGCCACCCATTGGGGCGGGGCCGAATCTCAAGCGCCCGACCGCAAAAATCGGAGTTTTCGCAGCAGCAAAACAATCTTTTAATGCAAAATAAGCCAACGGATCCCGGTTTTATACAATACTTCCAGCGATCGCTACGATCGGTGGGGAAAGGGAGATTTGGGAAAGGCCCCGTGGGGGGAGGCCGGGGTTTGCCGGCAAGATCTTGCCGGCAAACCCCGCTTATGGCGGCAATCCGGGGATCGCGACGACGCAACCGCCCGGGGCGATCCAACTGGGAGGAATAATGAGCCAAGGGAAAAAAATTTCTCTGTTTTCGGCCCTGCTTATGATGGCGGTCCTGGCCCATGGCAAAATTTCATTCCGGATCACCATCGGCTCGGGCGATTATTACCATCCCGTGGGGGACTACGATTATCTCCCCTACGCCTTCCCGGCGAAACCGGAATTGCCCGCGCCCCGCATCGACTTTCACGAAATGATGGACCAGTACGGCATCTGGGTGACGGTCGCGCCTTTCGGCGAGGTGTGGAAACCCTACGTGGCGGCGGAATGGCGGCCGTACACCTTCGGGCACTGGCTGCAGACGGCGGAATACGGCCCCATGTGGGAAGGCTATGAGCCCTGGGCGTGGGTGGGCTACCATTACGGCAACTGGATACTGGACCGGGCGTACGGCTGGGTGTGGATCCCCGGCTACGAATGGCACCCCGGCCGCGTCACCTGGGCGCGCAGCTTTGACGCGATCGGCTGGATGCCCACGCCCCCCTACGGCTATGACTACAGCATGGGCTACCTGAGCTATATCGGGCCGAACAACCAGTTCTCCTACAACGATGACGATTTCGCCCTGGACGACTACGGCTACGGCGGGCCTTACTACGATTCGCAATTCCGCAACATGTATTACAACCCCGCGTTCGGCCGCGTCCAGAACGACCTTTGGAACTTCATCGACTTCGGGCATTACGGGGACGACAACTACGCCGACTTCCTCTTCGGGCCGGACTACACGCGCCATGTTTTCGACCGCCGGCTGGTCAGGATCATGAACCGACCGGTGACGCGTCCCGTCCTGGAGAGGTTCCTGCGCCGGCCGGTCCGGGAAACGCCCGTGCAGGTCCGGCAATTCCAGACGGCGAAGCAGCCTATCCGGGTGGTCGTGCCCGCGGGCGGCGGCGCTGTGGACCGGATCCGCAGGCAAAGCCGGGGGGTGGTCCGGGACATCATCGCCCCGGGGTTCGCCGAAAAACACAGGGATTTCAGGGGGCAAAACTCCAGGAACCGGGATGCGCTAGCCAGGATCTTCCACCAGGAAAACGTCCCGCCCCGGCTCATCACCCTGAGCGCCCAGCAGGTCGGCGAACGGGCGCGCCAAGCCGGCCAGGATCGCCTGGAGGGGAAAAAAGCGCTGGCGCGGTCGGCGCAGGACAGGCTGACGCGCATCGAGAAGCAGGGGAAATTCAAGGAACCCAAGAAGGTGGTCGTCCAGCCGCTGCCGGACGCCAAGAAATCCAAGCGCAAGGAAGATTCCGGGGTCAGGAAACAAAACCAATATTACGATTGACCGACGGCGGCGGCGGCTACTTCAACGCCTCCAGCCCGGAGAACGCGCGGTCGGGGAGGAAACTCCGCAAGGTGCGGGCGTCGTCGGCGGTCTCGCGGCGCGTGACCATGCGCGTGAGCAGCTCGCCCAGGCCGGGACCCAGCATGAACCCCTGGCCGCACATGCCCACGGCGTGGATGTAATTCCCCAGCGCGGCGGCGCGGCCGACGATCGGGAAGCCATCGGGGGTCATCGGGTACTGGCCACGCCAGGAGCGGCGCACGCGCAGCGTGGCCAGCCGCGGGTAAAGCTGGACCATGCGCCGGGCGACCAGCGGGAAGAACACCGAGGTCGATTCGGGGTGCACGCCCAGGATCGGCGGGTCGGGGGTGATGCAAAAGACCACCTGCCCCTCGTGGTTCTGGTAGAAGTAATAGTTGGCCGAACCGGGCTCGGGGCGGATATCGACCACCATGGGCCCGAAAAAGCGCTTGACCGGCTCGGTGATCGCCCCCTCGTGGTTGTCGGGCTCGACCGGCACGTCGAGGCCGGCCAGGCGGGCGATGGCGCGGGCGCTGTTGCCCGCGGCGTTGATCACCTCGCCGGCGGCGTACTCGCCGCGGTCGGTGACCACGGCCTCGACCCGGCTCCCGCGCAGGCGCAGGGCGGTGACCTTTTCGCCGAAGCGGTATACGGCGCCGGCGGCCAGGCTCTTGAAATAAAAGGCGTTGACCGCCAGCAGCGGCGAGGCGCTGCCGTCGTCGGGGGAGTAGGTGGAGCCGCGCAGGCCCTCCATGGAGATGCCGGGGACCAGCTCGTCGTATTCCGCCGGCGAGACCCAGCGGATGTTCAGGCCGAAGCCGTGCTGCACCGCCATCAGGTCCTTCAGCTTCTTTTCCATTTCCGCGGAATAGGCGGGATAGCTGTAGCCGTTGCTCAGCCAGCCGATCTCGTCCCCTTCCGCCTCCTTCCAGCCTTTGAATATCTCGATGCTGCGCTGGCTGACGCGGATCTTGCCGAAGTCGGAGTGGGTGGCGCGGATGCCGCCGATGGCCTTCTTGTTGCTGAGCTGCCCGGGCGAGGGCATCTCGTCGATGACCAGCACCGAGAGCCCGGCGCGGGCGAGCGCCAGGGCGGCGGGCACGCCCACGGAACCGGCGCCGATCACCGCCACGTCGTATGTTTTGCCCATGCTCATTCTCCTTTCTTCCCCGTCCCCGCCAGGGTGCCCAGCGGCACTTCGACGAACAGGGGGCGCTTCGTCCCCGGGGTTATCTTCCCGGGGGCAACCCCTTCCTGGCGGAAAATGGAGCGGATGAGCGTATCGCAGGACTTGCCGCCGCAGGCGCCCATGCCGGCGCGGGTGATGGCCTTGATCTGGTTGATGTCGGTGATGCCCTGGCGCACCAGGCGGCGCACCTCGGCGGCCGAAACCCTCTCGCACAGGCAGGCCATCGACGCCCGCTCGCCGTCCAACGCGATCACCGCCTCGGGCAGGCTCGCGGCTTCGTCCGCCGGCTGGATGCGGAACGAAACCACGCGCTTGGCCAGCGCGGCGGGCACGCGCAGGCGGACCAGGCGGGTCAGGTTCTCGCGGTTCTGCTGCAGCGCCGCCACTTCGAACTCGCCCAGCGGGTTGCCGTCGATGTCGACCGCGGTCACCCGGCCGCCCACCGCCAGGGGCACGTGGGACATCTCGTAGGGCACGGTGACGATCGGGTTGGCGCGGTCCTGGCGGTAGTCGACCAGGGTGATCGCCAGCCCGGGGCAGACCAGCACGCACTTGGCGCAGCCGATGCAGCGCCCGTCGTAGCGCGGCAGCCCGAGCAGCGGGTCGCCCTCGAGCTGGATGGAACGGGTGGGGCAGATGGTCGAGCAGGGGTTGCAGGGGATCTCCTGCAGGCAGTGGATCACCGGCAGCACCCCCTCGGTCCCGGCGGGGAAGACCTGCGGCTCGATCTTGCCCGGGTGCGACTTGAGCAGCTCCGCCTTGGCGGTCCAGGCGGCGGGGACTCCTCCACCTTGGCCCCCAGCGCCCTGGCGACGGCGAGCCCGGCGATGCGGCCGTTGAACATGGCCGACGAGGCCTCGGCGATCTCGGCGGCGTCGCCGCCGCGAAGACGGGCAGCCCGGCCGCCTCGGCCTGGGCGGTGAACTCGGAGATCGGGTCGAGGCCCACGGCGACCAGCAGGGTGTCGCAGGCGAAGGTGCGCTCCGTGCCGGGAAGCGGGCTGGAAGCGCTCGTCGACGCGGGCGATGGTCACCGATTCGACCCGTTCCGCCCCGTTGGCCGACAACACCGTGTGCGACGTGTAGATCGGCACGCCCAGGCGCTTCAGCTTGTCGGCGTGCACCTTGTAGCCGCCGACGGCGGGAAGGGCCTCGGCGAGGCCGACCACCGTGATGCCGGCCTGCAGGGCGTGGTAGCCGGCGATCAGCCCGACGTTGCCGCCGCCGACGATGAACAGCCGGCTGGAGGGGCGCACCAGGTCGCGGTTGACCAGGGTCTGGAAAGCGCCGGCGCCATAAACCCCGATCAGGTGGTTGCCGGGAAAGAGCAGCGACTTCTCGCGGGCGCCGGCGGCGTTCAGCACCACCTTGGGCGAGACCAGGACGTAATTGCCTGCCCGCAGCGGCCGTTGCGCAGGACTCCCACCTTGCGGTCGGAGAAGACGTAGAGCGCGGTGCTGTCGGGCCAGACCGTCACGTGCGGGTCGGCGGCGACCGCCTCGGCCAGCTTGCGGCCGATGCGGATGCCGCGGGTGCCGGCCTGGGAATCCTCGACCGAGCCGAAGAACTTGTGGGTCTGCAGCACCAGCTTGCCGCCAGGCTCGCCCTTGTCGTCGACCAGCAGAGTGGCGATCCCCGCCGGCCCAGCTCGACGGCGGCGGAAAGCCCGGCCGGCCCGGCGCCGATGATCGAGCACGTCGGTGGCGATCTCGGGAATGTCGGCGAGCTCGGCCTCGCTGGTCGTGCGGCAGTTCAGGAAGATCGTCGGCGGCGCTGACCACCATGTTGGCGGCCAGCGGCGTCATGCAGGATTTCACCGGCCGGCCGTTGGCCAGCACCAGGCACTTGGAGCACTGGCCGTTGGCGCAGAAAATGCCCTGCGGGGAGTGGTCGTGGGCGTTGCGGCCGAAGGCGGCGACCCCTGCGGCGATCAGCGCCGATGACAGGGCTTCGCCCTTGCGCCCGGACAGGACCTTGCCGTTCCAATAAAAGGGCACCATTTCGCCCGCTTCCACGCGCAATATCGGGTGTTCGTGAATTCTCTGGTCCTGGTTCATGACGCCGGCCTCCCGCCCCCGCCATTCCGCATCAGGGGCAATCCAACCACCCTATACCATACCTGTGTTGCCATGGAAACAGAATAATTAATAAAATATTATAAATTGATACAAAACCATTGAAATTAATTAAAACATCAGTATAGTAAAAATAATTGATTAATTATTAAACAAATAAACATAGATAAATATGCCGACGAGATCGACCTGGCGCTGTTGAGCGAGCTGAGCCTCAACGGTCGGGAGAGCCTCACCCGCCTCGCGGACAAGCTCCGCCTCTCCAAGCAGAAGCTCGGTTACCGCTTGCGCGGCCTGCAGCGCCGCGGGGTCTTGGCCGGGTTTTTCGCCATTCCCAACATCTTCCGCCTGGGATTCGACCATTTTCGCGTTTTCGTCAAGTTCCAGCACCTGAGCGAGGCGCGGGAGAAAGAACTGGTCGACCACCTGCTCACCCGATCGGAGGTTTCCTGGCTGACGCAGCTGGACGGCGATTTCGACCTGGAATTCGTGGTCTGGGCCCAGGACGTCGCGGCTTTCGAGGGGGGGTACGACGATATCCTCGGCCAATTCGGCTCGCTGTTCCAGGAAAAATACTTCTCGCTGGCGACGCGCATCGAGTTCTTTCCCTGGCGGTTCCTGGCGCCAACCCCCGCCGTAGCGGCCTTAGAGGCATTGTCGGCGGGGGCCGTAGCAACCTCAGAGGCATTGTCGGGGGGGCGGCCGGCATTGCCTCTGAAGCTGTTACCCTTGAGATAGGTGGCAAACCTCTGCGCATCGACCCCATCGACCGCCGGCTGCTGGCCGAACTCAGCCGCAACGGCCGCCTCTCTCTCGCCGCCTTGGGCGAACGCTGCCGCATCTCGGCCGCCGCCGCCGCGCTGCGCGTGCGCGCCCTGCGCCGCAGCGGCGCCATCGCCGGCTTTGGCGCCAAGATCGACCACGGCCTGCTGGGCTGGACCTACCGCAAGGTCTTCCTGCAGCTCGAGAACCCGGCGGTCGACGCCCTCGCCCGTCTCACCTCCTGGCTGCGCGCGCAAGCCGAGGTGATCTTCCTGGTCAAGACCATCGGCAGCTACGACCTGGAGGTGGAGCTGATGACCCGCTCGCCCGGCGACTTCTTCGTCTTCATGCGCCGCCTGCGCACCACTTTCGCCGCCGAGCTCGCCGGCCACCGCAGCGTGATCGTCCTGCGCGAGCTTAAATACGGCCAGTACCCGGCGTAAG
>CAWGGP010000009.1:0-140019 GCA_963822075.1 Candidatus Aminicenantota bacterium
AGCAAAACGACAACGAGATCGCCTCGGCGATGAACGAGTTGGCGGCCCTCTGCCGCACGGCGGGAGCGCCGGTGGCGGCCCAGGTCTGGCAGAAGCGGCCGGCTCCCGACCGCCGCTACCTGGTCGGCCAGGGAAAAGCCGAGGAGATCAAGGGGCTGCTCGCCGTTCATGGCGCCAACCTGGTCGTGTTCTTCAACGTCCTGACCACCCTGCAGCAACGCAACCTGGAGGACCTGCTGGGGGTCAAGGTCGTCGACCGCAGCCGCCTGATCCTCGACATCTTCGCCGCCCGCGCCCGCAGCCAGGAGGGCAAGCTCCAGGTCGAGCTGGCCCAGATGCTCTACCTCCTGCCGCGCCTGACCGGCAAGGGCGTGACCCTCTCGCGGCTGGGCGGCGGCATCGGCACCCGCGGCCCCGGCGAAACCAAGCTGGAGACCGACCGCAGGCAGATCAAGGTGAAGATCGCCCGCATCCGCCAGAAATTGAAGGGCGTCACCCGCAACCGCGACATGCAGCGCCAGAACCGCCGTTCACTGCCGGTGCCGCTGGTCTCGCTGGTGGGCTACACCTCGGCGGGGAAATCGACCCTGTTCAAGGCCCTCACCGGCGCGGACGTCTTCATTTCCAAGGAGTTGTTCGCCACCCTCGACCCGCTGCTGCGCCGGGTCGACCTGCATGACACCCACCCCGGCTACTATTTCATCCTGTCCGACACCGTGGGCTTCATCCGCGACATGCCCGAGGAACTGTTCACCTCGTTCAAGGCCACGCTGGAGGAAGTGCGCCAGGCCGACCTGCTCCTGCACGTGGTCGACCTGACCAATCCCGATTGGCGGGGACAGAAGAGCGAGGTGGAAAAGGTCCTGCGCCAGCTCGAGGTCGATCCCGCCCGGGTGATCCTGGTCTTCAACAAGATCGACCTCCGCGCCGACCGCGAGAGCCTGTTCGCCGGGGACGATGCCGGCGCGATCTACATTTCCGCCGCCCAGCCGCTCGGGCTCCCCGCCCTGAAGGAAGAGATATTCCGGCGCTATTTCTCCGGCTACGGTTCGTATACCGTCGAGGTGGCCGACGAGCAGCAGCTGGACGCCCTGGGACGCTGGGCCATCGTCCTGGAAAAGGATCGCGTCGACGGCGGCTTCCAGGCCCGGGTTTTATGTTCGCTGGAGAAAATGCTACAATTCAAGGAAACCCACGGAGGTACGATCCGATGAAAACGATCCTGCCCGCGGCGCTCATCCTGTTCACCGTCGCCTGCGGAGGCGTGAAGCCCGTTACGGTCGACTTCCACCTCCCCAGCGTCTCCGGCGGCTCCTTCCTCGATTCCTATTACCGCCAGGGCTGGCAGCAGCTGCAGCAAGGCGACAGCGAAGGCGCTTACCGGTCGTTCCAGCTCAGCGAGGCCCCCCTGGACAAGAAGCAGGCGGCGTTCGGCTATGTCTTCCTGGCGCGCAAGAAATACAGCGCCGCCTCCGACCAGTTCGCCAGCGCCCTCGCGACCAACCCCGGCAACATCGAGGCCGGCATGGGCCAGGCGATGATCCTCGAGTTCGAGGGCCGGACGGCGGAGGCCTACCGCGCCTACGGCGACCTGATGCTCAAGGCCCCGGAAGACGCCTGGATCAAGCTGAAATACGAATCCATCCGCTCGAGCGCCACTCAAGGGCACCTGCTGGAGGCGGAGAAGGCCAGGGGGGTGGACAAGGCGAAGTATATCCGCGAGCTGGAGCAGGCGGCCTTCTTCTCTCCCGACCTGCCCGCCATCACCCTGCAGATCGCCGATTATTATTACGGCGAGAACGACTGGCAGCGCAGCCTGCCGTATTACGAGGCCGTCCTGGACCGGGAGCCCCACAACCAGGCCGTGCTGCTGAAGCTGGCCTCGATCTACGAGAAAAAGGAGAAGTTCGACCTGGCCCTGGTCACGCTCGACCGCCTGCTCGCCCTGAAGCCCGGCGATCCCTTCCTGGAAGGGGAAAAGAAAAGGATCCAGGACCGCTTCCAGGAAATGACCCTGCCCGAGAAATTCAAGAAGATCTTTTTCAAGGCCGAGATCGACCGCGAGGAGCTGGCGGCGCTGATCGGCTTCTATTTCGACCGCTACATCCAGATGGACCGGGCCCCGGAGATCATCACCGACATCGACGGCTCGTTCGCCAAGGAACAGATCATCAAGACCAGCACCGCCGGGATCATGCACGCCCGCCCCGACCACTCCTTCGACCGCTTCACCACCCCCGACCGCGCCACCTTCGCCGTGACCCTGAACGCGCTGATCGAATACCTGAAGGCCAAGGGGCACATCCTGCGCTTCACGCCGCTCCCCGCCCCGGTGAGCGCCGTCGACCTGTCGCCGCTGCACAAGAACTACGACGTCATCCACTTCCTGGTCAATTCCCAGGTCCTGCCGCTCGACCCCGGGAACGACTTCAACCCCACGCGCCCCGTCTCCCCCGCCGACGTCATCCTGGCCCTCAAGAAGATATTAAACGCTATCGAAGAGTAGTCAGTAGACAGTAGACAGTAGTCAGTAGAACTGCATTTTAGCGAACTCATTTAAATGAAATTTCCCAATAGCCATTTCTTTTAAATCAAGGCAACTGGTTGGGAAGATTGTTTTTAATTCGTTTAGTGCTCTCTTCTACTGACTACTGCTACACTACTGACTACTTCTTCCTGTCGTTACGTGCCCGCTCCTACTGACTACTGACTACTTTCTTCCTGAAATTGCCGCATGGACGCGGCGGGCGGTTCATGGTATAATCCATATCAAAGTTGGCGGTTGATCGCCCGGAAAAGGACACGAACTCCCCCCGAACCTGAAACAACGACATTTCGCCCCATGTTCGCGCTCGCTCCCCGAGCGATCCCCGGCTTGTTCACGCGCGAAGGCTTTTTAGGAGAACACCATGCAAAAATTACTATTTTCGGCTTCCGACCTGCCCGAGGACATCAAGAAAGCCCTCGCGGAAATGGGCTTCGAGGAGGCCACGCCCATCCAGTCGCTGGCGATCCCCGCCGCCCGCCAGGGCCGCGACATCATCGGCCAGGCCCAGACCGGGACCGGGAAAACCGCCGCCTTCGGCATTCCCCTGCTGGAAAAGGTCGACGGTCTGCAGCGCCATACCCAGGCGCTGGTCCTCTGCCCGACCCGCGAACTGGCCATACAGGTCGCCGAGGAGTTCAAGCGCCTGGCGGCCTACAAGCGCAAGATCGGCATCATTCCCGTCTATGGCGGCCAGCCCATCGAGCGCCAGCTCCAGGCACTGAAGAAGGGGGCCCAGGTGGTGGTCGGCACCCCGGGGCGGGTGATGGACCATCTCCAGCGCGGCACCATCAAGCTCGACCGCCTGCAGACCCTGGTGCTCGACGAAGCCGACGAGATGCTCGACATGGGCTTCATCGACGATATCGAGACCATCCTCAAGACCGTCCCGGCGGAGCGCCAGACCCTGCTCTTCGCGGCGACCATGCCCGGGCCGATCCTGGCCATCACCAAGCGCTACCAGAAGGACCCGCAGCTGCTGTCGGTGGTCCACGAACAACTGACCGTGCCGAGCATCGAGCAGGCCTACGTGGAAGTCCGCGAACAGCAAAAGCTGGAGGCCCTTTCCCGCCTGATCGACACGCTGAACACCGAGCTTTCCCTGGTCTTCTGCAACACCAAGAAGCGCGTCGACGAGGTCGTCGCCGCCCTGAACGTCCGCGGCTACCAGGCGGAGGGGCTGCACGGCGACCTCAACCAGGCCCAGCGCGACCGGGTGATGAACCATTTCCGCAAGAACGACTTCGACATCCTGGTCGCCACCGACGTCGCCGCCCGCGGCATCGACGTCAGCGGCATCGACGTGGTCTTCAACTACGACCTGCCCTGGGACGAGGAAGACTACGTCCACCGCGTCGGCCGCACCGCCCGCGCCGGCAAGAGCGGCCGGGCGGTCACCTTCGTCAGCGCCCGCGACCTGCGCAAGCTGCGCGATATCCAGCGCTTCACCGGCACCCGCATCCACCGCCAGCAGATCCCCACGCTGCGCGACGTGGAGACCTCGCGCCAGGAGGCCTTCATCGAGAAGGTCAACGGCATCCTCGAGGGCGGCCTCGGGGAGCGGCACCTGGCGCTGGCGGAGCGCCTGCTCAGCGGCGACACGCCGTCCCTCGAGGTGACCGCCGCCCTGGTCGCGCTGTTGGTCGGCAAGGACGTTCCGCAAGCCGCGGAGAGCGAGTTCACCTACCGGGAAGATGAAGACGACGGCCGGAGAGTGACCCTGGTCGCGGCGGTCGGCCGGGAGCACAACGTCAGCCCGAGCGATATCGTCGGCGCCATCACCGGGGAGACGGGGCTGCCGGGGAAGGCGATCGGCGCCATCCGCATCTTCAACCGCCAGAGCTTCATCGACGTGCCGGCGAGCCAAGCCAAGGCCATCATCGAGACCTTGAACCGCAGCCGCATCCGCAATGAGGCCCCCGAGATGCGCCTGGCCGAACCCGGCGAGATGCCCGGCGCCCCGCCGCACAAGCCAAAGAAAGGGGTGCCGCAGCACGGCTACCCCGGCCCGGACAAGAAAGCCTTCAAAAAAGCCGGCATGAAGCCCTACCGCAAGGACCATCAGCGCAAATAAGCCGGCCCGGGTCCGGCAAAAAAAAAGGGCGGCCGCGGGGCCGCCCTTCCTCGATACGGTCTAACGTCCGGGATTTACTTGCCGCCGCGCATATCCTCCATCGAGAGGGTGGCTTTCTTGGTGAAGCCGGCGGGGACGGAGTAGATGCCTGCCGGTGCGGGCTTCTGGGCGATCTCCGTGACCAGGCTGGTCACCTTGATCTTGCTGCCCATCATGTCCATGGTCATTTCCGAAGCCACCTGGTAACCGTTGATCTTCATCAGCTCGGCGATGGCCGCGTCGTCCATGAACTGCATCTTGGAGACGTTGGCGTACATCTTGGCGAACATCTTCCAGTCGAAAGGCACGTCGGTGGTGGCCCAGACCTTCATCTTCATCTGCATCATCATCATGTTCATGTCCACGTCGTAGCCGACGCAGTTCCACTTGCCGACCTTCTGCGTCTGGCCGTTGGGCGTGACCTTGACCGTCACCTTCATCATCGACATCATCGAGGCGGCCTCCTTGGGCAGGAGCTTGGCCATATCCAGCGGCAGCGGGGTCTCCACGAAGGACTTGTCCTTGGGATTGACGATGTACATCATGTTCTTGTTCATATCCATGATCATGATCTTGTCGCCGGTCTTGTTGACCAGCTGGTTGTTGCCCACCCACTGTTCCATGACCTCGTCCTTGGCCGGCTGGTTCTGGCCCATCATGGCGAAGGCGTCGGTATGCACGTTGGTCTTGATATAGACGTCGGCGGAAAGCAGGATGGCCAGGGCCAGGACGGCGATTACGGCGAATAAAACTTTTTTCATAGATCCTCCTTAAAAAAAAACATCATAGCGTCAGCGGCCCCGTTTGTCAAGCGCGGCGCGGCTCACTTGATGGCGAACAGGCTTTCGTCGACCGCGACGTTGAGGGCGATATCCTCGATGGCGGCCGTCATGACCTTCTTGTCCTTCAGGTACGTCTCGGACTTCATGGGAAAAGCGATGCCGCCGGTCTTCTTGAAAGCGGAGTAGACCTGGCGGTAAACCCCTTTCTGGCCCATCAGGTCTTCCAGTTTTTCGTCCATGGCGATCAAGCCCGCTGGCGCGGTCGATGAAGAGCTTGATCCAGCGCCCGTCACGGGTGGCATAGATGACGTCATACACGGCGCCGCCGCTCTTTTCCTCGCCCAGGTACTGGAATTCATAGCTGGCCGCCTGGTGAAGAAGTCCTGCGGCTCGCCGAAGCGCCCTTTTTGCAAGATCTCGTCGGGGAGGGGCTCTTCCTGGCCCATCAGGCGCTGGACGCCCCTGGCGCCGTTGGTGATGATCTCGATCTTGCCGAAGGGCAGGGAGAGCTCCTGGATGAACTTGTCGGGATACAGAGCCGTTTCGGCCGTCTTGACCGCCATGGTCCCCTGCGGGGTGACGATCTCGGCCGAGCCGGTGAAGCGTGAGCTTTTCAACGTCGCGTAACCGCTATAGTTCTTTTTAAATATTTTCTGCAGCAATTCCCGGCCGCGGCGCAGCGACTCGGGCGTGGCGGCCGCGATCTTCTCCTTGACCGTCGGCGCCGGGATGGCGATGTCGATGGCCTTGAGCGGGCCAAGGTCGCCCAGCTTGCCGTCCAGGTCCTTCTCCTTGCCCACCACCACGATGATCATTTTTGCCGGGTCGAGATAGCGCTTGGCCGCCTGCAGGACGTCCGCCGCCGTCACTTTGGCGATGCCGGCCAGCAGGGTCTTCTGGTAATCGGCGGGCAGCCCGTAGAATTCCCGCTGCAGCTCGTTGCTCATGATCCGCTCGGGGGAGCTGAATTTGAAGACGAAGGAATTGCGGAAATAATCCTTGGCCACCTGCAGCTCCTTCTCGCTGACCGGGTCCTTGCGGATGGCGGCGATCTCGTCGAAGATGGCCTTGATGGCCAGGAGGGTGGTGCCGGACTTGGTGAAGGTGGTGAAAAATGTCCGCCCCCGGCGCCAGTATTCGGGGAAAATGCCGCCGCCCACCCCGTAGGTCAGCCCCATCTTGCTGCGCACGCGGGTGAAAAGCCGCGAATCGAACCCTTGCGAAAAGATGGCGTTGAAGATCAGGATGCGCGCTTTTTCCGCAGGATCCTCCCTGACCCCGAGCTGGCCGATGGCGACATAGCTCTGGTTCAGGTTGGACTTTTCGGCGAAGGCCACCTTGAAATCGCGCGCCGGTTCGAGCACCTGCGGGTAGGGGGCGATGTCGCAGCGGGACTGCCAGTCGCCGAAGCTCTTCTCGAACGCCTGGGTGACGTCCGCGATCTCCAGGGGGCCGACCAGGCCGGCCAGCAGGTTGTCGGCGGCGAAATATCTCCGGTAGCAGGCCAGGACGTCGTCGCGGCTGATGTTTTCCAGGTGGTCGTACTCCATGACGGCGCCGAACGGCGAGCCGGGGCCATAGAGCAGCCGGCTGAACTCACGGTCGCAGATCGCGTCCGGGGAGTCGTTGCGCCGGGCGATCGCGCTTCCCAGCTTCACCTTGACCTCGTCGAGCTTGTCGGCGGCGAAGCGGGGCTGGCGCAGCATGGTGGCCAGCAGGGAAACGGCTTGCGGGAAATTCTCCTGCAGGCAGGTGAGGGAAACCGTGAAATAGTCGCCCGACGCGGAGATCGCCACGTCGATGCCGCTGGCGTCCAGCAGCTGGTCCAGCTGCTCGCTGCCGTACTCGCCGGCGCCGCCGATGCGCAGCAGTTCGGCGGTGACGTCGGCCAGGCCGACCTTGTCGGCGGGGTCGTAGGCCGAGCCGCCGCGCACGAGCATCTCCAGGCTGACCACCGGCAGCTTGTCGTCACGGAGCAGGCGCAGGCGTATGCCGTTCCCGGTCACGGCGGCCTGCGGCGCCGGGAAATCGATGGCCTTCAGCTCCGGGTAGCGGATCTTTTCAAAACCCCGTTTCACGGTCCCGGCGCCGGCGGTGAGCCCCAGCAGCAGGACCAGCAGGAAAATAGTCGCTCTTTTTCATTACTGCACCTCCGTTTTCGTTTCGATGCGCCCGATGGAGCGGTTCTGGGGCACCAGGTACTTGCGAGCCAGTTTCTGGATGTCGCCGGTGGTGATCTTTTCCATGGCGCCGAGGGAAGCGAACGCCTGGCGCCAGGAACCGAGCAGCACCTCGGCGCTGAGCAGCTGCTGCAGCAGCCCCTGGTTGGATTTGAGCTCCTGGAAGGTCTGGACCTTGATGCGGTTCTTGGCCGAGCGCAGCTCGTCCTCGCCGACCGGCTCTTTTTTCAGCTTCTCGATCTCCTCGAAGATCACCTTCTGCAGCTCGTTGTTGTCGTGGCCGCTGTTGGGCAGCGTGTACAGCAGGTAGAGCGAGGGGTACTTGCTGCCCGGGAAGCCGGCGAACGAGCCGATGAACAGGGCCGACTTGTCGGTGATGGTCAGCCGCTTGTTCAGGCGCGAGCTGCGGCCCGCGGTCAGGATGTAATTCAGCACGGTGAAGGCGTCGAAATCGGGGTCGAGCACCGACGGCACGCCGTAGCCGACCACCAGCCAGGGCTGGGAGTCCTCGTGGATGGTCACGGTCTTTTCGCCGCCATGGTCGGGGTCGACGGTGAATACCCGCGGGTTCTTGAGCCCGGCGGGGATCTTGCGGAAATAGGTCTCGGCCGTTTTCCTGAGCTCGGCCGGAGTCACGTCGCCCGCCACGCCGATGACCAGGTTGCGGGCGCTGTAGTTCCGGCGCAGGTAGTCGCGCACGTCGCGCTCGCTGATGCGCTCCAGGTTGCTCATCGGGCCGATGGTCTCCACCCGGTAGGGATGGTTGATGAAGGAGACCGAGAGGAACTGCTCGATGAGCTTGCCCACCGGCTGGTTCTCCACGCCCATGCGCCGCTCCTCCATGATCACGTCCTTCTCCTTGTAGAACTCGCGTAAGACCGGGTCGGTGAAGCGCGAGGACTCCAGGTAGGCCCACAGTTCGAGCTTGTTCGCCGGCAGGCTGTAATAGTAGACGGTGGCGTCCGCCGACGTGGAAGCGTTCAACCCCACGGCGCCGTTGGCCTTGAGGATGGTGCCGAACTCGTTCTCGACGACGAACGCCGACGCCTGCTGGTTCAGCGCGTCCAGTTCCTTTTGCAGCTTGGCGATCCTCGCCGCGTCGGGGCGCAACTGGTCCTTTTCGGCCAGGATGAGGTCGTAGACGTCCGCCATCCGCGCCAGGACTTTCTTCTCGGCCGGGTAATCCCGGGTGCCGATCTCCGATGTACCCTTGAACGCCAGGTGCTCCAGGATGTGGGAAATGCCGTATATGCCGATCCGTTCGTCGCTGGCGCCGGCGTTGGCGTAGGTGACGAACGAGATGATGGGCACGCTGTGGTCCTCGAGCAGGATGAATTTCAGCCCGTTGTCCAGGGTGAACTCCGAGATCCGGCTCTGGATGCGGCTGAAATCAACTTCCGCCGCCGCGGCGGTGAGGGCGAACAGGCAGAAGACGGTCAGGAAAATTTTTTTTCTCATGGCTTCTCCTTTGCAGAAAATGGCAGATCCACTTGTACCACAAAGGGCGGCCGCTGACAATATCGGCGCCGCCACGCCGGGACCGGAAAACCGGGAAATGAACTTTTCCGCCTTGGCCTGCGTATTATTATTTTTAGTGCCAATCTCTTTCCTGCATGGAAGAAGAAGGAAGCAAGGGATGGATTCGTACCTCCCCTCCCCTCCTGAATGCCATCTTGACTTCCTTCTTCTTCCTTTCCCTTGCCTTGACAGGAAAAGCGAAATATCCCATAATCCGGGCAAGAGGAGCCCCCATGACCAGAGACGACATCAGCCAGTACCTGCAGTCCATTCGCAAGGACGCGTTTTTCATCGACTACGACGTGCTGGAGACGGAGCCGTTCGAGAACAAGGGCAAGGAGACCCGGGTGGAGATCGTCAACCCCGAGTTCACCTCGCTCTGTCCCAGGACCGGCCTCCCCGACTACGGCACCATCCGCATCACCTACGTGCCCGACAAGCTGATCGTCGAGCTGAAGTCGCTGAAATACTATTTCCTGCAGTATCGCAACACGGGCATCTTCTACGAAAAGCTGACCCAGCTGGTGTTGAAGCACCTGGTCAAGAGGGTCCAGCCCCTGGAGATGACCGTGACCGCCGAGTTCACCCCCCGCGGCGGGCTGACGACGAAAGTCGTATCGACCTACAAGAAATAGTTCGAACTATCGTAATTAGTGATTAGTGATTAGTGATTGGAGAAGAATAAAAGCATGATTTCGATTTAAAGCGGTTACTAATCACTAATTACTAATCACTGATCACTGAGTACTTTTCTTTAAAGCTCTCTAGCGAGCCACTCCCTTTTTCCGCGGCGATAGTAGTACGCGATCAGGACGAAATTGACCAGCAGGAAGCCGGTGAACCAGGCGCCGATCTCCACGGCGGGGACCGGCTCGCGCGTGAAGCGGTGCCAGTAAAAAATCGCCACGGGACGCGCCAGGACGAGCAGGCCGCCGACCAGGTAGATCATGCTCCATAGCATGTAGGAGATGCCCTGCTTGGAAACGATCACGTGCTCGGGCGACAAGGGGTTCGTCTCGTTGGTCTCGATGCCCAGCACCAGGGAGAGAACGGTCAGGAAAGTGATGCCCGGGGCCAGGAACACCAGGGCGCTGACCCGGGTGAAGGCGTCGAAATGCAGGGCCAGGTCGCCCAGCGCGTAGAGGGCGAAGCCGATCAGCAGCAGCGGCAGCAGGTGGAACAGGAGCTTGAAGCGGTAGAATTTCACCCGGGAATACGGAGAAGAGAGGATATGGACCTGGCCCGGCCCTTCGCCGGGAATGGAGGTGAACGTGAAACGCGAATTCAGCCCGGCGACGATGAACATGGCCATGACCAGGTTCAGGTAGGAAACGAAATTCTTCACCGACGGGTGCGGCAGGGGGATCATCTTCATGTTGATGACGAAGACGGCCACCAGGGCGCCGACGATAAGCAGCTGCGACCATTGGGACGGCGTGCGCAGGAAGGTCTTCATTTCCTTGCGCAGCAGCGGCCGGTAATCGCTGCCGGGTGGGAGCGGCCGCCAGCGCGACTTGTAGTAGCCCCTGCCGCCCCGGTTCAGCTTGTCGAACAGCTGCAGATAGAGCTTTTTGCGCAGCCCGAAGATCAGCGCCAAAAGGGTGGCGGCGAGGAGCACGAACAGGCCGATGGTCTTCCAGTACGGGGCGCTGCGGCCGCCGGCGGTCAGGCTCATCGCCCGCGCCAGCCAGGAAAACGGGAAATAATAAAACAGCTTCAGGTCCAGCGAGCCCATGTAGTGCAGCACGTTCTCGATCTCGCTGGGCTCGAGGAAGCGCTCGGGGCGCAGCAGGCGCAGGAAGACGACGATGGTGGAGATGAGGATGATCGAGAACACCGAGAGCACCGGCTGCAGGCGGCGCACCGAAAAGAAGGCCGGGATCACCAGCCCGAGCAGCATGCCGCCGAGCACGCCGGCGGCGATGAACAGGAAAAAGGCCAGCAGGACCTGCAGGACCTGCAGCGCCCCCGGGGCGAAATAGCGGCAATAGAAGAACAGCACCG
Organism: Candidatus Aminicenantota bacterium; assembly: GCA_963822075.1. Classification (GTDB taxonomy): domain Bacteria; phylum Acidobacteriota; class Aminicenantia; order UBA2199; family UBA2199; genus UBA2199. The sequence goes on from CAWGGP010000009.1 coordinate 11,143, forward strand.
GCAGCGAGAAGAAAACGACCATGGCCGAGCTGTACACGCTCACCTCCAGCATTTTCCAGCTGAAGGCGCTGCGCACCGGCAAGGGGGTGGTGAAGAGAAAATGCAGGTCCCGGGAAATGAAGAAGATGTCGAGCGCGGTCAGCAGCGCCGAGAGCAGCAGCATGGAAAAAAGGGTCATGAAGATCATCATCAGGAGCTTCTCGGCCAGGAACACCTTGAACACGTGGGGAAACTCCTGGACCTGCGCCAGGTAGCCGAAGATCTTGTTGAAGAAAAAGCCGAGCACCAGCATGAAAAAGACCCCGAGCAGCAGGAAAAGAAGGTATTTTTTCTTCTCGCCACGGACCAGGGAGTTGCGCAGCTGGAGGTACTTAAGCTTCAGCAGGCTTTTCATGGCGCAGCACCGTCTGGAAATAAAACTCCTCCAGGGTGTCCTGCCCGGCCAGGGACATCAGCTCGTCCAGTTCGCCCTGGACGATGACGCGGCCGTCGACGATGATGCCGATGCGCCGGCAGATCTCCTGGGCCAGGGTCAGGATGTGGGTGGCGAACAGCACCGCCGTCCCCTGGCGGGCGACCTCCTTCAGGTACAGCTTGAATTTCCGGCCGACCAGCGGGTCGATGGAGACCAGGGGTTCGTCCAGCAGCAGCAGGCGCGGTTCCACGGCCAGCGCCTGGGAGATCAGCAGCTTCTGCCGGGTCCCGGCCGAGTAATTCTCGACCAGCTCGCTGCGGTACTCCTCGAATTCGAAATACTTGAAAAAGAAGTCGATCTTTTCCTTGCGTTTGGCATACGGGACCTTGTACAGGTCCTGGTAGAAATTGAGGTGCTCCTCGCCGGTCAGCTTATAGTAGAGGAAGGGCTGGTCGGGGACGTAGGCGATCCGCCTTTTCAGCTCGTGGTGCTCGCGGTGGTAACGCTGGCCGTCAACGAAGACGCTGCCGCCGTCGGGGGCGAGCAGGCCGGCCAGGATCTTCAGCGTCGTGGTCTTGCCCGCCCCGTTGGGCCCGAGCAGGCCGTAGATCTCCCCCGGCGCCAGGGAGAAGGAAACGCCTTTCAGGGCCTGGCGCTTGCCGAATTTTTTCTGCAAATTTGTAACTTCGAGCATAGGGCGATTGTAGACAGGAATGACCGAACTTAATGAAAGACGAGTAGAAGTTAGAGTTAGGCGTTAGCAAGAAAAGCCCGTCATCGAGATATTTGTCGCCCTTCTTCTTCTGGTAACTCTGACGGCTGACATACTGAGGTCGTTATTTTTCGGTAAATGTCCAGCAGCCGTCCCATTGTCCGGGCGGATTGTCCAGAAGCCAGCGGCAGCGCTTGCAGAAGACCTGGGCGGGAGGATCGTCGGCCAGGGTGGAGAATATCTCCAGGGCGGCGGCGAAAGCGCCGGAGAAATATAGCTGCAGGCCTTTTTCGAAGACCGCCAGCCTCTCGGGCAGTCCGGCCGGGATGCTCTCCTTCCCGGCGACAACCTCGCAGATTTCCTCCGGGTTCTTTTTGCCCTTGACGCGCACGCGATCGAGGCGGCGCAGGACCATCTCCCCTGCCGCCATGCGGCCGGCGAGGTCGCCGCAGATGATCGCCGTCCCGTACTGCTTGTTGATCCCCTCCAGGCGCGAGGCCAGGTTGACGGCGTCGCCGATGACCGTGTACTCGAACCGCTTCCGCGAACCGATGTTGCCGACGATCACCTCGCCGCTGTTGATGCCGATGCGCATGCCCAGGCGCGGCAGGCCGTTCCTGGCGAAATCGTCGTTCAGGGCCAGCAGCTCCTCCTGGCAGCGCAGGGCCGCGCGCATCGCGCGCGCGGCCTGGAGTTCGTCCGCCAGCGGGGCGCCCCAGAAGGCCATGACCGCGTCGCCCTCGAACTTGTTGACGAAGCCGCCGCTCTCCATGATCACCGAGGTCATCCGCTCCAGGTAGGTATTGAGGATATGGACCACCTCTTCCGCGGGCAGCTTCTCCGACAGGGTGGTGAAGCCGGCCAGGTCGGAGAAAAAAATGGTCACCAGTTTTTTCTCGCCGCCCAGGTTCAGCGCCCCGGGATTCTTCATGATCTCGGCCAGCAGCGAATCGGAAAGGTAATTTTTAAAGGCGTTCTGGATGAATTTCTTTTCGCGGCGGACGCGCTGGTAGCGGTTATAGGCGTCATAGCCGCTGGCGGCGACCAGGCCGATGAACAGCGGGATGAAATCGAGGTCGCGCCCCAGGCGGAACAGGAGCAGGTTGGCGGCGAGGGCGAGCAGGACGACCGCCAGCGCCGCCAGCAGCTGCGCCTGGATGGCCTTGATCCGGGACAGAAACAAGTTCAGCAGCAGGACGGCGGCCAGCACCAGCAGCCACTGCAGCCGGGGGTCGGCGACGCGGACGAAATCCCGATCGAGCAGGTTGCCCAGGGCGGTGGCATGAAGCTCGAAGCCGGAGCCGATGGCGTTGACCGGGGTGGAACGGTTGTCGAGCAGGCCCTGGGCGGTCGCGCCGATGATCACGATCTTGTCCTTGAACGTCGCCGGCGCCAGGACAGCCTTTTCCCCGGCTTCCAGGCGCACCTGGGATTGGATCAGCTCGGATATGCTGTGGCGGCGGAAGCTCCGGGGCTGGTAGAAATACAGGTTCAGCCCGCCGTCCGCGGCGAACGGTATTTCCGCCAGGGACAGGCGCGGGTCGGCGAACAGCGCCAGCGCCAGCGCCAGGGAAGGATACACGCGACCGCCGCGGCGGACGAAATGCTGCAGGCGGCGGTAGATGCGGTCGCGGTCGGGCGCCGCCTGGGCGTTGCCGGCGCCGCGCAGGGCGGCGCGGATCGCGGGCAGCGGCTGCAGCACCTTCCCCTCCCTCGACGGCAGGCGGGAGAGCGCCGGCGCCGCCGGCAGGGCGAATCTCGTCGATACGGCCCCCAGGGCCTTCCTGGCCCAGGAAAAACAGGGGCATGAAGACCCGCCCCGATCTTTTCATGGCCGCCGCCAGCGCTTCGTCGTCATCGCCGCCGTACAGGCTGGGCTCGCTGAAGATCATGTCGATGGCCACGGCCTTGGCCCCGGCGCCGGTCAGGAAATCGACCGCCCGGGCGTAAAAGCCGCGCGGCCAGGGCCAGGCGGTCTGGAAATTGCGGTTGTAGAAATCGATGCTTTCCTGGTCGATCTCGACCAGGATGATGGGCGCCGGGCAGGGGCGGCTGAACAGGCGGACCTTCTGGTCGTAGATCTTATTCTCGAAAAGATAGGAGGCCAGGCTTCCCAGGGCGAAGGTGCAGGCGAAGATCAGGGCGGTCGAGAGCCAGAAGCGTTTCAAGTTCAGCGGTCGAGGAACTGCTTGAAGCGGGCCGCCCGCTCCTTGCCGTCGCCCGCCGGCGCGTTCTTGCCGATGCCGGCGGATACGTAGGCGATGCGCTTGGCGGCGGAGGGGTGGGCCGAAAAGGCCTTGGCTTTCTTCTTCTCGATCGCCTTGACTTTTTCGAGCATGGCCAGCAGGGCGGCGCGCTCGTAACCGGTCGCGGCCATGAGTTCCAGGGCGCCCAGGTCGGCGCTCTTTTCCTGGCCGCGCGAGTAGCCTTTCTGCAGCAGCGTGCCGCTGATGTCCAGGACGGACTCCTGGAAGATCCCGAGCACCTCGTTGCCGGAGCCCATGGCCTCGCCGGCGGCGAAGGTCCCCAGCGTCTTCATCCGCTGCGACTTGATCGCTTTCAGGGGGTCCTTGGCCACGATGTGCATGATCTCGTGGGCCAGGATCGCGGCCAGTTCGTCCTCGCTGTCGGCGAGGTCGACGATGCCGCGCGTCAGGAAAATGATGCCGCCCGGGGCGGAGAAGGCATTGGCTTCCGGGGTGTCCAGCAGGCTGAAATGGTAGCCGCCGAAAATCTCCGGGCGCGCCGAGCGCAGCACCAGCGCCTTGCCGATCAGGTTCAGGTAATGGGTGGCGTCGGCGTTCTTCCACAACGGGTACTGGCTCAGGATATTGGCCGCCACGGCCCTGCCGATATAATATTCCTCTTCCTCGTTGATCTGGTGGGTGGCGCTGGAGACCATGGTGACGGCCTTCTTGGCCTTGAGCAATTTGTTGAAATCGAGCGGCGCCGTCGGCGAGGCCAGGAACAAGCCCAGGCCGAGAGTGATCAGGACCTTTTTCATTTCAGCCTCCCGTCGCGGATGAACGCGCCCAGCTCCGCGTTGGCGACGCTCCGCTCCATGACCCACTCCAGGTCGGCGTAATTGTAACCCTTGCCGCCGCGCAGTTTTTTCTCGTTGCCCTCGTTGAAGCCCTTGGCGGCCAGCGCCAATTCTTCTTCGCTGGCTCCTTTTTTCCCGGGCACGATGCCGCTTAAGGTCACTTTGCTTTCGGCGACCGCCGAGCGGTGGATATAGCCTTTTTGCCCGCCGGCGCCGCGCACCAGGTACCAGCTGCCCGCCGTCTCCACCAGCTCCAGCTTCGCCCCCTTCTGGACCGGCGCCACGCTGGCGGAAAGAAAATCAGGCCGGGCCAGCAGGTTGGAGCGCATGACCTGCACGACAAGCACTTTTGCGGCCGTCAGCCAGGCGGCGGCGGCCAGGAAGAGGAGCAAAAGAACCTTTTTTTTCATTGTCACACCTCATTGCCCGCGTAAAGCGATCCTCGCCGGGATTATAATGCAAGCGGCCGGGGAATGCAATCGGGAGCCGGGGGGCGGCTAAAGATAGAACGCGCGCAGCTGGCGGTCCTGCTCCTTGAGCGAAAGCCCCAGGGCTTCCTTGCGCTTCAGGGCGATCTCGGTCGCCACCGCGTTCAGCAGCACCGAGAGGGCGGAAATCGAGGTGGTGAACAGGATGTTCTCCCTGGGGATCTTGAGGATCAGAGAGGCGTATTGCGCCAGGGGCGAAAATTCGTTGTCCGACAGGACCACGATGCGCAATCCCCGCTGGTGGGCCAGGCGGGCGAAATCGGACGTGCACTTCGAGTAAGGGAAGAATGACGAAAAGATGACCACCTCGTCCTTGCGGATCATCAGGATCTTCTCCTCGATCGGCGTGTGCCCTTCCTCCAGGCTGTGGGTCTCCTTCTGGATCTGGGTGAAGGTGTAGGCGGTCAGGTCGGCGAACACGGCCGAAATGCCCACGCCGTAAGTGAATATGCGCTTGGCGCGGGCGAGCCAGTCGACCAGCTTCTGGAAGGTTTCCTCGCTGATGGAGGTCAGGAGGCGGTTGATGTTCTTGACATCCTGGCGCGCGGCCTGGATCAGCGGCTTCTTGCCGCTCAGGTCGGCCTGCAGGGCGAAGAAACGGTCCACCGGGTTGACGATGCTGCGCATCTGCTCGCCCTTGACCTGCTCCTTGAAATCGTGGAAGCCCTTGCAGTCCAGCTGCCGCGACAAGCGCGTGATCGAGGCCATGGAGACGCCCGATTTTTTGGCGATGGCCTCGATGGACAGCAGGGGGATCTCCGCCCAGTCGTCGAGCAGGAAATTCGCCAGCCGCTTCTGGGTCCGGGAAAATCCGCCCATACTTTTCTTTATCTCTTCGCGCAAATTCCTTTTCATGACTCTCCCTCGCGCTCCCCCCCGCGGTGTGCGGGCCGGCATTGGCAAAAAAAGCCCCTTCCCGGCCTGCGCCGGGAAGGGACTCGCGGATCAGACCGTAAGGCGTTCCCGCTACCAATGACGGGAACACGTTTTTCAATGCCTCAGAAATTCAAGCGGAACCCGAATTGGAAAATGCCCGGATTGAGCTCTTTTGTGACCTTGCCGAAGGACGGAGTATCGAACTGGGCACCCCTGGCCAATACAGTGGCGTTGTTGGTCAGGTTGTAGGCGTCGACGAAGACGGTCGCCATGGTGCGTCCTTCCGTGCCGAGAGGGAATTTCTTTTCCAAACCCATGTTCAAGGTCCAGAAAGCGGGCAGCCGGTCGTCGCCGAATTTCTTGCCGGCCTCGTAAAGATACTGGTAGGAGCCGCCCTTGAGCTTTTTCGCGGATTGGACAAAATTGCCGAGGACATAGCCTTCCTGGGCGGAAAAAACGGCCGTGAGGTTGATGTTCCAAGGCAATTGGTAAAGTCCGGACATCTTGAACTGCCAGCGCGAGTTCACATAGACGTCCGCGGCTCCGCGAATGGAGCGGGGTGAGTAAGGGGCGCCGTTGAAGTAATCAAAATTGGTCATGTTGAAGGTTTCATTGATGTCCATGACATTTTTCCAATCCTGCCAGATGAACGAGGCGTCGCCCATCCAGTTGTCGGAAAATTTCTTGGTCAGGGCCAGCTGCACGGCCAGGTAGCGGTTATAGGTCCCGCTGCCGTAGTTGGTGAAATAGGATCCCACCGGGACGCCAGGCGGTCCCAGACGTCAACGGTGGTGCCGTTCACCAATTGCGTGGTCTTCTTGTACCAGTTGGCCTTGGTCTCGACCGACCCGTCCTCCATGATGCCGATCTCGCGGTCCAGGTGGTGCTGTTTCTTGTAGAATCCGGTCACGGACACGGCGAGGTCCTCGGCCAGCTGCTTTTCAAAGCTCAACGTCACCTCGTCCAGCAGCGGCGTGTTGTAACCGTCGGCGAAGCGGGCGTTGGTGCGGCCGGTCTTGTAGTCGATATTGGAGGTATAATAGGCGTAGGCGTAGTAGTTGTAGCCATAGTAGGCGAGCTCGTTATAGGTGGGAATGCCATCGCCGGGGTTGCCGTACCAGTAAATGTCGATCTCGCGGGTGGGCAACAGGGGATAAGCGATGCTCGTGCCCACGCGCGAACCGTAGCGGGCCGCGGAAAACTTGATGACGTTCTTGCCGTCGCCCTGGAGGTCGTAGGTCAGGGAGAGGCGCGGGGAAAAGGACTTGAAACTGGGCACCGTGTATTCCTGAATGGTCAAGGGGCCGAGCAGGTCCGGGGTAGAACGTGTCGCCGTTATGGCTCGGGTCCTTCTTGTCCACCCAGGTGAAGCCGGGCAGGTCGGTCTTGTTGATCCGCGCCTGCTGCAGGTCGTAGCGCAGGCCCAGGCTCAAGGTCAGGCGCTTGAAGGTCGCCGTGTCCGAGAGGTAGGCGGACATGCGCTTGAAAGCGATATCGATCTTGTTGTCCGGCAGCAGCCAAATGCCATACAATGTGCTGAAGTCGTCGAAGTACGAGCCGGCCAGCATGCGCTGGTTGGGGGCCAGGGTATTGGAAACGTTGTCGGCGGTGTTGTACTCCACGCCGAAGCGCAGCTCGTGGTCGCCGCCCATCAGTTTTTCCACGAACAGGTTGCCTTCGAGCTGGGCGTCCACCTGCTTGATGTTGCCGAACCAGTCGTTGGCCGAACCGTTTTGCTTGATATAGGATTTGGACCAGCGATAGCCGTCATTGCCCACTTCGTGGCCGCTGACCGGGTCGATGCTGGAGCCGTTGGGGTCAAAGGTGAACGATTGATTGATAACGCCGAGCCGGGCGTTGAGCATCAGGTTGCCCATGATCTGCTGCAGGGTGCCGTACCAATAGTAGTTGGGCATATTCTGCACGCGCCAGGCGTCGGGAGTGACCTGGGAAATCGAATAGCTCGATTTCGGCAGGTAGGCGTTGTTGAACTTCTTGTCATAAGAAAGGCTGAATTCCGCCGAGGTGTTGCCGAACTGGGCGTTGAGCTTGGTGTAGCCGTTCGTCAGGAAATAGGCGGCCTCGTCGTTGCTCATCGAGCGGGCATGGATGTCCTGGACGCTCCAGGTGCCGAACCACCACAACTTGTCTTTTTTGATCGGGCCACCCAGGCTGGCGCCGTACTGGTAGAGGCGGTTGATGCCCGGGACCGTGTAGGGAGTGACGGGGGGCGCTTCGGGAGCGTCCTGCTTCATTTCCCAGGCCTTGTCTTCGGCGTACAGGTGGAAATCGCCGCCGATGCGGTTGCCGCCGCGCTTGGAGACGAAATTGATCTGCACGCCGCCGGTCTGGGCGGTGATGTCGGTGGAGCCCACGGAGACCTGCAATTCCTCGTAGTTGTTCACGTCGAGGTAGCCGGTCGATGTGCCCACTGTGGATAGTGAGCTGTTGTCGATGCCGTCGACGCTCCAGACGGTGTCTGCCGAGCTGCTGCCGCCGGCATTGGGGTTCGACTGCTGCCCGGACTCGTTGCCGCCGACGTCGGCGGTGTTGGTCATGATACCGGGCACCAGGCTGAGCACCGACCAGGGGTTGCGGGCGCTGGGCAGTGATTGCAGCGCTTCCTTGGTGACGTTCATGCCCACGGTGGTGCGCCGGGTGTCGACCACGTTGGCCTTGCCCGTGACCACGATCTCTTCCTTGATGGAGCTCGTCTCCATGGGGATGGTCAGGGTGAGATTCTTGCCGGCATAAAGGCGAATGCCCTTGCGGATGACGGTCTTGAAGCCGTCCAACTCCAGCCTCAGCTCATAATTGCCGGGCTGCAGCCGCAGGAAACGGAAGTTGCCTTCCTCCGAGGTCACCGCGGTCTGCGTGCCCAGGACGTCGGCAGTCATGGTCACCATCACCCCGGGGATGGCCGAACCGTCGGGCAGGACCACGGTGCCGTAAATGTCGGCCGTGGTCTGCTGGGCGGAGAGCCCGGCTGCCAGGAAAAGCAATGCACAAACCAGCAAAAGCCGTTGTTTCATCTTTCCTCCATCGATTTTTTTTATTTTAATAAATTCATCTTGCCGATAAAATGCAGTTGGGAGCGTTCATAGCGTTATGAATAGAATAATTATTTTCAATTGTCAATAGTGAAAATATTTTTTCTATCGCCTATAATAACCCGGGATAGTTCAACGCGAATATCTCTCATGAAAAGGAGGACGACAATGAAGATCAGTAACGACCCGCTATGCAAAAAGCACGGCTGTCGCGCCGGGCTGGCGATCGGCATTTGGCTCCTGGTGTTTTCCGCGCCGCTGGCGGCCGGGGAAACGAAGCTGACCTGGGACCAGAGCCGGTCCGTGTACAACCGACGCATCCATCCCGCGCCAGCCGCGGCCCCGCTGGACTGGGAGGCTCGCGTCACGCGCCTGCTGCGCGAGGAGCCAGGGGACATCATCATCACCTGCGTCGGCGACATGATCTTCAACGAGCAGATCAGCGGCCTGCGCGAGCCCGACCGCCGGCAGCTCCTGCGCATCATGCAGGAGGCCGACATCGCCTACGGCAACCTCGAGTTCTCCATCAACGACCATCCCGAGCTCCAGCGCCCGTTCTATAATTTCCGGGCGCCCCTGGAGTTCGCCTGGGAGGTCGCCGCCATCGGCATCAACCTGGTGAGCATGGCCAACAACCACGCCCTGGACTTCGGGCCGGAGGGCCTCGCCGACTGCCTGAAGGCGCTCGACCGCGCCAGCATCACCCATGCCGGCGCCGGCCTGACGCTGGACGCGGCGCATGCGCCGGGGACGATGGGGACCCAGAGCCAAAAAACGACCTTCGCCACGCTCTCCTACATGCGCTACTGGACCATGAAATACCGCAGCCGCGACGCCGGTTCCCCCAGCCTGGCCACCATCGACCCGGCGGAGATCCTGGTCGCCGCGGCCGACGGCAAGGTCGAGGCCGTCGAGGGGCTGCTCGCCGGCGACGTGGGCCGGATGGAGGACGACATCGTGATGGCCAAGCGGCACAACGACGTCGTCATGGTCGCCCTGCACAACCACGACGTCAGCCACAGCCGCGCCTACGGCATCCAGGACACGACGCCGGCGAACGACCAGGTCATGTACCGGCGGGCGATCGACGCCGGCGCCGACATGGTGATCGGCAGCGGGCCGCACGTCCTGCGCGCGATCGAATTTTACAAGGGCAAGCCCATCTTCTTCAGCCTGAGCAACTTCATCTACCAATACCGCACCCCGGACAAGATCCCGGTCGACCTGATCCACCAGCGGGACAGCGAGATCGCGCGGCCGACCAACGTCTCCGTGTGGGACCGCCGCGACCCGCCCCAGATCTTCGAGGGCGTCATGCTGCGCCTGACCGTCAACCAGGCGAAGCTCAAGCGCATCGAGCTCATCCCCTTCACCATCGATGACGAAGGCCCCTTGTACGGGGTGCCGCGCCTGGCCGGCGACAAGAGGGGAAAAGAGATCATCGACACGCTGCGCCGGCTCTCGCTGCCCGCCGGCACGAAGATCGTCTCCAAGGGATGGTATGCCGAGGTGGAATTCTGAAGCCCACTCGAAGGGACCGCGGCCGGCGCAGCCACTGTTACTTCATCCGGGCAGATGATATAATCCGTCTGCGAGGTCGCGAAAAATGCCCAGACATTGGAAAACGGCACAACTACTTATCTTGATCATCTTCCTGCCGCTGCTTTTTCCCGGTCCGGCGGCGGGCCGGGAACCGGTTTTCAACGTGCTCCTCGTCACCATCGACACCCTGCGCTATGACCGGGTCGGCTGCCTCGACCCCCGCCACGTCAAGACGCCGAACATGGACGCCCTCGCCGCCCGCTCGCTGGTGTTCACCCGCGCCTTCGCCCACAACCCGGTCACGCTGCCTTCGCACGCGAACATCCTCACCGGCGCCACCTCGCTTTATCACGGGATCAGCGACAACACCGGCTTCAAGCTGGGCAAGAAATTCCTGACCGTCCCCCAGCTCCTGCGCCGTTCCGGTTATGCGACCGCCGCCTTTATCGGCGCCTTTCCGCTGGATTCCCGTTTCGGCCTGGACCAGGGTTTCGACCTCTATGACGATTATTACGGCACGCGCAACGAACGCGAATTCTTCTTCGCCGAGCGGCCGGCCGAGAAGGTCGTCGCCCCGGCGCTGGCCTGGATCGGCGCCCAGCGGGGCAAGTGGTTCGGGTGGGTGCACCTGTTCGACCCCCACCAGCCCTACCTGCCCCCCTCCCCCTTCAAGGAAGAATACGCCGACGACCCGTACTCGGGCGAGGTGGCCTACGCGGACTCCCAGTTGGGCAAGCTGTTCGACTTTTTGAAGGCCAAGCGGCTCCTGGAAAAGACCGTGATCGTCCTGACCGCCGATCACGGCGAAGCCCTGGGCGAGAAGGGCGAGGATACCCACTCCTATTTCGCCTACAACAACACCATGCATGTGCCGCTGTTCCTCTATATTCCCGGGCGCAAGCCGGCGACCTTCGCCGGGAACGTTTGCCATGCGGACATTTTTCCGACCCTCTGCTCGGTCCTGGGCTTGAAGGTCCCGCCCCACGTGCAGGGGGAATCCCTCTTGGATATCGTCGCGGCCGGCAAACGAAAATCCAGGGAAATTTACTTTGAATCCCTGACCGCCTACCTGAACCGCGACTGGGCCCCCCTGCGCGGCCTGATCTCCGGCGATACCAAGTTCATCGACCTGCCGATCAAGGAAGTCTACGACCTGGGCAAGGACATGGGCGAGGAGCACAACCTGGCCGCCGGCAGCAAGATCGGGCAGCTGAAGGACGCACTGAACCGGCTGATCAGGAAACTGACCAATCCGCAGGCGGCGGTCCGCGAGGAACGCGTGGACCCGGAAACCCTGGAACGACTGAGATCCCTGGGTTACATCGCGGAGAACCGTTCCGGGAAGCGGCAAAGGACATATACGGAGAAGGACGACCTGAAGACCCTGCTGCCGCTGCAAAGCCGATTGCTGGACGCTGTCGGCCAGTTCCAGGACGGCGATTTTCCCGGCGCCGAGAAGACGCTGCTGGGAGTGATCGCGGCCAGCCCGAGCTTCATCCTGGCCTACACCCACCTGGCCACCATGAACAAGGAAATGGGGAAACCCCGGGAGGCGGTCCGGGTCCTGGAGCAGGGGCTGGAAAAAAATCCGGACAACATCCTCCTGCTGTCCAAGCTGGGGATCGTCCTCGCCGACAGCGGCGAATGGCGGCGGGCGATCCCCATCCTCGAGCGGTGCGTCGCCCGCGAGGATTTCGACCCGGAAAAATTCAATTTCCTCGGCATCGCCTATTACCAGGGGGGGGATTTCGCCAAGGCCTTAAAAAACTACGCCCGCGCCCTGGAACTGGACCGCAACAACGCCGCCGTCTACAGCAACATCGGCGGCGTGCACCTGGCCCTTTTTTCGCAAAGCCGCAAGCCGGAGGAGCTTGCCCTGGCCGAGGGCAACTTTAAAAAAGCCCTGGACATCGATCCCCGTCTTTTTTCCGCCTGGAACGGCCTGGGAATCATCCACAAGAAAGCCGGCCGCGGCGCCGAGGCCATCGCCGCCTGGCGGCAGGCCCTGGCCATCAAGCCCGATTTCGACCTGGCGTTACTCAACCTGGGCATCACCTTGCTGGAAACCGGGCGCGCCGGCGAGGCCCTGGATTGCTTTCTGGAATATCGCGATAAATTCTTCGCCAAGATCCCGGAGGGCGAAAAACAGCGGGTCGAGCGCCTGATCGCCGAAGCCAGGGCCAAGCGCTAGCCCGGCCGGGCATTGGTTCTGCCAAAACCGGGACTGTTTTTTATCTTGATTATGATATACTAAATCAGATGAGCCATCCTGTCGTACTCTTTCCTCGCGGAAAACTGCGAAAAATCGCAAAAACCAATGCGGTAAAATTTCATTGAACGCGAGAATCTTCTGCAAACAAGGGCTAATGAATTGGCATCCTTCTTGCTATCGAATGAATGAGTTGACATCAAGGAGGTTGACAATGAAAATTTTTCGTCTTGTTTCCATGTTTGCGGCAGGAATTACTTTTAACCGCCCTGGCGTTCGCGGCCAGCGAGAATGCTGGGTTCAGCGGAACCGCTGACGCAAAAAACCATCCTGCAGCGCTTTGGCTTCGTCGACGAGGATTGCGACGGCATCAATGACCTGGCTCGCGATTCCGACAACGACGGCATACCCAATTGCCTGGATCCGGACTGGGTCCACCCACGGGACGGGAAGGGCTTCCAGTCAAAGCACGGGGTACATGCATAAAAACGCCAACAAGCAGGGAGGTGGCCCCTATAATTACAACTACAATTATCTCTGGACCAACAACTGGGCCAACAGCAATGGGCCGAATCCATGCGACCCGGCGGTCCCGAACGCCAACCAGAACCGCAATCGCCGCATCAAAGGCAAGCACTGAACGGGGATGATGCGCCCGCTCGCCAACAACACGTACACGGGGAGGGCCTGGCTCTCCCTGTTTTTTATGCTTTTCTGGGGTAGCCTGCCCTGCGCGGCCGAGAGCAAGCTTACGCTCTCCCCATATATGGACTATAGCTATTCCAATAATATATTCTGGGACTCGTCCAACATCGGCGACACGACCGTCTCGCCCGGGCTGGGACTGGAATTCACCACCCCGTCGTTCAATTTATTCCTTAACGCCGACGGCAAGGTCTATCGCAGCAACAACCAGCTGAACTCATCCATGTTTTCAGGAGGGTTCAGTATCTATAAAATGATATCCAAGCGCAGCTCCCTGTTCGTCTCACCCGATCTCAGTCTGGTGCAATTCCAGGGCGACATGTCCGCTATGAATTCACTGATCCCCGGCCTCTCGGTCGGAGTGAAGCACATGTTCGCCGATCATCTGTTCGGCAGGCTGGGGCTGAGTGTCCGTCACAGCAACTACCTGAACGAGGATTCGTACGACCGGCTGCGCCTGGGCGCGTTCTGGGAGATGAGCACGTTCTTCAAAACCCAGACCACCATCCGGCTCACGCTGGGAATGAATTACCTGGTGTTCCCTCACATCGCCACCATGGTCGCGGTGACCACGGACGCCATCGGCACGCGAGAAGCCGCCCCGGCCGCCACTGCCGCCAGCAGCGAACCTCGCAACCGCCGCGGCACCCCCGATCCGGCCCCCCCCGACCCGCCTTCTCCGCCTCTGCCCCCGGAGCCCATTCCCCCGGATCCCGATGCTCCTAGCGATCCGTCGCTCCCGGGGCCCGAGACGAAAACGTCACTGGTTCCCGCCACGATCGACCTGGCCATTCCCCAGCCCTTTGTTGCCTTGAGGATCGCCCAGGGGATCGGCTTCAAGACGGGGCTGATCGCCGAGTTCTTATACCGGAAAAACCAGAGACCCCTGCAGGGGATCCAGGCCATCAGCACCACGGAATGGGCCTGGAAAGATGGACGAGGATTTTTTTTGGGAAGGGACGCGGCTGGCCCTGGGCATCAAGACCGAAGCCATCCCGGGCCTTGAGGTGTCCATCGATGTTTCCGCTTCGGCAAAGAGATACCAGGGGATCACCGCCCTGGACCTCGACGGCAATCCGATCAAACCGGAGGCATTCCGCTCCGATACCCTGGCCCAGGTCAATGCTGCCGTAAGCCGATCGTTCGGCAGGTTGGACGTTTCCCTCAGAGGCAGCTACCGGAAGAACGGTTCCAACGATCCGTATTTCCGGTACGATTTCATTGCCTTCACCTGCGGCATAGGATATGCGTTCTAACCAAATGAACAAAATGAAGGCTGCGCTAGCCCTGTTCCTGGCCCTGGCTTCGGCGCTCGCGGCGCAGGCGGGCGCGTTCCATTTTTTCGACCCCCAGAATATGGCCGATATCCAGGGCACCGTGCAGAACCTCGGTTACGAGGACGTGTACGGCAAGAAGTCGAACTTCCTCGTCCTGACGATCCTGGCTGACGACCAGCGCCGGGTTCGGGTGGAGGTCTGCCCGCAGTGGTTTTTCAACAACGATATCGCCGTGGGCATGAAGATCCACATCCAGGGCTCCCTGCTGGATACCGGCGAAGGCACACCCTATCTGATCGCCAGGGAGCTCTCTTTTCAAGGCGAACGCCTGGTCCTGCGCGACCGCAAGGGATTTCCACTTTGGAGCCAGAAGGGCTCGCAGGCAGGACGCGGAAACAGGAAGGGACCCGGCGGCCGAGGCCGAGGGTGAAATCCAGCGCCCGCTACTCCGCCATCGTCATCGCGCTCAGCGCAGCCAGCATCGGCGTCTTTTATTTCCTGAACCTGCACAATCGCCGCGCGGTCGAGGCCAGGACCCTGGAGCTGGCCGTCTCCGAGGGCCAGACCATCGAGAAGGTCCTGGCGAAAGCCGCCACTCAGCTGTTGGCCGGCGGCGAGGCGCCGCTGGTCCGTTTCATGGATGAGATCTTCGCCAACGATCAGGTGGTGTTCGTCGCGCTCAAGCGGTCGGGGCGCCTGTTGCATGCCGCCTCGAAATACGAGGGCTACCTGCCGCTGGGAAGCAAGATCCAGGCGGTGACGACATTCGCTTCGCCCTTGGGAGAGATCATCGAAGTGGCGGCCGTGCTGGACGCGCCATCGGGCGCGCGCTAGCCGCCGCATCGGGTATCATTTCGCGGTGATCGGCGAGATCCGCCAGGCGGCAAGAAAAAACCTCCTGCTGCTGACCCTGCTGCAGTCCGCCATCGTCCTCGTGCTGGTATCGTTCCTGTACAGTTTCAACCGCCAGATGGGCCGCAAGGAAAGCGAGATCCAAAAGGAAAAGGAAGAGAAGGAAAGGATACAGGAGATCTCGCTGATCACGGCCGGGATCAACCATGAGATCCGGAACCCCCTCAATTCCCTGTACCTGAGCTTCCAGATGCTTGAGCCCTTGCTCGATCCCGACGACAGCGAGGCCGCTTTTCACAGCCGCTCCCTCAAAAAAGAGATCCAGCGCATCCGGGACATCGTCGAGCGCTTTTCCAGCCTGACCCACGAAATCCGCATTCGCCGAGAGACGATCGACTGGGCTGAGATCAGCGAGGCCTTGCGGACGAATTGGCAGAATGACGCATGCCGGCTGGACATCGCCGCCGACCTCGGAGCCCTCCCCCCACTGCTCAGTGACCGGGGCCTGATCGCCCAGGTCCTGGACAATATCGTCCGCAATGCGGTCGAAGCAGGCGCTACCCGCGTCGCGATCCGCGTGGAAGCGCACAAGGGCAAGACGCGCATTGCCATCCATGACGACGGCCAGGGGATACGCCGAGAACATCTGAAATTTATCTTCGACCCGTTCGTGTCGTTCAAGTCCAGGGGCAGCGGCATCGGGCTGGCGCTTTCCAGGAGGATCATCGGACAATTGGGCGGGAAGATCGATGTCCAGAGCATGGAGGGCCAGGGCGCCGAATTCGTGATCCTGTTATGATACAATAGGGCCAAATGCAGAATCGCCGCCAGCTGTTGATCATCGAAGACGAGGAGGGGGCGGCCCGGACCCTCGAAAAATTCTTCCGGCAGAAGGGGTTCTCCAGCCGACTCTCCTTCAGCGGCGAATCGGGCTTGGAATCCTTTCAGGCGCAGGCACCCGATGCCGTGCTGCTCGACTTCAAGCTGCCGGGCATGGACGGGGAACAGGTTTTCCGCCGGATGAAGGAAGCGAACCCCCTGGTGCCGGTGATCATCATGACTGCCTTCGGGGAGATCGAGCGCGCGGTGCGTTTGCTCAAGCTGGGCGTATTCTACTACGTGACCAAGCCGTTCGAACTGGACGTGCTGCTGCACTTGGTCGAGGAAGCGACCGGGAAAGCCGTCCTGACGAGGGAGAATTCCCGCTTGCAGGAAAAATTGCAAGGCCGTTATACGGCGGAGAATTTCGTCTTCCATTCGCAGGTCATGAGCGAGACGCTCAACCTGGCGATGCGCGTGGCCGACTTCGAGGCGACGGTGCTGATCTCCGGAGAAAGCGGCACCGGCAAGGAAATACTGGCCAACATCATCCATTTCTCATCCCCCCGCAAGGATGGCCCCTTCGTCAAGGTCAATCTCGCCGCCCTGCCGGCTACGCTGATCGAGGCCGAGCTGTTCGGCCACGAGAAGGGTTCCTTCACCGGGGCCGACAAAAGCCGGGCCGGCCGCTTCGAGGAGGCCAACGGCGGCACGATCTTCCTGGACGAGATCGGTGACCTGCCCATGGAAACTCAGATCAAGCTGCTGCGGGTCATCCAGGAGCGGGAGATCGTGCGCCTGGGCTCCAACCGCCCGCTCGCCATCGATATCCGCCTGATCTCGGCCACCCACAAGGACCTGGCCATGGAGGTGCAGAAGGGCTCTTTCCGCGAGGATCTATACTTCCGCCTGAACATCATCCCCATTTCCATGCCGCCGCTGCGCCAGCGGCGTGAAGATATCCCCTTCCTGGCCGAGCACTTCCTGAAGAAATTCGCAGTCCGGGAGAGGAAGGCGATCCGCGGCATCGAGAAGAAGGCGCTGCATGCGCTGGCCATGTACGATTTCCCGGGCAATGTCCGCGAACTGGAGAACATCCTCGAACGCGCGGTCATCCTTTGCCGCAGGGAGCGGATCGGCGAGGACGATCTGCCGGTGCTCGCCCCGGGGAAGCCCCGTCATGCAGGAAACGTTGCGAAACTGCCCCTGCCGGAGAAGCTCCGCGAATACGAAAGGGACCTGATCCGCGAAGCCCTGGAAAGAAATCGCTTTGTCGGCACGCATGCGGCCCGCGATCTCGGCATATCCGAGTCCACGCTGCGCTATAAGATGGAAAGCCTGGGCATCAAGCCCGGCTGACCACGGTTCCTATTTCGCCGGGTCGAACCCCAGCAGGTTGATCTTTTCGTACCATACGACCAGGCTGGCCAGCGCGGCGTACAGCATGGCCACGGTCACCGACTTGATGACCACCTTGTACCACAACTTGTCCAGGTATTCGACGAACAGGACCTGCAGTCCCCTCATCGACGATATAGCAGGCGATGGCGAAAAGCGTGTAGTTCATCCTTGTCCTCCCGAACGACAGCTACTTTTCCAGGGGCTCGCTGGCCCGGTCGCCGGCGGTCAGGACCAGCCGGGTCATCTCCGAGCGCGACAAAAAGCGCATGGGTGGCCCCCAGGTGCCGGTGCCCGGCGACGTGTATATGTGGGAGAGGCCGAGCCGGTACAACCCGGCGGGATACTTGTAAACGAGCCAGACCAGCAGGTCCATGGGCGGGATCTGCCCGGCGTGCGTGTGGCCGGACAATTGCAGGTCGACCCCTTTGGCCACCGCTTCCTTGAACCGCGCCGGGCGGTGGTACAGCAGCACCCTGGGGATGCCGGACGGCAACTTCGCGCAGCGCGGCGTCCAGGTCGGGGCCGGGCAGCTTGAAGCGCTCGGCCGTATCTTCTTCCAGCCCGGCGATGGCGATCCTGCCGTCGATGACCCAGGACTGGTTGCGCAAGACCCGCCAGTGGCTGCGCCGCGCCAGCTCCATGAACTTTTCAATTCCGGCGTAGAATTCGTGGTTGCCGGTGATGGCCACCACCCCGTGGCGAGCCCGCAGACCGTCCAGGATCTCGCAATACCCTTCATCCCGGCAGATATCCCCGTCCAGCGTGTCGCCGGTGACGCAGATCAGGTCGGGTTTTGCGGCGTTGACGCTGCGCACGATCCGCCCCAGCCTGCCGCGCGTGGCCAGGTTGCCCAGGTGCAGGTCGCTGAGCTGGACGATGGTGAACCCCTCCAACTCCCGGGGCAGGTTGCGCAGCGGAATTTTCACGTCGCGCCAGACCGGGCCCCGCGCCACGTTCACGACCGAGTAGGCCGCGATGACCAATACGACCGCCAGCGCGCCCAGGACGAACAGCCGGCGCTGCTGGGGAAACACCAGGGAGAGGAGCAGCTCCGGCAGGAACGCGGCCAGGGAGATGGCGAGCACGCCCAGCCAGACCGAGCCGGCGAATAAATAGGGATACCATCGGGGTCAGGCGGGTGAGGAACTCGGCGCTGACGAAGGCCAGGGCGCCGGCGACCAGCAGCAGCTTGAGCGCCAGGCGCTGCCCGCCGGGCAGGGAGAGGCCGCCGGCGATGCGCCAGTAGATGAAGGCGTGCATCCCGGCGTAGACGCT
This sequence comes from Candidatus Aminicenantota bacterium, assembly GCA_963822075.1. Lineage (GTDB taxonomy): Bacteria > Acidobacteriota > Aminicenantia > UBA2199 > UBA2199 > UBA2199. The sequence goes on from CAWGGP010000009.1 coordinate 29,807, forward strand.
CAGGGCAATGACGATGAAAAGCAAAAAATACATCTTGGGCATGATACTCCCCTTCGCGGTCCGCTCCGCCATCGCCTAGCCTTTCCAGCCGACCAGCAGCGACGCGTCGAACGGGGTCTTGATCTGTTTAATCCTCTGCAGGCCGGCGGCGCGCATCCATGACCCGATCTCGGCCGCGGTGTAGCTGTCGCCGCGGGCGGTGGCGACCAGCATGTTCAGGGCGAAGAACGCCCCCGCCGCCGGCCGGGTGCGGTCGGGACGCATGATGTAATCCTGGACGACCAGCTGCCCGCCCGGGTTCAGGGCGGCGGCGGCCCGGGCGATGAGGCGCCGGTTCTGCCCGGCGTCGTTCATGTGCACGATGGCCGAGAGCAGCGCCAGGTCATAGCCCGTGCCGAAGCCGTCGCTGTTGAAATCGCCGGCGACGAAAGCGAAGCGCCGCAGCATCCCCGCGCGCCGCACGTATTCCCGGGTCAGGTCCAGTACGTCGGGCAGGTCGAACGCCGTGGCGCGCAGGGTCTTCACGGCGCGGGCCAGGGCCAGCGAATAGGCGCCGGAGCCGGCGCCGATATCCAGGCTGCGCCTTACGTTCGCCAGGTCGAGCAGGCGGACGATGCGCGGCGCCTGCGCCGCAGCGCGTTCATCCATGGCGGCGATGAAGCCGCGCCGCCGTTTTTCATCGCTCGCCGCCGGGCGGACAGCGACGGCGGTGCCGCAGCGCACCGCCTCGCTCAGGGTGCTCCAGCTCCGCCACTGCCCGGCGCTGTGGGCCAGGCCGGCGCGGAAGCGCGGCCGCCCCGGCACCAGGGTTTCCCGGGAAATTTTCGCGTTGCGGAAGCGGCCGCGTGTTTTTTTCATCAGCCCCAGGGCGCAGAGGGCGTTGAGCAGCCGCTCGCAGGCCCGGGGATCCACGCCGGCCAGCTCCGCCAGCCGCGACGCCGGGCGCGCCTTGTCGCCGAGCCGGGAGAAAAGGCCGAGCTCGAAAGCGCTGAGGATGATGCGGCTGGCGCGAAAGGCGTATAGCGCCTCGTCAAGGTCCTTTTCCGTTCGGATCGACTTTATGGTCACCGTTCCTCCTTTATCCTCACTCGCCGTTCACAGGTTCGGGAACAACTCCCGCAGTATTTTCAAGGATTCCGGGAACAGGCTTTCCATGGGGATGGATTCCCAGCGCGCCTCGCTGACCAGCCACTTGCCGTTCTTGCGGAAAGCGCAGGAAAAACGGTAATTCTCGCCGCTGAAGCCGACCGCCTTGCGCAGCGCCGCCGCCACTCCGCTGTAGAGGGAGACGTCGATCTCGGCGCTGGCGGTGCCCGCCTCGCCCATGGCGATGCGCGACGCCAGCAGCTTGGCCTTGATGCCCCGGTAGCGGCCGAAATACTCCTCGATCATGGCCGCCGTCCGGGCGCGGTCGCGCCCTTCGTAATCCAGGTAGCCGGCGGCGAGGTGGGCGACCACGCCGGCAGCGTCTTTTTTTTCCACGCGGGCGGCCATGTCATCGATGGCGGCGGCAATGAGCTCCCTGTCGGTCTTGGCGGCGCAGGAAACGGCAACGGCGGCGGCGAGGATCGCGGCGGCCATGCAGGACCACGCGCGCTTCATGCGGGCGCGACGCGGGGGCAGGCGCTTGGCGGCGGCTGCATCATATTTTTTTCAGCGCCTGGTCGAGGTCCTTGATGATGTCGTCGGCGTGTTCGCCGCCGACGCAGAGCCTGACCATGGTGGGCGGGATGCCCGCCAGCCGCCTCCCCTCGTCCCCCTGCTGCTGGTGGGTGGAGATGGCCGGGATGGTGGCGACCGACTTGATCCTTCCCAGGTCGGTGGCCCGGAATATCCGCTGCAGGCTGTCGAAGAAGCGGCGGGCGTCCGCGGCGCTGCCCTTGATGGTGAAGGAGAGCAAATGCCCGAAAACCGGGCGGTCGCTGTCGACCAGGCGCATATAGCGGGCGGCGAGGTCGTGCAGGGGGTGTTCCTTCAGTCCCAGGTAATCGACCCTTTCCACCTTGGGATGCCGGGCCAGGAACTCGGCCACGGCCATGGTATTCTGCGAAAACCAATCGACCTTGATGCGCAGCGTGCGCACCTCATTGAGGAAGAAGAACGCGGAAAGCGGGGACATGCAGCCGCCCGAATCCCGCCCCGGCCATAATTTCAGCCAGGTGGCGTAATCGGCCCTGGCTTCGTCGGCGAGATGCCGGCTGGCCAGGTCGTGGCGGGCGATGATGGCGCCGCCGATGGCGGCGCCGCCGCTGCCGATGGTCTTGGTCAGGGATTGCACGACGACGTCCGCGCCGTGCTGCAGCGGGCGCATCAGCGCCGGGGTGGCGATGGTGCTGTCGACGATCAGCGGGATCTGGAAGCTGTGGGCCAGCTTGGCCAGGGCTTGGAGATCGGAACAGGCCTGCTGCGGGTTGGAGGGCATCTCGGTGTACAGGAAGCGGGTGTTCTGGTCGACCCGTTCTTCCCACTCCCCGTTTTCCCAGGGCTTGGCCACCCAGCGGACCACCGCCTGGCGTTCCTTCATGCGCACGTTGAACAGCTGGAAGGTCCCGCCATAGACCTGGGCGGAAGAGACGAAGTTGACCTCGCTCCCGCCCTTTTCCGGGAGGACCAGCAACGGCTCGATCGCCTGCTTGATCGCCGCCATTCCCGAAGCCGTGGCGTAGCCCGAGGCGTCGCCGGGGCACCCGTAGGCTTCGAGCAGGGAGAGGGTGTCTTCAAGGTATGAGATCGTGGGATTGATGATGCGCGAGTAGCACCAGGTGGGGATCTTGTAGGACAGGCCGGCCTCCATCTCGTCGCTGTCGCGGTAGCCTTGCGAGGTCGAGGGGAAGACGGGCTCGATGACCCCTCCCTGCCCCTGCAGGAACGCTTCTTCGACCGAGTACATGCCGTGGACGGCGATGGTGTCGAAACGCGCCTGGCGCATTTCCGCTCTCAACTTTTTTCTTCGCGCCATGCTTTCCCGGCCGATCTGGATATACCGTTCGACGCCCTTGGGATCCGCATCGCTCATGTTCATCTCCCTGGATATGGATTTCCTCGGCCCGGCCGCCGGCTTGGAGTCCCATCGCCGCGGTCGCTCCCCTGGAAAAAGCCCGGCCGGTGCAATTTTGAATAGCATAGGGGAAAATAAAAGTCAAACCGCCGTTCTTCCCCGCCGTCTTGACACGGCCGCGAAAAAGTTTAAAAATGACGGCGGCCGGGCCCGGGGCGAACAAATAAAAACAAGGGGCTGAACGAGACCATGGAAAAACCGATCTCCTATTATTCGACCAACCGCCGGGCGGAAAAAGCGACCTTCCGCGAGGCGCTGCTCAAAGGGCTGGCTCCCGACAAGGGCCTGTACATGCCCCAGCGCGTCCCGGCGCTGAGCGCGGGCGAGATCGCCGGCTTCGCCGGTATGCCGTACCACGAGATCGCCCGCACCGTCTGCGGGAAATTCCTGGCCGGCCAGATACCCGACCGCGACCTGGCCGCCCTGTGCCGCGACGCCTATGACTTCCCCGTCCCCCTGGAACTCGTGGCCGACCGGCGCTACGTCATGCGCCTGGACCAGGGGCCGACGGCCTCGTTCAAGGATTTCGCCGCCCGGCTGATGGCCAGGCTGATCCATTATTACCTGCTCCAGGGAAAGGAGAAGCTGCTGATCCTGACCGCCACCTCGGGAGACACGGGCAGCGCCATCGCCAACGCTTTTTTCGGGCTGGACAACATCCGCGTCCTGGTCCTGTTCCCGGAAAAAGAGGTGACACCGCGCCAGCGCAAGCAGATGACCACCTTAAGCGGGAACATCCGCGTCATCTCCGTGGAAGGCAAGTTCGACCATTGCCAGGCCCTGGTCAAGGAGGCGTTTTCCGACCCGGCGCTGGCCCACCTGCCGCTCTCGTCGGCGAATTCCATCAACATCGGCCGCCTGGTCCCCCAGACCGTATATTATTTCTACGCCTACTCGCGCTTGAGCCGCCGGCCGGGCGAGCCGGCCACCTTTGCCGTGCCCTCCGGCAACTTCGGCGACATGATGGGCGGTGTCCTCGCCATGCGCATGGGCCTGCCGCTGGAGCGCCTGGTCATCGCCACCAATGAAAACGACGAGTTTCCCAAGTTCATGGCCAGCGGCGCCTATCAGATCATCGAGCCCTCGCGCAACTGCATCTCCAGCGCCATGAATGTCGGCCATCCCAGCAACCTGGCGCGCCTGGTCGACCTCTACGGGGGACGCATGGACGAAAAAGGCAATATCGGCGAGCCCGCCGACATGCGGCGCCTGCGCCGGGACCTGTTCGCCGTGAGCGTCAGCGACGAGGAGACGCGGCAGGCCATCCGCGCCGCCTATGAGAAAAACCGCCTGCTGCTGGAGCCCCACGGCGCCGTGGGCTGGGCCGGCTTGCAGAAATACCTGCAGCAGGCCGCGCCCGACGCCGGCCGCCTGTGCGTCTCCCTGGAAACCGCGCACCCGGCGAAATTCCCCGAAGAGATCCGCGCCATCCTCGGCTTCGACCCTCCCCTGCCGCCCAGCCTCCAGGGTATCGAGGACAAGGAGGAGTCGTCCGTGGCCATGGCGAATGACTACGCGAAATTCAAGGATTTTTTGCGGGAGAACTATTCTTAGCCGGGTTCACCCCAGGGGGCACATGAAAACCATCATCATCCTTGCCGACGGCATGGCCGACTATGCCGTCGAGAAGCTGGGCGGCAAAACCCCGCTCATGGCCGCCCGCACGCCGTCGATCGACCGCCTCTGCGCCCAAAGCCGGTGCGGGTTGCTGGTCACCGTCCCCGACGACATGCCCGCCGGCAGCGAGGTGGCCAACCTGGCCGTCCTGGGCTACGACGTGCACAAGGTATACGAGGGCCGCGGCGTCCTGGAGGCGGCCAGCATGGGGGTCGATCTCGCCGCCAGCGACCTGGCCATGCGCTGCAACCTCATCTGCATCGAAGACGGCAAGATCAAGAACCACTCGGCCGGCCACATCAGCAGCGAGGAAGCGCTGCAGCTGGTCGCCGCCCTGAATGGGAAGCTAGCGACCCCTCGCGTCCGCTTTCATCCCGGCGTGAGCTACCGCCACCTGTTGGTCATCAAGGACGGCAAGAACGATTTTGCCTGCACGCCGCCCCACGACGTCCCGGGCACGCCGTTCATGGACGTCATGCCGCGTCCCAAGGGAAGGAAAAGCGCAACGGCGGGGCTGCTGTCCGAGCTGATCATCCGCTCCCAGGCCGTCCTGGGCGACCATCCGGTCAACCGCGAACGCCGGGCCCGGGGCAAGGACCCGGGAAACTCGATCTGGCCCTGGTCGCCGGGCAACCGCCCGCGGATGAAAACCTTCCGGGAGCTGTACGGCCTGCGCGGCGCCGTCATCTCGGCGGTCGACCTGATCTTCGGTATCGGCGTTTACGCCGGGCTGGAACCGATCCATGTCCCGGGAGCCACCGGCTTATATGATACGAATTATGAGGGCAAGGCGCAGGCGGCCTGCGACGCGCTGGCGGGCCTGGATTTCGTCTTCCTGCACGTCGAGGCCAGCGACGAGGCCGGGCACGAGGGCAACGCCGAACTCAAGGTGCGCACCATCGAGGCGCTGGACCAGCGGCTGGTCCGGCCCATCGTTGAATGCACGGCGACAATGAAAGAGCCGGTGGCCATCGCCCTGCTCCCCGACCACGCGACGCCGTGCGCCGTGCGCACCCACACCCGCGACGCGGTCCCGTTCCTGATCCAGCGCCCCGGCGAAACGCCCGACGGCATCGCCGAGTTCAACGAGGAGACTTGCGGGCGGGGAAGTTACGGCCTGCTGCGCGGGGATGAATTCATCAGGGCCCTGCTCAGTCAGGACCCGGCGAGCGCTTGGATTTAATAAAATAGAAATGGAGGAAAGCGAAAAATGGCGGACGTGAAAAGGGAGATCAGGGAAATACAAACCGGGCGTAAATTGGTTGCCCATATCGATTATGAAAAGGAAGAAATTTCCGTATACAAATCGGGCGCGACCGAACCGCTGAATTGGGAAAGGTTCAAAAGAGATTATGAAGACGTGGGGCCGGCCAAGGAAGATAAAGGGAAATAAAGAATATTCGCGGGGTGCCGGCAGAATGGATTTTTAGAGTTTGCCCATTTTAAAAATTCGCTTCATATCAATATCCCTTGCTTCCAGCCCAGCTTGACCAGCTCGATCTTCGCCGGGTCGGCCGTGCCCAGATGGTGTCGCGTGTCGGCCAGCTCGATGTGCTTGGGCGGCGGGTTGATCGGGCGGTCCGCGCCGAAGAATTCACGGCGCTTGGCCTGGATGATGCGGGCGCCGGTGGCGTCGACGGCGACCGGGTCCAGCCCGGCCAGCAGGCCGTTGTACTTCCAGACGTAAGCGGGGTTGAAGCCATGCGGGCCGACGCTGTGGAAGAGCGGGGTGAGCATGACCAGGACGTTCAGCCGCGTCTTGCCCTTGACCTCGGGCAGCTGCCAGAGGGCCGCCAGGTCGGCGCAGGAGTCGGGGTGGAAGCGCGGCGGGTCGGGGACGAACATGATGTAGTTTTTCAGGCAGGTTCCCAGCCCCGACCAGTCATGGGTGCGCATGGGGCGGACGTTGACCAGCGCCGTGGCCTTCATGAAGACCGGGTCGGCGAGCAGGCCGCGGTCGCGGACGCTGATGTTCTCCGCCTTGACGCCCGAGGCAAGCACGCGCTCCCGGATCGCCTCTTCCAGCTGCGGCGGGGTGGCCAGGTTCTTCCAGACGTTGGTCTTGATGCCCACGATGTCATCGGGGCGGATGATCTTTTTCCAGGCGGCGGCGGCATCTTTTTCCCCGAGCAGGCTTTGCACCGCCTCGTCCAGCATGCGCCGTATGACATCCGCCTTGACGGCGCCATTCTCGTCCAGGACATCCGGGTCGCGCACGAGCACGACCCTGGTTTTGGGAACGGGTTGGGCGCCAGGCTTCCCGGGAAAGGCCAGCGCCAGCGTGCCCACGGCCATGGCCGCCGCGCCGTCCCTGATGAATTCCCGGCGGCTGATCGTCTTTTTTTTCATGGGTTCCTCCCGGCTTTATTTTCAAAGGCCGCGATCTTTTCACGAATGGCGGCAAGCAGCTGGAGGGCGGGCGCGGCTCCGCCGCCGTGCCAGACGGCGGCGACCACGTTTCCTTCCACCAGGGCCGCCAGGTGCTTTTTATCCGCCAGCTGGACCGTCGCCCCGCGCTCAGGTAGCTTGAAAGCCCGGCGGAAATTGGCGAAGGCGCTTGCGGCGGCGGCGCGGTCGGGATAGACCACCGCCATGACGACCGGACGCTGCTCCCCCTGGTCGTACCTGGCCAGGAGCGCCTGGGTATCGGCGCCGATGCCCAGGATGTTTTCCGCCGCAATGAAGACGTAGGTGTTCTGCCAGGCCGGGTGGCGGAAGTAGCGCACGCTGGGAACGATCAGCCCATTCGGCGGCAGCAGCGCGAGCACCGCCGGCCGGGCGGCGGCGGGCCCCAGGCGCCCGGCCAGCTTGCGCCCCAGTTCCAGGACCGCCAGGCGCGATTCCGGGGTTTCGGGGCTGGCCAGCAGTGACGCGTAATAGCGCCCCTGCCAGAAGCGCAGCAGGCCGTCCAGGTACTCCGCGTCCTGGCCTATGTCGAGCCCGGGGTTTTCCTGGCTGTGCGCGAATATGCCGAAGGCGTTGCCGGGATCTTCCATGTCGAAAAGGTCCACCACGATCTCGGGCTCCCCCTGCTTTTCATAGCGCCGCGTGAGCAGGCGGCGGAAGCCGTAAGAGATGTACAACTCGGCTGCGCCGTCGATGTACTGATGGAGGGTTTCCCGGGTGTAGGTCTCGGACGCCGGGGTCCGCTCCCAGCCGCGGACCACGGCGGGGAAGATCGCGGCTTCGTCAACTTGGGCAGGCATCATGGTTGCGGAAAGCATCAACAGGCATACGCATCCCCAGCGTTTCACCGATTCAATATGAACAATTAATATATAAATGTCAATAAATTTGTTACAATCAGCGCATGGGAGAGATCATCGGCGGCCGTTTCAAGATCCTCCGCTCCCTGGGCCGGGGAGGCATGGGGGAAATCTTCCTGGCCGAGGACAGGGAAAAGGGTGAGAAAAGTCGCCGTCAAATGCATCAGCGGCGATGCCATCCCCACGGGTGACGCGCGATCGCGTTTCCGGCGCGAGGCCCAGGCAGCCGCGCGCCTGGATCATCCGAATATCTGTAAAATCCAGGAGATCGTCGAATACGACGGAAAGGAATTCATCATCATGCAATACGTGGACGGGGTGACCCTGGACGATCTGCTGAAAATGAAAACCCTCCCCTTCGCCAAGATCATCGGCATCGCCCTGCAGATCACCGAGGGCATGATCGCGGCGCAGGCGCAGGATATCGTGCACCTGGACATCAAGCCCGCCAATATCATGGTCGACAAAAGCGGCAGGGTCAAGATCCTCGATTTCGGCCTGGCCGAATTCCGCCCGCGCAAGACCGCGGACAGAAAAACCAGGCGGCCGGAACCCGGCTCGGGTGAAAAAGGGGTTGTCATGGGCACCATATCGTACATGTCCCCGGAACAGGCGGCAGGGCCGGGACCCTGACGGGCGCAGCGATATCTTTTCCCTGGGCGTGGTGCTCTATGAATTGCTGGCAAGGGAACACCCGTTCGCCGACCGGGAGAACATCGTTACCTTGTACAATATCCTGCACAAGAAAATCACCTTCGCCCGGGACGTCCCGGAGGGCTTGCGGAAAATCATCCAGAAAACCCTGCAGAAAGACCGCGCGCGCCGGTATAAGGATTTCACGGCAATCAAGAAAGACCTCCTGGCGTTGCCGGCCCGGATTTGAGTTAGCGGCGACCGGGACGGCTCAATCCACGGGAGGGATGGCGAACTTGCCCGCCAAATAATTCAGCCGGTATTTGCGCTCGATCTCCGGCTTGCGCATGGCCGGGGCGATGTTCTTCAGGAACCAGGCGGTCTTGGCGTTCAATTCGCCGTCGGCGCGGAAATGCTCTAGCAGTTTTTCCTGCAGCGGCGCGGCGTCGGCCGCCTCCCCGCGCATCACGCTGGCGAAAAAGCGGACGAATTCCCCTTTCATGAACTCCAGGGGCGGCGGGAACTGCGCCAGGAAGATCTTGATCCCGGCGTGCTCGTCCTCCGGCTCGCAGCGCTGGCGGCCGACATCCAGGGAGAGGAACGACCGGAAATCCCGGCGCACCTCGTTGCTGAAAGCCGAGAAACGCGCCAGGGGCTTTTGCTGCAGGCGGTGGCGTTCCGCCACCCTGTCCAGCGCTTCACGGATCAGCGGTTCCGGGATGCGCTTTTCCCACCAGCGGTACAGGATGTCGAAGTCCCTGCTGCTGATGAAAAAATGGACCCCGTGCCGCTGGTCCAGGTATTGGATGATGCGGATGATGTAATCGTAGTCGCCGGCGACGGGTTCGCCGCTCATCGCCTTTTTAGCCCCTGCCGCGAAAGGCGCAGGAAGATCCGGCGCAGGCCGAGGAAGATCAGGTCGGGTTCGCAGGCGTCGATGCCGGGCACCTTGTCCTGGAAATGGCGGATCCAGGCCACCGGTGGCGACCACCTTGCTTTTCGGGCCCAGGACTTCCCGGTAGCACGCGATCAGGTGCCGCAGGGCGCCGATATAGCCGAAAAAAATGCCGGCGCGGATGCTGTCGGCCGTGTTGGTGCCGACCGGCGAAGCGGGGACGCGGAAGGGGACGTTCTTCAGCTTGGCCGTGTTCTCGGCCAGGCTGCGGATGGCGATGCCGATGCCGGGCAGGATGCAGCCGCCGCAATATTCGCCCGCGGCGTTGAGCAGGTCGAAGGTGGTCGCCGTCCCCGAATCGATGACGATCAGGGGCGGGGGGAAGAGTTCCAGGGCCCCGGCGCAATCGGCGATGCGGTCGGCGCCGAGCTGCGCCGGCCGGTCGATCTTTAAGGCGATGCCGGTCGCGGTGCGGCCGCCCAGAAAGACCGGGGCCCGCTGCAGGCTCTTTTGATGTCCGCCGCCAGGGAGCGATCCAGGCGCGGCACGACCGAAGAGACGATGGCGGCGGTGACGTTCCTGGACATGGCCGGCCCGAGCAGCCGGGAGAAATGCCCGGCCGTCCATTTTAACGGGGTGGGCACGCGGCCGCGGTGCACGATGGCCCCGTCCCTGAAAACCGCGGCGGCGGTCGTGGTGTTGCCGACGTCAACGGTCAGGAGCATGGATGTCCTCCTTGCGGAGCGACCGGAGGCTGATCCCGTCGCGGGCGAGGAAAAAGAGCCCGAGGAAAAAGACCGGGAAGATCGAGACCGCGTGCAGCACGAACGCGTAGGACAACGCCGGGCCGCGCGGGACGTTGAACAGGCCCAGCGAGAGCTGGCAAAGGAAATGGAACGTGCCGACATAGCCCGGAGACGAGGGCACGACCACGCTGATGGTGGTCACGACCATGGCCACCAGGGCGGCGGTCCACGGCAGCCGGTACCGTTCGACGAAAGCGAAGGCATAAAAAAGCAGCTGGAACGTCAGGGCGTAGCACGCCCAGATCGACAGGGAGAGAAGGCCGACCGCAAGGTAATGGGCGCGGCGCTGCAGGGGGACGACCCCGTTGAGGAACTGGTCCAGCAGTTCCCGGGCCCGGGCGGCGGTGGCCGGCGGCAGGAAGCGCAGCAGGCTGCCGCTGAGTTCCATGGCCCGCCGCCGGTGGCGCTTCATCAGCCACAGCAGCACGCTCAATGCGCCGACCAGCGCCAGCATCACCGTCCCGCTCTGCCGCACCCAGCCGGGGAACGGGAAAAGCATGAGGGCCAGGCCGGTCAGCAGCAGCAGGGAAACGACATCGATCAGCCTCTCGACGACGATGGTGGCGAAAAGCGAGCTGGCGGCGATCCCGGTCTTTTTGCCGGCGTGCCAGGCGCGGACGATCTCCCCAAGGTGGGCCGGCAGGAAGGTGTTGGCCATGTAGCCGACGCTGAGCGAGGTGAACAGGACGCCCACCCCCACCCGGCGCATGGGCCTCAGCAGATACTGCCAGCGCCAGCTGCGCAGCACCAGCCCCAGGGCGGTGACCGCCAGCACCGGCAGCAGGTACCAGTAATCCGCCGCCGCCAGCGCCTGCCCCATCTGCCGCAGGTCCACCTTGCGGAAAGCCAGGTAGATGAATATCAGGCTGAGGGCGATGCCGGCGATGGCCTTCCAGTTCCGGGAAATTCTTTCCAGATGCATCAGGCCTCCTGTATAGCAAATCCCCGGGGCAATGTCAAAGCCGTTGAAAATTGCTTATTTTTGTTGTTTATGTTAAAAATAAATGGATGCCCGAATGAGAAAGCCCGCCGCTCGCAGAGGTGCGCCATGGAATTGTCGACATTTCAGATCAGCAAGATCGAGCTCATAGCCGAATACGCGTCCGCCGTCATGGAGCTGTACTGGGTCTACAGCGAGAAATTCCCCGAGCATAGGGCCTTCTGGATCGACATGGCCGACGATGAGCGAAAGAACACGGAGTGGATCCGCTCGACCATCGAGCAGATCAAAAGCGGCAAGATCGATTACAACCGCGACCGCTTCAACATCGAGGCGATCCGCATCTCCATGAATTTCATCAAGTCCCAGAGCAAAGCGGCGCTGGACCAGCCGGTCAGCCTGCAGACGGCGTTGGCCAACGCCGCCGGCATCGAGGATTCGCTGGCCAAAAAGAAGTTCTATGAGATCATCAAGGACGACAACCCGGAGGCGCGGCTCCTCTACCAGAAATTCTCCGCCGAGAACCAGAAGCACCGGGACCGGTTGAACCAGTACAGGCAAAAATTCAAGTAAGACCGGCGCCGGCCGGTCGCGAAGCACGGAGGAGGCGGTTATGCCCGTGGTTTTGATCCACATGCTCTGCGGACGGGATGCGGAGACCAAGAAACACCTATTGCAGGAGATGACCGCCGCCGTCACCTCCTCCCTGGGCGTGGCCCCCGAGAGCGTGCGCGTGATCATCAACGAACTCCCCGCGGAGCATTACGGCGTCGCCGGCCTGCCGATCATGGAATTCCGCTCCCGCCAAAGCGGGAAAAAAACAAGGCAAAAAAAATGACCGGCCAAGATGATTTTTCCGGCCGCATATCGGAGGGTGACATGTTCAAGAGATCCGCTTTCATCTTTTTCCTGGCGACGGCGATGATCATGACGGCCCAGAACGGGTTGCAGACCGATGTCTTCAAGTGCGAGGGCGGCGTCGTGCGCATCACCTTCATCGGCCACGCTTCCCTGCTGTTCCAATTCAGGCCCGCGCGCCAGGTCACGGACCTGAATATCTACGTCGACCCCGACGGCCGCCTGGCCGACTTCAGCACGCTGCCCAAGGCCGATCTGATCCTGGTCAGCCACCAGCACGGGGACCATTTCGACCCCAAGGCGATCGAAACGCTGCGCCAGGCCGCCACCGAGATCTTCGTCGCTCCCGCCTGCCTGCCATTGCCGGCGGCGGCGCGGATACTGAAAAACGGCGACCGCGCCCGGTTCAAGGAAGTGGGGATCGAAGCGGTCCCGGCCTACAATATCGTCCACAAGCGCCCCGACGGCACCCCCTATCACCCGCGCGGCGAAGGCAACGGCTACCTGCTCGATTTCCCGGGCCTGCGCGTCTACGTGGCCGGCGACACGGAAAACATCCCGGAAATGGCGGCCCTGAAGGATATCGACATCGCCTTCCTGCCCATGAACCTCCCCTATACCATGACGCCGGAGATGACCGCCCAGGCCGCGAGAACGATCAAGCCCCGTGTGCTTTACCCCTACCATTTTTCCGCCACCGATCCCCAGCGCCTGGTCTCTTTGCTCAAGGACGTGCCCGGGATGGACGTGCGCATCCGCAAATTGAACTGACCCTTCCCCGCTCTGGATGCAAGGCTTAGAGTTCCGCGGCCTGGCCGAAGCCGTTACCTGCACCTATGGCGACGACCCCTGGTTTTTCCTCAGGGAACTGGCCCAGAACGGACGCGATGCCGGCGCGCGCAATATTTGGGTCGCCGCCGCGCGATCTCCCCAGGGGGAAGAAACGCTCACCTTCGCCGATGACGGCCGCGGCATGACCCTGGCCCACGCCCGGCGCTTCCTTTTTCGCCTCTACGCGTCAGACAAGGGCGGCGATCCTGCCGCCGCCGGGCGCTACGGCATCGGCTTCTGGACGATCCTCAGGTTCCAGCCGCGGGAGATCCTCCTGCAGTCGCGCCATGGCAAAGCATCATGGGCCGTGAGCCTGGACGCCGATCTCACCGTCCGCTCCGCCCCCGCCCTGACGGCCGTACCGCCGCGCACCGACGCGGCCGCACCGCCGCGCCCCGACGCGAACGGGTCGGGAACCGTGATCACGCTCAGGCGTCAGGCGCAATTCGCCAGCGGGGACGAATTCGCCGCCCGGGTGCAGGACGGACTGCGGCGCTATTGCCGGTATCTCCGGCGCAATGACCGCCGGGGCCGCATGCTGCCTCTCTGGTTCGCGGGGAAGAACCTGACCGAGCCCATGGCGTTGCCCGGTCCGCTCAGCCTCTCGTTCCACAGCGGCCCGGTGGAAGGGGCGGTCGGCATGGGAGAAAAGCCACTGGTGCGCGTGTACGCCCGCGGCCTGCCGGTATGGCAGGGGGCGGCGTTGAGCCAGATGTCCCACCTCCAGGTCGACGCCGACATCCATGCCGAGTTCGCGCCGGGCCTGGCCCCGGTTTTTCTGCTCAACGGCAACCACCTGGACGTGACGTTCTCGCGGAACCTGGCGCTGGAAAACAAGGCGCTCGCCGGGTTTGCGGAAAAAAGCCGAAGCGGCGTTGCGCCTCCTCCTGGAAACCTCGCTGGAGACGACATTCCCCGGGAAATGGCACCTGCGTGCCCTCGACCGGCTGCTCACGGCGGGGGCGCGCCTGCGGCGCCCGGGCTGGCACTGGCTGCCGCTGATGCTTCTCATCCTGCTGCCCCTGGAATTCCTGGTCGTGAGCCACTGCTTCCCCGGCCGGCGCGCGCCCGGGGCTTCTTGGTTCAGGCCGAGCGCCTCCGTCATCTCGTATCGCGGCGCGACGGTGAGCGTCGCCGGCGCCGCGGCTGGAGTTCCTTTCTCCTACCGCCCGGGAAAGCCCGCCTGGTTCAAGCTTTTTTCCGCGGATCGATACGATATGCGTTCCGGCTTTGTCCGCGGCAGAGACCGGGGCCGCCTGCCCCTGCCGGCGCCTCCACCATGCCGCGCGGCGGATGCGCTGCACATGGGCCTGCGGTCCGCCGGCGGCGAAACGTTCCTGCCCCTGGCACCGGGTCATGCCCTGCAATCGGGGTCATTGCGCCTCAACGGCCGCCCGCTTGCAACGGTGTTCGCCACTCCCCAGGGCGAAACCATCGCCGTCGTCCCGGCCGGCGGCGGCACGATCGAATACAGCTCATGCCCCGAAGGGCGGTCATATGAACTGGCGCCCGCGGAGTTCGCCCGCCTGACCCGTTTGCCCGCCGGGATTTCCCTGCCGGCGGACCTGGAATCCCTGCTGGCCTCATCACGGACACAGCCCATGGAGCGCAAGCTGGCCCTGGCGCGTTCCCTGGTCAGCCAGCGGCTGGCCTACGACGCCACGCCGGCCACCGCCGGGCTTTACGCCGGGATGGAGCATGAGCGGGATTGGCTGGCCGCCGTCCTGGCCATCGGCCGCGGGGATTGCGATGTCCTCAACGGTTTTCAGGTCCTGCTTATGCGGAAGCTGGGGGTGCCTTCCCGCCTGGTCATCGGCATGACCGGCGAACAGGGCCATGTCCGCCCCCTGCTCCATGCCTGGAGCGAATATTTCGCAAACGGCTGGAAGGTTGCCGATGCCACCCCCTTCGTTGAAGCCGGAGCGACGGTCCCGGAGCTCCCCGCCGCCGCCGGCCAGGGCCGCGCTTCCGCCCGTCCCGAAGACGTGCCCTCGGCGAGCGCCCCCTCCCTTATCGCATCCCTGGGCACCCCCCTGCTGATCCTTCTGTTCCTGGCCGCCGCGGGCGGGTGGTTTGTTCTTTACCATGAAAAAGCCAGCGCCCAGTCGCCGCCGGCGCCTCCCGAGCAGATGAAAAAACCGCTCGCGCAGCTCATCCAGCACGCGCTGCTCGAGCCGGCGCTGTGGGGGGCCGACAACCCCCTGTGGCGCCACCGTCTCCTGCCCACCATCGGCGGCGCCGCCGTTTCCCTTCTCCGGGTCAGGCGCCTGCTGGCCAGGAAAAAATTGTTCGTCACCGCCAACCGCAACCCGCTGGCGCTGGCCATGGCGGCCAGCGGCATCACCGTTCTCGACCTGAGCGAGCCCCTGTTCGCCCCGCTGCGCAACCTGCTGGCCGGCGCGGTCGACAGCGACCGCCTCTGCCGCTTGCGCCCGGAAGCTCCGGGGGCGGGCGGCGACGGCGGACTGCTCGCGGCGGTCAACGACCGCTTGCGGTCGGGACGGCGCGGGCCGCCCTGCTGTCTGCTCGCCCCCGGATTGAGCGGCGTCGACCTTCTGCAGGTTTCCCTGCCGGCTCCCTTGCGCCGCCCCCCCTTCTATTTCCCGCAACGCTTCATCGCCGTCAATCCCCGGTCGACGGCGTACGCGGGCTCCGCTGAACTGCACCGCCGTAACCCGGCGGCGTCGGTCATCCATTTCCTGCGCCTCCTGCAGGACGAGCAGATGCTCGACGACCCGGTCGCCGCCAGGCTGCTGAGAAGAACCGCCCGCCGCTCGTTGAGGCAGCGCCATGGATGAGCGGCGGCGGGCGGCGGGCATGGATAACGACCGCGCGGGGCTGGGCGACCTGCTCTCCATTGACGCCGACGCCCATTTGCAAAAACTGGCCGCCTGCATGTTTCCCACGCCGGCCCAGCTCCCCGTGGAAATGGTGCGCTCCGCCTTGAAGAGGGGCGCGGCATCCGTGGTCGTCGAAGCCCGGCGCGGCCGCCTGTTCGTCGACGACGACGGCGCCGGGATCCCGGCCGGCCCATGGCGGGAGCTGGCCTGCGCCCTGGATGCGAGCCGCGGCGCCGGGGAGCGGGAAAAGGCCATCGACGCGCTGCAGATCGCTGCCAGCCCCGGGATCGGCCTGCTGGCGGTCTTCGTCCCCGGGGCGGAAAGCATCGCCATCGAAAATGCAAACAACGGCGAGAGGATGGCCATGCGCGTCATCGCCGGCAGGGTAAGGCGGCTGGAAACGACTTCCAAGTCCAGGGGCACGCGCATCACGATCTCCCGTCGCCGCGCCCCGGTGGCGGCGGAGATAAAGCTGCTCCGGGAATTATGCGCCGCCGTCGGGGCGGATATCTCGCTGAACGGAAAGAGGATCGAAAAAAAGGCCCTGCTGCGCAGGCCCCTTGTCCAGCAGAAGATCGACAACGCCTGGGGGGGAGGAGAGGCGACCGTCGCCGTGCCCGCCCGCGGCGATATTTGCCGGGTATGGCTGCTGGACCAGGGGATCCCCTGGCAGCTCATCACCAGCGCCGCCTACCATGGGCTGGTCTTCGAGGCCGCCCTGGAGACGGCCGCCATGCCGCCGGGGGCGGTATTCGACCAACTGGCCGATTCGGCCGACCGCCTGTACCACTGGCTGGCAGGTCACTACCCCTCCTTCCCTGAAAAGTACCAGGAGCGCATCGAGGAGCTAATCTTCAAAAAAACGCGGCTGGTGGGAGACCTGCGGCTGACCTCCGGCTTCGCCCCCTTCCGCCTTTGGCGTTCCGAACAACGGCTGAACCTGGAAGAGGTTCGCCGCAAGGCGGAGCGGAATATCCTTGTATGCGCTGCCGCTCGACAGCGATCCCGATCTTTATCTCGACCGTCATCAGGAAGCCCTGCGCCTCTCCCCGCTGCAAAAGGATTTCCTGCTCAACCACCTCGGCCTGCCCCTGGTCATCCCGGCGGCGTCGATGGGCGGCCAAAGCCAAGTGAGACGCCGGCTCTATTCCATTCTGCGGAAAATGGCCCGGGCCGCGGACCGACTGCCGCGCCGGCGCATCCGGATCCTGGCGGCGGAGGAGAGCCAGCGCCGCGGAAACCTCATTGTGCCGGGAACTGGAAGGCTTCTGGCTGCGCGCCGGCATGGCCGCGGCCGGGTCGCGGCGCCCCCGCCGCCGCTGTCGGTGGTCATGGCGGCCGGCCGCGGGTTCTATCCGGCGGTCTGGCGCCATGGCGCCGGGAGCGACATTTTGCTTGTCCGCCGCAGGCACCCGCTCACCATCCTTGCCGCGCGCGCCGTCGCCCGCGACCGCGCGAACGCGGAACTGGCCTTCGCGGCGCTGGCGCCGCGGCGATTTTTGACAGGGACCGGCCGCTGATCTACAATAGAGCAGGAGACGAACGCAAAAGAGGTGGATAATGCCGACATATCAACGGATCGTTTGGATAGGGCTGGCCGTGACCGCGATCGCCGTTCTGGTCCTGGGCTATTTCCTCTTCCTGGCCCCGGAAGCCGAAAAAAAGGGGCCAACGGTCCCGGAGCTCAAATCACTGGCAAAAATGCCGGCGGCGGGCGCCGCCGGGGACCTGGATGAACCCGGCATCGTCCCCCTCGACCTGGACCTCGACAAGAGCGACGACGCGGTCAGGGATCTGGTCGCGGCCGACGATATCCCGGCCGCCATGAAAGGCTGGCTTGAGCATAAAGAGATCGTGCGCACGGTGGTGGCCGCCGTGGACAGCATCGCGCGCGGGGAGAGCCCGGCCGCGCAGCTTCCGTTCCTGGCCCCGGAGGGCAAGTTCGTGGCCCGCGCCCAGGACGGGAAATTCTGGCTGGACCCGCAAAGCTTCCGGCGCTACGACCCGCTGGTCAGCGTGTTCATCGCCATCCCGGATAAAACCTGGATCGTCTGGTACAAGAAGCTCCGCCCCACCCTGGAGAAAGCGTTCAGGGAACTGGGCTACCCCGGGGTCACCTTCGCCCAGCGCGTGCAGCAGGCGATCGCCCAACTGACCCAGGTGCCATGGCCGCAAAAGCAGGTCGCCCTGGAGAAAAAAGTCCTGAGTTACGCCTTTGCCGACCCCAGCCTGGAAAGCCTCAACCCGGCCCAGAAGCACTTGCTGCGCCTGGGGCCGGACAACGCGGCTCGCATCCAGAAAAAACTGCGGGCGCTGGGCGCCGCGCTCGCTTCATCCCGGAAAAACTGAAAAGCCGCTGCCTGGCGAAAAGATGAGGCGGTAACCCGCCTCAGGCGGATATTCTTAATAAAGTCGTTTTATTCTTGGGGATTATTCCGCCACTTTGACATTGGCGGCCTTGGGGCCCTTGTCTTCCTGGATGACATCAAAGGTCACATCCTGGCCCTCTTCCAAGGTCTTGAAACCTTCCTGCGAGACGATGGCGGTGTGGTGGACGAAGATGTCCTTGCCGTCTTCCCCGTGGATGAAACCGTAGCCTTTCTTAGCATCGAACCATTTCACTTTGCCTTTCATTGTTGTTTATTCCTCGTAAATTAGAGATGACTCATGCTAGCACACTTTTTTTTGAGTGTCAAACAAAAGAGTCCGCCAAGTCGGACAAGTCAGACCTGTCCGACAAGAACCGGAAGACCTTCCCGATTTGCCTTCCCGCGGAAGCGGTGGTATAGTCGGGCCGGAGCGAAAACCATGGCGCACGTGACCTCACGCTCGGCATACCGATCACTGACCGCGCGCATCAACCTGTACCCGCAGGGCGCACCGCCCGCCGAGACGCTGTTCGCCATCCTGCAGCTGCTGTTCTCGGAGGTTGAGGCCGCCCTCGTCGCCCAGATCCCCATCAAGCCGTTCACCGCCGGGAAAGCGGCCCGTATCTGGAAAAAGCCGGAATCGGAATCGAAGAAGATCCTGGACAAGCTGGCCGAACGCGGCATCCTCGTGGATTCCGTCCATGCCGACGGCCGGACCTTTTATTGCCTGCCGCCGCCCATGGCCGGATTTTTCGAATTCTCCCTCATGCGCCTGCGTAACGATATCGACCAGAAAGTGCTGGCGGAGCTTTTCTACCAGTACCTGAACGTGGAGGAGGAATTCATCAAGCAGTTGTTCTGCACCGGCGAGACCCAGTTGGGGCGGGTGTTCGTCAACGAACCGGCGCTGAACGCGGAAAATTCGCTGCACGTCCTGGATTATGAGCGGGCGTCCGCGATCGTCACGACCGCGCACCACATCGGCGTGGGCATCTGCTACTGCCGGCACAAGATGGAGCACGTCGGCCGCGCCTGCGCCGCCGAGCGGGACATCTGCCTGACCTTCAACAACACCGCCGCCGCGCTCACCCGCCACGGCATCGCCCGCCTCATCGACGCCGCCGAGGGGCTGGACCTGCTGCAGAAGGCCCGCGGCCAGCGGCTGGTGCAATTCGGCGAGAACGTGCGCGAATCGGTCAATTTCATCTGCAATTGCTGCGGCTGCTGCTGCGAGGCCCTGGTCGCCGCCCGCCGCTTCGGCTTCCTGCACCCGGTGCACACGAGCAACTTCATCCCGGTCATCGCCACGGCGGCCTGCACGGGGTGCGGCCGGTGCGTGGAGGCATGCCCGGTCGAGGCCCTGTCCCTGCTTTCGGCCAACGATCCCCGGCGGCCCAAAATGAAGATCGCCCGCCTGGACAGGGAGCTGTGCCTGGGCTGCGCCGTATGCGTGGCCGCCTGCCCGCAACGCTGCATCACCCTTGATTCGCGGCCGCGGCGCGTGATCACGCCGCTGAATTCCACCCATCGCGCCGTGGTCATGGCCATCGAGAGGGGCAAGCTGCAGAACCTGATCTTCGACGTCCAGGCCCACTGGAACCACCGGGCGATGGCCGCCATCCTCGGCGTCATCCTGAAACTGCCGCCGCTCAAGCAGGCCATGGCCAGCCGGCAGATGAAATCGCGCTATCTCGAGTATCTGATCGGGAAGTTCAGGTTTTAAAAAGTACCCGCGGCACTGCACCCGGTTGTTTTTCGCCGGTACTTCTGATATATTATTTTATTAAAAAAAAGGAGTTCCGAATATGAAAAAATTTATCGTTCTCGCATTGGCATTCCTGTTGGTCGGGCTCGTGGCCTGCCGCAAGGCCGACGCCGGCACCGCCAAGGCCTTGACCAAAGAGGCCCTGGATAACCAGAAAAAAAAGGTCAGCTACGCCATCGGCCTGGACATCGGCCAGAATTTCAAGGCCCGGGAGATGGACATCGACCTGGATATCCTGTTCCAGGGGATGAAGGATTCGCAGAAGGCCGGAAAGCCCCTGCTCGGGCCCGAAGAGATCCAGAAGGTCATGACCCAGTTCCAGCAGGACATGATGAAGATCGAGCAGGCCAAGCGGCTGACGCAGGGCCAGGGCAACAAGGTCAAGGAAGAGGCCTTCCTCAAGGAGAATGCGCAAAAGCCCGGCGTGAAGGTTACCGCCAGCGGCCTGCAGTATAAAGTGATCAGCGAAGGCACCGGCGCGAAGCCCAAGGAAAGCGACACGGTCAGCGTGCACTACCGCGGCACGCTGCTGGACGGGACCGAATTCGACAGCTCCTACAAGCGCAACCAGCCGGCCGTCTTCCCGCTCAAGGGTGTGATCAAGGGCTGGACCGAAGCCCTGCAGCTGATGAACGTCGGCTCCAAATACCAGATATTCCTGCCCAGCAGCCTGGCTTATGGCGAGCAGGGCGCCGGACAGGTCATCGGCCCCTACGCCACGCTGATCTTTGAAGTCGAGCTGCTTGGCATCGAGAAGCCGGCCGCCGAAGCCAAAAAATGAACTGGGCGAAACTGCTGGCCAGCGTGGCGGCCTGCCAGCTGGCCGGCGCCTTCGGCGCCATCTTCACCCGCTCCGCCATCCCCTCCTGGTATGCCGCCCTGAAAAAACCGTGGTTCACGCCGCCCGGCTGGCTTTTCGGGCCGGCCTGGATCACCCTGTACCTGTTGATGGCCGTGGCGGCCTACCTGGTTTGGCAGAAAGGGCTGGCGTTCCCGGGTGCGCGCGCCGCCCTGGCGGTCTTCCTCCTGCAATTGCTGCTGAACGCCCTGTGGTCGCCTGTCTTTTTCGGCCTGCGCTCGCCGCTCGCCGGCGCGGCGGTCATCGTCCTGCTCTGGCTGGCCATCGGCCTGACCACGATCCTCTTCTGGAACATAACGCAGGCGGCGGCGCTGCTGCTCATCCCCTATCTCCTCTGGGTCACCTACGCCTCGGCGTTGAATATTTCGATCTATTTCCTGAACCGATGACCATCCGACCAAGTCGAATCCATAAAGCGAGGACCCTATGACCGAAGCCCTACGAAAGTCTCTGCGCGAATCCCCGAAGGCCCGCTGGACGGCCATGACCGTCGCCGGCCTGGCCATGCTCTGCGGCTATTTCATGGCCGACGTCATGGCGCCCCTGAAACCCATGCTGGAGCAGCATCTGCACTGGACCAGCACCCAATACGGTTTTTTCACCAGCGCCTACGGCTGGTTCAACGTCTTCCTGTTCATGCTGCTCATCGGCGGCATCATCCTGGACAAGATGGGCGTGCGCTTCACCGGCCTGATGTCCACCGGCCTGATGGTCGCCGGGGCGGTGCTGAAGTATTTCGCCATCACCCACACCTTCGACCCCAAGCTGCTGCTGCAAAACGTGCCGATCATCGGCGGCATGCCGCTGCAGGTCTACCTCGCGGGCATCGGCTACGCCATATTCGGCGTCGGCGTCGAAGTGGCGGGGATCACCACCACCAAGCTGATCGTCAAGTGGTTCAAGGGCAAGGAGATGGCGCTGGCCATGGGGCTGCAATTGGCGATGGCGCGCATGGGCACGGCGCTGGCCCTGATGATCAGCGCCCCCATCGCCGCCCATTTCAAATCCGTGGGCGCGCCGGTGCTGCTGGCCGTGGTTCTGCTGATCATCGGCTTCATCAGCTACATGGTCTACGGGATCATGGACCGCAAGCTCGACGCCTCCGAGGCCAAGGCCGATGCCGACATCGAGGAACCGTTCCGTCTTTCCGACATCAAGTTGATCCTGAAAAACAAGGGCTTCTGGTACATCTCGATGCTCTGCCTGCTTTTTTATTCCGCGGTCTTCCCCTTCCTCAAGTATGCCACCGACCTGATGGTCCAGAAATATCATGTGGCGTTGGCGCTGGCGGGGATCATCCCGGGTCTGCTGCCCTTCGGCAACATCTTCATGACCCCCATATTCGGGCGCATGGTCGACCGCAAGGGCAAGGCGGCCTCCATCATGTTCCTGGGCTCGGCCATGCTGATCGGCGTCCACCTTCTTTTCGCCATTCCCCTGCTCAGCCATTGGCTTGTCGCCTTCGTTTTGATGCTCGTTCTCGGCGTCGCCTTCTCCCTGGTCCCCTCCGCCATGTGGCCGTCGGTCCCCAAGCTGATCCCCGAGAAGCAGCTCGGCACCGCCTACGCGCTGATCTTCTACATCCAGAACTGGGGCCTGATGGGGGTGCCGCTGCTGATCGGCTGGATACTGGACCGCTACTGCATTATCTCGCGCACCGTGGCGGCCGACGGCTCGCCATTGGTCGCCTACAATTACACGATCCCCATGCTGGTTTTCATGGGCTTTGGCATCCTCGGCCTTATCTTCGCCTTCCTGCTGAAGGCCGAGGACAAGCGCAAGGGCTACGGCCTGGAACTGCCCTCGAGCGCCAGATAAGGCACCGGCAGAAGGGATTTTTCCGGTAACGGGGTTTTGCGGGAACGTCTGCGTCGAAACGATAGAAAGCCGCCCGGCGAAGGCCGCGCTAACGGCGGTTCAGGGAGCGGGCGGTTTCCGGCCCCGGTCGTGTTTTATCCTCGCCTCGGGGTCGAATTCGTAGTTCTCGTCATCGATCCCCTGGCGGTAGGCCTTGATCTTGGTCACCACGTCGGTCAGGGAGTTCTTCACCTGAACCGTCTCGCCGTTGAGCAGGGTGATGGCCAGGGGCGGGCCGGGTTTAATGTCCTTGATCATGTCGACGTTGAGCATCAGCTCGAGCCCGTCCAGGCGAAACAATCGGATCATGAATCACCGCCTCCATTCCGCGCGCTGCGCCCGCCGGCGCTGAGCGCTTAAAAATCATCATAGCATTTTTTGTCATGCGGAGCAATCGCCCCGTCAGGCGGACGGCCGCGGCCGCGGGTTTGACTTTTGCCCGGCGGACAACTATATTTCGCGGATGGATGCCGGCAAATTCCACGAGCACTATCGCCTGCAGGCCAAGTGGCTGGCCAACTCCCGCCATTTTCTTTTCCGCCGCGCCGACCTGGCCCGAAGGCGGGATATTCTCGACCTGGGCTGCGGCAGCGGCGTCATCGGCGACGAGATCCGGGAGATCTGCGGCCATGAGGTGCTGGGTGTCGACCGCGATCCGCGGATGATCGATTTCGCCAGGGAAAAATACCCCCTGAATCGCTACCTTGCCTCCGATGAGAAGGCGTTGCTCCGCCAGGGACTGCGTTTCGACCTGGTCGTCCTCTCTTTTGTCCTGCTGTGGCAGGCCGAACCGCTGCCTTTCCTGAAGAAGGTCAGGAAGCTCCTGCGGCCTGACGGGCTCCTGCTGGTGCTGGCCGAGCCCGATTACGGCGGCAGGATCGATCATCCTCCGGGGCTCGATTTCCTGAAAGACATATTCATCGGCCATATCCATGAGGCGGGCGGCGATCCGTTCATCGGCCGCCGGCTCGGCTCGCTGCTGCGGCGGGCGGGCTTCCAGGCCGCGGTCGACCTGGCCAGCTGCCTGAATTTTCCCGGGGGCTATGGCGGAGAAGACTGGGAGCGCGAATGGCGCTTCTGGCAGGAACTCGCCGGCCTGCCGGCAGCGACCGTCAAAAAGATCCGCCGCCTGGAAATGAGCGCCGCGGCGCGCGGCGAGCGCCTGGTGGTCTTCCCGGTTTTCTGCGCTGTCGCCCGCCCCCTCTAGAAAGCGAACTTGATCGAGACGGTCAGCCAGACCTTGACCTTGACGTTGTCCTTCTGCGCCGGCGAATATTTCCACTTGGCCAGCGTATCCTCCAGGAGAGCCTTGATGTCGCTGGCCACGTTGCCGGTCAGGATTCTTATCTTGGTCACGTCGCCTTTCTCGTCGACCAGGATCAAGGCCGGCACGGTCATGGTCTTGCCCTTGTATTTGCTCTTCAGCGACGCGTTGATCGCCGGCGGGCTGCCCTCGACCTTCTCCGGTTTGACCGTGGCCTCGGTCAAGGGGATCTGGTCCCCCTCCTTGGTCTTGGCGGCCTCGGCCTTCTTCTTTTCGATATCCTGCAGCTTCTGCTTTTCCTCTTCCGCCTTTTTCCTCTCCTGCTCTTCCTGGGCCAGCTTGGCCGCGTCCTCTTCCTTTTTCAAGCGGTCGGCCTCTTCCAGTTTCTTTTTTTCATCCTCGATCTTCAGCTTGGCCTGCTCGTCTTCCTTTTTCCTTTTCTGCTCTTCCAGCCGCTGTTTCTCAAGCTCGATGACCTTTTTCTGGGCCTCGTCGGCGGTGGCCTTCGACAACTCCAGTTGCTTGATCTTGTCGGCCATGGCCTGGATCTGCGCCGTTTGTTCCTGCTGGGCCTTGAGGCGCACGGCCGCCTCGGCCTGCTGCTGGGCGGTGAGATCGCTGGCTTTCTTGCCCGAGGTGACGGCAAAATAGATGCCGATGACGGCGGCGAGCGCGACGCCGCCCACCACCGGCCAGAGCCAGCCTGGCATTTTCTTGCGCTCGTCCAACCCTTCCAGGATGCCGCTGACCAGGTCTTCCTTGGCTTGCGGGGAGGTCGCGACCTCCTTCTTGGGCTCGGGGACCACGTATTCGAGTTCGTGCTTGAGTATTTTATCTTCTTCCTCGACGCTCTCGCCGTAAAGCGAATTCATGAAATAGGCCAGGTTGAAGGTGATCGAGGACAGTTCTTCGATATGGAAATAGTTGGCGATGAAATCCTTGAACTCCTTGATGCTCAGGAAGCGCTTCAGGGGGTCGGGGTTCAGGGTCTTCTTGAAAAACGTGATGACGTTGGTCAGGAAGCTCTTGTCGGTCGAAGGCATATACTGCTTGAACGTCAGGTTGGCGAACTTGGCGTCAAAATCCTCGCCGCTGGCATAGGAAAAATATTTTCCCGTCAGCACGCGGTAGATCAGGTAGCCCAGGTGGTAGATGTCGGACTGGGAAACGATCTTCTCCTTGCGCATGAACTCGGGGGTCAGCCAGGCCCCGTAACGCTTCTCGGTATCGGCGTAGAACTGGTCGTTCTTTTCCAGGTACTGGAATATGCCGTAATTCTTGAGGGATATCTTGCCGTCGTAATGGATCAGGATGTTGTCGGGGGTCAGGAAACCGTGGTACGACCTTTCGCCGCTGACGATGATCGACGACCCCACTTCGATGATATCGGCGATGGCGATGCTGATCGACATGGCCAGGTCGAAATTGATGGGCATGCCTTTTTTTTCGGCGTCGACCAGGATCTGCTCGAAATTCTTCCCCTTGAAATAATCGAAGATCAGCTGGCTGCCCTTCTCGTTGACGTTGATCTTTTCCGGAGAATACAAGAAAGGGATATTCGACTTGCGGATGCCCTCCAGCAGCAGCTTGGCGCGCTTCCACATGTCGTTGTTGCCGGAGATGGCGGGGTTGACCTCGCAAAGGACCTTGTGGCCGAGAGGCTTCCGGTTCTGGATGGGGGCCACGCGATAGTTGATGCCCATGGTGTCGGAGAACAGATCGCGAAAATACACGTAATCGTTCAGCACCCTGTATTCTTTCATTTTATACCTCGCTGTTTAATTTGCCGGATTGCAATATAGTGAATATGAAACAAAATATCAATAGGGGGGAATTATTTTCTGTTTTTTCGGAACCGGGCCGCGGATTTGAAAACGCCCCGGCCCTGTGCTAGAATTTTCATTTGCCAACGGTTACCGCAATGCGGTCAAGGAGGCCCCATGGTTAGAAAGATATGGCTGAGCATCGCGCTGCTGGCGGCCCTCGGCGCCTGCGCCGGGAAATCCGCCCTGGAGCAGGCCAGGGAAACGGCCCGCGCCTACGCCGAGCTGACCGCGCGTTACGACCTCCTGAACGACCAGCTGAACGAAAAGATGAAAAAAGCCGGCGCGGCCCAGGACGCCGACGGGTTCGTCCGCGAGTACAACTCCATCATGACCGCGAAAAAGCTGGAGCTGGAAAAGCTGTTGGCCCGGAGCGAGAGCGGCGCCGGCAGCGACGAGGCCGACCTGGTGCGCAGCAAGATGCTGATCGAGGTCGGCCGCTTCGACGACGCCGAAAAGATCATCGACGCCCTGGGCGGCGGCACGCCCGCCATCGCCGCCGAAGCCAAGCTGCAGAAAGTGATCCTGCACCTGATCCACCGCCGTTACGCCCAGGCCGTGAGCCTCCTGAGGGAGATCGAACCCGGCATCGCCAAGGACACGCAATTCTACAACATTTGCCTGGCCCTGGCTTTTTCCGATCCCGACGCCGCGGTGCGGGAAGAATTCTCGCGCAAGGTGATCGACGCGCCCCAGCTCCCCGCCCGCCTCCGGCCAATGCTGCCCAGGGTTTACGCCAACCTCGCCCAGCTGGCCAAGGAAAACCGCCAGAGCGCCGGCGCCGCCGCCTACCTGGATAAAGCCCTGGCCCTGGAAAACGACCCGGCCAGCCGCTCGGCGCTGGAGATCGAAAAGAAGCAGCTGGCGCTGCTGGACCAGCCGCCGCCCGCCCTGCCCGCGGAAAACTGGCTCAACTCCCCGCCGCTCGCCCTGCCCGGGCTCAAGGGCAAGGTCGTGGTCGTGGATTTCTGGGCCCCCTGGTGCAACCCCTGCCGGGTGGTCATGCCCACCCTGCTCGCCCAGTACCAGAAATACAAGGACAAGGGCCTGCTGGTCATCGGCTACACCCGGCTCTACGGCCGCTACAGCGATGACCTGGAAAGGAAGGAGAACGTATCCGCCGGGGAGGAACTGGCCCTGATAACGAAATACGTCGCGCGCAACCGCATCACCTACCCGATCGCCGTGGCCAGCGAGGGGCTCGGCTTCGACAACTTTGCCGTGTCCGCCATCCCCACCATGGCCTTCATCGACCGCCGGGGCAACCTGGCCTTCATGAAAACGGGCGCGGGCACCCTGAAGCAGATCGAGGACAAGATCGCGGCCCTGGTGGCGGAGAAATGATGGAAGCGGTCAGCCCGGACGACCTGGACGGCAAACTGTCGGCAGCGCCCTTCGTCATGCTGGATTTCACCTCGCCCGGATGCGCCCCCTGCAAAAAGATCGCCCAGGCGCTGCCCGCCTGGCTGGCCGAGCTGCAGCCCGTCGCCATCGCGGCCTACGAGGTGGACATCACGGTCGCCGCCCCGATCGCCGCCAGGTTCTTCGTTCTGGGCGTCCCTACCTTGATCCTGTTCCGGCAGGGGAAGGAGATCGCCCGCTTCACCTCGCTTCCCAAAACCGACACAATCAGGCGCCTCCTGTCCTGAATATGGGACATATCGACTGCCGGGTGCACCTGAATATTTGGCACGCGGAATGCATTCCTATTATCGGAGGTACAAAATGAAACGCTTGGCAATTTGTCTGGCTATTCTCGGTTTGAGTTCGGGATTCCTCTTTTCCCAGAGCCTGAATATGAAGATCGGCTTGTTCGTCCCGAGCATGAACTCCGACCTGTGGCAGATCAACCTGGATAACCTGACCTTCAGCAAGTCCGACATGATCAACGTCTATTACGCGGGCGAATACGAGGTCTTCCTCAGCCGCTATACCTCCTTTTCCCTGGAGATCGGCAGTTATATCAAGAGCGTCCAGGCCCAATACAAGGATTACGAATTCGACGACGGCTCGCCGATATTCCAGAACATCCAGCTGCGCCTGACCCCGGTCGAAGCCAATATCAAGCTCTACCCCATGGGCCGGCGCTACAGGATCTTCCCGTTCATCGGGGCCGGCGTCGGCGTCTACGCCTGGACCTACCAGCAATGGGGGGATTTCATCAACTTCGAAGACAACAGCGTCAATGAAGGCTTCGCCGAGACCCGGAGATTCGCTTTCGGGCTGAACGGCCGCCTCGGCCTGGTCTTCCGTTTCCATCCCCGCCTGGCGTTCGCCCTGGAAGGCAAGTACCATTACTTGAAAGGGCACCTTAACGAATTCTTCCAGGGTTTCAACAGCCTCGACCTGGGAGGTTTCACGGCCAATGCCAGCATCAATATTTATTTCAGGTAAGGGGCGCGAGCGCCGGTGTTTCCAGCGCGGGTGCCGGTTCCTGCTCCCGGGGCTGCTGCTGCTGGTCCTGCTGAGCTCTTGCAGCGCGGCCGGCCGCCGGATCGAACGGGACCCCTATTTCGAATCCTTTTTCGAGAAGGCGCGGCTGATCATGACCCGGGAAGAGATAGAGATATACAAGCACCTTCCCGACGAACAGGCCCGGGGCGCGTTCATCGACGAGTTCTGGATGAAGAGGGACCCCGACCCGGCGACGGCGGAGAACGAGAACAAGGCGGAGTTCGAGCGGCGCATCGCCTACGCCAACCGCTGGTTCAAGGAAAACCGCGCCCTGGGGCGGGGCTGGGACACCCAGCGGGGACGGATCTTCCTCCAGCTCGGGGAGCCCGACAACCGCTACCTGACCGACATGATCAACAATCCCCAGGTCAAGGGCTACGAACGCTGGATCTATTATAATTACCAGCTGGAATTGATCTTCGTCGACAAGGACGGCTTCGGCGAATACCGGCTGCAGAACTGGCCGGCCGAATTGCTGACCGCCATCAACCAGGCCCAATTCTCGATGAACCTGACCGATCGCGACTCGCCGCAAAGGACCTTCCCCTTCAAGGCCACCTACAAGGACGGCGGGATCGCCATCGCCATCCCCTTGAAAAAAGTCCACTTCCGCGAAGAAGGGGACTCCATCCGCGCCGACTACAAGATCACCGTCTACGTGTACCGCGATTACCGGAAGGTCGACGCCCCGACCTTCAGCAAGCAGCTGCAATTTGCCAAGGAGCGCATCCCCGCCGCCAAGGAACTGACCTTCTCCCTGCCCTACCCGCTGGAGCAAAAAGGGAAGTATTTTTTCGACGTGATCGTGGAAGACGGCGTGACCGCGGCGCGCTCGCGGAATTTCGCCAGCTATAAACGCTGAAATAACCGGCAAACGACCGCCGGCGGCGGGCCGCTATTCCTGCGCTGCGCGATTGACACGACCGGATAATTATGTTACAAATATGCCGGACTTAGTTGGGCCGTTAGCTCAGCTGGCAGAGCACCGCCCTTTTAAGGCGGGTGCCGTTGGTTCGAATCCAACACGGCTCATCGAAAGGCCCGTTCGTCTATCGGTTAGGACACAAGATTTTCATTCTTGTAAGAGGGGTTCGACTCCCCTACGGGCTATTTCCTTCCGAACATCATCCCCCGATTCCCTTTCCTCAACGGCTACGGCTCCCGGAACACGTGTTTCAGCAGGATGTCGAACTCGAACTCGAAATTCGGGGTCAGGATCCCTTTGCCGAGCGCCTCGCGGATCTTGCCGATCTTCCAGAATTTCCCTTCGCTTATTTCCTCGGGATTGATGCGCGGCGGACGGTCGCTGCGCGTGACGAACATGTAGACGAGCTCGGACTCGACGTCGCTCTCCCAGACGTAGCGGCCGACGGGGACGGCGTTGAAATCCGCCAGGCCCAGTTCCTCCCCGGCCTCCCTTTTCAGGGCCGCTTCGACCTTCTCGCCGCTGCTCACGTGGCCGCCGACGGCGGTGTCCCACTTGCCCGGCTGGATCTGCTTCACCGGGGAGCGCTTCTGCAGGAACAGGCGGTCCTGGGCGTCGAACACGTGCAGGTGCACCACCGGATGCAGGAGGCCTTTTTGCGCGTGGCACACGCGGCGCGGCGCCCGGCCGCGCACGTTGCCCTCGGGGTCGACCAGGTCGAACCATTCTTCCCCCGCATATTCGGCCCGGGCGCGCCGGGCGCGCCCGCGGTTGCGCAGCCACTCCGCGAGGAAATAGGCGGCGAGCAGGATGTAGAAGAGCCCTCCCGAAACGAAGCCCCAGGCCGCCGCCGACATGGCGAAGGCGGCGTAGACGATCAGCGCCGTATGCCCAAGGAATACGAACAAGAGGACCTTCATGCTGCGGGTCATGGCCCGCTGCTGCTCTTCCCCGAGCTCCACGCCTTTGAGATAGCGACGCGACATGGCCAGCAGGATGTTCACCGGGGAGTAGACCGAGATGCCCAGGACCAGGCAGAAAATGAGCTCGATGATGGCCGGCTTCAGCCTGAAGAATATGTCGTTCGCCAGCAGCAGCGATATGCCGCCCATCACCACGATCAGCAGCGTGTCCAGCAGCACGAAGCGGTCCAGGACCTTTTCCCGGGCATAGGCGACCGCCAGCTCGACAACGCCGGAAGCGATGGCGACCAGGAGACCGACCGTCGTCCCCCACAGCGCGTCGGCGGCGATGAAGACCAGGAGCGGCAGGAAGCCGGGGGCGAGGGTCTTGAGCAGCTGCAGCCGGTTCAATGCTTTTTCTGGATGAACCTGAGCCTGTCCTGCAATTCGTCCAGCCCCACCAGGGAGGTGCCGACCTTCTCCACCACGATGGAGGCGGCGGCGTTGGCCAGGGCGACGGCCTCGCGCAGGTCGGCGCCGGCCACCAGGGCCAGGGTGAGCACGGCGACGACGGTATCCCCGGCGCCGGTCACGTCGAACACCTCGTGGCTGAACGCCGGCAGGTGGAACATTTTCCGGTTCTTCTCGGCAGCCGAGATCCCCTGGCTGCCCCGGGTGATCAGGGTGAAGCGGGTCCTGAATTTGCGGCGGATGCGGTTCAGGGCCAGGGCGACGTCGGCGTCGCCGGCGATGGAGCGTCCGGTCATTTCCTCGGCTTCCTTCAGGTTGGGGGTGATGCCGGTCACGTCGCGGTACAGGTCGAAATTGGGCGGTTTGGGGTCGACGACGATGGGAATGCCCCCGGCGACAGCCCGCTTTTTCAGCAAGGCCATCACTGTGGAATCGACCGTTCCCTTGGCGTAATCGGAGACGATGATGCCGTCGATGGCGGTGGCGGCGAGCGCGGCCCGGATCCGCTCCATGACTTCGGCGCTCAAGCGGATGCGCGCTTCGCGGTCGACGCGCACGATCTGCTGGCGCTGGGAGATGATCCGGGTCTTGACCACGGTCCGGCAGCCGGCGGCCGGGATGACCAGGTTCCCCTCGGGCTTGAGGCGGCCAATCTCGGCGGCAAAGCCGTCATCGCCGACCACGCCCAGCAGCAGCCCCCGGGCGCCCAGCTTGTCGATATTCGCCGCCACGTTGCCGGCGCCGCCCAGCCGCGTTTCTTCGCAGTCCACCCTGACCACCGGCACGGGGGCCTCGGGCGATATGCGCTCGACCTGGCCGAAAATGTAGCGGTCCAGGATGACGTCGCCGTAAACCAGTATGTTCTTCCCGGCAAAGCGGGAACAAACCTCAGCGATCCGCTTCATGTGGAACATGCTCTTCCCCTTTCAGGTTCAAAAAAGGCAGGCTGAGAAAATAGAACAGCAGGAACTTGATCTCGCTGTCGCCGAAGTTGTACTCGAACAACCCCGCGACCAGGAAGCCCACGAAGGCGAAAAGGACCCCCGCCGTGATGGCGCGCCACTCCCCGCCGCGGGCCCGCAGCAGCCGGGCCAACTGCCAGATGATGAAAAAACTCGCCAGGATGAAACTGGCCAGGGCGAAGATCCCCCTTTCGGCGAGGATCTGCAGGAAATTGTTATGCAGGTGCAGGTTGACCTGCTCCGCCTGCGGATGGCGGTAGCGCTGTTCGTTGCCGAGGATCACCTTCTGGATGTTATTGCTGCCCACCCCGGTCCAGGGGCGGTCCTGGAAAATCTTCAATCCCGAATAGACCATGTAGATGCGGTCGCGGTTGGAGCGGTCCTGGAGATCGACGATGGAAAGCGCGCGGCTTCTCACCGCCGGCGGCGCCAGCAGGGCCAGGACCAGCAGCACGGGCGCCAGGGCCAGGAAATATTTCGGCCTGAAAAAAACGAGGAAGGTCCCCAGCGCGGCGGCGATGCCCAGCCAGACGTTCCGGGTCAGGGAAAAAGCGATGGCGGCCAGCATGATCGCCAGCCCCGCGGAGATGATGATCGTCCCCTTTTTGCTCCGCCGCCACAGCACGACCAGCACGCAGAAAAAAATAAAGGGGAACATCAGCAGCCCGGCGTAGGTCATCCAGTGCGAGGTGAAGCCCTGCAAGCGCTCGTTGAGGTGGAGGCCCTTGCGCCAGACGGTGAAAATTCCCACCAGGGCCGAGAAAACGGCCGAAGCCAGGACCGTCCAGAGCGAGAGCCGGACCTTTTTCCAGGAATCCAACAGCCAGAGGTAGATCGGGATCAACAGGAAAATGAGCAATTCCTTGTTGTCCCGGATGCTGGCGGCGCGGTCCACGGAGAAGACGGTGGCCAGCAGGGTGAAAAAGATATACGCCGCGAAAAAATAGGAGAAAAAGGGCAGTTTGGGAAAAGTCCCCCCGCGCAGCAGAAAAAGAATGAACAAGGCCAGGACGGGGGTAATAAGGATGTAGCAGGCGGCGATGGAAACATCGATCAGGAAAAGGAAGGCCAGCAGCAGGGCGAAAGCCAGGTCAGTGTATTGCTCGGCTGACCGCTTCATGAACCTTTTCCACGCTGATGTCCCGCATGCAGGGGATTGTACCATACTTGCAGTTCCGTTGCGAACAAGGACGGCAGTCCATCTCCAACTCGATGATCTCCACCCCCTGCCGGCGCCACGGCCCACTGATGGCGGCCAGGTTGGGGCCGAACAGGGCCACCAGGGGGGTCGAGGTCAGGGACGCCAGGTGCAGCGGCCCCGAGTCGGCGCCGACGTAAACCGCCGCGGCGGCGATGAGCGACAACAGTTCCTTCGTGGACATGGGGCCGGAAAAATCATGGACGCCGGGAACGGAGCGCAAGCCGGCGGCCCGCGCCCGCTCCTCCGTGCTGCCGCCGATCAGGAATACCGGCACCTTCGCGGAGCCCAGGCGCCGCACCAGGGCGGCGAAATGATCCATTCCCCAATCCCGGAAGCGGTTGCCGGCTCCCAGGTGAACGACCACCTTGGGCTCGATGCCGCGGACGGCGGCGAGGCGCTCCGACAGGGGGAAAGCGGAAACCGGGATTTCCGGATACGGGGGAATGTCGTCGACGGCGATACCCAGCCCCTGCAGGAGCCTGGCCTGGTTGTGCACGGAATGGGGCGGCGCGGACGCGCTGTGGCGGTCGACCAGGTGGTTGTAAGCCCAATTGCGGTTCGGGGTGCGATAGCCGATCCGGCGGGAGGCGCCGCTGGCCAGGGTCAGGACCGCGGAGCCCGGCCCCGAATGAAAATCGACGGCGGTGCGAATGCCCAGTTCCCTGACCGTGCGGCGGAAGGCCAGGATCTCCTTCAGGCCGCGGCGCCGGGGAACGGTTATGACGCGGTCGACGCCGGGGATGATGCCGGCGATCTCGCTGAAGCGCTCCTCCACGACATAATGCAGCCGGGTACCGGGATAGCGCTGCTTGAACAATTGGATGGCGGGGATGGTGAACACGATGTCGCCCAGGAGGCGCAAGCGGATGAACAGCATGTCATTTTCTAAAAGATCACCTTGGCCGCTTGTCAAAATCGTTCCTCCAGGTCATTACGTCCCAAGTCGGAGATGAAAAGTGTGTAACATTTATCCAATCCCCGGGCCAGGATGATGATTTTCGCATTTCCCGGCCGAACTGTCAACGACGCGGCGAAGGGAGAGCGGCATGGTTGAAGTTCGCGGACCGTTACACAATGATAGTCTTTGGTAATAGTTATTGTTATAGCCGTTTTTCAATTATAGAAAGTATGCAACCCCATGAAATCCATATTCCATGAGATTTTCTAAAGCTTGGAATACAGATTTCCACAATCATTGCTAAAATTGCCGGGAAGCGTTCTGCCCGTCGCGGCGGATCGCCCGGGGTTATTTCAAATAGAAAAAGAATCGCTTCTCGCCCTGGTTGCCGGCCAGGTCGGCCACCCGGACCAGCAGCTCGTTTTTCCCTTTTTTAAGATCCTGCAGGTCCTCGAGCAGCACGCGGCCCCAGTCGGGATCGTAGTCGGCATCGACCTTGCGGCCGTTCAGCAGGACTTCCAGGGCATTGTCATCGATGCCCTTGCCCTTGTCGCTGAGACGGATCACAAGGTTATTCAGCCTTCCCAGGCGCTTCGATCTCAGCCGCCGCAGGGAGATGGCCGGGGGAAAAACGTCGCGGAGCAGGGCGAAGGTCCCGGCGGTCAGGACCCGGCAGCTCAGGTACCCCGCCTCACTGTCGGGCCGGGTAAGCACATAGTTCCATTTTTTTGTGCCCGGCCGATATTTGAAGATGCCCAGCTGTGAGATCCGCTCGGTGCCGGCGGGGACGCGGAACTTATAACGGACCGTGTCCAGGAAGGCGAAGTTGACCGGTTCCGAATGGACTGCGACCCCCAGCATCGGCAACTCGGGCTGGAGCGCCACCGGGTCCAGGAGCAGCACGGTCGGTTCGCGGACCGTTGTCGGCCCGAATTCGGCGGCGAAATCGCCCAGGCGCGCGGTTTGCGCCAGGTTGTTCTTCAGCCAGACCACCTGCAGGGTTCGTTGACTCGCTTCCACGAGCAAGCCATTGCTGGCAAGTTCGCAGCGCAGCGACAGGCGCTGTTCATGGTTCAGCGGCTGGAAGCAAAAATAGACGCCGTCCGCGTATTCGCGGGCAGGGACGACCTGTTCCTCGCTCCCCTGGCTGACCTTCAGCCTGACCTGCGAGGCCGGCGCCTGGAAATCCCTGGCCTTGAGCACCAGGTCGCCATGGTTGACGAAAATGGAAAACTCGCTCCGCTGCATGATCCCGTTACCGGCCGCGTTCGCGGTGATCTTCCTGGGAAAGGAACGGGGCTCGCCGGCGGGGTCCTTGAAGAGCGGAATGACGGCCAGCGACCGGTTCCCCTGGGCGTCGCCGACCCAGACGCGGACCTCGTGCAGCCCGGGCGCCAGGCGCTGCAGCTCGTCGGCCAGGCGGGCTCCGGTTTGTTCCAGGGCAAAGCCGGTTTGGGAGCAGATATTGAAAAAATAGGTCCCGGGTGTCGAATAGGCCATGTCATAAAGCATGCCCAGCTGGTTGTTGTCGTCGCGGCAGAGGCGGTCGAAGGATTCGCGGAAAAGCGGCCGGCCGTCGAGGCTGGCCTCCAGGCGGTAGGGGGCGATGACGTGGCTGACATCGGAGAGGTCGAAGGCGTCCAGGATGATGTCGCAGGGGCCGTTGATCCGCAGCGGTTCCGCCAGGGTGTACGTCTCGCCCGATTTTGCGCAGATGGAAGTAAAATTCGCCGCAATCGCCGTTCACCAGGGATCCGCCGCGGCTGCGCAGCAGCACCCCGCGCAAGCGCGGGGGGTTTTCGTCCGGCTGCAGGTCGCCGATCAGCGTCAAGGGATTGACGGCCTCGCCGGCGCCGTCGCGGATCTCCAGGTGCAGGTGGGCGAAGCCGGCGCCGCTCTCGCCGCTGAAGGCGATGACCTCGCCCCGGCGCACCGTCACCGGCCCGGGCGGAACGAGGTCGCCGAAGTATTTTTTGCCACTGCTGGCCTGCTTGCGGGCGACGAGGTCCTCCAGGTCGGCGCGGAATTTTTCCAGGTGCCCGTACAACGAAGTATAGCCGTCGGCGTGCCTCAGGAGCAGGCTGCGCCCGTAATCGCGCTTGGACACATTGAGCCGCTCGATCACCCCGTCGGCCACGGCCAGGACCGGGAAACCGGTCCGCTGCAAGGTGCGGATGTCGATGCCGGCGTGGAAATGGCTGGAGCGGAATTCCTGGAATGTCGAGCTGACGCCGTTATGGATGGCCAGCGGCCAGACATACTTTTTTTCATTCACCTGGCCGGGAAGGCGGAGGAAAACGAAGATCGCTGACAAAATAACGAATAAGGGCTTCATAAAGAATCAATTTTATACCAACTTGGTTATAAATGCAAATCCCGGGGCCGGCCACTGCAGAACGGAGATCAGCGACCGGCGTTGCGGGCCTCCAGGTAGATCTTGATCTGCTCGCGGACGGCCTGGTGGGTGGTCGGGTCGCCGAATAGCTTCTGCAGCCGAGCCAGGCTGAGATAGGGAATGATCTTCACGAGCATGCGGACCGGCGCTTCGGGGTCATGGGCGATGGCCAGGGCGACGGCGGGGTTCCGGTGCCAGGGCGTATCGGCGAGGGCCTGGTAGAAATGGCTCCGGTCCTGGCTGCGGTTGACGAAGCGCAGGACCACATCCTCGCTGCAATTGGGGTTCTGCAGGATGGCCTGGAGCAGCGGCGGCTGGTTTTCCTCGTGGAGAGAGAGGAGCAGCACGTTGGGGGCCATTTTCAACAGGGATATCTTTTCGCCCAGCGCCAGGCGCTTGTAGCGCTGGCTGAACTCCAGTTCGGCTTTCTTGCGCACGAAGGGGTTGGCCCGGACGTTCTTGATGACGCGCAACAGGTCGACGGCGAACAGCTTGCTCAGGATCCCCTGGGAAAGGCCCTGGGAGAACTTGGGGTGCTGCGCCAGGTGCAGCAGCACGCGGTATTCGTTTATATGCTGGCGGTAGATCTCCTCCAGTTCCTCCTGGGTGATCCCGGAGGTCTGGAGCCTTTTGATGACGTTCAGGTTCGACGACACCGCTTCAATGGCTGACCAGCAGGATGAAGACGCAGACCCAGAGTATGATGTTCAGGGTGAAGGGCAGGTCGGAGTAGATGACGTCGGAAGGGCTCTCCCCCTCCCCTTTCGCATACGCCAGGAAAAGATAGCGGAAGATCCCGAAAATGACGAAGGGGACCGTGTAAAAAAGGTTGGCGCTGTGGAATTTCAGCTGGACGTCGGGGGAAAGGGTGTACATGATGTAGGAGATGAGGGTGGTCGCCGTCGCGATGCTGATCATCTGGTCCAGCAGGCCGAGGTTGTAATTCTGCAGGGTGGCTGCGCGTGAGCGTTCCCGTCGCCGGGCCCTGGATATTGAGCAGCTCCTGGCGGCGCTTGATCAGGGCCAGGAAAATCGCCAGCAAAAAAGTCGAGATCAGGATCCAGGGATAAAGGACGATACGGTTGACCGCGCCGCCGATCATGACCCGCAGCACGAATCCCAGGGCGATGACCATGATGTCGATGATGACCACTTTTTTCAGGAAGATGGAATAGAGCACGTTCAGGGCGGCATAAAAAGCGGCGATCAGGAAGAATTCCCGGTCAAAACGGGCGATGAGCAGCAGCACGACGGCGAGCAGCCCGGCGGCGAGCAGCAGCGCGGGGCGGACGTCCAGCCGGCCCGAGGCGATGGGGCGCTCCTTCTTCACCGGGTGCGCGGCGTCCTTCCCGCGATCCAGGACGTCGTTGAACACATAGATCGTCCCGGTAACGAGGCTGAAGAGCGTGAAAGCCAGGAGGCTTCTCCAGACGTAGGCGGCCTGGAACATGTGCAGCGAAAATATCATCGGCGCGAAGACGAAGACGTTCTTCACCCACTGCCTTGGGCGCATGGAGATCAGGAAGTATTTCAGAGCTTGCATTTGAATATTATACCAAAAAAATTCAGTGATTAGTAATACAGTGATGAGTGATTGGTTAAGAAACAAAATCGAGATAGTAAATCCTACTTTTGCTTTCGCTCATCTCGTAAATGGCTTTCGCTCAATCACCAATCATTTATCACTTAACTTCTGGCAATATTCAATCAACGCTTTCGTCGAGCTGTCCTCTCCGGCCGCCGGCGCATCGCCCCTGAGCACCGGCAGTATCCTTCCGGCCATTTGCTTGCCCAGCTCCACGCCCCACTGGTCGAACGAAAAAATGTTCCAGACCACCCCCTGGACGAAGACCTTGTGCTCGTACATGGCGACCAGCCGGCCCAGGACGCCTGGCGTCAGCTCATCCGCCAGGATGGTGCTGCTGGGGCGGTTCCCCGAAAACTCGCGGAAGGGGCGGAGCGCCGTCGGGACTTTTTCCGCGGCCAGCTCGGCTCGGGTCTTGCCGAAAGCCAGGGCCTGGCTCTGGGCGAACATGTTGGCCAGCAGCATCTGGTGCTGGTCGCGGCCGGGGTTCAGCGCCCGGCGGAAACCGATGAAATCACAAGGCACCGGCCGGGGCCCCTGGTGCAGCAGCTGATAAAAAGCGTGCTGGCCGTCGGTCCCGGGTTCGCCCCAGACGACCGGCGCGGTCGCGTAGGGGACGCGCCGGCCGCCGCGGTCCGTGCCTTTGCCGTTCGATTCCATTTCCAGCTGCTGCAGGTAGGCGGGGAAGCGGCGCAGGTACTGGTCGTAGGGCAGTACGGCGTGGGTGGCGGCGCCGAGAAAATCGACCTGCCAGACTCCCAGCAGGGCCAGCAGCACGGGCAGGTTGCCGGCCAGGGGGGCGCTGCGGAAATGCTCGTCCATGGCCGCGCAGCCGCGCAGGAGCTCTTCGAAGCGGTCCGGGCCGACGGCCATCATCAGCGGCAGGCCGACCGCCGAGGTCAGCGAGTAGCGGCCGCCCACCCACTCCCAGAATTCAAAGACATTCCCGGGGGCGATGCCGAAGTCGAGCGCCGCCCGCGGGTTGGCGGTCACGGCGGCGAAATGGGCGCTCAGCGCGGCCTTGTCCCCCAGGCGCTCCAGCAGCCAGGCGCGGGCGCCGGCGGCGTTGGCCATGGTTTCCTGGGTGGTGAAGGTCTTGGAGGCGACGATGAACAGGGTGCTTTCCGCGGGGCAGTCGCGCAGGGTTTCGGCCAGGTGCGTGGGGTCGAGGTTGGAAACGAAATGAAAATGGAGGTCGCGCTGCTGGTAGAATTGCAGGGCCGCGCAGGCCATGCGCGGCCCCAGGTCGGAGCCGCCGATGCCGATATGGACGACATGGTTCAGCGGCCGGCCGGAATGCCCCAGCCAGCGTCCGGACCTGATCTTTTCGCTCGCGGCGGCCATCTGCTGCCTGACCCGGCGGATCCCCGGCATGACATCGACGCCGTCGACCAGGACCGCTCGTCCGGAGAAATCGCGCAGCGCCCAATGCAGGACGGGACGGTTCTCGGTCTCGTTGATCTTCTCGGCCGCGAAGAGCCGCCCGATCTCATCTTCGAGGTCGCACGCCCGCGCCAGGCCGATCAGGAGATCCATGGTCTCGCCGGTCACCGGCTGCTTCGAGTAATCGAGGTAAATGCCCTCGCCGGCGCGGGCGAACCGCTTGCCCCGTTCCGGGTCGGCGGCGAAAAGCTCGCGCAGGTGCCGCTTTTTCATCTTCGCCGCGTGCTCATGCAGCGCCCGCCACTGGGGCATCTTCGGCCTTTTTTCCCGGTTCATTCGTCTCCTCATCCCGTTTTATACCTGAACATCCCCGCTAAAGTCAATCGCAAATACTCGTGAGGATTAGAATCATTTGGCTGTTATGTACGAGCGGGTTTCACCACCTGGCGAGGGGTGTGGCCCGCCCCTACTTGCCTTGCAAGAGCTTGACGGGATTCGGCCAATCATGTATAACAGCCCCATGGCGCGCGAACTGCTTTTCCAGACCCACTGCGGGGCTTCGGGGGACATGATCCTGGCCGCGCTGATCGACCTGCTCGACGCCGGCGGCGAATTCAAGAAAGCCTTCGAGAACATCGGGCTGCCCGTGACCGTGACCGTCGCCGACGTGGAGAAAAACCACCTGCGCTGCAAGCAGGTCACCGTCGCCGCCCCGGAAGCGGGGCACGGCACCACCTGGGCGGAGATCGAAGCCTTCATCGCCGCCTCCCCTTTTTCGCCCGAGGTCAGGGAGCGGGCCGCGCGCGTGTTCCAGGCCGTTTTCGCGGCCGAAGCCGCGGTCCACGGCGACGAGCTGAAGGAGGTCCACCTGCACGAGCTCGGCGCCGACGATTCGCTGGTCGACATCCTGGGCTTCTGCTGGCTGTGGGAGAAACTGGATTTCTGCCCCATCTACTTCACCGTCCTGGTCACCGGGACCGGCAGCATCCGCACCCGGCACGGAGTGCTGCCCGTGCCCCCGCCGGCGGTGCTGCGCCTGGTCCAGGGGTTCGCCTGCCGCCCCGGCGACATCGAGGACGAACTGCTGACCCCGACCGGCGCGGCCATCCTGACCGTCTTCGGCCGCCAGGCCGACGCCGGGCGCACGGCCCGCCCCCTGAAAACGGGCTGCGGTTGCGGCCACAAGACCTTCGCCTCCACCCCCAACCTGCTGTGCGTGACCATGGAAGAACGGGAGGAAAACGCCGCGGGCGACAGGGTCTGGGTGCTGGAAAGCAACGTGGACGACATGAGCCCCGAGCTGCTCGCCCACGCCGCGGAAAAGATCGTGGCCGCCGGCGCCCTGGACGTTTTCATCGCCTCCGGCCTGATGAAAAAAGGCCGCCCGGGATTCCAGCTGACCGTCCTTTGCCACCCGGGCGACCGCGAAAAAGTGATCGCCGCCGTCTTCGGCGAAAGCACGGCCATCGGGCTGCGCCAGCGCTTGGAAGAGCGGGTGGTCCTGGAGCGCGAAACGCGGCTCATCCAGGTGGCCGGCCACGAGCTGCGCGTGAAGGTCAGTTCCTGGAATAACCGCCAGATGAACGCCAAGCCCGAGTTCGCCGACGTCCGCCGCCTGGCCGACGACCTGGGCATTCCGATCAAGCAGGCCATGCAAATGGCCCTGGGAGCGATGCATGAAAAGCATGGACCTGGAAAAGATTAAAAAAGGGGTGGCGCTGATCCTGGAGGGCGTCGGCGAGGACGCCGCCTCGCCCAGGCTGGTGGAGACGCCCGCCCGCGCGGCGGCCATGTTCGCCGAAGTGCTCTCGGGGACAGGCAAGGAACCCGCCGACTTCCTGAAGTGCCTGACCGAGGAAAAGCACGACGAGATGGTCATCCTCAAGGACATTCCCCTCTATTCGATGTGCGAACACCACCTGCTCCCCTTCTCGGGCAAAGCCAGCATCGCCTATATCCCCAAGAAAGGGAAGATCATCGGCCTGAACAACCTGGGCTACCTGGTCGACTACCTCGCCCGCCGCCTGCAGCTGCAGGAGCGGCTCACCAAGCAGATCGCCGACTACCTGGTGCAGGCCCTCGACCCCATGGGCGTCATGGTGGTCATCAAGGCCGAGCACTTGTGCATGACCATGCGCGGCGTCAAGAAGCCGGGATCGCTGACCATCACCTCGGCGGTGCGCGGCGTGTTCCGCGAAAACCTCGGCCCGCGCCAGGAGGCCATGTCGCTGCTGATGACCCCGGAGAGCCGCTGACGTGAACGCGGCGTCCCGGGTATCCGATTGAACAAGGAGGAACCATGACCGAAGTAAAGGGCGTGATCATCCAGTCGACCCCCAAGATCATCCTGGACAAGTTCGGCCAGTACGGGCTGAAACGCTGGCTGGAGCTGATATCGCCCCAGGCGCGCCGCGTGTTCTCCTCCGACATCGACGCCGAGGCGTGGTTTCCCCTGAAGGACTTGCTGATCGAGCCCATGGCCAATATCGCCCAGCTTTTTTACGACTGGGACCTGAAGAAAGCCGCCTGGGACTTCGGGCGCATGAGCGCCGACGTCCGCTTCCACGGGATGCTGAAGTTCCTGGTCAAGATCCCCAAGACCAACTCGCTGGTCGAGAAGGCCGGCGAATACCTCGGGTCTTATTATCGCCCCTGCACCATCACCGTTCCGGTCAGCGACACGAAGTACTGCCTGGTGCGCATCTCCCATTTCCCGGAATTGGACAAGACCACCGAATTCCGCATCTGCGGCTGGATCGAGCGCTCGCTGGAGATCGCCGGCTGCAAGGGCATCCAGGTGGATATCACGAAATCATTGACCAATTTCCAGCCCGTCTCCGAGTACGAACTGCGCTGGAAATAGATCTACAGAACTCGGTTTACGGCATACGGCATACGGTTGACGGCAAAGCCCTGAAACGAAACAGTTCGCTTGAATGCCGCTGCCGTCTGCCCTACGCCGTACGCCGAGCCCAGTTCCCCGGGTTCAAAAGCAGCGCAGCGAAAAAGGCATGGCCATGGCCGGGAAAAAGCGCTTGTAGACCTGCAGCCGGGCCTTGACGTCCAGCGGGTTCTCGGCCTTGACGTCGGCCAGCTCGGCGATCAGGTCCCAGAACGATTTTTTCTGGGGATAGATGCGCACGCCGAAATTCTCGCTGGCCGGGATGCGGGCGAGCTTCCTGGCCTCCGCCAGGGCGTCGTTCAACCCGCCCAGGCCGTCGACCAGGCGCAAATTCATCGCCGCCCTGCCGCTCCATACCCGGCCGCGGGCGAGCTTGTCCACCTGGGCCACGGTCATCTTGCGGTTGTTGGCCACTTTCTTCAGGAAATCGTCGTAAATGCGCTGCATGTCGCCGAGGACCTTCTGCTTTTCATTTTCGGAGAAGGGCTGGTAGTCGGAGTACATGCCGGCGAACTCCGAGGTCTTGACGATCTCCTTGTTGATGCCGATCTTGTCGTACAGGCCCTTGAGCACGAACTTGCCGCTGATGACGCCGATCGACCCGGTGAGCGTCTCGGGCAGGGCGAATATTTTCTGGGCCGAAAGGGTGATCCAATACCCGCCGGAGGCGGCCAGGTCGGACATGGAGATGACCAGCGGCTTTTTCTGGGCCAGCAGCTCGGCCTCGCGCAGGATGACGTCGGAGGCGACGGCGGAGCCGCCGGGCGAGTCCACGCGCAGCACGACCGCCTTGACGGCATAGTTGTTGCGCGCCTGGCGCAGCTGCCAGGCCAGGGTATCGGCGCCCAGGACATCGCCGCCGAGCAGCGATTGGCCGCCGCTGCGCCCCATGTTGATCTCGCCGGAGGCGAAGATGACGG
Source organism: Candidatus Aminicenantota bacterium (assembly GCA_963822075.1). Taxonomy (GTDB): domain Bacteria; phylum Acidobacteriota; class Aminicenantia; order UBA2199; family UBA2199; genus UBA2199. Next base: position 72,486 of record CAWGGP010000009.1, read on the forward strand.
CGATCTTCTTGCTGCCGCTGAACGGCACCGGCGAACGGGTCTTGGCGTAGCTCTTGAAATCGACTTCCGGGTAGGTGGCCGGCAGCGACCGGTACAGTTCATCCTCGTAGCCCAGGGCATCGACCAGCTTGTTCTTGACGTATTCTTCCTGGGGCAGCGGCGAGCGGTCGAGAACCTTCTTGACCGCCGCGGGGTCCAGCTTGCGGTTGGCGGCGATGCCGTCGATCACCGCCTGGTAGAGATCGTCGATCAGGGCCTGGGTGGATTCCCGGTGCGCCGGGGTCATGTGATCCTCGGTAAAGGTGTTGCTGGCGGTCTTGTAGTCGCCGATGTGGAAAACTTCGGCCTGCACTCCCAGCTTGGACAGGGTGTTTTTCAGGAACACCGCCTCGGCGCCGATGCCGCTGAGCGACAGGCTGCCGCCCTTGAACAGGATCACTTTGTCGGCGAAGGAAGCCAGGTAATATTCCTTCAAGCCGCCGTCGACGATGAAGGCCGCCACCGGCTTTTTGCTGGCCGCGAATTTCTTCAGCAGGCGGCCGATCTCCTCGACCTTGGCGAATCCGGTCTCCAGGGACTGCACGCGCAGCAGCACGCCCTTGATGCGCTCGTCCTTTGCCGCCCGCTCGAGGTTGTACCAGAGATCGTGGATGGACAAGGCGCCGCCGCTCATGCCCGGGAAACGCGAAGGCGCCGTCTCGGCGATGGCTCCGCCCAGCTCGATCTTCAGATATGCTTTTTCGGGAACATAGGGTTCCTGGTTGAACTGCAGGTAGATGAACCCGCCCAATATGAAAAGGCCAAGCAAAATGACAATGACCACCAGCAGGGCGATCAGCGCGCCTCGTTTCATGATGCGTCTCCTTGGTAACGTAATATGAATAGATTATTATACTGTTTTCTGCCCGGAAAAGTTTAAAAATCAGGTCGGCTAGGCATTTTCACATGGGAACGGGACTCGTCTGGGTCTCAACACGGGAGATCGCGAAAAGCGGAGGGAAATGGCGTGCTTCAGGCCCGGCGCTGCCGGGAGTTCATGGCCAGCCCGGCGAGGATGAGCGCTCCGCCCAGGCCCAGGCGCAGGAGGTCGGTCCGCTCCCCGAAAAAAACGAGGGAAACCAGTATCGCCAGCGGGATCTTGACGTTGTTGAAAACGGCGAGCATGCCGGGGGAGACGCTCAAGGCGCCGACGTTCCACAGGAAAAATCCCACGCCCGAAGCCAGCAGGCCGAGGTACGCCAGGACCAGCCACTGTCCCGCGTCCAGGTCCAGGCGCGGCGGCCCCGAAAACAGGAGCATGGCCAGGGCGGCGGCGGCCGCCCCGCCCAGGTAGAGCCAGGCGAACGCATCGCGGTCCTTCCACCCCCTGCCCGGCGGCGCCAGGCGCCGGTACAGGAGTTGGCCCAGGGCGAAGCACAGGTTGGAAGCCTGCACCAGCAGGAAACCGGCGAGCAGGCCGGAGCGGCCGATCCCGGAATAGACGATCACGGCGCTGCCGCCGACGGCCAGGAGGGCCGTCCAGCAATGGAGCGGCCGGAAGCGCCCCTCCAGGAGGCCGGCGGCCGCCGCCACGTAAAGGGGGGTGAGAATGGTGAAAAGGGCGACCTGGTGGGCGGCGAGGTAGCGGAAGGATTGGATATAAAAGACATACATCAGCCCGAACTGCACCGCCCCCAAGGCCAGCAGGCGCGCGGTGAGCGAGGGCGGGATCTTCCGCGGCCGGAGCAGGGGCAGGAAAAGCAGGAAGGAAAGGGCCAGGCGAACGAAGGCCACCAGGCCGGCGTCAAGGCCGCCGAGATATTTCTTGATCAGGCCGAACGAAAAGGCCCAGATGAACGGAAGCGATCAGCAGCAGAATCATGGGCCGACTATAACAGATTAAGCGATTTTTGCAAAAAAAGACAAAATGCATTCTATTGCCCGATCTCGGTCAATTGCCTTCTCCCCTTTTACCCAAGGGGGACACAGGGGGGATCTGCATATCGCATGAACTTGAAATATCGCAGATCTCCTTATCCCCCCGGCTTCGCCACCCCCCTTATGCAAAGGGGGTAAAGATAGAAGCGACATACGAAATTGAGTCTCGGTCAATTGCCTTCTCTCCCCCCTTACCCAAGGGGGGACACAGGGGGGATTTCATATCGCATGACTTGAATTCGCACCATACTCCAGGATTCTTCATTCCTTTCAGGGGGTGAAGGCACGAGTCGATAGCTCCTATCTTTCAGCAAGGGGGACAGGGGGGATATTTTAGCGATGAAGTTGAAATATCGCAAGATCTACAATGAAACGCCCGGCTAGTACGCCAACCCCCCCTTTGTGCAACAGGGGCGTAAAGATAAAAGCGACATACGAACATTAGGAGTCTCGGTCAATATGCCGCTTCTCCCCCTTTACCCAAGGGGGGACACAGGGGGGATCTGCATCTCGCCGGAGAACTCGGAATATCTAAGATCGATATCTATTATCCCCCCGGCTTCGCCACCCCCCTTAAGCAAAGGGGGTAAAGATAGAAGCGACTATACGAAATTAATTGCGTATCTCGGTCATTTGCCTTCTCCCCCCTTACCCAAGGGGGGGAAGGGGGGATTTGCATATCGTATGAACTTGAAATATCGCCAATGCCTCCGGCCGGCGATTTCCCGCATATTTGAAAACCGCGACAAACAGTGCTATAATATGACCTGATGGTTGTAAAGCAAGATCATCTTCCGGTTCAAGATCATTTGATAATCCACGCTGCTTTTGCATCCGCGGGCAAATCTTGTCTCACTTTTAAATCCAGGGATTTATTTCACTTTAAATAGATTTTTCCTTTACCATCCACAAGGAGGATGCCGTGGTCAACTACGATCAATTCTATTCCAATAACGCCAAGGGCATGAAGCGCTCGGAGATCCGCGAGCTGCTGAAGCTCACCGCCCGGCCGGGGATCATCTCCTTCGCCGGCGGCCTGCCCGCCCCCGACCTCTTTCCCGTCGACGACATCAAGGAGATGTCGCGCATCGTCATGGAGCGGGAGGGAAAGACCGCCCTGCAATACGGCCCCACCGAGGGGGACAACCGCCTGCGCGAGGAGCTGGCCAGGCTGATGCAGAAGGACGGCGTGAACATCACCAGCAATCACCTGCTGATCGTCACGTCGTCGCAGCAGGGACTCGACCTGGTGGGCAAGATATTCATCGATGCGGGCGACGTGGTCATGACCAGCCGCCCCACCTACGTCGGCGCCATCCAGGCCTTCAACTCCTACGGGGCCAAGATGCTGGGCGTCGAACAGGACGATGAAGGCACGCAGACCGCCCTGCTGGAGGCGGAGATCGAAAAGCTGGCCGCCAAGGGCAGCAAGCCGAAATTCATCTACGAGATCCCCGATTTCCAGAACCCGTCGGGCATCACCATGAGCCTGAAAAGGCGGAAGGAGCTCATCCGCATCGCTGAAAAGCACGACCTGGTCATCGTCGAGGACTCCCCCTATCGCCAGCTGCGCTTCGAGGGCAAGACCGAGCCGTCGCTGATCGGCATGAACTCGGAGCGCGTCCTGTCGCTCTTCACCTTCAGCAAGATCCTGCTGCCGGGCTTCAGGCTGGGCTGGATGGCCGGCCCCAATGAGCTGATCCAGAAGGCGGTGACGGCCAAGCAGTCGGTCGACCTGTGCTCCCCCCCTTCAACCAGGCCATTCTTTATGAGTACCTGCACCGCGGCCTGCTGGAAAAGCAGATCACCGTGATCATCAAGGCCTACCGGGAGAAGCGCGACTTCATGCTGGCCAAGCTCTCCCAGTACATGCCCAAGCTGCCGGGGTTGAAGTGGACCCATCCCCAGGGCGGGCTGTTCCTGTGGGTCACCATGCCCGAAAGCATCGATGCCGGGGAATTGTTCCACAGCGCCATCGAAAAACAGGTGGCCTACGTCGTCGGAACGGCTTTCTTCCCCGACGGCGGGGGACACAATTCCTTCCGCATGAATTTCTCCTATTCCAGCATGGCCGAGATCGAGGAAGGGGTCAAGCGCCTCGCCGACGTCATCCGCAACTGGAAGGGCCGCGAGGATTCTTCGATCATCACGCCGTGAAGATGGGTTAAAGCGTTGGAGAGTGGAAGGAATGGCGGGCGGGGAAGACGACGGAGACCCAAAGGCGAATCAGTTCTCGGATACTTTAAAAGGGACCCAGGCGACGGGAGAGCCGCCGTTTTCGAACCAATCCGCCCCCTCGCTGACCATGTCGAATTTCAGCCAGAAATCGCCGCGGCGGTGGACGGCGGGCAGCTCGATCTCCACCGTGGCGCCGTCCCCGGCGCCCAGGGGACGCGGCAGAAAAGCCCGGGCGTAATTCAATTCCAGCAGCCTCTTTTCGGCGTCGTGAAGCTGGGCGCCCAGCCTCACCCAGCGCCGCCCGGAAAAGGCCTGGGTTATCCAGGGTGCGCCGCCGCGGTTTTTCACCGCCACGCCCAGGACAAGCGTTTGACCCGGCTGGGCGGCCAGGCGCTTCTCCCCCACCTTGATCCCGGCGATATACCGTTTGCCCCGGAGGGCGGAGCCGATCTGGCTGGTGTCCCAGATCTGGTAAAAAATCCTTTTCCAGGCCGGGCTCCCGACCTGGTATTTCTTTGACGCCGCGGCGGCGGGGTGATCGGTGATCTCCCAGGTCAGGCGGTCGACGCCGATCTTTTTTGCCAGGCGCCGGGCCTTGGCCATGTGCCGGAACGAATCGTTCCAACGGAACAGGATGTAGCGCCAGTTGATGAAGGGCACTTCCCGGCCCAGGCGTCGCTTCTCCCCGACCAGGGCCGCCATGTTTTTCAGCAGTTTGGCGAAATCGCCGCCCTGGCGGTAGCGGGCATACGTGCGCGGATCGGCGCCGTCGACCGAGAACGTGATCTCGTCGACCCCGGACTCCGCCAGCCGGGCGGCTTTTCCGGCGTCGAGCAGCAGGCCGTTGGTGCTGACATACAAAAACACATGGGGATATTTTTTCTTCACGTGCTCGATCATGTCCAGCGCCTGGGGGTGAGCGAACGGTTCGCCGTAGTTGAAAAAATCGAGGCGGATCAGCCCGGGGCCGATCTCCTCCAGCAGGGAGCGGAATTCCTCCTGGGGGAAAAACTTCCGTTCCCGGGTGGCGGCAAGGCCGGCCCCCGGGGCGCAGACGGCCTGAAAGCAATTCAAGTTGCAAATGACCGTGGGTTCAAAAAAGATCCGCGGCAGGATTTCCAGGTCGACCGGCCGCTGCGGCACCGCCTCGCCTTCGCGCCAGGGGTTTCTTCAACCCGCAGTCGCGGCAAAACCCGGAAAACCCTTCGTTCAGCTCCTGCCTGATCCGCCGCACCTTGGCGCCGCGCCAGATCTCGTTCAGGCTGGATTCGCGCAAATGTCCCAGCGGCCTTTCGCCCCGGGGATCGGCGCAGCCGCAGACGACTTTGCCGTCACAAAGCACCACCAGGATATTGAAGATCCAGTCGCAGGTAAAGCGCGTCACTCAGCCGATCTTGTTCTTGATCTCGGACATGATCAGCCTGGAGATGGCCTTCAGGGTATCCACCACCCCGTCGCCCCTGGAAGCGACCGCTTCGAGCACCGGCTCGTCCTTCTTCCTCAGGACGCCGATCAGTTCGTTCGCCGGCGTGACGTTGGGCAGGTCGCGCTTGTTCAGCTGCAGGACGTAGGGGATGGAGGGGAAATCGATCTTGTAGTCGCGCAGGTTCTCCAGCATGTCCTGGATGCTCTCGATGTTGGCCTCATAGCGCTCGGTCTGCGAGTCGGCCACGAAGACCAGGCCGTCCACCCCTTTCAAGATGAGTTTCCGCGAGGCGCTGTAATAGATCTGTCCGGGGACGGTGTACAGGTGGAAGCGCACCTTGTAGTCCTTGATGGTGCCGAGGTCGAGGGGGAAAAAATCGAAGAACAAGGTCCGTTCCGTCTCGGTGGCCAGGCTCACCAGCTTGCCCTTGTTGTCCTTTTTTATTTTTTCATAGATATGCTTGATATTGGTGGTCTTGCCGCTCAAGCCGGGGCCGTAATAGACGATCTTGAAGTTGATCTCGCGGGTGGAGTAGTTTAGGAAGGACAAGGTCAGTCTCCAAAGATGCGATCGATGTCCTCATCGGATACCCCTTCGAAGGGGGACCCGCCGGGAATTTTATCGGTGGCTTTCAGTTTTTTATTGATGGTTTGGAATATCTTGACCAGCTCTTCCAGGGCGCTGCGCACGCGGAAACGCACCAACCCGAGGTTGGACGTGTTGTCGAAGATGACCACCAGCATGGTCCGGTCGTTGATCAGCGAAATATGCAGGCTTTCCTTGGCGGACTCGTTGAGGATCGCCGTGAAATTCTCTATCTTCAGCATCTGGGCGATGCTGTTGATGGCGGCGACGCTGCCGGCGATGAGGGAGGAAATGGAATTCAGGTTGACGTCGTCCATCTCGCCGGAGGAGGCGATGCAATGGCCCTCCGAGTCGGTGATGAACACGGCCTTGGCGCTGGTATTGCCCTTCAACTTGCGAAGAACTTCCTTGATCAGGACATATTCTTCATTGTAGATGATAAAATTTTCTTGCATTGGTTATCTTTCTCTCAAATCCTTCCCTCGCGGGGAGCGCCATTTCTTTCATTCCCGCCCATCATAGCACCGCAGAAAACAAATAACAACCATCCCCTTTCCACGTCACCTCCTACTTCACTTCCAGGCGACCTTCGATGGCCTTGGCGACCGTCACCTCGTCGGCGTAGTCCAGGTCGGCTCCGACCGGCAGGCCCAGGGCGATCCGCGAAATGGTAATTTTATACTGCCGGAGAATTTCTGTCAAATAATGGGCCGTGGCGCTGCCCTCGGTGGTCGGGCTGGTGGCCAGGATGATCTCCCGGAAATTCCCCTTGCGGATCCGCTCCAGCAGGCCGGCGATGCGCAGCTCGTCCGGGCCGATGCCGCGGATCGGCGAGAGGTTGCCCATCAGGACATGGTAGTAGCCGTGGAACAGCCCGGTCTTCTCGATGGAATGGATGTTGAAGGGCTCCTCGACCACGCAGATCTTTTCCTGGTCGCGCTCGGGAGCGGAACAGATCTCGCAGGGATCGACGGCGGTGATATTGTTGCAGGCCGAGCAGTAGAATATCTTTTCGCGCGCCTGGACGATGGAATCGGCCAGCGCCAGGGCGTTCTTCTTGTCGGTGCGCAGTAGGAAGAAAGCGATCCGCTGGGCCGATTTGCGGCCGATGCCGGGGATCCGCTTCAGTTCCTCGATCAGGCGGGCCAGGGGGGGCGTGTACTCAATCATGCGTCGATCGCTGGCGGCGGCGGGTCATCATATGCCGCCGAAGGGGAAACCGCCAGGCATGCCGCCGGCCCCTCCGGCGAGGCCTCCGAGGCTGCCTTTCAGCTTTTCCTCGACCTGGGTGCGGGCGTCGTTCACGGCGGCGAGGATCAGGTCCTGCAGCATCTCGATATCCGCCGGATCGACCACTTCCGGGGCGATGCGCAGGGCGGTCACGTGCTTGTGGCCGTCCATGCGCACCGTGACCATGCCGCCGCCGGCGTTGCCCTCGACGGACAGCGCGTCCATTTCCTCTTCCATGCGCTTGGCCATGGTTTGGGCCATGCCCATCATCTGGTTTATATTCGGGATTTTAGGCATCCTTGCCTCCCTTGACGCTTTCCACGGCGATCACGCTGCCCTTGATCTTGTCCTTGAGGCTCTTGATCTTCTTGTCGTTCTTCAAGTCCTGCACGATCCGCTCGCCGCCGGTCTTGGCCGGCGCTTCCTGCAGGACGATCTCCAGCCCGACCTCCCGCCCCGCCAGCTCCTGGGCCAGCTCGTTCAGGTACGGCCTGTTTTCCTTCATCATTTTCCAGGCGTTCTCGAAATTGGCGGCCACCTCGATGAAAAGCGTGTTGCCGCGGTAAGTCAGGGACGAAGAGCTCAGCACCGACGCCATGCGGGGTTTTTCCTTTTCGATGCGCGCTTTCAGCTCCGGGATCCAATCCGCTTCCACGGGCTTGGCCGGCGGGCCCTGGACGGGCCGGGGCGGCGGCGCGGCGGGAACGGGGGCGGGGGCAGCCGCCGGCAGCGGCGGACCGTCCTTGAGCTTTTTCAGGAACTCTTCGATGCTGACCAGGGCCGAAAAGTAACTCAGCTTGAGGAACATGTACTCCAGGATGATGGAGGGGTGCTCGGTGTTGCGGATGGTCTGTTCCAGCTCCTTCACCGCGTTGAAGTAGCGGAGCAGCTCGATATCGCTGACATCCTTGACGATCTCCCTGATCCCGGCGATGTTCTCCGGGTTCAGGTTGTGCAGGCGCTCGGAGTCGGGGATGGCCTTGATGACGATCACGTCGCGGATGAAGCGCAGGTACTCGGTATAGAAAAATCGCAGGTCGGTGCCGCGCTCGATCAGCTGGTTGATCTGCTCGATGATGCCCTTGCGGTCCTGGCTGAACACGGCGCGGGTCAGGCTGATAAAGGTCTCCTCGGCAATGATGCCCAGGATGGCCACCACGTCGTCGTCCTTGACGTCGCCGCTGGAGATGGCGATGGCCTGGTCGAGTATCTTCTTGGCGTCGCGCAGGCTGCCTTCGGCCGAGCGCGAGATCAGGTAGAGGGAGTAGTCCGAGATCTTGATCGTTTCCTTCTGGCAGATGTCCTTCAGGACCTGCTTGATCACCTCGAAGGGGATGCGCTTGAATTCGAAATGCTGGCAGCGGGAAACGATGGTGGCCGGGATCTTGTGGAAATCGGTCGTGGCCATGATGAAAATGGTATGCTCGGGCGGCTCTTCGACCGTCTTGAGCAGGGCGTTCCAGGCGGCGTTGGAGAGCATGTGCACTTCGTCGATGACCACGATGCGGTAGCGGTTCTTCAGCGGCTTGTACTTGACCGTCTCGCGCAGGCTGCGCACTTCGTTGACGCCGTTGTTGGAAGCGCCGTCGATCTCCATGTAATCGGCGGAATTGTCGTCGGTGATCTCCAGGCAGGTCTGGCACTGGTTGCAGGGCTCGATGGCCGGCCCTTTCTCGCAGTTCAGCGCCTTGGCCAGGATGCGGGCCGAGGATGTCTTGCCGACGCCCTTCATGCCGGAAAAGATAAGCGCGGGGTAGACCTTGTTCATGGCGATGGCGTTCTGCAGGGTCTTGCTGATGCTGGCCTGGCCGATCAGGTCGGCGAATTTTTGCGGGCGGTATTTTCGGGCTAGGGCAAGGTACATTTTATGTTCTCATTTAAAAGGCTCAGGAAATCCCGAACACCTGCGAAATTCTACTTATTGCTGCTACCTTTCGGTCCTGGCAAGGTTCATAGGTTCGCACCGCCGGGCTCCTGAGCCTTTTTTCCATTTTTACGGGGCCTTCCGGCCCCAGGGAAACAGGCATCATCGGAGAGGGTGGGATTCGAACCCACGGTACCGTTTCCAGTACACACGCTTTCCAAGCGTGCTCCTTAAACCGCTCGGACACCTCTCCAGACAAGAAGCTCATTTTATAATTTATTTGCCCGGAATGCAAGTGCCCGGGCCAAAATAAATACCCGCCGCGGCGGATCCCCGGCGGGGGTACACGATCCCCGGAGCGTTCCCGGGCTATGGCCCGTCAGCCCCCGAGACGGGCGAGCTTTTCCAGGAATTTCTCCAGCTTGTATTCCGCCTGCGCGGCCAGGGCCGGCAGAAAATTCAACAATTCCAGGATCTCCGCTGCGGGCGGCGGCGGTCCCGGCCGGGTCCCGCCGGCCGCGAGGTAAATCTCCCATAGGATCACGACCCGCAGCCAATCACTGAACAGGGCCAAGCCTTCCCTGCTGAAGTACAGGTCCTCCCGGTAGCGGTTCACCTGGAGCAGGCCGCGGACCTGGTCGTCGGCGATCATGGCCTTGACCAGCTCCACCGTGGCGGCGGCCGTCTTCTCCCCCGCCCCGTCGAGGCGCGCAACATATTCCCCGACGCGATCGGCGAAAGCGCAGAACACGCCCAGCACGAGGCTGGACGGGCGGATCGCCTCATCCGCGATCCCCAGGCCGCGCACGATGTCATCCAGAACGGCGGTCAATCCCCAGTCGTTGAACCGGGGCCCGGCGTCCCCTCCCCCCCCGTCCCCAGCCCCGTCACCCGGCGCAGGAGGCACCATACGAGAAAAAGTCCTTCGCCATGAAGGTGCCCAAGGAAATGCGCCCGCAGGTATTTTTTGCCGGCGGCCGTCTCGGCGCCGGGGCGGATGTTTTCCGGCAGGAACAGGGAGCGCCAGGCCATCAGGTCCCGGATGGCCGCCTCGCCCGCCTTGGCGCCGGCGGGGGCGTCGTTGGCCAGGGCGGCGGCGTGGGACATCAGGGCGGTGATCTTCGCCTCCAGCTCCAGCCAGAGGGCGTTCTCTTCCCTGCCACCCGGAAGCCCGTGGGCGACGGTCCTTTGCCTTTCCAGGAACTCCGCCCGGCAGAGTTCCCGCAGCGCGGCATGCAGCGGCCGCAGGGCCATGGCTTTTGCGGCGTTTTCCATGCCGGCGAAGCCGCGCCCCTGCTGGTAGGCCGCCAGTTGCGCCAGGCGCCCGTCGCCATCGTCGGCCAGTTCCCGGAAATCGAGGAAGACGTGGGTCTGGTAGGCATGCAATTCGACGAACAGCCCCTGTGCGCACAACTCGCCGCTGGGCCGGATGTAGTCGAGCCCGGTGACCATGTCGCGAAAGGTGACGAACCAGCCCGGCTCATTGCGCAGGCCCAGGCCCTGGCCGAGGTCCTGCCGCTTCAGGGAGCGCGGCCCGCCGGGGTGGTCCTCCTCGGCGAATGCGGCGGAGACCCGCACCCAGCCCGCCGTGTCGGCAAAGCGGTTGTGGACCACGACCAGGCAGCGTTCGCCTTCATGGCGGTTGGAGAACGCGATCACGTTCTCGTCCACCGCTCCCCCGCCCAGGAAAAAATCGTAGAGCCGGAAATCCTTCACCCCGGAGAACAGGGCCCTGTCGCGCAGCAGCGGGAATATCTGCCGCTCGTGGCGACGGAGCAGTTCCTCGTCTACGCTCTCGTCCAGGTAGGCCCGGCGGTATTCCATCCCGTATTTTTCCTTGAAACCCTCGATCTGGCCGTGGCCGAACATGGGCAGCCCCGGCAGGGCAGCCATCAGGGTGCAGGAGGCGAAATACTTGTCGCCGCTGCCAAACTGGGCGACGGCGGTATCCTCGTCCGGGTTGTTCATGAAATTGACGTAGCGCTTCAGGATCTCGGGGTTAAATTCCAGCACGTTTTTCAGCGACAGGCGGAATTTGGCGTTTTCTTCCATCTTCAGGAAGTTCATGAAGGCGCTGTTGTAGACGCGGTGCATGCCCAGGGAACGCACGAAATACGACTCCATCATCCAGAAGGCTTCGGCGAGCAGCAGCGTGTCGGGGTTCTCCCTGGCCATGCGCTCGACGATATCGCGCCAGAATTCCGTGGGCATGGCCTGGTCGAACCTCTCCTGGCTGAGCCCCTGCCCCGCCCGGGATGGGATGTCGCCCCCGCTGCCGGGGCGGGGGAACCACAGGCGCTGGTAGTGCCGGCGGGTCAGCGTCATGGCCGCGTCGAAGCGGATGATGGGGAATTTCCGGGCCACGTCCAGGATGGTCTGGGCGACCGCTTCCCGGACATCGGCGCGCAGGTAATTCAGCTGGGCGGTGTCGTTCCAGGGCATGCGCGTGCCGTCGTTGCCGTGATAGATGAAGCGCACCGAGCCGCTGCGGCGATCGACCCACTTGAAGACCACGGCGGCGTCGCTGCGGTCGTAATAATGGTCCTCGATGAAGATGCTCACCCGGGGATCGCCGGACATGTCCTCGCCCGTGAAGGTGTAGGCGGGAAACGGGCTGTGATCCAGGGAGATGAACCATTCGGGGTGCTCCACCACCCAGGGCGAATCGATGCCCATGTGGTTGGGGACCATGTCCGAAGCCAGGCGGATGCCCCGCGACCAGGCGCGGGACTTCAGGTTCTGCAAGGCCTTCTCACCGCCCAGGTCGGCGGCGATCTCATAGCTGTACAGGGAATAAGCCGAGGCCAGCGCCTCGGGGTTGCCGCATTTCTGCTTGATGCGGCGCGAGGCGGGGCTGCGCTCCCAGATGCCGATCAGCCAGAGCCCGGTGAATCCCCAGCCGGCCAGCCGGTCCAGTTCCTCGTCCGGGATCTGGTCGAGGGCGGTCAGGGGGCGGCGGTATTTCTTGCTCAACTGGTCGAGCCAGACATACGCGGTCTTGGCCATCAGGACCAGGCGGGGCATCCATTCCCGGTCCCGGGAAAACCGTTCGCTTTCATCGGCCGGCAAGCTCTCCGCGGCGACGGCGGCGGCGGCGTCAGCGTCGAAAACCGTTGCCGGGCCGGCACCGGGGAAATATTTCTTCTCATCCTCCCTGATCAGGTCCAGCCCCGACAGCAGGCGGTCCAGGAATTTGCCCAGGAGCAAGCCCCATTTTTCGCGGATATACTGCAACTGGCCGGAGAGCGAATCGGGAAACGCCCTGGCCGGGCTGCGCAGCAGGTCGACCAGGTTCTGCCCGTCGGGGCCGAAGGGGGGCAGGCCGGCAAAGAATTGCTCGCTGCCGGCGATGAGGCGCAGGTAGTCCGTCTCCTTGGCCAGGTGGCTGTCATCGAACAACTCGCGGAACGGGGCGGAAGCCGGGTTGACGTTGGCCAGCCACAGCAGGAGCATCTCTTCCAGGACCGTCTCGCGGTTGAAAACGCCCTTGCTCGTCCCCAGCAGGTACTCTTCGGCGCTGACGTGCCCGCCATAAACCGCCTGGGGCGGAAAATCGCCGCAAAAGCGGATCAGGGTCTTGCGCACCCCGCCGGCGCCCAGGTTTTTTTCCAGGTTGGCGAGCAGCATTTTGAATGCCTGCGGCTGGACCTGGGCCACGTAGAGCGAAACCACGTAGTGCAGGATCTCGTCGATCAGGCCCAGCGCGTTCAAGGACCCGGCCTGGACCGCCTTTTCAGGGAAGCGCGCGCTGTCGCGCTTCTCGTTCAGCTTCTGGGCGAACAGGCGGACGGCCTGGAAATCGGCCAGGATCACGTTGCCGGAAATGGAGAACAGGGCCTGGTTGAACTGGAAGCGGCTGCGGCTGGCCCGGGAGACATGGAATTCCCTGAGCGCGGCCGGCAATGAGCCGCGTCGCGGCCGGGCGTTCTCCAGCCTGGCGAGGCGCACGCTCAAGCGTAAGGGGCGTGATCTATGGATCATCTTGGTCTGGACCGACGGCCTCTCCGGGCAAAGGCGGCGGCGTCTTTTCCCGGAAACCGGCGTCAGTGGGGGGCCGTGTCGGCCACCTGGTCAAAATCCACTTCCCGCACCCCTTTCAGGTCGCGGCGCTGTTCCACCTGCGCGCGGATATCGTCCATCAGCTTTTGGGCATGGGGAATCGCTTTCAGCGAAAGCAGCGGGGTGGAATGGTCGGAAGTGGTCAGGTAGATGTTGCCCAGGTGGAACAGGCGGTAAAAAAAAGGCGCCTCCAGGGTGTAATCCTTGACCCGGTACAGTTCCAAGGCGCTGGTCTTCCTGAAAAAGATGCCGCTGCTGACCTTGATCCTCTCGCTCGTGATCTCATAGCGGAGCGACTTGACCACGAGCGCCTTCTCCAGGGCATACGCCAGGGGCGAAAGCAGAATGAGCAGGGCCGGGATCTGGGCCGCCGTCCCCCAGTGCTGCAGGTCCGGCCAAAAGCGAATGACCAGGGCCAACAACAACGCGAATATCAACCCGCAAAAGACATAGAGCCAAAAATGAATGATCTGGGAAGACGTTCCCGACCAGACCGTTTTTTCTTCCATGGCCCAACCTCCTGGTTTCAGAAAAAAACCGCGATCACATGGTTTAACGATACCATAATCCCCAAAAAATTAAAATGACACCCGGCCGCTTCAGGACCGGGCAGCCGCAACCGGCTCGGGCCTCCAGAAAAAGAACAGCAGCAAAGCCAGGAAGGCCATGACCGACCCGAAATAGAAGGGGGCCGTCGGCCCGAACCCGGCCCAGCCGCCGATGCCGCTCCAGAGGATGCCGGCCAGGAACGAAGCCGGCAGGTCGGTGAGGCCGAGCACGGCATTGTAGGTCCCGTAGGCCATGCCACGGGACTCGGCCGGGACCAGGTCGGCCACCAGGGCCTTGCCCGTGCCGTAACTCAGCCCGTAGTAGGCGCCGTAAACGACGTACAGGACGACGATGTGCACGCTCGAGCGGGCGACGGCCAGCCCGAGATAGGTAAAGGCATACAACGCCCAGCCGGCGAGGATGACTCGCCGCCGGCCGACCCGGTCCGAAAGTTTTCCCGATGCCAGGGAGAGCGAAGAGTAGACGAAATTGAACGCGATCAGCATGGCGAAGATGCCGACGATCGACAGGCCCCGCTCCTGGGCGCGCAGGATGATGAAGGCGTCCGACGAATTGCCCAGCTCGAAGACGCCGACGATGACGATGAACCAGCGGAAATTCTTCCCCAGGGACTTGAAGCCGAATTTGGGTTTTTCCGCGCTACCCGCCACCGCGGTATCCTTGGAAAACAAGGCCAGGACGATCACGCCGGCGATGGCCGGCAGCAGGCTGGCCAGTACGATGATGCGGAAGGTGCCCTCCAGCAGCTCGCCGCTGCCCCCCTGGAAGAACCAGATGATGGCCAGGGCGATCACCAGGCCGCAGAATGCGCCGGCCGTATCGGCGGCGCGATGGAAACCGAAGGCGTAACCGCGCTGCGCCGGCATCGTGGAGTCGGCCACCAGCGCGTCGCGGGGGGCGGTGCGCACGCCCTTGCCGATGCGGTCGCCCCAGCGCGCGGCGGCGACGACCTCCCAGGAATGGGCGAAATAGAACAACGGCTTGAACAGCGCCGAGATGCCGTAGCCGACGACCGCCAGCAGCTTTCGCTTTTGCAGGCGGTCCGAGAACCAGCCCGAAAAAAGCCTCAGGAAGCTGGAGGTGGATTCGGCCACGCCTTCGATCAGGCCGATGATGCTGGTTTTCACGCCCAGGACGTTTTTCAGAAAAAGCGGCAGGGTGTTGATCACCATTTCGCTGGAGACGTCGGTAAGGAAACTGGTGAGGCCCACGATCTTGACGTTGCGCGGCAGCTTTTGTTTTTCCATGCTCCCCCTTTCCCGGATCGGAAAAAGCGATTATACATCAAATCGGCTCCGCGGCGACAGTACCGGGGCGGCCCGGGCTGAAATTTACTCGCGGCCGCTAATTTGGTACAATGATCCGGATCATGAAAAATCATCACGGTTTAACGACGGCCTGGCTGCTAACGGTATGCTTTCTCTTTCCCGGGAGCGCGGCGGCCTCGGCAGCAAAGCCCCCCCTGGTGCTGGCGGCGACCATCTTCCCGGCGGCCGACATCGCCCGCCACGTCGCCGGCCCGGGCACGCGCGTCATCCAGATCCTGCCGGCGGGCGCTTCGCCCCACACCTTCGACCTCACCCCCGGCCAGCTCAGGGAACTCCAGGCCGCCCGCGTCATCTTCAAGATCGGCGGCGTCGACGACTGGATCGACGGCGTCGCCGAGAGCCTGCCGCGCGCCGCCATCGTTCCCCTGTCCAGGGGCATCGCCCTGCGGCCATCCCGGGAGCATGGCCACGACCACGCCGCGGCTCCCGGGCACGGCGAATTCGATCCCCATTACTGGCTGAGCGCGGCCAACGGCGTGATCATGGCCGGGAATATCGCCGCGGCGCTGTCCGCCGCCGACCCCTCCCGTGCCGCTTTCTACGACGGGAATTACCGCGCCTACGCCCGCGAACTGGCGGCCGTGCACGGGGAGATCAGGAAGGAGCTGTCCGCGCTGAGAAACAACAAGATGGTCGTCCTCCATGACGGCTGGCGCTATTTCGCCGCCGCCTACGGCCTGGAGATCGCCGCCGTCTTCCAATCCTCCCCGGGCCGCGAACCCACCCCCCGCGACCTGCAGGAACTGTATGCCCAGGTCAGGCGCCTGGGGATCCGGACCGTTTTTTCCGAGCCGCAGCTGTCGACCGCCAGCCTCGAGCCCCTGCTTCGGGACCTGGGCTTGAAGCTGGCCGTCCTCGACCCGCTGGGGGGATCGCTGGCCGGCGATTCGTACGCCGGGCTCCTGCGCCGCGACGCCAAGGTCATTCTCGGCGCCCTGGGACGCTGAACCATGCCCCCGCTCCTGGAAGTCAAGGACCTCACCGTGCGCTTCGCCGGCTGCACGGCGCTCGAGCGTATCAGCTTCACCATCGATAAAGAGGCGATCATCGCCGTGATCGGGCCCAACGGCTCGGGAAAGACCACCCTGCTGAAAGCGATCCTCGGCCTGCTCCCCTTCCAGGGCGAGATCCGCCTCTTTGGCAAGCCGGTGCGCCAGGTCCTGCCGCAGGTGGGCTAC
The DNA here is from genome assembly GCA_963822075.1 of Candidatus Aminicenantota bacterium. Classification (GTDB taxonomy): domain Bacteria; phylum Acidobacteriota; class Aminicenantia; order UBA2199; family UBA2199; genus UBA2199. The sequence goes on from CAWGGP010000009.1 coordinate 88,821, forward strand.
GTGCCGCAGCGTTTCGCCTTCGACACCTCGTTCCCGCTGACCGTCGAGGAATTCATCAGCCTCACCTGCCGCCGCCCCGAAAAACTCCCCGCCGGCGGCGTGCTGGCGGAGACGGGGATGAAGGAATTCAAAAGCAAGCTGATCGGCGAGCTTTCCGGGGGGCAGCTGCAGCGGGTCCTGCTCGCCCACGCCCTGCTGCACCGCCCGCGCATCCTGTTTCTCGACGAGGCGACCAGCGGCATCGACATCGAGGGCCTGAGCGACTTCTATTCGACCATCCACCGCCTGAACCGCGAGCACGGCGTGACCGTCATGATGGTTTCCCACGATATCAGCATGGTCTACGAGTTCACCGACCGCATCATCTGCCTGAACCGCGACCTGATCTCCCACGGGGAGACCCGGACGGCGCTGACCGGGGAGGTCCTGAAGAAGCTCTACGGCGACGCCGCCGGGCTGCAGGTCCACGACCACGCCTCCCCCGGCGCCGGCAAGGAGCGCCATGGCTGAGATGCTGCAGCTCCCGTTCATGCAGCGGGCCATCCTGGCCGGGCTGGTGCTGGGGGTCCTCCTGGCCTACATGGGCATTTTCGTCGCCCTGCGCAAAATGGCTTTTTTCAGCGACGGCATCGCCCATGCCGCCCTCGCCGGCGCCGCCATCGGGCTGCTCACCCGCTTCAGCCCGCTGATCTCCGCCCTGGTCTTCAGCATGTTCCTGGCCGCCCTGATCTACTGGCTCGAAAAAAAGAGCAGCCTCTCCAGCGACGCCATCATCGGCATCCTGTTTACCAGCGGTATGGCCCTGGGTGTGGTGCTGATCAGCCTGCGCCAGGGCTACCAGCCCGAGCTGCTCGGCTATCTCTTCGGCAACATTCTGGCCATCCGCCGCCAGGACCTCGTCCTGATCATCGTCATGGCCGCCCTGATCATGGCCTTCATCCTCAGCCACAAGCGCAAGCTCACCCTGCTGGCGCTCGACCGGGAGATGGCCTACATGGCCGGGATCAACCCCGACCTGTACCAGCTGCTGCTGTACCTCATGCTGGCTTGCGCCCTGGTGCTCGGGATCCGCGTCCTGGGAGTGGTCCTGGTCAGCGCCATCCTGATCATCCCGGTCTCGACCGCCCGGCTGCTCTGCCGCTCGTTCAGGGCGCTGACCTGGTGGACGGTCGCCATCGCCGAGTTCACCGTCCTCGCCGGCCTGCTGCTGGCCTATTTTTTGAATTTGCCCGCCGGCGCGCTGATCGTCCTGACCGGCAGCGCGCTTTTTTCCCTGGCCTTCATCGCCAGTTCCCTGAAGCGGCGCTCAGCACAAAACAGCGGGAACGGAAAAAAGAAAATGGACACGCACCCGTGAGATAAACCTCCCCGGGATCCTATTTTTGCAATGGGAACAAGGAGTGGGCGATTCACTGATTTTTGGAAGAGTCGGAATTAGGAAAGGTTAAATAAAAATGGCTCCTCAGGAGGGACTTGAACCCCCAACCTAATGGTTAACAGCCATCCGCTCTGCCGATTGAGCTACTGAGGAACCCGGTGATGATTATAACATTCAACCAGAAAAGTGTCAATGTGACTTCTGGAACCAGCGAATATTCAGTTGCACGCGGCAGGCTTGTTTACCCATGGACGGTCTTGGGAAATTTCAAGTGATACACCGTGCCGCCGGTACGGTCCATTTCAAGGGAGCCGCTGATCTGCTGGCTCAGCATCTTAATCAGCCGCAGTCCCAGCGTTTGCGGGTTTTCAATATTCACGCTCACGGGCTGTCCTATCCCGTTGTCGGCAACGGTCAGGGCCAGGATGTCGCCTTCATGCTTCGCCGTGACCGCGATCGCGCAATTTCCCTTGCCGGAGCTTGCTTTACCCCCGGGGAAAGCGTGCTTGTAGGCATTGACGATCATCTCGTTCAGGATCAATCCGCAGGGAATGGCGATATCCAGGCCCAATTCGATCCCGGCCGCCTGGACCTTGAAGCGGATATCGCGATCCACTCCGAATTGCGCGTAAATATGGGTGTGCAGCGACTCGATATAGTTTTGCAGATCGACGTGGGCCAGGTTTGCCGAATTGTAGAGACTCTCATGCACCAAAGCCATGGCGCGCACCCGGCCCTCGAGTTCAAACAGCAAAGTGTTGAACATTTTATCATTGGCTTTCTTTTCCTGCATTTTGATCAAGCCGATCATGGTCATCAGGTTGTTCTTGACCCGATGATGCACTTCTTTTAAAAGCACCTCTTTCTCTAGCAGAGAATTTTTTATCTTTTCTTCGGCCTGCTTGCGCTCGGAGATGTCTGCTTTCAGTATCTCGTTGGCTTGCGCCAACTCCACCGTTCGTTCTTGCACTTTGCATTCCATCTCATCATGGGCTTTTTGCAACAACTCTTCCGCACACTTGCGCTCATCGTCGAGTTTCTTCACTTTCAACAGTATCTTTATCCTGGCGAGCGCCTCCGCCTGGTCGAAAGGCTTTGACAGAAACTCATCTGCCCCGGCCTCGATGCCGCGAATACGGTCTTTTTTGGCAGTCGATACCGTAATCATGCATGACCGGTATGTTCCTGAGCTTTTGGTCTTCTTTGATCTGCCGGCACACCTCAAAGCCGTCCATCCCCGGCATGATAATGTCCAGGAGCACGAGGTCGATCGCCTGACTTTTGATCTTCCGCAAGGCGTCTTTTCCGCTTGACGGCGCTGACTACCGCGTAGCCTCTCGGAACGAGTAATTTTTCGAGTAGCTTGAGGTTCGCCTCTTCGTCGTCAACGCAGAGAATGATCGGGTTTCGTGGTTCATGGCTGCGTCCGAGATAGGACTTGCTTGACCAACTCCGGGAATGTCCGTGTATCGATCGGCTTGGTGACGTATTCATCGAAACCGGCCTGCAATGCCTTTTCCCTGTCGCCTTTCATGGCAAAGGACGTAACGGCGATCGCCTTGATCTTTCTGAGTTCAGGATCATTCCGCAACTCACGGATGACCATAAAACCGTTCATCACAGGCATCTGAATATCCAGCAGGATCAGAGCGGGCATGTGCGCGCGGGCCATCTCCAACCCCGATCAGCCCATCCTTCGCTTCCAGCACTTCATAGCCGTGGCGGGTCAATATCTGGCGCATGAGTATGCGGTTTTGCTCGTTGTCTTCTATCACAAGGATTTTCTCAGCCATTTTTTTCCCTCGCTTGTTTTACTGGCATGACAAAGGCAAAGCGGCTGCCCTTGCCGAATTCGCTCGACTACCTGGATGCGCCCGCCATGCAGTTCAACCAATTTTTTGGTGAGCGCCAGCCCGAGCCCCGTACCCTCGTACTTTTTATCATAGACAGAATCCAATTGAGAGAACTCCTTGAAAAGCTTCGGAATGTCTTCCGGCTTGATCCCGATGCCGGTATCCTCGATACTGATCTCTATTTCCTGTGCTTCGGTGATTACCCTCGCCATGACCCGCACGGAGCCGCCGTCGGGCGTGAATTTCACCGCATTGCTCAGAAGATTGAACAATATCTGTTTGAGTTTCCTTTCATCAGCCTCGATCTCCATATCCGTGACCGGTTCCATCTGCAAATCCAGACTGATCCCATGCCGCAATGCCTTCTCCCGATGCATGGCCAGCATGGCATCAAGCATCCCTTTTAATGACACTCGGTCCACTTCGAGTTCCATCTTGCCCGATTCCACCTTGGAGAGATCGAGGATGTCGTTGATCAGGCTGAGCAGGTGCCTTCCCGCTTTGAGGATGTACTGCACGTCTTCGCGCTGCGACGCATTCAGCGAGCCGAGCAGTTCGTCCTCCAGCACCTCCGAAAATCCGATGATCGAATTGAGCGGGGTCCGCAGCTCATGGCTCATGTTGGCCAGGAAATCAGACTTGGCTCTGGTTGCCGCCTCCGCCTGGATCGTGCCTTCTCGGCGTCGCGTGTTCGTTCTGCCAATTCTCTTTGCAGTTTCATTTTTTCAGTGATGTCTTCGATGGCCAGGAGGATGATCCGTTCCTTGCCAAACACTCTTTGAATTTGCCGGGCATTCAAAAGCATGATGCGCCTGCCGATGGTGGCAAAATCGTGCTCGACCTCATAGTTGTCAAAGGTTGTCTTTTTTGGAAGGATGGTTTCCAGCAGTTCCCGCAGCTTGGGGATATCCCACTGTTTATTGCCCAGGTCATAGATAAGCTTTCCCACGGTCTCTTCAGGCTTTACCTTAAAGAATTCATAGAAGGAACGGCTGGCGGAGACCACCCTGAGGTCCTGATCCAGAGAAATCAAGGGTTCACGCACGGTGTTGATGATGCTCTCGGCGTATTCGCGGGCTTCATCTTCGGATATTTTAGTTACTCGCCAGTTCTTTCCGGGTCTTTTCCAGCCCGGCTTCTATCTCCTTGCGCTCGGTGATGTCCTCGATGGCCAGAAGGATGATCCGCGCTTTGCCCAGCTTCCCGTTGAATCTGCCGGGCATTCAAAAGCATTGATGCGCCTGCCGATGGTGGCGAAATCGTGCTCAACCTCATAGTTGTCAAAGGTTGCCTTTTGGGGAAGGATGGTTTCCAGCAGTTCCCGCAGCTTGGGGATATCCCACTGCTTGTTGCCCAGGTCATAGATGAGCTGCCCCACGGTCTCTTCGGGCTTTACCTTGAAGAATTCATAGAAGGAGCGGCTGGCGGTGACCACCCTGCAGATCCTGGTCCAGGGCGATCAAGGGCTCACGCACGGTGTTGATGATGCTCTCGGCGAATTCGCTGGCTTCATCCGCGGTTTTCTTAATAACCGCCAGTTCTTTCCGGGTCTTTTCCAGCCCGGCTTCTATCTCCTTGCGCTCGGTGATGTCCTCGATGGCCAGCAGGATGATCCGCTCCTTTCCCAACGCCTGTTGGATCTGCCGGGCATTCAAGAGCATGATGCGCCTGCCAATGTCGGCAAAATCGTGCTCGACCTCGTAGTTGTCAAAGGTTGCCTTCTGCGGCAGGATGGTTTCCAGCAGTTCCCGCAGCTTGGGGATGTCCCACTGCTTGTTGCCCAGGTCATAGATAAGCTGTCCCACGGTCTCTTCAGGCTTTACCTTGAAGACATCATAGAAGGAACGGCTGACCGAGACCACCCTCAAATCCTGATCCAGGGCGATTAAGGGTTCACGCACGGTGTTGATGATGCTTTCGGCATATTCACTGGCTGCATCCGCGGTTTTCTTTATAACTGCCAGTTCTTTTCGGGTCTTTTCCAGCCCTGCCTCTATCTCCTTGCGCTCGGTGATATCCTCGATGGCCAGCAGGATGATCCGTTCTTTTCCCAACGCCTCGTTGAATTTGCCGGGCATTCAAAAGCATGATGCGCCGGCCGATGGCGGCAAAATCGTGCTCCACCTCATAATTATCAAAGGTCGTTTTCTGCGGCAGGATCGTTTCCAGCAGCTCCCGCAGCTTGGGGATATCCCACTGCTTGTTGCCCAGGTCATAGATAAGTTGTCCCATGGTCTCTTCAGGCTTCACCTTGAAGAATTCGTAGAAGGAGCGGCTGGCGGTGACCACCCTTAAATCCTGGTCCAGGATGATCAAGGGTTCACGTACAGTGTTGATGATGCTTTCGGAATATTCTCGGCCTTCAGCCGGGGATTGTTTGATCGCTTCCAGTTCCTTGCGCGCCCTTCGTGCGACTCCTGTCCCCTCTTGCCAGGCGATGTTTAAATCTTTTTCAAGCGCCGTGCTCGCCCCCCCCCTTTTTGGATAAGGGGCTCTTGTTTTTTTTAATATTCCGGACCGGATTTTTCTGTTTTCCCTTTGCTGGAATTTTCTTTGTTTTCTTGGCTTGGCTCATTCGTTTTTCTCTCGTCCCCATGTCCGGCCGGAGCCGGCACTGATCATGTATTAAGCATACGCAGTAATGATTTTAATGTCAAGCCGGGACGAAAAACGCAGAAATTTATTTTACAAATCCTGTCCCGAATCCAATTTCAGGAACATTTCGACCACCTTGGGATCGAAATGGGTCCCCGCCAGTGAACGGATCTGATCGCGTGCTTTTTCCTCCGCCCAGGCGGCGCGATACGGGCGGTCGGAGCGCATGGCGTCCCACACATCCACCACGGCGAAGATGCGCGCCGCCAGCGGAATTTGCTCGCCCTGCAGGCCCAGCGGGTAGCCCGTGCCGTCCCACTTCTCGTGGTGGCGGTACGGGATGTCCAGCGCCGGGCGCAGGTAGCGGATGGGCAGAGCAGCTCGTAGGCAATGGCCGGGTGCCGTTTCATCAGCACCCATTCCTCGGCCGTCAGCGGGCCGGGCTTGAGCAGGATGCCATCGGGGATGCCCATCTTGCCGATGTCATGCAGCAGCGCCCCCCAGCGCACCTGCACCAGTTCCGCTTCAGCGAGGCCGAAGGCGCGCGCCAGTTTCACGGTCATCTCCGTCACCCGCTGGGTATGGCCTTCGGTCTCCTTGTCGCGCAGGTCGAGGGCGCGCGACCAGCCTTCGATCGTGGCATCGTAGGCCTGGGCGAGTTCCGCGGTGCGTTCCCGCACCTTGATTTCCAACTCGTCATGGGATCTTTGCAGGGCTTCCTCGGCCCGCTTGCGCTCGTCGCTGAGGTCCTTCAGCTTCAGCAGCAACTTGATCCTGGCCAGCGCCACCGTCTTTTCGATGGGCTTGGCCAGAAACTCCTCCGCCCCGGCTTCGATGCCGCGAACATGGTCCTGCCTGGCGGTCAACGCCGTGATCATGATGATGGGGATGTCCCTGAGCTTTGGGTCATCCTTGATCAGCCGGCATACTTCGAAGCCGTCCATCCCCGGCATGATCACGTCCAGGAGCACCAGGTCGATCGCCCGGCTTTGGATCTCCCGCAGGGCCTCCTTGCCGCTGGTGGCAATGACCACCGTGTAGCCCCGCGGGGCGAGCATGTTTTCCAGCAGCTTGAGATTGGCGACCTCATCGTCCACGCATAGAATGACCGGTTTTTGCTGGTTCATGGTCGATCCGCTGTCATGGGTCCTTCACAAACGCCCTCCTTTGCCCAATTTCAGCCCGCAGCCGGGGAGTAGGCAAAGTGCAAATGAAAAGCGGTGCCCAGGGTCCGATCCAGTTCGAGCGAACCATTGAGCTGCCGGCTCAGCATCTTGATCAGTTTCAAGCCCAGCGTTTCGGGATTTTCCCAATCGCTCCCCCCGGGCAACCCGATGCCGTTGTCGGCCACGGTCAGGTCGATGAAGCCTCCGTCCCGCCGCACCTCGACGGTGATCTCGCGGTTGACCGCCCCGGCGCGCGGTTTGTTCCCGGGAAAGGCGTGCTTGTAGGCGTTGACGATCAATTCGTTCAGGATCAGCCCGATGGGAACGGCGAAATCGAGGCCCACCTCCACCTGGCCCGCCCGCACAAGGAAGCGGATATCGCGCTCCGCCCCGAATTGGGCATAGATATGGGCGGTCAGCGTTTCGATATAGCTTTGCAGGGGGATGCGGGCGAGGTTCCCTGACTTGTATAGGCTCTCATGCACGAGGGCCATGGAGCGGACCCGGCCCTCGAGCTCATCCAGCAGGGCGTGGAGCGATCCGTCCTTGGCCTTGGTCTCCTCCATTTTGATCAGGCCGATCACCGACATCAAATTGTTTTTGACGCGGTGATGCACTTCCTTTAGAAGTATTTCCTTTTCCAGCAGGGAAGCGCGGATCGTCTCCTCGGCCCGCTTGCGCTCGCTGATGTCGGTGATGGTGCCGATATAGCCGACGATCTTTCCTTGCGAGTCCAATTCCGGGGTGGCCTGCCCCATCACCCAGGCGACCGTGCCGTCGGGGCGCAGGAAGCGGTAATCGGCAAAAGAAGGCCTTTCCAGCCGGATCGTCTCCTGCCAGCCCCGGTCCAGGAAACCCCTGTCCTCGGGGTGAACCGCGGCCAGCCAGCCGTCCCCCAGCGCCTGCGCCTCGGTCAATCCGGATATGCGGCACCACATGGGATTCACGTAGGTGGTGGCTCCGCTTTCATCGGCGCGGAAGATGCCGACCGGGGCGATCCTGGCGAGGTTCTGGTACCGTTCTTCGCTTTCGCGCAGCGCCTGCTTCGTCTTTTCGCGCTTCAGTTGGCCGGCCAGCAGCATGCCCAGCAGGGCAGTCACCACCGGGTAGACCAGCAGCACCGGCAGGTAGATATTGGCCAGCACATGCCAGCGGACCGCGGCGGGCAGGAAGATCGTGCAGCCCAGCATGGTCAGGTGGATGAGCCATCCGAACAAATAGAGCTCCAGCCAGGTGATATCCGCCAAAAAAGACCGGCGCGCGCGCCGCCAGGCCATGCCGATCGCCCCAGAGGAGACGATCACGGCGATGCCCATGCCCACGGCGGCGCCGCCGATGCTGGCCCGGAAGGCGGCCGCGATGACCATGGCCACAAGGGTCGGAGCGGTCCCGAAATAAAGCCCGGAAACGCCGATCAGGATCGAGCGCGTATCGAAAACGATCCCCGGATCCAGTCTCCAGGACACCAGCATGATGATCACGCCCACGATGCCGATGACGACGCCGGCGGGCACCTGCCGCAGCGACGCCCGCCCGATCCGCCACTGGACGGCGAGCAGGTCGTAGATGAGCGCCAGGGTCAGCAGGAGCGAGGCGTTGAAGACCAACTGCAAGAAAAAGGCCTTGTTCATTCGGAATTGGATCAAGGGTAGCACGGACGGCCCGAAAAAGTCAATGCGACTTTGCTCCCCGGTATCCCGCGCCAGGGCATGAAGTGAAAGCGGAGCGGGCGGTTTGCAAGAACCAGGAAATCGCATATAATGAACCCGTGGCCGCTGAATACAATAAACTGGTCCTGAAGGCGCACGAGGAGAACCGAATTCTCGGCGGCGAATTCTGGGCCTACGACAACGAGATCCGCGGCAGCTTGAAGGGCTTCCGCCCCGGTGAACTGTGCCGCCTCTATTCGTCGGCGGGCATGTACATCGCCACCGGCTACGTCAACCCCGCCTCGACCATCGCCTTCCGGGTGTTGAGCTACGAGCCGGAAGCCGAGATCGACCGCGATTTCCTGCGCCGGCGCGTCCGCGAGGCCGACCGCCAGCGCCTGGGGCTACGCCCGGAGAATGCCTGCTACCGGATGGTCTACGGCGAGGCCGATTTCCTGCCCGGCCTGGTCGTCGACCGCTTCGACGATTATTTTATCGTCCAGATCACGACCGCCGGCATGGAAAACTTCAAGGAGGACATCTTCGCCATCGTGGCCGAAATGTACCCGGGCGCGGTCCTGGTCGAAAAATCGCTGGCCGCAATTCGTGAAAAAGAGGGGCTGCCCCCGCTCAACCGCGTGCTGACGCCGGGACGGGAAGCGGAAAAGGTCATCGCGGTCAACGGCCTGAAATTCAAGGTCGATTTCCTCAAGAGCCAGAAAACGGGCTTCTTCCTCGACCAGCGCGACAACTACCTCCTGCTCAAGCCCATCGCCGCCGGCCGCGAGGTGCTGGACGCCTTTTCCTACGCCGGGGCCTGGGGCCTGCACGCGCGCCTGTTCGGGGCCCGGCACGTCGAATTCCTCGAAATTTCGGGCGAATACATGAAGCAGGCGCGGGAAAACGCGGAGCTGAACGGGTTCGGCCCCGACGGCTTCGCCTTCGTCCAGGAAGACGCCATCCAGATGCTCAAGGAGATGAGCAAGGCCGGCGTCGGCAAGGACGTCGTCATCCTCGACCCGCCGGCGTTCGTCAAGTCGCGCGCCAAGCTGAACGAGGCTCTGCGCGGCTACAAGGAGATCAACCTGCGCGCCCTGAAAATGCTGCGCCCGGGAGGGCACCTGGTCAGTTGCTCCTGCTCCCACTTCCTGGGCCGGGACGATTTCATCGCCGTCATCCAGGACGCCGCCCGGGACGCCGGCCGCCGCGTCAAGCTGATCGAGATGAAAAGCCAACCCTACGACCACGCCGTGCTCCTGCCCCTCTTCCAATCCGAATACCTGAAGTGCGCGCTTTTTTATGTCTATTGAGGACAACATGAGCGAAACGTCCGCGAAAAACAGGCATATTTTCGGACCCGTCCCTTCCCGGCGCCTGGGCATATCACTGGGAGTGGATATCATCCCCTTCAAGACCTGCAGCCTGGATTGCCTGTATTGCGAATGCGGGCGCACCACCCGCCTGACCTGCCAGCGGCAGCGCTTCTTTCCGCCGCAACCGTTGCTGGAGGAGCTCGCCGCAACGCTGCCCGGCATCCCCCACCTCGACTTCATCACCTTCTCCGGCTCCGGGGAACCCACGCTGAATTCCGACCTGGGTTTTTTCATCAGCGAGATCAAGAAGATGAGCGCCGTGCCGCTGGCGGTGCTGACCAACGGCACCCTCCTCTTCCGCCCGGACGTCCGCCGCGACCTGCTGGCGGCCGACGTGGTCCTGCCATCGCTCGACGCCGCCGCGCCGGGTAGCTTCGCCCGCATCAACCAGCCCGGACCCGGCCTGGACCTGGAACGCATCATCGCCGGCATGGAAACCTTCCGCGGGGAATATGCCGGGAAGATCTGGCTGGAAGTATTCATCCTGGAAGGGGTCAACGACAACGCCGCGGACATCGAGGCGCTGCGCCGGGCGCTGCAGCGCATCCGGCCCGACAAGGTCCAGTTGAACACCCTCGACCGCCCCCCCGCTTATCCCGGCGTGGCCTCGGCGGATTTCGCCCACCTGGAAAGGATCCGCGACCAATGGTCGGGCATGGCGGTGGAGATCATCAAGCGCGCCGGCCGCCGCGAGGAGATCGCCGCCTTCAGCTCCAACCTGGAGAACAGCCTGCTGAACACCATCCGCCGCCGGCCGCTGACCCTGGAAGACCTGGTCGCCCTGACCACCAAGGATGAAAGCGAGCTCCGCCGCTACCTGGACATCCTGGAAAAAGAGAAGAAGATCCGGCCGGTGATCCAGGGGAATAAAATATTCTACCGCGAATGGCCTGGGCGCGACCCGGGACGCTAGTCGATCCTTTCCTTGATGCGGCCGTTGCGCATGATGATGAATTTGTCGTGGAACAGCTCCAGCAGTTTGTATTTCAAATTCAGCAATTCCGGGTCCTTGATCGCTTCCCGGGGCACCGGTTTCTCGGCCAGGTACCATTCTTCCTTGAAGCCGCGGTCGCCCGGCATGTAGATGTATTTTTTTTCGTTCAGCTGGATGCCGCGGTACTTGGCCTGGATCATGACGTCCTTGAATTCTTTTTTCAGGACGATCTCCCCCGTTCCCGGGACCAGTTCGATGACCTTCATGATGCCCGGGTAGGCCATGCGCACCCGGTCCTTGATGTAGGGTGTCTCGGGGGTGTACCACAGCTCGGTCTCCATGTAGGCCGGGTAGCCGCCGAACCCGGCGCCGCGCATGATGGGCAGCAGCGTATGGCCCTTGAAGGAAGGCGGCGGCGGGACCCCGACCAGGTCGAGGAGCGTGGGCGCGATGTCGATGTCGCGGACGGTGGGGACGATGCGCCGGCCGCCGAAGCTCTCGAACGGCGAGCAGACGCCGAAGGTCATGTTGTTGGAATAGGGGCCGCGCAGGTGGTCGCCGTGGCCGCTGCCGTAGCCGTTCTCGTACAGGCTCTCGCCGTGGTCGGAGAAAAGCACGACGATGGTGTTCTTGTCCAGGCCGCTTTTCTTCAGGAAGGCGAGCATCTCGCCCACCTGGTCGTCGAACATGCGCACCGCCCCGTCGTACAGGGCGACGATCTGTTCCTTGTCCGCCGGGTCGAGGTCGAACCCGGAATAGGTCTTCATCATGTCCACCTTACGGTACTTGTGCGGGCCGCGGTACGATTTTTTCGCGTAGAACTGGTAGTAGGGGTATTGGCTGCCGTAAGGGAAATGGCTGTTGGAGCCGAAATAGACCATGAAGAAGGGCTTGCCGGCCTTGACGGAGTTGCGGATGAAGCGCTTGCTGGTATTGGTCACGTAATAGGGGTCGATGTTCAGCGGCATCAGCCACATCACCGGGAAGATATCCCGCCCGACCGGGTTGATGAGGAAGCTGAGGAGCATGTAATGGAATTCCAGGCAGCGCTGCTTGATCAGGTTCTGCAGGGTCAGGTGGGGCGCCTGGATATGGTCGAAGCCGTAGCCGATGCGGGCGAAGATGTCGCCGGCGAAATCGCTGATCATGCCGGTGTCGTAGCCGCGTTCGTTCAGGGATTGGACCAGCGTCGGCAGCCTCAGTTGCAGTTCCTCGGGACGGGGGAACATGTGGCGGATCCGGTGGTCGGGAGGGAAGGTGGAGGTGAGCACCGAGGTAAATGAGGAGAACGTGCGGGCCAGCGACGACTTGGCGTTCAGGAAATTGGCGCCGCGCGCCAGCAGCTTGTCGATGTTGGGCGTCGGCCGCGAATAGCCGTTGTACGACAGGTGGTCGGGACGCAGCGAGTCGCTGCCCAGGACCAGGATGTTGGGGAGGCCGCCGTCGGGCCGCGCCTTGATGGCCGGGGTTTTGAACGGGAAGATCGAAGGCCGCTACCAGGGCGACCACGGCCACGCCGTACGGCAGCCGCTTTTTCCGCCAGGCGATCAGCATGACCGCCAGCGGGAAAACGGCATAGATGGCCCACAAGGGCAGCGAATCGGTGATGAAGACCTGCAGGTCGCGCAGCAGCGCCCCCTTCATGTACAGGGGCTCCACGAAAAGCTGCGGCGAGATCTTGACCGCCCGCAGCAGGAACCAGAGCCAGACGAAAAGCTGGAAGAGGAAGATGCTTCTCCGGCGCTCGAGGCGCAGCGCCAGGGAAAAGAGGGCGATGAACATGGCGACCAGCCCGTAAACCAGCAGGATCTTCAGGTTGAACAGGACGATGATGGCCTTGAAACTGCCGGTGATGATCTTTTCGGCCGCCGGATCGCGCACGCCCATGTAGGAAAAATTGAAAAACAGGACAAAGGAAAGAACGAACAGCAAAGCGGCGAGAGAAAGGCCGATCCAGATGTTTTTTTTGATTTGCGCCATGGGTTTTAAGGCCCATGATAGCCAAAAACGCCCTGTCTGTCAATCATTCGGCGCCCAGGCCCGCGTCCGTGCCGGCAGGCAAGCGAATTGGATTTTCTCCTTGCCGGGGACTTTCAGGGTTGCACTGGCGCAGGTCCCGGGGATCAGCGGGCCGGCGGCAGGCCGCGGCCGCGGACCCATTCGGCGAGGCGCGCCCGCAGGCCCGCGTCGCCGGCGCTCAGCAAGTTCAGGAATTCTTCCGTGTCCACGTTGCAGCAGCGGCGGTCCTTCAGGATCCCCTGCAGGCGCAGGCTCAGTTCGGCCTCGCCAAGGGTGTCGGCAAGCTCCGCCAGCATCAGCGCCGGCTTGACATAGACCAGGGTCTGGTAAACCCGCTGGTCGCGGTTCCTCAGTTTCAGCTTGAACCCGTCGGCGCAAACCCCGTTCGACCTGAATTTCTTCACCCAATATCTCAGGCTCGCAAGGGCTTTGCGGTAGGCCTTCTCCCCTGGCGTTCGCGCAGCAAAAGCAAGGTGGCATACGTGGCCAGGCCCTCGGTGATCCAATTATCCGAAGCGGCTTTCCAGGACAGGAGGCCTCCCCACCATTGGTGAGCCATCTCGTGGGCCAGCAGGTCGAATTTGCTGTCGATCAGCGACAAGGGCGATCCCCTGAGCTGCGCGCTGCGGGCTTCGGGGCTGCGGCTCGCCCAGAACTCATCGACGTTCAGGACGATGAGGCCGTTATAGCTGACGCCGCCGAAGTTTTTCCCGCGCTTGAACAAGACATTCAATTCCGGGACATGGAGCGGGCCGAAACGCTCGCGGAAGAATGCGATCACCCCGGCCAAGTCCGCATCCGAGAAGAAGCGTTGATACCTGAACCCGGGCCCGCCATGGAGCTTGATGGGGATGGCCCCGTCCACGAAACCGACCTGGGAGAAGCGCCCGCAGACCAGGGCCATGCCCTTGGCTTCGCTGTTGTCGAACTGATAGGTGTTGGTCGCCTGCTCCGAGCGCACGGAGCGCAATCGGCCGCTGCCCAGGCAATTCCAGCCGCTGGGAACGCTGAACGTCATGTTCAGCGGCGTGAAATCGATGCGCGGATTGGGGTAGAAATCCTTGACATAGGAAAGGAAGCGGAAATCATCGACAGGGGCCTGCCCCGAGAGGCTTCTTCCACCGCCGGCGGCCTCGAAGGGGTCCAGGTAGGGCTGCAGGCGGCCGCTGTAGCTGAGTTCCAGGTCTTTTTCCCCGGGGCTCAGCACCAGGAACTGGCCGCTTTCGCGCGTGAAACTCAGGGCGGGCCGGGCGCCGCAGCGCACGGATCTCAGGTCCAGTTCCTCGGCCAGCCACAAGCGGCGCTCGTCGGCCATGATGGCAAAATTCAGCTTCGCGGTCGCGTTCAGGAAATTGCGCTCCGGGTCGAAATAACCGTCGATGCTGAGCGATCGCAGCTCGTCGCTTGCCGGCGACGGGGCCCCCGGGTCCGCCGCGAACCCGCTTAGGGAAAACAAAAGGACCATCCATAAAAAAACGCCTAATTGGCGGACCGTCCCGGCTTCATCCTCGCCCGGCGACCCGCGACCGACCTTGCTTCCCATTTTTTCCTCCCGGCCATGACCGGCGGCCCGATTCAAAAACCCGAAAGCATTTACCCTTCCGGGTTTCAGAGCCTCTGTCCACTTGCTTGACGCTGGATCGCGAGGCGGTATCGTAGGGAAATAGTCATATTTCCTTATTTAGAACCGGGGTACTATCTACAGCCCCCGGCGGAGCCGCCAGGCGCCGGCTACACCCCTGGTACTATTTCCACGCCGCGGCGCCGCGGCATTCCCGATCGGAAGTGAATGGATTCACTTTATTGAATGGATTCGCTTTGCGGCTGCCGCGTTGACTTGGGGGGTCAAAAGATATAATATTTGTTGATGAAAGAAAAAATGCATGCCACCACCGTGCTGTGCGTCCGCCAGGACGGCAAGCTGGTCATGGGCGCCGACGGCCAGGTGACATTCCAAAACACGGTCCTGAAGCACAAAACGAAAAAGATCCGCCGCCTTTACAACGACAAGATCCTGGCGGGGTTCGCCGGGGCCACCTCGGACGCCTTCGCGCTGTTCCAGCGCTTCGAGGCCAAGCTGGAGGAATACAACGGCAACATCTCCCGCGCCGCCGTCGAGCTTTCCAAGGACTGGCGCACCGACAAGATCCTGCGCCGCCTGGAGGCCATGCTCATCGTGGCCAACGAGGAGAAGATGTACATCCTCTCGGGCACCGGCGACATCATCGAACCCGACGAGAACGTCCTGGCCATCGGCTCGGGCGGCCCCTACGCCCAGGCGGTGGCGCTGGCGCTGAGCCGCGAGACCAAGCTGGGAGCCCGCGCCATCGTCGAAAAAGCCCTGGACATCGCCTCCGACATCTGCATCTATACCAACAAGAACTTTACCGTCGAGGAACTCTGACCATGGGCGACGCCATCATCAACAAGGGTGACGAGCTGACCCCCAAGGAGATCGTCAGGGAGCTGGACAAGTACATCATCGGCCAGAAAAACGCCAAGAAATCGGTCAGCATCGCCCTGCGCAACCGCTTCCGCCGCCAGAAGCTCCCCCCCGAGATCGCCGACGACATCATCCCCAAGAACATCCTGATGATCGGGCCCACCGGCGTCGGCAAGACCGAGATCGCCCGGCGCCTGGCCAAGCTCACGCGCTCCCCTTTCCTCAAGGTGGAGGCTTCGAAATTCACCGAGGTGGGCTACGTCGGCCGTGACGTGGAATCGCTGGTCCGCGACCTGGTGCGCATCGCCGTCGACCTGGTCAAGGCCGAGAACATGGCGGAGAACAATGAAAAGGCGCAACGCAACACCGAGGAAAAAATACTCTCCATCCTGTTGCCGCCCAGGACCCCGAGCGACCCGGGCGCGGACGCCGAAAAGGACGCCAAGAACTTCGCCAAGACCAGGGAGAAGCTGCGCAAGCTGCTGCGCGACGGCAAGCTGAACGACCGCATCGTCGAAGTCGAGGTCAAGACCAACCCCTTCACCCCCTTCGAGATCTTTTCCTCTTCCGGCGTCGAGGAGATCGGCATCCAGATCAGCGAGATGGTGCCCAACCTTCTCGGGAACCGCGGTTCCAAGAAGCGCAAGATGACCCTGGAAGAGGCCTATAACCATATGCTCCAGGAAGAGCAGAACCGCCTGCTGGACATGGACCAGGTGGCCAAGATCGCCATCGCCCGCACCGAGCAGATGGGCATCGTCTTTCTCGATGAGATCGACAAGATCGCCGGCCGCGAAAGCGGCGGCCACGGCCCCATGGTCTCGCGCGAGGGGGTGCAGCGCGACCTGCTGCCCATCATCGAGGGCACGACGGTCAACACCAAGTACGGCATGGTCAAAACCGACCATATCCTGTTCATCGGCGCCGGCGCCTTCCACGTGGCCAAGCCCTCCGACATGATCCCCGAGCTGCAGGGGCGCTTTCCCATCCGCGTCGAGCTGGAATCCCTCGGCCGCGAGGACTTCGTCCGCATCCTCACCGAACCGCAGAACGCGCTGGTCAAGCAGTACCAGAACCTCCTGGGCACCGAGGGGCTGGACATCCTTTTCACTCCCGACGCCATCGAGGAGATCGCCACCATGGCCGTGGAGATCAACACCGCTTCGGAGAACATCGGCGCGCGCCGCCTGCATACCATCATGGAAAAGGTGATGGAGGACATCTCCTACGAGGCCTCCGACCTGGAGCACGGCCAGGTGCGCATCGACCGCGAATACGTGCGCCGCAAGGTCCAGAACATCATCAAGGACGGCGACTTGAGCAAATATATCCTGTGAGCCCCATGAAAAAAAACATCATGACCCTGTTGGCGATCGCATTGAGTCTTGCCGGTTGCGGCAAAAAGGGGCCCCTGGTCCTGGAACCGGAAAAGCTCCCCCTGGCCGTGACCGAGCTGCGGCTGCGCCAGGTCGGACACCCAGGTCGAACTCAGCTGGAAGTTCCCCACCCTGCTTTCCGACAAGAAAACGCCCCTGCAGCCGGCCCAGATCCGCGGCATCGCCGTCTACCACCTGGCCAAGCCTTTCAACCCGGAGACCTTCCGCAAAAAAAGCGAGATCCTGGCCAGGCCCAAGGCCGGCGAGCTCCAACGCCGCGCCGACGGCATCTACGCCTTCGGCTTGCCCTTCAAGGCCAAGACGCTCAAGGACAAGGAACACTCTTTCGCCCTGACCTACGAATACGGCCGGAGCCATTCGGACTTGAGCGCCGTCGAGAAGATCACGACGCGCACGCCTCCCGAACCTGTGCGCGACCTGAAGGCCAGCCGCGAAGGCAAGGTGGTCGTCCTCAAATGGAGCCGCCCGCAGGCCGACAGCGAGGGCCAGCCCCTGCAGGCGCTCGCCGGCTACACCGTCTACCGCCGCATCCAGCAGGGCAAGAACCCGGGCGCATTCGCCGCCATCAACGAGAAACCCGTCCAGGGGGAGTATTACGAGGACCACGACACCGGGGCCGATGGCGACTATGAATACCAGGTGGCGAGCCTTCTCGACGAACGCAGCGAAAGCGCCCCGTCGGCCGCCGTCAGGATCAAGATCCTGGACACGTTCGCCCCCGACATCCCCGCCAACCTGGTCGCCTTTTCCGCCAAGGACCATGTCTTCCTGACCTGGGAAGCCGTGCGCGACCGCGACCTCGGCCATTATAACGTCTACCGCAAATCGTCCAAGGAGGAGGATTTCAAGCTCCTGGACGCGACGGTGACCGATAATTTTTTCCGCGACCGCCAGGTCGTCAAGGGCCAGATGTATATTTACATCGTGGTCGCGGTCGACAAGAAGGGCAACGAAAGCGAACCCAGCCGCGCCGTGCGCCAGCTGTTCGAATGAGCGGGCGGCATGACCGGCGGCGAAAATAAGCGGGGCGCCAAGGCGGCCGTCGCCCTCGTCGCCTGCCCCGATTACGACGACGCCCGCGTCCTGGAAGCGCTACGGCGCGGCATCGGCCTGCTGGGGGGCATCCGCCGTTTCGCCCGGCGCTCCGAGAAGATCCTGCTCAAACCCAACCTGCTGATCGGCGCTGTTCCGGAAAAGAACGTCACCACCCACCCTTCCGTGCTGAAAGCCGTGGGCACCCTGTGCCAGGAGGCGGGGGCCACCGCCGCCTTCGGGGATTCCCCCGGTTTCGGCACCGCGGCGGCAGCGGCGGGCAAAGCGGGCCTGGCGGCGGCGGCACGCGCCATCGGCATGGAACAGGCCGATTTCTCCACTGCGGTGCAGGTGCGTTTCAACGAGGCCATGATCGCCAAGCAGCTGGTCCTGGCCAAGGGCGCCCTGGAGACCGACGGCATCATCAGCCTGGCCAAGATGAAGACCCATGGCTTCATGCGCATCACCGGCGCAATCAAGAACCAGTTCGGCTGCGTGCCCGGGATGCGCAAGGGAGAGTATCACGTCAAGATGCCGCGCGCCGAGCATTTCGCCGCCATGCTGGTCGACATCAACCGCTTCCTGCGCCCCCGGCTGTACGTCCTGGACGGCATCGTGGCCATGGAGGGCAACGGCCCGGGCTCTGGGCGGCCCCGGCGCATGAACGTCCTGCTGCTCGCGAGCGACCCGGCCGCCCTGGACGCGGTTTTCTGCCGGCTGATCCACCTGCCGCCCCGGTATGTCCCGACCATGGTGCCCGCCGCCGAAGGCGGATTGGGCACCTGGGACGAGAACGAGATCGAGATCCGCGGCGACGATCTATCCCGATTGGCCTGCCCCGATTTCCAGGTCGTCCGCGAGCCGGCCGAACTTTTCGACCGCTCGTTCCCCTATTACCTGAAAAAATGGATCACGCCGCGGCCGGCGATCGCCTACCCACGCTGCCTGAACTGCGGGGTGTGTACCGCCGTCTGCCCGCTGGAACCCAAGGCGGTGCGCCCGCCGGCGTCACGCCCGGACGCCAAGCCGGTCTACGATTACCAGCGTTGCATCCGCTGCTATTGCTGCCAGGAGATGTGCCCACACGGGGCTATCTTCATCCGCCGGCCGCTCCTGAGCCGGATCATCCACCGCTGAAGTTCAAACGGACCGGGGTGGAAGCTCCTTGACCGCTTCGATCACCGATCCGTCGGCCGACGGCGAGGTGGCGAAACCCAGTCGTTGGAATAGCGCCAGCATGCGTGCGTTGTCGCTGCCGGTCTGGGCGACGACGCGCTTCAGGCCCCAGTGGCCGGCGATCTCCAGGCAGCACTCGGTCAGGACGCTGCCCACCCCCTTGTTCTGCCACTTGTCCCCGACCAGCACGGCGTATTCCACGCTTTCATGGTCGGGATCGGCGACCAGCCGCCCCACGCCCAGCAATTCACGGCGCCCGTCCCGGGTCCGCTCCGCCACCATGGCGATCTCCCGGTCATAATCGATGAAGCAGTAGCGGATCGCGGCCTGGTGCGATTGCCACTGGAAAAAATGGCGGAAACGGGCATAGATGGATTCGCGCGAGCAGCCGGCGAGCAGGTCCATCCACATGGGCTCGTCCTCGGGCCGGATCGGCCGGAGCAGCAGCTCGGTGGCGTCGGGCAGGCGCGCCGGCCGGATGTATTCCTCGGGATACGGGCGCAGCGCCAGGTGGGCGTAGGGCCGCGAGCCGGCGGCAGGCAGGGGCCCTTCGACGACCAGGCGCGCGTCCAGGGCGATCACCCGCGAGGGGCTGGCCAGCAAGGGGTTGATGTCCAGCTCGGCGATCTCGGGATAATCGGCGGCGAAATAGGAAAGGCGGATCAGGACTTCAAGCAGGCGGTCGAGGCCGACCGCCGGCCGGCCGCGGTAGCCGTTGAGCAGCGGCCAGATCTTGAGCGACTCGAGCATGCGCCTGGCCAGGCGCTCGTTCAGCGGCGGAAAGCCCAGGCTGCGGTCGGCGAACAGCTCGGCGTTGGTGCCGCCCATGCCGGCCAGGACCACGGTGCCGAAGACGGGGTCCTTCTTGATGCCGAGGATCAGCTCCACCCCATGGGGGTCCTGGACCATCGGCTGCACGGTCACCCCCTCCAGCCTGGCCGCCGGCCTTTTCCGTTGCGCCCGCTGCCATGATCGCCGCGAACGCCCGGCGCACCTCGGCCTCGCTGCCCAGGTCGAGGGCCACGCCGCCCACGTCGCTCTTGTGGGTGATGTCCGGGGAGAGGATCTTCAGGACGACGGGAAAGCCGATCGCGGCCGCCGCTGCGGCGGCGGCTTGCGGGTCGGCGGCCGCCCGCGGCAGGGCGGTGGGAATGCCGTACGCCTCGAGCAGGCGCTTGGAATCGCCTTCGGAGAGCACCCGTTTTTCGCCCCCCGCCAGCGCCTTGAATTCGGCGCTGCAGTTTCCGGCGGTCGGGAGTGAAGGACAGCGGGATGTCCATGGGCGTTTCGTAGAGGCTGGCCAGGTTGCGGGAATAGGCCACCAGGGTCATGAAGGCCCGCACCGCCTGCTCGGGGGTGCGGTAGCTGGCGATGCCGGCTTCGGCGAGCAGGCGCCTGCCGTCCCCCATGCTGCTCCCGCCGAGCCAGGCGGCCAGGATCGGCTTCGCCGACAGGTCCTTGAGCTGGGCCAGCGCCTGGGCCATCGCCGTCGGGTTGGTCATGGCCTGGGGAGTGACGATCACCAGGACCGCGTCGGACGCGGAGTCCTGGAGGACGATCTCCACCGCCCTGGCCAGGCGCTTGGAGCGGGCATCGCCCAGGACGTCGACCGGGTTGCCGTGCGACCAGCAGGGAGGCAGCACCTCGTCCAGGCGCGCCAGCGTCTCCGGCGCCAGCGCCGCCAGCACTCCATTGGCGGCGATCAGGGCGTCGACGGCCATCACCCCGGGGCCGCCGGCGTTGGTCACGATGGCCAGGCGGGGCCCCGGGGGATCTTCTGGCGGCCGATCAGCTCGGCGCAGTCGAAGATCTCGCCGATGTCGCAGCACGCGGGCCAGGCCGGCGCGCTGGAACGCGGCGTCATAGATCGCGTCCTCGGCGGCCAGCGCCCCGGTGTGCGAGGCGGCCACCTGGGCCGACTCCGGGAAGCGGCCGGCCTTGTAGGCCACGATGGGCTTGCCGCGGGCGAAGGCGCGGGCGGCGGTCATGAACTTGCGCGCCTGGCCGATCGACTCCACGTACATGATGATGGAGCGGGTCTTCTCGTCTTCGCCCAGGTAATCGATCAGGTCGCCGAAATCCACGTCCAGGGCGTTGCCGATCGAGGCCACGCAGGAAAAGCCGATGTTCTCCTCCATGGCCCAGTCCAGCACCGCGGCGCACAACGCCCCCGACTGGGAAATGAAGGCGATGTGGCCGCTCTTGGGCAAGGCGCCGGCGAAGCTCATGTTGAGCTGGCGGCCGGGGACGATGACTCCCAGGCAGTTGGGGCCGAGGATGCGCATGCCGCCGAAGCGCTTCGCCTCCGCCTGGATCTCCTTTTCCAGCGCCAGGCCGGCCGGGCCGGTCTCGCGGAACCCGGCCGACACGATGACCACTCCCGGGATGCCGGCTTCGCCGCAGGAGCGCACCAGGGCGGGGACCTGGGCCGCCGGCGCGCAGATCACCCCCACGTCGACGCGGCGCGGCAGCTTCGCCAGCTCCGGGAAGCAGGGAATGCCCATCACGGCCTCGAAGTCGGGATTGACGGGATAGACCACGCCGCGGAAGCCGCTGCCGACCAGGTTGCTCAAGACCTTGCCGCCGACGCTTTTCGGGTTGGCGCGTGACCCCGATCAGGGCGATTCGCTGCGGGTTGAAAATGTTCTCAAGACTGTGGATCGCCATGCCCCTTTTTCCTTTGCTCGTCCAGCACCCGGCGCATCGCCCGCGTGTGCTCGGGAGTCGTGCCGCAGCAGCCGCCGAGCACCGACACCCCCGCCGCCAGCAATTCCCCGCCCTTTGCCGCCATGAACTCCGGCGTCTCGGGATAGTGGACCTTTCCCTGGCGCGATTCGGGCAGGCCGGCGTTGGGCTGGATCACCAGCGGCAGCGTGCTGGTCTGCTTGAATTCGCGGGCGATCGCGAGCATGTGCTCGCTGCCGTTGCCGCAGTTGGAGCCGACGAGGTCGGCGCCCGCCTTGGCGAGCTCGCGCAGGCCGCCGCGACCGACACGCCCATGACGGTGAAGTAGCCCCGCGGCGTGGCTCGAAGGTCATGGTGGCCATGACCGGGATGGTGGCGGAGACGCTGCGCGCGGCCTGGATGGCCAGCCGCGCCTCGGTGATGTCGGTCATGGTCTCGATGCAGACGAGGTCGGCCCCGGCGCCGATCACGGCCCGCATCTGCGCGCGGAAGCTTGCATCGAGCGTTTCCGCGTCCGTGTCCCCGAAGGGCTTGAGTATCCTGCCGCTGGGGCCGCACGAGGCGGAAACGTAGGCCCGCTCCCCGACCGCCCGGCGCACCGCCTCGACCGCGCTCGGTTGATGCGCCGCCTCGCCGGCCAGCCCGTAGTTGGCCAGCTTCAGGGGCGAGGCCGCCGAAGGTGTTGGTCTGGATGATCTCGGCGCCGGCGTCGAAGTAGAGTCGGGCGATCTCCTCGAGCACCTGCGGCTGGGTCAGGTTGAGCCTCTCCGGAGCCGCGCCCCGGGGCAAGCCCGCGCGCCATGAGCAGCGTGCCCCAGGCCCCGTCGCCGACCAGGACCTCGCCGCGCCCCACCCGGGCCTTGAAGGATTCCATTTTAACCGGCCGCCGCCAGCTTTTTCACGCTCTCGACCGCCTGGGCGCAATCGTAGCCGTAGGCGTCGGCGCCGATCTCGGCGGCGTAGTCGCCGGAGACGGGGGCGCCGCCGACGATGGTCTTGATGCGGCCGGCGAGGTCTCCTTCTTGAGCAGGTCGACGACCTCCTTCATCACCGGCATGGTGGTGGTCAGCAGCGCCGACATGCCGATGACCCGCGCCTCGCGGCTTTTCGCCGCGGCCACGAACGTCGGCGGCGGCACGTCGTTGCCTAGATCGATCACCTCGAAGCCGGCGCCCTTCAGCATGATGGCGACCAGGTTCTTGCCGATGTCGTGCAGGTCGCCCTGGACCGAGCCGAGCACGACCCGGCCGCGGCTGGAGACGCCGCGCTGGCCAGCAGCGGCTTGAGGAGGTCGAGGCCGGCGTACATGGCCCGGGCGGCCAGCAGCACGTCGGGCAGGAAGATCTCGCGCTCGCGGAATTTTTCGCCCACCACGTTCATGCCGGCGATCAGGCCGTCGTCCAGGATCGACTGGGGTCGATGCCCTCCGCGAGGGCCTGGCGGGTCAACCGGGCGGCGCTGGCGTCATCGCCCTCTTCGAGGCTCAGGGCGATCGATTTCAGGATTTCCATGTTTTTCCTCCGTTGTTATGCGGACTTGCCCAAGTCCCTTTCCCGGCAGGCCGGGCTCTTGCACAGGGCGCAAAATGGGAAGTTTCAGAAACCTGGTGGATCGGCGCCGGGCCGGCGACCA
Source organism: Candidatus Aminicenantota bacterium (assembly GCA_963822075.1). Taxonomy (GTDB): domain Bacteria; phylum Acidobacteriota; class Aminicenantia; order UBA2199; family UBA2199; genus UBA2199. Next base: position 112,153 of record CAWGGP010000009.1, read on the forward strand.
GCACCCCCGAAACCGATTTGAGCGGCGTCATCAGGAAACGTTCGTTCGAGCGTACGCCGATCTCCTCCGGCTGCAGGGCCGCGAAAAGCGTTCGCTGGCCGCTGATATGCCAGCCGCAGTAGCCGGGGCTGTATAAAAAAGCCCGAGGGCGGGCCCCGTTGCCCCGGACTTGGCCCGCCGGTCCTCCGCCCAGGCCTCGGCGACGCGCCCGGCCTGGTCGGCCGCTGGCGAGGCGACGGCGTCGAGGATCGAGCCCAGGGCGAAATCCACGCCGGCGAACAGGCGCTGGATCTCGGCGCTGATCCCCTCCCCGAGGGTCGAAAACGAAAAGATGCAACTGGTCGGCGCGGGGAAATATTTTTTCCAGCGGCGTCTCCGGCTGCGTTCAGCCCGCGGCCGCGAAAATAGGCCGCGAACTCTACCGCGCTGACCGGCCGGCTCAAGGCGCGGGGCTCTCCGGCGCAGTCGAAAATTTCCAGTGCCCGCTCGCAGCAACGCGGCGGAAGCGCGGGGAAGGCGCGGCGGCCGCTTTTCAGCCCCAGGGCGGCAGCACGTCGGCGGGGTCGGGCCGCAGCCGAGCCAGCGGGAAATCGATCATGCCTCGACCGGGCGGGCGGGAAGCGCGTCCATGCCGCGGCGCCGCGCTTCTTTGTCCATCAGCGCGCATAATCCTTCTTGCGCTCGTCGGCGAGGCGCGAGGGCCGCCAGGCGCCGACCAGCCGCTCCACCTCGCGCCGGGCCCGCTGCCCGAGCGTCAGGCTGCCCTCCTCCCGCCAGCGCGAGAGATTGGCCCGGTCGATGACCGGCCCGGGAAATAAAGCTCATTCTTCAGATGTCGGCGCGTGTGCGGGGAGATCAGCAGGTGGCCCTCGCGCAGCAACTCCTCGAATAGCGGCCGGGCGGGGAAGTCCTCGCGCGGCTCGATGCCGCGCGGCAGGCGCAGCGTCATGCCGCAGATCTCGTCGTCCAGGACCAGCTTCTCCAGGCTCTGGCAGCTCTCGAAATCGAGCATGCCGGGGCCGGAAACGCTGTTGATCCCGGAGAGGGCGGCGAGCGTGGCCCCCATGCCGGTCTCCAGCCCGGCCTGGGCGTCGAGCGTCTTGGCGTCGCTCAGCGCGATGTAGGCCTGGGTGGGCAGGCCGAGATGCTTGCCGATCTCGTTGTAGGCGCAGTCGACCATCATGCGTCTCGATCGCGCCCATGGGCGTGGTCTCGTAGCGGATGTCGAAAATGGCCGGCGAGCCGCCGTAGAGCACCGGGGTCCCGGGATGGCTGGCCTGGCTGATGACGACGCCGCTCAATGTTTCCGCCGCGTGCTGCACCAGGGTGCCCACCAGGGTCACCGGGGCCATGAAGCCGGAGAGCGGCATGGAGATGAATTCGACCGGGATGCCGGCGGCGGCGCAGTCGACCACGTTCTGCGACGTGATCTCGCTCCATTTCAGCGGCGCGGTCGGGCAGCAGGAAAAGATCGTCAGCGGCCTGGCGCGCAGCTCCTGCTCGCTGCCGCGCACGGCCAGCTGCATGTCGCGCATCACCTGGAAGGACTCGATGGTGAAGGCGCCGGTGACCACCGGCTTCTCGCCGTAGAGCAGGCTGAAGAAAAGCCGGTAGCTGTCCGAGACGAGGTCGGCCACGTCGGCCGGGATGAAGGCGGTGCTCTGCGCGGCGATATGGCCGCAGGCCGGTAAGGAGCTGGACGTAGCGGACATAGTCCGCGGTATCGGGCTTGCGGATCTGCTGGGTCCGGTGGTCGAGGATGTGCAGGGCCGCCGAGCCCGGGGTGAAATGGACATTGGCGCCGGAGAAATCGTGGGTCTCCTCGCCCATCACGTTAAAAAGCTTGAACGAGTGCGGAACCGTCGCCAGAGCGCGGTCCAGCACCGGGCCGGGAAACCAGGCGTGGCTTTTTCCCAGGTCCACCCGGGCGCCGAAGTCGCCCAGGAGCTTAAGGACGCGCGGGTTCTGCACCTTGGTCCCCAGGTGACCCAGGATATCCCGGGCTTCGCCGACGATCCGTTCGAGCAGGTCCGCGCTCAGGAGTTTGAATTGCGGTCTCAAGGCCATGGCTTCGCCTCCTTTTTGATCCGATGAACTTCCCACGGCGCCCATTGGGGGTCAACCGCCGATGCCGGGGAAAAATTATATGGGAAGCCGCGGCGGTTGTCAATCGCACCCGTCAACCCCGCCACGGATTGACATATTGAAAATTTGGCATAAAATTTATCCGGCCGGGCGCGTCGGCGCGAGCAGGCCAGGGATAGGAGATGAGCGAAGACAATAAAAAACCGGGGGGGCGACCGGGGCTGAATGTGCTGGTCGTCGACGATGAAACGAACATCCGCAAGACCATCTCCCTCTGCCTCGAGATCGAAGGCTGCCTGGTCCGGGCGGTCAGCAATTTCGCTGACGCCTTGAGCGAGATCAAGCAGAACGTTTTCGACGTGGCCTTTCTGGACCTGCGCCTGGGGACCCAGAACGGGTTGGACCTGATCCCCTACCTTCAATTTCACTCGCCGCGGGCCAAGATCGTCATCATCACCGCCTACGCATCCATCGACTCGGCCATCGAGGCGATCCGCAAGGGGGCGACCGATTATATCCCCAAGCCCTTTACGCCCGCCCAGATCAAGGTGGTCATCGGCAAGATCAGGGAGATCGGCGACATGCAGCGGCAGATCGAAGACCTCAAATTCAGCTTGACCGTCAGCGTGCCGGAGATCGATTTCTCTTCAAAGAATGCGGCCATGCAAAAGGTCTTCGCCGTCGCCCGGGAAGCCGCCGCCTCCAGCGCGACCATTCTGCTCAAGGGGGAAAGCGGCAGCGGCAAATCCATCCTGGCCAAAGCCATCCATGACTGGAGCCCGAGGTCGGGCAAGCCGTTCTTGAGCGTCTCCTGCCCATCGCTTTCCGCCGAGCTCCTGGAAAGCGAACTCTTCGGCCACGCCAGGGGATCGTTCACCGGCGCGCTCAGGGACTTCCCGGGACGGATCTCGCTGGCACAGGAAGGCACGCTGTTTTTGGATGAGATCGGCGACCTGCCCCTGTCGATCCAGCCCAAGCTCCTGCGCTTCATCCAGGATAAAAAATACGAGCGGCTGGGGGAAAATATAACCCGGAACGCCGATGTGCGGATCATCGCGGCATCCAACCTCGACCTGGGAAAAGCGGTCGCCGAGGGAAGGTTTCGCGAGGACCTTTACTATCGTTTGAACGTCGTGGAGATCGAGATCCCGCCGTTGCGGGAAAGAAAGGAAGATATCGCAGCCAGCGCCGACAACATGCTGCTTTTTTTCGGTCGCAATAACCACAGGGCATACAAGGGGTTCAGCCCCGAGGCATTGGCGGCGCTGAACAACTATTCCTGGCCGGGAAACCTGCGCGAACTCCGCAACACCATAGAACGCATCGCCATTTTCTGCAAGACGGAAATCGTCGGCCAGGAATGCCTTCCCGATAAGATCAGCGGCAGCGAGGGCATGCCTTGCCTGGGAGATGCGGTCAACCTTGACAAGATCGAGGAGATCCACATTCGCCGCGTCCTGGCCAGCGCGGCCTCCATGCAGCAGGCCGCCGAAACTCTGGGCATCGACTCGGCCACCCTGTGGCGCAAAAGGAAAAAGTACGGCATTTGAGCCGCCCGCATGGCTGAAGGATCGTCTTGCAAAATGCAATGCGGAAAGGAGCCAAGTTTGCATAATTCAATCCGGGAAACAAGAAAAAGCCTGAAAACCCCAATCATAGAGCCACTCCCACTTTGGCAAGATTCATGCTTTGTATTTTGTGGAGTCGAGCATGAATTTCACTTTGAGACAAAAAATATTCGTTGTGTTCGCCATGCTTTTGCTGATCGCGGCCCTGATCTCCCTGCAGAGCATCCGGCGCTTCAACCAGCTGGGCCGATCAATCGACGTGATCCTGAAGGAAAACTATCGCAGCGTCATCGCCTGCCAGCAGATGAAGGAAGCCCTGGAACGGATGGACAGCGGGCTGCTTTTCATTCTCTCGGGCTTCGCCAAGGAAGGGATCGGCCAGATCGCAGCCAACCAAGGACGTTTCCAGGAGGCCCTGGGAACGGAATTGCACAACCTGACCCTGCCCGAGGAATCGGCCCGGGCTTTTGAATTGCGATCCCTTTTCGGACTTTATCGCCGCGGGGTCGAGGATTTCCTGAAAAGCCCTGCGCAAGACTCTTCACGGGTCTATTTTGAGCGACTGTTCCCACTTTTCAAGGAAATCAAGGGCAAGGCCGAATCCATCCTGCAGCTGAACCAAAACAACATGAATGCGGCCAATGACCGCGCCAGGCGCAAGGCGGCCCAGGCCCGCCGCGACATGTATCTATTCCTGGTCTTCTCCGCTTGCATCGCCCTGCTGTTCATGGTTTTCAGCAACCATTGGATCCTGAAGCCCATCCAGCGCCTGATCGCCTCCACCCGGGAGATCCGCAAGGGGAATTTGAACCTGGTGATCCAGGTGGATACCCGAGACGAGATCGGCCAGCTTTCCGAAGCCTTCAATGACATGGTGGCCAGCCTGCGCCTTTTCCGCCATTCCGACCAGGCGAAACTCGTGCGCATCCAGAGTTCCACGCAGGAGGCGTTCAAAAACCTGCCGACGGCCATCGCCATCGTCGCCGCCGACGGCGTGATCGAGCTCGCCACGGCGTCGGCGCGCAGCGATTTCGGGCTGGCGCCCAATACCTCGATCGAGCAGTCACCTTATCCCTGGCTGGCGAATATCCAGCGCCGGATCTTGAAAAATCCCGCCGGGCCCGCCCTCGAGAATAAACATGAAATCATCCAGAAATTCAGCTCCAACCAGGAGCGATTCTACGAGCTGCGGGTCATCCCCATCTTCGCTGACAAAAAAGAGTTCAGCGGCTCGATCATCATCCTGGAGGACGTCACCCAGTTGCTGCAGAACGATGAGATCAAGAAGGACCTGTTTTCCACGATCTCGCACCAATTGAAAACACCCCTGACCTCCATCCGCATGGCGCTGCACCTGCTGCTCGAGGAAAATGTCGGCAGCGTGAACGAAAAGCAGGCCGATCTCCTCGTCTCGGCGCGCGACGAGAGCGACCGGCTCAATGCCATCATCGAGGACCTCCTCGATATCCGGCGCTTGGAAGGGGGAAGCGTCAGGCTGGAACTGGCCGCGGTTTCACCCTACCAGCTGGCGCGGGACGCCGCCGGCCCGTTTTCCCGCCAGGCCCGGGAAAAGGGCATCCGCCTGGAGATCGACCTGCCGGCCGACTTGCCCGACGTACGCGCCGACCGTGCACGCATATTGTACGTGTTCGCCAACCTGATCGCCAATGCCATCAAGTACTCCCCGGTCGGCGGCGTGGTGCGGCTGACGGCAAAAATGGAAGGGGACAAGATCCTGTTCTCGATCGCGGACAACGGCCGCGGCATTCCCCAGCAATACCAAAAACGGATCTTCGAGAAGTTCTTCAGGGTGCCGGGGCAGAATGCGGACGCCGGGGTCGGCTTGGGACTGAGCATCGCCAAGGAGATCGTCACGGCCCATGGGGGCCAGATCACGTTCGCGAGCGTCGAAGGCCAGGGCGCGACGTTCACCTTCAGCCTGGGACCAGGGGAGATCCCGGCAAAAGGAGGTTCATGATGCCGGACGTGATCCATGTCTTTTTGATGGCGGGATTCCTGTTCCTCTGCCTGCGCTTGGGAAAATTCCTTGAGAAGGTCGCGAAATGATGGAAATCATCACCGGCATCGTCGCCCTGGCATTGATCGTCTACCTTTTCTTTTCCATAATCAAGCCGGAGAAATTTTAAACAAGGGGAACCCATGGAAACAGCCAGCTGGATCCAACTGCTTTTGTTCGTCGGCCTGCTCCTGTTGCTGACCCGGCCGCTGGGCGCCTACCTTTATCGGGTCCTGGAGTCCAGGCAAAAAACGTTTTTTTCGCCTGTTATAGGCGGCTGCGAAAAATGGCTGCTCAAGGCCCTTGGCCGGGGAAGCGAAAAAGAGCAGAGCTGGAAGCAATACGGGGCGGCGCTGGCTTGTTTCAGCCTGGCCGGCATGCTGCTGACCTATTTCATCCTGCGCCTGCAGCACTTCCTGCCTTTGAATCCCCAGCATCTTCGCCGGCTTGATCCGTCCCTGGCCTTCAACACCGCGGCCAGCTTCGCCAGCAACACCAACTGGCAGAATTATGCCGGCGAAAGCACGATGTCCCATTTTTCGCAGATGGTCGGGCTGACGTTTCAGAATTTCGTCTCGGCCGCCGCCGGGATCGCGGTCGCCGCCGCCCTGGTGCGGGGGATCGTCAGGAAAACCGCCCGCACGATCGGCAATTTCTGGGTCGACCTCGTCCGCGTCACCCTGCACGTCCTTTTGCCCGTTGTCGTTCCTCCTGGCTCTCTTTTTCATCTCCCAGGGCGTGATCCAGAATTTCCGGCCGGATGCCAGCGCGTCCTGCCTGGAAACATCCGCGAGCCGGGGGCGTGTCCAGCGCATCCCCCAGGGGCCCGTTGCCTCCCAGGAGGCGATCAAGGTCCTGGGCACCAACGGCGGGGGCTTTTTCAACGCCAATTCGGCCCACCCTTTCGAAAACCCGACCCCGTTGAGCAATTTTGTCCAGATGCTGGCCATCCTCGCTGATCCCCTCCGCCTTGACCCGCTACCTGGGCCTGATGGCCGGGAACAAGAAGCACGGCTGGGCGGTCTGGAGCGCCATGGCCCTCCTTTTCATGGCCAGCCTGCTGGTCTGCTGGAGAGCCGAAAGCGGGGGGAATCCCCGGGTGCAAGCCCTGGCCGCGGTTGCGGGCGGCAACATGGAAGGCAAGGAGGTCCGCTTCGGGGTTTTCAATTCGGCCTTGTACGCCACGGTCACGACCTCGGCCTCCTGCGGCGCCGTCAATGCCATGCATGACTCGTTCACCCCGCTGGGGGGGCTGATGCCCATGCTCAACATCCAGCTCGGCGAGGTCGTATTCGGCGGCGTCGGATCGGGCCTTTACGGCATGCTGGTCTTCGTCATCCTGGCCGTGTTCATCGCCGGCCTGATGGTCGGCCGCACCCCGGAATACCTCGGCAAGAAGATCGAGGCCGCCGAAGTCAAGCTCTGCGCTTTCTATGTCCTGGTCTCGGCCATCATCATCCTCGCTCCGGCCGCCTGGGCGGCGGTCGGCCGCTGGGGGGCGGCGGCGCTGGGCAACCATGGCCCGCACGGCTTGAGCGAGATCCTCTACGCCTTCTCCTCGACCGCCGGCAACAACGGCAGCGCGTTTGCCGGCTTCGCGGCCGCCTCGACCCTGGCCAACATCCTGCTCGGCCTGGTCATGCTGGCCGGCCGTTTTCTCCTTTTCGTCCCGGTCCTGGCCCTGGCCGGGAACCTGGCCGCGAAAAAAGTCGATCCCGGCCGGCAGCGGCAGTTTCCCGGTCCACGGCTTGACGTTCATCGCGCTGCTGGTGGCCACGATCATCATCGTCGGCCTGCTGACGTTTTTTCCCGCCCTGGCCTTGGGACCGGTCGCCGAACAATTCATCATGGCCCGCTCCACCAAGCTGTTTTAGGAGGCTTGCCAATGAGAAATGCCGCGACGTCCATTTTCCAGAAAGACATTCTCAAGCAGGCCGCCTTGGATGCGCTCAAGAAACTCGATCCCCGTTCCCTCGCCAGGAACCCGGTCATGTTCGTTACCGAGTGCTGCGCGTTGCTGACCACGGTCGCCATTTTTCAAAAAAACCGGGGCGAACCGCTGGGATTCACGATTCAGATCTCGTTTTGGCTGTGGTTCACCGTGCTGTTCGCCAATTTCGCCGAGGCCGTCGCCGAAGGCCGCGGCAAAGCCCAGGCCAACTCCCTGCGCCAGACAAGGTCCCATACCCTGGCCAATCGCCTGCAAGCGGCCAAGACCTGCCGTCTCGCGCCGGCGGAAAGCCTGCGAAAAACGACCTGGTAGCGGTCAGCGCCGGCGAGACCATCCCGGCGGACGGCGAAGTGGTCTCGGGCATCGCCACCGTCGACGAATCGGCGATCACCGGGGAATCGGCGCCGGTCATCCGCGAATCCGGGGGCGACCGCAGCGCCGTGACCGGCGGCACCCGCGTGCTTTCCGACCGGATCATCGTCCGCGTCACCGCCGATCCCGGCGAAAGCTTCCTGGACCGCATGATCGGCCTGATCGAGGGGGCGAACCGCCAGAAGACCCCGAACGAGATCGCCCTGACCATCCTGTTGTCCGCGCTCAGCGTGATTTTCCTGGTGGCGATCTGCACCCTGAAATTTTTCGGGATCTACTCCGGGGTGTCGTTCAGCGTCACCGTGCTGGTGTCGCTGCTGGTCTGTCTCCTGCCGACGACCATCGGCGGCCTGCTGAGCGCCATCGGCATCGCCGGCATCGACCGCCTGGTGCAGAAGAACGTCCTGGCCATGAGCGGCCGGGCGGTGGAGGCGGCGGGCGACATCGACGTGCTCCTGCTGGACAAGACCGGCACCATCACCCTGGGCGACCGCCAGGCGGTGCGCTTCATCCCGGCGCCGGGGGTCACCCTGGAAACCCTGGCCGACCTCGCCCAGTTGGCGTCCTTGGCCGACGAGACCCCGGAAGGGCGGAGCATCGTCATCCTGGCCAAAAAGCACGGCTTGCGCGGCCGCTCGATCGCGGAGATCCCCGACGCCAGGTTCGTCTCCTTTTCGGCGCAGACGCGGATGAGCGGCATCGACATCGGCCGGCACCGGTTCCGCAAGGGCTCGCCCGACGCCATCGCGGCATTCATCGCCGGCGCGTTCCCGGAAGAGATGAAGCGGGTCATCGAAGAGATCTCGCCGAGCGGGCGGCACGGCGCTGGCCGTCGCCGAGGAAACGGAGGCCCTGGGCGTCATCCATCTCAAGGATATCGTCAAGGGCGGGCTCAAGGACCGTTTCACCCGGCTGCGGGCCATGGGCATCCGCACCGTCATGATCACCGGCGACAACCGGCTCACCGCGGCCACGATCGCCCGGGAAGCGGGCGTGGACGATTTCCTGGCCGAAGCCCGCCCGGAAGACAAGATGGCGCTGATCCGCAAGGAGCAGCGGAACGGCTACCTGGTGGCCATGACCGGCGACGGCACCAACGATGCGCCGGCGCTGGCCCAGGCGGACGTCGGGGTGGCGATGAACACGGGCACCCAGGCCGCCAAGGAGGCGGGCAACATGGTCGACCTGGACTCCAACCCGACCAAGCTCATTGAGATCATCGAGACCGGCAAGCAGATGCTGATGACGCGGGGCGCCCTGACCACCTTCAGCATCGCCAACGACATCGCGAAATATTTCGCCATCCTGCCGGCCATGCTCATCGCCCTTTTTCCGGAGATCGCCCCGCTGAACGTCATGAAGCTGGGCTCGCCCCTCAGCGCCATTCTCAGCGCCGTGGTGTTCAACGCCCTGATCATCTTCCTGCTCATTCCCCTGGCCCTCAAGGGCGTCAAATTCAAGCCCATGAAGGCCATGGCCCTGCTGCGGCGCAATCTCGCGGTCTACGGGCTGGGCGGCCTCGCCGTTCCTTTCATCGGCATCAAGGCCATCGATATCGCGGTCAATTTTTTCCACCTTGCCTGAGGAGAAGACGAAAATGAAGACGCTGCTGAAAGAATGCGGCCGGGCGGTCCTGGCCGTCATCCTGCTGTCGTTCCTGCTCGGCGGGATCTATCCGCTGGCGGTCTGGGGCCTCGGCCAATTGCTTTTTCCGCAAAAAGCCAACGGTTCCCTCCTGCATGGGGAAAAGGGAATCATCGGCTCCGTCCTGATCGCCCAGCCTTTCAGCTCACCCGCCTATTTCCATCCCCGCCCCTCGGCGGTCGACTACTCATGCTCCCGCGCCGCTTCAGGCGGCAGCAACCTCGGCCCCTTGTCCGGAACGCTCCATGAACAGGAGAGGGCCCGGATATTGAATTACCGGGAGTTGAACGGGTTGCCCGCCGCCTTCCCGATCGCGGCGGATGCGATCAGCGCTTCCGCCAGCGGCCTGGACCCCCATATCAGCCCCGCCGACGCGAGCGCCCAGGCGGCCAGGGTCGCGCGGGCCAGGGGAATGGCAGAGGCGCAGGTCAGGCGCTTGATCCGGCGCCACCTGGAGGGCAGGCAACTGGGGATTTTCGGTGAAGAAAGGGTCAACGTGCTGCTGCTGAACCTGGCATTGGACGGCCGGAAGTGATACGCTGAGCATCGCGAACATGGACCAGGAAAAAGCGAACCAATTTCTGCATATGATCCAGCGCTCCGCCCGCGGCGGCTGAAGATCTACCTCGGCTATTGCGCCGGGGTCGGGAAGACCTACCGCATGCTCCAGGAAGGGCACGCGCTCAAGGCCGACGGGATCGACGTGGTGGTCGGCTACGTCGAAACCCATGGCCGCGCCGACATCGCCAAGCTCCTGGAAGGGCTGGAGATCATTCCCCGGATGAGCCGGGAATACAAGGGAATGCAAGTCGAGGAAATGGACGTGGACGCCGTGCTGGCCAGGAAAGCCGCCGTGGCGCTGATCGACGAGCTCGCCCACAACAATGTTCCGGAAAGCCGCAACGGCAAGCGCTACCAGGACGTCCAGGAAATCCTCGCCGCCGGCATCCACGTGATCACGACCTTGAACGTCCAGCACCTGGAAAGCCTCTATGACACGGTCGAAAAGCTCGTCAGGCGTCAAAGTGCGGGAAAGGCTTCCCGACTCGGTGCTCAGCCGAGGCCGACCAGATCGTCAATGTCGACCTGACTCCCGAGGACCTGAGAAAAAGGCTCCAGGAAGGCAAGATATACAAGGAGGACAAGATCCAGACCGCCTTGGAGAACTTTTTTTCCCAGGCCAATCTGGAAAACCTCAGGGAACTGACGCTGCGGGAGCTGGCCGCCCAGATCGACACCCACCGCAAGGAGCTGGATAACGAGGGCAGCACGGTCATGCCCGATCAGATCATGGTATGCCTGAGTTCGCGCGGCCCGAACAGCGATTTCTTGCTCCGCTATGCCTCGCGCTTCGCCGGCCGTTTGAACAAGAACTGGTATGCGCTGTATGTCCAGACGGCGGCGGAGGATCCCCTGCAGATCGATATCCAGACGCAGAACGCCCTGGCCCGCACCTTGACCCTGGCCAAGCAGCTGGGAGCCATCGTTTTCACCTACAAGGGCGAGGACCTGGCCAGCACGATCATCCGCTTTGCCCGGGAATACCACATCGGGCACATCATCATCGGGTCTCCCAGCCGGTTCTCCTTCTTCCAAAAAGTACGGTTCAAAAAGACCCTTGCGGAACGGTTGATCCAGGAAGCCGGGGGGATCAATATCGTCGTGGTGGATACCCATCCCCGGCACTCCGCCCCGCAAGGAGCGGAGCCGGAGACCGCGGCGCGCCGTCAGAAAAGATCGGCTTGAGCGACTTCCTCGCAGCGAACCATATCCTGATCTGGAAGAATGCGGCGATGAAAGAGGAAGTCCTGCGCGGACCTGGCCCGGGCCGCGTATAGCGCCGAGCAGGATTATCAGGATATTTTCTCCCGTTTGCTGCAGAGGGAAAAAGAGAGCTCGACATTTTTCAACGAAGGAGTGGCGTTCCCGCACCTGCGGCTGGACGATGATTCCCCGCCCACCATCGCCCTGGGGATCATCCCCAAGGGCATCGCCGACATGGCCACGCTTGAGCCGATCCGCCTGGTCTTTCTCATCGTGACTTCGCTGAGCCAGAGCGATGTCCAGGCAAAACTGCTGGCCGCCGCCAGCCGGATCGCCAGCAACAAACATCTGGTGGACATCCTGCTCGCCGCGAAAAACCCCGAAAAGGTCATCCGTGAAATAAGCCAGTGGACGGCCGCGAATTATTCGTGATGCCCGCCGGCCATGGGAAAACGCGCAATGAACAATGATGTTTCAAGGGCATTGATTTTGGCTGGGGTTGCGGCTATGATCGCAGCAAGGGAAAATTTGGACTTGGCTTCAGGAGGGAACATGGTCGTGAAGAAAAAACTTTCGTTGGGATTGGGCTTTTTGTTTTTCATCATTTTTGTCCTGACCATCTTCTGTTCTTACTACATCGGGAAATTATCCCAGGAAGCCGGCAATATCCTGAAGGATAATTACAATTCCCTGGTTTATTCGAGGAATATGACTTCCGCGCTCGAGAATCTGCGGACTGCCGTCAGCAGCATTATCTTCAACCAGACGGAGAACCGGAAAACGACCGATTATTTCTGGCAGCTTTTCGAAAAGGACAAGGCCGAGTTTGAAAAAAACCTGGCAGCGGAAGATCAAGAACATAACGGAGATCCATGAAAGCGTATATGTGGAGGCGATCCAAAAGGACTATGCCATATTTTTGCGACTCTGCACGCCAATCAAAACCGGGGCAGGGAACGCCGCCATGTACTTCAACGAATTCCAGCCCGCTTTCGAGCAGCTCAAGCGATCCATCGACAGCATCCATGACATCAATATGCAGGCGGTGGTGCGCAAAAGCCGCAAAACCCGCCAGGATGCGCAGAAGACGATCGACGCCATGGCCGGCATCGGCGTGTTTTGCCTGATCCTGGCGTTCGCTTATTTCTGGTATTTTCCCTTGTATATTTCCAATTCGATCTCCTACCTGGCGGAAAAAATGAGGCAACTTTTGAAAAAATTGGGAATCACCATGGATAGCAAGGCCGAAGACGAATTCCATGTCATTTTGCAGTCGATCAACCTGATCGAAAACAAATTCAGCGGGAAAAACGAAACGTAAGATCCGCCCGGGACGAAATTGATCCCGCCAATCGAAAAACCGGTCCCTGGAACAGCCGGCTGAACGGCGGCAGCGTCCTTTTCAGCGGGCTCCGCGGGCGATGCTCCGCAAGGCTTCCAGAAAGCGGTCGACCTCGCTCTCGCTGTTGTACAGGCTGAGGCCCGCCCGCACCGCGCCGCCCTTTTCCTCGAGGCCCAGGAACTTCATGGGCTCCCAGGCATAGTAGTTGCCGTCCCAGACCTGGATGCCTGCCTGTCCCAGCATTTCCGCGATCGCCGCCGGGCCCATGCCCTCGATGGTGAAGCAGGCGGTAGGCGTCCGCCAGGCGAGGCGCCCGGGATCGGTTATGCCGTAGACGCGCAAGCCGGGGATGGCGAGCAGGCCGGGCAGCAGGCGCGAGAAAAGCAGGGTCTCGTGCGCCTGGATCGCCGCCAGCGCCAGCTTGAGCCGGGCGCGCCGGCCGGTGTAGGAAGCCGCGATCCCGGGATCCGGGGCCGGCGCATTTTCCCCGAGCCAGGCCAGGAAATCGACCGCCGCCGCCACGCCGGCGATGCCCTCGTGGTTCTTGGTCCCGGTCTCGAAGCAGTCGGGAATGGCGTCGAGGGCGGGCCGCACCTTGTAGGGCCGCAGGCGCTCCAGCGCTTCCCGCTTCCCGTACAGCACGCCGGAGTGCGGCCCGTAGAATTTATAGGGGGAGCAGGCCAGGAAATCGCAGTCCAGGAGCTGGACGTCGATGGCGCGGTGCGGCGCGAAATGGACGGCGTCGACGAAGGTCGCGGCCCCGGCTTTTTTGGCCGCGGCGATGATCCGCGGAATTTCGTTGATGGTGCCGAAGGCGTTGGAGGCGTAGCCCACGGCGACGACACGGGTCCGGGGATTGATCGTTTTTTCCAGGGCCCCCAGGTCCAGGGTGCAATCCGCGGGGTGGATCTCCAGCCAGCGGATCACGGCCCCGCATTCCTGCAGGAAGAGCCAGGGGGCGATGTTGGCGTCGTGGTCCAGCCGGGTGACCACGACCTCGTCTCCCGGGTTCAGGGTCTTGCCCAGGGCGCGGGCCAGGTGCATGGTCAGGGTGGTCATGTTGGCGCCGAAGATGATCTCGTCCGCCGAACGGGCGTTGACCAGGTCGGCCATGGCGGCGCGGCCGAGGCCGACGATACCGTCGCTGCGCCGCGAGGTGGCGAAAAGGCCGTGCTCGTTGGCGTTGGCCTCGCGGTAGTAGGCGGCGACGGCGTCGCAGACCGCCTGCGGCACCTGCGTCCCGCCCGGGCCGTCGAAAAAGACCGCTCCAGACTCCAGTGCCGGGAACATGGCCCGGATACGTTCAATGGGATAACTCCATGCTCACTCCTGCGGCTTCAGCGGCGCGGCGCCGGGCGCGGTCCCCTTGGGGGACCAGCGTCCCGACCCGGGCGCGGTCTCCTTGGGGGAAAGGGAGAAATTTTTCAGGGCCAGGGCGGCGATGGATTCGCCGATGCTGATCGAAGCCGTGGCGGCCGGCGACGGGGCGTTCAGCACGTGGACCATGCGCTCGGCTTCGCGGATGCGGAAATCGTCGACCAGGAAACCGTTGGCCTCCAGCGCCTGGGCGCGGACGCCGGCGCCGCCGGGCGACCAGGTCGCCGGCCTGGATCTCGGGGACCAGCCGCTGCAGCGCCCGGACAAACGCCTTCTTGGAAAAGGAACGGTAGAATTCGCCGAGGCCCATTTTCCAGAATTTCAGGCCCATGGCCCAGAACCCCGGGTACAGGGCGAATTGGGCGGCGTCGCGCAGGGAAAAGCTGGTCTTGGTGTAGCCGTGGCGCTTGAAGGCCAGGACGGCGTTGGGGCCGGCTTCGACGCCGCCGGCGATCATGCGCGTGAAATGCACGCCCAGGAAGGGGAACTGCGGGTCGGGGACCGGGTAGATCAGGTTGCGCACCAGGTCGCGGCGCCCGGGGACCAGTTCGTAGTATTCGCCGCGGAAAGGGATGATCTGCAAGCCGGGCTTGACGCCGCACAGGCGGGCGACGCGGTCGGACTGCAGGCCGGCGCAGTTGACCAGGTTGCGGCAGCGTACGTCGCCGTTCCGGTCGGAAAGGATCAGCTCCCGGCCGTCCTTTTTCACCCGCCGCACCTGGAAATTCAAGCGGATCTCGCCGCCGCCGGCGCGGATGATCCGCGGCGTATTTCTCGCATACCTGGCGGTAATCGACGATGCCCGTCTCCCCCACCCAAAGCCCGGCGATGCCGGCGACGTGCGGCTCGAATTCCTTCAGCTCCTCCGCGCCGAGGCGGCGCAGCTTTTTCAGGCCGTTCGCCGCCCCTTTCTTTTCCAGTTCGTCCAGGGCGGCGATCTCGCCCGGCGTGGTCGCCACCACCAGCTTGCCGCAGGCCTGGTGGGCGATCCCCTGCTCACGGCAGAAGCGGTACAGGGCTTCGCGGCCGGCGACGCAGTTCCTGGCCTTCAGCGAACCCGGCTTGTAATAGAGCCCGGAATGGATCACGCCGCTGTTGTTGCCGGTCTGGTGGGCGGCCAGCTGGCCTTCGGCCTCGAGCACGGCGATGGAGTTCACCCCGGACTTGACCAGGGCCATCGCCGTCGCCAAACCGACGATGCCGCCGCCGATGATGCCCACGTCGTAAATGCGCTCGCCCATGAAGTTCCCTCCTGTCGGATTCCGGCACGCGATGTCGATTGGAGGAGGAAATATAGCAGATGCTCCGGTGTTAGTCAAACAAGACAGCGTGATTGGTGAATAGTGATTAGTGATTGGTGAGCCGCAATTTCAAGAAATATCTCGTTTCTTTGCCTTTCAAATTACCAATTACTGATCACTAATCACTGAGCCTTGGCCTCCGTTTGCCCGGCAACGGCGTTCTGCGGTATAATGGGCGCTCCACTTGGAGGTGATCCGGATGATCAACGAAGCGATGTTCAGGGAATACGATATCCGCGGCCTGGCCGATAGCGAGCTGACCGACCCGGTGGTGGAGCGGGTCGCCATGGCCGCCGCCGCGGTCTACGTGCGCGAGGGGAAGAAAGAGATCGCCATGGGCATGGACGGCCGCCCCAGCTCGCCGCGCATCAAGGAGCTGTTCAGCCGCACCCTGGCCCGCTACGGCCTGCGGGTGACCGACTTCGGGCTGGTGCCGACTCCTGTCGTCTATTTCGCCTGCTTCCAGCACAAGATGGGGGGCGCGGTCATCATCACCGCCTCGCACAACCCCAGCGAATACAACGGCTTGAAGATCCTGCTCGGCAATGCGGCGCTGTACGGGGACCAGATCAAGGAGATCTACCGGCTCGCCGTCGACGGGCCCTTCCCCGCCGAAAAGAAAGGCACGATATCCCAAAAAGACATCCTGCCGGAATACCTGGCCTACATTGAAAAGAACATCACCCTGAAAAAGAAGATCCGCGTGGTCGTCGACGCCGGCAACGGCACCGGAGGCATCACCGCCCCCGAGTTGTACCGCCGCCTGGGCGCCGAGGTCATCCCCCTTTTCTGCGACGTGGACGGGCGCTTCCCCAACCACCATCCCGACCCCACGGTGGAGAAGAACCTGCAGGACCTGATCGCCAAGGTGCGCGAGACCGGGGCCGACCTGGGCATCGGCCTCGACGGCGACGCCGACCGCATCGGCGTCGTGGACGGCCGGGGACGAATCCTCTGGGGGGACCAGCTGCTGGTCATTTACGCCCGCGACATCCTCAAGAGCCATCCCGGCGCCACCATCATCTCCGAGGTCAAGGCCTCGGAGGTCCTCTACGCCGAGATCCGGAAGTACGGCGGCGTGCCCATCATGTGGCAGGCCGGCCACTCGCTGATCAAGAAGAAGCTTTTCGAAGTGAACGCGCTGCTCGCCGGCGAGGTCAGCGGCCACGTCTTCTTCCACGATAAGTGGTTCGGCTTCGACGATGCCGTCTACGCCGGGGCGCGGCTGCTGGAGATCCTGGGCGCGACCGCCGACAGCCTGGGCACGATATTCGATTCCATCCCCCACGTCTTCAACACGCCCGAGCTCCGCGTCGACTGCCCCGACGACGTCAAGTTCAAGGTCGTCGACGCCATCCGCGAGTATTACAAGAAGATACTGCCGGTGATTGATATCGACGGCGCCCGCGTGAAATTCCCCCACGGCTGGGCCCTGGTCCGGGCCTCGAACACCCAGCCGTCGCTCGTGGTCCGCTACGAAGCCGACACCGAAGAGGAGCTGCAGAAGATCCAGGACCAGGTGGACGAGGTCATCCGCCGCTTCCAGGCCGAGAGCCGCGTCGCCGCGCGGCGCTGCGGCCCGGAACTGACTTGCCGCTCGCGCTCAAGATCGTCCTGCTGGCCCTGGTCCAGGGGTTCAGCGAGTTCTTCCCGGTCAGTTCCAGCGGCCACCTGCTCGTTTTCCAGAAGCTGCTGAACTTCACCACCCTGCCCCTGGTCTACGACATCTTCTTCCACCTGGGCACCCTGCTGGCGGTGGCGGCCTATTTTTTCAGGGACCTGAAGCCGCTGGCCCTGCGCTTCTACGAAAGGGAGAATTTCCGCCTGCTGCTGCTTCTGCTCACCGCTTCCCTGCCCACCGCCCTGATCGGCTTCCTGTTCAAGGATTTTTTCGAATCCCTGTTCGCCAAGACGGCGTACCTCGGGTTCTGCTTCATTTTCACCGCGTTCGTCCTGCTGGCCTCGCGCTTCCGGCGCCGGAAAACGACTCCCGCCTTCCCGGCCGCGTTCATCATCGGCGTCGCCCAGGGGCTGGCCATCGTTCCCGGCATCTCCCGCTCCGGCATGACCATCGCGGCGGCGCTGATCCTCGGCCTGGGCTTTGAATTTTCCTTCCGCTTTTCCTTCCTCTTGTCCATCCCGGCCGTCCTGGGCGCGGTCATACTCGAATGGGACAAGATCCCCTGGCAGGGCGGGCACTGGCCGCAGCTGGCGCTGGCGGTCCTGGTTTCGGCGCCTGGCGGGGTTCCTGGCCCTGGGACTCCTGAAAAGGATCATGATCAGGGAAAAATTCCACCGCTTCGGGATCTATCTCCTGGTCCTGGGCGTCCTGGTCTTGCTTTTCCTCTGAGCGGGCCTACGCCTTTCGCGTGCCGGGATCAGCGTCCCGGAATCGGGCGCGACCCCCTTGGGGGGTCAGCGTCCCGGAATCGGGCGCGACCCCCTTGGGGGGTCAGCGATTCCCCTGCAGCTGCTGGCGCACCGTCTCGGTGATGCTGCGGAAATCGATCTTGCCGCTGCCCATCTTGGGAAACTCCCCCAGGACCAGGAACTGCTTGGGCAGGGCGATGGCGGGAAGTTCTTCGGCCATGAGCTTCAGCGTTTTCTTCTCATTGATCCCGTGGGTCACGGCGGCGACGATCCTGGCCCCCTTCAGGGAATCGGGAACTTCCACCACGCAGCAGTCGACGCCCTCGGGGAGCAGCCCCAGCAGCACGCTCTCGACCCGGACCAGCGAGACCATTTCGCCGCCGATCTTGACGAAGCGCTTCAGGCGGCCGCGGTGCCACAGGAAGCCTTCCTCGTCCAGGACGCCCATGTCCCCGGTCTCGTACCAGCCGTCCTTGATGCGCAGCGAAGTCTCTTCCAGGTCGTCGAAATACCCCTTCATGACCAGGTCGCCCTTGACCAGGATCTTTCCCTCCCCGCCGGCAGGCAGCGTTTCGCCGCTGTTGATGTCCACGATCTTCACCCGCACGCTGGGCAGCACCTTGCCGACGCTGCCCGGCTTGTTGGCGCCGGGCAGGTTGGTGGCAACGACCGGGCTGGTCTCGGTCGCGCCGTAGCCCTCGCACAATTCGAGGCCGTGCTTCTCCAGGAACCCCGCGCGCAGGGAATCGGGGGTCTTGTCGGCGCCGGCGACGGCGACGCGCAGCGAGGAGAAATCGCCCGCTTCCGACTGGCGCAGGTAGCCGGAAAAGAAGCTGGGCGTGCCGACCATCAGCGAGACCTTCTCCTCGCGCACGATGGCGCAGACCTTCTTGTATTCCAGGGGATTGGCGTAGGAAACGATGGTCATGCCGAAAAGCAGCGGCAGCCAGAAATCGACGTTGTGGCCGAAAACGTGGAAAAGGGGGAGGTTGGCCAGCATGACGTCCTCGCTGGTCACGGTCAGGACCTTGCCGATGTCCATGACGTTCGAGCCGATGTTGCGGTGGGTCAACTGCACCGCCTTGGGGTCCTTCTCGCTGCCGGAGGTGAAGAGGATGACCAGGTTGTCGTCGGGCTCGCCCTGGTGGACCGCTTTCAGCAGGAAGCTGGTGGGCAGCTTGGACTTGAGCAGCGCCTTCAGCTTGTCCGCCGCCCCCACTTCCTGAAGGATGTCCTCGATGAAAACCATGCCCGAGACCACGCGGCAGCCGATCTTTTCCAGCAGGGCCCGCGAGGCGATGATGGTCCTGAAGCCGCATTTCCTCTGGGCGTACTCGGCGTTGTTCGCCGCCCCGGTGGAATAGTTGATCATCACCGGCACCTTGCCGGCCATGAGCACGCCCAGGATCGAGAGCATGCAACCGGCGGAAGTGGGGACCATGATGCCGATGAAGCCGTCGTGGTATTTCTTGACCTTGGCGGACAGGATCAGCGAGGCGATCAGCGCCTTGCCGTAGGTGAAGTTCTTGTCGAGGGTGCGGTCGATGATGGCCGTTTTTTCGCCGTACTTCTTGGCGTTCTTGATGAATTCGTGGTGCAGGAGCATGGGCGGGCCTCCGGAAAATTTAATTTTAACGAATCCTTATATCACAATTCCAGCGCCGGGTAAACCGGGGGGCAGGAAAAGAGCGGCGCGGCCGGGAACTATTTGCTTTTGACCTTCTTTTCCTTGATCTTCAGCTTTTTCATCTTCTTGGCGATGGTGTTCCGGTGCAATTTGACGCTGGCCGACATTTTCAGGACGTTGTGGTCATGCTTTTCCAGCAGGGCCTGCAGCAGGGTCTTTTCGAATTCCTCGGTGATCTCCTTGTAAAACAGGTAGCGGGAATTCACCGCCTTGCCCGCCAGGATCTTCATCTGGTTCTTGATGGTCAGGGCTTCAAATTGTTCGGCGATCTCGGTTATCTTTTTGGTTGTCATGGATCTTGATCAATGTCAGCCTGTCCCGCAGCGAGGGGGGCAGCACGCGGATGCCGGCGACGATCACCCGCGTCAGGACGGGCGCCAGTTGCGAATGGTCGAGGAGCTCCTGGTTCAGGGGGAACGCCAGGAAACTGTAGATGACCAGCCCGGAGAGCAGCAAGCCCCGCAGCAGGCCGAAAACGGCTCCCAGCAGGCGGTCGACGGCCTTGAGCGGCCCGACCACCAGGTGCGTGCCGATAAAGCCGGTGACCATGGAGCCGAGGGCGGCGGCCAGCGCCAGGATCAGCAGGAAGCCTGCGAAATTGGCCAGGTCGCGGTTATCGATGAAGCCGTGCAGCAGCAGGCCGGCCTCCCGGTAGTAGATGAAGGCGACGACCAGGGCGGCGACCAGGAAGAACAGGGAGAGCAGTTCCCGCACCAGGCCGCGAAAAAGGCCGAAAAAGATGGAGAAGAACAGCAGGGCGATGAAAAGGAGGTCCAGGATATTCAGTTCCCCGTTCATGCTTCCTGGCCGGTCAGGATGCGGAAGATCTCCCGGTATTTCTCGCTCGTGGCGGCGATCACCTCGTCGGGCAGCGCCGGCGGCGGCGACTTCCTGTCCCAGGGCGAGGCCAGCAGGTAATTGCGCACGAATTGCTTGTCGAAGGGTGGAGGTTCCTGGCCCGGGCGGTAGTCGTCGCGCTTCCAGAACCGCGAGGAATCGGGGGTGAATATTTCGTCGATGAGCACGATGTTTCCTTGGTCGTCCCGGCCGAATTCGAACTTGGAATCGGCGATGATGATGCCGCGTTCCAGGGCGTAGGCGCTCGCCGCCGCGAACAGCCGCAGCGAAAGTTCCCGCAGCCGCTCGCGCCGTATCGCTCCCCAACTTGCCGGCCAGCTGCGCGAAGGTCATGTTCTCGTCATGGCCCTTTTCGGCCTTGGTGGTGGGCGTAAAGATCGGCTCGGGCAGCCGGTCGGCGAACGCCAACCCCTTGGGCAGCGTGATGCCGCACACCGTCCCGTCTTTCTGGTAGGTGTTCCAGCCCGAACCCACGATGTAACCGCGGACGATGGCCTCGATGGGAAAAGCGTCCAGCTTGCGCGCGAGCAGGGAGCGCTTTTCCAGGAACGGGGCCTGGTCGCGGAATTCGTCCAGCGTTTCCGGCCGGGAGTTGAGCACGTGGTTGGGGATCAGCTCCCGGGTGCGGTCGAACCAGAAGGCGGCGATGCGGTTCAGCACCTGGCCCTTGCCGGGTATGAGCGACGGCAGCACGTAATCGAACGCCGATATGCGGTCGCTGGACACGATCAGCAGGCGGCCGTCCACGTCGAAGACATCGCGGACCTTCCCCCTTTTAAACAGTTTGAAAGGCAGTTCTGCCCTGTCCAGGGTTTTCAATTTTCCTCTCCTCGTCGCGGCTCGCAAAATGGAAAGATGTATTTTATTGAAGTCAAGTTCGTTTGTCAATCGATGAAAACCAAAGGAAAAGTGAAGAAGTAGAAAGGTTAAAGTGAACAGCATTTTTCCGATATTCTTTGCTTACTTTTTCCTTTTACCGTTTACCTTTTTCCTTACAAGAGATGTCTTTTATACGATCAACATCGCGTCGCCGTAGGAAAAAAACCGATAGCCCTCCGGCGATGGCTTCCCGGTACGTCTCCTGCAGCAGGTCCAGGCCGGCGAAGGCGCTGGCCAGGATGAAGAGCGAGGACTTCGGCAGGTGAAAATTGGTGAGCAGCTTGTCCACCATGCGGAAACGGAAACCCGGGCTTATGAAAATATCCGTGCTGAACTCCTCGAGCGGCTCCGGCAGCAGGGCGTAGCTCTCCAGGGAGCGCACCGAGGTGGTGCCCACGGCCAGGAGCCCGGCGCCCTGCTTTTTCAGCTCCCGGATGCGCCGGGCCACCTCCGCCTCGATCCGGATCCTTTCGCTGCCCATCCGGTGCCGGCCGATGTCCTCCACCTCGATATTCTGGAACGTGGCCTCGCCGACCTCCAGGGTGATCTCCAGCAGGGGATGTTCCCGGCGCACGCGCTCCAGTATCTCGGGGGTGAAATGCAGCCCCGCCGTCGGCGCGGCGATCGAGCCCGGGCGCCGCGCATAGACCGTCTGGTAGCGCTCGAGATCGAAACTCCGCCGCTCGGCCGCCTCCCCCGCCCTGCGCTTGATATAGGGGGGCAGCGGGGCGAATCCCAGCTCGAGCACTTGCGGGTATGCGCGGTCGAAGAGCAGCCGGCGCCGGCCGCGCTCGCCCACGGCGATCACCTTGGCCTGCAACCCGTCCACGGCGCGGAACACGGCCCCGGGCTTGAAATGGGCCGCCGGCCGGCAAAGGACCTCGAGCGTTTTATCTCCGAGGTCCCTGACCACCAGCATCTCCGCCGCCTTGCCGTCGATGCGGCCGAACAGGCGGGCCGGCAGCACGCGCGAATCGTTCATGACCAGGAAATCCCCGGCGGCGAGCAGGTCGGGAAGGTCATGGAAGGCGTGGTGGGAGACACGGCCGCTGCGGCGGTCGAGCCGCAGCAGCCTGGAATGGTCGCGGCGCTCGGCCGGGAAGCGGGCGATCCGTTCCTGGGGCAGCGCAAAATCAAAATCGGCAAGCCTCATGGGAGCCGCATCTTATCGGCCGGGGATGGCGGGCGCCATCCAGAAAAACGATCCTGATGTTTTCATCCCGTTCCATTTATAGCAAATCTTCTCCCAATGTCAAATGACATCCGCGCCGCCGGGTTGAAATATTTTTTTTCTTTCCTATAATTAACCCATGGGTCGCGGCCGGCACATCTATCTCTCGCTCCTGCTGACGGGGACCGCCCTCCTGTCGCTCCCGGCCGGCGGCGAAGCCGCCGAGGAGCTCGGGACGCCCTATATCCGGAATTTCGCCCCGGAAGAGTACGGCGCCCCGGCCCAGAATACGGCCGTCGTACAGAGCCCGAGCGGGATCACCTATTTCGGCAATGAGAACGGCGTGTTGGAATTCGACGGCCGCAATTGGGCGCTGGTGCCGTTGCCCAACGGCTCATACGTGCGCTCCCTGGCCGTCGCCGCCGGCGGGACGGTCTACGTCGGCGGCGTCGGCGAATTCGGATTCCTCGCGGCGGATGCCTCCGGCAAGACCTGTTACGTCTCCCTGCTGCCCGGGTTGAAGAAAGAAGACCGGGCGTTCAACGACATCTGGAAGATCCACGCCACTTCGCGGGGGATCTATTTCCTGACCATAAAGAAGATCTTCCATGTGCGGGACGGCCGGATCGCCGTGATCCCCGTCGATCTCGCCAGCCGCTACGGCTTCGCCATCGGCGACGAATTGTTCATCGTCCAGAAAGGCAAGGGCATCTTCCACGTCGGTGACGGCCCCCCCGGCTGCTGCCGCAAACCGAAGCGCTCGCCGCTCCCGAAGCCGGCTTCGTCTACATGCTGCCGTATCGCGAGCAGCAGCCGCTCATCATCGACGGCCAGGGGCGCTTCCGCGTCTATGACCTGAGCGCCTTCCGCGTTCCCGGGGGCGAAGGATACGATTTCGCCCGCCGGGTGAAACCGGGTTCGCTCATGAAGCCTTTTCCGACAGAGGTTTCCGCCTTGATCAGCGAGAGCGGCAACATCCTGTACAACGGCATCCCGATTCCCGGCCACCGCTACGCCCTGGCCACGCTGAAAGGGGGCATCGTCATCATGGATGAGCGGGGGAGGCTGGAGAGGCGGATCACCCGCAAGCACGGCCTGGGCGACAACCTGGTCGGCGGTCTTTGCCTTGACCGCGAGCAGAACCTCTGGTTGGCCCTCAATACCGGCATCGCCTACGTCGCCATCAGCTCGCCGATCTCCATTTTCGACGAAGCCAACGGCCTGGAGGGATACCTGATCGCCGTCCGCCATTTCCGGGACAGGCTGTTCGTGGGCTCATTCGACGGCGTATTCGTCCTGGATGAACGCCGCCAGGGTCCCAAGGGAGAGAGGCCGTTGTTTGCGAACATCTCCCCGCTGGTGCGCGAAGGTTGCGATTTCCTCCCCTTGGGAGACCACCTGCTGGTGGCCGCCGCTCCCAGTCTCCTGCTCGTTGACCCGGAGTTGCGCACGCGGACCTTCGGCGACGACACCTTCCTGGCGCTCTGCCGCTCGCCGCGCTTCCCGGACACGATCTTCACCGGCCTGGCGGACGGGCTGGGCGCCTGCCGGGTACAGCGCGGCGGCGACGGCAAGCCGACGCTGGCGTTTTACAAGGATCCCTTCCCCGCCATCAACGATTCCATCCGCCTCATCAACTGCGACGCCAACGGCAATCTCTGGCTCACCACGGCTTTCAACGGGCTGATCCATATCCGTTTTCGCGGCCGCGACATCCGGGACTACGAGCTGACCCGCTACGGGCTCGGCGACGGCCTGCCGGGGTTGGACTGGAACTACGTGGCGTTCATCGACGGCCGCCTGCTGGTCTGCACGCAAAAGGGGATCTACGAAGGCATTCCCGCCTCCCCGCTTCTCCCGGGCGCTCCCCGGACCCGCTTCCGGCCGGAGCGGACATTCGGAAAAACGTATCTCGACCCCCCCGCCCGCATGTCGGGGATCATCAAGGATGGACAGGGCCGCTGGTGGGTGCGCTCCAGCCTCGGCATCGACGTCTACGCCCCCGGCGGCGAAATTTCCCGCTCGCTGCGCCGCGAGAGCTTCGCGCCGATCACCCTCAGCGAAGGTCGCAGCCGCTTTCCGCTTGATCGCTCGGTATCAGTTGCCGATCGCGACTACTTCCTCGCCGCAAAGAGCGACGCGACCGACGTGCACATCGGCGATCCCGTGAAGGGCAGACTGCCAGGTAATGTCGCGTTTCGCGTTGCCCGCCGCCGGTCGAGCACGGATGGCGGCTTCGATGGCATCATCGCCGTTGCGCTCACGCCGGACTACATCGCGAAGTTCTTCGGTGCCATGGGAGGAGAGCCTGGCGATTCGATGTGTCTGATGCGAAGGGACGGTGAGGTGCTGGTGAGCACCGCCGGCGTGAGCATGGAGCCGGCGGCGCAGTCGCAGGCATGCACGCAGCTCTTGCGCACGGGGGCTGCTGGCTCCGGCAACCTGGTCACCAAAGTGGAGGACAAGGCACACATCGGCGGCACGCTGCAATTGCGCGGTTATGCGCTCACAGTTGGCTTCGCGGTCGAACTCGACAGCATTCGCCGTGAGTGGCTGCGGACTGGCGCTCTACGGCTCCGCGGCAATCGCCTCCTCGCTCGTGCTCTTTGGATTGTCATTCGCGGCGTTCGGATTGCGCGAACGAACGACGTGCCATCGACGCCTGGCGGCGACGAAGTGGAGCAGCGCAGACGCATCGAAGCAGAGATGCGGCAGGCTTCGAAGATCGAGGCGCTGGGCCGGATGGCCGGCGGCATCGCCCATCATTTCAACAACCTATTGCCTGCGATGTCTGGCCTGCTGAAGTTAACGCTCAGCGAGGTTCCGCCAGGTGGCGCCACGGCGAAGCGCTTGGAACGAATCATCGATTCGGTCTCGCAAGGACAGCGGCTCGTTCGCAACATCCTGCTCTTAGCCGGCGTCAGGTAATAACGCACGAGCGCGTTCCAATCGCCACGCCGATCGAGGAGTCACTCGCCCTGATAGAGGGCCTCGTACCATCCAACGTCAAGGTAGTCACAAAGCTTCAGTCTCGAGGCGAAGTCATTGCGGACAGCTCGCAGCTGCACGAGGTCATCATGAACCTCGTATCGAATGCGATGCATGCGATCGGCGGCGAAGGAGGGATTGTCGAGTTGCAAACCTACGATGCGACGATTGACGACGACGCGGCTTCGCACCTTGGCGTCGAAGCCGGTGAATTTGTCCATGTCGTATGCCGTGACAACGGTGCCGGCATGACAGCGGAGGTTGCGGAGCGCGCGTTCGATCCGTTCTTTACAACCAAGCCCGGTGCCGAGGGTACTGGCCTTGGATTGGCTATCGTCCATGGCGTCGTCACGGGGCTCGGCGGATCGATCCGTGTCGACAGCACGCCCGGAGTGGGCACCACGTTCCATCTCTATCTGCCGATCGCGCCCGCGTCAAGCGTGGCGAAATCTGGCATAACGGAGTGCCCACGATGCGCCTGGTACTCGCTGACGATCACAGTCTGTTCCGAGAGGCGCTGTGTCACTACCTTCGGCAAAATTTCGCTGACATCGAGATCGCGGAAGCGGGCACGCTCGAAGACGGGCTACGCGCGGTCGAGAGCGGCAAGCCAGATGCACTGCTGCTCGACTTCGTGATGCCCGGAATGAACGGGGTCGACGGCATCGTTCGGGCCCAACGACGATGTCCCGACGTGCCAATCGTGGTGCTTTCGGGGAACATCTCCCGGGAGGACGCGCAAGAAGCGGTGCGCAGAGGCGCTTGTGGCGTCATTTCAAAGGACCTGTCGGGCGAGGCGTTGATCAGCGCCCTCGAACGGATTCTCGCTGGCGAAAAGGTCGTCACCTCGTCCGCCTGGATGGGCGCACGAACGGGGGGCGGCACTGAGCGGCTAGCACCGACATGGTCGTCATACGGATTGACCCCACGCGAGACGGAGGCGCTAAAGCTGCTCGTCGAGGGCATGCCGGACAAGGCGATTGCGCGCGAATTGGGGATCGCGGCGATAACCGTGCGCCTTCATCTGCATAACGTCTTCCGCAAGCTCGGTGCGCGCAATCGCGTCGACGCGGTGCGAATCGCCTTCGGGACCAAAGCCGAAGCCGTGATTCGCCGAGCCGTCAAACTCGGGTAAAGGGTCTCCGCGCGAGGAAAACGTGGTCGTCAAGATGATGTCAATGCGTCGACGATCATCTTGCCCGCGAAAAACGTGATGCTGGCCTTCAGAAGAAGAAGCCTAGCTTCTCGGGAACGCGATTCCGGAAGAAGCCGCCAAGGTAAGACCCCATGGTGGAAGCAACGATCATCAAGCAGGAGCTCCAATGTCGCAGGAACGGAAATCCGGCGATCACAAACGTCATGACTTCAGGCCATGCAGTACGGTCATCTGCATGGCATGGGTCACGATGACCTTGTTTTTCGGCAGACCTTGCTTGATCAACACCGGCTGGGACAACAGCCCGACACTCGCCACAAAGAGGGACAGCAGAGTCTGGATAAAGCCGAGCGAGAAGAAGTTGGTCAGCGGCTTGCCCAGCCACTTCATCAGGCCGGTCCATGTGGACAGCAAAAGGAACGCGCCCAGACGACCGACTGAGAGATAACCGTCCGGGATTCGACCCAAGAAACAATAACCGACAGCACCGCCCAGGCAAGCTCCCCGAAATACGCCGGCAGAAGCCGGATCTCGGCGTGCCGGTGATCGGCTATGAAGCGACTCGCATTGCTCGCGAGCTGGGTCACGCCGTGCAACGGGACCACTGCCGAGATCGGCACGAACGACGGCATCACGGCCAGGAGCCCCAACCCTCCACCTATCCCCACAGTGGCTGCGATCACCGAAGTCACAAAGCTGACTGCTGAAAGACCAAGCATTGCATCCATGTCCAAGACTCGTTCTTCTTCGCAGATGGGTCGAGCGGTTGTCGATCGCCGCGTTCGACTGCTGGAATGAGGCGCGGCTACGCTGCGGCTCGCACCATCCGCTCAGCTGGCCGGCGCGCCATCATGTGCGCGAATGCCGCCGGGTCACGGATCCCGAGTGCAGGCGGTCCGGCCGCGCAAATGTTCGGCGCCCGGCAGCACGCCATACGGCGCGAACCGCGCCAACGCCCTCCGTTCGCGGTGCTCATCCCGGCGTTGTAAAGGATGGGCAGGTCATCGCGGGCCAACCAGATCCGGCGCAGGCTGCGCTTCTGCTCGGCGGGGCCCTGGAGAACGCATCGCGCCCGTGCAGCAGCCGGTAATTGTCGATCAGCAGGACTTGGCCCTTCGTAAGCTTCAGGCAGGAGTGGTAGAACGGGTTGGCAAAGTAGTCCCTCTGCAGCGATGAAATGCGTCGAATGCCCAGTCCGCGACATAGGCGGCACTGTCGTAGCGGAACCGCAACATGATCGTGCCGTCGTCCAGCGTCTCGAACACGGCGCAATCGAGCGCGATCTGGTCGTCTCGACAATACGTCACGCACCCCTTGCGCGACAGAGCCTCGATATG
>CAWGGP010000010.1:0-99351 GCA_963822075.1 Candidatus Aminicenantota bacterium
CATGAATACGCACCAGTCAGCACCAAGAGATTTAGCATATACAATGGTTTCATGCATCTGCTCTTTTGTTTCACGAAAAAAGCCCAAAACAAAAAAACATCTTACTATTTTATCTTTGCTCTTAAGATATTTCACGATTTCCCGGGCTTTTTTCAGGTCGCAGTTTTTTTTTATGATATTCTTTTGAACATAATCAGATCCGGATTCAATGGCGATACTAAAGATTTTAACGCCGACATCAATCATTGTATCCATGATTTTCTTATCCAGTGTGTTGACGGATAAGCCACTGGGAACCTGTATCTCAAAATTAGGTATCTTCAGCGATTTCAATGCGGAAATCATATGCAGAAATCTTTCTCTTGGCAGCGTAAACATATCATCTTCAGGAATGATCAAGTTTACGCCATAATGCTCATAAAGAAGCATCACTTCCTTTGCGACATTTTCAGGAGATCTGAATCTTACCTTCCGGCCATGTACCGCATGCGATGCACAAAAGGTACATTTGAAAGGACAGCCCCTTGTTGTTATGATTGTGGCGAATTTACTCTCTTTCGCTTCACCCAGTTCTCTTTTTCTTCCCCGAGCACTTATATATTCCTCCATCTTTATAAGTTTATAATCGGGAAAAGGTAACTCATCAAGATCTTCAGGATAATCACAGACTTCGAGAAAACGCGAGGAATTGAGCCAATCCTTGTTGTAGATTCCTTTCACTTTTATATCTTCCGAATTTGAATATTGTCTGACGAACTCGGAAAAAGCATACTCGCCTTCACCTCTTGCTACATAATCTATGCCGGAATTCGCAAGGATGTGTTCCATTGAACATGTCGCATGGACTCCTCCCACAATAGTAACTGCCTCAGGCCAGATGGATTTCAGCTTGTCGAGGCAGATTGTGAATATTTTATGGGCGGTTGAAAATATTAAAGAAAATGCCAATATATCCGGAACAAAATCTATCTTTTTGGCAGAATCCATCAGGAAATCATCAAGATTGTCAAAATCAGCAATGCCATTCATGGCTAGGACATAATCCAACAGAGCAAGGTGCCCAATATCGTTATTCTGTTTTATGTAAGCGGAGAGATACAAAATACCCATCGGCATGCTCAGAGACTGCTGATTCAGATTCTCACCTCTGAATGAAGCAATAATATCCTCGAAGGGTATGGATGGGAAATCTACAAATAAAATGTTTGGCTTTGATTTCATGTTGATTCTATTTCTTAAATGCCAGTTTCTCTTGTTTCAGGTCCTTTCATAAAATCCTTATTGCAGTTGAATGACCGATAATAAATGAATTTGAGCCATGCGGGGATTATATGGAGCGTATTTGAGGAAGTCAAGGGAAATCGTGAGCTGACAGTGAATTGACCCGGTTACTCTTTCTTCAATTTTAAGACAATTTCTTTTCATTGGGACCCTCAGCGACAAAATTCCCAAAATTTCGCATATGTTTTTTAGGCATTTCTGTTTCGATCAAGGTGTTTTCCAAGATTTCCATTTTATATTTTGAAAATATATTCAGGATATGTTGTTTATCTGCAAAATGTACTTTCCCCAAATTGGCTAATTGTCCATTTTTTCAATTCCGGTTCTTGTATATTTGTCACCTCCGTATTTGCCTTTTGTAAAATCCGCATCCAGTGTAGAAAACCAGTCGATGCCAATGAATTTCCCCCCGGATTTAAGTGTCTTGAAAATCAACGCGACGGTCTTCTTTATATCTTTTGTATTATTGAGTGTTAGAGGAGCTCCTATCAACAACCAAATCAAATTCAATCGAGAATGGTATTTCTTTTGTAAAATCCCCTACTTTTATATTTTTCTTGTAGTTAGGAAATTGTTTCCATACTCTATTTACTATCGTAGGGCTGCCCTCAATAGAATAATAATTGATTCCAAGATTCATAAAAAACGGTATATTTGCGCCTGGCCCACAGCCTAGTTCCAACACATTAAAGTTCTTTGAAAGAGGCTTGGAGTAGCGCATCACATAACTTATTAAATCAGACCACGGCCAAAGGCTCATTTGCTTATTATTTCTATAACATGCTTCCCATTCTTTTGAGAAAGTCATTCTATTTTAAATGCTCAAATTTGATTTGAGCATCCTTTTTAATATTACTGGCAGCAACCTTTCCAATCACCTGGTCAATTGCATCAGCAGCAATGCCGCCACCTGAGTAAGTTAATACCAATCATATCATTAAGAATGGTTTCTCCTGATTGGATATCCCGCTGAGCAACCAGGCTTCGGCGTGCACTTTTGCGTGCAGCCTGTTCCTCCTCGTAGGCTTTAATACTGACCTGATCCCAATGCTTCTTCCGCAAAACGTATAGTCGATATCATTTTCTTGAAATCCTCTGGCTCAGTGGGACAATTTTTGCCCGACCCCAGGCATAGCTCTATCCAATGTGAAATGTTTTTCAATAATCCTCGCCCCCAAGGTAACTGCCAGTGAAGGCAAGACCATGCGTGCATCGGGTTCCGTGTGGTCCGATAAACCAATTACCACTTCCGGGAAAAACTTTTTAAGCGCAGCCATGCGCCTTAATTCGCATCGGCTACCTTGGTGGGATAACCTCAACGTACAAGCCAACAGCGCTACCTGATCATTTCCTTCTGTATACGCCGTATCCACCGCCCTCTGCAACTCCTCCAGTTCAGAAGCTCCTGTCGAGATGATCATCGGTTTACCGAAACGGCAATGTGACGGATAAGTCGCAAATCGGGGACGTCACAAGAAGCGATTTTGAAGACACTGACTCCCAATTCGTTAAGCATAGTGGCACTTTCACAGTCAAAGGGGGTTGAAAAGCATATAATTCCTTTTTTTGGCGTAAGAAAACAATGTGCGATATTCCTTTTTGCCGAATTTATCAATGGACTTATAGAACTCTAACTGGGTGTTGACACCCGGCATCTTCCAAAAAATTGGAGCATCTTCAGTGACCAATTGTTCAGCTTTGAAAGTTTGGAATTTTATCAGCATCAGCACCGGCATCGCAAGCTGCGCATCAATCATCTTTTTTGCGGTCTCTATATTGCAGAGATGATTATTGCCTCCTTCGGCCACAATAAAAGTCGGTACTCGCCGATCATCCGCTCGCCAATCGTTATAATCCCGGCATTCCCCTTTAGCTTGCGCTCAGCTCTGAGCAATTCTCTGTTGGTATGGATATTGGTACAATCATCCAATGTCGTACCCACGAGCACGGTTCGCTTACTCGATAAGACATCGGCTTTGATAATGCGCAAGGATCCGTTCTTATGCCCTCCAGCATCAACGCTGAATAAATCTTCAAAACCCTTCTCCTGCATGAAACGTATGGCTATGTCAAGATCAACTGTCCTGTCGGGGTGGTCCGGCTGCAGTCCTACCACATAGGAAATCTTATTATTATTTATCTGCCGCAACGCGTGCCTGTATACGTCAGTCACGGGAGCATCTCCGACGAGCCGACTCGGTCGCATGATAAACTCAACCCCCATTTCCCTTGCATAATCCGCAATAGCCATCGAATCGGTTGATACATATATTTTATCTATTAGGGTGCTTTTTTGAGCTGCTACTATCGAATAATACAGCATCGGCTTACCGTTGAGTAGCCGCATATTTTTGTTTTCAAGACGTTTTGACCCCCCCTTAGCGGGAATTATCATACAATCATAGCAATTGTTCTCCTTAGTAATTATTGATAGAATCTGCATTTTTTTTTAAGCCATCTCTTTTCCTTTCGTATGCGACGCTGCAAATAACAAGGATCAAAGAAAAAGAGTAAACTGCGTTTGACCGGCCAATCCATGCGATCTCTCAACTGAAAGAGCAGTCCTTGGACGGCATGGAAAGGATTATCCTCATTGATGAATGGTGCGGCCCCCCGTGTCAAGGAAAATATAGCTCGTAATACCGTGCCTCAGTATAGATCCAATTAGAATTCTCATCGTCCGTATGCGAAAAAGTTCTTTTAAAAAGTGTCGACGAAAAACATATAGGGACGCATAAATTAATAAATTCTGGTAATCTTCATTGCTTATTGTTTTACCCTTAAAAAATGCATTGAATTCGGTGAATGCCTCCCAGGGATATTTCTGATTCCGACAATACTGATCCCATATTTCCGTGCCGGGAAAGGGCGTGACAAAATAAAAGGCATATTCCTTTACCGGCGGCAAACTAACAGCAAACTTCAAGGTATTATAGATCGACTGATAGGTTTCCCATGGAAAACCCAACATGAAATTAACCTTTAAATTAATCCCAGCTTTTAATGCCGCGATAATCGTATCGCGACTTTGCGAAAGACTTATTCCTTTTCGAATCTTGACCAGCGTTTCGATCGCCGGACTCTGCTCCAAAGATTATGGTATCACAACCCTTATCCTTCATTCGCTTCAGGAGTTTCACATCCTGGAAACCATCAACCCGAGTAAGGCATCGCCATTTTATATCCAGGTCGTTTTTCTCCAGCCAAACGTAAAAACAATTCCAAGCGATTGTTATCCGCGGTAAAAAAGTCGTCAACGAAGTACACCCCCTTCTCCAGAAAGCTTCCCTGACATCCTGGATCTCCGAAATGATATTTTCAATACTCCGATAACGCACTTTATTTTTAAAAATACTCTTAAAACAATAAATACAACTAAATGGACAACCCCGGCTCATAGTATATTCACCGCGGCATTCCCCCCTATTTCCCAACTGTATTTTTCCATGGGGATCAAATGCCTTGCTGGAAATGGAAGCGCGTCTAAATTGGCGATCAATTCACGCTCTGGCGTATGTACGATCTCTCCGTTCATAAAATAGGAAATTCCCTTTATTGAGGCCAAATCAGGGCATACTCCTTTTTGCGAGATCAGATCGATCAATTCAACGACTGTAACTTCACCTTCTCCGCGGACTACAATGCTTTCTGGGATATCTTGAAGGGTCAATTCTGGAAGTGCGGTAGGATGATTCCCGCCCAGCAACAAAGGTTTATATGATAATTCCGCCATATCCTTGATTATCTGCAACCTTCCAGCATATGAAGCGGTCCGACAGGAAAATCCGACCAATCATAATGCTGCGTTTCTATTTCCAATAGAAATCGTTGCTTATTGTATGCATCAAGAGTAATGTCGTTAACGGCAACTTGATGACCCGCTTTAAGAAGGCATGCGGCTAGATATAAAATTCCCAATGGCTCAACTGGAGCAATCACTCCCGGCTTATCTAGCCAAATGGCTATTCACCAGCAAAACGTTCATGAATTTTTGTCCCGGAATGAAAAATTGATCCTTATAAATTTCTGTCTCCGCCACGGGGAGTTATAGACACTCAAAATCAGTTGATCCGATCGCAGAGATGCTGCCTGGGCAATGATAGCAATTCTTGCCCATTCCGGCAGCTAATCATCCTTGCGTACCTTTCGCCAATCGCTTATATTTTTTCCGCTAGCCAAAATCAAAATTGTTCCGTATACGGATACTTTCCTCAGGCAACATGACAATGTGGCCTATACTTTCGCCTAAGATTTGCTTCTGGGTAATGGTTGAAGTGCGGGATAAATAGATCGAGCCCCTATCTCGATACAAGGCATCCCGCTCCAAACTGATTCCGGCTCGTTTATTAATGACACTGAGGCCATAGCGCTTATGGTTGTAAAAATGGTCGACCTCTTCTTCAACGGCAATAACCGAATCCACATTGAATATGATCATGGTATCAATGCATTTTTCAATATGGGAGCTTCTGCGCAACGGAGTGTTGCCATACAAAATCATTACCGCATCCGGCAGATAATTTTTCTCTTTATTAAAAACGTCAAGCACATGCATGATGACCTGGCTCATATCCGTCGAGTTATTTGCCAATTTTTCTGGCCGTAGAATAGGAGCAATCTGCGGAATCCTTTGCAATAATCCAAAACAGCGAGATCATCGCTAGACACTGCAATTCTATCTATCATCGATGTTTTTAAGGCTTCGGAGATAGTGTACCAAAGTAGCGGCTTGCCAGCTAAGGGATGCAATGCGGAATCAAGAGCTGTAACGATTTTTTAGAACCGGAATGATCGCTAGAATTTTTGGAATTGCATTTTTTCTACAATTTTCTACAAAAAGTGCGTTTGATGCAGCGGCGTGTTTTTAAAATGTGGCTCTTGTTTTTTGTTAAATTTGAAGGATGCTGACGATAGTAAAACAAAGGGATGTTCACGTTATAGGGATTAAAGGACTCAATGAATTTTAGCCACAAATCGTATCCATCCTGGCACTTGAATTCTTCACTGTATCCCCCAATCTCCAAAAGACATTCTTCGCGTATCATCGTACAGGCACCCAATGCCGGCAGATCCAGCAATTCAACATCCTGACCAATCTTTTTTCGCCGAATAACTTCTATTATCGCCCCGCTTTCGTCAACTAGAAAATAATCCGGATAAACCAACCCGATCTGCGGATGGATATCCAATATGTTCGATAATACCAAAAGGGCATTTTCATCAAGATAATCATCGGCGTCAAGCCACATAATATACTTTCCTTGCGATAACCTTAAGGCAATATTATTGGTAGTGGCAAGTCCTTTTGTTCTTGATGCATTGTGCGGATCTTAGGATGAGTACTGTAATCTTTAATAATATCCCATGAATTATCCGTGGATCCATCATCAATGAGAATTAACTCCCAATTATTGAATTTCTGTGCAAGTACACTTTCAATAGCCTGGATCAGTTTTGCCATAATTATGTGTAGGAATATATATACTGACAGAAATAGAATAATCAATTTGAGCCATGATACGATTTTATGGAATGTTGACTCAAATGGCAATAGGAGGTTGCGTTATTTTTAAAGAAATCCAATGAAAAATGACTCTAAAATACAGAATCTACAATTCTTTGGCTCGGCGTGAATCTAACTCACCAGTACAAGAATGAACATATTCCCTGATGGTTCATAGCCTGAAAAGATTGGCGATCGATGAACCGCCAATCAGAATATACAATAATATTTCTGGGACTAATTTCATTCATGATTTGCTCTTTATGCATCAGTTCAGCCCTTTGAGAATAACCGCAGGTACAGCCTTCACATTGGCGCAACAGCATGGCTTTAAGGTTTGCTTTCATTTCCCGGGATTGGACAATATTCGCCAATGGCGTGTTCAAAACATTGCCGATTGGATTAAGCGACATGCAAGCGGAGTAAACATTTCCTCTTGGATCTAGATAGATATCCCGGAAACCCAGAGAACAGGGAACTTTCCTTTCCCGTAACGGATCAGTGAGATAGTCCTTGATATAAAGAATATCCGAATCACGGAGTACGCAGGTTGATGAATAGCTTTGCTTGGCTCGTACCAGGATGGAAATGACATTCTCAATATCCTCGCTGGAGGACTATTCGACAATTTGTCTAGGTCGACCCCGGCAAAGCCGTATTTCAGGTTCTCGATGATATTCACACCCCAGCGAGCGCCCAGTCCATGAACAAGATCTACAAGTGCTTCCAGTTCATCAATAACTTGGCGCGTCAAGTTGGTCAGGACCAGAACATAGACTCCTGATTTGGTAATCCTAGATATGGCAGAGATTACTTTTTCGAACCAATCAACTCCTCGCACATATTTATACGTATTGCGCAAACCATCGAGCGATATATGAAAGCCGTTCGCGCCGCATCCAATAAGTCTCTTTAATATTTTCATCATTGAGCAGAAATCCATTTGAACTGACCAGTATCGAACTAAATCCAAGTTCTCTGGCTTTGCTAATCAAAGCAGGCAAATCAGGACGAATGGACGGTTCTCCGCCGACGAATTCAACCGAAGAAACGCCGAAATTACGTATTTGTTGAAGATATTTTGCCATCTTCTCGTATCCAGCTGAATTTCGTTTTTATTTTTCCAAAAATTGCATGTCAGGCACCGACTATTACATAACTCAGTCAAATAAATCCTCGCTTTATATGCTTGAGGTGATGTTTGATCCACCCAGGATACGTCCGTGTCGCATCCGTTTCTGATCGAATCCATCAATTTCTGAACATATGACTGTTGAATTTGTTGGAGATTCGAAGAGATTGAATCTCTTTTGGTAATATTTGGAATATTTTTTCTGACAAGAAAACCATTTTCCCTCATAATTTGATTTTAAGTAAAGTGGATGGGTCTGCTAATGAGAAGATATATTTATTATATATATAATGAATGCAAGGTCGGATTTTTAGGTTTTTCTTAAAACCATATGGACTTCAGAGGAAAATTGATTTTTATCTAATTCTAATTGCAGCGCATCGATAAGAGGAATAATTTTTGCCGCCAGACTCTATCAACCGCTGAGAACAATTTTTGTTTTTGTAATGTGACCGATATATGCCTAAATAAATCTACCATATCTGTCCCAAACCACCACTCAGAAATGGCTTCAAATCCAAATTCCTTGCAGAGATGCATCAACGATTGTTTGGTATATAAATGAGTGTGGCCTCCAGTTAATTGTCTATGGAAAACTTCAGACGATAAAATTTCTAAAAAGACAGAAAGACTAAAGGTCGGGACCAGAATGTATAGAAACTTTGTGTTTTTGTTATGTTTCAATGCTGCCAATGCTTCGCGAGGATTTTGCAAATGTTCTAAAACACCGATCATTGATATCACTTGAGACTTGCTCGAATGCAATATTTTTGTTGTGTCTTTTATGTCATGAATCTTTAAAAGCTTTTCTCCCAACATGGCAATTGCCAAAATCGACTTGAGATTTGGAAATATCTGTTCCCAAAATATTCCTTAGTCCAATTTTTTTTAATAGCCGCAATAAATAACCTGAGCCAGCCCCAAAATCAAAATACTCAAGACTATGCGGATTGATCCGATTCTCGATTAAAGAAGTATACAAAAATTCCGCTTTTGGAATATAAATACTTGCAGTTCTATAATTATAGTTGTCTATATTATCTACTTTATAATAGGTTTTCGCATAATCTTCTCTGAATCTCGGTATACAGTCCTTCGTAAAATTCCTCGGTATCTTCATACATCCCGTTAAAATGATAGCAATGGCTGCAAATTATATAATCAATCCCATCTTTAATAAAATCCGGAGCCATATCGAGCTTTATCGCAGTTTTTGCAATTGGCTCGCCTAGGTTGTTTTCCATAAACTGATGCGATTTCCCTTTGTTTTTTTTGCAGAAGATCGTTTTCTTCAAAAAATGATGTTTTTTGGAGCAATAAAGGCAAACTGGGCTTGCCAAAACGTTTAGTTGACATGAGTTTTCTCCTAATGTCTATGTATCAATAAATTAATAGAAAACTAATTTATCCATGCTTGGCATTTTGCGGGCAATGGACTAAATTGTCAATAGCCGCAATGATTCGATTCCAAGAAGCGCTAATTTTTATCTGATAGTAACTTCTGGAGTATTTTTAAATGAAAGGCTTGATAAACACGGTACATGACCAAAACTTTTCTTTTGGACTACTCTTCCTCGATAATTAAAATATCGATAAACCTCTTTTATTAAAGAGTTGAAGATAAGTAATACGATTAAGTCGGCTAGATCTTCGTAGATATCGATGCTGCCGTTGACCGTCTCGACGTTCGACCTTGTGGCCGCCGCCGTTGACCTTGCCGCTCATGGATTTGCCGACCAGGTGGCGCTCGACCTGCAGGCCGAACTCGTTGTCGATGGAGCCGTTGATCGTCTGCCCGTCAAGCTCGAAGGCCGACTTGCGGTTGAGCTCGAGGACGATGGAGCCGTTGACCGTCTCCGCCTTCAGGTCGCCGCTCAGCAGGGGCTCCTGGGAGACATCGATGGCGCCGTTGACCGTCGCCAGGTCCGCGTTGCGAAAAACGCCGGCGAAATCGATCTTGCCGTTGACCGTGTTCAGGGTCACGTCGAGGAATTTGCCGGAGCAGTCGATCTTGCCGTTGACCGACTTGAACTGGGACCGGGCCAGTTTTTCGGGGACGGAAACGGTGAAATCGACCTTGGCCCTGGCATTTCTCTTGCTGTATTTGACATACACCTTCAGCTTGTCCTTGCCCGGCTCGAAGACCACGTCCACGTTCTCGATCTCGCCCTTGTTATCCGAGCTTTTGACGGCCTTGACGACCACGGCGGTGCCGCCGGTGGTGGTGATCACGATCTCGCCGTTGATGTTGGCCAGCTCGATGGCAACCCCCCGCCGCCAGCTCGAAGCTGCGGTCTATTTTCTGTTCATAATCGGCGGCATAGAGCCCTGAAAATGCCAACAGCAGGACCAACAACAGGTATTTGACCTTCTTGAGCATGTTTCACCTCCTCAAGATCTATAAACGCAGGAGATCGAGACGAAAAGTTCGACAAGTATTTCGATTAAGGTCGTAATCAAGATAGGATAAAATGTCAGGACATGAGATTTTAGATAAATTCCAAGTGAACCGAGCAATTGAATTGTCTGTAAGACGAGGCTTTCGAAATATTTGAAGAATGGAAATCGCGTTTCACTGTCTTGAGACATTACTCTTGAATTCTCGTCTTATAACATCTATGCTCTTGCCACTTAATCTTATGCTTTACTTTTCACAAAAGAGTTCTTGCAATTACTTTTCACATTTCACTTTTCACTAATCACTTAACTCGATAGCTTAAACTGTCGCTTTATGGATAGTCCTCTTCTGCCTGTGGATCTGGCGGTGGCAGTAGCTGATCTGCTTGCGGTCCTTGGCGGCGATCGCCGCGGCCAGCTTCTCCTTCATGCGCCGGATATTGGCCTTGACCTGGGCCTTGTTCAGCCCCACCACCTCGTGGTGCTCGTGGATATCGATATTCAGCGCCTTGCACAGGGCCACCAGGAGGTGTTCCTTGTTCATCTGCGAATGGCCTTTGACCGCCTCGTTGTCGATGCCGGCGGCGATCTCGCGCAGTTCGGCCACGGTCTTCTTCTTCAGGTCAGCGTGGGTGTAGGTCATAGCTCCTCCTATAAGAATGTAACTCAGTGATTAGTGATTAGTAATTAGTGATTAGTAACCGCAATTTAGCGAATTAAAAAGATTTAATTTTTTTCTCTAATCACTTTGTTCGCTCATGGCTTTTACCAATTACGAATCACCAATCACTAATCACTTATTCCGTCGATTGCTGCTACCAATCACCATTCACTAATCACTAATTACTTTTTCTTCATCACCTTGCCGCAGCAGATCAGATTGCGCGCCAGGGCGACGCCGCTGAAGCGGTCCACGGTCACGCTCACCCCGCAAACGGCGCAGGCGTAGCGAGCGGCTTTCTTGGCGATCGCTTTTTTCTTCACCGGGGCCGCTTTCTTTTTCACGACCGGCTTCAGTGCCTTCTTCACTTTCTTCACAATTTTCTTGGTTGCCATCAGAACCTCCCTATTGCGATTTTTTTATATTTTAATAAAAAAAAATAAAAATCGCAAGACTTTGATCAGTGATTAGTGAGAAGTAATTGGTGATTAGTGAAGATTTTGAAATTCAATAGTTCGTTAAATTGCGGTTACCAATCACTAATCACTAATTACCAATCACTGAGCTCTTATGAGTTCTTGGGCTTTTCGCCGAAAAAGGTGTCCGATAGCTTCTCGAAATGAATGAAGTTGCCGATATTCTTCAAGGCGATCAATGCCGCTTCCTGCTCCGCCTCGCGGCGGTTGCGGCCGCTGCCGCTGCCGATCTCGCTGTCGTCCAGGAACACGGCGACGCGGAAGACCGTGTCGGGGGGCTTGCCGGTCTCCCCGGTCACCTTGTAGACGGGCAGGATGTTGCGGTGCTTCTGGATCAGCTCCTGCAGCTCCGACTTGTAGTCGTTGATGCGCATATCGTCGTTGATCAGCCCCTCCATGATCTCGAGGAAAAGGGCGACCACGACCCGGGTGGCGGTGGCGAAGTCGGCGTCGAGGTACATGGCCCCCACCAGCGCCTCGAAGCATGAGGAGACGATCTTGCTGTTGCGCCGCCCCTGGTTCTTCTCCTCGCCGCGCCCCAGCAACAGGTGGCCGCCCAGGCCGATGGACTTGGCCACCTTGAAGAGCAGGTTGCTCGAGACCAGGTGGGCGCGCAGCTTCGCCATCTCGCCCTCGCGGGTGTCGCGGCAGCGGCGGTAGATGTAGTCGGTGATGACCACGCCGATCACCGAGTCGCCCAGGAACTCCAGGCGCTCGTTGTCCAGGCCGCGGTTGCGCCCGCCCTCGTTGAACGACTTGTGGGTCAGCGCCGTGCGCAGCAGGTCCCGGTCGCGGAAGCGGTAGCCCAGCTTTTTCTCGAGCTCCTCCATCTTCTTTAGCGGACCTTCATGACCACGAAGGTCAGGTCGTCGGCGTTCGCCTGCCCGGCGGAGAAGGCGATGGCGCGGGCGAGGATCTTCTCCTTGATCTCGAGGGCGGTGAGGCCGGCGTTGTCGATGAGCATCTTTTTCAGCTCGCACACGCCCAGCATCCGCTCCTCCACGTCCATGATCTCCGACAGGCCGTCGGAAAAGAAGAACAGGATGTCGCCCGTTTTATAGGGCAGGCGCAGCTCCTCGATGCCGCCTTCGGTGAAATTGCTCAGCCCCAGCGCCATGCCGCGCGGCGAGAGCTCCAGGCATTCGCCGCTGTCGCTGCGGTATAGCAGGGCGGGCGTGTGGCCGGAGCGGGAAAAGATCATCTTCTTTTTCTGCAGGTCGAAGCGCACCAGGTTGATGGTGATGAAGGTGACCTTCTCGAAGGAGTTCTGCAGGCTGAGGTTGCATTCGGTCAGGATGGCCGCCGGCTCCTTGCCGCTCTTCTGCAGGCAGTTCATGATGCCCTTCAGCTCGGCCATGTAGAAGGCCGCCTGCGCCCCCTTGCCCGAGACGTCGGCGACCAGGACCGACAGGAAATGACCGGGGGAATGGAAGTAATCGAAATAGTCGCCGGCGATCTCGGTGGCCGGGATGTTGACGGCGGCGATGTCGAACTCGGGGCAGGCGAAGTGGTCGGGCGGCAGCAGCTTGAGCTGGATGCCGCGGGCGATGCGCAGCTCCTCTTCCAGGCGCTGCTTCTCCTTCTCCTCGGTGAGCAGGCGGCCGATGCCCGAGGCCATGTCGTTGAACGATTCGGCGAGGAAGTGCATCTGCTCGCGCGACTTGATGCGGATGCGGTAGGAGAAGTCGCCGCGGCGGATCTTTTCGGTGCCCTTGGTCAGCTCGTTGACGGCGCGGGTGATGACGCGCACCATGCGCAAGCCGATAAAGAAGGAAACGATGATGAAAAAGCCGAACAGCCCGAGCATGAAGCGCACCAGTGAGGAGATCGGCAGCACGCCGCCCTGGGTATCGCTTTTCCGCAGCACCTGGAGCTCCTTCTGCATGTCGTCGAGTTTCCGGCTCTTGTCCAGCAGGACCGCCTGGTCGCCGCCGGACTGGATGTCCTTCTCCAGCGCCTTGATCTGGGCCTGCAGCACGGCGGAGCGGTCCGAGGTCTTCAGCTTCTGGAATATCTTGGAAAAGTCGTTGATCAGCAAGAACATGTTGAACTTGAGCACGGGCTTGCCCTGCTTCAGCTCGTCGAAGTCCCAGTAGCGAAAAGTGAAGGGATAGGGGAAATGGTATTTTTCGAAGGCGGCGGAGTCGCTGGCGTCCAGGCGCACCGTCATCTCCCGGCTCGAGGCGCTGCTGACGGCGTTGCCGCCGGCGCCCATGAACATGACCCGGAAATCGCCGATGGGCGGCATGGCGTCGAAGGTCGCCTGGTCGAGGGTCTCCAGGATCAGCGCCGCGTAGCCCCCCTGGCGCTGCTGCACGCCGTGGTACAGGACGCCCCCCGCCTTGAGGTAGCCCGACTGGAACTGGGCCAGCGGCCCGTTGGGGTCCAGGACCTTGAGCGAGAGGTCCTCGGGATAGGTGAAGAAGGGCTCGAACCGGCCTCTGCCCGTGCCGCCGGGCGTTTCCCTGAAGAAGGCCAGGTTAAGGAAGCGCGGCCGGCGGCGACGGTAGCGTTCCACTTCCTGGATGATGCGCTTCTCGTCGGCCATGCTCAGGTAGTAGTCCGCGCTGTCCGTGAAGCCCTTGATGTCGTTCTGCAGCAGGTTCTCGAAGATGGCCGTGTTGTACTGGTAGATGATGATGTTGGTGATCAGGTAGTAGAAGACCGTGATCAGCACGATGGGGGTGACGATGAAGAAGATGGCCGAAATGATCAGCCGGTTGCGGATCTTCCAGAGCAGCCGGCGGCGGATGATCCCCAGCAGGCGCACGGCGCCCAGGATGATGGTCAAGACCAGGAACAGGTTGAAGGTACTGCGCTTGAAAAACACGAAAGAAACGATGGTCCACGCGGCCAGGAGAATGATGGCCAGATCGAGTTTGCGAAGCTTGGAAAGCATATTGCAATTATATTATGAACATGGACGAGATACAAGAACCAACAAATTGAACTCGGCGTAGGGCGGACGGCAAAGCAATAAACCGAACTTGGTTAACGGCTGAAGGCTGAGGGTAAACGGGAAGAATTATAATTCCAAATCCCAAGTACCAATTTTCAAGTTCCAAATTACAATGTTTAAAAAAAACCTTTTCAAGATCAAATCAAATCTCAAAACTCACCCCCAATCCCCCTCTCTTGAGAATAGAGGGGGCAAAGCCCTACTCCCCTTCTCTTCGCAAGAGAAGGGGCCGGGGGATGAGTTGCTATTTCGTTGGTATAAGTTATCTGGAATTTATCTTCCGTCAACCGTCATCCGTCAGCCCCCTCGTCGGGGACCTTCAGGGCCGTATGCCGAGCTCTTTGACAAGCGAACTAACGACCTCGGTCGCTGGGCCCTGCAGGAACACGTCGGCGATGGGGGTGAAATTGGACTCGTGGGGATTGATCTCGATCAGCTTGGCGCCGCGGGCTTTGGCCAGGGGCGGGATCTGGCAGGCGGGCTGGACCTCGCCGCTCGAGCCGATGACCAGGAAGAGGTCGGCCTGCGAGGCCTCCTGGTAGGAGCGCTGCAGCGCCTTCTCGGGGATGCCCTCGCCGAAAAAGATGAAGTCGGGCTTGAGCAGCCCGCCGCAGGAGCAGCGCGGCGGCAGGGCCGCCAGCCGCTCGGGGCGCACCGCCTCCCGCCGCCGGCACTCCAGGCAGACCAGCCAGCGGCAATTGCCGTGGAACTCGATCACCTCGCGGCTGCCGGCGCGCTGGTGCAGGTCGTCGATGTTCTGGGTGATGACCGCCTTCACCAGGCCCCCCTTTTCCATGGCGGCGATGCCGAGGTGGGCGGCGTTGGGCTCGGCTCCTCCCAGGAAATCGTAGAAGATCTCCTTGATCTTCAGCCATGACTCTTCGGGGTGGGCCAGGAAATAGTCGATCTCGATAAAACCGGGGTTGACCCGGCTCCACAGGCCGCCCGGGCCGCGAAAGGGGGGGATGCCGCTTTCCACCGAGATGCCGGCGCCGCTGAAGACGCTGACGTGGCTCGCCGCGCCGAGCAGGCGGGCCGCCTGTTGCGATCGGTTGCGCCATGGGGCTACTCTTTGAAAATATGGCCGAAGCGGTAGGTGAGCGAAAGGAAAAAAACGTCGGCGCGAAAATGGGTGGCCACGGGGGGGCTGTCGCTGAGAAAACCCTCTTCCGCCCAAGCGCTCTTCTGTCGCTGGAAGGCGATCTCCAGGGTCAGGTAATCGGACGTATCGCAGCCCAGGCCGGCCGCATAGCCGGTGACCTTGACGGCGCGGTCCGCCGCGTCGGCATACAGCTGGCGGTCGAGTGACCAGCCGGCGCGGAAATGCAGCAGCCAGGCCCTCAGAGGCAGGCGGGCTTCCATGCCGAAACGCAGGTTGCGCGCCCTTTTCTGTCCCAGGGTCCAGTCGTCCTTCTGCGGGTAAGGCAGGACCTCGCCGGCGCCGAAATAATTCGTGACCGTGGCCTTTTGCCAGTCCAGGACCGAGTATTCGGCGCCCAGGTCCAGCCAAGCGGCGGGCTTCAACAGCACCCCGACGGCGGCCTGCTGCGGCAGCTCCACCTGCGCCTGGCGTTGGGTCACCACTTGGTCAAGTTCATTGCCCTTGCGGTTGACCTCCCAGGTCAGCAGCTCGGTGTCGAGGATGCTTTTCAGCCCGCTGTGCCAGGTCAGGCCCAGGCGCAGAGCCTTGAACGGCGAAAAGAGAAGGCCGACGATGGCGTTGCGGCCCAGCATTTTCTCGGTCGTCTGCCTGTGGAACTCCCCCTGCGCGTTCATCAGGACCCGCTGCAGGCTGCCCGAGCCGAAGAACTGCTGCATGGTGACGCCCAGGGAAAAATGGTCGCTCAGGGCCGCGGCGGCGGAAAAGGACAGGACGTCAAGGCCTTCGCTGCCCACGAAGGTCTCGGTGGTGTTCCTGGGATGGAAGCGGTCCAGGAGAAAGGTAAGCACCTCGCTGGCCGAGCCCTTGAAGCCGTAGGGAATATAGCGGTAATAGCTCAGGGCGAACGTGAACGGCCGCTTCCAGAGGCGGGCGGGGGCCGATACGGAAAAAAAA
The DNA here is from genome assembly GCA_963822075.1 of Candidatus Aminicenantota bacterium. Taxonomy (GTDB): domain Bacteria; phylum Acidobacteriota; class Aminicenantia; order UBA2199; family UBA2199; genus UBA2199. The sequence goes on from CAWGGP010000010.1 coordinate 16,466, forward strand.
TCGACCTGGTTCAGATGGCTCCTGAAATTATAGTTGTACAGCCAGGTGTCCGCGGGCTGGACCTTGCTCTGCAGGTCGTAATCGTGCTTCTGCGTGGACGCCTTGTAGCTGAGGTACAATTCGGGGCTGCGCAGGCCGGCCAGGCCGGCCGGGTTCCAGAAGGTCGCGGTCAGGTCGTCCGCCACCGCGGTGAAGGCGTTGCCCATGGCCAGGGCCTTGGCCCCGTAGACGAAATTGTAATAGTTGTACCAGGGCTTGTACTGCGGGAACGCCAGCGCCGGCAGCGCCAGCAGCAGGAGCGCGAAAAAACGGGCTCTCATTTCTTGTCTTCGGCCAGGTCCTCTTCCTCGTCGAAGCCCACGCGTTCGATGGGGTCCTCGATGACCACGCGGCCGCCGCCGGTCTCCTCGTACGAAAGGCAGCACATCAGCCGGCCGCACATGCCGGATATCTTGACCGGGTTCATGTTCAGGTTCTGCTTCTTGGCCATCTGCAGGGTGATGGGCTCCAGGTTGTTCAGGAAGGTCTTGCAGCACAGCTGGCGGCCGCAGATGCCCACCCCGCCGATCATCTTCGCCTCGTCGCGGATGCCGATCTGGCGCATCTCGATGCGCATGCGGAACTTCTTGGCCAGGTCCTTGACCAGGTCGCGGAAATCGATGCGCCCCTCGGAGGTGAAATAGAATATGGCCTTTTTTTCGCTGGTGAAGAACGTCACGCGCACCAGCTTGATGGGGATCTCGCGGTCCTTGATGCGGTTCTGGCAATATTCGTGGGCGCGCCGCTCCTCGCGCTCCTTCTTGGCGAAGCTGTCGATGTCGCGGCCGTCGGCCTTGCGCAGGATCTCGGGGATGCAGGGGATGCCCTTGGCGCAGTTGAAGGTCTCGCCGAAATGCTTGACCACCCGACCCAGCTCCTCGCCGGTGATCGACTGGATGATGACGCAGTCGTCGGGCTTGATGCCCTCGTCCCGGGTGCGGAAATGGAGCAGGTCGCGGCGGCTTTCGATCTTGACCAGGATGACCTTATCCATGGCTGGCTCCCCCATCGGGACGGAGCCCGCCGAGATGCGGTTTCAGGGGCATAACTGTTGATGAATTCCAGGATGAGCACGCGGGCGTTCAGGTTGCGCTGGATGTCGCGCAGCAGGAACTCCATCTTGCGGATCAGGAAGAACATTTTATCGATACGGGTCAACGCGGCCAGTTCCATTAGCTTTTCCTTGTAGTCCGAATTGATGAGCGTCCCGCTCGCTGGGTCGACCATCAGCACCATTATATCCCGTAACAGCACGGAAATCAAATTGACCATCTCGCGGAAATAGGCGATGAAGGTCTCGCGGACGCGGCTGCGGTCGTAGAGGTCGAGCAGGATGTCCTCCACCTGGGTCTGGCGCAGCAGGCGCTCCAATATGGAGAAGATCGCCTGGCGCTTGGCTTCCAGCTCCTGCCAGTCGGCGGCGCTGAGGTCTTCCGTGTTCTCGTAGTTGAAAAAAGCCATCAGGCGGGCTTTGCCCGGGTCCATGCCCCGGCGCTCCAGCTCCAGTTTCACCTCGTGAGTCGGAAAGCGGCATGAACTTCAGGATCTGGCAGCGCGACTGGATGGTGGGCAGGATGAGGTTGAGGTTGGCGGTCAGCAGGATGAAGACGTTGCTGGGCGGGGGCTCCTCGAGCGTCTTCAGGAAGGAGTTGGCCGACGACTCGTTCAGGCGCTGGGCGTCCTTCAGGATGAACACCCGCTTTTCGCCCTGGAACGGGCGCTGGACCGAGGAGGCGATCAGCTCGTCGAGCTGGGTCTTGCGGTAGAACTGGCCGTCCGGCTCCAGCACCTGGACGTCGGGGAACAAGCCGCGGTCGATGGCCAGGCAGCTGCGGCAATGGTCGCAGGCGTCGGTCATTTTGTGGTTCTGGCAGGCCAGGGCCTTGGCGAAATTCAGGGCGAAGAGCAGCTGGTGGTAGGGGTCGGGGCCGTTGAAGATCAGGCTGGAAGGCACCCGCTCGTTGCGCAGGTAGCTGGCCAGCGTCGTCTTGACGCGGGTGTTTCCTATCAGTTCGGCTAAGAGACATTGATTTTCGCTCCCGTACCCGTTTTGACGCGGGAAATTCATGGGTTCATGGTAACATAAAACTAGGGTCAGGGGAAGAGAAATAACTAAGTGACTAGTAACGAGTGATGAGTAAGAAGGAACTGCAAAATAGCGATATCTTGCTGAGATTTCGATGTATCATTCTCGTCACTTTGTTCACTTGTCGACTTGTCACTTATTATCAATTTTTGATGTCCCGCCAGCTTCTTTTTCAGGTACTTGCCCGTGAGCGAAGCGTGGCACTTCAAAATCCCGGCAACATCCCCCTGGTATATGATCCTGCCGCCGTGGCGGCCGCCGCCCGGGCCCAGGTCGATCAGGTGGTCGGCGACGCGCATCATCTCCTGGTTGTGCTCGATGACCACCACGGTATGGCCGCGGGCGATCAGGGCCTGGAAGACGTCGATCAGTTTGCGCACGTCGTCGAAATGCAGGCCCACCGTGGGCTCGTCCAGGACGTAGACGGTGGGGCTCCCCGACTGGCGGGCGAGCTCCTTGGTCAGCTTGATGCGCTGCGATTCGCCGCCGGAAAGGGTCTGCGAGCTCTGCCCGAGGCGCAGGTAGCCCAGGCCGACCTCGATGAGGATGCGGATCTTCTTGGCCAGGAAGGGGATGTCGGCAAAAAGCGCGTAGGCCTCGCTGGCGGTCAGGTCGAGGACGTCGGCGATGGAGTGCCCCTTGAACTTGACCTGGCGCGTTTCCGAATTGTAGCGCTCGCCGCCGCAGACCGGGCAGGTGATCTCCAGCTGCGGCAGGAAGCTCATCTGCAGCTTCTGCACCCCCATGCCCTCGCAGGCCTCGCAGCGGCCGCCGCGCACGTTGTAGCTGAAGCGGCTTTGGGAATAACCCTTGACCCGCGCCTCGGGCAGGGCGGCGAACAGCCCGCGCACCGTCGCCATGACGCCGATGTAGGTGGCCGGGCAGGAGCGTGAATTCTTGCCGATGGCCGACTGGTTGACCATCAGCACGCGCTTGACCCCCTCCAGCCCGGTGACCGCGCCGTGCGCAAGCCGCGTCCCGTCCGGGACCACGCCCTCTAGCTCCTGGCGCAGCACCGGGACCAGGGCGTCGATGACCAGGGAGCTCTTGCCCGACCCTGAGACGCCGCTGACCACGGTCAGGCGGTTCAGGGGGATCTTCAGGCGAACGCCGCGCAGGTTGTTCAGCGTGACGCCGGCCACGGAAAGGAAGCCCTGGGGGGCGGCGGCGTCCCGCGCCGGGGCGGGACCGATGCGGCGACGGCCGTAGACGTAAGCCGAGGTCAGGGAATTGGCGGCGGCGGCGAAGTCCGCGATCGGGCCGGCATACATCACCTCCCCGCCGTGCTCCCCCGCCCCGGGGCCGATGTCCACGATAAAATCGGCGGCGCGGATGGTCTCCTCGTCGTGCTCGACCACGATCAGGGTGTTGCCCTTTTCGCGCAGCCGGCGCAGGATGCGCAGCAGGTTGAGCTGTTCGGAAAAATGCATGCCGATCGAGGGCTCGTCGAGGATGTAGATGATGCCGTTCAGGCCGAAGCCGAGCTGCGAGACCAGGCGGGCGCGCTGCAATTCGCCGCCCGAGATGGTGTTGATCCTGCGGTTGAGCGCGACGTAGCCCAGGTTGAGGGTGACGAACGACTCCAGGCGCTGGATGACCTGCGGCAACAGGGTGTGGGCGATGTCGTACTCGCCCGCCTCCGGGCGCACGGCCTTGAAGAATTCCAGCAGGTCGGCGATCTCCATCTCGCCCAGCTCGAAGATATTGCGGCCGCGGAAATAGAAGGCGCGGCTCTCCGCGCGCAAGCCGCTCCCGTCGCAGGCCCGGCAGGCGCCGTCGCCTTCGATCCGGCCGCTGCCCAGGCATTCGGGGCAGGCGCCCTCCGGGGAATTGAGCGAAAAGGCGCCGGGCTGCGGTTCCGGCAGGGAGATGTCGCAGCGCGGGCAGTGCAGGCGGTCGGAAAGGAACACCTCCCGTCCGCCCGCCAGGATCAGGATCTCCCCATTGCCCTCGTTCAGCGCCAGGGTGACGCTGTCGCCGATGCGTTCGCGGTTGGCCGGCTCGACGTCGACGGCGTCGATCTGGATGGCGATATGGTGGCGGCTGTTGCGATCCAGGGCGGGGGCGGCGTCCAGGTAGTGTTCCCCACCGTCCACCCGCGCCTTCAGGAACCCGCGCTTGCGGTATTTTTCCAACAGGGCCTGGTAATTGCCGCGGCGGTTGCGCACGACGGGCGAGAAAATGCGCGCCAGGTCGCCGGAAAACTGGCTGTAGACCGCGTCGATGATCCTGGCCGCCGAGTAGCGGCTGATCTTTTCGCCGCATTGCGGGCAGCGCGCTTCGGCCATCTTGGTGAACAGCAGCCTCAGGTAGGGCGCGACCTCGGAAACGGTGCCCACCGTGGAGTTGAAGTAGAACGAGGAGTGCTTCTGGTCGATGGAAATGGTCGGGGCGATGCCCTTGATCGACTGCACGTCGGGGCGCTCCAGCGACTTGATGAACTGCCGGGCGTAGGCCGAGAGGGATTCCAGGTACTTGCGCTGGCCTTCCTGGAAGATCGTGTCGTAGGCCAGGGTCGACTTGCCCGAGCCCGAGACGCCCGAGATCACGATCAATTGCTTTTTCGGGAGTTTCAGGTGGAGGTGTTTCAGGTTGTGTTTATGGGCGTCAATGATCTCGAGATATGACATCAGAGGCTATAATATCACAGAACCTGGTTCAATGAGACAAGTGATTAGTGAATAGTGATTAGTGATTGGTAGAGGCAATCAACGAAATAAGTGAATATTGATTGGTGATTGGTAATTGGATGAAGCCATAATCGAACAATATGGCTTAGAGATAAAACGAAATCTATTTAATTCGCCAAATTGCGGTTACTATTCACTAATCACTAGAATTACTAATCAACTATTCTTGGGCTTTGAACCTCTTCAGATCGTTCTGGTTCTCGACCCACTCCTCGATGTAGCCGCATTCGGTGCAGACGAAGCGCGTGATCCAGACGTCCAGGCTGGTCAGGTTGATCGAAATGCGGCTCCAGCTGTTGAGCACCGGGGAACCTCTCTTGCGGGCGATGCTCGTCGAATTGCATTTCGGGCATTTTTTATTGTTTTTCATTATTGTCTCCTCAAAGGTCTGGTTATAGCAAATAAAAAATGAAATATCACATGAAAAATTAGAAGAGATGATCGAAGTTGAGCGAAGTTAAGAGAAAGGCGAGAGTAACTGAATTATTTCAAACAATCAAGCGGAAATCATTCCTTATCGTCATGCTATCCCTTCTCTCCTTTAACCCTTGAACGCTTCAAACCTTATTAACTCCGAAATCAAGGGTTGACTCAGGCGGCGAAATATCATAAAGTTAACCTTCTAACAGCAACAGGAGGTTCCATGGCCAAAGAACTGCTCTCGGGCAACGAGGCCATCGCCCGCGGCGCCTGGGAGGCCGGTGTCAAGCTGGCCGCCGCCTACCCGGGCACGCCCAGCACCGAGATCCTGGAGAATCTGGCCAAGTACGAGGGCGTCTACTCCGAGTGGTCGCCCAACGAGAAGGTGGCCATGGAAGTGGCCATCGGCGCCTCCATGGCCGGGGCCGCGCGCTCTGGTGGCCATGAAGCACGTGGGCCTCAACGTGGCCGCCGACCCGTTCTTCTCCGCCGGCCTACATCGGCGTCGAGGCCGGCCTGGTGGTGGTCTCCGCCGACGACCCGGGCATGCACAGCTCCCAGAACGAGCAGGACAACCGCAACTACGCCAAGTTCGCCAAGGTGCCGCTGCTCGAGCCCGTCCGACAGCCGGCGAGGCCAAGGACTTCATGGTCATGGCGCTACGAGCTGTCCGAGCAGTTCGACACCCCGGTGCTGTTCCGCACCACCACGCGCACCTCGCACTCCAAGAGCCTGGTCGAGCTGGGCGAGCGCGTGGAGACCGCGCCGGTGCTCAAGCTGAACCAGCGAACTGCGAACAAGTACGTCATGATGCCCGGCAACGCCACGCGCCCGCCATCGCCATCGTCGAGCAGCGCGTGCTCGACCTGGCCGAGTACGCCGACGACTGCCCGTTCAACCGCATCGAGATGGGCGATCCGCAGATCGGCATCATCGCCTCCGGCGTCGGCCTACGGGTACACCCGCGAGGCCTTGCCCGGCGCCAGCTACCTGAAGCTGGGCCTGACCTATCCGCTGCCCGAAGAGGCTGATCGCCAGAGTTCCGCTCCATGGTGGACAAGCTCTACGTCGTGGAGGAGCTCGACCCCTTCCTCGAGGAAGCCATCCGGCTGCATGGGCATCAAGATGATCGGCGGCAAGGACCTCATCCCGCTGCTGGGCGAGATCAGCCGCAGGCGGTCGCCCGTCGCTGGCCAGGCCGGCGTGCCCGGCGTCGACCCCGACTGCCGTCGCTTCGGCCGGAGGCCGAGGGTCTGCCCGGCCGGCCGCCCACGCTCTGCCCGGGCTGCCCGCACACCGCCTGCTTGTTCGTCTTCACCGTGCTCAAGAAGCTCGCGTGTTCGTGAGCGGCGACATCGGCTGCTACACCCTGGGCGCGCTGCGAGCCGCTCAACGCGATGCACACCTGCGTCTGCATGGGCGCCAGCATCGGCATGGCGCACGGCATGCGAGAAGGCCCTGGAGCAAGGCCGGCGCAGTCCGATACCGCGCAGGTGGCGGTGCATCGGCGACACCACCTTCTTCCACTCGGGCATCACCGGCCCTGATGGACGTGGTCTACAACAACGGCAACGTCCACTGATCATCCTGGACAACCGACCACGGCCATGACCGGCGGCCAGGAGAACCCGGGCACCGGGCAAGACGCTGCTCGGGCAGGACCCCCGCCAGGTCGACATCCTCAAGCTGGTCCGCGACGCCTGGGCATCAAGCACGTCTATGACATCGACGCCCTACGACCTCAAGGCCGTCCGCGAGCGTGCTGAAGCGCGAGATGGCGCCGCAGGAAGCCCTCGGTGGTCATCGTCCAGCCGCCCCTGCGTGCTGCTCTAGTTCAAGATCAAGCGGTCGCCCATAGCGGTGGACAAGCCGAGCATGCACCGGCTGCAAGCGCTGCCTGCAGGCGGGCTGCATGGCCTCACCTGGCGGACGCGACGGCGACAGCAAGGTGGAGATCGACGCGGCCCAGTGCAACGGCTGCGGCGTCTGCGCCCAGGTCTGCGCCGCCAAGGCCATCCACTTCGTGCACGACCGCGGGCCGAAGCAAGGCCATAAGACCTGGAATCGTTCGCCGGCGAGGCCACCATCAAACAGTCGATCCTGATCTCCGGCGTGGGCGGCCAGGGGTCGTCCTCGCCAGCTGCGTGCTCAGCCACGTGCCATGGCCGGCGGCTACGACGTCAAGAAGAGCGAAGTGCACGGCATGAGCCAGCGCGGCGGCAGCGTCACCAGCCACTTGCGCTTCGGCGAGAAGGTCTGGGCTCCGCTGGCCCGCCCGGCGCGCGCCGACATACCTCATGGCCTTCGAGTAGCTGGAGGCGCTGCGCTACATCAATTACCTGAGCGACTCGGGCATCGTCCTGGTCAACGATTTCGAGTGGCAGCCGCTGCCGGTGGCGGCGGGGTTCGAAAAATACCCCCAGGACATCGTCGCCCAGCTCAAAAAGCTCTCCGGCGAACTGGTGCTCATCCCGGCGACGCGCCTGGCCGGCGAACTCGGCAACGACAAGGCCTCCAACGTCGTGCTGATCGGCCTGCTGGCCTCGCGCATGGACATCGACAAGAAGCTCTGGCTGGAGGTCATCCGCCGCAAGGTGCCGCCGCGCTTCATCGACCTCAACCTGGCGGCCTTCGAAAGCGGCTTCCAGTTCAAAGCCTGAACATGCTTCCAGGCCCAGGAGAACGCTCATGATCCGGAACTTCAAGGAACTCGTGAAGGCGGCCAAGTTGAAAAAAGGCGTGACGGCGGGCGTGCCCTGCCCCGAGGACGACAGCACCATGCTCTCGCTCATCGAGGCCAAGAAGGAGGGGCTGGCCGACTTCATCCTCTGCGGCGACAAGGTGAAGATCGCGCAACTGCTCGAGCAGCACGGCGGCCGCGAATCCGACTTCGAGATCCACGATTGCGCCGGCCCCGAGGCGGCGGTGGCGCGGGTCGTGGAGCTGGGGCGCCAAGATAAGCTGCAGTTGATCCTGAAGGGCTTCCTGCCCACCGCCGCGCTGATGAAGCCGATCCTGGACAAGGAGAAGGGGCTGCGCGGCGCCAACCTGCTCTCCGACATCCTGGTGGCGGAAAATCCCCTCGCCAATGAGCTGCTGGGCTTGAGCGACGGCGGCTTGAACATCCTGCCCGACCTGGCCCAGAAGAAGCAGATCGTGGAGAACGCGGTCGCCGTGTTCCACGGCCTGGGCTACGCCGAGCCGCGGGTGGGCATCATGGCCGCCATCGAGACGGTGAAGGACTCCATGCCCGCCACCCTCGACGCCCGCTCGCTGACCGAGATGAACCGGCGCGGCGAGATCGCCGGCTGCCGCGTCTACGGCCCGCTGGCCCTGGACATCGCCGTCTCCCCCCAGGCGGCCGAGCACAAGGGGATCCGCGACGAGGTCGCCGGGCGCGTGCAGATCATGATCGTGCCCGGCATCGAAGCCGGCAACCTGCTGGGCAAGGCCTTCACCTACTACCTGAAGCGCACCGTGGCCCACGTGGTCATGGGCGCCCGGCTGCCGGTCCTGATCCCGTCGCGCAACGAGAGCGACGACGACAAGTTCCACTCCCTGGCCCTGGGCGTGCTCAGCGCCGCCCGCGGATGAGCCGACGCCGCTGGGTTTTCGCCTGCTTTTGGCTGCTGCTATCCATGCACTTTCCCATTCACGGTGACGACGATCTCTTCCTGAAGCAGGTGCGCGCCCGCATCCTGAGCTGCCAGCCCTTCCGCGTCGACTTCGTCCAGCAGGTGTACATCGACGAGGAAATGACCATCCAGGAGAGCGGCGTCATCGTCTTCGCCGACCGCGACCATGTCAAGTGGCAGTACCTCGACCCGACCCCCAAGACCTTCATCCTGGAGAACGGCGGCTACCGCTTTTATGACCCGGAGAACAAGCAGCTGCTGCGCGGGCGCGTGGGAGCGCGCGGCGAGCAGCTGATCTGGGAGCTGCTTTTCGCCGACCGCCCGGGCAACGCCAGCCGCTGGAACTCCAAGACGCGCACGATCACGCTCTCGCTCGCCGGGGAGAACGGCGTCCAGGAGCTGGAGGTCACGGTCGGCGCCGACCTGCTGCCCGCGCGCGTCAGGCAGACCGCGGCGAACGAGGTCACCACCGTCTATGTTTTCAAGAACTACCGCAGCCGCGTCGCCCTGGGCGCCCGGGAATTCGCGCTCGACCTGCCGCCGGACGTGGAGATCATCGATGAACAGGACGCGCGTTGAAAACTTTCCCGCGCCGGAATACGTAGATGACATTGGATGAAGATCAGGTACTGATCAAGAAAACGCTGCGCGGCGACCGCAGGGCGTTCGAGGAACTGATGCGCAAGTATGAGAAGAAAATATTCAGCTTCGTGGTCCGCATGGTCCGCAACGAGGACACGGCGGTGGACCTGACCCAGGATTTTTTCTTCAAGATCTACACCGTGCTGGAGAAATACAACTTCGAATACAAGTTTTCCACCTGGGCCTACCGCATCTGCTATAACCTGGTCATCGACCATATCCGCAAGAACCAGGCCCAGGTCGATTCGCTCGACGACGAGACCGTCTCGAGCCGCGACATGCTCGACTCGGACAACGTCAGCCGCGAGGACGGCTTCAAGGCCCTCGCCCGCGAAGAGACCCGGGACTACGTCTGGCGGGTCGTCGACGAGATCCCGCTGAAGTTCCGCGAACTGATCCTGCTGCGCTACATCCAGGACCTCAAATACGAGGAGATCGCCGAGATCACCTCCCTGCCGGTGGGCACCGTCAAGAACCGGATCTTCAAGGCCAAGGAGATCCTCAAACAGGAGATGGAAAAAGATGGCATGCTTATCTAACGAAACCCTGATCGCCTATAACGAGGACAGCCTGGGGGCCATCGAGGCCTCCCAAGCCCGCGACCACCTGCTGCTTTGCCCGGACTGCCGCCGCTCGGCCGCCACCTTCAGGGTGCTGGACTCGATCCTCGCCACCCCGTCCCTGCACACCCCGCCGGCGCGGCTCATCCCCCAGGTGATGGCGCGCCTCTACCCCGCCCTGCCCCGCGTCACCTCGATCGCCGCCATGATCGCCGCCAGCGCCGTTTTTCTCATCACCTGGATATACATCTATTTCGACTTTTCCCGCAACAGCCTGGTCCAGGCGGTGCGGCTGACGGCCGATGGCACGTCGGGCTGGCTGGTCGGCGTCATCAAGGCCGTCTCCGCCGTCTACTCCGGCGCCCAGGCGGCGGTCAAGGCCGGCCGGGCCCTGCTGAATATCCTCCTGCCCGTGCCGCTGGGCACCGCCGTCATCGCCTCCACCCTGCTCGCGGCTTCCGCCCTGCTCGCCGTCTACGTCCTCAAGCCCATAATGAAAAAAGCCCGCGCCAGAAGATCATGAAAAAAGCAAGCCTCCTGCTCCTGTTCCTGGCGGCCGCCGCGCTGCTCACCGCCGGCGCCCCCCGGAAGGAGATCACCGTCGCCCCCGGCGAGACCCGCACCTCGGCGATCAACGGCTTCAACGCCCGCCTGGTCATCGGCGGCAAGCTGGACGAGTCGGTCTTTTTGCTGGGCGGCAGCCTGCGCCTGGACGGGGAAGTGAGCGGCGACGTCATCTGCGTCGCCGCCGAGGTGGAGATCGGCGAGAAAGCGGTGATCGGCAAGGACCTGATCGTCATCGGCGGCCATTTGCGAAAATCCGAAACCAGCCGCGTCGCCGGCACGCTGTACAACATCCGCACCAGCCAGGACCTGAAAAAGATCGCCGCCTCGGTGTTGCCCTTCCTTCCCGACGCGGGCGGGCTCGGTTTTTTCAAGGTCATCAAGATCTTTTTCTGGCTCATCCTCTGCCTGCTGGCGCTGGCCATCGTCCCGGCCGCGCTCGTCCAGGCGGCGGCCATGCTCCGACAATCGCCGCTGCGCCAGCTGGGGCGCGGCCTGCTCACGCTGCTCGGCTTCCTGCTGCTGCTGCTGTGCTCCCTGCTCCTGAGCTTCGTGCTGATCGGCATCCCGCTGCTGATCGTGCTGATGGCGGCCTACTTCCTGCTGCTGATCTTCGGCCGCGCCGCCGTCCTCTATTTCATCGGCGAGCGGCTGGCGGGCTTGCTGAAGCTGCACGCCAACGCCACGCTGTTCATCTTCCTGGGCGCCGCCGTTTACGCGCTGCTCAAGTTCACCCCGCTGGCCGGCGTCTGGCTGCTGCTCATCCTGGATCTTTTCTCCCTGGGCGTCGGGGCGAGCTATATCCTGCGCAAGAAAAAGTCCCTGACATAGAAGCAGAAACGAGTTCGGCTGCCCCTTGTCGGCAGACGGCAAGAAAATCCCTGAATCACAAATTCCAATATCCTAAACAAAGAAGTAAATGGGTAAAAGGGCTAAAAAATAGGTGGGTTTAGAAAACGATAACGATATCCTCAAACTCACCCCCTCCCCCCTCTCTTGCGAATAGAGGGGGCAAAGCCCTACTCCCCTTCTCTTCCCAAGAGAAGGTACGCATCGCCATGCCGAGGTTTTTTACGAGGCATCCGGCGATGCCATCCCGCAAAGCGGGGGGCTGGGGGGATGAGTTGATCGGTCGTGCAAGCGCCGTTCCTCTTGGTTTTGTATTTTTGCTCATTAGCGCTTGGGATTTGTTAATTGCTTTTTCTTACCGTCCACCGTCTACCATAAACCGTACGCCGATTTCTAAAGATCGATTAAGCTAATCTTCCAAGATGTGCTTCTCTTTCTCGTGCTCATAGCGGTCGATGCCCGCCGCGGTGGCGTCGACCAGCTTTTGCAGCTCGTCGTAGGCCCGCTTTTCGTCGTCCTCGCTGATCTCTTTCTCGTCCTTCAGTGACTTGACCATCTCGCGATAGTCGCGGCGGACGTTGCGGACGTGCGTTTTGCGCTCTTCGGTATATTTCTTCAGGGTCTTGATGATCTCCAGGCGCCGCTGCTGGTCGAGGGGCGGGATGGGCAGCTTGATGACCTTGCCGTCGGAGACGGGGTTGATGTTGAGGTTGGCGGCGCGGATGGCCTTGTCCACGTCGTTGATGATCTTGTTGTCCCAGGGCTGGATGATGATCAGGTTGGCCTCGGGCACGCCCAGGGTGGCCAGCTGGTTGATCGGGGTGGGCACGCCGTAATAGTCGATCAGGATGCCGTCCAGGATCGACACCGACGCCCGGCCGGTGCGGAACTTGGCGATCTGCTTCTTGAAATCGTCTTCCACCTTTTTCAGGTCGCCCTTGGCCTGCTCCAGGATCTCCTTGATCATGCGCCTTCCCCCTTGCGGTCGATCAGTGTGCCGATGTCCTCGCCGCAGACGGCCTTGCGGATGTTGCCGCGGCAGGTGATATCAAAGATATGGATGCACAGCCCGTTGTCCTTGCTCAGCGAGATGGCGGTGCTGTCCATCACCTTCAGCTCCTTGGCCAGCACGTCGGCGTAGGAGATGCGGCGGAACTTGACGGCGTCCTTCACCTTTTTCGGGTCGGCCGAGTAGACGCCTTCGACCTTGGTGGCCTTGAGCAGCACGTCGGCCTTGATCTCGATGGCGCGCAGGGCGGCGGCGGTGTCGGTGGTGAAGAAAGGGTTGCCGGTCCCGGAGACGAAGATCACCACCCGGCCCTTTTCCAGGTGGCGGATGGCGCGGCGGGGAATGAACGGCTCGGCGATCTCCTGGACGGCCAGCGCCGAGACCAGGCGGGTATGGAGCCCTTTTTTCTCGAGGGCGTTCTGCAGGGCGACGCCGTTGATCATGGTGGCCAGCATGCCCATGTAGTCGGCGGAGGCGCGGTCGATGCCCAGCTCGCCGCCCTGGGCGCCGCGGAAAAAATTGCCGCCGCCGGTGACGATGGCGATATCCACCCCCAGGTCGCGGACTTCCTTGATCTCGTCGGCGATGCCGCTGATGACGGCGTGGTCGATGCCGTAGGAATCACGGCCCTGCAGGGCTTCGCCGCTCAGCTTCAGCAGGACGCGCTTGTACCTGGCCGGAGCGGGGGCCATGCGTTAAATCTCTTCGCCCACCTGGTAGCGGACGAACCTCTTTACCACGATGTTCTCGCCGGTCTTGTGGATCTTTTCCGCAATGAGTTTTTCGATCGTCAGTTTTTCGTCCTTGAAGAAGTTCTGGTGCATCGAGGCAGACGTCGGCGTAGAACTTGCCTAGCTTGCCTTCCACGATCTTCTCGACGATATTGGCGGGCTTGCCGCTGCTTTTCAGCTGTTCGCGATAAATTTCTTTTTCCTTGTCCAGGACGGCGGCGGGGATGTCCTTTTCCGAAATGTAGCGGGGGTTCATGGCCGCGATCTGCATGGCGATGTCCTTGATCAGCTGCAGGAAATCCTCGTTCTTGGCCACGAAATCGGTCTCGCAGCCCACTTCGACCAGCACGCCGATCTTGCCCTTCATATGGATGTAGGCGCCCACCGCGCCCTGGTTGGTCGCGCGCGAGCACTTGGCCTTGGCCTTCTCGAATCCCTTCTTGCGCAGGATCTCGCCGGCTTGCACCAGGTCGCCCTTGGCTTCCTCGACCGCCTTCTTGCACTCCAGGATGCTGATGCCGGTCTGCTCGCGCAGTTTCTTGACCTGTTCCATGTCGAGAGCCATGTCAGTTCTCCTTTTCCGCGGCGGCGGCAACCGGGCTGGGCTGCGGCCGCGGCGGCAGCCGCGTCGGCGGCCGCTTTGTCGGCGGCCAGCTGCTGGGCGTTGGCGCTTTCCTGGATCTTGCGGTTGCGGCCTTCCACGACCGCCTCGCCGAACTTGCTGATGAACAGGCGGATGGAGCGGATGGCGTCGTCGTTGCCCGGGACGGGAAGGGGACGTCCTCGGGGTTGGCGTTGGTGTCGACCACGGCGACGATGGGGATGTTCATGCGCTTGGCCTCGTTGATGGCGATGTCCTCGAACGTGGAGTCGATGACGATGACCACGCCGGGCAGGCTGGTCATGCGCCGGATGCCCCACAGGCTGCGGTACAGCTTTTTATATACCTTTTCCAGGCGCGACTGTTCCTTCTTGGACTTGACCTCCCAGCGGCCGTCCTTCTTCATCTCGTCGAGCTCCAGCAGGCGGTCGATGCTCTTCTTGATCATCGAGAAGTTGGTCAGCAGGCCGCCGAGCCAGCGCTTGTTCACGTAATGCATGCCGGTCTCTTCGGCGATCTCCTCGATGATGGACTGCGCCTGCTTCTTGGTGCCGACGATCAGGGCGTCCTTGCCGGCCACCACCTGGTCGGAGATGAATTGCAGCGCCGTCTTGAACATCTCGATGGAGGTCTGCAGGTCGATGATGTAGATGCCGTTCTTCTTGCCGAAAATAAAGGGCTTCATCTTGGGGTTCCAGCGCCGCACCTGGTGTCCAAAATGGACGCCGGCCTCAAGCATTTCTCTCATGTTGATCTGAACCATAATAGCCGCCTCCTAGCGCTTGTGATACTGGGGTGCTTTTCTCGCCTTGAGCAGGCCGTACTTGCGGCGCTCTTTTTCGCGAGAATCCCGGGTCAATAAACCCGATTTTTTTAAGGCCGGCCTGAGTTCCGAGTTGAATTCCAGCAGGGCGCGGGCGATCCCCAGGCGGATGGCCCCGGCTTGGCCCGCGACGCTGCCGCCCTCGATATCCATAAAAAAATCAAAGTTGTTCACGGTGTTGGTGACGGTCAACGGCTTGAAGATGGTCAGCTTGTGGATCTTCAAGGGGAAATAATCCTCGAAAACGCGGCTGCGCTTGTTGACGGTCAGGGTAAAATTGCCGTTGCCGGGGCGAAGGTAAACCCGGGCGATACTGGTCTTGCGTCTTCCGGTTCCGTAATATTGCACGATACTCAACTTTTCCCTCCTTTGATCTTCAGTACTTCAGGCTTCTGGGCGGCGTGGCCGTGGCTGGCGTCGGGGTAGACCTTCAGCTTGGTCAGCAGCTTGTAGCTCAGCTTGTTCTTGGGCAGCATGCCCTTGACCGCGGTCATCACCACGCGTTCCGGGTGGGTGGCCATCATGCGCTCGTAGGAGATCTCCTTGATGCCGCCGCGGTAGCCGGAGTGGCGGTAGTACACCTTCTGCTCTTCCTTGCTGCCGGTCAGCCTGACCTTCCTGGCGTTGATGACCACGACAAAATCGCCGCAGTCGAAAAATGGCGTATAATAGGGATGGTCCTTGCCGCGCAAAATATCGGAAACCTGGGTGGCGAGCCGGCCGAGCACCAGGTCGCTGGCGTCGATCAGCCACCACTTTCTTTCGATCCCATTTTTTGGGGGCAAATAAGTGACATTGCTTTTATTCAGTTTCATTTTTCAACCTCGTTGGCAAGGTTTCAATTTATCTTATTTTCGCCTATTTGTCAAGATTTTTCCGAAAAAAACTCCCGCGCGGGGAATTTTTATGCCAACTTGGAGCCGCGACCCTTAAAAGCGGACCGCCCGGCCCCGGAACGGCGCCGCCGGGCCGGCACCCGAGCGCGGCCACACAAGCAAGGCGATATCAATTATTTTTGCACTATTCAGTCCACTCAATTCAGCGGCCCGAACGGGCGCGACCCCCGAGGAGGGCTAAATCAAGTATTAACAATGAATTGCCCTCCAAAGTGGGGCAAAGTGGGGTCAGCGTCCCGATAGGGCGCGATCCCCTTGGGGGATTGCGTTGGATGACAAAATTTGTTATATTATAGCCAATGAGATTAAACAAGCAGCAAATCGAGCACCTTGCCTTCCGCGTCATCAAGGGATTGCTCACCGAAAAACTGGTGATGACGGAAAACCGCGAAAAAGTCGTCGCCGACATCCAGCTGATCATCACCCAGGAGCTGGAAAAAGAGGACCTGCTGGACGAGAAGGTCAAGGAGATACTGAAGGAAAAGCTGAACGAGATCCGCAACTCCAACATCGACTACTACGAAATGTTCCGCATGGTCAAGTCCAAGCTGGCCGAGCAGGAGAACATCATCCTATGAGCCTGAAATTGTCAAAAAACCGGGTGAATTACCTGACCAAGCTGATCGTCGACTACATCCAGGAGAGCGATGAAATCGATTACACCGACGATATCGGCAACATCCGCTTCAAAATATACCACTACATCCTCGACGAGCTGAAATTGCTGGAGGACATCGAGACCCTGGCCCACGACAAGATCATTTCCCAGAAAAAGAACATCCCCGAGGGCTCGCGCGAATGGGAGATCCTCTTCCGCAAATACACGGGCGAGGAGCTGGCCAAGCTGGGAAGGAACTGGGAATAGGCCGAGCTCGAAGAAAGGAACTCGGCGCACGGAATACGGCAAGGTAACGGAAAACGAAAAACGATCATTCAATCGCTCTTCGTTTTTTTTCCCTCCACCTTCAAGTCTAGCCTATTACCTCCGCCATATTGAAACAACATGAACTGGAAGCGGATATCGATTGGCAGCAGGGCCTGGCGTTTAAAGCCAGCCTGGACGGGTTTGATTTCGTCATCGACGGCACGCCCGAAGCGGGCGGCCGCGGCCTCGGGCCCCGGCCCAAGGGGCTGACCCTGGTATCGCTGGCGGGCTGCACGGGCATGGACGTCATCTCCCTGCTCGGAAAGATGAAGGTCAAGGTCGATAAATTCCATGTCTCGGCCAAGGCGCAAACGGCCGCCGAGCACCCGAAAAAATTCCTGAGCATCCTGGTCACCTACTCATTCGAAGGCGCCGGGATCGCCCCCGCGCCGCTGCGCAAGGCCATCTCCCTGTCCGAGGAAAAATACTGCGGGGTCAGGGCCACGCTCCTGCCCACGGTCGCCATCAGCCATGAGATCGTCCTCAACGGCGAAACGCTCCCCGGCTGAAGCGCAGGCGGTCCGCGACCTGGTCGCGATAAGGAAATTCATCGCCCCCCTGGCGCCGCCGGTCTACGCCTTCGAGGCCAGCATCCGCTCCACCCCGTTCCGCATCCTCGTCTCGGTGCTGCTGAGCGCGCGCACCCATGACGCGGTGACCGAAAAAGCCGCCGCCCGGCTGTTCGCTGCCGCCGCCACCCCGCAGAAAATGGCGCGCTTGTCGAAGGCGGAGGTCGAACGCAGGATCTATCCGGTGGGGTTTTACCGCACCAAGGCGGACCATATCCTGAAGCTGTGCGCTGCCCTGAACCGCGGCGGGAAATTCCCCGCCACCATGGAAGGGCTGCTGGAGCTGCCGGGCGTCGGCCGCAAGTCGGCCAACCTGGTCCTGGCCCTGGCGTTCAAGCGACCGGCGATCGCCGTCGACACCCACGTCTTCCGCATCTCCCGCCGCCTGGGCTGGGCCGACGGGGCGCACACCCGCCGAGGTGGAGAGGGAGCTGCAGGGAGCTTTCCCCCGCCGGCGCTGGGCGCAGGTCAACCAGGTCCTGGTCGGGTTCGGGCAGACCGTCTGCCGGCCGATCGGGCCGAAGTGCCCCGTGTGCGTGCTGAAGAAGACCTGCCCGTCTTCCTCAGTGACAAGGAACAAGTGACGAGTGACAAGGAAGATTAAAATTCCAAATCCCAAGCACCAAATTCCAAATAAATTCCAAGTTCCAAATTCCAATGACCCAAACGAAGGCACTGAATATCCAGAGATCGCATATTCGAAGCTCTTGATTCGATGCCTCTATGCTTTTGTGTCATTTGGTATTGGGCTTGGTGCTTGTTTGGGATTTGGATCTGAATTTAATTTCTAGTTCCTATCGATTTTCTTACAATTCGAACTTTGAACCTCGAACATCGAACTCGTCCTAGGCCTTGGTCTTGAGGAACGTGTCCTTGATCATGTTGACCATCTTGGCGTTGTCGGTATGGCCGGTCTTCTGGGCGGTGATGCGGCCGCGGATGGAACGCCCCAGCAGGTAGAAATCGCCGATGATATCCAGGATCTTGTGCCTGGCCAGCTCCTCGGGGAAACGCAGGGTGGTGTTGATGATGCGGTCCTTGTCGATGAGGATGAAGTTGTTCATGCGCCCGCCTTCGGCCAGGCCCATGTCGCTGAGCTTGTTGAAGTCGTCGACGAAGCCGTAGGTGCGGGCCGGGGCGATCTCGCGGATGAAATCCTCGCTCGAGTGCATGGTGAAATCGAAGCTCTGCCGGCCCAGGGGCTCGGGATAGATGCAGGTGTACTTGACCGAAAAGACCTCGGCCGGCTCGATCTTGATGAACCTGCCGTCGCGGGTTTCCTCGCCGACCAGCAGCGGCCGGGTGACCACGATATCGGGGATGTCCTCGGCCTGGTCGACGATGCCGCACTCCTTGATGAATTCGCAGAAATTGATCGCCGAACCGTCGTCGATGGGCACTTCCTTGTTGATCTTGACGGCGAGGTTGGTGATGCCGAAGGCGTGCAGCACCGCCAGCAGGTGCTCGATGGTCCTGGCCTCCAGGTCGTCCTTCTTGATCGACGTGGCGTAGCCGGTGGTGTTCAGGTACTCGATGCGCGCCGGGATGTAGCTTTTCTTGGAGATGTTCTCGAAGCGGATGCCCTTGTTGGGGGGCAGCGGCTTGATGACCATGCCGGTCTTTTCGCCCGAATGCAGGCCGATGCCGTAGATGATGTTGCTCATGGCCACCGTGCGCTGCTTGCGGAGGTACTGCGGGTCGGAGGCCTCGAAATCCAGGGTGGCGGTGCTTTCGCGAAGGAGGCGCTTTTTTTCGTCGTTGCCGGCCAGCTCGTCCTCCTGGTCGAGGATGGTCTTCAGCTTCATGTTCTCGTCGCGGACCTGGCGGAACTCCAGGCCGCGCTTGAGCACGAAGATCACCTTGTCCAGGCTGAGCGGCTTTTCCAGGAAATCGTAGGCGCCGGCCTTGAGGGCCGAGACGGCGGCCGAGACCGAGCCGTGGCCGGAGATCATGATGATGATCTGCAGCGGGTCGATGGCCAGGATGCGGTTGATGATCTCCAGGCCGTCCATGCCGGGCATCCAGATGTCGAGGAAAATGGCGTCGGGCTTGATGTTCTTGAATTTTTCGATCCCTTCCAGGCCGTCCTGGGCGAAATAGACCTGGTACCCCTCGTCTTCGAGCACCGTGGCCAGGGAGACCTGTATGTTTTTCTCATCATCGACGATCAGTATTTTCTTCATTTTCGGCCATATTATACCCAAAAACACGCGGAAAAGATAGGCCGAAAATGAAGCGAGCTAGTTGTGATTAGTAATTAGTGATTAGTGATTAGTAAAACGCAATTAAACGAATTAGTTTTTTTTATTAGTTCGGTTTTGGCTCTAACCAATTACTATTCACTAATCACTAATCACTCCGTTCTGCCTCGCAACGCTTGTCTTTTTCGGCCCGTTGCGATATACTGCGTTCAATGAATCCATATGCAATATTCTTTTTATCATGGCTGGTCCCGGGTCTTGGTCACCTGCTGCAGAAAAAAGCCGTCAAGGCCGCCGTCTTTTTCGCCGGCAGCCTCGCCCTGCTGGTCATGGGCCTGGTGATGAAGGGGAAATTCTACGACACCTCGGTCATGCACCCGTTGCTGCTCCTGGGCTTTCTCGGCGACCTGGGCAACGGCCTGTTCTATTTCGCGGTCAAGTTCCTGAACCTCGCCGCCGGCGACATCAAGGCCGTCACCTATCATTACGGCACCGCTTACATGGCGGCGGCCGGGCTGCTCAATTTCCTGGTGGCGCTGAACGCCTTCGACCTCGCCAAGGGGAGAAAATCGTGATCTTCAAAAGCCATATGCTTTCCATGCTGATCTTCGCCCTGATCGTTTCCACCATGCTGGCGTTCATCAAGTTCAGCGACGGCCGCCGCATATTCCGCTACGCGTTGAAGCTCTTCCTGTACATGGCCGGCGGCGTCATCGTCTTCAGCTGGCTCATGTATCTCGCTTAAACCGCCCGGTTCATGAACTCGCGCCAGCGGCTCTTCGCCGCCGGGATCTCGTTGTTCATCTACGCGATCATCTCCCTGCTGTCGTCGATGCCGGCGCGGTCGCTGCCCTCCGGGATCCCCGACTGGCTGCCGCACGGCGGCGAGTATTTCCTGCTCGGCTTCTTCTTCATCCAGGTCTGGGCAAGGCCAAGGCGCGCGGCGACCGTGGCCGCGGCCTTTTTCCTGCTGGCCGGCCTGGGCCTGCTCGACGAGTGGCACCAGTGGTTCGTTCCCGGCCGGGTCTTCTCGCTGCTGGATTGGCTTTACGACATGATCGGGCGGCGCGATGGGCATGGCGGCTTTCTTTTGGTTCGTTAGACGCAAATCGGAAATAAGCGATTCGTGATTAGTGATAAGTGATTGGCAACCGCATTCGCAGGAATAAGTAATTAGTGATTCGTGATTCGTGATTGGTAACCGCATTCCCAGAAATAAGTAATTAGTGATTCGTGATTAGTGATTGGAAACAGCATTCTAATGAACTTGTTAATTCCCGATAAGATAAAAAATCTCTGTCATTATATCGACTAGTGCTGCGTTAATCACTAATCACTAATTACTAATCACTGTTTTTATGAACGGTACTTGAGCTTGTATTTCTCGATCAGGTAGCGCAGGGATCGGTAGTTCACCTGCAGCCGCTGCGCGGTTTTCTTGACGTTGCCGTTGCTCTGCTCCAGGGCGCGGACGATGATGCGCTTGCTCAAGGAGTCGATGTAGCCGTTGAAATCGAACTGCCCGAGCTCGAGCAGCGAGGACCAGTCTTCCCCGGGCGGCTGGGCGGCACCGACGCTGTAGACGACCTCGGCGGGAAGGGAGCCGGCGCTGATCACGGAGCCCTTTTCCAGGGCCACCCCCCTCTCGACGAAATTCTCCAGCTCGCGCACGTTGCCCGGCCAATGGTAGCCGGCGAAAACGTCCATGACCTTTTTATCGAAGCCGCTGATGTTCTTGGCGAACTTCTGGTTGTAGCGCTGCAGGAAATGCTGCATCAGGATGGGGATATCGTCCTTGCGCTCGCGCAGCGGCGGCACCTTGATGGAGATCACGTTCAGGCGGTAGTAGAGGTCGGAGCGGAACTCCCCCTTCTCGATGCTTTCGGCCAGTTCGCGGTTGGTGGCGGTGATGATGCGCACGTCGACGTCGATCTCGCTGTTCCCGCCGACGCGGCGGATCACCTTTTCCTGGATGGCGCGCAGGACCTTGACCTGCATCTTCTGCGACATCTCCGATATCTCGTCCAGGAACAGCGTGCCCTGGCTGGCCACCTCGAACAGCCCCTCCTTGTCCTGGTAGGCGTCGGTGAAGGATCCTTTCTTGTGGCCGAACAGCTCGCTTTCCAGCAGGTTCTCGGGCAGGGCGCCGCAGTTGATCGAGACGAATTTCCGCTCGGCGCGGCGGCTCTGGGCATGGATGGCCCTGGCGATGAGCTCCTTGCCGGTGCCGCTCTCGCCGCTGATCAGCACGGTGGAGTCGGTCTGGGCGACGGTGCGGATCAACTCGAAGATCTTGGCCATCTTGGGGTCGCCGCCGACGATGTTCTCGAACTTCTCCTTGTCCGAGAGCTTCTGCTTCAGCTCGATGTTCTCTTTTTCGATGCTCTGCTTGTGCAGCGACTTGTTGATGATGATCTTCAACTCTTCCAGGTTGAAGGGCTTCATGATGTAGTCTTCGGCGCCGAGCTTCATGGCCTCGATGGCGTCGTTGGTGGCGGCGTACGCCGTGATCATGATCACCGGGAGCTCCTCTTCGTGCAGCTTGATCTTCTTCAGCAGCTCGATGCCGTTGAGGTCGGGCATGCGGATATCGGATATGACCAGGTCGTATTTCCGCCCTTTCAGCATCTTGAGGGCTTCCAGCCCGCTCTTGGCCTCATCGACCTGGTAGCCCTCCTTGCCCAGCACGAACGAGAGCATGTTGCGCAAACTGTGGTCGTCGTCCACCAACAGGATACTCACGGCTTTTTGAAGCATACCACTACCTCGGTGCCCTGATTTTTTTCCGACTGGATCTCCATGGTGAAGCCATGCTCGTCCACGATGCGCTTGACGATGTTCATGCCCAGGCCGATGCCGGAGGCGAACCGGGAATAGAAGGGGATGAAGATCTTCTCCAGCTCGTCGCGGTCCATGCCCACGCCGAAATCGCGGATGGACAGGCGCGTCTCGCCGGCCGCCTGGAAAATGTTGATCTCGATCTCGCCTTTTTCCTTGAGGGCCTTGACGGCGTTGTTCAGCAGGTTCCAGGCGAGCTGCTTGATCTTCTTCTGATCGGCGTGGACCGAGCTGCCGGGGTTGTACTTCTTGATGAAGCGCACCGCGATGCGGTTGCGGGCGATCATGGCCGTCACGTCGTCCATCACCCCGGCGAGGTCGAATTCGCTCCGCTCCAGCGGGAACTGCCGGGAAAAATTCAGGAACTCCTCGATGAAGGCCGACAGGCGCTCGGACTCCTTGACGATGATGTCCATCAGGTTGCGCAGGTCGGGCGCCAGCGCCAGCTCGCGGCGCAGGAACTGCACCGAGCCGGAGATCGACGCCAGGGGGTTGCGGATCTCATGGGCGATGCCGGCGGCCAGCTCGCCGATCAGCGCCAGGTGCTCCTTTTCCTTGAGCTTGCCCTCGATCTCCTTGATGGCGCTCAGGTCGGTGATCAGGAAGACCAGCAGGCTCTCGAAGGTCGAGACTTTTTCGATGGCGGAGATGGAAATGCCCAGCGAGAAGCCACGCAGGCTCTTTTCGAAGTAGTAGGAATTGTTGCTCTGCCAGATCTTTTTGATCTCCGGCAGGTCGTCCCGGACCTGCAGCAGGTCGAAGATGTTCCCCCCCTTCTTCAAGTTCAGGAACATGGCGGCCTTGGCGTTGTAGGAGACGATCGCCCCTTCGGCGTCCGAGGTGACGAAGCCGTTCTCCATTTTTTCCATGACCGAGTTGTTCAGCAGGATCATGTCCTGCAGGTTCTCCTGGATGTTCTTCAGCTGCTCGCCGGTGCGGCGGATCCTCACGAAATAATAGGAAGAGATGAGGCTGACGCTGGAGAAGGCGATGAAGCTCATCAGCAGGTTGTAGATGAACGTCCCCAGGGAAACGTCCCCCACGTCGAAGCTGGGGTAAAAGGGGATGATCTTCAGGTAGAGCAGGTCGGAGAGGATGCCGAAGGAGATGAAGGAGACGGTGGCGATGATGACCGTGTCGCGCCGGGAAAGGAAGATCGAGGCGACGATGATGGGCAGGATGTAGAGGAAATAGAAGGGGCTGACGATGCCGCCCGACAGGTAGACCAGCAGGGTGACCAGCAGGATGTCGAAGCTCAGCTGGAGGTAGAGCAGCGCCCGGGTGTGGATCAGGCGGGCCAGGGGGAAGAACAGGATGCTGACGACGATGGCGGCGGCCAGCGAGAGGATGATGGTCAGCAGGGAAAAAGGGGCGGAGAAGAAAAGCAGGATGATGCCCGAGACCAGCGCCAGGGCGGACAGGATCGCGATGCGGATAGAGTTGAGGAATACTAAATTCTTGTGCAGCTTCTGATCTTCAACGGCGATCAAGTTCTTCTATCAGGCGACCTTTCCTATGATGTCGAACAGAGGCAGGTACATGGCGATGATGACGCCGCCGACGATCCCGCCCAGGAGCAGGATCATGAGCGGCTCCATCAGCGAAACCAGCGCCGTGACGGACTGGTCGACCTCTTCGTCGTAGAAGTCGGCGACCTTGCCGAGCATGGTCGCCAGCGAGCCGGTCTGCTCGCCGACCGCGACCATCTGCGTGACCATGTAGGGGAAGCGCTTGGTCTCTTCCCAGGATTCCCAGAGCGGCTTGCCTTCCTGGACCAGGGAGCGGCTCTTCAGGACCGCGTCCTCGATGATGGAGTTGCCGGAGGTCTTGGCGGTGATGGTCATGCTCTCGATGATCTCGACGCCGGAGGTGAGCAGGGTGGCCAGGGTGCGGGTGACGCGGGCGACGGCGACCTTGATCAGGAGCTCGCCGAAGATCCAGATCTTGAGCTTGATGTTGTCGATCACGCGCCGGCCCTTGAACGTGGCGTAGTAGGAGCGGAAGGCGAAGATGACCGCGGCGATGATGATGACGACGAAGAAGAAATTGGCCACCAGGAAATTGCTGGCCCCGACCACGATCTGCGTGGGCAGGGGCAGCTCGGCGCCCAATTGCGAGAACATGTCGGTGAACACCGGCACGACCTTCCAGAGGATGACGCCGGTCAGCACGAAGGCGATCACCAGGACGGCGATCGGGTACGCCAGGGCCGACTTCACCTTGCCCAGCAGTTTATTCATGTTTTCGACGTACTGCGAGAGGCGCAGCAGGATGGTGTCCAGGTTGCCCGACGCCTCGCCGGCCTGGATCATGCTGGTGTACAGTTCGTTGAAGACCTTGGGGTGCTTCCTCATGGCGTTGGACAGGTTGGCGCCGGCCTCGACGTCCTTGCGCACCTCGAGGAGCACGCCCTGGAAAAACTTGTCCTTCTGCTGCGTGCCCAGGATGCCGATAGCCTGGGTGATCGGCAGCCCGGCGTTGAACATGACCGACAGCTGGCGGTTGAAAATGGCGATGGTCTTGAGCGACACGCTCTTGCGCCCGCCGATGAAGGGGATGTTGAGCTTGAGCTTCTTGCGCTCGATGCTCAGGACCTGGATCTGCTCCTTCTCCAGGGCGGTGACGATCTCGTTGGAGCTGCGGCCGCTGCGCTCGCCCTCGATGATGCTGCCGACCTTGTTCTTCCCACGATATTTGAATATTGGCATGTGTTCCCCCTTGGTTAGTGCGCCTTGCCGGCGTTGGCGGCCGCCGCCGGGGCGTGGCCCGTCTTGAACTGGCTGGACAAAGCCGTGGGACCGCGGTTGATCAGTTCCTGCAGCTCCTCGGGATTGTGGGACATGCTCATGCCCAGCTCCAGAGAGATGTCGCGCTTGAAATACAGGTTGGCCAGGGACTGGTTGAAGGTGATCATCCCGAATTTTTCCTGCCCCATCTGCATGGAAGAGTAGATCTGGTGGATCTTGTTGTCGCGGATCAGGTGGCGGATGGCGGGCGTCGGGATCAGCACCTCCACCGCCAGGCAGCGGCCACGGCCGTCGGCCTTGGGCAGCAGCGCCTGGGTGATGATGCCTTCCAGGTTCATGGACAGCTGGGTGCGGACCTGGTCCTGCTGGTGCGGCGGGAAAACGTCGATGATGCGGTTGATGGTCTGGGCGGCGGAATTGGTGTGCAGGGTGGCGAACGTCAGGTGGCCGGTCTCGGCGATGGTGATGGCGGCCTGGATGGTCTCCAGGTCGCGCATTTCGCCGATCAGCACCACGTCGGGGTCCTCGCGCAGGACCGAGCGCAGCGCCAGCGGGAAGCTCTTGGTGTCGGCGTGCAGCTCGCGCTGGTTGACCATGGCCTTGCGGTGGGAATGCAGGTATTCGATGGGGTCCTCGATGGTGATGATGTGCACCGGGAACTCCTTGTTGATCTTGTCGATCATCGAGGCCAGGGTGGTGGTCTTGCCCGAGCCGGTCGGCCCGGTGACCAGGATCAGGCCGCGGGGCTTGTTGGTCATCTGGGGGACGATGGCGGGCAGCCCCAGCTTTTCGAACGACCAGATCTCGTAGGGGATGCGGCGGAACGCCCCGGCGACGGCGCCGCGCTGCATGAAGACGTTGGCGCGGAAGCGGGCCAGGCCCTTGATGCCGAAGGAGAAGTCAAGCTCCCAGTTTTCCTCGAATTTGTATTTCTGGTTGTCGTTCAGGATGCTGTAGATCATCTGCTTGGTCTCGGACGGCGAGAGCGAAGGGTGCTCGATCCTCTTCAGCAGGCCATGGACGCGGATCAAGGGAGAAGAGTTGGTGGTGATGTGCAGGTCGGTCCCCCCTCGTCGACCATGATCTTCAATAATTGCGGAAGTGGCAATGCCATGCTCTCTCCTTACATCTTTGACGTTTCCCGTAACACTTCCTCGATCGAGGTCATCCCCTGCTTGATCTTTTCCAGTCCGCTCTGGCGCAGGGTGAGCATCCCCTTTTCCTTGGCCTTCTGCCGCAGCTCGGAGGTGGAGGCGCCGATCATGATCATCTCGCGGATCTCCTCGTCGAGCTCCATGACCTCGAAGAGGCCGACGCGGCCCTTGTAGCCGGTGTTGTTGCACTTGTCGCAGCCCTTGGGCTCGAAGATCTGGATGGCCTTGGCGTCCTCGGGGCTGAAGCCGATCTCGATCAGCGTCTGCGCGGGGATCTTGCCCACCGCCTTGCAGCCGCTGCACAGGCGGCGGATCAGCCGCTGGGCCTGGACCAGGCGCACGGCGCTGGCCACCAGGAAGGGCTCGATGCCCATGTTGATCAGGCGGGCGATGGTCGAGGGGGCGTCGTTGGTGTGCAGGGTGGAAAGCACCAGGTGGCCGGTCAGGGCGGCCTTGATGGCGATGTCGGCGGTCTCGAAGTCGCGGATCTCGCCCACCAGGATGATGTTGGGGTCCTGGCGCAGGAAGGTGCGCAAGGCGGCCGGGAAGGTCAGGCCGATCTGCTCCTTGATGTTGACCTGGTTGATGCCGAAGATGTTGAATTCGACCGGGTTTTCCGCGGTCAGGATGTTGACTTCCTCGTCGTTCAGCTTCGCCACCGCGGAATACAGGGTGTTGGTCTTGCCCGAGCCGGTCGGCCCGGTGACCAGGATGATCCCCCAGGGCTCCTTGATGTTCTTCTCGAACTTCTGCAGCGAGAGCGGCTCGAAACCGAGCTGGGTCATGTCCAGCTTCAGCTGGTCCTTGTCCAGGATGCGGATGACGATCTTCTCGCCGTGGATGGTGGGCAGTGAGGAGACGCGCATGTCCACGACCTTCTTGAGGGTGCTGGTGTCGATCTTGGTCTTGATGCGGCCGTCCTGGGGCAGGCGGCGCTCGGCGATATCGATGCCGGCGATGAGCTTGAGCCTGGAGGTGACCTTGTTCTTCAGGTTCATCGGCGGCTTCATGTACTCGTGCAGCACGCCGTCGATGCGCAGCCGCACGCGGAACTCCTTTTCGTAGGGCTCGAAATGGATGTCCGAGGCGCCCTTGATGATGGCGTCGTTGAAGATCAGGTTGACCAGCTTGATCGCCGGCGCGTCCTCGTCGATGTCGCCTTCGGCGTAGCCCTCGTCATCCTTGGTCTCCATGACCTCGACGGTGGAATCCTCGCTGAGCTCGATCTCGTCGAGGAACTTCTGGGCCTCGATGCCGGTGGATGAGCCGTAATACTTGTCGATGGCCTCCAGGATGGACGACTCCGGGGCAATGACCGCCTGGATGCGCAGGTTGGTGGAGAAGCGGATCTCCTCCTGCACGAACAGGTTGGAGGGGTCGGCCATCGCCAGCGTGA
Organism: Candidatus Aminicenantota bacterium; assembly: GCA_963822075.1. Lineage (GTDB taxonomy): Bacteria > Acidobacteriota > Aminicenantia > UBA2199 > UBA2199 > UBA2199. Next base: position 43,841 of record CAWGGP010000010.1, read on the forward strand.
GGTTGGAACCGATGCGGTGGATGGGGATCACCACGTGCTTGCGGGCGATGTCGGGCTTGATCAGCTCGATCACCTTCTCGTCGATCTCGAACTTGGAGAGGTTGATCGACGGGTAGCCGAACTGCTTGCTCAAGACCTGGGCGATATCCTCCTCGGTGACATGGCCGAGGCGGATCAGGACGCTGCCGAGCTTTCCCGGTTCCTTTTTCTGGACCTCCAGGGCGTGCTGGAGCTTCTCTTCCGTTATTTTTTTTTCTTTAAGTAAAAAATCTCCTAAACGCATAGCCATTGTTTATATTGTAGTAAAAGAAATCTCAATTGTCAATTTTTTCACTTCAGCATGTAGAATCCCGAAATCCCGAGATTTTTCACGCGTCCCTGCGGGTCCAGGCCCAGGGCGAGATCGAACAGGAAGTTTCCCAGGTTGAAACCGCAGCCCAGCCCGTAGAGGACGTTGGCCTTGGTACCCAGGAAATACTTCGCGGCCAGGTCGCTCAGGAAACCGGCCCGCAGGAGCAGCCGGTTCTGGAAAAGGCCTTTTTCCAGGCCGAGCGAGACCGGCTGGGCGTCCCGGCCGTTGAAATAGAGGTCGGCGCGGGCGATGTCGATGTCCAGGTAGATCCCGGTCTGGCCGTCTGGGGCGGAAGGCCAGGCCGGCGACCAGGCGCCGCGCCAGGCGCAGGTCGCCCCCGTCGGTGCCGATGACCGGGTTGCCGACGTTCCGGGCCACGATGCCCGCCTTGAAGAACTGGCCGAACTCCGCGCTGGCCCCCAGGTCGAGGTTGAGCTTGGCAAAGCCGTTCTCCGCCCCCGACCAGACCGCCCGCAGGAGATCCCTGGCGGTGGCGCCGCTGCGGAACGGCTCGGCGATGAGCGCGGCGTTGAACACGGTGTTCTCGCCCTTCAGGTAGTGCACGGTCGCTCCCAGCGCAATCCCCCGCGAAACAGGCATGGCGACCGCCAGCGAGTAATCCGTATAGTGGAAGCCGATGAGCTTCATGCTCAGGGAAGCGATGTCGGCATTGGTGATCTCCGCCGGCAGCTTGCCCAATACCGGGTTGGCCAGCGGCTGGATGAGCGCGGCGTCGACGGTGGCCACCGCGATGGCGTATCCCTTCCCGGCGTAGCCGGGGCCGCGCATCTGGAAGCCGTGGATCGGCGACTGCGCGGCGAAAACCTCGTTCAATTCCGCAAGCAGCGCCGCCTGCCGTCCCGCGTCCAGCCCGGCAAAATCCTCCAGGTCGTGGATGTCGATCCCCGACAGCCGGCCGCTGATGTCCCGGTAATCCAGGAAGCTGTTCTGGTACTGGAAACCGCCCATGGCGGCGGAAAGCGAAGTCAACAGGGAGGGGTTGATGTACAGGGCGTTCACGTCGTAGTTGAAGGCCAGGGAGGAGTAGCCGAGCGCCAGGGAGCGGGCCCCGTAAACGAAGGGGAAAAAAGAATGGACGGGGAGAAACAGCCCGAGAACCGCGAACAGGAATATGATTTTTCTCATTTTTGTTTAAATATACCGAATTAACAAAAATTGTCAACTCCGGGGGCGGGGAAATCGCAAAAATAGCGCTGCAAAACCGTAATCCGGACTTGACAGGCGGCCTTGATTTTGCTACCCTGACGACTGGCGGGGGTCTATAGCTCAACGGCTAGAGCTACCGGCTCATAACCGGTTGGTTCCAGGTTCGAATCCTGGTAGGCCCAATATATGCGTCCAGTCAAGGAGTATACTTGAAAGAAGGACTCGACATTCTATACGCTCTGCAGCAAAAAGACGACCAACTGAAGGAAATTGAGGCCATCATCCGCGAGATCCCGCTCAAGATAAAGGAATTGGAGGACGAGCGCGACTCCCGCTCCGACATGATCGAGAAAGCCAAGAAAAAGCTCAACCACAACAGCGAGGAGCGGAAAAAGCTGGAACGCGAGATCGCCGCCATCCGCGACAAGATCGGCAAATACAAGGAACAGATGAAGAAGGTGACCACCAACAAGGAATACCAGGGCTTCAGCAACGAGATCAAGTTCGAGGAAGCCAACATTGTCGGGGTGGAAGAAAAAATAATCGAAAAGATGATCGAGTCGGACGAGATCATGGGCATGATCCGCGAAGCCGAGGGCGAGTTCAAGAAGATCGCCGAGACCTACAACCAGCAGATTAAGGACATGCGCAGCAACCTCGACTATCACAAGAACAAGCTGGCCGAGGAGACGCAGAACAAGAAGGAAATGCGCACCCGCGTCGACCCCAAGCTGCTCAAAGCCTACGACAACCTGTACGCCAAGAAGGCCGGCAAGGTCGTCTCCTACGTGCATACCGATTTCTGCGGCGTCTGCAACATCAAGATCCGCCCGCAGGTCCTGAGCGAGATGATCATCTCCAACGACGTGCTGGTCTGCGAAAGCTGCGGCCGCATCCTTTTTAAAAAGATCGTCGACGAGGTTGAAGAATAATCTGATCCAGCCGCCAGGGAGTCCGCTGATGAACGAGCGAGAAATGGCCGACCTGATCGAGATCGCGCGCCAGATCCGGATCAAGATCATCCGCATGATCAGCCGTGCCGCCTCGGGCCATCCCGGCGGCTCGCTCTCCGCCGCGGATATCGTGACCTACCTGTATTTCCGCGAGATGAACGTCGATCCCCTCCACCCCGGCCTCCCCGACCGCGACCGCTTCGTCCTGTCCAAGGGGCACGCCGCCCCGGTGCTCTACGCCGCCCTGGCGCAACGGGGATTTTTTCCCGGCGGAGCTCCTCGACACCCTGCGCCAGGCCGGCTCCAGCCTCCAGGGCCACCCGCACCGGCTCTATACCCCCGGAGTGGACGCCTCCACCGGCTCCCTGGGCCAGGGGCTCTCCATGGCCTCGGGCATGGCCCTGGGCTTGCGCCTCCGCCCTGCGGCCAGCCCGGCCCGCGTCTTCGCCCTGATCGGCGACGGCGAAACGCAGGAGGGCCAGATCTGGGAGGCGGCGATGACCGCCGGCTTCCGCAAGCTGGCCAACCTCTGCGCCTTCCTCGATGCCAACGACCTGCAGATCGACGGCCGCGTCAGCGCCATCAAGGACCTGCGCCCGCTCCGCGACAAGTGGCAATCGTTCGGCTGGCGGGTCCATGAGATCGACGGCCACGATTTCGCCGCCATCGCCGCCGCCCTCGCCGCCTTCCGGCTCGAGCGCGAGAAGCCGACCATGGTCATCGCCCGCACCGTCAAGGGCAAGGGGGTGTCGTTCATGGAGGACAACGTCAATTTCCACGGCCAGGCGCCCAACGCCGGCGAAACGGCGACGGCGCTGGAGGAGCTCGGGCATGGCCGTTGAAAGCCTGCGCGGCGCCTACGGGCAGACCCTGCTCAAGCTGGGCCGCGAGAACCCCGACCTGGTCGTCCTCGACGCCGACCTGGCCAAGTCGACGCAGACCCAGGTCTTCGCCAGGGAGTTCCCCGGCCGCTTCTTCGACATGGGGCTGTCGGAGCAGGACATGATCTCCACGGCGGCCGGCATCGCCCTGACCGGCAAGACCGTGTTCGCCAGCTCGTTCTGCGCTTTCCTGGTCGGCAGGGTCTTCGACCAGATCCGCCAGTCGGTATGCTACAACCAGGCCAACGTCAAGCTGGTCGGCACCCACGCCGGGCTGGGGGTCGGGGAAGACGGCGCCACCCACCAGGCGCTGGAGGACATCGCCCTGGCCCGCTCCCTGCCCGGGATCACGGTGATCGTGCCCGCCGACGCCGTGGAAACCGCGCAGGCGGTGGAATTCGCCGCCGCCACCCCGGGGCCGTTCTTCATCCGCCTGACGCGCAACAACCTGCGGACGCTGTTCGGGCCCGAACACCGCTTCGCTCTTGGCAAGGCCCCCCTGCTGCGCGACGGGGACGACATCGCCCTGGTCGCCATGGGCGCCATGGTCGAGAAAGCCCTGCAGGCGGCGGAGATCCTGGCGGCGGAGAAGGTCTCGGCGGCGGTCATCGATTTTTCCAGCATCCAGCCGCTGGACGGGGATATCCTCCTGCGCTACGCCGAAAAGACCGGGCGCATCCTCACCGTCGAGGACCACTCGGTCCATGGCGGCCTCGGCGGCGCCTGCGCCGAGTTCCTGTCCCAGCGCCGCCCGGTGCGGATGACGATCATGGGCATGGACAACCAGTTCGGCCGTTCCGGCAAGCCGGAAGACCTCTACGCCTATTTCAAGCTGACCGCCGCGGACATCGCCGGCGCCGGCAAGGAATTGCTCTCCCGGCCGTGATCCAGTTCTTCCACGTTTACAAGCAGTATTTCCGCAGCAACGAAGCCCTGAGCGACATCAACCTCTCCATCGAGCGCGGGGAATTCGTCTTTCTCACCGGCGCCTCCGGGGCGGGCAAATCGACCCTGCTCAAGCTGATCTACAAGGAAGAGGAGCCCAGCAAGGGCCAGATCCTCATCGACTCGGTCAACAGCACCCTGATCCCGCCCGGCAAGCTCTACCGGCTGCGCCGGCAGATCGGCATCGTTTTCCAGGACTTCAAGCTGCTGATGAACCGCACCGTGCATGAGAACGTCGCCGTGCCCCTGCTGGTCCGGGGCGAGCGCAGGGCGGCGGTGGAAAAGAAGGTCAACAGCACGCTGGCCCTGGTCGGCCTCAGCCATCGCAAGCGCTACCTCACCTCCCATATATCCGGCGGCGAGCAGCAGCGGGTGGCCATCGCCCGCGCCGTGATCGGCAACCCCAAGATCCTCATCGCCGACGAGCCGACCGGCAACCTGGACACCGAGCTCTCCATCGAGGTCATCCGCATCTTCGAAAAGATCAACGCCAGCGGCATCACCACCATCATCGCCACCCACGACCTCAACCTGATCAATCTCTTCCCCAAGCGCATCATCAAGCTGGACAAAGGGCAGCTGGTCCTCGACCGCGCCAGCGAGGCGGTCTGATGAAATTCATGCTGCGCGCGGTCCAGCAGGCCATGACCAACATCCTGCGCAACAAGTCGGTCAATTTCCTCTGCCTGGGGATCATCGCCTTCACCCTGCTGGTGCCGGGGATCTTCAGCTTCATCTCCTTTCACCTGGACCGCTATATCAGCCGCCTGAGCGAGAACGTCGAGGCCATATTCTACATCCGCGACAACAGCGACGGCGCCGCCATCGAAAAGCTGCTGCAAAAGATAGAGGGCAACCTGCTGGTCAAGGAGGTCAGTTTCACCTCCAGGGACCAGGCGCGCCTGAATTTCGCCCGCGAATTCCCCGAGCTGGAATACATCCTGGCCGAATTCAGCGATTCCCCCTTCCCGGCCTCGATCGACGTCAAGTTCCGCTCCGAGGCCCGCAGCGTCGTGCAGATCGAGACGTTCAGCCGCGACCTGGGGAAGAACAGCCTGGTGGAAAGCGTCCAGCTCAACATGGACTGGGCCCGGAAGATCGCCTTGATCAAGAAATTCGCCTCTTTTGCCGGCCTTTTCCTGAGCGCCATATTGCTGATCGTCTCCATCTTCATCATTTTCAACGTGGTGAAGATCAATATTTTCTACCGCCGGGACGAGATCACCATCCTGCGGCTGGTGGGCGCGACCGACTGGTACATCAAGACCCCGTTCCTCCTCGAGGGGTTGATCCTGGGGTCGCTGGGCGGGCTGCTGGCCTGCGGGCTGCTGCTGCTCACCATCAAGGCCTTCCCGGTCTACGCCGGGTTCGTCTTCAACATCGTCAAGCAGCTGATCGATTTCAAACAGCTGCCGCTGCGGATCTTCTGGCAGCTGCTCATCACCGGCTCGGGGATCGGCCTGCTCTCGGCCTTCATGTCCCTGCGGCGGTTTATTAAATCTACTCCAGGCTGATTTTAATTTCTTTTTTTGCTATAATGCAATTGCAAACGGAGAAAACATGAAAACCCGGTCCGCCGACAAAGATCGCCCATGATCATCCCGCTGCTGCGCATCGCCCTGATCTCCCGCCAGGAGAACACGCGCGGCTTTTACCGCGACCTGATGTCCGGCCGCGAAAACATCCTTTTCGAAACCTATTCCGGCATCGACGAGCTGAAGAAGGGCTGCCTGGACAAGCATTACGCCGGGCTGATCATCGACATGTGGACCCATATCGGCTCGGTCCACGCCGACAAGGAATTCGTCTACGCGCTGGACCGGATCTTTCCCATCCTCTACATCGGCGACCAGGACCAGAAGCCCTCGCCGCTCGAGCCCAACGGCGGCTGGCTGATGGCGCGCCAGCACGAGGTCAAGATCCTGGACGACTTCATCCAGAACCAGTGCCGGGCCATGAAGCCGCGCGGCATCCGCGCCACGACGCGCCGGGAGTTTTTTTTCAACGCCCAGGTCCGGTTCAACGGCCAGGAAAAACCGGTCAAGGCCAACACCTGGAACATCTCCCCATACGGCTGCTTCGTCATCTCCTCCCAGGAGCAACAGGTGGGGGACCCGGTGTGGCTGACCATCAGCGACTGGGACGACAAGACCGCCATCGCCGGCGAGGTCAAATGGAGCCGGCCCTGGGGAGGCGATTTCCGCTCGCTGCCCGGCGTGGGCATCGCTTTCAAGTCCATCACCCCCGCCCAGAACCAGGCGCTCGCGCGCTGCTCAAATGCAACTTAGGGCGTTTCGATCACGGGCAGGACCACGAAGGACGGATGCTGGGCCGAGTGGAAGACCTTCTGCGACGCCTTGACGTAGCGCTTTTCCTTCTCGTTGTGGCCGCCGGTGTTGAGGTTGCGCGAGAACATGGGGAAGAGCGCCGAGGCGACCTCGACGCGGATGCGGTGCCCTTTCTGGAACAGGATCCCCGTCTGCCACATGTCGATGGCATACTCGTAGACCCTGTCCTTTTCCAGCAAGCGGGGCGCGTCCATGGACTCGCGGAAACGGGCGCGGATGGTGCCGTGGACCAGGGGGAAGATCTTCCCCTTTTCGTCGACGTCCATCAGGGTGACGAACCAGTCGGTGTCCAGCGCCGAGGTGGAGGCGTTCAGCACGGCGGAAACGGGACCGGCGATGGTGACCGGCTTTTCCAGGGGCGGCGTCTGGTAGACGAGGATGTCCCTTCTGGCGGCGGTCACCTGTTCGTGGAAGCCCTGCGCGCGCTCTTTCTCCGCCTGGGTGTCCAGGACCCGCTTTTTCTCGTTTTTCAGTTCGGAATCGCTCTTGAAATACCAGTCGGGATGGGGGGTGGGGTCGCCCGGGTCATAGACGTAGGCATCGAACTCCTTTCCGGAAGCGGGCGGCGCCCATGACAGGGTGCCGTCGCCGCGGGAGGTGTTGGCCCCCTTGGCGCTGGCGAGATAGAGCTTGCGGAACTGGGTCTGGGGCAGCGGATATGTAGGCGCCCGTCAGCCATTGGTTGGCGAACATGACGAAGATCTGCACCAGGGGCTCGTCAAGGATCTTGTTGTCCAGGCCCTTGAGCCAGTGGTCGAACCACTTGAGGTACATCATCTTCAGGTCGGGCGCCGCCTCCTTGCCGAATTCGTAGTCGCCATAGCGGGGGCTGGCCGTGTCGCTGTGCCCCCAGGGGCCGAGGATCAGCTTCTGGCTGGGGTTGCGGCTCTGTTTCAGCTGGGCGTAATTGAGCTTGGAACCGATGCCGTCGCCGTCGAACCAGCCGGACTGCAGGAAGACGGGCAGGTCGAGGCCGCGCAGTTTTTTCATGAAGTTCACCGGCTCCCAGAAACCGCCGTCGCGGTCGTTGTCGATCCATTGGCGCCAGTAGGGGTTGACCCGGCCGAAGATCTCCTTGTCCAGCTCCACCACCGGCAGGCGCTTCAGTATCTTTTCATAGCGCCGCTCGCCGATCTTGCCGATCGCCTTGCCGGAAAGGTCGCCGGTGGCCTCGGTTTCAAGGATCTCGGCCCACCAGATGGCGCCGTAGATGAAGAAGGAGCCGTACTCGTAGGGGATGTTGTAGAAGGGATCGGGGGGCGCCACGTTGGGGATGATGGTCACCAGGTGGGGCGGGCGGGCCACCGCCGCCCAGAGCTGCACCCAGCCGACATAGGAGCCGCCGACCATGCCCACCTTGCCGTTCGACCAGGGCTGGGCGGCCAGCCATTCGACGGTATCGTAGCCGTCCAGGGACTCGTTGAAAAAGGGCACCCAGCGCCCCTGGGAAGCGAAGCGGCCGCGGCAGTCCTGGATGGCCACCACGTAGCCGCGGCGGCCGTAAAAATGGGCGTCCATCTCCCCCATTTCCTTTTTATAGGGCGTGCGGATCAGCACCACCGGGAATTTTTCATTGGCGGCGCCCTGGGGCATATAGAGGTCGGTCGCCAGCTTGACGCCGTCGCGCATGGCGACCATCTCGGTCCGGCGCGCCAGCGTATAGACCGGCTTGGAGGCCAGCGGGTCCTCGGCGATGGCGGCCAGCAGCTCGTCATAGCCGTTGCGGATGAACGTGGCCTTCTGCAGGGGCACATGGACCATGTAGACCTTCAGCTGCTCGTCGGCCCAGATGTCGATGGCCAGCCCGCTGATGCCGGCTTCGAAGAGCAGCCAGGGCGTCTCGACGCCGTTCACCCGGCGCAGCTGGCGGCCCTTGAACTCCAGGTCCATGTCCACGAACTGGGCCGGGACGATGAAACGGCTGAATTTCTGCTTGCCGCCGGATTTCAGGTCATAGGCCCTGAGAAAGAACGTTTCCAGCGCCGGCCCGTAGTTGTCGTAGATGATCGATTTGTCCTGCAGGGCGACGCTGTAGGTCTTGTCCTTGCTCTTGAAAACCGCCTTGCCCGCTTCGCGCTGGACGCGGATCGCCTCGCCGGGGACGTTGATGTCCATGGCCCGCCAGTCGCCGTCGGCGCCGCCCTGGATCTTCATGTCCATCTCGACGCTCTGCCCGCCCAGCGACAGCTTGAAGGAACGCTGGTAATTCCCGGCGGCGTCCAGGGTGTAGGTGATGGCGGCCATCTCGTTGTCATTGACCAGCAGCCGGAACTGGCCGCTTTCCGCGACGCCGGTGAGCGGGTAGGCGTCCTTCTGCGCCGGCAGCAGGCAGGCGCAGGCCAACAGCAGCAGGACAAGCGATTTTTTCATGGTGGTGATCTCCTTGACCGCCGGACGGCCCGATCTCAGGCGGGCGAACCTTTGAGCGCCGCCTCCAGCCGCTGCAACCCCTGGGCCAGCTTGCCGGGCGCGCAGACCCCGGCCATGCGGAAATGGCGCGGCATCTGGAAAAACCTGCCTTCGGTGACGACCATGCGGTATTTTTTATAAAGGGTGTCGTAAAACGCGCCGATATCCACGGAGCTTTTCACCTCCGGGAAGAACAGCACCCCGTTCCTGGGAATGTAACAGGACAAAAATTCGGTCCGGTCCAGGTAGGCGCCGATGATCTCGCGGTTGGCCTTGATGCGCTGGCGGATGCGCTGTTCCCACTCCGGCAGCAGCGGGTGCTCCAGCAGCAGGTGGGCCAGGTACAAGCGAGGGGAAAGGGAGCTCGGGCGTCAGGTAGTCGCTGAAATTGCGGGCTTTTTCGACCACCGCCGCCGGCGCGAAGGCCCAGCCCGTGCGCAGCGAGCCCAGGCCGTAGAACTTGGAGAGCGAAGAGGTGACGATGAACTCCGGGTAGTCGACGAAAAGCGAGCGCTCGCGATAGTACCTGCCGTAGACCTCGTCGATGAAAATGGCGATGTTCCTCTCCTGGTTCAGCTTGCGCAGGTACTGCAGGACCTCGGCCGTGATCTGGCTGCCCGAGGGATTGTGCGAATCGGTCAGGATGATCATGCGCGTTTTTTCGCTGACGTTCTCGGCGATGGCGGCCACGAGAGGGAAAAATCGAGGGGGTCGCGCTTGCAGAAGCGGATCTTCGCCCCCAGGTAGGCCGGCACCTTGAACATCGGCTCGTAGGCCGGGAACTCGATGAGCACTTCGTCGCCGCGCCTGAGCAGCGCGGCCCAGATGATGAAGTTGGCCAGGCTGGTGCCCAGCGAAAGGAAAATGTTCTCCTCGGGCACCTGCTCCCGGCGGCTCAGGCTCGCCAGCAGGTGGCGGCTGCCGACGCGGGCGTCGCCGGGGAACGCGTGCAGCTGGATGGATTCCCGGTTGAAAGGCAGCTCGCTTGGCGCCAGCAGGAATTCCATGTTGGAGAACGAAAAATTGATCTCCACGTCCTCGGGATAGGTCTTGACGGCCAGCAGATGGTCGATCTTCAGGTTTCTCGGCATGATTCCACCTGTTCACACGACGGCGATGTGCACCTTGTGTTTTTCCAGCGTGACCCGCAAGCTCAGTTCCTTGTCGGTCCGGGTGGCCAGGTCGACGGCGGGCAGGCGGATCTCGCGCTCGATGAATTCACCCACGGCATGGGCGTAGCGCCCCGATTTTTCGGCCTCGCCGGCCAGGACTTTGAGCAGTTCGCCATCCACGTCCAGCCGGCAGCGATAGCGCTCGAGCAGGTCGGCGGCCAGCTCGGCGACCTGGATGGCGGCGATCTGCTGCAAGTGCTCGCGGTTGAGGGGTTCGAACTGGATGATCTCGTCGACCCAGTCCAGCACGTTCATGATCTTGGGAGCGATGACGACCTCCCCGGAGCGCGGATCCCCCTGGACGAAGCCGATCGCCGCCCCCTTCTTCGCCTCGCCGATGCCCGTCAGGCTGAGGATGAAAATGATATTGGCCAGGTAGTGCCTCTTGCCGAGGTCGTCGACGACCTCGCCCTTGGTCAGCACCTTGCCCAGGAAGTAGAGGACCGCCGAATGCGCCTCGTCGATGTTGTCGAAAAAGATCACCGAGAAGGGATGGTTCTCGACCTCGCGCACCAGGACGCCCCCTCCCCCCTCGGCGTCGCCGCTGACCAGCTTGCCGGCGTCCTCGGCTTTCTTGAAGCCCGCCAGGTCGATGACGCGCATTTTTTCGCGGCTGCCGAACAGGTAGGTGGCGATGCGGGCGGCGATGAAGCTCTTGCCCACCCCGGTCGGCCCCAGGAACAGGAATATGCCCTCGGGCCGCGGCCCGTTCGCCGTGGTCTCCAGCTTGGCCAGCTTGATGATCCGCGAAATTTCCTCCAGGGCGCCGGCCTGGTCGACCGACGCCGCCTGCAAGTAAGCGAGCATGCCGCGGTAATGCGCCTGGGTGTCGAGGCGGACGATCTCGATGGGCAGCTTGGAGATGGCGCTGATGCTTTGATGGACATGGTCGCCATCGAGAACCCGGGCTTTTTTCAGCGCCGCCTTGGAGCAGGCGATATCGAGCAGCTCGATGGCCTTGTCGGGGAACGCGCGCACCGGGATGAAGCGCTGCGCCAGGGTGAAGATGCTGGCGAACAGCGAGTCGGGAATGCGTCAGCCCGTAATATTTCTCGAAATGGCCCTTCACCCCGCGCAGGATGTTCAGCATCTCCTCTTTTTCCGGCTCGCTGAGGAAGATGGCCGAAAAATTCGCGGCCATGACCTCGTCGCTCTTGATATACTTGAAATACTCCTCGGGGGTGGCGGCGGCGATGACCAGCAGTTCGCGGTTGGCGATATGGGCCTTCAGCTGCCCCAGGACCTGGACGCCCGGCGCCGGCTGGCCGCCGCCGCCCAGCGCCGGTCCGTGGATCTCGTCCAGGAACAGGATGATGCGCGCGCCGTTGCTGCGGACCTGGACCAGCAATTTTTCGAAGTCCTTGGCCAGCAGGTCCGCGGACTCCCGGGAATAGCAGAACGATTTCAGCGCCAGTTCCAGGATCACCTTGCCGCGCAGGTTGTCCGGCACCCGGCCGCGGTTGATGCGGTCGGCCAGCTCGGTGACCAGGGCGGTTTTGCCCACCCCGGGTTTGCCGACCAGGACGATATCTTTTTTCAGCTTGCGCTGCAGCGTCTCCATCAGGGCTTCCAGCTCATTTTCCCTGCCGATGAAGGGCATGCGCTCCGCGTCCCTGGCGCGGTCGCTCAGGTTGCTGATGAAGGGATGGAACTCCGGGGAAAGGCCCAGCTTTTGCAGGCTGGGACTGGCGGCGGCGCAGGCGCGCCGCCCGGCGGCCGGCTTTTTCTTCATGGTCTTCATGTTCAGTTGTTCCTGTCGATGAACTGGAATTTGAGGATGGTGCGGAAAATGATCTCCAGGTCGAGGCGGAAGGTCCAATTCTGGATGTAAAAGATGTCGAACTCGATGCGCTTGTCCAGCGGCGTGTTGCCGCGCAGGCCGTGGACCTGGGCCCAGCCGGTCATGCCCGTCTTCACCCGGTGGCGCAGCATGTAGCGCGGGATGTTCCCCTTGAAGCGCTCGACCAGCTCGGGGCGCTCGGGGCGGGGCCCCACCAGGCTCATGTCGCCGACCAGGACGTTGATCAGCTGCGGGACCTCGTCGATAGAGAGCTTGCGCAAGACCCGGCCGACCGCGGTTACGCGCGGGTCGTTCTGCGGCGACCAGATCGGCCCGGTCTCCTTCTCGGCGTTGCGGACCATGGTGCGGAACTTGATCATCTTGAAGATGCGGCCGTCCAGGCCGACGCGCGTCTGGCAGTGGAACACGGGCCCTCGCGAGTCCAGCTTCAGGAGCAGGGCGACCAGGGCGCCGAAAGGCAGGAACAGGACCAGGCCGCAGGCCGAGACCAGGATGTCGAAGAGCCGCTTGCTTAGGGCGGGCCAGCCCTCGAGGGGGATGTCGCCCAGGTTGATGATCGGCAATGCCCTCGATGTGCTCCAGCCCGGCCTTCAGCGAGGCGAGCTGCAGGATGTCGGGGACCAGGCGGATGTCGACCAGCAGGTTGTTGCCGCTCTCGATCAGCTTCATGATGGTCGCGTACTCGCTTAAGGGCAGGGCCACGAAAAGGTCGGTGATGCCGTGCTTTTTCACGACTCGCTCCAGGTCGGCATAGCCGCCCAGCACCCCCTCCCCGGGGGCGGTCGCCAGGAAGCCGGTGACCTCCAGCCCGAAATGGCCGTACTTGGCCAGGTTCGCCGCGGTCAGCTCCGCCAGGTCGCCCTGCCCGGCGATCAGCACCCGCGAGACGCCGTTGCGCGCCAGGGCGAGGCGGCGAAAGACCTTGAACATCAGGGCGCGGCACAGGACGATCGACAGCACTGCCGCCGGCGCGTAGACGGCGAGGAAGACGTGGGATATCTCGAAGGCGATGAAACGGTAGCTCTTGAGGTAGCTGAAGAGCAGCAGGACGGTGAAGGCGGCGGCGACGCAGTTCAGGATGACCGAAAACAGGTCGTCCAGGCGGTTGCGACGCAGCTTGAAGCGGTAAAACCCCTGGTAGGAAAAATAGACCATGTGAATGAACAGCAGGAACGGGATGGCGACCAGGTAGCTCGAAAATCGCGGCACCCCCCTGGGCACGCTCAGCAGGCCGGAATGAAAGCGCAGCCAGAAGGAAAGGAAAAAAGCGCCGGCGACCGCCAGGGCATCGCTCAGGGCGAAGAGCCGGGCCAGCTGCTCCCTCTGTTTCCTGATCATTTTTGCTTCGCGGCCAGCGAGCGCTTGAATTCCTCGCGGAAGCGCGCCGCGGAGAAACGGAGGCCGTTGGCGCGGATGGCGACGGCGTCCAGGTCGAGGCGGGCGAAATCGGCCAGCGCCGCCTTCAGCCCGGCGACGGTGGCCTCCGGGAACAGCACGCCGGTGACGCGGTCCACGACGATGTCGCGCGCGCCGCCGCGGTCGAAGGCGATGACCGGGGTGGAGCAGGCCTGGCTCTCGGCCAGCGCGATGCCGAAATCCTCCACCCCGGCAAATACCAGGGCCCGGGCGTTGCCGTACAACTCGCGGAGTTTTTCGTCGCTGACCGCCGGCAGCCACTGGGTATTTGCGCTGGCGAGCCGGCGCAGGGCCTTTTGCTCCAGGCCGCGGCCCACGACCACCAGCCTGTCGCCCGTCTGCCGGAAGGTTTCCACGACCAGGCCGGCGTTCTTGTACGGCACCAGGGCCGTGACCAGGAGAAAATAATCGCGGCTCGGGTCGGCGGCCGGCTGGAAAAAATCGCTGTCCACCGGCGGGTGGATGACCTCGGCGTCGCGGCGGTAATATTTCTCGATGCGCTGGCGCACCAGGTTGGAATTGGCGATGAAGTGATCCACGCGGGCGGAACTGCAGACGTCCCAGGCCCGCAGCCGCGAGATCTCCCGCTCGATGACCTTGCGCTTCCAGAAGCCGGCGCCGGCAAAATAGGAATAATACTGGTCCCAGGCGTAACGCATGGGCGAATGGACGTAGCTGACGTGCAGCGCCTCGGGCGCCGGCACCGCCCCCTTGGCGACGCAGTGCGAGCTGCTGATCACCAGCGGATACTCGCGCAGGTCGAAGGCCTCGATGTGGCGGGGGAACCAGGGCAGGAACTGCTGGTAGTGCCCGCGGATCCAGGGGTTGCGGTTCAGGCGCGAAGCCCGGACGTTCTTGGAGCGGATCAGCGGCGACACGGCGTCAGAATCGTAAAACAGGGTGAAGATATCGGCTTGGGGATAGATGGCGAGGATCTCTTCCAGGACTTTTTCGCCGCCGCGCATGCCGTTCAGCCAGTCGTGAATGATCGCTACTTTTTCAGACATTAGCGCTTATTTTACACTCCCCGGGACCACAAATCAACACTCCTCCCCGGGCGGCGGGCGGGGGCACACGCGGGAAGTTCGGGGGGGCTTTATTTTCCCAGGGAAGTCCTGATCTTTTCGACGAGCTGCGCTTCCGGCGCCGCCCCCTCGATCGAATCTTTTTCGTTGATCACCGTGCGCGGGACGCCGTAAACGTTGTATTTTTGCGCCAATTGCGGGAATTCGGTGGCTTCGATCATGTCGGCCCTGACCCGCGTTGAGTAAAAGGCCATCTGCTGGGCCAGGATCACGGCCGGTGGGCAGTAGGGACAGGTGGGGGTGACGAACACCTGCAGGTGGACGTCGCCGGCCACTCCGTCCAGGAAGGCCCGGGTCTCGGGCGACAGCTTCATCTCGCCGCCGGCGGCCAGGCGGATGGCCTCGACCAGGGAGGCGAACTCGTAACCCGAGGGGATGCCGTAAAAGCGGATGCCGCGATCCCGCTCGCCGATGACCGCGATGGCCGGGATGCGGCTGATTCCGAGCTCCTTGACCAGGGCCGCGTCCTTGACGAAATCATAGCTTTCGACCTTGACCTTGTCGGTCGCCGCCTGGAGCTCCTCGAGCAGCTCCCGGGTCTCCTTGCAGAAGCGGCACTCCACTTCCTGGGTGAAGAATTTCAGGGTGACGACCCGCGTCAGGTTCTTGAAGGCGGCGCCCAAGTCGTCCTTGACCTTTTGGTTCAACGTGCCCATGGGACCTCCGAAAAAGTTCGCGCCTGACGGGATTCGAACCCATAGCCTTTGGCTCCGGAGGCCAACGCTCTATCCATTGAGCTACAGGCGCTTCGTTTGAAATTGGTTCATTTTATCATACAAAGGTAAAAGGTAAAAGGAAAAAGGTAAAAGTGAGGAGAAGAAAATTCCAAAAAACAAATCCCAAATCCCAATGACCAAGACAAAGGCACAGGCAGTTTTTTCTCTTCGTTTGGGTCATTGGATTTTTGGTGATTGGAATTTGTTTGTTATTTGGTGCTTGGAATTTGGTGCTTTATTTCTTACTTTTACCTTTTACCTTTTTACTTTTAACTTTTCAGCTGATCAAGCCCTTGATGTATTCCTTGGTCATGGGCTGCTTGGGGTTGTTGAAGAAATCCCAGGCCGGCCCCTGCTCGATCAATTCGCCCAGGTAGAGAAAGATCACGTAATCGGCCATGCGCCGCGCCTGGCGCAGGATATGGGTGACGATGATGATGGTGTAGTCGCGCTTCAATTCGGTGAACGTCTGCTCGATGCGCTGGCTCGACTGCGGGTCCAATGCCGAGGTCGGCTCGTCGCCGAGTATGATCTCGGGCTCCACGGCGAGCCCGCGGGCCAGGCAAAGGCGCTGCTGCTGGCCGAGGGAGAGCATGGAAGCGGGCTCCTTCAGCCTGTCCTTGACCTCGTCCCAGAGGCTGGCTTTTTTGAGGAAACGGTCGACGATCTCGTCGAGGCGCTTCTTGTCCTTGATGCCGTGGATGCGGGGGCCGTAGGCGACGTTGTCGTAGATCGACATGGGCAGGGGGTAGGGCTTCTGCAGCAGCAGCCCCATCTTTTTCCGGATATGGGTCACTTCCATCTTCGGGTCGAGGATGTTCTCCTCGTCGACCAGGACCCGGCCGGATACCTTCACCCCCTCGGTGGAATCGATGAGGCGGTTGAATGACCTGAGCAGGGTGGTCTTGCCGCAGCCCGAGGGACCGATGATGGCGGTGATCTTGCGGTCGGGGATGCTCAGGTTGATGTTTTTCAGGACATGCTCGCTGCGGAAGTGGACGTTCAGGTCCTGCACGCTGATATGGGTGCGGTAATCCATGGTGAGCTCCTATTTCACGACGTGGCGGGTCAGTCTCCTGGAGAGCAGCCGCGCGGCCACGCTGATGATCAAGATCAGGATGGTCAGGATCAGCGCCGAGGCGTAGGCCCGGCCCTGCACCTCCGGGATGGGGACTCCGAGCTGGAAAAAAATGGCCAGCGGCAGGGTGGCGACCGGGCGCAGCAGCGAGTCCAGCGGGTGCAGGATGTTGGGAATGGCGTCGGTGAAGCCGGCGGTGAAAATCACCGCCGCCGCGTCGCCGATGCCCCGGCCGAAGGCGATGAGGATCGCGGTCAGGATGCCGGGCAGCGACTGGCGCGCGACCACCTTCAGCGCCGTCTCCCAGCGGGTGGCGCCCAGGGCGTAGGAAGCGTCCAGGAGCTCGCGGGGCACCAGGCGGATCACCTCGTCCATGGAGCGGATCAGCATGGGCAGGATCAGCAGGGCGATGGCGATGATCCCGCCCAGCAGGGACGCCCGCATGCCCAGATAGATCATGATGGTGAAGCCGAAGGCCCCGTAGACGATGGAGGGGACGCCGTTCAGCACGTCGAAGGCAAAGCGGCAGGAAAAAACGAACCGGCTGTCGGGGCGGGAATAGACGTTCAGGTAGAGCGCCACGGGCAGGCTGAAGAGGATGGCCAGCAGGGTGGCGCCGCCGGCCAGGTAGAGGGAACCGGCGATGGCGTTCAGGATGCCGCCCCCCTTGCCCAGGTAATACCCCCCCTCCGGGACCTTGGTGACCATGTCCACGGTCAGGTACGGCAGCCCCTTGACCAGGACGGTCAGCAGGATCAGGGCCAGGCTGGATACGATGATCACCGTGGAGAAGATCATCAGCCCCTGGAATACCTTTTCTTCGATTTTGCGGCGTTCCATGTTTCTAGCGGATGCTCCTTTCCACGCGCAGCAGCACCAGGCGCGAGAGGACGTTGAAGACCAGGATCACCAGCAGCAGGATCAGGGCGGCGAGCATCAGCGCCGAATCATACAGGGGGATGGAGAGCATCTCGCCGTAATTGTTGGCGATCAGCGCCGGCAGCGGATAGGCGGGGTCGAGGACGGAACGGGGGATCTTGGCCACGTTGCCGACCACCATCAGCACGGCCATGGTCTCGCCAAAGGCGCGGGCGATGCCCAGGACGACGGCGGCCGCCACCCCCGGCAGGGCCTTGCGCATCACCACGTGCTTGATCGTCTGCCAGCGCGTGGCGCCGACGGCGAGCGAGGCTTCGCGCACCTCCTGGGGGACGGCGCGGAATATCTCCAGGGAAACGTGGATGATCACCGGGAAGATCATGATGGCCAGGACGATGCCGCCGGCGAGGACGCTGTAGCCGGTGGAAAAGACCTTGAAAAAAGGAGCGATCACGTCCTTGATGAAGGGGACGACGACCAGCATGCCCCAGACGCCGAAGACCACCGAGGGGATGCCGGCCAGGATGTCGATCAGCGGCTTGACCCACTCCCTGACCCGCGAATGGGCGTACTCGGAAAGATAAAGGGATGTCAGCAGGCACAGGGGGACGGCGATCAAAACCGCCACCCCCGTCACCCAGATGGTGCCCATGATGAACGGCAGGAAGCCGAACTGGCCGCGGAAGGGGCGCCAGCGCGTGGAAAAGAGAAGCTCGCTTAAGGGTTGGCTCTCAAGGATGGGCTTGGACTTCAGGTATAGCCCCAGCACCATCAGCATGATGAGCGCCACCGCCGCCAGGGTGAGGACCAGCATGATGCGGCTGGCCAGGACGTCCTTGACGCGGCGCGGCAATATGGAGAATCTCATGGACTTCATACTCCAATCGTACTACAATCGTATTCAAAAATCAATATTTTTTTGAAGGCAGGGTCCTAAAAATACCCGAGATTTTTCAAACGCTGCTTGATGGCGTCGATCTCGTCCTGGGAAAGGTCTTTTTCCGATTCACCCTGTTTCAAGGCGATCAAGTCGCGCAACACATAGACCACGAACTCGTTCACGCTGCGGAAGCCGCTGCCTTCGATCACGGTCTTGAGCTTCTCATAAAGGGGGCGCGGGATCTTCAAGGTTACTCGGTCATTTTCCATGGGTTTCATTATAAGAGATAGAAAAATCAGTGTCAAATGTAGGGGCACGGCGTGCCGTGCCCATTATGTCGATTGTCTGGAAGCGCGGGGCACGGCATGCCGTGCCCCTACGTTTATCGGTAATTTTCGGGCTTGTCCAGGAAATTTACGAGCTTTTTTGACTTTTTCTTGAGCTTCCTGAGCGCCTTGGCCTCGATCTGGCGGATCCTTTCACGGGTGACCTGGAATTCCTGTCCCACTTCCTCGAGGGTATGCTCGTTGCCGTCGTTCAAGCCGAAGCGCATCTGGATGACGCGCGCCTCGCGGTCGGTCAACGTGGAAAGGATCACTTCCAGCTGTTCCTTGAGGTTCATCTGCGAGACGATCTCGGGGGGTGAGACGGTCTTCTCGTCCTCGAGGAAATCCCCCAGGTGCGAGTCGTCGTCCCCCACCGGGGTCTCCAGGGAAATCGGCTCCTGGGCGATTTTCAGGATCTTGCGGATCTTTTCCGACGAGAAGGCGCTCTCCTTGGCGATCTCGTCCTCGGTCGGCTCGCGCCCCAGCTCCTGCACCAGGCGCCTCTGGGTGCGGTTGATCTTGTGGATGGTCTCGATCATGTGCACGGGGATGCGGATGGTCCGGGCCTGGTCGGCGATGGCCCGGGTGATGGCCTGGCGGATCCACCAGGTGGCGTAGGTTGAAAATTTATAGCCGCGCTGGTACTCGAATTTCTCGACCGCCTTCATCAGGCCGATGTTGCCTTCCTGGATCAGGTCGGAGAACTGCAAGCCGCGGTTGATGTATTTTTTGGCGATGGAGACGACCAGACGCAGGTTCGACTGCACCAGGTCGTTCTTGGAGATCTCGATCAGGTTCAGGCCGTCTTCGATGTCGGTGGTGGTCTTGAAAAGGTCATCCTGGTTGGTTTCGTACTTCTCGTCGTTCTTTTCCAGGCGCCGGTACAGCTCCTCGATCTCGCCGCCGATGCGCTTGCGCTCGGCCGAGCGCGAAGAGCAGCGCGACATCTGGCTCTTCAGCTTTTTGACCCGCTCCAGCACGTGGTCGTAGTTTTCCTTCAGGTCGGTGATCTTCTTGATGAATTCGCGCCGGTGCTCGTAAAGGATGGACATGTCCTGGATCAGGTGGGTGATCTCGACCAGCTTCTTGGCGCGTACGAAGTTGGAGGATTTCGACTTTTTCAGGGTCTTGAATTCGCGCTTCAGCCGGTTCAGCTCCTCGAATTGGCGCAGGAAATTGTCGCGCAGCTCCTGTTTCTTGGACTCGTCGTAGATATCCTCGCTGACCTCGATGACCTCGTCGATGTTCTTGTGGCCTTCGAGGACGTCCTGCCCCAGCCGGATGACCAGGTTCAGGACGATGTTGGTCTTGGAAAGGGCCTTGATGACCTTTTTTTCGCCGCGCTCGATCTTGCGGGCGATGCTGATCTCCTCGTTGCGCGAGAGCAGGTTGACGCTGCCCATTTCCCGGAGATACTGCCTTACCGGGTCGCCGACGATCTCGGAGCGCTCGCCCCCGGCCTTGGCGGGTTTCTTCGCCGCCCCCTTGAACGGCCTGATGTCGTTTTCCTTGAGGAAATGCTTGATGTACTTCTGGTTCTTCCTGACCGTCTCGTCGCCGCCGAAAATGTAATTGATGGCGGACGTTTCGATGATGCCCAGGCCCTTCTTGACCCTTTTCAGGATGGCTTTCAGCTCTTTCTGGAAACTGGTCAGGAAATTATTGTACTCGCCGAGCTTTTCCTGGCTCAGCGCCGATTTTTTCTTCAAAATGCGGATATCCAGCGAAGCCAGGTGGGCGCTGATCTCCTTTTTCTTGGGCAGCAGGTTGTTCTCGCTCAAAAAATCCATGAATTTTTCATGGCTGATCTTGGCGTCGTCGGCCAGCGCCCGCTGGACCAGCTCCTTGAGCATGACCGAAGAGACGGCGCTTTTGGCCACCGTGCCGGCGGGCTCGGGCAGCTTGTTCTTCGCCGGGGCGGTCGCGGGCTTTTTCAATGCCGCGGGCGGCTGCTTTTTTGCGGGAGCGGGAACCTGCTTTTTTGCGGGAACGGGAACCGGCCGTTTTACCTCGGCGGCAGAGGGTTTCCGGGCGGCGACGGGCGGCCGCTTTTTCAAGGCGGGGGCGGGCTTCTTTTTCAACGGCGCGGCCGGCTTTTTTTTCAAGGGGGGGGCGGGCTTTTTCTTGGGCGGGACGGGCGGCTTGCCTGCCGGTTTCACCATGCTTTTGCCAGGGGCGGCCGCCTTTTTCTCAGGTTTCTTTTTCGACATGCTCCTCCCGGTAACGTTCGCCCCTGCTTTGGATCAAGGCGTTCTTCTGTTTCATCAAGCGCTTCAATTTATCCTGGTTTTTTTCCCTTTCGGCCACGGCGATATCCTGGTTCAACAGCTTGAGCTTGTTCTGCGCGAGTTTTTTCTGGAAATTGTTGATGGCGGTGACGATGTCCTTCTCGGTCTCGGCGCGCTCCTTGCTGTCCAGGGTCTTCTTGGCGAAAACGTCGTTGAGACGCGCTTTTTCGGCGGCGCTCAGGCGCTGGACGACCTCGGCAAAGCGCAATTCGCGGTATTTTTCGAAGGCGGCGAACAGCTGGCGGATGATATTGCGGCTGGCCAGCGACGCCAGCAGCTCGTCGCTGAAGAATTCCCTGATCTCCGGGATCACGTCGGGAACGCGCAGCAGCGCTTCCAGGATCTTTTCCTCCATCAGGCTGATCTCCAGGGGCGCGGCGGCGCCTTCCAGCTTCTGGCCGGAGGGGATCTCCAGCTGGATGAGGTCGGCGCGGACCTGGAAAAAAGAGGCGGTGCGCTGCACGTATTCATCGCGGATGATCGGGTCGCTGATCTTGGCGATGGCGGCCAGCGCCATGTCCAGGCCGCGGCGCTTGCCCGCGGGGTCGGAGACATCGAACTCGCGTTTGGCCTTGTTCAGCAGGAAGTTGAAGCCGTCCTCGGTCTTGAGCAGCGCCTCGCGCAGGGCGTCGGCCCCCTTGGAGCGGATGAACTCGTCGGGGTCCTTGGCCCCCTCGATGACGACGATGCGCGGGTTGACGTTCTGCTCGAACAACTTTTCGATGTTGCGGATGGTCGCCGCCTCGCCGGCGGCGTCGCGGTCGTAAAAAAGGTGGATCTGGTTGCAGAACCTCTTGAGCAGGTGGATCTGCTTTTCGGTCATGGCGGTGCCCAGGGAAGCCGCCGCATGGCGGAATCCCGCCTGGTAGAGGGTGATCATGTCCAGGTAGCCTTCGACCAGCAGGCCGGCCTTTTCCTCCTTCATCGCGTTCTTGCTCAGGTGGAAGCCGAAAAGATGGTTGCCTTTCTTGTAGACCGGGGAATCGGGAGAGTTCAGATATTTAGCCGGGTCATCCACGACCGTACGGCCGCCGAACGCCAGGATGCCTCCGGTCTCGGAAAAGATCGGGAACATTATGCGGCCGCGAAAACGGTCATAGGTCTTTCCCTTTTCGTTCTTGACCAGCAGACCGAGCTCGACCGCCTTGTCCAGCGGCGCCTTCTTCTGCCGCAGGCGTCCGGTCAGGCCGTCCCAAGAGTTGGGCGCGTAGCCCATGGAGAACGCCTCGATGGTGTCTTTGCTTATGCCGCGTCGGGTCAAGTAGTCCAGCGCAGCCTTGCCCTCGGCGCCGGAAAACAGGCTTTCCTTAAAGAAATCGAGGGCAAGTTCGTTCAATTGGAGGTAATCGTCCTTTTTTACCGAGTTGAAATGGCTTTTTTCCAAGGGAATATTGAATTTATCGGCCAAAAAATGCATGGCTTCGACAAAAGTGAGGTTTTCCATCTCCTGGACCATGGTGAAAATGTCGCCGAAGCGGTGGCAACCGAAACAACTGAAGCTGTTCTTGTCGGGCATGACGAAAAACGAAGGGGTTTTTTCGGTGTGAAAGGGGCACAGCGCTTTAAAGTTTTTTCCTGCCGGTTTCAGGTTCACATAAAGCGAAGCTACATCGACGATAGAGATATGCTCTTTTATTTGATCTTTTGAATCCATTAAAAAGACTGTATTATTTACTATATTGCTATAATTTTCGCGGCATGTCAACAAAAAAATCGATCTTTAAAAAGAAACCAGCAGGGCGACACCGGCCTGCAAACCGCCCAGGTCGATCTCGAAGCCGGTAGGCTCTACCTTGATCGTATCGTACCGGGCACCGAGATCCAGGATAAGATGGCGGTTCATCCGTATCTCGAAACCGCCTTCATAAGCCGAATTGTTCCCGTTTCCGGACACATTCCCCAGCGCGGATTCCTCTTTGAAGCTCAATTTGGTAAAACCGATCCCGGCGTAGGGGCTTAAGAACCCCAAGCGCAGGCTGTAGCGCAAGAAAGCGCACGCGGAAAACAGGGACAAGGTCGTCTTGTCCTCGCTGAAGGTGGTCTTGGAGATGACCTTGTACTGCGAGGCCGACAGCCAGACATAGAATCCGTTCCAGACGTGGATTCCCAGCCGGCCGCCGTAGATCACGTCGCCATCCCCGTAGATCTGTTTCAACAACATGTCATGGGGACGAAGATATCCGGCATAAGGGCCGATCTTGATCAGGGGATAATTTTTGCGCCGCGGGACCGTAGCTTCGCTCTCCGGGGCCGGCTCCGCCCGGGCCGGGATGACCTTGGCCGGCTCTTTTTTCACCTGGACCACGGGAGGCGCGACCTGCGGGGCGGCGACCGGGGAGGCGAAGGCGGCGGGGACCTCGGCGACGCGGAGCGCCTGCGTCAGGGGCGGCTGGCTTGGGTCGCCGTTGTTGTCATAGGCTTTCACGACGTACGTGCCGGCTTTCTCATAGACATGCCTGACCTGGAAGCTGGGGATGACCACTCCCTCCCCGCTCCCGGGCGGGATCATGGTGCCGTCGCCCAGGTCCCAGGCGATCTTTTCCGGCGTGCGGAAATTCACGGCGGTGATGACAACGGCCCGGCCGGCCAGCGGCGGCTCGGGATCGACCAGCAACGCGCGCGGGCTGGAGGCGACCGTCACCCGGGCCGTGACCGGGGGGAGATCTGTATCGCCTCCGTCATCATAGACCTTGACCAGGTACTGGCCGGCGGCCGGATAGGCATAAGCCAGGGTCATGTCCTGCCCCTTGGCTACGCTGCCACCGCTGGTCAGCACCGTTCCATCGCCCATGTCCCAGCGCAGAAGGTTGGGGGTGCGGAAATGGCTGGCGGTGAAGAGCAACTTCTGGCCGGGTGAGGGTTCGGCGGGGGAGAAGGTGACCCTGCGGTTGTCCGCATCAGCGGGAAACAGAATTGACGTCCAGGCGAGAAAAAACAAAAAACATCGCGATCGTGAATAGCGCTCTTTTTGTTTTCATTGCCAGTTACGATAGCATGCGTCAGTGTAAAAGTAAAGAACGGAACCGATCAGGCTCTTTTTGCCCCCCGCGCCTGTTCCTTCAGCCCGGGCCGCCGGTGATGGCGAACAGGCCGCTCTGCCCCGTGACCTTGCCGTCCACGGTGGTGACGCGGACCCGGTAGTTGGCCGCCGGCGCCTGGTTTGCCGGGATCGTCCAATCGAAGCTGCCGTCATTGGCAGTGGTGGCGGTTATGGTTTTTACCAGGGTCGTTCCCTTGTACAATTGGATCTTGACGCTGGCGTTGAGGGTCCCCTCCCCGCTCCAGGTGATGGCATGGGCGACTCCCCGCTGCCAAGCGCGCCCGCCGGCGGGTCCATGACCTGGATCACCCCCCTGGCGATGGTAAAGCTCTTGCTGGTCCCCTTCACCTTGCCGTCCAGGGTGGTGACGCGGATGGTGTAGATGCCGTTGGCAAGGGTGGCCGGGATGGCCCAGTCGAAGGTGCCGTTGTTGGGAGCGCCGGGGGTGATATCCAGTGTCCTGATCCCGTCTTTAAAGAGCTGGATCTTGACATTGGCGTCCTGGGTGCCGGTCTTGTTCCAGGTGATGGTATTTATGGTGTTCCGCACCCAGATGGTGCCGGTGGTCGGAGCGGTGACCGTGATCGTGGGAACGATGATGGAGAACTTGCCGCTGTAGTCCTACAGCAAATTATCGACGGTGTGTACGCTGATGAAATAGTTGCTGCCGATGGCAAGCGTCGTGGGCACCAGCCAGTCGAAAGAGCCATCGTTGGGCGTGTTGGTGGTGATCATCTGGACCAGGGTGCTGGTATCTTTATAAAGCGCGATCTTGACGTTGGCGTCTGAATTCCCTGCTTCAGCCAGGTGATCTGATACGTTCTTCCTTTTTCCCATTGCGAAGAAGCGGCTGGAGCGGTGACAACCAGGGGTTGAATGAGGGCTGCCGTGTAATCTATAGTATGATCGCTGTCAATACCGATATACCATGTGGAGGATGGAGAAAAGTCATAATACTGACGGGTGGGCGTCACGGTTCCCGTCCAGCCAGATGCGACCGTGGCTGAATAAAAGCCGTCACCGTTGGTGCTGGGGTTGCCGGGCAGGCCATCCATGACCACGTTGGCCAATGGTAAACCTTCATGGGTAACCGTACCGGTAATGGCACAGGGAAAGAGAGGCAAGGAAAATATCACTCCCAGGCTATTATCACCTCCGCCTACAGTCATGCCATAGAGGATCGAATCCGAAATGACCAGGGAGCCAAATGGATTTGCCCCATCATCTGCTCCATCAGCAAAAGAGTGCAACAGGGTGAATTCTGATCCCAGATCCCTATTTTAAATAAGGTTCCAATATTGGAATAGGCATCATCCGGAGAAGTCATTCCAAAAAGTGTCGAACCTGAAAGGAGCAATGATCCCTTTGGATATGCGCCATCGTCAACGCCGCCCGCAAATGAATGAAGCAGGGTGAAACCCGTTCCATTAACATCAATTTTAAATATCATACCCATGTCGTAGTCGCCGCCATACATGGTCATCCCAAAAAGCGTCGAATCCAAAAGGGTCAGCGATCCTTGTGGAGTTGCCCTATCGCTCGCATAGCTGGCAAATTCATGCAATAAAGCGAATCCACTGCCGCTCAAATCCATCTTGAATATCGTACCCGTATCATTGTCCCCCCACCCATCGTCATTCCATAAAGTGTCGACCGGATAGAAGCAGCGATCCAAAAGGTGCGCTTCCATCATTCGTGCCCCCACTAAAATCGTGTAAAAGAGAAAAATCACTGCCATCCGTATCGATCTTGAATAATGTACCCGCGTTAATATCGCCACCTTCAACGGTCATTCCATAAAGAGTAGAATCAGAAATAATCAAGGATCCGTCTCGGATTTTTTCCATCAAAGGCGCCACCGCCAAATTCGTGCAACAGGGCGAAACCCGTGCCATTTGTCTCAATCTTGAATATCACGCCCATATCACTGTCACCACCATTCCATGTCATGCCATAAAGAGTTGAACCTGAAAGGATAAGGGATCCGTTTGGCCTCGCCCCGTCATCATTGCCTCCGGTAAATTCGTGCAGCAGGGAAAAACCATCACCGTCCATTTCAACTTTGAAGACAGTTCCATTGTTCGTGTCGCCACCAATCCAAGTCATGCCATAAAAAGTAGTTCCGGAAAGAATTAAATCTCCCCTCGGATATGCTCCATCACTTGATCCGCCGGCAAATTCGTGCAACAGGTTGATCTGGGCCCGGACAGGCAACGCCAGGAAACACATACCGATCAAAAATAACAATGCTATTTTTTTCATGCTCTCTCCTAGGAAAGCCTAGCAATGAAAAAACAAAAAACAATAGGGAAAAATGTGATATTTTATTTGGGCGAAACCTGAAAATCGCCAGCCGGTCGACCGGTTGAAAAAAACCAAAGGATTTGCTATGTTCACCTCATGGATAAAATACTGGCCATGGGGTTCTCGTTCGTCGCTTTCGTCATCGGGCTGGCCTTCCTGATCACCGGCCGCGTCGTCCTCGGCCTGCTGCTTTTCTTCGTCGCCCTCGGCATCCTGTTCCTCGCCTACCGCAAGAAGGAGACCGTGGTCGTCGAGCAGAAGATCGACATCGGCGGCGAGGTCAACGCCAAGATCCTCAAGTGCCGGAACTGCGGCGCCGAGCTCGCTAAGGATGACGTGACCGTGAAGCTGGGCGCGGTGTTCATCTCCTGCCCCTATTGCCACAGCCAGTACCAGATCGAGGAGGAGCCGAAATGGTGACCCGGAAGCTGGCGCTGGCCGCGCTGCTTGCCCTGGCGCTTTGCCTGCCCGGCGCCGCCGCCGACTATTATTTCAAGGTCAACGACCTCAAGGCCGAGCTCACCGTGAGGCCCGACGGCCTGGTCGACATCCGCTACGCCATCACCTTCAGCCCTCAGCCGGGCAGCCACCCCGTGGACATCGTGGACATCGGCATGCCCAACGACAGCTACGACCTGGGCACGGCCAGGGCTTCGATCGCCGGCAGCGCGTTCAGCGACATCCGCAAGTCGGAATACGTCAAGCCCGGCGTCGAGGTCCATCTCGGGGGCAGCGAGATCCCGCCCGGCGGGAGCGGGACCCTGGAATTCTCCATCCGCGTCGCGAACATGGTCTACCCGGACAGCGACGACGACCGCCTCGCCTCGCTGCAGTTCAAGACCACCTGGTACGACGGCAAATATGTCGCGGGAACGTCCGAGCGCATCGAGATCCAGTTCAACCTGCCGCCCGGAAGCAAGCCCGATGACGTGAAATACCATGCGTTCGGCGACAGCGGTTACCAGCCGAGCGAGGCCATGGTCGAGAACGGGGTCGTGGTCTACCGCTGGCTCTGGCTCGGCCGGCCCGCCACCTCCGCCTACGCCGCCGGGGCCTCTTTTCCCCGGAACCTGGTGGCCGCCGTCTACACCCCTACCCGCCCTAATATTCTCGTGGCCCTGCTCTCCGCGATCTTCGCCTTCGTCGCCTTCGCCTTCACCCTGGCGCCGATCTGGATCATCGTCCTGATCATTGTTTTCGCCGTGCGCAGCGGCCGCAGGCGCATGAGCCAGTACCTGCCGCCCCGCGTCGGCATCGAAAGCGGCGGCATCAAGCGCGGCCTCACCCCGCCCGAAGCGGCGCTGCTCCAGGAGCTGCCGCTGCCGCGGGTGCTGCTGCTCGTCATTTTCGGCCTGTTGAAAAAGGACGCGCTGGCGATCAAGGAGGTCTCGGCCAAGGACTTCCGCTTCCAGTACAAGAAAAAAGAGGGCCTGGAACTGCAGGAATACGAGACCGCCTTCAGCGCCGCCATCGACAAGGACGAGCGGTTGGAGAAAACGGCGCTGCGCAAGCTGTTCACCGACATGATCGCCGCGTTGCAGAAAAAAATGGCCGGCTTTTCCCGGCGCGAGACCAACATGTATTACGTGTCGATCATGAACAAGGCCTGGGACCAGGTGAAGAACTGCCCCAGGGAGAAGCTGCCCGACGAGCTGGCCCAGTCCCTGGAATGGCTGGCGCTGGACCCGGAATACGAGAACAAGCTGGGCCCGTACGCGGATGACGCGTTCTTCCGGACCGGGGTCGGCGATTACTGGTACCGCAGCTTCCCGCAGCGGACCTCGGGCTCGGGGGCGCCGCCGCCCCGGGCAAGGGGTACGGCCAGGCCGTCAGCGCCTCGGCCAGCCGCCTCGTCCAGTCCCTGCAGGTCTTCTCGGGCGCCCTGCTCGGCGAGAGCGCGGCCTTCACCTCGGCGGTGACCCAAGTGACCAACCCGCCGCCGGTGCAGCATTATTCCAGCTCCAGCGGCCACAGCAGCGGCGGGGGCAGCAGCTGCGCTTGCGCCTGCGCTTGCGCCGGCTGCGCCTGCGCCTGCGCCGGAGGCGGCCGATGAGGACCTATTCATTCAAAAAAGCCGTCGTCGTCTCCCTGGCCTCCCTCGCCGCCGCCGCTCTCTTCGCCCTTGCCGCCGGGCTGATCCTCAGCCGCGGGCGTTTCCTGGCACTGGACCTCGGCACGTCGCGCTACGGCGCCGTCCACGGCTGGCCGGCGGCGCTGTTCGTGTTCCTGGCGGTCTGGCTCCTGCTGACGCCGCTGCTGCTGCGCGCCTACGCCGTGAAGGATTTCGGCGAATTCCTGGCCCCGGGCCTGTATCATTACTATAACACCGACAAATTCGGCGCCCGGCGCCTGCACCTGCGGGTCGAGAAGGACAAGACGGCCATCCTGATGATCGACGCCTACCGGGTGGTGCACCTCAACGCCACCGCCGCCGCCATGGTCAAATACTTTCTCGACGGCTTGCCGCCCAAGGAGAGCCGCCGGCAGCTCGCCGCCGCCTTCCACATCGGCAAGGCCAAGGCGGGGCGGGACTACCGCGAGGTGCTGGAAAAGATCGACCTGCTCGTCAACCGCGCCGACGTCTGCCCGGTGACCTATTTCGGCATCGACAAGATCGAGGCGTTCCAGACGCCGGTCAGCGCCCCCTACCGCATGGACCTGGTCCTGACCTACCGCTGCAACATCAACTGCTCCCACTGTTACAACCAGCGCCGCGAGTCGGCCGAGCTCGACGCCGGGGAGTGGAAAAAGATCATGCGCACCCTCTGGAAGCACGGCGTCCCCCATTTCGACTTCACCGGCGGCGAACCCACCCTGCGCGACGACCTGGTCGAGCTGGTCACCTTCGCCGAGGACCTGGGCGCCATCACCGGGCTGCTGACCAACGGCGTGCGCCTGGCCGACGCGGCCTATGTTAAGCAACTGAAGGAGGCCGGGCTGGACTACGTGCAGGTCACCCTGGAGTCCCACCGCCGGGAGGTCCACGACCGCATGGTGGAGAGCGACGCCTTCCGCCATACCGTGCAGGGGATCCGCAACGCCGTCGAGGCGGGCATCTATGTGCTGACCAACACCACGCTCACCCGGGCCAACATCGATGGCATCGAGGAGATCGTCCCCTTCCTCAAGGGCCTCGGGGTCCGCTCCTTCGCCGTCAACTCGATCATCAAGGCGGGCAAATCGCGCCACGTCGACCGGGGCTTGAGCGAGAAGGAGCTCCTGCCCCTGCTGACGCGGCTGCAGGCGCGGGCGGACGTCGAAGGGCTGAAGTTCACCTGGTACACGCCCACCCAGTATTGCCTGCTCAACCCGGTGGAACACGACCTGGGGGTCAAGCAGTGCACCGCGGGGAAATACAACCTGGCCGTCGAGCCCGACGGCACGGTCATCCCCTGCCAGAGCTTCTTCCGCCCCCTGGGCAACATCCTCAACGACGATTTCGAAAAAATATACGGCCACGACTTCCTGGTCTCGCTGCGCCGGCGCGATTGGGCGATGGCGAAGTGCCGGGAATGCGAGTGGCTGCCCGTGTGCGGCGGCGGCTGCCCGCTGCAGAGCACAGCTGACGCCTTCTGCTGCCCCGACTGCGCGAGCAACCCGTGAAAAACATCCGCCTGGAACTGGAAGCCCGCGAGGACGGCATCCTGCACCCGCGGGCGGCGCGCAGCTCCGCCAGCCACCGCGATATCCCGGAGAAGCGGTCGCCGGTGCGCACCGAGTTCCAGCGCGACCGGGACCGCATCCTGCACTCCAAGGCGTTCCGCCGCCTGAAGCACAAGACCCAGGTGTTCATTTCCCCGGAAGGCGACCATTACCGCACGCGCCTGACCCACACCCTGGAGCTGAGCCAGATCGCCCGCACCATCGCCCGGGCCCTGAACCTGAACGAGGACCTGACCGAGGCCATCGCCCTGGGCCACGACCTGGGGCACACCCCGTTCGGGCACATCGGCGAGTCGGTCCTGGACGAACTGTGCCCCGGCGGCTTCCGCCATTACGAGCAGAGCCTGCGCGTGGTGGAAAAGCTGGAAAACGACGGGCACGGCCTGAACCTGACGCGCGAGGTCCGCGACGGCATCCTCAAGCACTCCAAGGGGCAGGGGGAGATCATCCCCAGCGACCGCGGCCAGCTGCCGCTCACGCTCGAGGGGCAAGTCGTGCGGCTGGCGGACATCGTCACCTACGTCAACCACGACATCGACGACGCCAAGCGCGCCGGGATCATTTCCGACGGCGACATCCCCGAACCCAGCAGAAAGCTCCTGGGCGGCAAATACGCCAAGCGCATCGACACCATCGTCATCGACTGCATAAACGAAACCCTGAAGAACGGCCTGGAGATCATCACCGCGTCGGCGCCGGTGTTCGCCGAGCTGCTGCGCCTGCGGGATTTCCTTTTCCAGAACGTCTATTTCCGCACCGAGCGGCTGGCCGAAAAGCAGAAGATCCGCGAGATCCTCCTGGCCATCCACGCCCACGTCAGCCTCGACCCCGGCGCCTATATCAATCCATACCCCGAGCAGGACGCCGTGGAGGTGCGCATCATCGACTTCATCGCCGGCATGACCGACAATTTCGCCCTGAGCCTTTTCCGCAAGATCAGCTTCCCCGATTACCCCCTGTAAAGAACGTCAGCGCCGCGCCGCCGCCGCGGATTGACTTTCGCCGCAATTTTCAGCAGAATAAGACGCAAGGGAAAAAATGGCGCGTAGGGATATTCCCTCGACGAAAAGGAGAACAATATGAAATCGATGCACGTTTGGCTGGTCATGGCACTCGCGGTGGCGATCCTGGGCGCCGGCACCTGCGCCAAGAAAAGCGATGACGACAACGGGAACGACGCCGACCTCCCGAATTTTGTCCAGGAGTCCTGCCCGGGATGCCCGCAGGAGACCGTGCTGGCGAACGGCTTCCGTTTTTTCAGTTACGTGAAGAATACCGGCGGCAGCGGCAAGATCGGCATGACGATCAGCAGCAGCAAGGGCGGCGCCAGCAAGGAATTCTCCGTGACCGCCAACACCAGCTACGTTTTTTCGGCCGATGTTCCCGCCCAGGCCAAGGGCTCGTCCTCATTCACCTACATGGCGAAATTTCCCGGCAAGGCGGGATATACCGACTCGCGCACAAAGAACGGATACGATTGCACGGGAGCGCCGGCCAACATGGTGCTGAACAAGCGCTAGGACCGCATTCGGCAAGCGGCGTTACGCGCAGCCGCAATCAAAGATCTGTCAAAACAAGCGACTCGATAAGACTAAAATTCCAAATCCCAAGCACCAAAAACCAAACAAGCACCAAATTCCAATGAACCAATGACCCAAACGAAGAAAAAAACTGGAATCGCTTTCGTTTTGGACATTGGGATTTTGGATTTGGAATTTATTTGTTATTTGGTGCTTGGAACTTGGTGCTTTATTTCTTGTTTTTACCTTTCTTTTCCGTTCGCCGTTAACCCTATCGCGGGTTATTCCTTCCCCAGCCAGGGGCCGAATTCGTTCGCCAGTTCCCTCTCGCTCACGGCGCCGCTGACCCGGTGCACCTCGCGCCCTTTGACGAACATGACCAGGGTGGGGATGCTGAAGATCTGGTATTGGGATGCCAGGCCGGGATTGGCGTCGGTGTCCACCTTGGCCACGGTGATCCCCGGGTGGGCGGCGGCGAATTTTTCCAGGACCGGGGCCATCTGCCGGCAGGGCTGGCACCAGGTGGCCCAGAAATCGACCAGGACCGGCATCGGGTTCATATGCAACGCCGATTCGAAACTATCCCCGGTCAGGACCCTGATCCCGGATTCCGGGGGTGAAGGCAGCGGTTTTTTGCACTTGCCGCAGACGGGCACGCCGCGCATGCCGCCGCGGACGCGGTTCTTGACGCCGCAGGCCGGGCAGGTGACGATCTCAGCCATGGTCCTCCTCCCCCGCCAGTTCGCCGATCATTTCCAGCAGGCGGGAAATGGCTTCGGCGGAGTCGGTTTTTCCGATAATTTTCCCCTTTTTGAAAAGAAAACCGTGCTTCCGGGAAAAAGCCAGCCCGATGTCGGCGTCCCTGGCCTCGCCCGGGCCGTTGACCTCGCAACCCATGATGGCCACCCGGAGGCGTCGGGGAAAACGCAGGCGGCCGATCTTTTTTTCGAAGGCGGCGACCAGGGGAATCAGGTCGACCGAAGCGCGGGCGCAGGTCGGGCAGGAGACGACGTCGATGCCGCGGCGGGCCAGCCCGGCGGCCATCAGGATCTGCCGCGCCACTCGGATCTCGCGCACCGGGTCGGCGGTCAGGGAAACGCGGATGGTGTTGCCGATGCCGTCGAGGAGCAGGCTGCCGATGCCCACGGCGGAGCGGATGCTGCCGGCGAAAAAAGTACCGGCCTCGGTCACGCCCAGGTGCAGGGGATAGGCGCAGCGGCGGTCGGCCAGGCGGTTGGCGGCCACGGTTTCCCTGACGTCGTGGGCCTTCAGGGAGACTTTCAGGTCAAGGAAACCCTGGTCCTCGAAGAAGCGGACCTTGTCCAGGAGGGAACGCACCATGGCTTCGGAAAGGGTGAGTCGGGAGCGCTGGTATTTTTTTTCCAGCGAGCCGGCGTTGACGCCGATGCGGATCGGGATCTTTTTCCGGGCGGCGAGGCGGATGATCGCTTTCAGCTTCTCGTTGCCGCCGATGTTGCCAGGGTTGATGCGTATGCCGTGGGCGCCGTATTCCATGGCTGCCAGGGCGAGGGAGGCGTCGAAATGGATGTCGGCGACCACGGGCAGCGGCGAGCGGGCGACGACCTGGCCGAAGGCGGGCAGGGACTCTTTTTCGGGTACGGCGATGCGCACGATGTCGCAGCCGGCGTTCTTCAGGCGGCGGATCTGCTTCAGCGTTCCTTCGACGTCGCCGGGGGGGGTATTGGTCATCGATTGGATCGAGATGGGATGCGAGCCGCCGATCCCGACCTTGCCGATAAAAATCTCCCGCTTCATATTGAAATTATAGCGAACTTGGTAACAAGTAACAAGTAAGAAACAAGATGAGGTTCGAAGTTCGACGTTCGAAGTTCGATGTTAACGGCAAAGTAGCGATCCAATCTCCAAGAAATTGATTGTCATACTTATTTTTAGTTTTTGTTCTCGCCTTACAACGTCGAACCTCGGACATCGAACATCGAACCTAAAAAAAGGGCGGTTCATCTTGAAACCGCCCTTTATTTAATCTTCTTACTTGACTTGGATGGGAATGGCCTTGGTCTTGGCTTCCTCGACCTTGGGAACGGTGAGCACGAGGATCCCGTCCTTCAGCGCGGCGTCGATCTTCTTGGCGTCGATGTTCTTGGGGATGGTGAACGAGCGCTCGAACATTCCGTAGCTGCGCTCCAGGCGATGGACGTTCTCGTTCTTGGTCTCTTCCTCCTGTTTTCTCTCACCGCGCAGGGTCAGGGTTTCATTGGAGAATTCGACGGTCAGGTCCTCCTTTTTGAATCCCGGGAGCTCCACCTTGAAAACATAGGCGTCCTTTGTCTCATAAATATCGGTCATCGGGCGCCAGGCGCTTGTCGCCAAGGCGTTTTTCGAGGATTCATCAAGGTATTCCTCGCCAAAGAGACGGTTCCAACGGTCATACATGTTAGCCAGGTCGGAATAAGGTTGCCATTTTGTTATTTTCATTTTAACCTCCAGTGTAATTATGTTATGTAACATATTTTCAATTTTGTCAACAAAACTTATCTATATTTTCATTATATTTATATGAGCATTACATTGTCAATTTAAACAGTTATTTTTCTATTGATTTTGAAAGGCTATTCGGATATTATTGAAATGACATGAAAATTGCCGATCTTCTTGCCAGGATCCGTCGTAACGACCCCGTGGCCTTGGCCAAGGCCATCACCATGGTGGAGAACCGCAAAAAAGATTACGAAAAATTGCTGGAAGGCATCTATCCCCTGCCGGAAAAATCCCTCAAGATCGGCATAACCGGGGCTCCGGGCAGCGGCAAGAGTTCGCTGATCGAAAAAATGATCGCCGAGCTGAAATCCCAGGGCCTGTCGCTCGCGGTCCTCGCCGTCGACCCCTCCTCGCCCCTCTCGGGCGGGGCGCTGCTCGGCGACCGCTTGCGCATGATCCAGCACAGCAACGACCCCAACGTTTTTATCCGCAGCATCGCCAATCGCGGCCACCTTGGGGGACTGAGCCTGTCCACCCGCGAGATCGTCGACCTGCTGCAGGCGGCGGGCAAGGAGATCATCATTATCGAAACGGTGGGAGTCGGCCAGTCGGAGGTGGACATCGTCAACGTCGCCGACGTGGTGCTCATGGTGCTCAACCCCGAAAGCGGGGACGAGATCCAGATATTCAAGGCCGGCATCATCGAGATCGCCGACATTTTCGTCGTCAACAAGGCCGACCTGGGCGGCAGCGACAACAAGATCAGCGAAATCCGCAATTATTTCGCCTTGTCCAAGCGCGATCCCCTGATTTTCCCCACATCGGTCAGGGAAGACCGGGGAATCCCGGAGCTCCTCGCCGGTATCCGCCTCTTCCAGCAGGGAGAAGGCGGCCGCATCCGCGAAAAAAGCGAAAAAATGAATGTCCATTACGTCGAGCGCATCGTCGCCGAGCGTTTCCAGGAGGAAATGCGCCTCGATCCCGGCATCGCGGCCATGCTCCGGAACGCCGGCGCGGCCAACCCCTTCCGCCTGGCCGACCAGATCGTGCAAAAACTCAAAGCTGGAGGCAGCCATGATAAAAAAAATTGACCATATCGCCATCGCCGTCAAGAACCTGGCCGAGGAGATCCCCCGCTACCGTGACGTCCTGGGGCTGGAATTCATGGGCACCGAGGTGGTTCCCGAGCAGAAGGTCACCGTGGCTTTCTTCAAGGTCGGCGACGTTTTCATCGAGCTCCTCGAGCCCCTGTCCGCCGATTCGCCGGTCAGCGCCTTCATCGAAAAGAAGGGCGGCGGCCTGCACCACCTGGCGCTGGAAGTCGACGACCTCCGCTCCGACATCCGCGGGCTGCAGGAAAAAGGCGTGCAGATGCTCGACAAGGAACCCCGCCTGGGCGCCCATCACGCCCAGATCGCTTTTGCCCATCCCAAGAGCTTTTCCGGGGTCCTGTACGAATTGAAGCAGAAAGGGGATGAGTCATAAGACCAGGCTGGCCATCCTGTGGCACATGCACCAGCCGTGCTACCGGAACCCCGCCAGCGGCAAATTCGACCTTCCCTGGCTGCGCCTGCACGCGCTGAAGGATTATTTCGGCATGGTCCACATCCTGGAGGAGTTCCCCTCCCTGCGCCTGACCTTCAACCTCGTGCCTTCCCTGCTGGCGGGGCTGGAACAATACCTCGGCGGCGAAGGAGACGCCTTCGGCGACCTGTTCCACAAACCGGCGGCCGACCTCGCCGCCGACGAGATCCAGTTCCTGGTCCGCCATTTTTTTTCCATCCAGCACGAAAACCACATCAAGCCCTACCGGCGCTACGAAGCCCTTTACCAGAAAAAGATGAAGCGCCTGGACCAGCCGACCGACCCGGAATGGCAGCGGGTGTTTTCCGTGGCCGAGCTGCGCGACCTGCAGGTCTGGTTCCAGCTGACCTATTTCGATGAATTTTACAAGTCCGGCGATGCCCGCGTCGCCGCCCTGATGCTCAAGGGCCGGGATTTTTCCGAAAGCGACAAGGAGACGGTCGCCGCCGTGGAAAAGGAGATCCTGGGGCGCGTGGCCCCGGAATACCGCAGGTTCCAGGAGAGCGGCCAGATCGAGCTGAGCACCAGCCCCTTCTACCATCCGATCCTGCCGCTGCTGCTCGACCCCCAGGCGGGCAGAAAAGCCAACCCCGGCCTCGCCCCCTACGACCTGGACTTCAACTGGGAAGAGGATGCCCAGGCCCAGCTGCAATCGGCGCTGGAGCTGATGGAACGGACCTTCGGCGTCAGGCCGCGCGGCATCTGGCCCCCGGAAGGAGGCCTGTCCGAAGGAACGCTCCAGCTGCTGGCGAGGGCGGGCATCGCCTGGACGGCTTCCGACGAGGATATCCTGAGCCGCTCCCTGCCCCGGCCGCTGGAGCGCGATGCCGGGCTCATGGCCACCGACCCCGGCGCGCTATACTCCCCCTATTCCCTGCACGGCCAGCCGCCAAAAATATTCTTCCGCGACCACCTGCTCTCCGACCTCATCGGCTTTTACTACCAGAAGTTCCCGGCCGGCGAGGCGGCCGCCGACCTCTTCCGCCGCGTCAAGGCGATCGCCGCCCGCGGCGCCGGCGACCTGACCATCCCCGTCATTCTCGATGGCGAGAACGCCTGGGAGTTCTACCCGCGGTCGGGGCGGGACTTCCTGCGCGAATTCTACCGCCTGCTCAGCGGCGACCCCGAGATCGAAACGGTCACCTTTTCCCAGGCCGCCGCCGTGCCGGCGCGCGAGCTCGCGCGGCTCAAGAGCGGTTCCTGGATCAACGGCAACTTCGACATCTGGATCGGCGACCGCGACGACCAGAAGGCCTGGGAACTCCTCAAGGGGGCTCGCGACGCGTTCCACGCCGAAAAAAGCACCCTGGCGCCCGGGCAGGTCAGCGCCATCGAGGAGCTCCTGCACATCTGCGAGGGGAGCGACTGGTTCTGGTGGTACGGCCGGGAGAATTTCACCCCGGACATCGACATCTTCGACAACCTCTTCCGCCTCAACCTGCAGAAGATCTACGAGATCCTCGGGCAGGCGGTCCCCGACGGCCTCCTGCACCCCCTGCCGACGGCTGCGCCCCAGGGTGGCCTGCAGGTCGTCCCGCCGCGCGACTACCTGGAGGCGCGCATCGACGGCGACGCCAGCGACTACTTCGAGTGGCTGGACGCCGGCCGCGTCGACATCCTGTCCTACGGCGGCGCCATGAACATCGCCAACCCACTGGTCAAAACGTTTTTTTTCGGGTTCGACCGCGAGAATTTTTTTCTGCGCGTCGATACCAAGAAGCACGCCCGCACGTATTTCGAAAACGGGTTCTCGCTGCACCTGGCCATGACGAGCGGAAGCGAAAGCTGGCGTGGCGAGATCGGTTATGACGGCCAGGCGCCGACCATCGCCGGCGCTCCCGCCGGCGCCGCCGGGGCCGTCGGCCGGATCATCGAGTGGCGGGTCCCGTTCAGCGCGCTGAAGATAGGCGAAGGCAGCGAATTCCAGCTGCAGCTGCACTGGTCATTCCAGGGCCAGCCCTTCCAGGCCATCCCGGCGCTCAAGCCGTTGACGATCAAGGTCCCGGGCGCCAAGGACTACGCGGCGTTCTGGCAAGTATAGTTATAAAACGAACTACAGTAATTAGTGATTAGTGATTAGTGAAAAGTAGCCGCATCAGATCGAACTTTCACCGTTTTTCTTTCTAATCACTAATCACTATTTACTAATCACTACTAGGTCGTTGATATTCACTAAATCTTTGCTTATAATCCGCCCATGACAAAGCCAAAGAAGAAAACCCCGTTCACCATGCCCCATCCCATCGTGTTGATCTACGTCCTGGTGATCATGATGGTCATCCTCACCTGGGTCATTCCTTCCGGCGAGTTCCAGCGCATCGAGACCAAGGTGGGCGGCAGCAGCCGCCTGGTCACCGTGCCCGGCACCTTCCACCACGTCGCGCAGCGGCCGGCCGGGCTGGAGGCGCTCCTGCTCTCGCCGATCCGCGGCTTCCAGGACGGCATGCTGATCATCGTGTTCCTGTTCATCATCGGCGGCGCCTTCAACGTGATCAACGAGAGCGGCGCCATCAACCTGGCCATCAAGAGGATGGCGGCGGCGTTCTCGCGCCGCCCGCGCCTGCAGCCCTTTATCATCCCGGTACTGATGCTGGTGTTCTCCATCGCCGGATCGGTGTTCGGCATGTGCGAAGAGACGATGCCCTTCATACTGATCTTTATCCCGCTGGCCTTGTCGCTGGGCTATGATTCCATCGTCGGGGTGGCGATCCCCTTCCTGGGCGCCGCCGCCGGCTTCGCCGCTGCCGCGTTCAACCCTTTCACCGTGGGCATCGCCCAGGGGCTGTCGAACCTGCCGCTCTATTCCGGCCTGGCGTACCGCCTGATCGCCTGGGTGATCGGCACCACGATCACCATCACTTTCGTCATGGTCTATGCTGCCAGGATCAAGAAGGACCCGACCAAGAGCCTGGTCTACGACCTGGATAAGGAGCGGACCGAGGCCGTCCCGGCCGCCGGGTCGGACATGGCCGAGTGGAATTGGCACCATCGCGCCGTGCTGGCAGTTTTTGGGCTGGGAATGGTCCTCCTGGTCGCGGGCATCCTGATCGAGGAATGGTACATCGAGGAGATCGCCGCCCTGTTCATGGGCATGGGGCTGGTCGCGGGCTTCGTTGCCGGGCAGGGTCCCAGCCGGATCGCGAGGAATTTCGTCGCCGGCGCCCGCGACTTCGTCGGCGTGGCCTTCGTCATCGCCAGCGGCCGCGCCATCCTGATCGTCGCCCAGGATGCCAAGATCCTGGACACGATGCTCTTCTCGGCTTCGAACTTCATTTCCCTGTTCCCGCGCATCGTCACCGCCCAGATGATGTTCCTCACCCAGAGCGTGATCAACTTCTTCGTCCATTCGGGGACGGCGCAAGCGGCCCTGACCATGCCCATCATGGCCCCCTTGAGCGACCTGGTGCACATCACCCGCCAGACCACGGTCTTCGCCTACCAGCTCTGCGAATTCGTGAACCCCATCCTGCCCACCTCGGCGGTCACCATGGGCGTTCTGGGCATGGCCAGGATCCCCTGGGACAAGTGGGCCAAGTGGTTCCTGCCGCTGATGCTGATCCTGGTGGCTTTAAGCCTGCTGCTGCTGATCCCGCCGGTGCTGACGAACTGGGGACCGTTCTAAAAAGGAATAGGTCGATTAGTGTAGGGGTTCGGGGTTAATTCCATAACGCCCTACTATGCGAGAATTCCTGGAGTGTCTGCAACGCGATAACCTCGCCCCTACGCTATTTTACCTTTTACCTTTTTCCTTTTATAATCATGCCATGCTGTCGTCATTCCCCTGGCCTATTCCGCGTTGGGCGCGTTCAGCATGGTCGTGCAAACCATTCTGCTCAGGGAATTCTTCGTGGTGGCGTCGGGCAACGAAATATCGTTCGGCATCGCCATGGCGGGCTGGCTGCTCGGCGTGGGCGCCGGCTCCCTGGCGGGGGCCTTTTTCAGCTCCCGCCGGCCGGCGACGGCAACCACCTTCGCCTGGACGGCGCTGGCGATGTGCTTCGTCGCCCCGCTCCTGGTCGCCGCCACGCGCTGCCTGCATGTACTTGGCGCCATGCCCCAGGGGGGGCTGCTGCCGCTGGCGCGGACATTCTACCTTCTGCCGCTGCTCACGGCGCCTTTCAGCGCCTTGAGCGGTTTCGCCTTTCCGCTGGCGGCCAGGCTGCGCCCCCTGCCGGCGGCGAAGGTCCCCGCCGCCATGGCCGGCGCCTATGTCTGGGAATGCCTGGGAGCGCTGGCGGCAGGCCTGCTTTATACCTTCTGGATGGTGGGGAAACTCGATCCCCTCTCCATCATGGCCCTTTTCGCCCTGCCGCTGCTGGGGGGGGCGGGGATTGTCGCCTTCGGCGCCCGCCGCGGCGTGCTCGCCCCCTGGAGCGTTCGCCCCAGGGTGCTCGCCGCGCTCAGCGGGCTGGCGCTGCTCCTGGTGCTGGCCGCCGTTCTCGGCGGCGCGACCGGCCGCGCTGAGAGCTGGCTGACAAGGCAGCGCTGGCGGGGGATCTCCTCGGCGGCGCTGGTCGCTTGCCAAGATTCCAAGTTCCAGAACCTGCAGCTGGGCTGGTCGGACGGCCAGTACAGCCTGTTCGCCAACGGCCAGCTGGCGGCGGTGTTTCCCGACGACGAGGGAAACATGGTCCTGGCCGCCCAGCTCCTCAGCCAGCACCCGCGCCCGCGCAAGGTCCTGGTCATCGGCGACGTTCTTGGCGGCCTGGCCAAGCAGCTGCTGCGCTACCCGATCGTCGCGCTCACCGCGGTCGAGATCGATGCCCGGTTTTCGGATCTGATCAGGGAACACCTGGGGGAGGCGGACCGCCGGGCGTTGAGCGACCCGCGCCTGCGCACCCTGGCCATGGACGGCCGCCGTTTCGTGCTGCAGTCCGCGGGAGAAAGCCGGGGCGCCCGGGACGGCTTCGACCTGGTGTTCATCCACCAGCCCGACGCCTGGACGGCGCAGATCAACCGCTATTACACCAGGGAGTTTTTTTCCGACCTGAAAAAGATCCTCGCCCCGGGCGGAGTGGTGGCGCTGCTGGCCGCCTCGGCGGAGAACTACGCCTCGGAGATCGTTTCGCCTTACACCGCGGTCATTTACCGGACGCTGAAAAGCGTTTTCCCGGCCATCGCCGTGTCGCCGGGGACGACCAGCGCCTTCTTCGCCTCCAGCGATCCGGCAAGCGTCAGCCAGGACCCCGCTGTCCTGGAGCGGCGCTACCGCGCCCTGGCGCCGCCGCCGGCGGCGCTGGCGCCGATGTTCGCCTCCCTGTATCCCGCGGAAAAGACCCTGTTCCTCGCCGCCGCCCTGCAAAGAGAGGGACACCGGGACCTGAACCGCGACCAGAAGCCCATCGCCTATTTCCTGGGCAGCCGCCTCCTGGGCTGGAACTCCGGCAGCCCGCTCACGGGAATGTTCGTCCTGCTGTCACGATTCTCGCTCCCCACCGTGCTCATGGTCATGGCCCTGCTGCTGTTGCCGCTGGTCCTGCGCGTGGTTTTTCGGCCGAAAAAAAGCGCCCCCGCGGCGCCGGTCCTGCTCGCGGGGGCCGTGGGGGGCTTTGCCGGCCTTTCCTGCGAGATCGCCGCCATTTTCATTTTCCAGAACGCCTGGGGGTTCGTCTATCTCTCGGTGGGATTGCTGATCGCGCTGTTCATGCTGGGATTGGGCCTGGGCGCCGCCTGGACCAGGCGCAGCCTTGAAAGGAGGCATCGGGATCCCGCCCGGGCGGCGCGCGGGCTCGCCGGCGTGCAGCTGCTCATCGCCGGGCTCAGTCTGTCCTGCCTGCCGCTGCTGCGGATCAATTTCAGGATGGGCTGGCCGGGGCAGGTATTGCTGGCCGCCTGGCTGGGCGGCATGGGCCTGCTGGGCGGGGCGATCCTGCCCCTGGGGATGCGGGCGCTGGCGCGGCTGCCGGGGGGGGTGAGCGCCGGCCTGCTGAATGCCGGGGACTACCTGGGCGGGGCGGTGGGCTCCCTGTTCATGGCCGCGTTTTTCCTGCCGCTCCTGGGAACCGGGAAAAGCCTGGAGGTCATCTCGTCGCTGGCGCTTGTTTCGGCGGCGCTCCTGTTGCTGGCCGCCGGCGCCGAAAAGTACTGATCGCGCTTAATGGGCGGCGGCGAGCTGCTGCCAGTCGTTCAGGACCTGGATGGATTCCTCGATGACCGGGTCCTTGCGCAGCCCGGAAAGCCACTCCTTTCTTTTCTCGGCGTCGACCGCCGGGGCGCCGGCGCCGGGTTCCTCGCTCAACCTGGCCTTCATGTTCGGGAACTCCACCTGTTCCTGGTTGAACTTTTCCGCCGCCGCGAAAAGGGCGTCCTGTTCGGCCTGGAACTTCTTCAGGTTCAGGGTCTCCAGGGTCGACTCCCGCTGCTTCTTCAGGCGCGCGATATTCTCGGCGATCTCCCGGAAACGGAGATCGGTCGCCAGGCGCTGCTGGCTCCGTTTTTTCAGCTCGGCCAGCTCGGGAAGCCCGTCGTCCCATTGCGCGAAGGAAAGCCGGGAAACCGTGTCCCAGGGCAGGGAATTTTTCTGGCTCTTTTCGCTCAGGTCGAGGTAATCATAAAGGTCGGGAAGGCGGATGTCCGGGGTGACCCCCTGGTACTGGGTGGAGGCGCCGGTGATGCGGTAGTATTTCTGGACGGTCAGGGCGATGGCGCCCAGCGGCTTCAGATCGCCCATGTCGGCGGCGAGGAAGCGGTCGAGGTCGAGCATGACCTGCACGGTCCCCTTGCCGAACGTCTGGTCGCCGATGATGACGGCGCGATGATAGTCCTGCAGGGCGGCGGCGACGATCTCAGACGCCGAGGCGCTGAGCGAATTGACCAGGACGACCAGCGGCCCGCTGTAGCTGATCTCACCGTCGCGGTCCTCATAGACCTGCGGCGCGGAATGCCTGTCCTTCACCTGCACGATCGGGCCCTTCTCGATGAACAGCCCGGAGAGCTTCACCGCGTCATCCAGCGCCCCCCCGCCGTTGCCGCGCAGGTCGAGGATCATGCCGTCCACCCCGGCGGCGACCAGCTTGAGGATCTCTTTCTGCACGTCGTCGCCGGCGTTCCGGCCCGGGGAGCGGTTGAAATCGTGATAGAATTTGGGCAGGTAGATATAGCCGAACTGCTTTTTCAGGTTGTCATCCGTCAGGACCGCCGAACGGGCGTAGGTTTCCTGGAGCTCGACCACGTTGCGCACCAGCGCGATCTGCATGATGCGCCCGTCGGGCTTTTTGACGGTCAGCCGCACCCGGCTCCCTTTTTTGCCGCGCACCAGCCGGGCGGCGTCGGCGACGCTCATGCCCACGATATCGACGGGCTCCTCGTCCCCCTGGCCGACCTTGAGGATGACGTCCTCCACCTTGAGGATGTTCTGGATCCAGGCGGGGCTGCCGGGAATGACATCGAAGACCTTGATGAAGCCGTCGCTCTCCCCCAGCAGGGCGCCGATGCCCTCCAGGGTGCCCGACATGTCGATGTCGAAGTCCTCCTTGGCGCGGGGAGGGAAATACTGGGTGTGCGGATCGAAAATGGCGGTCAGCGAGTTGAAGAACAGCGACTGCATATCCTCCGACCTCTCCTGGAGCAGGCGGCCGAAAAGCCGCTCCATGCTTTTTCCCACCGCCTGCCGCGCCTTGGCCTCCAGCTCCGGCGAGAAATCACCGGCCGCCTTGGGCGCGCCGTTCTTTTCCGCGGCGGCACCGGCGTCGCTGCCCCCGTCGGGGCGGGGCGGGGCGGCCTTCGGGGGCCCCCTCGTCGGGGACCTTCAGGGCCGCCTTCTGCAGGTTGAGGTATTGGGTGAGGGTGAGATACTTCAGCCAGCTGCTCCACCAGGCGCGCAGCTGGGGCAGGTCGCGGCAGGTCTCCCTCTTGTCGGCGTCCAGCTCGATCTTGTCGTCACGGGTGAAATCGAACGGCCGGGACAATATTTCCTTGCAGAAGCCCTGCACCTGCAGGACGCGTTGGCGCAGGAGCTGCTGCCCCTGCCGGGCCAGCGAAAAGTCGCCGTCCAGAAGCTCGTCATCGACCTTGTACATATAGCCTTTCAACGAGTCCAGGTCGGCCTGGATCAGGAAATTCTTGCCCGCGTCCAGGTTTTTCGTGTATTGGGCGAAGCTCAGCGCGGAAAAATTATCGTCGATCTTCTTGCCGCTGTAATGCCAGTTGGCCAGCCAGTTGGCGATCATTTTGCTCAAGACCTTTTCCCGTTCCGGGTTGGGGGTGTCGGGCGGCAGGGCGCCGGATAGCAACAACGACAGGAGCAGAAGCAGGATTATTTTGATTTTCATTGATTATCCTCAGGACTTTATACGATTGTACTCCCCATTTCGCCCAAAAACAAGGTCGAAATATATGCGAAACTCGACAGTCGTAACTGGAATGCCCCTACTGGCAGGCTTACGCGCCATTCGCTTCCACTTTTTCCCGGAGCACCGAGGTCTCCGGGAAGCGATGGTCGTCTCCTCGACGCCCACAAGCCGTTTCAGCGAATGCCGCTGCGCCTGCCAGCGGGCTAAGCTGCCCTGAGTGAACGTGGGGTGAGGACTTGGGACCCGCTGGGGAAAGGGCGAGCGGTCCCCGCAGTGGATCGCAGTGGGTTCCCCGATGTTCAGATTCGAACCCACTGCTGAAGCGATGCCTGAACCCCTCGGCGGGTAAGGCCGAATCCCCAAGTGAACGAAGGGCTGCTTGCCCGATGCGATCAAAATACTATGTTATAATTATTCATGCATTTCCTGGACCGCTTGCCTGTCGACGACTTCCGGAGGGAGATCGAGCGCACCATCGCCGAAAACCCGGTGTTGATCCTCACCGCCGAGACCGGCGCCGGCAAGTCGACCCGCGTCCCCTGGTGGCTGTGGCAGGCCGGAAAGGTCGTGCACGTCACCCAGCCGCGGCGCATCGCCGCCCGCGCCCTCTCCAACTACCTGGCCCGCAGCTGCAACCTCCCCTGGGGCGGGAAGATCGGCTACCAGACGGGATTGGACAGCAACAAGTCCGCCGCCACCACCCTGCTCTACCTGACCGACGGCGTGCAGATGGTGCGCGAGATCCAGGGCCACCGCGAATACGACGTGCTGGTCCTCGACGAGATCCACGAGTGGAACCTGAACCAGGAGGTCCTGGTCGGCCAGGTGAAAAAGAACCTCGACGACGGCTTTTTCCGGCGCAGCGGCAAGCGCACCCTGATCATGAGCGCCACGCTCAAGGCCAAGCAGATCTCCGCCTTCCTGCACCACGCGCCGGTGATCACCGTCCCCGGCCGGGGCTTCCCGGTCGAGTGCCAGCGGCGCCATCCCTCCCTGCTGCTGCCCGACGCCGCCACCCTGCTGGAGGAGGGGCACAACATCCTGGTCTTCCAGCCGGGCAAGCAGGAGATCGACGACACCATCCAGAACCTGAAGGAGCTGCTGGATCACGACGGCCAGAAGGCGGTCATCCTGCCGCTGCATTCGGAGCTCTCCATCGCCGAGCAGGGGAAGGTGTTCAAGAACTATCCGCTGCCCAAGGCGGTGGTGGCCACCGATATCGCCCAGACCAGCCTGACCATCGACGACATCGACGCCGTCATCGACAGCGGCATCAAGAAGGAAGTGCGGGTGGTGAGCGGCATCGAGGGGCTGTACCCGACCGAGATCTCCGCCTCGGAATGCCGGCAGCGCGCCGGGCGCGCCGGGCGCGTCAAGAAAGGCTACTACCTCCTCTGCTCGGAGC
Source organism: Candidatus Aminicenantota bacterium (assembly GCA_963822075.1). Taxonomy (GTDB): domain Bacteria; phylum Acidobacteriota; class Aminicenantia; order UBA2199; family UBA2199; genus UBA2199. The sequence continues at coordinate 88,804 of CAWGGP010000010.1, forward strand.
GGGGCATGGAGGACCGCCTGGACTACCCCGAGCCGGAGATCCGGCGCCTCAACCTCGAGAGCGTGGTCCTGCGCATGTTCAAGTGGGGCATCTCGCCGCTGGAATTCAGCTTCTTCCACAAGCCCAACCGCAGCCTGATCCTCAAGGCCATCCAGAACCTCAGGACATTCGGCGCCCTGAGCCCCGAGAACCGGGTGACCGCCGACGGCCGGCGCATGGCCGACCTGCCGCTGTCGCTGCGCAGCGCCCGCCTGCTCCTCGAGGCCGAGAAGGGGGGGCCGCGCGTCGTCGACCGGGCGCTGAAGGCCATCGCCATCTTCGAGACCAAGGGGGTGGTGAGCAAGGAGTTCGCCGGCGAGTGCTATTCGCCCGTCGACCTTCAAGTCCGACCTGCTCAACCAGCTCGACCTCTGGGAGGACCAGCGGCGCAACGCCAGCCTCATCTCGCGCAAGCGGGCGGCGATGGCCCGCGAGATATACGCCGAGCTTAAAAAGCGGCTGGCCCTGCAAGCAGTCAAGGGCGCCCTCAACCAGTCCGAACAGAAGCACCTGTTCCGCGCCATCCTCTCGGGGTTCTGCGACGGCGTCTATTTCAAGGGCGAAGGCATCTACTGGCGCGAGGGTGAGGAGCGGCAGATCGAGCGCACCTCGATCCTGAACCAGGCGCGGCCGGAAATGGTCGTCGGCCTGCCCTTCGACCTGGTCATCAACCGCGAGGACCCGCGCACCGGCAGCAAGGAGGAGCGCTACATCCCCCTGCTCACGTTCTGCACGGAAATATCCCTGCAGCAGCTGGAGGAACTCAAGCCCTTCAGCTATGAAAAACGCCGGAACATCACCCTGCAGGAGGACAAGCTCAAGGTCAGCGAGGAGATATTCTTCGGCGCGCGCCTGGTCAAGGCGGTGGAGGTCGAGCCCGACTGGGCGCGTCCCGGGGAGCAGCACCAGGTGCTCACCCTGGCCCTGGAGTGGTTCGAAAAGAATTATACGCTCCTGCCCGGCTGCGGCGAGATCGAGAAGAACCGCGCCTGGTACGCCGAGGCCGAGCGCGCCCTGGGAGAAAAGCTGCCGCCGTTCCACCTCGCCTTGCGCGAATACCTCTACCGCCAACTGCGTCGCAGCCTGAAGATCGACGACCTGCGCTTCTTTTTCCAGTTCCACCCCGCCCTGCAGCGGCTCAGCCTGCGCCAGCTCCTCCCCTTCCGCTGGCTGAAAAAATTGAAGGAAGCGCGCTGGCCCGGCAGCCTGGAGATCAAGGAGATGGTCATCCCCGTCGAATACGTCGACGGCCGGCCGTTCCTGAAGCTGGACAACGCCCAGTTCCATCGGCTGGAGGCCGCCGATATCCGGCTGCCGTCGGGGGAGGCTCCGGGGTTCCTGCTGCAGGGCGAAAAATTCGCCGGCTGGCGGGAGGCGGCCGCCGCCTACAACGCCCGGCTGAAAGAAGAGATATACCAGCGCAAATGGCGCGACGCGAAAAAAAGCGCCCAGGTCGGCGACCTCCTGGAGGTCCCGTTCCCGCTCGCGTTCCAGGGCGGCAACGGCAAGGACAACGTCGTCTTCGAATTCTACTCGGCGCCCGCCTGCGTGGACGACGCGGTCTTCCTGGTCCACTTCCGCGACCTGGAGGACGCCGCGGCCTACTTCGCGACGGTCGCCGGGGATTGGGAAAAACGCAAGGCGCGCTTCCGCAAGGAGTCGGTGGAGAACATCTTTCGCGGCAAGGGCTGGAAGGTCAAATGACGGGCATCCCGGCCGGTGCGGTGAACGAAAAAGCGCTCGCCCGCCGCGTCAAGGACCATGTCGTCGGGCGGAGCCACGAATTCTACGCCGTCGTCCACCCCGGCTTCGAGGCGACCGCGCTGTCGGAATTGGCGGGGCTGGGCGTCTCCTCCCCGCGCGTCCAGGGCAGCGGCGGCGTCGATTTCTCCGGGAAGCTCGAAGACGCCTGGCGGGTGAACCTGGGGGCGGGGACGGTCGGCCGCGTGCTCATGCGCCTGTGCGAGTTCAAGGCCACGGGTTTCAGCGAGTTCCGCGCCAAGCTCGCCGATTTTCCCTGGGAGCTGCACCTCGCCGACGGCGCCCGGGTCGCCTTCTCCGTCCACGCCGGCCGCTCGCGGCTGTGGCACGAGGGCAAGCTCGAAGAGGAGGCGGCGCGGGCCATCCGTGAGCGGCTGGCGGTTCATGGCCGCCGGGTCTCTTTCGGCGCAAAGGCGGAAGGCGCGCCGGCGGGAAGGCAGACCGTGTTTTTGCGCATGGACGAGAACCGCTGCCAGGCCAGCCTGGACGCGAGCGGCGAGCTCCTCTATCGCCGCGGCCACGGAAAATTCGTGGAGCAGGCGCCGCTGCGCGAGACACTGGCCTGCAGCATCCTGCGCGCCGCCGCGCTCGAGCGCTACCGCGTCGTGATCGACCCGTTCTGCGGCTCGGGCACGTTCGCCCTGGAGGCGGGGGCGATTTTTTCCGGGCGGCCGGTCAACCTCGACCGCGCGTTCGCCTTCCAGGAATGGCCGTCGTTCAAGCCGGCGCGTTTTCAGCACCTGAAAGCCGAGCTGGAGCGGGAGTTCAAGGAGAAGGCCCGCGCGGGCTCTCACAAGATCTACTGCTCGGACATCGACCCCAGGGCGGTCGCCACCGCCGGCCATAACGTGGAAGACTCCGGTCTCACCCCGATGGTCGAGATCGACCAGGCCGACTTCTTCCATCTCCACCCGCCCGCCTGCCCACCCGCCGACGTTTTGCTGGTGATGAACCCGCCCTATGGCGAACGCCAGGGAGCCGGCGGCGACATCGCTTCATTCTACCGCCAGATCGGCGACAAGGTGCGCCGCGACTACGCCGGCTGCGGCTACGCCATCATCGTCCCCGGGCTGGAGCTGGAAAAAGCATTGGGCTTGCCCCACGAGCAGAAGATACTCTTTCATAACGGCGGCATCAGCGTCGCCTTATTGATCAAGCAGTTCGGTTCATAGCAGAAGGTAGCCAACTTAGGGTTTCTTATCCATAGCACTTGGCAGGCGCAGCGGCTTTCTCCCGCAAGCGGGACGCTTCGCAGGCCGGAACGCCTTGCGAGGCCATTTTGAAAAAATGGCCGAAGTCGATTCCCGTAGATCAGGACTGGTGGGAAAAAGTGGAGGCGAATGGCGCGTAAGCCTGCCAACGAACTTTTCTATCCATAGTCATCGGTCAAGCTGTCCTTCGTTCACTCGGGGATTCGGCCTTACCCGCCGAGGGGTTCGGGGCTTCGCGTACCCTCGCGAGCTAATCCCGACGCGCTTGGGCGCGGAAGGGGCTTAGTGCCGCGGGGGGCCCCAAATATGGACCGCTTGCCCCTCCCGCGTAATAATCCCGCCTTCATTGACCGCGGTTTTCAACTAACGCGGGAGTCCCAAGGGATCTCCCCAGCGGGTCCCAAGTCCTCACCCCACGTTCACTCAGGGCAAGCTTGACCGATCGCTACTAAATATTTCTACTAACTTCCCTCATCTCCTCTCTTATACCGTAACCGAACTTGTGATATATTAGGCATACGAATGAAAACAAGAGCGAAATATATATTTATTCTCCTGTTACTGCTGATCTCTTGGTCCTGCGCTCAACATAAAAAGATCTACGTGGCGCCGAAGGTCCCGGTGGCAACGCCGCCGCACCAGACCGTCGTGCCGCCGCCCGAACTCCCGCCACCGCCGGCGGTCTGGACGGTCGACAACGCGCTGGCGCCCGCCGCGGTTCCCCCTGAACTGCGGGACGACGAGCCGGCGCAGACGCTGATCGACGCCATCGACCTCAGCCTGGCGAGGTTCTCGGCGCTGCCGGGCGACAGCGTGCTCCGCTTCGGCGTCGACTCCATCCCGGTTTCGCGCGTCGTCGCCAGCCTGGGCGATTTCCGCTCCAAGCTGGCCGAGCTGGGCCTGGGCGAGGAATTCTTCCGCTATGTCCGCGAGAAATTCGTCTTTTATTCCAGCGCCGCCCCCCAGGTCGTCTTCACCGGCTACTACGAGCCGCTGCTGCGCGGCTCGCGCCGCGAGTCGCCGCGCTATCCCTACCCGCTCTACGCCCGCCCCGCCGACCTGGTGACCGTCGACCTGTCGCAGTTCTACTTTTCCAAGGACCAGCCCAGCCTGCCGCAGATCAAGGGCCGGGTGCAAGGGAACCGTCTCGTCCCCTACTTCACCCGCGACGAGATCGATTTCCAGAGCAAGCTGGCCGGCCGCGGCCTGGAGATCCTCTGGATCGACAGCCTGGTCGACATTTTTTTCCTGCATATCCAGGGATCGGGGATCGTCCAGCTCGAGGACGGCAGCCGCGTCTACGTGGGCTACGCCGACCAGAACGGCCACCCCTTCCGCTCCATCGGCCGCTACCTGCTCGACTCGCAGCTCATCGACCGCGGCCAGCTCTCCATGCAGGGGATGAAGGCCTTTTTGAAGGAGCACCCCGAGGCGATCCCGGCGACCCTGACCTCCAACCCCAGCTATATTTTTTTCCAGGTCAGCGACCAGAGCGCGACCGGCACCTTCGGCGCCCGCCTGACCCCCTGGCGCAGCATCGCCAGCGATCCGCGCCTTTTCCCGCTCGGCACCCTGGCCTGGATCGAGTGCGAGAAGCCGATCTTCGACGCGGACAAGCGCATCGTCAGCTGGGAGAAGTTCGGCCGCTTCGTCCTCAACCAGGACACCGGGGGCGCCATCCGCGGCGCCGACCGCGTCGACCTGTTCACCGGCAGCGGCGAAATGAGCGAGCTCGTGGCCGGCGGCATGCGCCAGAAGGGCGCGTTGTATTTTCTGCTGAAAAAGGAGCCCCCGCCCGCGCCCATCCAGCCGGATATAATCAACGGCAAATAAGCAAATATTTCAGGACTTGTAGATCCCCTGGCGGGGGCCGAACGAGATCAAAATGATGGAATCGGATTCTAGTTGGTAGATCAGGCGCTGAGAGAGGGAACCGGCGGAGAAGCGGAGAGAACGGAAAGAGGAAAGCTCGCCCTTCAGCTTCTTCCCGGCCAGGGGACTCTCCATAACTTCATTGACGGCTTTTTTCAAAGCCTGCCTTTCCAAATCGGAATGGAGCTTTTCCCTCTGTTTCTTGAACTTCGCGGTCTCAAGAAGCCGGATCAAATTTTGTCCAGGCTCAACTCGCTCAACCGCCCGGCCTGGCGGTCCACCGCGGCATCGAAGATATCCTTGATCTCCCCGATGGTCAGCTCGGGGTTTTCTATAGCCGCCAGCCCGACTTTCAGGGCATAGCGCAGGGCGCTGGAGAAATCGCGCTGGTCTTTCTTGGCGAACAGGTTCAATTCATCCAGCAATTCCTTTTCCAAGGCTACGGTTTTTCTTACCATTTCAATCCTCTCTTTTCATACAATATATGATTATTTCATATGCTTGTCAACAAAATATACTTAAAATCCAAATAAAATTGAATCGTGAAAATATTTATTGTTAGACTATAAATCTTTACTGGCCTCGGCAAATATGCTAATCAATTGAATATTGCGGTAAACGGAGACAAGGATCAAGCATATATGAGCAAGTCATTCGAACAAAGCAAGGACGAGATCGCCAGGCTGTGCCAGTACTTCACCACCAACCGGAAATCGTTCCTCGCCCCTGGCGTAAAGGAAGCGCACGTCCGCCAGTCGCTCATCGATCCCGTTTTTCGAGATCCTGGGCTGGGACATGCGCAACGCCGCGATGGCGGCGCCGCAATTCCGTGAAGTCGTCACCGAAGACAGCCTGGACGTGGAGGGGCAGCAGAAGGCTCCCGACTATACCTTCCGCCTTGGCACCCTGCCGAAGTATTATGTCGAAGCCAAGAAGTGCGGCATCAATATCAGCGCCGACCCCGCGCCCGCCTACCAGCTTCGCCGCTACGGCTTCAGCGCCAAGCTTGCCCCTCTCCATCCTGACCGACTTCGAGGAACTGGGAGTTTAATTATGGCTATTACAATTCTAACTGGTATTTTAGTCCTTGTTACAGGGTTTTATGCATGGGTCACTTTTCGAATGTCACGTGCAAATGATCGGGTTGTTCGGTTGATGGAAGAGCAACTCTACGCATCAAACAGACCATATATTAATGTATCAGTGACCTCGGAACCTGGCAGCCCGATCTTTATGCTAAAAATTAAGAACACAGGTAAATCCGGAGCTGAAGATCTTCTATTGACGCTTGATAAATCTTTCCAACAGTTTGGAGATCTGGCCAAGGAGAAGCAATTTTCGAGCTTTAACGCTTTTAAGAATCCGATTCCAGTTTTCCTCCGGATGCTGAATTTCTGTTCTCTCTTCCCAATCGTTCGTCGTATTTGGAAATAAAGCCGATCCTTCACGCACACCACTTGTGTTTTCAGTAAGGGCTCGATATCACTATGCCGGCCGAGATATCGATGAAAGTACAACAATCGATCTGAACCCATACCTCAGGACAGTATCACCCCATCCACAGTGGAAGGACTCTCTTGAGAAGATCGAAAAGGAAATTGATAAGTTGGTTTCTGCAGTTGATAGATTAAGTAAGAAGTGTAACTGACAGAACTTTAAAATGGAGTCTACTAAATGAGATTACTTATTCCATGCATTAAGTGCATTCAGGATATGGCAAACCAAGTACAATTGGTGGTTTTGCACGCATCGAACTTCGTGATGACAGACAGATATGAACTTACATGCTCCAATGGCCACAAAACTCTAACTTTACTCCAGCAACAAAGGTTTGAGATACTTTTTGATATTGGAGCACATGCAATCTTGGACGGTTACTATCGGGAAGCAGTGCTATCTTTTACTTCTAGTACGGAGCGCTTCTATGAATTTTCAATTCGTGTCTTTTTAGTTAAATTCTCAGGCTCAGATAAGTTGTTCCAAAATTGTTGGAAAAAAGTTTCGAGTCAATCTGAGAGACAATTAGGCGCTTTTATTTTTCTGTGGGCCACCAACTTTAATGAAATTCCAAAACTGCTTTCAAATAGGCAGATAAACTTTAGAAACGATGTAATTCACAAAGGTAAAATACCCAGCAGAGATGAAGCAATTAAATATGGAAACACTATACTTGGAGTTGTTCGACCGGAAATGATAATAATGCAGGAAAAGATGCTTAATGAAATAAATGAAGTGGTTTTCTTTCATTTGCGCAGCAGCCAAGCAGGAACAGACCAAGGAAAGCAAGTTGCAACAATGTGTATACCAACAATTTTAAGTCTGAGTGTTGGAGATAAGAATCATCACCAAAAAACACTAGATCAGCATCTTGCCAGCCTTGATAGATGGAGAATGGTGATAGGTGATAAGCCATAGCGGTCAAACCTTCAGGTTCCAAAAATCACCGGAAATCATAATCGTACCTTATCCAGCAATGCCATTTTTCTTAAGCCCTTCTTCACCCTTGCCACTAGCTTCAAAATATTTCCAATTTTTGTTTATAAATCTTCACTAAAAAAAGAAAAATATGCTAATGAATAATCATTAGAATGTTAACAAATTTTATTTCAAATAAATATAGTTTAAGAAGGAGATAATGATTAACAACTTAACTGATTCAAAAGAATTTATAAAAAATGCAAAAAATCCGAGTGAATGGTATGGGCTTGCTTTTGGATTGGAATTTTCTGCTTCTATATTAAATAAAAAATGGGATAAGTTGTGTAATAAATATGATATTGCAATTGGAATACACGGGGAAGACAGTGATAAAGTGTTAGAAATTTTTATGAATTTAATAGACGTCGAAAAGTCATACTATTTATTAATGGCATTAGCAATAGAGAATTTTATCAAAGGAAAGCTTATTGAAAATAATCCAGACAAAATTCATATTGTTGCCAAAATAGATCCTATTACTGAAACGATATTAGAACCTATAAAAATCAATTATGCGTGGGATCATAATTTATCTGATTTAACCAATAAATTAGTTAATATTTCAAATCTTAAAATAACAATAAAACAGAAAAAAGTCCTAGACTGTCTTGGAGAAATAATTGAATGGGGAGAAATACCCCTGCACCCGTGAAAGTTAAAGTTAAATCTAAGGATCCTCTTATGGATTTAACTGGCAAAAATAGGATAGAGATCATAAAAATATTTAAGAAACTTGCAAAACTAAAAATAATTACAAACTCAAAATCATAAAGACTGAAATATTCCTAAGAGAGTTTGTACTAGTTCTTACATTGTCACAACTTTTGTAATAATTTTATTTTATATAATAAGTATTTACTGAATAAAGCAAATGTGTTAATCAATGTCCGTGAAGTTTTATAGAAGGCTATGTCGTATTATTATTAAAACTTAAGGAAGTATCATGGACGTCACCAAACAGAGAAAATAATTGATCTTTCAAGAAAATTAATGGCGATCAGAGGAAATCCAATATTAATTTTGGATCTGAAGGAAATTGAAATGAATATTTGTCTAACACTTCAAAAAAAGTTATTTACAAAGAAATATGAGGTGTTGGATGTTATTCTCCAGACACCTGGAGGCGACATAAATGCCGCATATAACAATGTGAAACTAATTCGAGATTCCTCAAAAATAATTAATGTAATTGTCCCTCTTTATGCTAAAAGTGCCGGAACATTGATGTGTATGGGTGCTGACTGTATAATTATGACGACTTTGTCTGAGTTGGGCCCCTTGGACACACAAATAAGAGAAGAACAAGAAGGTGGTCCCCCAAGATACAGTTCAGCTTTGAATGGGTTTAAAGCACTTGAACAAGTCCAATTACATACACTTGAGACCCTAGATATTGCAACAAAATTAATTATTCAAAGAAGTGGTGGTATGAAATTAGCAGAAGCCATAAAATTGGCAACTGAGTTTGCAGGAAATACAAGTGGAACATTATATCAGCAAGTTGATCCTAAAAAAATTGGAGAATATGCTCGCGCATTCAGGAAATAGGCGAACGTTATGCTATTACCATCTTAACAAGGTACATGAATTGGGCACCAGAAAAAGCAAGTACGGCGATTAAGACACTGGTTAAATCCTATCCTGCACATAGGTTTGTTATTGACGTCGATGAGCTCTGTTCATTAAATCTTCCGGCCAAAAAAGCTGACGCAAAAGAGGAGTCCATTCTAGATGAGCTAAGGATAGAATTATTAGAAACTAAGGGTGATATCATTGAATTGATTGAACCCGAAAAGGGAGAATCAAATGAAGTGCAATCCACAAAATAAGATGAATAGCACAAAATTAGAAAAGGTATTAGAAACTGGAATTGACGATTTTTTAGACAGGAAAATTTTAAATACAAGGATTATTCTTGACAATATTCGTCGAGACAATTTTCTTAAAAATGAATCTATGTTTTGTTTGCATGTGCAAAATAAATTTCAAACAAAAAAATCAAAATAACTAACCTCAGATTCTTTTTAATTAAGCTTACTATTTAAAAGTCCTGCGGTCAGGTCTCAACATTAGACATTACTTCATATGACCAGAGGGCAATCGGAACTGCAATTGCCCAGATATCTAGGGCACGGCGTGCCGTGCCCTCTTATCTCGAACATGCCGTGACCTGTCCTTACTGAAGAGCCAGAGGGGGATATTCCTCTAATTCCGTCTTTTTTTTGGCCATTGGCGGGCGCCGTGAAAGACGCGCAGGACCTCCAGGCGATCGTTCTTGACGCGATAGATGATGAGATAAGGGGTTCCCGGGACGACGAGTTCGCGCGTCTTGGGCACGCGGCCGGGCCTGCCCATGGCGGGATTGTCGGATAAAAGTTCTACAGCTTTCAGAACCTTGGCGACTTCACCGGCCGCGGCCGGAGGATTGTCGAGCAGGATGAACTCATAGGCCTCTTCCAGGTCGACGACCGCCTTTTCCAGCCAGAGGATCTTCAACCTTTCTTTCCCTCTGAGCGGCGCATTTTCAAATCTCATTCTCTTAACGACCGACTCATGCCCGACAAACCGGGCCTGGATCGAGTCCGCCTCCCTCGCCGCCTCGCGGATCGCCTGGACCTGCCACTCCTGGGCGGCGAGGAACTCCTCGATGGCCTTGGCGGCCAGGTAAGCCTTGCTGCGCTCGGTGGCCTCGGCCAGGCGCTCCAGCTTCTCCTTGGTGGCGGCCGGCAGGCGGATGGTCATGGTCAATGTGTGTTCCATTGTGTTCTCCCGCATACATTATAATATGAAATGCCCGCTCAAACCACCTAAAAAGACAATAGACCAAAGATTGCCAGAACATAGGGGCACAGCACGCCGTGCCCTCCTTATGCGCCTGGTTGTAAGGGCGCGGTCATCGCGCCCATAATCGTCATTGTCAGAGGGGCGGGACAACCCCGCCCCTACATCACGGGCACGCGTACTTCCGGATGATGGCTTCGGCCGCGCGGAGGCCGTCGACCGCTGATGACATGATGCCGCCGGCGTAACCGGCGCCTTCGCCGGCGGGATATAGGCCCTGAATATTGGATTCAAAGGCATCGTCGCGGACAATACGAACCGGAGAAGAGCTTCGGGTTTCCACGCCGGTCAGGACCGCGTCGGAGCGGGAGAAGCCGGGCAGGCGCTTGTCGAAAAAAGGCAAAGC
>CAWGGP010000011.1:0-188002 GCA_963822075.1 Candidatus Aminicenantota bacterium
TTTTATACCGACGAAGAAGACGTAGATCAGGGTCTCGACGATGAGCTCGAAATACTCGCGGCCGACCGAGACCGTCCGCGGCGGCTTGGGCGCTTTGGGTTTGCGTTTGAAAAGGTTTTTCATTAGCTTAGATTTTACCCCAGTTCAGTTTACTTGGCAAGTGGGCTAAGTGATTAGTAATTAGTGATTAGTGATTAGTAATTGCATTAAATCGAAATTTTAGTAAGTGCTTTTCTTCTCCAATCACTATTCACCAATCACGAATCACTTATTTCTTGCTTCGATCTCTTCGCCGCAAGAACCATTTCGTGATCTCTTCGGAAAAAGCGGGTACCAAGGCCAGCCCCAGCACTACGGCCCATTCTCTCGCGCTGGGAAAGTGGGTGTTGAACACCGGCTGCAGGAATGGCACGCTGACCACCGCCAGCAGCAGGGCGATGGAGAGCCCGACCGCGTACTGCATGTAGCGGTTGCTGAAGACGCCGAGCCTGAAGAGCGACAGGCGCTCGGAGCGCACGGTGTAGGCGCGGAACAGCTCGCACAGCGAGAGGGTCATGAAGGCCATGGTCTCGGCGCTCTGCACGTCCAACCCCCGCCAGTCGTATCGCAGCAGGAACGCCAGCGGGTTGGCCCCCGCCGGCAGCTGGGCGCCGCCGCGCAGGTGCCAGAGCAGTCCCAGGGCGAACGCCGCCAGCACCGCGCCCGTCTGGGTGAAGGTCTGGATGACGATGCCCAGGCGCATGTTGGCGTTGATCACCGGCTCGCGCGGCGGGCGCGGCGGGCGGTCCATGATGTCGGGGTCGCCCTTTTCCATGGCCAGCGCCAGCGCCGGGGCGCCGTCGGTGAGCAGGTTCAGCCAGAGCAGCTGGATGGCGGTCAGCGGCGTGGGCAGCCCGGCCAGCATGGCCAGGAAGATGATCATGATCTCGGCCACGTTCGACGACAGCAGGAAGAACACGAACTTGCGGATGTTGTCGTAGATGATGCGCCCCTGCTCGACGGCGGAGACGATGCTGGCGTAGTTGTCGTCGGTGAGCACCATGTCGGCGCTCTCCTTGGCGACGTCGGTGCCGGTGATGCCCATGGCCACGCCGATGTCGGCGCGCTTGATGAGCGGGGCGTCGTTCACCCCGTCGCCGGTCATGGCCACCACCTCGCTCGTTGGCGCGCAGGGCGTTGACGATGCGCAGCTTGTGCTCGGGCGAGACGCGGGCGAAGACGTCGGTGCGCTCGACGTCGCGCACGAGATCGGCGTCGCTCATGGCGTCCACCTGCATTGCCGGTCAGCACCTGGTGGCCGGGGCGCAGCAGGCCGATGGACTCGGCGATGGCCCGGGCGGTGTTGGCGAAATCGCCGGTGATCATGATGGTGCGGATGCCGGCGCTGGACCGCCTGGGCCAGGGCGGGCGCCACTTCCGGGCGCGGCGGGTCGATCATCCCCGCCAGACCGACGAAGACCAGGTCCTTTTCGACCGCCGCGATGTCGCCGACGTCGGGAAGCTCGCGGTCGACGCGGAAGGCCAGGCCCAGGACGCGCAAGGCGTCATGGGTCATGGCCTCGTTGGCCTCGATGATGCGCCGGCGCTGCGCTTCGTCCAACGGGGCGTGGCTGTCGTCCCGGCGCTGGTAGCGCGTGCACAAATTCAGGACCATGTCGGGCGCGCCCTTGACGGCCACCACGTAGCCGTTGTCCCTGTGGCTCTCGTCGAACGGGGAGCTGTCCGCGCCCTGGGGATCGAAAATATGATGCACGGTGATCATGTTCTTGCGCGTGGCGTCGAAAGGGATCTCCGCCACCCGGGGATAGGATTGGTTGAGCGGCCGGGGCAGGACGCCCGCCTTGGCGGCGGCGGCCAGCAGGGCCCCCTCGGTCGGGTCGCCCACCAGGCGGTAGGTCCGCCCTGCGCCCTGGCTTTCGCCCGAGATCTCCAGGTGGGCGTCGTTGTTCAGGGCGCCGATCCACAGCGCGGTCAGGGCGGCGGGATAATCGTCGCCCCGGGCCGGCCGGTCGCCGTCCAGGAGCGTTGCCGTCCAGCGAATTGCCAGAACCGGTGATGGTGAGGGATTGGCCGTCCGCCCACAGGCGGGTGACGGTCATTTTGTTCTGGGTCAGGGTGCCGGTCTTGTCCGAGCAGATGACGGTGGTCGAGCCCAGGGTCTCCACCGAGGACAGGCGGCGGATCAGGGCATGGCGCTTGACCATCTCGTGCATCCCCAGGGCCAGGCTGATGGTCACCACCGCGGGCAGCCCCTCGGGGACGGCGGCGATCGCCAGCCCCACCGCGAGCATGAACATCTCCAGCGGGGCGTGGCCGCGCAGGATGCCCAGGGCGAACACGAGCGCGCAGACCGCCATGGCGGCGATGCCCAGGACCTTGCCCAGCCCGTCCAGGCGCTTTTGCAGCGGCGTGGTCTCTTTCTCCACGTTTTGCAGCATGGCGGCGATCAGGCCGATCTGGGTGTGCATGCCCGTGGAGACCACCAGCCCCCGGCCGCGCCCCGAATTGACCATGGTGCCCATGAAGGTCGTGTTTTTGCGGTCGCCCAGCGGCACGTCGCCCCCCAGGCAGACGTCGGCGTCCTTCTGCACCGGCACTGACTCGCCGGTCAGGGCGGCTTCCTCCAGGCGCAGGTTCACCGCCTCCACCAGGCGCAGGTCGGCGGGGACGAAGTTGCCGGCCTCGATGAAGACAATGTCGCCTGGGACCAGCTCGGGGGCCGCCACGGTCAGGCGCGAGCCACCGCGCAGCACCTGGGCTTCCGGCGCGGCCAGCTTCTTCAGGGCGGCCAGTGCCTCCTCGGCCCGCCGCTCCTGGATGACCCCCAGGGCGGCGTTCAGGACGACGATGGCCAGGATGGCGGCGGCGTCGATCCACTCGCCGAGCAGGCCGGAGATGGCGGCTGCGCCGATCAGCAGCAGGATGATGAAGTTGTTGAACTGGGCCAGCAGCAGCTGCAGGAAGGTTGGGCCGGCGGCAGAGGCGATCTCGTTGCGCCCGTACGATTCGAGGCGGCGGGCGGCCTCGGCTTCGTCGAGGCCGCGGTCGGCGGGCGTCGCCAGTCGGCGGGCCGCCTCCTCGGCGCTCAGGGCGTGCCAGGCATGGGCCTCCTGGTCCTTGACGGGTACGGACGTTGTTTTTTTCGGCATTTCAGGCTCCGTTTTCTTCGTTCAGCGCAGCTTGATGGTGATCAGGCTGACCAGGGTGAAGATCACCGCCAGGATCCAGAAGCGGACGACGATCTTGGGCTCGGCGATGCCCAGGAACTGGAAGGTGTGGTGGATGGGGGCGCGGTAGAAAATGCGGCGCTTGAGCAGCTTGATGCCGATATAGTCCTGGATGAAGACCGAGAGGAACTCGATGACGAACACCCCCCCGGCGATCAGGAACAGCAGCTCGTGCTTGAGCAGCACCGCCGAGGTGGCGATGACGCCGCCGATGAGCAGCGAGCCGGTGTCGCCCATGAATACCTCCGCCGGGTAGGCGTTGAACCACAGGAAGGCGGCCAGCGCCCCGATCAGCGCCGCCAGCACCACCACCAGCTCGCCCGAGCCGTTGATGAAGGGGAACCACAGGTACTTCGCCGCCCGGGAGTTGCCGACGATATAGGCGAAGACGGCGTAGACCGCGATCAGCAGCCCCGCCGGCACGGTGGCGAGGCCGTCGAGGCCGTCGGCGAAATTGATGGAATTGGCGATGGCGATGATGACCAGCACGATGAAGGGGTAGTAGAAAATGCCCAGGTCGAGCAGCGGGTTCTTCAGGAAGGGGACGAAGAGCTTGCCGGCGATCTCGGGGGGAAAGGGGGAGGCGTCGGAGGCCAGCAGCAGCAGTCCCAGGATCACGCCGAACAGGCCCTGCAGGAAAAGCTTCAGGCCGCGGTTCATGCCCAGGTCGCTCTTGCCGCGGATGTTCTTCAGGTAGTCGTCGAAGAAGCCCATGGCGGTGAACCAGAAGGCGGTGAAGATGAGGGTGCCCAGGAAGAAATTGTTGGGCTTCTTCCAGCTGCCCCAGAGCAGGACCGAGATCAGCAGCGAAAAGAAGATGATCAGCCCGCCCATGGTCGGGGTGCCGTCCTTGTGGCGCGGCGACATGTCGCCGAAGTCTCGGGCGCGGTCGCGGAAATTCAACTGGTATATGGCGCGGATCACCCGCCGCCCCATCAGGATACCGATGGCGAACGAGGTGAGCACGGCCATCAGGGCGCGGAAGGTGATGTAGGTCATCAGCCGCTGCCCGGGCAGGTTGACGAAAAAATCGCTGATCCAGCTGATCATGGGTGGTCGATCTCCCTGTAAATGCGGTTGATGATGGACTTGATCCTGAATTCGGGGGTGAGGTGGTTGGAGGTGACCAGCACCTGCTGGACCTGCCTCTTGATCTCATCCCCGGTCAGCAGGTGGCGGCGGTAGAACGAATACAGCAGCTCCAGCAGCTCCTCGCGCACCAGCGAGTTGCTGTCCAGGTAGAGGCGCTGCAGCCGCGGCAGGTCCTCCCGGTCGCCCTTGCGGGCCATCAGCCGCAGGCAGGCGATCCGCTCTTCGCTGCTGCCGCGGTCCAGCCGGCGCCGCACCGTTTGCCGCAGCTCGCCGTACTCGCTTTCGCTGATGTTCTGGGCCAGGAAGTCCAGCGCCGCCGAGCGCACCTCGAAGTAGCGGTCCTTGAGCAGGCGCAGCACCAGATTGCTTGATCTCTTCGTTCCAGGGGTTGACGGCCTTGAGGGAGTGCAGGGCGTTGCGGCGCATGAAGCCGTTCCCTCTCCCGGCGGACAGCATGTCGACCAGGTAGGGGACCTTGCCCTTGTCCTTGAACAGCCCGATCAGCTTGATGCCGACGTTGCGTATTTCCCAGGAAGGGCTGGAGAGGTAGAGGCTGACCTTGTAGCGGAATTCGACCTTGTAAAAGTCGGGGTTGCCCGAAACCGCGTCCAGGAACTTGAACGGCGAAAGCAGCGACAGGGGGATGGGGTGGCGGCCGTTGGCCCCTTTTTTCTTGAAGATCAGGATGCCGGTGTTTTTCAGGAGCAGGGAGGAGAGGAAATACACGGCGGTGCCCATGAAGGTCAGCGACACGCAGAAGATGACGTTCTCGACGGCCCGCGAGTTGAACTGGATGCGGTTGAAGACGAACTTGGCCTCGATGATGGCGATGACCATCAGCACGCAGGCGCTGAGCGTCTTGCCGGCGGCGCCGAGCATTTCGCCGCCGGCGGAATTGGCGCCGGCGCGGCGCAGGCGGTGCTGCAGGACCAGGACGCGAACCAGGGCGAAGGCGGTGTAGGCGATCGAGGTGGCCAGGGCGATGCCGGCGAAGCGCAGCGGCGTGCGCGCCAGCCCGACCGCCAGCGGCACTTGCAGCGCCAGCAGCAGGAGGTCGAGCGTCCGGGTCGTGCGCTCCTCCAGCCGCGCCGAGAAAATGCGGGCGGTGAGGGCGTGGACGCCCCAGCCGCTGAGGCCGATGGCGTAGAACTGCAGGGCGAGCGCCGTGCGCACGACCGCCTGGGCGCCGAAATTCGCCCGTTCCAACAGCAGCGAAACGATGGGGTTGGCCAGGGTGACCATCAGGATGGAGAGGGGGGCCAGCAGGAACAGGCTGTTGCGCACGCCCTCCACCAGGAGCTTCTCCGTCCGCTCGCGGTCGAACAGGGCGCTGGGGCCGCCCAGGTCCCGCTGCGCCGCGCGGCCGATCACGCGGGAAACCAGGGCGAAAGGCAGGCGGAAGATCTCCATGGCGAAATAGAGGTAGGAGATCGAGCCGGCGCGCAGCGCGGATGCCACGAATTTCTCGACCAGGGACGGGGCGCCGGCGAGCGCGGCGCCGAGGCCCACCGGCGCCAGCTGGGCGGCGTATTTGCGGATGACCGGGCTGTCCGCCCGCCCGGACGGGCGCAGGCGGAACTCCAGCGCCGGCCGGCTGAAGGTCTTCCAGACCAGGGGCAGCAGGAAGAGCAGCTGCAGCGCGAGGGCGAAGATCACCGCCCAGCCGAGCGCGTAGAAGCCGCTCCCGTGGCGGAACAGGAAAATGCCCAGGATGGAGCCCAGGGAGAAGACCAGGAGCGAGGCGTCGGCGGCGGCGGACCTGGCGAAAACGCGCAGGGTCGCCGCCATCAGGGCGGCCACCGTCCCCAGGAAGAGGGCCGGGAAGAGGATGCGCGTCATCTTCGCCGCCGCGGCGGCGGCACCGTTGGCGGCGAACCCGGGGAACAGCGCGCCCACCAGCGCCGGCGCCAGCAGCATCCCCGCGGCGACCGCCGCCAGGGCGAGCAGCACGGTAAAGAGGGTCATGGACGAAGCCGCTTCCCATGCCTTTTTGCGGGGCCCGCGCTGGAACAGCCGCGCGAAAAGCGGCAGGAACGACGCGCGCAGCGCCGCCGGGCCCAGCGGCCGGCCCAGGAAACCGATGACCGACAACGCCGCCGCGAACACGTCCGTCGCCTTGCCGGCGCCGAAAAGGGCGGCGGCCGCGATCTCGCGCCCGAAGCCGGCGATGCGTGCCGCCAGCGAGGCCGGGGAACCCCCGGCGTCGGTCGCCAGGCCCTCGTGGCCGTTTTCCTTTGTTTTCTCCAGGTAGGATCTGAAGATATAGTCGTGGCCGTCGATGTTGATCCGGTCGTCGGGGCGCAGGGGGGCCCAGGAGGAGATCTCCCGCCCATTGAGCAGCAGCCGCCCTTTTTGGCCCCGGATCATGGCCGGCAGTTCCTCGCCGGCCAGCAGCCTGACCTGGAAGCGCACCGCAGCCTTGACATGATCCAGGGAAACGTCGGCCAGCAAGTGGTTGCCCACGGTGGTCGTCGGGAAGGGGAGCTCGAGGTTCTTTTCCTCCTCCACCGCCTGCAGGTAGAACACCTGGATCTCCCGCTCGCGGGGCGGGCCTTTTTTTTCGATGATGCCCTCCACGGCGGCGAGGATGATGGCGGTGCTGTCCGGGCGGTCGACGGCGAGCAGGTTGCGGCGCATCGCGGCCCGCTTGTCGGGGGCGGCGAGGAGCTCCTCGATGGTATTGAAAAAAGGGTCGGCGGCGAGGAAGATGCGGTCCTTTTTTTTGCCGGCGCCGATCTCTTCGTAGAGGACGCGGGCGCCGCCGATCTTTTCCACCTCGCGGGCGTTCAGTATCTGATGGTCGGCCGGCAGGTCGATCTTGGGCACCAGGATGGCCGGCAGGCCCATGGCCGTGATCTCCTGGATGGCGCCCGCGCCGGCTCGGGAGACCACCAGGTCGGCGATTTCATATATTTCGGAGATGTGGTCGAAGTATTCGCACACCAGCAGCCGGCCTTCGACCTGGGGCGGGCAGCCCCGGCGCTCAAGGATCTTTACCGTATCGTCGTAGGCCTTGTAGCCCTTGCCGTAGGCTTTGCCGGTGGAGAGGATGACGAACAGGTTGGGCAGGGCGAGCAGGCGCGGGATGATCTCGGCGGCGGCGCGGTTGATGGTGCGCGCCCCCATGCTGCCGCTGCAGATGAACAGCACGCGGCTGCCGGGGGGGATATTGTATTTCTGGCGACCCTGAAGACGTCACGTCGCGCATCGACGGATCCCCGTCGGGGCTGGCGGCCGCTCCGCTCTGGGCGCGGATGGCCTTGCGCAGCGGATAGCCCGCATCCACGACCTTCGCCGGCGGGAAAAACGAGGCGGTCGAGGGGAAAGCGACCCCGACGCGGGTGGCGTAGCGGGAGACGGCGAGGTTGAGGCGGCCGGGAACGGCGTTCTGCTCATGGATGAAAACGGCTTTCTTGAGCAGCGCGGCGGCGAGCAGCACCGGCGCGGCGGCGTAGCCCCCGCTGCCGATGATGATGTCGGGCTTGAAGCGGCGCAGGATGAAAAAACTTTTCACCGCGCCCAGGAAGATGGCCGCCAGGGCGAAGACCGTCCCGGGGCTTTTGAGGCGCCGGGGCAGGCCGCGGGCAGGCACATGGATGAACTCCATGGGCTGGCTGAGGGCGGGCACGATGGACGCCTCCCCGCCCCTGCGCGTGCCGACGTAGAGGAATTCGGCGTCGGGATATTTTTCTTTCAGCGCCTCGTAGATGGCGATATTGGGGTAGACATGGCCCCCGGTGCCGCCGCCGGTAAAAAGAAAACGATATTTTTTCATTTGGGTTTTCAACGCGTATTATATCGTATCGGCATTGAAAAAAACAGGGTCGGGGCTGGCAAAAGATTGATGCAGGGAGTGCGGATATCGTAAGACTAAAGCTCCAAGCACCAAACTCCAAATTCCAAATAAGCACCAATTACCAAATGAGCAAAACAAAGGACACTCAAACGAGGATAATACTATTTCAATAAAGTGCCTTCGTTTGGGTCATTGGAATCTGGAACTTGGAATTTATTTGGGATTTTAGTCCTACTAGTCTCCAAAATTCCAAATAAGACCAATTACCAAATGAGCAAAACAAAGGACACTCAAACGAGGATAATACTATTTCAATAAAGTGCCTTCGTTTGGGTCATTGGAATCTGGAGCTTGAAATTTATTTTGGATTTGGTGCTTGGGATTTGGGATTTTAGTCCTACTAGTCTCCAAATTCCAAATAAGCACCAATTACCAAATGAGCAAAACAAAGGACACTCAAACGAGGATAATAAAATTTCAATAAAGTGCCTTCGTTTGGGTCATTGGAATTTGGAGCTTGGAATTTATTTGGGATTTGGTGCTTGGGATTTGGGATTTTAGTCCTACTAGTCCCTTTTTCTTGCAGCTCAAGCCTCTTTGTTTCAAGGTTCCGATGGATTATAATCTCTTCATGAAAAACATCGCCATCATCCTGGCTGGTGGAACCGGGACAAGATTTAAAAGTAAAGAGCCCAAGCAGTTTATCGAAATAGGCGACAAGACGCTGCTCGAAATATGCCTGGAACGCTTCCAGGAGCACCCGGCGGTGGACGGCATCGTGCTGGTCTGCCCGGCGTCCGGCCTGCCGCGCGCCGGGAAGATCGTCGCCGGCGGCGCCTTTGCCAAGGTCGTGGCGATCCTGGCCGGCGGCAAAACCCGGCAGGAGTCGTCGGCGATCGGCGTCGCCGCCCTGCCCGCCGGCGCGGTGAACGTCCTGATCCACGATGCCGCCCGGGCGCTGGTGCCGGCGACGGTCGTCACCCGCGTCCTGGCGGCGCTGGATAGCGGAGCGGCGGTCATGCCCGTGGCGCCCGCGGGCGACACCACCGTGCGCGTCGACGGAAGGGGATGGTAACGGCCGTGCTGGACCGCGAAAAGCTCCGGCGCGTGCAGACGCCGCAGGGCTTCAGGCCGGGCATCATATGCCTGGCCCACGAGATGGCGCGGGCACGAGGGATTTATGGGCGCCAGTGATGATTGTTCGCTGGTCCTACGCTATGAACTGGCCCCGGTGGTGGCGGTAGCGGGAGACGCGGAGAACATCAAGATAACATATCCTTTGGATTTGGTCGTAGCTGGGGCAATACTGCGCTGTGACACGTAACGCGTAACGTGTTAAATGGAGCAGCATTTGGAAGACTAAAGCACCAAATCCCAAGCACCAAATTCCAAATAAGCACCAAGCACCAATAACCAAATGACCAAAACAGAGGGCGATTAAACGAGGCTAGAAAAATATCTATAAATTGCCTTCGTTTGGGTCATTGGGATATGGAACTTGGAATTTGTTTGGAACTTGGTGCTTGGGTTTTGGAATTTTATTCTTACCAAGTCTGTATCACGAATAGAATGTAATCTTGAACTGGGCTCCCGGCTCGCCCGGGTTCAGCAGCTGGATATCGCCGTTCATGGCGCTCACCAGCTTTTTGACGGTCGCCAGGCCCATGCCCGTCCCCTTGTCCCGGGTGCTGAAAAAGGGGAGCCAGATCTTCCCGGCGCTGGCGCGGGCGATGCCCGGCCCGTCGTCGGCGACGGTGAGCCGCCGGCGCCGCCCCGGGGGCGAACTCGATGCGCAGGCGCTTCGCCCCGGCCTGCTTGGCGTTGAGGAACAGGTTGCTGAAAACGACGTTGAGCAGCAGCGGGTCGCCTTTCAGCTCCAGCCCCGCTTCCGGCAGGTCGACGGGAATTTCCTGGGCGGCGGCCGCGGCGGCGATCAGCGGGCCCAGTCGGTCTTGCGGTGGCTGACCTTCGACACTGGCCGGGCGAAGCGCAGGAAGCTCTCCATCATCTCGGTCATGAACTGGATCTCGCGCACGATCTTGCGCGACTTTTCCGGTTCGCCGCTCAGGGCCTTGCCGTAGCCCAGGATGACCCCCAGCGAGTTGCGGATCTCGTGCGCCAGCGGAGCGGCCATCTCGCCGAGCATCATCAGCTCGGCGTTGCGGCTCTTGATCTTTTCCTTTTTCCGGTCGGCGCTGACGTCGCGCACCATGATCAGGCGCCCCTGATGGTCCCCGACGAGGGGGCCCTGATGGTCTTCGCCGGCCGCTGGAGGGGCCAAATGGGCCCCGACGGGACCGTCCCGCCCCGCTCCGACGGGGCCGTCTCGTCCCGCCCCGACGGGAACCACGTCGACGAAAAAAATGAAGGCGCCGCTTTCGATCTCGAAGGAATCCTTCTTCTTGACGGCGAGGATGCGGCGGGCGAGCTCGGGGTGGTCGGGCAGGACCTCCTCCAAGCGCTGGTTCCTGGCGCTGGCGAAGCTGCGGCCGAACATTTCCTGGGCCGCGGGGTTGAATATCTCGATGCGGCCGGCCGGGTTGAGGAAGAGGACCCCCAGGTGGACGGTGTTGATGATGCTCCGGTTCAGCTCCTCTTTTTCCGAGGTGGAGCGGCTCTGGACGGCGACCATTTCCTGGAGCTCCCGCTGGGTGTTCTTCATGTCCACCAGGTAGTCCTGGAGAGGGGAGCCGGCGCCGATGTTCTTTTCCGGGGGCGCCCGGCGCAACAGCACGACGAAATAGACCCCGGAGACGGCGATGAAGATCCCCAGGAACAGGACCAGGTTGGACAGGATCCTTTTCATCGCCTTGAAGGAATCGAGCTGGCGGGAGCGGATCGTCTTCTGGAAAAGCAGCCCGGAGGCGGCGCCCAGCGGCTTCTTGATCTCCAGGCGCCGTTCCCTGCCGGCGACGATGACCCGCTGTCCAGTTTCCGGCCGGGCGAGCGACAGGACGCGGTCGAAGTAATTCGCCCGCCCAGGCCGCGATTGGCCCAGCAGCGTCCGCTGCACCTGCAGCTCGGCCTGCAGGTCGCTGAAGGCGATGAAGCCGGCGACCTCGTTTTTTTCCAGGCGGATGAAGAGGGCGTGCATGTTTTCAAAGATGAACAGCGCCAGCACCTGGATGACGATGAGCAGCACCAGGGAACTTTTGTTCATGGCAGGCGCCACAGCGAGCCGATCCAGGACAGGATGGCGTCGCCGCGGAACAGGGAGACGCAGCTGCCCAGCGCCAGGAAGGGGCCGAAGGGCAGGGCGAGCTTCAGGTTCTTTTTCTTGAACACGATGAAGAAAATGCCCACCAGCAGGCCGGACAGCGACGCCAGCAGAATGGCCACCGCCAGCCGGTGCAGCCCGAGGAAAAGGCCCATCAGCAGCGCCATCTTGACGTCGCCGAAGCCCAGGCCCTCGATCTTGCGCACCTTCAGGTAGAAAAAGAACAGGGCGGCGAAGAACAGCGCCGCGCCCAGGCCGCTGAGGACGGCATCCAGCTGCCCGACCGCGGGGTTGAAAAAGGAATAAATGAAGAACACGGCGGCGCCGCCCAGCGTGAGCTCGTCGGGCAGGATCATGTGCTCGAT
This sequence comes from Candidatus Aminicenantota bacterium, assembly GCA_963822075.1. Classification (GTDB taxonomy): domain Bacteria; phylum Acidobacteriota; class Aminicenantia; order UBA2199; family UBA2199; genus UBA2199. Next base: position 11,698 of record CAWGGP010000011.1, read on the forward strand.
GTCGATGGCGGCCAGGGCGATCATCAGGCAGAGGAACACGGCGGCGGCGGCGGCGTGGACGGTCAGCCCGAAGGCGTCGTACGCCATCCAGAAACCCAGCGCGGTCAGGCCTTCCACCAGCGGGTACTGGGGCGATATCCGGGCGCGGCAGGAACGGCAGCGGCCCAGCAGGATGAGGTAGCTCAACAGGGGGATGTTGTCATAGAAGGGGATCTCGACCCGGCAATGCGGGCAATGCGACGGGGAAAAACGATGCTCTCGCCGCGCGGCAGGCGGTGGATGACCACGTTCAGGAAGCTGCCGACGATCAGCCCGAAGACAACGCTCAGCGCCGCTTCCATTGGAATATCCTCTGCGCGGTCACCGTTCCCTTTTGCGCGTCGTAGATGTAATCATGGCCGGAAAAATCCCTGGGCAGGGACGGCAGCAGCCCGGCGCTGACCAGTTCCGCCAGGGCGGCCGGCGGGCGCCGGTATTTCTTTTGGAAAGCGGCGATGCTCGGCCTGCAGCACGCCGACGTCGTTCTCGGCCTTGATCTGGTAGAGGTGGTTGAACGCCGAGTCCTTTTCCAATCGGTCGTGGGCGTTGTTGTAAATATCCAGGAACATGCGGTAGGCGTCCCGGGGGTCGTCGTTCATATACAGCAAGTGGGCCTTCATGCGCTTGACGTAGGCCGGGGCGCCGGGCTTCGCCGCGGCGTCGCCGTAATAGCGTTCGGCGCGGGCATAATCCTTCAGGTACTTGTAGCTGTAATAGCCCGCTTCCTCGTCGAAGATCCACTCGCCGGGGTTGTGGCGGGCGCCCTTGTCCAGCAGGCGCAGCGCCATGGGGATGTCGCGCGCCTCGAGGGCCATGATCAGCGAGCCGATGATATAGGGCTCCTTGTAGTGCGGGGTGATGTCGGTGATGGTGTCGTACACCCTTTCCAGGAAATCGAAGCGGTTGGTCAGGTAATAGGTGGAATAGAACTGGATGGACCAGATGAACAGCAGGTCGGCGGCCAGGTTGGTATAGCCGAAGGAGAGTATCTTCAGCGATTTTCCCGAAGGCAGGGAGACGAAGGTGCTGCGGTCGCCGAAGTAGTCGATGGTGGAATCGTAGCGGTTCTGCATGCCGGCGGCCAGCAGCAGCCCGGACAGGGAAACGACCGCCAGCAGGCGCCCGCGCATTATTGGAATTCCCGCTTGCGGAAGATGAGGATGGTGAGGGCGAGCAGCGCCAGGATGTAGGCCAGGGCGTAAATGACGGTGAACAGGATGGTCCAGGGGTTGAAAACGGCGTTCAGCACCACCTCGTTCTTGATGTTGAACTTGTCCAGGTTGGGCAGCAGGTAGTAGATGACGTTGGTGAAGCTCCGCCAGGCGGAGGCCTTCAGGTACATCTTGAATTCGTTGAACGTCCACATGACGTGGCCGATCAGGTACAGGGACACGGTGAAGATGAAGGCGAGGATCGGGGTGGTGAAGGAGGAAAAAAGCAGCGAGATGGCCACGATGATCAGCAGCTCGAGGAACAGCATGAAAAAGTAGAGGGCGATGCGGAGGTCCAGGCCGCCGCCGCTCAGGGCGATGAACAGGAAAAAAATGCCGGCCATCGACCCCAGCGCCGTGAGCATGGTCAGGGCCATGCCCAGGAACTTGCCGATGATGAAATCCTCGCGCGTGACCGGCTTGCTCAGGATGTTGTAGACGGTCTTTTTTTCGATCTCGCGGTAGACCAGGTTGATGCCCGTGAAGATGGCGATCAGGACGCAAAAGAAATTGATGGCCGCCAGGCCGGTGTCCTTGAGGACTTTCATGGCGTCGCCCAGGGTGAGGAAGCTGATCAGCTTGGAGCTGAGGGCGAAGAGGATGCCGAAGAAAACCAGGAGATAGAACATCTTGTTGCGCGCCGATTCCCGGAAGGTGTTGACGGCGATCCCCCTGACGTTCAATTTCATGATTTTTCCCCATTGGCAACGGGGCGGGGCGGTCCCGTCGGGGCGGGACGGGGCGGCTGCATTTCGCTGAAAAAGATGTCTTCCAGGGTCATCTTCACCGGCGTGACGGCGACGATGCGGCCGCTGCTGTGGATGATCGATTCCACCACCTGGTTGACGTCGGCGTCGTTGGCCAGGGTGATGACGTAATGGTCGTCGCGGACGACATAATGGGCCTGGATCCTGGCCAGTTCCTTCTCGGCGATCTGGGCGCAGACGATCTCGTAATACTGCGTGCTGCGCTCGATCAGCTCCGACAGCTTCCCCTGGCGGCGGATGGCGCCGTTGAGGATGATGCCCACGCGGTCGACCATCATCTCCATGTCCTGCAGGATGTGCGAGGAGAAGAAGACGGTCTTGCCCTGCTCGCGCAAGGAGAGGATCAGGGTGCGCAGGTCCTTGCGGCCGATGGGGTCGAGCCCGGAGAAAGGTTCGTCCAGGATGAGCAGGTCGGGGTCGTTGATCATGGCCTGGGCGAGCCCCAGGCGCTGGATCATCCCCTTGGAGAACTTGCGCAGCCTCAGGTCTTCGTGGCCGCTGAGCCCCACCTGGTGCAGCAGGACGGGCACCCGCTCGCGGGCGGCGGCGTCGGGCAGGCGGCACAGCGAGGCGGAGAAGAAAAGGAGCTCCCGGGCGGTCAGGTATTCGTAGAAGTAAGGATTTTCCGGCAGGAAGCCGACCTGGCGCCGGGTCGCGGGGGCGGCGGCGGGCTGGCCGTCGATCCATATCTCACCCTGGTCGGGGGAGAGCAGTCCCAGGATGCACTTGATGGTGGTGGTTTTGCCGGCGCCGTTGGGCCCCAGGAAGCCGTATATTTCCCCTTTCTCCACGCCGAGGTCGATGCCCTTCAGGATGTCGTACTTCCTGATCAGGAAATTCGAGCGGAACGATTTCTTCAGGCCTTTTATTTCCAGTGCTTTCATGGCTCGCGTCTGATTCTAGAAAAATGGGCGGAGAATGTCAAGTTCAGCTTGGCGGCCAGTTCAAAGAATTATCGCTGCAGGTTCGATGTTCGAAGTTCGACGTTCGAAGTTGAAGAAAAAGCACTGGGCAGGCGCGAGAGCCTGCCTGGTTAAAAAAAAGGGCAAGCCCGGAGGCCTGCCCCTTTCGATCCTAATTTGAGTTCCCTATTTCTTTTTTGCTTTCTTGCCGCGGGCGATCTTGAGCTTGGCCGGGGCTTGCTTCTTGACGGCCTTCTTGATATTTTTCACCGGCGCTTTCCTGGCGGCTTTCTTGGCAGCCTTCGCCTGGCGGGCGGGAGCGGCTTTCTTTTTGGCCGCGGCGGGCTTTTTTGCGGGCTTGGCTTTTTTAGCGGCGGCCTTCTTCGGCTTGACGCCAGCGGCCGTCCCCAGGCGTTTCTTGATCTCGGCCTGCGCCGCCGCCAGGCGGGCGATGGGCACGCGGTAGGGCGAGCAGGACACGTAGTTCATGCCGACGCGGTGGCAGAACTTGACCGACTTCGGCTTCGCCGCCGTGTTCGCCGCAGATGCCGACCTTGAGGTTCGGGCGTGGTCTGGCGGCCCTTCTCGATGCCCATCTTGCACCAGCATGCCCACGCCGTCCTGGTCGAGGGACTGGAACGGGTCGGCCTTGAAGATGCCTTGCCGCCGTCCTTCTCGCTGGCGACGTAACGGGCAGGAACCGGCCGGCGTCGTCGCGGGAGAGGCCCATGGTCATCTGCGTCAGGTCGTTGGTGCCGAAGGAGAAGAACTCGGCGACCTCGGCGATCTGGTCGGCCAGCAGCGCCGCCCGCGGCATTTCGATCATCGTGCCGAGCATGTACTTGCACCTTGCTGCCGGCCTTCTTGATGAGCCGTCGGCCACGGCGCGGGCCTGATCGTCCAGGATCTGCAGTTCCTTCTTGTCGATGGTCAGCGGGATCATGATCTCCGGGAAGACCTTGATGCCCTTCTTGGCGCACTCGATGGCGGCCTCGATGATGGCCGTCACCTGCATGTCCAGGATCTCGGGATAGGTGATGCACAGGCGGCAGCCGCGGTGGCCGAGCATCGGGTTGGATTCGTGCAGCTGCTCGCAGCGGTGCTGGATCTTCTCGCGGGCTGATGCCGGTGATCCTCGGCGAGCTTGTTGACGCCGCGCGTCATCCTTGGGCGTGAACTCGTGCAGCGGCGGGTCGATGAGGCGGATGGTCACCGGCTTGCCGTTCATCGCCTTGAAGATGCCGCTCGAAGTCCTCGCGCTGGAAGGGCAGCAGCTTGGCCAGGGCGGCCTTGCGGCCGCTCGAGCGTCTCGGCGACGATCATCTCCTGGATGGCCAGGCGGCGTTCCTCGGTGTCGAAGAACATGTGCTCGGTGCGGCACAGGCCGATGCCTTCGGCGCCGATCTTGATCGCGTTCTCGGCGTCGTACGGCGTGTCGGCGTTGGTGCGGACCTTGAGGGTGCGGATCTTGTCGCACCAGCCCATCAGCGTGTTGAACGCCGCCGGCTGCTCGGGCTTCTTCAGCGGCAGTTCGCCGACGATAGACCTCGCCGGTCGAGCCGTCGAGGGTGAGGAACTCGCCCTGGCCTTGACGGTCTTGCCGCCGACGGACATTCGTCCTGGTCTCGTAGTTGATGTTCAGCGCTTCGCAGCCGACGATGCAGCACTTGCCCCAGCCGCGGGCGACGACCGCCGCGTGGCAGGTCTTGCCGCCGGTGGCGGTGAGGATGCCCTGGGCGGCGTGCATGCCGCCGACGTCCTCGGGGCTGGTTTCCTTGCGGACCAGGATGACCTTCTCGCCCTTGGCGGCGGCGGCTTCGGCGTCGGCGGCGTTGAAGCACGACCTTGCCGGAGGCGGCGCCGGGGACGGCGTCGATGCCGTTGGCGATCTTGGTGGCTTCTTGAGCATCTCTTGCCATCTGTCGGGTCGATGACCGGGTAGAAAGTCGCTTCGATGTCCTTCGGCGCTTGATGCGCGGCGATGGCGTCTTCCTTGCGTGATCAGCTTTTCCTTGACCATGTCCACGGCGATCTGAAGGCGGCCGCCGGCGAGCGCTTGCCGGTGCGGCACTGCAGCATGTAGAGCTTCTCTTCTTCCACGGTGAATTCCAGGTCCTGCATGTCCTTGTAGTGCTTTTCGAGGATGCGTGCGGACGTCGACACAGCTGCTTGTAGGACCTTGGGCAGCTTTCGTCGAGGTCGACGAGCTTGAGCGGCGTGCGGATGCCGGCCACCACGTCTTCGCCCTGGGCGTTGATCAGGTAGTCGCCGTAGAAAACGTTCTCGCCGCTGTTGGGGTCGCGGGTGAAGCAGACGCCGGTGCCGGACTTGTCGCCCATGTTGCCGAAGACCATCTCTGGACGTTGACGGCGGTGCCCTTAGGTCGGTGATCTTCTCCACCCGGCGATAGGTGACGGCCTTGTCGGCTTCCCAGCGATTGAAGACGGCCGTCGACCGCGCCCCAGAGCTGCTCCATTGGGATCCTGCGGGAAGTCCTCGCCCTTCTTCTTTTTGTAGAAGGCCTTGAACTCCTCGCACAGTTCCTTGAGCTCGTTCTCGTGCACGTCGGTGTCGGTGACCTTGACGTTGTCGGCAGCGCCAGCTGCTGGCGCGTGCGCCGGTTCTTCAGAGCATCTCATTCCATGGTTGAATTCCTCGGTCGAGGCCCATGGCCGTGGTGGCGTACATCTGGATGAAGCGGCGGTAGGCGTCGTAGGCGAAGCGGGGGTTGCCGGTCTTGGCCGCCAGCCCTTCGACCGACTGGTCGTTCAGGCCGAGGTTGAGGATGGTCTCCATCATGCCGGGCATGGAGCGCGGCGCGCCCGAGCGCACCGAGACCAGCAGGGGATCGTCGGCGTCGCCGAGCTTCTTGCCCACCACCTTTTCCAGCCGGCGCATGTGCTCGTCGACTTCCTTTTCCAGGCCGGCGGGGTAGTGCCGGTCGTTTTTATAAAACAGGTCGCAGACCTCGGTGGTGATGGTGAATCCCGCGGGGACGGGAAGCCCGATGCTGGCCATTTCGGCCAGGCCCGAGCCCTTGCCGCCCAGGAGATTCTTCATCTCCTTGCTGCCTTCGGTCAGTTTCTTGGAAAAAAAGTACACGAATTTTTTTTTCATGGAACCTCCTTTATGATTGGGAGCGGGAATTCGCTTCAACGCTCTTTTTTTGCTTTGCGGCCGGGTTTTCCGCGCCGGGAAAGACGATCTCGAAGCGGCTGAATTCGCCGGGGACCGAGGAGACCGAGCAGGCGGCTCCGTGGTTGGCGATGATCTTTTCGCACAGCACCAGCCCGAGGCCGGCGTGGTCCGGGAACGTCGAATAGAAGGGCATCCAGATGCTTGCCAGTTCGTTCTCTTTCATGCCCCGGCCGTTGTCGCGGATGACCAGCTTCAGGGAACCGTTCTCCGCCAGGGTGGTCAGCCGGATCTCGCCGCCGGGCGCATCCCGGAGCTTCAGCGCCTGGACCGCGTTGTCCACCATGTTCAGCAGCAGGGCCTTTATCTGGAAGGGGTTGAGCGCCGGCGTGGGCGGGCCTTCGGCCAGCTCCAGGACGATCCCGACCTTCTCGCTGCGCGAGATCTCCTGCCAGTGGGCGGCAAGCCCTTCCATGATGAGGTTGACGTCGGCCGGCTTTTTTTCGACCGGGGCGGGCCTGAAATAATCCTTCAGGGAGTTGAGCGCCTCGGCCAGTTCGGCCGTGTTTTTTTCGATCCGTCCCAGCCGGTCCTTGAAGAAATCGTCCGCGGTCCGCGTCTGCAGTATCTGGGCGTAGCCGAGGATGGGCGTGAGCTTGTTCTTCATCTTGTGGAAGACGATCGGCAGGATCTCCCTCAGGAAATCATCGCCGCCGGACTTTTCCCAGGCGCAGGGAGCGGGTGGAACTGTAGGGGGCTTGCCATCGGGAGTGTATTCAATTTTTTTCATGAATTGCCAGCATGGGCGATAGTATGATTATAAGACATTTTCCGATCTGAATTAACTTGCAAAAAAAAGGGAAAAAGAGAGGGAAGTCTTTCTCTCTTCCCTTCCTGTTCAGTCCGGGTTTCTATGTTAAAATACGTCCTATGATAGCCAAGAAGCATCAAAAATACTGGCAGCGCGGCCGCGACTTCCTGCGGGTGGACCATCCCCTGATCGCCGGGGCCATGACCTGGATCAGCACTTCGGGGCTGGTCAAGGCGGTGGCCGACGCCGGGGCCTTCGGGGTCCTGGCCGCCGGCAACATGCCCGCCGACCTCCTGGAGCGGGAAGTGCGGGCGCTGCAGGAAGACGGCTGCAATTTCGCCGTCAATTTGATCACCATCGCCCCGAATTACCTGTCGCACCTGGAGCAAGTGGCTTCCTGGCGCGTGCCCTACATCGTTTTCGCCGGCAGCTTTCCCCGCCAGGAGGAGGTGCGCATCGCCAAGGCGAGCGGCGCCAAGGTCCTGTGCTTCGCCTCCAACGACTCCATCGCCGAGCGCATGATCGCCTACGGGGCCGACGCCCTGATCCTGGAAGGCAGCGAGGCCGGCGGCCACATCGGCCATGTCTCGACCATCGTGCTCATCCAGCAGGTGCTGTTCAACTATCCCCAACTGCCGGTTTTCGTGGCCGGCGGCATCGCCACGGGCAGGATGATCGCCCACCTGCTGCTGATGGGGGCGGCGGGGGTGCAGATGGGCACCATTTTCGCCATGGCCGAGGAAAGCCCCGCCCACCCGTTGTTCAAGGAAAGGTACTGCAAGGCCCGCGCCCGCGAAGCGTTCGCCACCCCCCAGTACAGCTCCGCCCTGCCGGTCGTCGCCGTGCGCGCGCTGAAGAACAAGGGCAGCGAGGAGTTCGGCGCCTGCAGCTGGAGCTGATCCAGAAACTGGAACGCGGCGAGATCCACCGCACCGAGGCGCAGTACGAGGTGGAAAAATACTGGGTGGGCGCCCTGCGCCGCGCCGTCCAGGAGGGCGACGTGGAATACGGCTCGCTGATGGCCGGCCAGAGCGTCGGGCTCATCTGCGAGACCAAGCCGGTAAAGGAGATCGTCAAAGACCTGGTGGGCGAGGCAGAATCGACGTTCAGTAGCTTGGGACTGTAACTGAACGGCTTCTCAGTAATTAGTGATTAGTGATTAGTGATTAGAAAGAAATGCAAGCAATTTGTCGATATATTGCTGCTACAAATCACTGTTCACTAATCACTAATCACTCAAGTCGTAGTTGTTCCAACTTTGCCGGTCTGGTAATCCAACTCCGAGCCCAGCGCGGAGTGGGGATGAGGTAGACCGCCACCATCAGCACCGTCGCCGCCACGGTCCACCAGCGGCTTTTGTTCCTGAGGAAGAACGCCGCCAGCCAGACAAGGACGGCGAACAGGGTCTTGCTGTCGGTCAGGTCGCCGCCCAGCGGGAAACCGGTCCAGTAGGCGCCGAAGGCGTATTTCTGTACCAGCGGTCCCAGGATCAGCCCCCCGATCGCGGTCACGCCCAGGGTCCAGGGGATGAATTTCTGCTAGCGGCCATCCCGGCGCAGCGCCTCCAGGCCGGTGCGGAAGGCAAGGATCAGGCCGGCGAACATGAAGTGGACGTGGAGGAGCAGCAGCCAGAGGGGTACCGCTCCCTTGAAGCGGGCGACGATCGGGATGCCTCCGTTCAGCCAGGCCGTCCCCGTGGGCGTCACGATCTCAACTTTGTAAGTCATTTTGCCGGCGGCGGGCTGGCCGGGGACAAAGGCCTGGAATGCACCGTCCCTGGTGACCATTTGCGTGACCGACCATTTCGCCTTGAGCTGGGGATAGCGGCGGTAATAAAGACGAAGGGCGGCGATGCCGTTACCGGTCACCCGCACCGGCAGGGGCTGGTAGCTGGTCCAGCTGCGATAGAACTTGTATTTGAGCTCAGCGCCAGAGACGATTTGCTTGCCGCGCACCGGGCGGGTCGGGCCGCTCAGGCGCTGATAAACGGCCAGAAGAACGGTGAGACATGAAGCGCCAGCAGCCAGAGCAGCGAGGAAGCCTTCTTCTTCATGGAGCGATTATATATGGTGATCGGAGAAATGGGAAGTACTCACGCGTACGAGTTACGGTATAGGGTTGACGGTGAAGAGAGGGTGATAGTAGGAAATAAAATACCAAATCACAAATTCCAAATTCCAAATAAATTCCGATTTCCAAATTCCAATGACCCAAACGAAGGCATTTTTTGAATTTCTCATTATCCTCACTTGATTGCCCCTCTGTTCCTTGTCATTTGTTCATTGGTGCTCGTTGCTTATTTGGAATTTGGTGCTTGGAACTCGTTATTTTAGTCTTACAAATTCGCGCTACCATCAAATAATAAAATACTTGACATTCAAGCCCCTGATATCAGATGGTTCCTGATGACCTAAGGAGAATCTCAACTATGACTGGCACCATGAAGGCGTTGAGGAAAATGAAGCCCGGGCCCCGGGCTGGAAATGCAGGAGATCCCCATCCCGGCCATCAAGGCCGATGAAGTCCTGATCAAGGTCCACAAAAGGGCCATCTGCGGCACCGACCTGCATATATACAAGTGGGACGAGTGGTCCCAGAACCGGCTCAAGCCCCCGGTCACGACGGGCCACGAATTCTACGGCGCCATCGTGGAAGCCGGCGCCGACGTCAGTCATTACCGGGTCGGCGACCTGGTCACCGCCGAGATGCACGTGGTCTGCAACCAGTGCTTCCAGTGCCGCACCGGCAACGCCCACCTCTGCGAGAACGTGGTCATCCTGGGCGTGGACGGCGACGGCTGCTTCGCCGACTATATCGCCGTGCCCGAGTCCAACCTCTGGCGCGTGCCCAAAGGGATCGATCCCGAGTGGGCCGCCATCTACGACCCCTTCGGCAACGCGGTGCATACGGTCATGGCCGGCGCCACCGTGGGCAAGACCTTTCTCATCACCGGGCGGCGGCCCGATCGGCATCGCCGCCGTCCCGGTCTGCAAGGCGGCCGGCGCGTCCCTGGTGCTGCTCAGCGAGGTGATGCCTTTTCGCCAGGAGCTGGCCCGGAAAATGGGCGCCGACCGGGTCATCGACCCCGCCAACGAGAACGTGGAGGAGGTGGTCCGCGCGCTGACCGGCGGGCAGGGGGTGGACGTGGTCCTGGAGATGTCCGGCCACCCGGCCGCGGTCGCCCAAGGGTTCCGCTCCATCCGCAAGAACGGCCGCTTTTCGCTGCTCGGCATACCGGCCAAGCCGCTCAGCATCGACCTGGCCAAGGACATCATCTTCCCGGGCATCACCGTCCAGGGCATCAACGGCCGGCGCATGTACGAGACCTGGTACCAGATGGACGCCCTGCTGGTCTCCGGCAAGGTCGACCTGAAGCCGCTGATCACCCATCATTTCAAGATGGCCGACTTCCAGAAGGCCTTCGAGATCGGGCTTTCGGGCAACGCCGGCAAGATCATCCTGGAGTAAGCCATCCCTCCCTCCGGCGATGCGCTGAAGCTGTCGGTCATCCTGGTCATCAGCTTCGAGAAGCCGCAACTGGTCAGCGAGGCGCTGGCCTCCGTCTTTGCCAGCCGCGCCGATTTCGCCTTCGAGGTCATCGTCGTGGACAACGCTTCCAGCAATGCAGCCACCGCGCTGCCCCCCTTCGCCGAACGGTTGAAGGTCATACGCAACAGCGAGAACCTGGGCTTTACCCGGGCCAACAACCGCGGCGTCGCCGAGGCGAAAGGGGAGTACCTGCTTTTCCTGAACAGCGACACCCGGATCGGCCCCGACACCCTGTCCCGCCTCGTCGCTTTCGCCGACGCCCACCCGCAGGCCGGGGCGGTCGGCCCGCTGGTGCTGAACGGCGACGGCACGTTCCAGCTATCGTTCGGGCGGCGGTTTTCGCTTTTTTCGGAATTCTGGCAGAAGGCGGTCGCAGCGCCCCGCGCCGCGCGCACCGACCCCGGGAAGCTGAAGCTCAGGGAAGTGGGATGGGTGAGCGGCTGCTGCCTGCTCACCCGCCGGGACTATTTTCCCGCGGGCAAGGTTTTCGACGAGGAGATATTCCTCTATTTCGACGACAGCGAACTCTGCGCCCGCCTGGAAAAAATGGGCAAGAAGATGTATCTTTTTCCCCGGGACGAGCATCGTCCATTACGGCGGCGCCAGCGTCAGCTCTCTGCCCGCGCGCACCGCCGTCGAATACCGCCGCAGCCAGCTGCATATCTACCGCAAGCACCTGCCCGGCTGGCAGTCATGGTTGCTGGGCGTTTACCTCAACGTCAAGTTCCGCCGGCGATTGCGGCGTGGACGCGACGAAAACGAAAAGCAGGCCGCCGCCTGCATCCTGGAATTGTTGAAAAAAAAAATGTAGCCAGTCGTTGCCTGGATCGAAGTCGCATGGAACGTCGAACAGCGAACCTATTCTTGTAATTGTAATTCGCGAAACGTTCGCCTAAAATATAGCCTAAGTCAAAAGGAGAGCACGATGCCATTGGAATCGATCAATCCGGCGACCGGAGAACTTTTGGAGCGCTTCAGCGAATTATCGCCGGCGCAGGCGGCGAACGCCGTGGCCCGGGCCCACGAAGCATTCGCCGCCTGGAGCCAGAGCGGATTCTCGCGGCGCGGGCGCCTGCTGCTCAAGGCGGCCGCCATCCTGCGCTCCGAAAAGAACTCCCTGGCCCGCATGATGAGCGAGGAGATGGGCAAGCCCATCCTCCAGGCGCAGGCCGAGGTCGAGAAGTGCGCCACGGTCTGCGACTATTACGCCGAGCACGGGGCGGCCCTGCTCGCTCCCGAGCGCATCGCCGCCGACGGCGCCGCGAGCTACGTCCGCTTCGACCCGCTGGGCGTGATCCTGGCGGTCATGCCCTGGAACTTCCCCTTCTGGCAGGTGTTCCGCTTCGCCGCCCCCGCGCTGCTGGCCGGCAACGTCTGCCTCTCAAGCACGCCTCCAACGTGCCGGGCTGCGCCGCTCGCCATCGAGAAGGTCTTCCGCGAGGCCGGTTTCCCGGAGCGCGTCTTCACCACCCTGCTCGTCAGCGTCGCGCGCGGTCGAGGCGCTCGATCGCGCATCCGCGCGGTGCGCGCCGTCACCCTCACCGGCAGCGAGGCCGCGGGCCGGGCAGGTGGCCGCCGCCGCCGGCGCAACCTCAAGAAGACCGTGCTGGAGCTGGGCGGCTCGGACCCCTTCATCGTCCTCGCCGACGCCGACCTCGGCCGCGGCGCCGCAGGCGGCGGCGGCGCCGCACCATCAACAACGGCCAGAGCTGCATCGCCGCCAAGCGCTTCATCGTCGAGGAGCCGGTCGCCGACGCGCTTCGAGAAGGCGTTCGTCGCGCGCATGGCCGCGCTGCGGGTCGGCGACCCGCTGGACGCGCGGCAACGACGTCGGCCCGCTGGCGCGCCCCGACCTCCTGGACGAGCTGGAGCGAGCAGGTCGGCGCACCGTCGCGGCCGGGCGCCGTGCTGCTCACCGGCGGCGCGCGCCTGGACCGGGGCCCGGGCTACTTCTTCCAGCCCACGGTCCTCGCCGGCGTCGCGCCCGGCATGGCGGCCTTCGACGAGGAGACTCTTCGGCCCGGTGGCCGCCGTTGATCGCGGCCGCCGACGCGGAGGACGCCCTCGAGCATGGCCAACGATCGCGCTTCGGCCTGGGCGGCAGCCATCTGGACCGCGGACCGCCGACGCGCCGAGAAGCTGGCCGCGCGCGTCGAGGCCGGGGCGGTCTTCATCAACGGCATGGTCAAGTCCGACCCGCGCCTGCCCTTCGGCGGCGTGAAGATGTCGGGCTACGGTCGCGAGCTGTCAAGCTACGGCATCAAGGAGTTCGTGAACATCAAGACGTCGTTATTTCGTAGAAATACGTTCGAAGTTCGATGTTCGACGTTCAATTGCAAAGAATCGAACTTTTTTCAGGCAGTCAAATGGATCGTAATTATCTTTGATAGTTCTTGTAAATCTCTTTCATCTTCGAACGTCGAACGTCGAACGTCGAACCTTACTTAGATCGAAGCCTTTGTCATTCAATCGCCAGTTGAGGTATAATTCTCGCGAACTCTAGGAGGAGAACCAATGAAAAAAGCAATTTTGATCGGATTGTTTATTCTGATCTTCGCCGCCAGCTCTTTCGCCGGCGTGGAATGGAAGACCAAGCTGGTGACCGAAGCCCAGGCCAAGGGGCAGAGCAACACCATCGTCGCGCAGGTCTTTGCCAGCGGCGGCAACGTCAAGGAAATTTTCGAGAGCGTGAACAACGAGAACGAGATGTTCAAGAAGGGATCGTATTGGCTGTTCAAGGCCGAGGACAACTCGCTCTACCTGGTGGACCCCGCCGAAAAGACCTATTCGCGCCTGCCCTTGAACGCCATGATGCAGATGGCCGGGGTGGTCGGCAAGCTGGTCAAGATCAAGATCAAGAACCCCGTCATCAACAACGAAAAACTGGGAACGGCGGTGGTCATGGGCTATCCCTGCCAGCACAGCAAGCAACTCATGGAATACGACATGGAAGTGAAGATCGCCATCATCAAGAGCAAGAGCCACGTGAAGATCGAAAAGGAGATCTGGTCCACCCCCAAGATCAAGGCCATGGCCGAGATGGGCGAATCGTTCCGCTTCCGCGATTTCAAGACCGGCATCGAGGACCTGGACAACCTGATCGAAAAGCAGATCAAGGCCGACGCCGGGTTGGGTTTCCCCTTGAAGATGATCACCGTGAACACCTCCATCGACAAGAAGGGCAACGCCAAGGAAACCAGCCGCCAGACCATGGAAGTCCTCTCCGTGGGCAACAAGAATTTTCCCGCCTCATTCTTCGAGATCCCGGCCGGATACGAAGAGAAGAAGATGGGATTCGGCGGAGACGAAGAAGAATGGAAAGGACGACGATCAATCGTGATAAGTAATTAATGATTTGTAATAGTAACCGCAAGGAACGATCTATAGAATTATAGAAGGTCGGTTAATGCTCTTCTCTAATCACTAATCACCAATTACTAATCACTTAACGCTTGAATTTCCTAGACTAGGGCTGCAGCAAGCACTATTGAATAGTACTTGGAATCGTCGTCGTCGGCCCGCGAGGTCAGGATGGCCGGGAACGGGGCGCCGGTGACCACCGCGGCGAGCATGCCCTTGGCCAGGAGCGTCGTCGCCTTGTAAAAAATGTTGCCCGCCTCGATGCTGGGCATGATCAGGATGTCGGCGTAGCCCTCCACCGGGGACTTGAGCCCCTTCACCTCGAGGGCGTGCTTGGAGATGGCCACGTCCAGCGCCAGCGGGCCGTCGACGATGGCGCCCTTGATCTGCTTGCGCTCGGCCATCTTGGAAATGACCGCCGCCTCCATGGTGCAGGGCATCTTGTCGGAGACCTTTTCGTTGGCCGTCAGGATGGCCACCTTGGGATTCTCGATCCCCAGCTTGGCGGCGATCTTGATATTGTAATTGATCATCTGTACCTTTTGGTTCAGGTCCGGGTAGGGGATCATGGCCACGTCGGAGACGATCAGCAGCTTGTCGTAGGTGGGGATCTCCAGGATGGCGGTATGCGACAGCGCGACGTCCTTGCCGACCAGGTTGTAGTCCTTGTTCAAAATGGGTTTCAGGTAATAGGGCGTGGAGATCAGCCCCTTCATCAGGATCTGCGCCTTGCCGTCGATGATCATGCGCACGGACGTGTCGCCGCTTTTCTTCTCGTCGGGTTCGTTGACGATCTCGAAGATCCCGGGGTCGACCTTCAGCTTGGCGCAGAGGGCGCGGATGACCTTCTCGTCGCCGACCATGATCGCGTCGACGATCTTCTCCTCGACCGCTCTCTTGACCGCCAGGATGGTGTCCTCGTCCTGCCCGTAGGCCACCACCATGCGGCAGTTCTTCTTGGCTTTGACCAGGCTCTCGATCTCGCTCAGTTTCCTCATCGGTTTCATGCGTTTCCTCCTGCATATGTCCAATGTTTCGCTTTTTCCTCTCCCTGCAATACGCGCAGCGCCCCCTGGGACAGGGCGGTCATTTCGTCTTCCCCGGGCAGCACGATCAACGGGGCCAGGAATTCGACGCTGCGGCGGATGAGCTCGACGAAATACGGGTCGAAGGCGATGCCGCCGGTCAGGACGATGGCGTCGATCCGGCCTTCCAGCACCGCGGCGAGCGAGCCGATCTCCTTGGCCACGTTGTAGGCCATGGCCTCGAAGACCAGGGTGGCCTCGCGGTCGCCGGCCTTGACCATGTCTTCCACTTTTCTCATGTCGTTGACCTTGAGATGGGCGACGATGCCGCCCTTGCCGGTGATCATCTTCTTGAGCGTCGCCAGGTCGTACCGCCCCGAGGTGGCCAGCTCGACCAGGCTCCAGCTGGGCAGGCCGCCGGCGCGCTCGGGGGCGAAGGGGCCGTCGCCGTTCAGGGCGTTGTTGACGTCGACGACCCGGCCGTCGAGGTGGGCGCCGACCGAGATGCCGCCGCCCAGGTGGGCGACGATCAGGCGGGTCGCTTCATAAGGCTTCCCGAGCTTTTTGGCCGCCATGCGGGCCGCCGCCTTCTGGTTCAGGGCATGGAAGATGCTGATGCGCGGGATCTCGGGCAGGCCGGTGACGCGGGCCAGGTCGGTCATTTCGTCGACCGTGACCGGGTCGACGATGAAGGCGTCGACGCCGATGGTCCGGGCGATGTCGCTGGCCAGCAGGGCGCCCAGGTTGGAGGCGTGCTCGGTCTTGGTCTTTTTCAGGTACGCGGTCATCTCGTCGCTGACCAGGTAGGTCCCCGAGGCCATGGGGCCCAGCAGCCCGCCGCGGCCCACGACCGCCGCCAGCAGGTTGACGTCGAAGGCATGCTCCTTCAGGAAGCCGAGGATCACTTTCTGGCGGAAATGATGCTGGTCGATGATCTTGGGGAACGGGGCCAATTCCTCGGCCGTGTGCGAGATGCTTTGGCCGAGGATTTTTTCCTCGCCCAGGAAGATCGCGATCTTGGTCGAGGTGGAGCCGGGATTGATAGCCAGGATGTATTTGTTTGCCATTTCTAAATTTACCTCAAAAAGCCGCTGAATGCAAGGGGGGGCGGCCCTATTTCTTGTACTTTTTCAGCAGGATCCGCGCCGCGGCCTTGTCTTTTTCGGTTTCCGGGATCATCAGCGGGTCGGGCTCCATGCTCAAGAGATCCTCCAGGGCCTGGACGGCCAGCGCGTCCAGGTCCAGCGCCCAATAGGTTTCGGCGAGGAAAAGCAGGTTGACGGAATTCTTCGGGGCGATCGCGCGGCACTTTTCCAGGTTCAGGCGCGACTTCTTGTTGCTGCCGCCGAACAGGCCCGGGACTTTGAAGTACAGCCGGCCCAGGACGCAGTAGGCGCCTCCGCCTTCGTAGCTGCCGTCGATGGCGGCCGACTTGTTCATCTCGGCGATGATGTCGTTCTTCAGGAACAGCGATTTGAGCACGCCGCGGGCTTCGCCGTAGCTTCCCGTGTGCACGCCCAGCCAGTAATGGCCCTCGACGCGGTCCGGGTGGAGCGCGATGGCCTTTTTGCAGATTTCCATCGCCTGCTTGAAGATCTTCAGCTTTTCGTCGTTGCGGCCGGAGTTGTCCCCGATATAGTACATGGCCTGCGCGTTCTTGATCAGCGCTTCGTAGTTGTCGGGGGCCAGCTTGAGCGCCTCCTGGTACTTGGCCAGCGCCTGGGCGGCGAGGAGCGGGTCCTGGCGCTGGGCGTACAGCGCGTTTCCCTGGGCGATGAGTTCTTCGGGCGTGGCGCTGCGCAGACCGGTTCCCAGCGCGATACAAAGCAGCAAAGCGAGCATCGTTTTTTTGTTCATGCATCCTCCGGGTCCGATTGTATCACAAGGTGAAATGGCAAAGGGATTTATTTATCTTCAAGGTCTTCCAGGCCATGCATCAGCGTTTCCCAGCGCGGCAACAACTCGCCCAGCGTGAGCTCCGTTTTCTTCAGCTCCTGCATCAGCGGCTTGATGCGCCCCGTATCCTTCAATACATCGGGGTCGCACAGCAGCGACTGGTTCCGGGCCTTGACC
Source organism: Candidatus Aminicenantota bacterium (assembly GCA_963822075.1). Classification (GTDB taxonomy): domain Bacteria; phylum Acidobacteriota; class Aminicenantia; order UBA2199; family UBA2199; genus UBA2199. Next base: position 28,570 of record CAWGGP010000011.1, read on the forward strand.
GCCTCCAGTTCCACGATCTTCGCCTCCAGTTCATGGAGCTCGCGGGAGATCTCTTTCCGGATCCGCCCGCGCCGGTTCCGCTCTTCCGCCTCCAGGCGTCGCGCTTCCCTGGTTTTCCCCTGTTTTCCCTGGGCGTCGCCGCGGCTGGCCGGCGCCTTGTCCTGGCCGGCGGAGGGCGCCGCTGGCGGCGCCCCGGCCTCGAGCTCGGCGGCGCGCTTCTGGATGAAATAGGAATAATTGCCGGTATATTCGTGCAGCTTGCCGTCGCGCACCTCGAAGACGCGGTGCACCAGGTGGTCCAGGAAGTAGCGGTCGTGCGAGACCAGGACGATGGTCCCGGAATAGTGCAGCAGCGCGCCCTGGAAGATGTCCTTGGTCTTTACGTCCAGGTGGTTGGTCGGTTCGTCCAGGATGAGGCAGTTGCTGTCGCGCAGCAGGATCTTGACCAGCGCCAGGCGGCTCTTTTCCCCTCCCGACAGCACGGACACCGGCTTGTGGATATCGTCGCCGGAGAACAGGAAAGCACCCAGCAGGTTGCGCAGCTCCAGGTCGCTGGCGCGCCCTTCGACGTCGCGGGCCTCCTGCCAGACCGTGCGCCCGTAGGCGACGTTCTGCTGGCTTTCCTGGGAAAAGAAAGCCGCCTTCACCTGGAAGCCCCACTCCACGCCGCCCTGGCTGGGAGTTTCCTGGCGGGCCAGGATGCGGGCCAGGGTGGACTTGCCCGCGCCGTTGACGCCCAGCAGGGCGATCTTCTCGCCGCGGTATACCGTGAAGCTGATCCCGGAGAATACCTCGCGGCCGCCGTAGCTCTTGCCCAGGTCCCTGGCCACGAGCACCTCCCGGCCGCTGCGCTGGGACTCGGGGAAACGGAAGTTGACCTGCTTCGTTTTCTGGTGATCGGGCAGCAGCTCGAATTTTTCCAGCTGCTTGATGCGGCTCTGCACCTCGGAGGCCTTGCTGGCCTTGGCGCGGAAACGGTCGATATAGGCCTGGATGCGCTTGATCTCGGCTTTCTGCAGCTCGCGCTTCTTTTGCAGCGCCGCCGCCCGCTTTTCCTTTTCCTTCAGGTAGAAGGAATAGTTCCCCTTGAAGACCGTGATCTTGCCCCGCTCGAGCTCGGCGATCTGGCTGACCATCTTGTCCAGGAACATGTGGTCGTGGGAGACGGTGAGCAGCGTGCCGCCGTAGTTCCGCAGGTAGCCTTCCAGCCACTCCATGCTTTCGGTGTCCAAGTGGTTGGTCGGCTCGTCCAGGAGCATGATCTCCGGCTCGGCGAGCAGGATGACGGCGAGAAAGATGCGCATCTTCCAGCCGCCGGAAAAATCGCGGCAGTTCTTCGCGTCGTCGCCGGCGGCGAAGCCGAGCCCCTTGAGGATGCGTCGGGCCTTGGCCTCGAAGCCGTAGCCGTCCTGGAGCAGGAACGCTTCGCTGGCCGCGTCGTATTTGTTCAGCATGGCGGTGAAGCCGGCGTGGCGGTGGTCGCCGGCCGTGATGCGTTCCTGGCATTCCTTGATGTCGTTGGCCAGCGCTTCGTGCCCGGTCTGCCTTTTCAGGTACTCCATGACCGGCAGCGCCTCCAGCTCGACCAGGTCCTGCGGCAGGTAGCCGATGCGCATGTCCCTGGCGACTTCGATCGAGCCGCCGTCCAGGGCGGCGTCGCCCTTGATGGCCTTGAACAGGGAGGTCTTGCCGGCGCCGTTGTCGCCGACCAGGCCGATGCGGCTTTTTTCCGTGATCAGCCAGGTGATGTGCTTGAATATCTTCTTGTTGTTGTAGGTCAGGTCAATGTTCTGCAGGCTGATCATGCGGGATACGCTCCATAAGCCGAGGCGGCGGTTGCGGCCTGCCGGCCGCCGCCGGTTCCTTGAAAGAAGTTCAGAGTTTGTCGGAGAAGACCTTTTCCTACCATAGCAAAGCGCCTTTTTTTTGTCAAATCCGTTGATTTTTCGCCCCTGGCGCGGGCCGCGGCGCTGATTTGACAACCCCGGGGAATGATGCTATTTTCGCTGTTGCAGCTCTTGCGAAAGTGGTGGAATTGGTAGACACGACAGGCTTAGGACCTGTTGCCGCGAGGCCTGGGGGTTCGAGTCCCCCCTTTCGCAATTTTCACGCCTGCGTTAAGCGCAAGGACGGACCCGGATGAACACGAGCCGATATCTCCCGAACGCCGCGAGGCCGCAGCCATGGCTGGCGCTCTTCCTGCTGCTCGCCAGCTGCGCCTGCGGGGTCAGGACCCTGCCCCCGCACCGCGCCGTCCAGCGCCGGCAGATCGTCGGCCTGGCGCAGAACCTGGCCGGCCTCCCTTACGTGTACGGCGGCAGCGACATCGACGGCTTTGACTGCAGCGGGCTGGTGTTCTATGTCTACGATTGCTTCGGCATCCGCTTGCCGCGCAGCGCCCGGGAACAGGGGCGGTTGCCGGGCACGGTCAAGCTGAAGCACGCCTCGCCCGGGGACATATTGGTTTTCAAGGTGAAGAAGGTCTGGCACACGGCCATCTACATGGGCGAAAAGCGCTTCGTGCACGCCCCCAATTCCGGGGGCTGGGTCCGTTGCGAAGAATTGAACGAGTACTGGCTGTCGCGCCTGGAGACGGTGGTCGCGGTCCTGCCAGGCGACGGTTGACCGGGAGGCGACATGGCGGATCTCATATTGGAAGCGTTGCGCATCGAAAAGAGTTTCATCCAGCCCGACCGGAACCGCCTGGTCATCCTCCAGGACCTCGACCTGCGGGTGGAGTCGGGGAGCGTGGTGTCCATCACCGGCGCCTCGGGCTCCGGGAAGAGCACCCTGCTGCACCTGCTCGGTTCGCTCGATGCTCCCGACCGCGGCCAGGTACTTTTCCGCGGGGAGGATATCGGCGCCTTCAGCCGCAAGCGCCTGGCGACGTACCGCAACCGGGACATCGGTTTCGTTTTTCAGTTCCATTACCTGATGCCGGAACTGACGGTCCGGGAAAACGTCGCCTCGCCCGTCCTGATCCAGCGCTTCAAGCGCCAGGCAGCTTTTGACGCCGCCGACGCCCTGCTCGCCGCCGTCGGCCTGCAGGACAAGCTCGAGGTCATGCCTTACCAGCTGTCGGGGGGCGAAAAGCAACGGGCGGCCATCGCCCGCAGCCTGGTCAACGCGCCGCGCCTGCTGCTGGCGGACGAGCCCACGGGCAGCCTGGACTGGAAGACCGGGGAAAGCGTCTTCGCCGTGTTCAAGCGCCTGATCGCCGAGCGCGGGCTCAGCGCCGTGATCGCCACCCATAACCCGCAGCTGGCAGCCCTGACCGACAGGAAGTACCTGTTGCACGGGGGCAAGCTCGAGGAACTTACATAAAGTCAAATTCTTGACTTTTATCTCTGTGAAAACTATTATGGGTTCATGAAAGATGTTCTAGCGATCATCCTGGGGGGCGGGCGGGGAACGAGGCTGTATCCCTTGACCAAGTTCCGGGCCAAGCCGGCCGTGCCCATCGGCGGCAAGTTCCGCCTCATCGATATCCCCATCTCCAACTGCCTGCACTGGAACATCCGGAAGATCATGGTCCTGACCCAGTTCAACACCGCCTCCCTGCACCGCCATATCGCCCAATCGTACCGCTTCGACAGTTTCTCGGACAGCTTTTTGCAGATTCTCGCCGCCCAGCAGACGATCGACGATTCCAACTGGTACCAGGGGACCGCCGACGCCGTGCGCAAGAACATCCATTACATCAAGCACCAGAAGGTCAGCACCGTGGTCGTGCTTTCCGGCGACCAGCTCTACCGCATCAACCTGCGGGATTTCATGAACCAGCACCAGGCGAACAACGCCGATATCACCATCGCCGTCAAGCCGGTCACGCGCGAGCAGGCGGTGGACTTCGGCATCCTGCAGATCGACGGCCGGAAGCGCATCATCCGTTTCGTGGAAAAGCCCAAGGAAAAAGCCCAGCTGGACGAATTGTTCACGCCCAACACCTACCTGGACATCAAGGACAAGGACTTGAACTACATCGCCTCCATGGGCATTTATATTTTCAAGAAGGACGTGCTGATCGACCTGCTGGAGCACAACGTCAAGGAGGACTTCGGCCGCGAGGTGATCCCGGATTCGATCGCCGACCACCAGGTGTTCGCCTACGTGTTCACGGATTACTGGGAGGACATCGGGACCATCAAGGCGTTCTTCGAGGCCAACCTCGATTTCGCCAACCCCATCCCGCACTTCGATTTCTACAACGAGGACACCCCCATCTACACCCGCAAGCGCTTTTTGCCCGGTTCCAAGATCGAAAACTGCGACGTTCATTACTCGCTGATCTCCGACGGCTCGATCATCGAGGGCAGCAAGCTGACCAACACCGTCATCGGCACGCGCTCGATCATCCGCGCCAATACCTACCTGGAGCGGGTGGTCATGATGGGGGCCGACTACTATGAGAGCCTGGAAGAGAAGGCCGAGGACGCGCGGCGCCAGCGCAGCCAGGTCGGCATCGGCCGGAACTGCGTCATCCGCAACGCCATCCTGGACAAGAACGTGCGCATCGGCGAAGGCGCGCGCATCCTGAACGAAAAAGGGCTGCAGAACTTCGCCCACGACCGCTATAACATCGTCGACGGCATCGTCGTCATTCCCAAGGACGTTGAGATCCCCGACGGTTTCGTGATTTGAAGTCCCGCCGCCGCCGCGCCTGAACCTTTGGGCGAGCTTCGGCGTAGCATTTAACTTTGCGGAGGCAGCATGAAAAAATCGCTTTTGCTTTTGCTCGCTTGCGCCATCGGCGTGCAAGCGGTCGAGTTGAAGAAATTGACCTTCGAGCAGGCCTACCTGAACAAGGGGGAGGTTCTGTTGCGGCCCCTGCCCGAGATCACGGGCTGGCTGGACGACTCGGGCTACGCCGAGTCCCGCGAGGGGAAAATATACCTGGTGGCCGCCCGCAGCGGCCGCTCCCGCGTCCTGTTCGATCCCGCGGCCCTGAAAGACAAGGGAGCGGCGAAACTGGATTGGTCACGCCCCGCCGACTGGAGCCCGGACTATTCGCAGATGGTTTTCAGCCAGGAGGACGACCTGTACCTGTGGCGCTCCGGGCCGGGAACGCTGACCCGCCTCGGCGCCCCCCCCGGCGCCAAGCAGAACCCGCTCCTTTCCCCGGACGGGAAGCGGCTGGCGTACACCTCCGCCGGCAATCTCTTCGTCTGCGACCTGGCTAGCGGCGTTGCCTCCCAGTTGACGTTCGACGGCAGCGGGGAGATCCTCAACGGCTACGCGTCCTGGGTCTATTACGAGGAAATACTGGGGCGGGGGAGCCGCTACCGCGCCTTTGAATGGAGCCCGGACGGCAAGCGGATCGTATTCATGCGCTTCGACCAATCCAAGGTCCCGCAGTTCCCCCTCTTTGACGCCGGCGGGACGTACGGCCGCCTGGAAATGCAGCGCTACCCCAAGCCCGGCTATCCCAACCCGGAGGTGAAGGTCGGCCTCATCGACCTCGCCGGCAAGGGGGTGGAATGGCTCTCTCTCCCGGACGGCGGCGATCATTACCTGACCTTCCTGGCCTGGGGCGCCGGCGGCAAAAAAGCCTACCTGCAATGGATGAACCGCGGCCAGGACGAATTGAAGATCTACGAGTACGCGCTGGGCGAAAAAAAAATGCGCCTGGCCTACCGGGAAAAGCAGGCTACCTGGGTCGACGCCCTCGCCAGCAGCGACTTTTTCCCCATGGCTGACGGCAGCCTGCTCCTGCTCAGCAGCAAGAGCGGCTGGAACCACCTGTACCGCGTCGGCGCCGCCGGCGGCGAAAAGGCGCTCAGCTCCGGCCCCTGGTCGGTCAGCCAGATCGATTTCGTCGACGAAAAAAAAGGCCAGGTTTTTTTCAGCGCCGACAAGGAAGACAGCACCCGCAGCGATCTCTACCGCGTGTCCCTGAACGGGGGGGCGCCGCGGCGGCTGACGCGGCTGCCCGGCTCCCACCGCGTTTCATTTTCGCCCGGGGGCGCTTTTTTCACCGACCGCTATTCGTCCCTGCAAAAGCCGGCCGCGATGCAGCTGTGCGCCCGTGACGGCGGCATGCTCCGCCGCCTGGGCGACAGCGCTACCCCGGCGCTTTCCGGCTACGCCCTGGCCAAGGCGGAGATCTTCAAGATCCCCGCCGGCGACGGCGTGCAGCTCCCGGCCATCTGGTATCTGCCCCCGGGCTTCGCCGCCGGAAAAAAATATCCCGTCGTCATGTCCGTCTATGGCGGCCCGGGAGCCCGTTCGGTCAGCGATTCTTTCCCGCGCCGCCTGGAAGACTACTACCTGGCCCAGGAGGGGATCATCGTGGTGAAGGTCGACCATCGCGGCGCCGGTCATCTCGGCAAAAAGGGGATGGAAGCCATGTATCGCTGCCTGGGGAAATGGGAGATCGCCGATTATTGCAGCGCCGTCGACTACCTGCGCACCCTGCCGTTCATCGACGGCGGCAAGATCGGCATCACCGGCGGCAGTTACGGCGGCTACGTGGCCGCCCTGGCCCTGGCCTCCGCCCCCGATCATTTCTCCTGCGGCATCGGCGAATTCGCGGTCATGGACTGGGCGCTGTACGACTCGGTCTACACGGAAAGGTACATGGGCACCCCTTCGGAAAACCCCGAGGGCTACCGCCAGGGCTCGGTGCTCGCCCACGCAGCGACCTACCGCGGGGGGCTGCGCCTGACGCACGGCAGCATGGACGACAACGTCCACATGCAGAACACGCTGCAGTTCCTGAATGTCATCCTGGACCTGGGAAAAACGGTCGAGCTCATGATCTATCCGGGGGAACGCCACGGCGTGCGCGGCCGCAAGTATGCGGAAAGCGCCAGTTCCGCCGTGGAATTCTGGAAGAGGAAATTTTTTGCTTGTGAAGAGGTCGGACCGGTCGGACCCGTCAGACAAGAAAAACAAGAATGAAGCTCACCGCCCTCGACCGCTGCCCTTTGTGCCGCAGCCGGGAGATCGGCCTTTTCAAAAAGGGGACCGTGACGCCGGAGCGGGTCAGCGCCGATGATTTCAAGATCACCGACAGCCATTACGGTTCGCGCTGGACCTTTTTTTCATGCCGCGACTGCGGTTTCGTCTTCGCCAATCCCGTCCCCGACCCGGAAGCGATCGCCGGTTTCTATGCCGCGCTGGCGGACGAGGAATACAGCCAGGAAGACGAGGGCCGCGGCCGGAATTTCCGGGTCATCCTGCGCCGGCTGCGCGGTTTCGTTCCCCCGGGCTCATCGCTGCTCGACGTGGGAGCGGCGAGCGGCATCTTCCTGAACCTGGCCCGGGAGGAGGGCTTCCGGGTGACCGGCATCGAGCCTTCGGCGGCGCTGGTCGCCGACGCCAGGGAACGGTACGGCTTGGAGCTGTTCCGCGGCAGCGCCGAGCAATTCGTCACCCGGGAAAAATTCGCCGCCGTCACCCTGCTCGATGTCCTGGAGCACGTGACCGACCCCGACGCCTTCCTGTCCGTGCTGGAGCGCTTCCTGGCCCCGGGCGGGATGCTGGTCGTCGTCACCCCCGATATCGGCAGCCTTGCGGCCAGGCTCATGGGCGGCCGCTGGTGGCACTACCGGGTGGCGCACGTCAATTTTTTCAACCGCCGCTCGCTGGGCCGGCTCCTGGAGCGGCACGGCTTCGAAACCGCCCTGCGGAAAAGGTTCGCCTGGAATTTTTCGCTGTATTATCTGCTGACCCGCCTGCTGCCGTTCCTGAAGGGAAAAACTTTACAAACCCGGCTGAAAAAGCTACACTTGAAGCTGCAGTTGCTCGATTCCTGGGAGGTCTATGCCCGCAAGAAAGAAAAGTAGCTTGTACCTGGCCTCGCTGCGGCTCGATCGCTGGCCGCGCAGCACCGCCTTTCTCGTCGGCACGGCCGCCGTCTTCCTGGTCGAGCCTTCGCGGCTTCCCGCCGCCCTCACGCTGGAGCTGGCATTCAAGCTCGTCCTGACGTTCATCCTGACCTGGATGGTCTCCACGGCCAACTACATCGTCAACGAGATCACCGACGCCCCTTTCGACGCCCACCACCCGCAGAAAAAAAACCGCCCCCTCGTGGCCAAGGAGATCAGCGTCCCGGTGCTGCTCGGGGTCTGGGCGCTGCTCGCCGCCGCCGCGCTGGGGATCGCTTATTACACGTTCCTGCCGGCGTTCGACCTGAGCCTGGGCGCCCTGCTCCTAGCCGGCATCCTCTACAACGTGCCGCCGCTGCGCGCCAAGGACATCCCCTACATCGACTCCACCCTGGAGTCGGCGAACAATCCCATCCGCTTCCTGATCGGCTGGTACGTGCTCGCCTCCGCCTTCCCGCCCCTCAGCCTGCTGGCGGCCTGGTGGGCCTTCGGCAATTTCCTGATGATCGGCAAGCGGGTGGCGGAAAAGAAATTCCTGACCGCCGAGGAATCTTCCGCCTACCGGCTGTCGCTCAGCCGCTACAGCCTCGGCGGGCTGGTGGCGTTCATGACCCTCAACGGCCTGCTTTTCCTGGCCATGTTCATCATTTTCGCCATGGGCTGGGGCTTGAAAACCTTCCTCTACGCCCTGCCGTTCATCGTTTTCTACCTGGTCATCTTCATGTTCAAGTCCATCCAGGACCGCGACGCGGCCGAAGAGCCGGAAAAACAGTTGAAAAATCCCTATTTCGCCCTGTACACCCTTTTTTTGCTCGTGGTTTTCCTGGTCGCCTTCATGCTGAGGTGAGGAGATGGAAATCGACATCATTTTAAAGATCCTGCTGGCGGCCATGCTGGGGGGGATCATCGGCCTGGAAAGGGAGCTTTCGCACAAGGAAGCCGGGCTGCGCACCAATATCCTGATCGCCATCGGCAGCACGCTGATCACCGTCATGTCCTTCAAGATCGCCGCGCTGACCAAGACGGCCGACCCGGCCCGCCTGACCGCCCAGATCGTCTCGGGCATCGGCTTCCTGGGCGCCGGGGCGATCATCCAGGCCCGTTTCGCCGTCCACGGCCTGACCACCGCCGCCACCATCTGGACGGTGGCGGCCATCGGCATCGCCGTGGGCAGCGGCTTCTACCTGGTGGCCTTCCTGGTCGCCATTTTCGTGGTCATCGTCCTGACCGTGTTCAAGCTCCTCCTGACCTACCTGGAAAAGCAAAAGCAGAACTTCGTCTATCTCATCACCACCGAGGAGAAAGCGGCGCTGCTGGTCGATATCCGCCAGGTACTGACCGAGCTGAACATCCATTATTCCAGCGCCCGCCTCAACCACCGCGAGAATGGCTATGAGTTCGAGATCATATTCAATACCTCGGAAAACAAGAACCGCGATTTCCTCGAAAAGATCATGCTGCTCCAGGGCGTCAGGGAAGTCCTCTCCGAGAACCTGTGATCACCCTGCTGCTGGCCACGCGCAACCAGGGCAAAAAACGGGAAATGGAAAATTTCCTCAACGACGGCGTGCCCGAGGATCCGCTTGCAGTCCCTTGCCGACGCGAACATCGCGGAAGAGGTCAGCGAGTCTGAAGACACGTTCGCCGGCAATGCCCGCCTGAAAGCCGATTTTTACAGCCGCCTCACGGGCCGCGACACCCTGGGCGATGATTCGGGGCTGGAAGTCGCCGCGCTGGGCGGCCGTCCCGGCGTCCGGTCCGCCCGCTATGCCGGGGAAGGAGCGAGCGATGAAGCCCGCATGCAAAAGCTCCTGGCGGAAATGCAGGATGTCGGCGACCGCCGGGCGCGGTTCGTCTCCGCCGTCTGCCTGTCGCGCAATGGTTCGCCCCTGGCATCGTTCGTCGGCGAGGTCGAAGGGGAGATCCTGAGGGAAAAGAGGGGAGCCGGCGGCTTCGGCTACGACCCGCTGTTCTTTTATCCGCCGCTGGGGAAGACGTTCGCCGAATTGCCCGTCGCGGAAAAGAACCGCTTCTCGCACCGCGCCCGCGCCCTGGCCCAGGTCAGGGACTTCATCCTGGCCGGCGGGCTGGACTGAATGATCTTGTCGGACACGTCCGACCTGTCGGACCAGTCCGACCTTCTTTAAAAAATCGCTGCAATGGTATTATCATGGTGTCCACAAGGAGGCTTGCATGAACCTGGAGATCATCATCCGCGACGTGCCCGATTTCCCCAAGAAGGGGATCATTTTCAAGGATATCACCACGCTGCTGCAGGACGGGGAGGCCTTCCGCCTGGCCGCGAACCGCATGCTGAAGAAATACCTGGACGTCAGGATCGACAAGGTGCTCGGCATCGAGGCGCGCGGCTTCATCTTCGGCGGCGTGCTGGCCTACAAGCTGGGCAGCGGCTTCGTCCCGGCGCGCAAGCCGGGCAAGCTGCCCTACAGCACCATCCGCGAGGAGTACACGCTGGAATACGGCACCAACGCCCTGGAGATCCACGATGACAGCATTGTCCGCGGCGACCGGGTCCTGATCGTCGACGACCTGCTGGCCACCGGCGGCACCGCGTTGGCGGCCGCCAAGCTGGTCGAGAAACTCGGCGGCGAAGTGCTGGGCATCGAATTCCTGATCGAGCTCGCTTTCCTGCAGGGCCGGGAAAAACTCGCCGGCTACAAGGTCAACAGCCTGATCACCTATTGAGCATGCTGAAAACGCTGCTGTTGCTGCTGCAGGTCACCCAGCACTACCTGGTCATGCAGCCGCTCCAGGAAGCGATCCAATACGGCCGCTTCGCCGCCCTGGCGCCGATCTGCCAGCAGCGCATCGTCCTGAACATGGAGGCGCCGCTGGGGCTGTCGGGCGTCATGAGCAAGGAGCAGTTCATCGAGGAATTCGCCCGGCGCTTCTCGGAGCTGGAGGCGGAAAAGATCGAGTGGTCGTCGCTGCAGGCCGAGGAGGATATCGCCGTGCAGTCGCTGAACCTGATCCTGAAAAAACGCTTTTCCGGTTCCAGGGTCTTCTACAAGCTGATCCTTTTCATGAAATCCGCCGCCGCCCCCGGCGACCTCCAAAGAGAAAGAATGGAAACTCTATTATCTCCGCGGCTTAGAAATATAATTCCCCGCGTCCTGGCCGCGGTCCTCGGCGGCGCCATCCTGTGGCTGGCCCTTTTCCCCGCCCGGGAAATGCCGCTCAGCGAGATCCAGGCCCGGGTGGACAAGAATTGCCGGCGCCTGGAAGGCATCCTGGGAAAGAAAGTGCGGGAATGCCTGCGGCGTTCCGATTCCCTTGCGGGCGCCTACGCCGCCGGCCGCCTCGCCGCCTCCGACCTGGAAAAAAAAGAGGCCCTGATCAGGGAAAAGAACGGCATCATCAGCGACTATGTCGGGGAGATCTTTTATTTCAAGCCCGTCGCCCTGGCGAACGGCGACTGGCGGCTGATCAAAAAAAACCAGGACGTGTATTTCCTGCGCCGGGTGAATCCCCGGGCGTATTACGTCCGTTATTTCATGGATCTCAAGTCCAACCCGTTGCGGGGGGCGGCGGCGTTCCCTTATCCGGTATTCGACCTGAAATTCTCCAACCGGCCGCTCCAGGCGGCGCGCGACGATTTTTCCTATGACGGGGCGCAAAAGCGATTTTATTACACGCGGGTCCTCCAGCCCAGCCAGAGCCAGCTCGTTCTCTCCCTGGTGTTCTCCCGGGCGACCCTGGCGCAGCCGATCCGCCGCCTGAAGAAGATCCTGGTGTACGGGCTGGGTTTCCTGCTGTCGCTGCTTGTATTCCTGGCCTTCGGCCGCAACGGGCCTCTCCACGCGGGTTCCGCCTGCTGGCGCTGGCGGGCATGGCGTTCTCCTTCTGGTGGGCGACCGCCTGGTGGGGAGAGAAGAACATCTATTTCCCCGGGGCGCCGCTGCCGGTGCAGTCGGTCTTCCAACTGCTCGCCCTGCTGGTTTTTTTGCTCGCCGCCGCCGCCGGCGGCAGCCGTTTCGGGCGCTGGAAAAACAACGCCGCCGCCCTGATCATTTTCGACGGCGTGGCCCTGGCCTCCCTTTTGGCCGCCGACGGCATCATGCGCAACGTGGAGTTCCCCTTCGGGGGCTTCGCCTTGAACGCGGGCTACTTCGGGCTCTTGTCATTGCTCATCGGCCTGCACGTCGCCCCGCTGCTCACGGCGGCCCCATTCATGAACGGCGAGCGCTGGCGGCGGTCCTGGCCCCTCCTGCCCCTGCAGGCCGCCCTGCTCTTCCTGTGCTCGCGGTCGTTCCCCTTCCTGTTCTTCAGCGCTTGTCTCCTGACCCTGATCTTCGCCCTTTGGCTGCTGCGGCCGCGCCCGTTCTGGCTGCGGGGGATCGCCCCGTTGCTGCTCCTGGCCCTGGCGGTCGGCGCCTGGCTGGGGAGCTATGCGCGGCAGGAGAAAAAGGCCTTCATCAGCGAGAACCTGAAACCGATCTTCTCCAGCCAGGACCATTACGCCAAGCTGGTCGCCCGCGAGATCGTCTATGAGATCAATTCGCGGAAAACCCCGTTCCCCGCCTTTTTCGTGCGCGGTGAAGGAGATGAACTGGCCGAATGCTGGCAGAACACCCTGGCCGCGCGGGAAAGCATCGCTTCCGGGATCTACGTGGTCGACGGCGCCGGGGAAGTCCTCCAGGCATTTTCCTACCAGATGCCCTATATCCCCCTGAAAAGGGACAACATCTTCCCCTTCTGGCACGTGGAGAAAGTGGAAGCCGACCTGTTCGGGAAAAAAGTGAGCCTGGCGGCGGCGATGATCAATGTCTTCCAGAAAGAGCGCTACCTGGGCACCATCATGGTCCAGGTGCTGAACTCGGCCGATCTCATCCTCAAGAGCCGCGAGCGCGGGTCCATTCTCACCCTGGACCGGAAGCTCGGGGATGCCGGGCTCGGCTATATCAAGCTGGACGAAGACCGGCGCATCCTGGAGAATCCGGCCAACATCAACGTCAGCGACCTGGCGTCGCTGCTGCGCGCCAACGAGTCCTGGGTCCGCTTTTCCTCCACGGGCATCGCCTACAACGGCTATGTCTTCAAAAGCGGCGACGAGACGGCCATCATCTTTTACCCGGAGAACACGTTCTTCAAGTCATTTTCCGAAACCGTCAAGATCCTTTGCTTCCTGCTGCTGCTCGCCGTGCTGTTCAACCTGCGCCGCCTGAAACAGTTCGCCTGGCGCCCGGTCTTCGCCTCTTATTCCGTGAAGGTGTTCGCCATCCTGGTCCTGCTTTCCATCCTCACGGCGGCGGTATTTTCGATATTCTCCCTGAATTTCAATGCCATCACCCAGGAGACGCGGCGCGACCAGGCGGCCTACCGCCGCGGCCGCGCCGCCCTGAACATCATCAACAACCTGCTGGCCGCCGGCGGGGAAATGACCCAGAGCCACATCTTCCTCCTGCAAAAGATCCTGGAGAACGACATCAGCGTCTACGAGAACGGGACGCTGCTTTTCACCTCCGACCACCGCAAGATCATCCGCGCCCAGCTGCCGATCTACCTGAATTCGGCCATCCGCGACATGCTGCAGCAGAACAACCAGCAATTCGAGCTGCAGCGGAACAAGGACTCCCTGGACCTGTTCTTCAAGACGGCCGGGAATTACGTGTTCGACATCGAATTCCCCTTCGACAGCTCCGACCAGCGGCGGTCCGGGCGGTATTATGTCGATTTCATGGTCACGATATTTTTCGTCCTGATCGTCATCGGGCTGGCGGCGGCGTTCTTTTTCCGCGACAAGATACTGGCGCCCATCCACAGCCTGAACCGGGGCATGTCCGAGGTGCGCAAGGGCAACCTGCAGCCGCTGGCGGGCATCCCGCCCGAGAGCGAACTGCGCGAGCTGTACCTGGGCTTCAATTCCATGCTGGAGGGGATCCAGGAGCAGAAAAAGAACGTCTCCGAGATCTCGAAGATGAAGACCCTGGTCCAACTGGGCCGGCGCGTGGCCCACGAGGTGAAGAACCCCCTGACGCCGATACGGCTGTCCGCCGAGCAGATCCTGCGTTCGCTGCAGGACCGGGACGGCGGCGACCGGGACGTGATCGCCAACGCCGTGCGCTATATCATCGAAGAGACCGAGCACCTGCGCCGGGTGGCGTTCGGGTTCCTGAGCCTTTCGAAGCTGGACGAACTGAAGGTCGAGCCGTTCAGGCTCAACGACCTGGCCGCCGAAGCCATCGCCCACCTGCGCGCCATCTATCCCCGGGTGCGCTTCGCGGTGCGGGAAAGCGGCGCCCCGGTCGACGTCGTCGCCGACCGCCAGAAGGTCAAGCAGGCGATCGACAACGTGCTGACCAACGCCCTGGAAGCCGTGGCCGACAGGGAGGGGGAGATCGAAGTGGACGTGGCCCGGTCGGACGGCATGGCCGAAGTCCGCATCCGCGACAACGGGGAGGGGATGAGCGCCGAGGAACTCGAGCGTATCGCCGGGGAGGAATTTTCGACCAAGGACCTGGGGACCGGGCTGGGATTGGTGATCGCCCGGCATTTCCTCGAACTGCACCACGGCGGCCTGGAGATCGAGTCGCGCCCCGGCGCGGGGACCACGGTGATCATGAGGTTCGCCGAACATGAACCGCAGGCCTGATCCGCTCCTCCCCGGGGACGACGTCGGCATTTTCCTGCCGTCTTCCCCCGCCCGGGAGCCCTATCGCAGCCAGGGGCTGGGCGCCTTGCGTGAAATGGGCTTCCGGCCCCGCGAGGTACTCGACCCGCTGGCGGGGAATGACATGTTCTCCAGGTCCCCGCGGCAGTCCCTGGAGGAATTGCAGGGATTTTTCGCTGGAACGGGGATCAAGGCGCTTTGGGCGGGCCGCGGCGGCTATGGCGCCAACTACCTGCTGCCCCTGCTGCCGCAGCTGGAGATCGGCGCTCCCAAGGTCGTCATCGCCTCTTCCGATGTCAGTTACCTCCTGTGGTACCTGCTGGAGCGGCGCCGGATGGTGGTTTTTTACGGCCCCATGGTCTACGGGGCTCTCGCCGCCGGGGCTTTCGACCGCCGCCAGGCGCTGGCCGCCCTGTCCGCCGGCACGCCGCGCCTGCATTTCCGCGGGCAGGTCCTGTGCCCCGGAGGGGCGGCCGGAACGCTGACCGGCGGCTGCCTGTCCAACCTTGTTTCGCTGCTCGGGACCCGGCACCTGCCGGAAATGAAAGGCCGCATCCTCCTGCTCGAGGACGTGAACGAAAGGCCCTATCGCCTGGACCGCATGCTGTGGCAATGCGAGCAAGCGGGCGTTTTCCGCCGCATCCGCGGCCTGCTCCTGGGCGAATTCCCCGGTTGTTTCAAAAATGACGGCGAAAAAACGGCGTTCTACGGGCGCTGGCGGGAAAGATTGTCCATCAGCGGCATCCCCGTCCTGTACGACCTGCCGTTCGGCCATGCCGCCTCGGCGCAGGTCCTGCCCCTGGGGGTGAATGCCGAGATCGACAGCGGATCCTTCCCCGAGTCGCTCCATTGCGAGCCCGGAGTAAAACAATGAAAAAAGTCTTTCTATGCGGCATCGCCGGCACCGGCATGAGCGCCCTGGCCGGCCTTTTCAAGGAATCGGGATACGCGGTGTACGGCTCGGACAGCCGCTTTTATCCGCCGGTCGACCGGCTGCTCAAGGATCTCGATGTCACGCTGTTCGAAGGCTTCGCCGCGAAGAACATTCCCCAAAAGGTCGATATCTGCGTCATCGGCAACGCCATCAGCCGCGGCAACCCCGAGGCGGAAGCCATCCTCGACCGGCGCCTGGAGTATTGTTCGATGGCCGAGGCCCTGCAGCGTTTCTTCCTCCGCGGCAAGCGCTCGCTGGTGGTCGCCGGCAGCCACGGCAAGACCACCACGGCTTCCTTCGTCGCCTTCATGCTGGACGCGGCCGGCTTGCGCCCCGGCTTCTTCATCGGCGGCAAGCCCGCCGATTTCCCCGCCAATTACCGGCTCGCCGCCGGCGATTATTTCGTCAGCGAGGGCGACGAATACGAGACCGCTTTTTTCGACCGCTCGGCCAAGTTCTTCAAGTACCGGCCCGAGATGCTGCTGCTCACCGCCCTCGAGCACGACCATATCGATTTCTACCCTACGGCGGACGCCTACCTGCAGAGCTTCCGCAACCTGGTCAACCAGGTCCCGGGCAACGGCAGGATCATCGTCAACGGCGACTACGAAATGGCCCGCCGCGCCGTCGAACGCGCGTTCACCCCGGTCATTTTCTACGGCGGCGCCGGCAACCCCCACGAGATCACGGAGCTGCGCCCCAGCCGCGGCGGCTACGATTTCTCCCTGGCGGTGGGCGGCGACGTCCGTCGTTTCCACACCCCGCTGCCCGGCCCCTACAACGCCTGGAACCTGGCCTCCGGCATCCTGCTCGCCCACGAATTGGGACTGCCGCCGGCCGTCGTCGAGAAGGCCGTGGCCGCTTTCCAGGGAGTGGAGCGCCGGCTGCAGGTGCTCGGCACGGCCAGAGGAACGGTATTCCTTTCCGATTTCGCCCATCATCCGACCGCCATCGCCCAGGTCCTGGGCGGCCTGCCCGGCACCTACCCGGGGCGGAAGGTCATCGCCGTCTTCGAGCCCCGCTCGTGGAGCCTGCGCCGGAACTTTTTTCAGGACCGCCTGCCGGCGGCCCTGGCCCATGCCGACGAGATCGTCATCAAGGACGTTTACGAAAAGGAAAAGATCCCCGCCGGGGAACGCCTGTCGCTCGACCGGGTCAGGTCCGGGCTGGAGGCCCTGGGGAAAAAGGTCCATGTCTTCGCCGGTTATGAAGAGATCAAGTCCTTTGTCGGGGCCCTGGACCTTGCCGAAAGGCAGGTGGTCATTCTCCTGTCCAACGGCGACGTGCGGGATTTCAGCGATTGGGTGCGGGACCTGTGCCGCGACCGCGCCCGGCCGGTTTGACAAGATCCGATCATACCCGTAAGATTGACCTTACCCAAAACGAGGAGGCCCGCATATGAACATCGCCCGGGAACTGACCGCCACTGAAAAACGGAAGCCGCTTTTCAAAGATCCCCTGAAACTGCCTTTCGGGCGCAACTTCAGCGATCACATGTTCACCATGGAATTCACGCCCGCTTCGGGCTGGCATAACCCCCGCATCAAGCCCTACCAGCCCCTGCTTCTGGAGCCGTCGGCGAACGTCTTTCACTACAGCCAGGAGATATTCGAAGGCCAGAAGGCCTATCGGTCGCAGAAAGACGAGCATCCTGCTTTTCCGTCCCCGGGAGAACGCCGGGCGCTTCAACCGCTCCCTGCGGCGGATGTGCATGCCCGAGATCTCCGAGGAGATGTTCCTGGAAGCCGAATGCGAGCTGCTCAAGGTCGAAAAGCGCTGGGTCCCCGGCCAGAAGGGGGCCAGCCTGTATATCCGGCCGACCGTGATCGGCACCGAGGCGGCGCTGGGGATCAAGCCCTCCGACAGCTACCTTTTCTATATTATCCTGTCGCCGGTCGGGGCCTATTTCAAGGAGGGGTTCAACCCCGTCAGCCTGTGGGTCAGCGACACCTATTCCCGCGCCGGCAGCGGCGGCACCGGCGAGGCCAAGACCGGCGGCAACTACGCCGGCAGCCTGCTCGCCACCCGCGAGGCCACCGAGAAAGGCTACAGCCAGGTCCTCTGGCTCGACGCCGGCGAGCACCGCTACGTCGAGGAGGTCGGGGCCATGAACATCTTCTTCGTCATGGACGGCAACCTGGTCACGCCGGCGCTGGGCGGGACGATCCTGCACGGCATCACCCGCAAATCGGTCCTGGAGCTGGCGCCCGACCTGGGCATCCGCGCCGAGGAGCGCCGGATCGCCGTCGACGAGGTAATGGCCGGCATCGCCTCCGGCCGGGTGAGCGAGGTTTTCGGCGCCGGCACGGCGGCGGTGATCAGCCCGGTGGGCAAGATCGGCTTCGCCGGGCGCGACCACGTGATCAACGACAACCGGACCGGGCCCTGGGCGAAAAAATTCTTCGACACCCTGACCGGCCTGCAATACGGCGAACTGGAAGACAAGCGCGGCTGGATCCACGTCGTGAAATAGTCCGTGACCGGGAGCCGCTGCGGATGACGGCATGATCAGGCGGGCATTGACCCTGGCGCTTTTCTTGTCCGCCGCCGTCTTGCGGGCGGAAGACCCGTTCACGGGGACGATCGTCGATCCCGTCGTCTGCCTGCACGATCCCGACCAGAGCTACGCCCTCTATCTTCCCAGCTACTACGATGCGCGGCGCTCCTGGCCGATCGTTTACTGTTTCGACCCCGGCGGCAGGGGAGGCATACCGGTCGCCCTTTTCCGGGCCGGGGCGGAAAAATACGGTTATATCCTGGCCGGCTCGAACAATTCCCGCAATGGTCCCTGGGAGGTCATCCTCAAGGCGGCACGGGCGCTCCTGCTCGACACGCGCGCCCGGCTGGCGGTCGACCTTGACCGGGTCTACGCGGCCGGATTTTCCGGAGGGGCCCGGGTGGCCAGCGGCTTAAGCAAAATGCTCAACATCCGCCTGACCGGCGTGATCGGCTGCGGGGCGGGGCTGCCCGAATGGCTCTCGCCCGGTGACGTGGCCCAGGTCCCCTGGTTCGGCACCGTGGGCATCCAGGATTTCAATTACCCGGAGATGGAGGAGCTGGACCGGTTATTGCGCGGCCAGGGCACGCCCTGCCTCCTGCGCGTCTTCCAGGGCAAGCACGCCTGGCCGCCGAAAAAACTGGCGCTGGAAGCGATCGCCTGGCTGGAAGAACGTCATACAGACTCGGTACACGCCAGAAGGCAAGAATAAAATTCCAAATTCCAAGCACCAAATAACAAATAAGCACCAAGCACCAATGATCCAATGACCAAAACAGAGGGCAATTAAACGAGATTAGCACAAAAAATTCGCTGAAGTGTCTTCGTTTGGGTCATTGGAATTTGGCAATTGAAATTTATTTGGAATTTGGTGCTTGGTGCTTGGGATTTCAGTCCTACTCTAGTTTGTTTTGATGCTTTACTAACACGATCGCTATCACTTGTTTTTTTATGCTCCAATGCGTATCATTGATCGGGTGATGAAAAAATGAAAAGAATCTTTATATCGATCATTTGCGCCATATTGGCGGCAGCCGGCGCCCTGGCGGTTCCCGCTTTGGGCGCAGGGGAGGGCGAGATGGCCGTGTTCACGATGTCGGAAAAGGATGAAAGCTGCATCCGGGTCGAGTCCGGCAAATCGTTCGCCATCCGCTTCCTTTCGAGCCCCGGGACGGGGTACCGCTGGGAGTTCGCCGCCGAGCCTGACAAAAAAATTCTGGAATTCATCGGGGAGAAGATCGAGGAACCCGCCAGCCGGCGGCTGGGAGGGAGCGAATCCGTGGTTTGGACTTTCCGGGCCCTGTCCGCCGGGGATACGCAGATATCGCTGAAATACGTGCGGCCATGGGAAAAGCAACTGCCGCCCGCCAGGACCTATGTTTTCGATGTGCGGGTCCGCTAGTCGCGCCTGAAGGAGCCAGCAATGGGAAAGTTCGATGAATTCACGCGTTTTCGCCAGGCCATGAATCAAAAGATCCTGGAGCAGGGCAACCTGGGCATCAAGCGCTTTTTCGCTCTGGACGAGCAGGCGTACCAGCCCGGGGCGCTGGACGCCAGGACGAAGGAGCTGCTCGGACTGATGGCCTCGCTGGTCCTGCGCTGCGACGACTGCGTCGCCTACCACCTCATCCAGGCCAGGGAAAAGGGCGCCGGCAGCGAGGAGATCTTCGAGACGTTCCAGATCGCGCTGATCGTGGGCGGGTCGATCGTCATCCCGCACTTGCGGCGGGCCGTCGATTTCCTGGAGGAACTCGCCGGGCGGCCTTCATAAAAAACATTCCCTGAGCGGCAGCATTCAGGCCGTCAATTCAAATAATTGAATTTTTCAACTCAAGCGCCGCCGCCTTTCCCGCAATGGCCGCGGAATTCGCAATAACGGCAGAATGCGGTCACGTTGGCGGTGAATTCCCCGCCGCCGATCCTTGCCACCACGCGCTGGATCATGGCCAGGAGATTCTCCACGGCGTCGGCCGCCGGTTCGACCCGGAGCGTCTGGTGACGGACATTCCGGGCGCTCTTGGCGTAAAGGACCTCGAACTTCAAGCTGGATTTCAGGGGGCCGAAGCTGTTGTCGAACAGGTATTTGTATATGATCATCTGTGAGGAATTACGCGCCTTGCTCGCCGACCATTTGCTGGTGCTGGTCTTGAAGTCCGTGAGGCAGTAGTCCTCTTCGACCAGGTCGATGACGCCCTTCAACGTCACGCCGCTGCCGGGAAGCACCACGCTTAATTCCTTCTCCACCATCAGGGGGCGGGTCGTGGGGGCGATGGTCTCCAGGAAATGCTTCAGGAACGCCAGCCCGCGCTCGCGGGTTTCCCGGCGCGGGGCCTGCCAGACGATCTCCCGCCCGGACCCGGGTCCGTCGAAGCCGGTCTTGAAAATGGCCGCCACGGCCTCGGGGGCGGGCGGCGCGCCCCTCATCGCCTGCAGGAAATAACGCTCGATGGTGGCGTGGAACACCTCGCCCAGGAAAACTTTTTCATTGACCGGCGGCCGGATGTCCTCCACGTAGGCGAAATAGTATTTGCGCGGGCATTCGTTGTAGGTTCGGATCTGGCTGTGGGAAATGTAGCCTCGGGGAAGGCCCATCGCGAAAAACTATTTTTCGCTTTTGTTGATCATGTTGAGCAGGCGGGATTTGTAGCGCGAGCCGGTGTTCTTGTGGATCGTCCCCTTGCGGATGGTCTTGTCGATGATGGAGAGGGTTTCGGGGAGCAGCTTGGCGGCCTCGTCCTTGGAACCGGCGCCGATCTTCTTTTTCAGGGTCTTGATTTTATTTTTCATCTTGGACCGGTTGCTGCGGTTGACCATTCTCTTCTTCTCGTCCTGCCGGTGCTTCTTTACTGCCGATTCATGATTTGCCATGGGTATTCCTCCAGAAAGAAAATGTATCATACACAAAAATCATCGGGCTGTCAATGGGCGGGACGAAGCGGCGGCGGGGATCTCGTCCCAGGAGCCGCTTTGGATCCCCCCCAGGTCGAGGGTGACGAACTTGAAATTCCTGGCGCGGCAGAAGGCCAGCAGGTCTTTCTTCATGGCCAGCACCTTTTTCATATGGGCTTCGCCGGTCTCGATGCGCACCCCGTCGGGGATGTAGCGCACGCGCAGCGGCTGGATGCCCCGGCCGATCAGGTAATGTTCCACCGCGCCGATGGCGGCGATCCGCCCCGCGTCCAGCGCATGTTCGTAAGGGAAGCGGGTGGCGAGGCAGGTCGATGAGGTCAGGAAATAATCTTCGACACCGAGCTTTTTCAATTCGCCGATGATCTCGGCGCCGCTGAAGCCGGCCTCCTGCAGCGGCGAAACCACGCCGAGTTTTTGCAGGGCGCGGCGGCCCGGGCGGTGCTCCTGCAGGTCGGAGACGGTCGTGCCGTCGGCGACCATGCCGATGCCCTGCCTCCGGGCCTCCTTTTTCAGGGCGGCGAACATCCGCTGCTTGCAAAGGAAACAGCGCTGCCTTGGGTTCTGGCGCATCCGGGCGTCGCTGAGGAGGTCGATGTCGATCTCGCGCAGCGGAAAGGGGAATTTGCTCCTGAAATAAGCGACGCGGGCGCGCGCCGCTTCGCCGATGAAGGGGGTATTGACGAAATAGGCGGAGACGTTGGCTTCCCCGAGCGCCAGGGTGGCCTGGTGCAGCAGGAAGAAGGAGTCCTTGCCGCCGGAAAACCCCAGCAGTATCCGCCCCTGGCGCTTGAGGCGCTCACGCAGCAGCGCTTTTTTTTCGCGGATTGCTCGCTTTGCTCGCGTTGCTCGCCGGCGCCGCGGCTTTCATTCGCCTGGGGCGGGCGGGATCGCCGCCCGGGTCCGCTCGTCATAACGGGCGAGCACGTCGTTCATGACCGTTTCCAGCCGGGGTTGCCGTCGATGACCACCAGGTTGGCGCCGCGCAGGGACAGGTAGTTGCGGCGCACCTTTTCCAGGAATTCCTTCTTTTCGAACAGTTTCGCCACCCCCTGGCGCGCCAGGCTGATGCGCGCCAGCGCCCGCTCGACGTCGACGTCGATGATGAACACGATATCGGGCTCGGGGGCGAAGCCGCGGTTGGTCCTGAGGATCGCCTCCTTGTCCAGCCCGCGCGCTCCCTGGTAGCAGGCGTTGGAATAATAGTAACGGTCCATGACGACCGCGGTTCCCGCGCGCAGTGCCGGCAGGATGTTGGTTTCCACGTCCCAGCGCCGGTCCTGGAGAAAGAGGTCCAGTTCCTCCTGGATCGCGATGGCGTCCCGGTCCTGGGCCAGGCTGCGGATCTTTTTCCCGGAGGCGAATCGGTCGGCTCGCGCAGCCAGAGCGGCGGGGATGCCGCCGCGCAGCAGATGGGCGAGGAACAGTTTGGACAGGGAGGTCTTGCCCGAGCCGTCGATGCCTTCGAAGACGATCAGCGGTCCCATTTATTTCCCGAAACAGGTGCCCACGGCCTTGGCGGCCTTGACCAGGTCGTCCTCGGGCCTGACCCGGCGGGGGGAGGCGATGGCGTCGCGGATCAGGCTGGTCTTGATCTCGTTGCCGCGCAGGCCGACCAGGGAGCCGAATTTCCTGTTCATCGCCGCCTCCACGGCGTGGTAGCCGAAGCGGGTGGCCAGGATGCGGTCGAAGGGGGTGGGGCTGCCGCCGCGCTGCACGTGGCCCAGGATGGTGAAGCGGCTTTCGATGCCGATCATGTCCTCGATGCGGTTGCCCACCCAGGCGGCGATGCCGCCCAGGCGGACCGGGTCGCTGGCGTCGTTCACCTGGCGGGCGACGACCAGTTCTCCGCCCACGGCCTTGGCTCCCTCGGCGACCACCACCAGCGAGAACCTCTTGCCCTGAGCGGCGCGTTCGCTGATCTTGGCGCAGACCTTTTCCATATGGAAGGGGATCTCCGGGATCAGGATCACGTCGCCGCCGCCGGCGAGGCCGGCTTCCAGGGCGATCCAGCCCGCGTAGCGGCCCATGACCTCGATGACCATGACCCGGTGGTGAGCGTCGGCGGTCGAATGCAGCATGTCGATCGCGTTCGTGGCGGTGCGCAGGGCCGTGTCGAAGCCGAAGGTGACGTCGGTGCCGTTCAGGTCGTTGTCGATGGTCTTGGGGATGCCGATCACGGGCAGGCGGTGCCTTTCGAAAAAAAGCTGGGCGATGCTCTGGGTGCCGTCGCCGCCGACGGTCAGCAAAACGTCGATCTCGTTGTACTCGATGGTCTTCAGCGCCTGGGCCGATACGTCGCAGTATTCCTGCTTCTGGCCCGGGATCTCGGCGGCGTAGCGGAAAGGGTTGTCGCGGTTGGAGGTGCCCAGGATGGTCCCGCCCCGGGGCAGGATCCCCGAAACGTCGGCCAATTCGAGTTTGCGGACATTCTTGTGGATCAATCCGGCGTAGCCGTCGATGATGCCGCAGACCTCGATGCCGTAGTCGCGGCTGGCGGTGTGCACCACGGCGCGGATGACCGCGTTCAGGCCGGGACAATCGCCGCCGCCGGTCAAGATGCCCAGTTTCCTGATTTTTTTCATTTTGGCTCCATGAGGAGTCCATCATAACAAAAAAATGACAATGTCGCCAATCCCGGGAAGAACGTCGCCTGCAAAGGAGATGGGAAGAGGGGGAAGGGGAGCGGGGATGGAGCTGGTGTTTCGAGCCTCAGGTCCTGGCCTGGACTTCCTGCTGCAGCCGGTCGAGCTTGGCGGAGAGCATGTCCATGGCCTGCTGCAGGTGCGAGGGCTCGGCCCCGGCGGCGATGCGCAGGGGTTCGCCGTAAGCGAAGCGGATGCGGCCGAAGGGGAGCGGGATCATGAAGCGGTCCCAGCTTTTTTCGAGCACTTTCACCCGGGAAGCGCTCCAGCTGACCGGGATGATACAGGCCCCGGTCTTGGCCGCCAGCTGCACCGCCCCCTCCTTGACCCGGCCGGCGGGTCCCTTGGGGCCGTCGGCGGTGATCAGCACTTCGGCCCCTTCCTGCCGCACGCAGCGCGCCATGTGCAGGAACGCCCGGGCGCCGCCCTTGGACGACGAGCCGCGGATGGGGTTCATGCCGAATTCGCCGGCGACCGCCGCCACCAGCTCGCCGTCGCTGGACAGGGAGATCAACGGCCGGGCGCCGAGGTTCCTGAACTGGTGCATCACGAAAAGGATATGGCGGTGCCAGAAGATATAGATCAGGGGCAGGTTTTCCTTTTTCAGGGCCGCGACGGCGTCCCGGCCGCTCACCGTCACCCGGTTGCAGGCGATGACGGCCTCGATCAACGCCCAGGCCGATTTTTTCACCAGCAGCAACTTAATCTTTTTCAGCAAGGCCATACTCTTTGATCTTTTCCAGGAGGGTCTTGTAGCTGATCTCGAGGATCTTGGCCGCCCGCGAGCGGTTCGCCGCCGTCTCGGCCAGCACCTGGGCGATCTTGAGCTTTTCGGCCAGTTTCTGCGCCCGGGCGGCGACGGCCTTCAGGTTGCCGTTGAGGTTGAAGCGGTCATCGACCGGGAACGACCGGTCGGGCAGGATGATCTCCTGGGGACGGATGCGGGGGCCGTGGCTGATGATCACCGCCCGCTCGATGGTGTTCTGCAATTCGCGGACGTTGCCCGGCCAGTTGTAGGCCAGCAGCTTTTCCCGGGCCGGTTCGCTCAAGGCGAACTCGCTTTTTTTGATCTCCAGGGAAAGCTTCTTGCAGAAATAGTCGGCCAGGAGCAGGATGTCGTCGGGGCGGTCGCGCAGGGGAGGCAGGACGATGGGAAAGCTGGTGATGCGGAAATACAGGTCCTGGCGGAAGCGTTTTTCGTCGGCGGCCCTTTCCAGGTCCTGGTTGGTGGCGAAGATGAAGCGGATGTCCAGCGGGATCGCCTTGCCGCTACCCAGGCGGGTGATGGATTTTTCCTCGATGATGCGCAGGATCTTGCCCTGCAGGTGCAGGGGAAAGTCGCCGATCTCGTCGAAGAAGAAGGTGCCGCCCTGCGCCAGCTCCAGCTTGCCGATCTGGCGCATATGCGCGCCGGTGTACGAGCCCTTCTCGTGGCCGAACAGCTCGTTCTCCAGGAGGTTGTCCGGGATCGACGCCGAATTGATGGTGATGAACGGCCTTTCGCGGCGTGGGCTCAGGGCATGGATGGCGCGGGCGAACAGCTCCTTGCCGGTGCCGCTCTCGCCGCGCAGCAGGACCGTGGTCTGCGTCATGGCTACCTGCCTGACCTTCTCGGCCTCGTGCAGGATCTCGCGGCTGCTGCCGATGATCACGGTCTTGCCCATTTCCGACAGGAGCACCTCGCGCAGGACCAGGTTCTCGCGGGCGATGTGGGTCGTGGCCAGCGCCTTGGCGATCATCAGCAGGAGGTAGTCGGGGTCGACGGGCTTGGCGATGAAGTCGAAGGCGCCGTCCTTGATGGCCTCTACCGCCTTTTCGATCGAGCCGAAGGCGGTCAGGATGATGAACGGCAACTGCGGGTCCCTGACCTTTTTCAGGAAGCTCAGCCCGTCCAGGTCGGGGAGCTGCAGGTCGGAGATGATCAGGGAGTAATCGGTGCGCTTCAGCAGGGACAGGGCGGAGGCGACGTCGGCGGCGGTGTCGACCGCGTACCCCTTGTCGGCGATGATGCTGGCCAGCATCTCCCTCATGGAGGCGTTGTCCTCGACGACCAGGATTTTGACCATGCCCTATTATCGGCCATCGGCGGCGGTTTTGTCAAATCGCGGCCCGTCCCGCCCCACCGCCCGGCGGCTTGACATTCTCCCGCATTTAGGCTATTTTCATATCCTATGGAGAAGAAAATGAAAGAATTCAAGGGACAGTTGATTTCCAAGGGCTTCAAGGTGGCGATCGTGGTCGCGCGCTTCAACAACTTCATCACCGAACAGCTGTTGGACGGCGCCAAGGACGCCTTGATGCGCAGCGGCTCCAAGGAAGAGGATATCGACGTGGTGCGCGTCCCCGGTGCCTTCGAGATCCCCCTGGTGGCCAAGCGCCTCCTGCTCGCGAAAAAATACCACGCCGTGATCTGCCTGGCGGCGATCATCCGCGGCGAAACGCCCCATTTCGACTTCATCGCCTCCGAGGTCAGCAAGGGCATCGCCCAGCTGAACCTTGAATTCGCCAAGCCGGTGACCTACGGCATCATCACCGCCGACAACACCGACCAGGCCATCGAAAGGGCGGGGAACAAGATGGGCAACAAGGGCTTCCAGGCCGCCCAGTCGGCCATCGAACTCCTCAACCTCTTCGCCGATGCCAAGATCTGATGTTCCGCATCAAGTACAGCCGCGAGATCGTATTAAAAATACTCTACCAGCTTGACGCCCTGAAATACGACGCCGCCCAGAGCGGCCCGGTCATCGACGACTATTTCCAGTCGTTCCGCGAGGTCAATCCCGACGAGGAAGCGTTCATCCGCCGGCTGGTGCAGGCCGTCATGGACGGGAAGAAGGAGATCGACGCCGCGATCGCGGCAAACCTGATCGGCTGGAAGCTGAACCGGCTGGCGCTCATCGACCGCAACCTGCTGCGCATGGGCATCGCCGAGGCCACCTTCAACTCGGAGAAGCCGATCATCATCGACGACATCCTGCGCATCGCCAAGAAATACAGCGACGCCGATTCCTACAAGCTGATCAACGCCATCCTGGACAAGGTGATCCCGTGAAGGCCATGCTGCTGATGCTGCTCTACGTCTGGACGCCCCTGCGCCAGGAGACCAGCCTCGAGGTGTTCGTCACCTGCCGCACGCCGGAGCTCTTCAGCGATTACCGCAACTTCAACTTCAAGCAGGAGGTCCGCCCCGGCGCCGGCGGCTTGAACGTCAAGATCAAGAGCCGGACCCTCAGCCTGGGCAACCTGAACCACCGCATCCGCACCGACGAGCCCTATCTCGCCGCGCAGGGGCCGGGGATCCGCCGCGTGTTCGGCCAGGTGCGGCTGAACGCCCTGTCGGTCGCCGATTATTTGAAAAACATCAACGATTTTTTGAAGCACCGCATCGGCTATTCCGAGGCCGACCTGCCGCAGGAAACGGAAGCGGTCCTGGCGCAGGCGCAGGGGCACTGCATCGGCTTCGCCAACGTCGCCCGCTCCCTGCTGGCCTGCATCGGCATCGCCAGCCGGCCGGTGAACGGCTTCTACCTGCGCGAGGCGGGCGGCCGGGTCGAGCCGGTGCCCCATCGCTGGCTGGAGATCGAGCTGCCCGGCGAGCAGCGGGTCTTCTACGACCCGCAGTACCAGGATTTCTCCTCGCGCTACCTGGTCACCAACCTGGGCTTCCCGCTGCAGGGCGTCGAGCGCTTCGCCGGCGTCGTCGTCAGGAAAAGCAAAAAAATACTGGATGAATGAGGTAGGCACATGGAAGAACAGTTCGCCGTCCGCCTGGAAAAACTGAAAAAGCTCTCCGCCCTCGGCGTTGCCCCGTACCCGTACCGCTTCGAAGGCGCGCAGCGCTTCGCCGCCATCATCGCCGCCCACAAGGAGCAGAGCGCCGAGGACCTGAAGCAGGCCAACGTGGACGTGCGCTGCGCCGGCCGCATCCTGTCCATCCGCAGCATGGGCAAGAGCGTTTTCATGCACCTGTCCGACGGCGAGGAAAAGCTGCAGGTCTACATCCGCAAGGACATGGTCCCGGAAAAGGATTTCGCCGTCAACAACCTGCTGGATATCGGCGACATCATCGGGGTCGCGGGCACGATCTTCAAGACCCACACCAACGAGCTTTCCGTCCTGGTGAAGGAATTGACCTTCCTGGCCAAGTCGTTCCACCCGCTGCCGGAGAAATGGCACGGGCTGCAGGACAAGGAACTGCGCTTCCGCCAGCGCTACCTCGACCTGATCGTCAACCCCGACACCAAGGAGATCTTCCGCAAGCGCTCGCGGATCATCCAGTCGGTGCGCGGCTTTTTTCACGAGCGGGGATACGTCGAAGTCGAGACGCCGATGATGCACCCCATCCCCGGCGGGGCGTCGGCCAGGCCGTTCGTCACCCACCACAACGCCCTGAACATCGACCTGTACCTGCGCGTCGCCCCCGAGCTGTACCTGAAAAGGCTGCTGGTCGGTGGCATGGAAAAGGTGTTCGAGATCAACCGCAATTTCCGCAACGAGGGGATCTCGCTGATGCACAACCCGGAATTCACCATGATCGAGTTTTATGAATTGTACCGGGATTTCACCGACTACATGGACCTGAGCGAGCGCCTGCTCATGGAGCTGAGCCGCGAGCTGCTCGCCGACGACACCATCGTGTGGCAGGACAAGCGCATCGTGCTGGCGCCGCCTTTCAGGCGCGTGAAATTCATGGAGATCATCGGCGAGAAATCGGGGCTGACGACGGAGCAGCTCTGGGACGAGGCCCAGGTCAAGGAGCACATCCGCACGCATTTCCCCGAGGAGCCGCTGCCGCCCACGTTCGGCAAGATGCTGGAGCTCCTTTTCGACGCCTATGTCGAGAAGACCCTGGTCGACCCCACCTTCGTGACCTATTATCCCAAGGCGATCTCGCCGCTGTCCAAGGAATCGCGGGTGGACGCGCGGGAGACCGAGAGGTTCGAGCTGTATATCGCCGGCATGGAGATCGCCAACGGCTTTTCGGAATTGAACGACCCCATCGAGCAGCGCAAGCGCTTCGAGGAGCAGGTGCGCGACCGCGAGCAGGGCGATGACGAGGCCCAGCGGATCGACAACGGCTTCCTGCAGGCCCTGGAATACGGCATGGCGCCCGCCGCCGGCGAGGGGATCGGCATCGATCGCCTGGTCATGCTGTTCACGGGGGCGGCTTCCATCAAGGAGGTCATCCTCTTCCCCCTGCTGAGGCCTCGGGAATGAAGTTCGCCTGGTTCATCGCCCGCCGCTACCTGACCAAGGGCCGGAAAAATTCGTTCATCTCCATCATTTCCCTGGTCTCCATCCTGGGCATCGCCATCGGCGTCGCCGCCCTGATCATCGCCCTTTCCCTGATCAACGGCTTCCAGAACGATATCCGCGACCGCATCCTGAGCTCTTCGGCCCACATCATGGTCTCCGACCGTTTCGGCGAGGGCTTCGGCGATTACCGGGAATTGAACCGTGAGCTGGAGAAGGATTTCCCGGAAGTGAAGACCGTGATGCCGGTGGTCTACGGCACGGTGCTGGTCAAAGGCGGCACGCGCGAGGTCGCCGGGGCGATTTTCCGCGGCCTCGACCTGGAGCGGAAAAGCAGGGAACCCTGGCTGAGCAAGCTCGATTTCGGGCGTTTGCCCGCCAACGACCGCGAGCTGCTGCTGGGCCGGGAGATGGCCTTGAAGCTGAACCTGTTCGCCGGCGACAGCTGCCTGATCGTCTCGCCGCAGGCGGCCCTGTCGCCCCTGGGCATCATGCCGCGCTTCAAGAAATTCCGCATCTCCGGCATCTTCAGGTCCGGCCTCTTCGAATTCGACAGCGGCACGGTGATCTCCGGCCTGGGCGCGGCCCAGCAGCTTTTCTCCCTCAAGGACAAGGTCAGCTACCTGCAGGTCAACCTCCATGACATCTTCAGCGCCGAACGGGTGGCCGCCGCCATGCGCCGGCGGCTGGGGGCCCGCTACTCGGTCATCACCTGGAAGGAGCTGAACCAGTCGCTGTATTCGGCCCTGGAGCTGGAAAAGACCGTGCTGTTCTTCACCCTGACGCTGATCATCGTCGTGGCTTCCCTGAACATCGTGGCCGGGCTGATCCTGCTGGTCATGCAGAAAATGAAGGATATCGGCATCCTGCTCTCCTACGGCACGACGGCCGCCCAGATCCGCTGGATATTCTTTTTGCAGGGCGCGGTCATCGGCATCCTGGGCACCTCCCTGGGCGTCATCCTGGGCCTGGGGTTCTGCCAGCTGGCCAACCGCTTCGAATGGATCAAGGTGCCGGCCGAGATCTACCAGGTCAGCTTCGTGCCGTTCCATATCGGCCTCCTGGACCTGGCGGCGGTGATCGCCGTCTCCCTCCTGGTCAGCTTCGGGGCCACCCTGATCCCGTCCCGCAAGGCGGCGTCCGTCTCGGTCGTGGAGGCGGTCAAGTACGAGTAGGGGTCGCCGGGAAATAATTAAAAAAAATCAAAATAAGTTGAAAGTGTATAATTTTTAATTATTATTGTTTATAATTTGCAGGTGAAAAAACGTGAAACGGAATGGAGGAAAGGCATGACGCGACGACTGACCCAACTTTGCGTTCTCGGATTGCTGATCGTGTCGGCGGCGGTGTTCGCCCAGACCGGTTCACCCACCGTGGACTGGAAGGGGCTGGAGGAGGCCTGGAACGCCTATTATCCCGCCCCCAGCGAACCCGGTGCCGAAAAAATGCTGAACCTGCTCCCCGGCAACGTGAAGATCCTGGACATCAAGGATGGTTTTCTGGTGATCAACTCCATCTTCGACCACCTGGGAGTGCTGGAAGGCGAGATCTATTCCGGCAATCCCGGCGCCGTCAAGCTGGGTTTCCGTCTTTTCACGGTCTCCTACGGGACCTTCGAAGTGGGCCTGAACAAGATCATGGGCAACCTGATCGCCTTCAATCCCAAGATGTTCCTGGAGGAATTGGCCGCTCATCGCGATCTGTTCCAGTCGCTGGACCCGATCCTGGGCAGCTTCCTGCGCGAGATCCCCAACGATCCCGTCGCCCAGGAGCTTGAAAAAAAATTGCGCATCAAGGCCCTGGAAACGGTCGAGGAAAAGCCGTTGAAATCGCTGCGCAACGAATGCATCAAACTGTTGAAAAAAATGTGATTTAGGCCGTCATAAAGAGGTTTTTCGCCCACGTTCGCTTGACTTTGCCCGCGATTTGTATAAACTGAAAGTTCGCAATCCCGTCTGCG
This sequence comes from Candidatus Aminicenantota bacterium, assembly GCA_963822075.1. Taxonomy (GTDB): domain Bacteria; phylum Acidobacteriota; class Aminicenantia; order UBA2199; family UBA2199; genus UBA2199. The sequence continues at coordinate 59,226 of CAWGGP010000011.1, forward strand.
CTAGGAGCAACCGATGCAAATAAAGATCGCCTCCAGTCACCTCAACGGCCTGGTGGTGCTGGAACCGGAAGTATTCGAGGATGAGCGCGGATTTTTCATGGAAGTCTTCCGCGCCGACCAGTTCCAGGCCCTGGGGCTGCCCGTGGATTTCGTCCAGGACAACCACTCCCGCTCGCAGCAGGGCGTCCTGCGCGGCCTCCATTTCCAATGGCAGCCGCCCATGGGCAAGCTGATGCGCGTCACCCTGGGCAGCGCCTTCCTCGTCGCCGTCGATATCCGCAAGGGTTCGCCCACCCTGGGGAAGTGGTTCGGCATCGAGGCCTCGGCGGCCAACAAGAGGCTGGTCTACGCGCCGGCGGGGTTCGCCCGCGGCTTCTGCGTCCTCTCCGACGTGGCCGAGATCCAATACAAGTGCACCGGGACCTACAACAGCAAGGCCGAAGCGGGCATTCTCTGGAACGACCCCGCCCTGGGCATCGACTGGCCGGTGAAAAACCCCGTGCTCTCCGACAAGGATACCCGGGCCCGCACTCTGGCGCAATGGCTGGCCAGCCCGGAATCCGACCAGTTCAGCTACCAGCCATAGGAGGATACGCGCAATGAAGATACTCATCGCCGGCGGTGCCGGCTATATCGGCTCGGTCCTGATCCCCAAGCTGCTGGAGCGGGGATACGAGGTCAGCGTCATCGACCTTTTCTGGTTCGGCAACCACCTGCCCAAGGAAGTGAAGATCGTCCACAAGGACATCTTCGACCTGCAGGCCGCGGACGTGCAGGGGTACGAGCAGGTGATCTTCCTGGGCGGTCTGTCCAACGACCCCATGGCCGAGTTTTCTCCCAGCAAGAATTTCATCTTCAACGCCGCCGCCCCCGCCTTCCTGGGTTACGTGGCCAAGGGCGCCGGGGTGAAGCGCTTCATCTACGCCGGTTCCTGCTCGGTCTACGGCTACACGGTCAACGAACTGTACGACGAGACGCAGCCGGCGGTGTCCAACTACCCCTACGGCATCTCCAAGCTCCAGGGCGAGCAGGCCGTCATGCAGATGCAGGACAAGAATTTTTCGGTGATCGCCTTCCGCCAGGGCACGGTGAGCGGCTACAGCCCGCGCATGCGCCTCGACCTGGTGGTCAACACCATGTTCAAGTCGGCCGTGGCGGACAAGGTGATCACGGTCAACAACCCGGCCATCTGGCGCCCGATCCTCAGCATCCAGGACGCGGCCAGCGCCTACATCCGGGCCATCGAGGCCAACGAGGGCATCTCGGGCATCTTCAACATCGCTTCGGGCAATTACACGGTGGGCGAGCTGGGCGACCTGGTGCGCTCCGGGCTCAAGGCCCACCTGCAGGTCGACGTGCGCCTGCAGATCAAGCACGTCCAGGATTTCCGCAACTACAAGGTCAGCATCGACAAGGCGCGCCGCGTGCTGAGCTTCCATCCCAAGCACGACGTCGAATCGATCATCAAGGACTTGGTGGACAACCTGCCCAAATTCAAGGATTTCGACAACCCCGCGTATTACAATATCAAGGTCTTCCAGGCCCTGGAAAAAAAGCAGTGAAGGCGGCGCCGGGTAAGATGAAGATCGCCGTGATCGGGGCCGACGGCCAGCTGGGTTCGGATGTCGCCGCCGCCGCCCGCGCCGGCGGCCACGAGGTCATTCCCCTCACCCTGCCGCAAATGGACATCGCCGACCCCGGGCAGGTGCAGCGGACGCTGGCCGCCATCCCGGCCGACGTCATCGTCAATACCGCCGCCATGCACCAGGTGGAAAAATGCGAGGCCGACCCGGCGCGGGCCTTCGCCGTGAACGCCCTGGGCGCCCGCAACCTGGCGCAGGCGGCCAACGTCGCCGGCGCCCGTCTGGTCCACATCAGCACCGATTACGTGTTCGACGGCGCCAAGAGGGCCCCCTACCTGGAAAGCGACTGCCCCCAGCCGCTCAATGTCTACGGCACCAGCAAGCTGGCCGGCGAGCTGTTCGTCCGCACCGTCGCCGAAAAATATTACGTGCTCCGGGTGTCCGGCCTGTACGGCCAGAACCCCTGCCTGGAAAAAGGGGGATTGAACTTCGTCGACCTGATGCTCAAGCTGTCGCGCGAGCGCAAGGAAGTGCGGGTGGTCGACGACGAAGTACTGACGCCGACCGCCACCGTGGAAGTGGCGCGGCAGATCCTGCACATGCTCGAGGCTGGCGCCGCACGACGGCCTCTACCACGCCACCGCGGAAGGGAGCTGCTCCTGGTACGAGTTCGCCGGCGAGATCTTCCGCTTGAGCCGCAGCGCGGTCATTTTGCACAAGGCCGCCCCCGGCGAATTCCCAGCCAAAGTCCCGCGGCCCAACTATTCGGTGCTGGAGAACGCCAACCTGAAAAAACTGGGGCTGAACGTCATGTCCCCCTGGAAGGACGCCCTGGCCGAATACCTGCGCGCGAAGCACGGCATCGGCTGAGCTCGGCGCTTCAGTAGCGCAGGATGCTGTTCCGCTCGATCTCGGCGACGATGCGCGTCTTGGCGGCGAACAATTTTCTTTTCAGTGGCGAAAAACCCTTGGCCGCCATTTCCGCCGTCAATACTCCGGCGAACTTGCCGAAAAAATCGGCGGTCAGGATGCGGGCGTTGTACCAACTCCAGTAGAATTTCTTCGCCAGCGGCATGCGGATCTTGAAAAAGGCGATATAGGTGCGTTGCAGGACCCGGATGACGATGGCCTTGAGGACGCCGCGCAGGCGGGACACGTAGCGGATATCGAACTCCTGAAGGCTGAGGTGGGAATCGTAGCACATGCGCCGGAAAACGTACCCGGGCTTCACCTTGTGCCAGTGGTAGAACCGGGCCTCCTTGACCTGGGCCACCCGGCCGCCGCCCAGGATCAGCTTGCGGGCGAAGAGCATGTCCTCGCCGTAGGGGACGGCGGGGAACTCCAGGCGCAGGAGGGTTTCCCGGTCCAGGCAGGACGCGCAGTTGTCGAAGTTGCTCAGGCGGCGCCGCAGTTCGGGGGGGAATTTTTCCCAGCAATAGGCGGGGATGGGCTCGACGATGTCGTCGTAACCGCGGTACCAGTCATTGTGCATGTAGGCGTCCACCGGGTCGTGCCACTGCGGGTTGATCTGCCAGACCCCGTAGGCCGCCGCCGCCCGGCCGTCCAGGACCGGGGCCGTCAGCTTTTGCAGGAAATCGCGGCCGATGGGCACGACGTCGTCGGTGAAAAAAACCAGCGTCCTGCCGGCGGCGGCCCGCGCCGCCGCCATGCGCGTGCCGCTGTGGCTGAACGCGCCTTCGCCGACCGGGATGATCCGTGCGCGCATGTCGCGGATGGACTCCAGGTACTCGCGGGTGCCGTCGCTGGAATTGTTTTCCATGAAGAGCAGCTCGAAGGGCGGCTGGAATTCCTGGGCGCGGATCGCCTCGACCAGGCGCCGGACCACCCCGAGCGAATTCCTCGTCAGGATAATGATCGATAGCGCTGTTTCCATTTTCTATTCACCCGCGAGGCCGTCCGTGGTGAGCGGCTTTCCCGAAGCGTATTCCCCCGCCAATTCCCGGAAAAGTCCGCGCACCCGGGCGCTGAAGACGGTGCGGTTGAACTGCGCGCCCCGCGCCCGGGCGGCCGCGCCGACGCGCTGGCGCAGGCCGGGGTCGGCGAGCGCCCGCAGCGTCAATTCCCGCAGCTCCCTGGCGTTCGCGAAGCGGAAGCCGGAGATGCCGTTCTCCACGATCTCGCGCTGGCCGCCGCCGTCGAAAACGATCGGCAGGCATCCGTTCTGCATGGCTTCGACGGTCGACATGCCGAAGTGCTCGACGTGGGCGGGATTGCTCTGGCCCAGCCCGCAAAAATGCCAGAAAATGGAGGCGCGGCCGTACCATTCCTTCAAGGCGGAGAGGGGGATGTTGACCTGCAGCTGCACCGGCAGCCCGGGCCGCTCCGCCAGGGTCGCCCGGATGCGGTCGAAGTAGGGGTTGTCGGGGGCGCTGCCCCCGCAGAGCACCAGCTTCCAGCCGTCCATGGCCCGCGGGGCCTCGGCGCGCAGGCGCGCGAAAGCGGCGATCATCTCCAGCTGCTGCTTGCTGCCGCCGCTCTCGAAGCGCGACACCCCCAGGATGACCTTCTCCTTGGCCGGCGTTCCCTCCGCGGCGGGGGCTCCATGTCCACGGGCGGGTAGATGTGGTGGCGGGGGGAAATGCCCCATTTCTTTTCGATCCAGGAGGCGGTATACAGGCTGTTGTAGATGAGGTGGCGGTAGTGCTGGACATAAAAATAGGCGCCCTTCGGGCGCTCGGGAAAGTGGCAGACGAAGAGCGAGACGTTCGCCAGGGGATAGACCATCTCCAGCATGCTGTTGTTGACGAAAAAATCGTAATTCCCGCTTTCGCGGCTGACGGCGAGGAACGGGTTTTCCGTGCGCGCCGATACGAGGTCGGGGTCGATCCGTCCCCGGCCGGCGCCGGCGAAAAAATCCAGGGGCATGATCTTGACCCGGCAGCGCGACAGGTCGAGGTCGTACCATTTCATCAGGTCGCCGGTCGTGACGGGCTGGTGGGCGATCAGGGTGACGTCAAAATCGTCCTGCAACGCCTCGGCCAGGGTGCAGCCGTATTTTTCGCCGCCGCCGATCAGGTGCAGGGTGTGGTCGTACAGGGCCAGGCTCGGCTTGCGCCAGCCGGCGATCACTTCGCCGCGCAGCAGCAGGTTGAAGGCGGCCTGCGGGCCGGACGTTCTGGCGACTGCCGCGACGGCGGCGTCGAGGTCCGCCCTGGAGAAGCCTTCTTCCAGGCCGAGGTTAGAAATAAAAAAGTCGCGCAGCGGGTCGATCTTATTCATGATCGGGAGGGCGCGGTCCCCGGGCGGCGTCGAGGTCCGCCAGTTGCCCCTTGAGCTCGTCGGCCTGCTGCTCCAGGCGCCGCGCCTTTTCCTCGAGGCGGCGGAAGCGGATGAACGAGGCCAGGTGGAAAGCCACCAGCTGCTCATTGAAACGGTTCTGGCGGTCGAACAGGGTGTTGGTGTAGGGACGCAGCAGCGTGAAGACGATCTTTTTGCAGAACACGACGAGCGGCCCGATGAAGCGGCGGTGCGAGGTGATGGCGGGCGTCGGCCGGCAGTCGATGTCGTCGTTGAGGAAGCTGAGGCGCTTGCCCATTTCCCCGTCCAGCTCGCTGTCCGAAAGTTTCCAGAGGTCGACGGCGAAATGGTGTTGGACCGGCTGGCCGGCCAGCTCTTCCAAAGTCCAGAGAGAACTCTTGCGGGCCTGGTAGTATTCCTTCAGCTTGGCGACCTCGGCCTTGACCTGTTCATCCATGTTCGCGCCCATTTCCTTCGCTTTTCATCTTAACATGAATCGATCCCGTGGACAAGAAACGCCCTCCCGGTTCGTCCGGGCCGGATCCCGGGGGGCGCCGAGGGTAGGGAACGCAAATTTGCGTTCCCTACGGATATGCCGTACCGTTCCCGCGTTCAGTCTTCGGTTTCCGCCTTTTTGGCGACCAGCGGGCCGGCGTCCAGGGCCCACATGCCGCGTCCGTGGGTGGCGATGACCACGATATTTTCCCTGGGGTGGATGACCAGGTCGTGGACGTAGACCGAGGGCAGGTTGCCGCCCAGCACCTGCCAGCTCAGGCCCCGGTCGCGGCTGACGAACACGCAGTTGTCGGTGCCCAGGTAAAGGGTGTCGGGGTCGCGCGGGTCCTCGCGGATCACGTTGACCGGGCCGAAGGGAATGCCGGAGGCGATATCGCGCCAGGTTTTGCCGAAGTCGTCCGATCTCCAGGCGTAGGGGGCGAAATCGTCGTCGCGCTTGCCGTTCTGCGTCAGGTAGACCGTGCCCAGCCGCTGGGCCGACGCCGCCAGGCGCGACACCCATTTCCCCCGGGGCAGGCCGGCGGTGATCTCCTGCCAGTTCTTGCCGCCGTCCTTGCTGACGTGCGCCCGGCCGTCATCGCTGCCGGCATAGAGCAGCCCGTATTTCAACGGCGACTCGGAAACGCTGAAAAGGGTGTGGTAGGGAATGTCGCCCATCTCCGACCGTGTGTTCCAGGTCAGGTCGGGGCTGATCTTTTCCCAGGTGTCGCCGCGGTCGAGCGAGCGGAAAAGGTATTGCATGCCGAGGTAGAGGATGGCGGGATTGTGACTGGAAAGGATGAAGGGCGCCAGCCATTGGCCGCGCAGGCGGGGTTCATTTTCGTAAACCGCGGGCGCGATCGTTTTTTCCGGGCCCCAGTCCGGGCGGCTGATGTCGCTGCGGCTGATCATGCCGTAAAAGCCGGCGGAGTAGACCCGGTTGGGGTCTGTCGGGTCGACGGCGTGGTTGGAGCCCTCGCCCCCGGGGGTATATTCGAAAGCCTGGGGCGGGATGCGGTCGCGGCCGCGGCTCAAATCCACCGTGCCGCGGAAGCTGCCGTGGTCCTGCATGGAACCGAACACGTGGAAGGGACTGGCCATGTCGAAATTGACGTTGAAGAACTGGCAGGCGGGCAGGTTGTCCGTGAAACAGCGCCAGTTTTTGCCGCGGTCGTAGGAGACGGCCATGCCGCCGTCGTTGGCGTTGACCAGGTAACCGGGGTTGGCGGGATCGATCCACAGGCCGTGGTGGTCGACGTGCATGCCGTCCAATTCTCGGAAGGTCTTGCCGCCGTCGTTGGAAACGCTCAGCGGCACTCCCAGGACGTAGACGGTGTCGACGTCGGCGGGGTCGACGCGGATCTGGCCGAAGACCCAGCCGTAGGTGCCGGATTGGCGCTCCATGAATTTCCTGGTCTCGGCGGTCAGGCCGCTCACCTGGCGCCAGGTATCGCCGAAGGTGTCGGAGCGGAAGACCGTGGCGCCCTTGATGAAGCCGCTGGAAGGGACGCCGTAGGGGCTGCGCAGTTCCTCCGCCGTCGGCGGCCGGGATATTTCGTAGTTGTCCACCAGCGCGTACAGCACGTTCGGGTTGGAAAGCGAGACATCCAGGCCGATGCGGCCGCGGAATTTCGCCTCCGGCAGCCCGTTGGCGATCGGCTGCCAGCTCTTGCCGCCGTCGCGGCTGCGGAATATGCCGCTGCCGCGGCTGCCCGGGCCGTTGCGCGGGTCGTTCCACTTCTTCCGCGTGCGCTGCCACAGGGCCGCGTACAGCGTCTCGCTGTCGGCCGGGTCCATGGCCAGGTCGATGGCGCCGGTCTCCTCGTCGCCGAAGAGGACCTTTTGCCAGGTTTTTCCACCGTCGACGGTCTTGTAAACGCCGCGCTCGCTGTTGGGCGTCCATTCATGGCCCGAGGCGGCCACGTATACCGTTTCCGGGTCCCTGGGATGGATCACGATGCGGGCGATGGTCTGCGTGTCGGTCAGGCCCATATGGCGCCAGGTTTTGCCGGCGTCGGTCGATTTGTAGACGCCGCAGCCCGCCTGGGAGCTGCGGAAGATATTGGCTTCCCCGGTCCCGATCCAGATGATGCCCGGGTCGCTCGGCGCCAGAGCCACGTCGCCGATGGCGGTCGAGGGGCCGTCGGCGAAGATCGGCTCCCAGGTGGTCCCTTCATTCGCGGTGCGCCACAGGCCCGCCGACGCGGTGGCGGCGTAGATGGTGTAGTTCTTGCCCTTGGGCGCCACCACGGCGACGTCGGTGCAGCGGCCGCTGACGTTCACCGGCCCCAGGAATTGCCATTTCATTTCCTTGTAAGGGCCGTTTTTTTCATTTCCAGTTGCCGTTCATATGCCTGCAGGCGCCATTGGGGATCGGCAGGACCGGCCCGCAGCGGTTTTGCCGCCGCGGCCGCCAGCACGGGCAAGGCCAGCATGCAGGCCGCGATTGCCAGCCGCGCCGGCGTTGCTGGACAAACTTTTTTTTGGGCAGGGTGCATCGGGAACCTCCTTGAGACGGCTTCCATTATGCCTGATTTTTGATTTTCAGGCGAGGGTTTTTTTCCGCCGCGAGAAAAAGCCGCCCGCTTTTTCCTGGAGATGTTCGAAATAGATGTAGAAGACGGGCGTGACGAACAGGGTGACCAGCTGCGAGAACAGCAGGCCGCCGACCACGCAGACGCCCAGGGGGCGGCGCGATTCGGAGCCGGCGCCGAAGCCCAGGGCGATGGGCAGGGTGGCCATAAGGGCGGCCACGGTGGTCATCATGATCGGCCGGAAACGGATGCTGCTGGCCTTCAGGATGGCCGCGGTGGCATCAAGCCCCTGTTTTTTCGCCTCGATGGCGAAGTCGATCATCATGATGGCGTTCTTCTTGACCACGCCGATAAGCATGATGAGCCCGACGAAGCTGTACAGGTTCAGGTCCATGCCGAACAGCAGCAGCGTGACCAGCGCCCCGAACCCGGCAAAGGGCAGGCCGCTGAGGATGGTGATGGGGTGGATGAAGCTTTCGTAGAGGATGCCCAGGATCATGTAGATGACCAGGATGGCCAGGAACAGCAGGCCGACCAGGCTGCCCTGCGAGGACGCAAAGGCCTGGGCCGTGCCCGAGAAGTTGGTGGCGATGGAAGAGGGGAGCACGGCGCGGGCGGCATTATTCACGGCATTCACCGCTTCGCTCAGGGCCACCCCTTCGCCAAGGTTGAAGGAGATGGAGACCGACGGGAGTTGTCCCGAATGGTTGACGGTAAGGGGGCCGGCTCCGGAATCCGCCTGAGCCAGGGCCGAAAGCGGCACGGATTCGCCCGTCTGGGAAGAATGGATATACATCAGGCGCAGGGCCGACGGATCCCGGCTGAACTCGGGCTGGAGCTCCAAAATGACATAATACTGGTTGTTGGGCGCCAGGATGGTGGAAACCTGGCGGGTACCGTAGGCGGAGTACAGCGAATCCTCGATCGCCAGCGGCGTGATGCCCAGCGAGGCCGCCCGGTCCCGGTCAATGACCAGGTTGATCTCCGGATTGCTGATGCGCAGGTCGCTGTCCACGTCGCGCAGCAGGGGATTGGTCCTGAGCATGGCCACCAGGGCCGGCCCGGCGCTGTAGAGGGACTTCAGGTCGGCGGACTGCAGGGTGAACTGGTAAAGCCCCGACGCGAAGCGCCCTCCGATATTGATGACCGGCGGGTTGACGACGTAGACGCGGATGCCCGGGATGCCCGCCATCTTGCCGCGCAGGGCGTTGACCACCTGGTCGGCGCTCATTCGCCGCTGCGTTCCTGGGCTTCAGGCGGATGAACATGCGGCCCACGTTGCTGGAGCCGCTGCCGATGCCGCCCACGGCGGAAATGAAACCATCAATGTTCGCGTCCTTGGCCAGGACGGCGGAAACGGACTGCTGATGCTTGCTCATGCCTTCGAACGAGAGCCCTTCCGCCCCTTCGCTGGTTCCGACCAGGAATCCCGTGTCCTCGCTGGGCAGGAAGCCCTTGGGCACGATGACGAAGAGAAACACGGTGGCGACGAATATGGCCAGCGAAAAGAGCAGTGTCGCCCGCCGCCTTTGCACCACCCACTCCAGGCTCTTCTCGTACACCCCGAGGCCGCGCGTCCAGAACGACTCGATGGCGCTGTAGAATCGCCCGTGCTTTTCCTTGGTCTCCCGTCTCAGGAAGCGGCTGCACATCATGGGGGTGAGCGACAGGGAAATGAACCCGGAAATGAGTATCGCCACCATGATGGTCACGGCGAACTCGCGGAACAGGCGTCCCATGATGCCGCCCAGGAAGAGGATGGGGATGAAAACGGCGGTCAGGGAAAGGGTCATGGAGACGATGGTGAAGCCGACCTCCTTGGCGCCGTCCACGGCGGCGGCAAAGGGCGGCTTGCCCATCTCCATGTGGCGGAAGATGTTCTCCAGCATGACGATGGCGTCGTCGACGACGAAGCCGACGGCCAGGGTCAGGGCCATGAGCGAGAGATTGTCCAGGTTGAAGTTGAAGAGTTGCATGGCCGCGAACGTCCCCACCACCGACAGGGGCAGGGCCAGGCTCGGGATCACCGTGGCGGATATGTTGCGCAGGAAGAGGAAGATGACCAGGACCACCAGGCCCAGGGTGAGCAACAGGGTGAACTGCACGTCATTCACCGACGCCTGGATGGGCTCGGCCTTGTCGAACAGGATATTCATGGTGGCCGAGGCCGGGATCTGGCTCTTGAAGCTGGGCAAAAGGGCCTTGACGGCGTTGGAGACCTCGACGGTGTTGGTGCCGGGCTGGCGCTGGATGGCCAGCACCAGGCAGCGGCTGTCGTTGAACCAGGCCGCCACCTTGTCGTTCTGCACGCTGTCGTAGACATGGCCCAGCTCCTGAAGCCGCACCGGGGCGCCGTGGCGATAGGCGACGATGATGGGCCGGAATTGCGCGGCGTCATTGAGCTGCCCCGTGGCCTTCACCGTGAAGGTTTTTTCATGGCCCCACAGCGTGCCGGTGGGCAGGTTGACGTTGCTGGCGGTCACGGCGTTCGCCACCTGGTCGATGCCGATGTTGCGCGAGGCCAAGGCTTGCGGGTCCAACTGGATGCGCACGGCGTATTTTTGGGCGCCGTAGACTTGGACCTGGGCCACGCCGTTTACCATGGAGATGCGCTGCGCCATCAGCGTCTCGGCGTACTCGTTCAGCCTGTAGAGGGGCAGGGTGGGTGACTTGAGGGCGATGAACAGGATCGGCTGCCCGGCCGGGTTCACCTTTTGATACGAGGGCGGGGTGGGCATGTCTCTCGGCAACTGGCCGCTGACCGCGGCGATGGCGGCCTGGATGTCCTGGGCGGCGGCGTCGATGTTGCGGTCCAGGCTGAACTGGATCGTGATCTGGGTGAAGCCCAGGCTGCTGCTGCTGGTCATGTTGTCGATGCCGGCGATGGTCGAGAACTGCTTTTCCAGGGGCGTCGCCACCGCGGCGGCCATGGTCTCCGGGCTGGCGCCGGGGAGGGTGGCGCTCACCAGGATGGTGGGAAAATCCACCGTGGGCAGGTCGCTCACGGGCAGCAGCCGGTAGCCGAGGACGCCGGCGACGACGAGGGCCATCATGACCAGGGTCGTCATGACCGGCCGCTTGATGAACAGGCTCATCGAGTCCTCCCCATGTCCGCGGGACCGGGCTTGACCTGCACGGCGACGCCCGGGAGCAGCCGCAGCTGGCCGTCGGTCACGACCCTGTCGCCGGCCGCCAGGCCCCGGTCGATGACCACGGTGTTGTCGATCGTGCGGTTGACGGTCACCGGCCGCTTGCTCACGGTCTTGTCCGGGCCCACGATGAACACGAAGTTGCCGTCCTGGCCGGTAACGACCGCGCCGGCGGGCACGGTGAGCACGGAATCCTCGACGGCGAGCACCAGCTCCGTGTCCACGAACTGTCCGGGCCAAAGGGATCTCTCATGGTTCGGGCATTCGGCCTTCAAGGTCACGGTGCCGGTTTGCGGGTCCACCGCGTTGTCGAGGAAGCTCAGGACCCCCTTCACCTCGGAGCCGCCGCTGCTCCGCGAAGGCCGCACATGGACCTCCAGCCTGCCCCGGGCGGCGTATTTCTGGACCTGAGGCAACTGGTCGCCGGGGATGGAAAAGCTCACCCGGATCGGATCGATCTGGTTGATGACCAACAGGGTGGCATCGTTGGCCTTGACCACGTTGCCCTTTTTGAGCAGCAGGCTGCCCGTGCGCCCGGAAATGGGGGCGCGGATGGTGGCGTAATCCAGGTTCAGCCGGGCCTGCGCCACCGCCGCCTCGTCCACGCGCACCGTGGAGCGGAGCATCTCGGCCTGGGTGCGCACGGAATCCGATTGTTCCCGGGTCACGTAGTCCTTCTTGACCAGGTCGGCGTAGCGCTGCGCTTGGATATCGGCATTGGCGGCTTGCGACCGGTCGCGCGCCAACTGGGCCTGGGCGGCGTCAAGGGCGACCCGGAAGGGGCGGGGATCGATCTGGAAGAGGACTTGTCCCGCCCGAACGTCCTGTCCTTCCGAAAAGGAAACCCGGTCGATCACCCCCCCGACCTGGGTCTTGATGGAAACGGTCTCCATGGGCTCCACGAAGCCGATGGTGTTCAGGGACAGCGGCTCGGCCTGGATTACCGCCGTGGCCACGGTCACCGGGACCGGCGGCACGGGGACGCTTTTTTTGCCGCCGCAGCCTCCGGACAGAAGCGCCATGATGGCCACGAACAGGGCGGCGGGGCCGGTAGCGGAGACAAATGCCCCGGTCGCGGGAACGCCGGTGGCACGGCTGCGGAGCATTTGCAATGAGTCGTTTGTTCATGATTTCACCTCGAGAGCAGGGGCGCCGCGGCCAGGGAATCCTCGCCGGGCAGCCCCAGGATGCCTACGTCGTGAGCCAGTTGGGCCAGGGCGATGAACCAGCCCAGGCGCGAGTCGATCTGTTCGGCCCTGGCCAGGGCCAGGACGCGCTGCGCCGAGAGAAGATCGAGGATGCTGCCCACGCCTTCCCGGTAGCGCCCGAGCGCGGCCACTTCCGACTGGGAGGCGCTGGCCACAAGGTCCGCCGTTGTCTTTACCCGCTCGGTCGCGGTAAGGAACTCGCTGTGGGTGGCATAGACCTGGAAGATCACCTGCAGCTCGGCATCGCGAGCTTTTTCCGCGGCGGCCTCGGCCAGTGACTTGGCCTGAAACAGGTCATAATTTCGCGACTAAGCCGTCGAACAGGGGAATCTGCAGTTGCAGTAGGGCGGTGGTGGCATTGGTGTATCCCGAAATATCCTTGAACCACTGGCGGCCGATCGAGGCGGCCGCCGAGACGGAGGGCAACAGGCGGGAGCGGGCTTCCCTTACTCTGGCGGCGGATCCCATGACCAAGGCCCGGGAAGCCTGGAGATCGGGCCGGCTGGCCACGGCCTGTTCGATGAGCTGGTCCACCGTCCGCGCCAGGCCACCCTGGGGGATCTCCGGCACGTCCAGTTCGGGTTCGAAGGGAACATTGGCCGGGTATCCCATGACGACGGCCAGCGCGCCCCTGGCCGTGCGCAACCGGCCCTCGGAGTCCAGGACGGCCAGCTTGACCTCGGCGTAGGCGGTCTTGGCCTGCAGAACGTCCGCGATGGTGGCCAGCCCCATGCGGTGCCTTTCCTCGGCGGCGGTCAGGTTGGCTTCGGCCTCGGCCAGGGAGGTGCGGTTCGCCTCCAGCATGGCCTTGGCGCCGGCCAGGTTGAAGAAGGCCGTTTCCGCCTGCAGGACCGTATTTTGCAGGACGGCGTTCCGGGTCCAGCCCGCGGCGATCATGGATTGGCGGGAGTCCTCCACCGCCCCCGAGCGGCCGCCGAAGTCGAACAGTAAATAGGAGAGGCTGGCAGTGACGCCGATCTCCTTGATGAAACCTCCGGGCAAGGTTTTTGTCGAGGCGTCCTTTTCGTAATAAAGCGACCCTCCCAGGTCAAGGCCGGGAAACCAGGCTCCACGGGCGGAGCCGTATCCAGCCGCCGCGGCCCGGGCATTCGCCCAAGCCACCCGGGTGGCGGGATTGTTCTGCAGGGCGAGGTGGACCGCATCGGCAAGGGTGAACGTGCCGGTCTTGTTCAGGACCTGCTCGAGGGGAACGGCGGGGCCGAGAACTTCTTTTCCGCGCGCATTTGCGCTTGGCGCCGCCAGGGCGACCGCCGACAATGCCTCCGCCGCCGGATCGCCATGCTGCACCCTGGGCGGTGCGACGGCGCATGCCGCGCAGGCCGAAAACGCGGCAAGCAAAATGAGACCGCGCCGCGTTTTTTCCGGCCCGACCCGGCTGGACGAAGCCGACGATTTTCGCGATTGCTTTCCTGGGCGGCAAGCGGATAATTTCATAATGCACTCCCCACGATTTCAGCAATAATTTAATCGTCATCAATATTAAATTCCATATAAGTGATTCGAAAGGGGAAAAAATGACCATGACCGGGCTAAAAAACGGGATAAGAATTGGGGAGTAACGCGGGGAAGTTAAATGACCCCTGATGGAATCGAACCATCAACCTATTGATTAAGAGTCAATTGCTCTGCCAATTGAGCTAAGGGGCCATCAAGGAAAAAAAGTAACATAAAACAAGCCGGTTGTCAACAGCCGGCGGAAAATGCGAACCGGCGTCGCAGCCGGAAACGGGCGTTTGGCAAGAGCGAGGAAGTGGCTTATAATCAGTAGTGCCATGCCGGAAAGAACCAGCACGCCATCGGTTTCGCAAGCTCTGTTGAAAGACGCGGCGTCGCATTTCGCCATGGCGGGCGCCTTCGCTTCCGCGATCGCTTACGGCTCGGGCCACATCCACGACACGTTCCTGGTGGGCACGCGGGAGCGCTCGTCCCCAAGCTACATCCTGCAGCGTGTCAACCCGGTCATATTCAAGGACGTCCCGGCGCTGATGGAGAACATCGTGCGCGTCAGCGAGCACATGCGCCGCAAGGTCGCCGCCATCCCGGGCAGCGATCCGCGGCGCGAGGTGCTGACGGTCGTGCCCGCCCGCTCCGGCGCCCACTTCCACCGGGACGCTGAAGGCGGGACTTGGCGTTGTTTCCTGTTCATCGACCACAGCGAGCAGGGCGAGCGGCCGGGAACTCCCGGGCTGGCGCGCGAGGCGGGACGGCTGTTCGGACGCTTCCTCGGCCTGCTCGCCGACCTGCCCGCGCCGCCCCTGCACGAAACCATCCCCCGCTTCCACGACCTGCGCCGCCGCCTGGCCGACTTCCAGGCGGCGCTGGCCGCCGCCCCGCCGCGGCGGAAAGCGCAGGCGGCGGCGGAGATCGCTTTCGCCGGCGGGCGCGAGGACGAAATGAAAGGGACCATGGCCCGGGCTATGGCGGGCGGCCTGCCATTGCGCGTGACCCACAACGATACCAAGTTCAACAACGTCCTGTTCGACCCCGGGGGCAGGGGCGTTTGCGTCATCGACCTGGACACGGTCATGCCCGGTTACGTGCTCTACGACTTCGGCGACGCCATCCGCTCGGCGGCCAACAGCGCCCGCGAGGACGAGGCCGATCCGGCTCGGGTCGTTTTGCGCCTGGAGATCTTCCGGGATTTCGCCGCGGGTTACCTTGGCGAGCTTCGGGAAGGCCTGGGGGCGGTGGAGAAAGAGTTCCTCGTTTTCTCGGCCCGGCTGATGGCGTTTATCATCGGCCTGCGTTTCCTGAGCGATCACCTCGACGGGGACCGCTATTTCAAGATCGCTTACCCGGGGCACAACCTGCAGCGGGCCCGGGTGCAATTCCGCCTGCTGGAAGACATGGAGCGCCGGGCGGCGCCCATGGAGGATATCGTCCTGGCGCTAGCCGAGAAAAAGGGCGGCTGAACCTGCCGGCTATTTTTTCAAGAAGACCGGCTGGCAGAAGGCCGTTTCGCCGTTGGAGGCGAACACCTTGGCCCGGACGTAAAGCTCATCGCCGCGGAAAGCGTAGGCCGCGTTCAGGCCGTTTTCCTTTTTCAGGACCGCGCCGCCCCTGCCGATGAAAAACGTGGTATAGACCGTGTCGCCGTAAGGCTTGATCGCCACCCGGTACTCCCGGTCGCCGACCTGCACGTCGGCCAGCTCCACCCCGGTGGAGGCGTAAAAATCGCCCTTGTCCAGGGCGGCGCATACCGCCGCCGCGCTCAGCTCGGCCACCCGGGCGCAGACCCAGCCCTTGCCCGGATACGCTTTACCGGGAACGAAATCCCCCAGGTAGTCGTCGAGTGTCGTCCGACGCCACGCCATAGATGAGCACGCCCGCGGAGAGCAGCTCGTCCCACAGCTCCTCGCAGCCGGCCTTGCCGCCGGCGGAGAAATTATTGGAATCGCGGTTGACGTTGAACAGTTCAAACAGGCGGGCGGAGCGTAGCCGCTTCATTTCCTCGCCGCCGAACGACCATCTCCAGTTGGGATGGTTCACCTGGGCGATCGCCCCGGACTGCAGGGCGGCGTCGATGCCGTTCTGCAGGGTCTCCACCAGGCTCCGCCCCGGGCGGGCCGTGGCCGGCCGCGACGGATTCAGTGCGTTGACGTGGGCGGGATGCTCCTGGAAATAGAGGGTGATCTCCTCGCCCGGAATCAGGATGAAGTCGTCGGCGTTCTTGTCGGCATCCAGGCTGGCGGTCTCGGTGATCATGTCGTGGTCGGTGATGAACAGGAACTGGTAACCGTAATCCTGGTACCAGCGCGCCACCCGCCGCGGCGTTTCGTTGCCGTCGGAGTTGTTGGAATGGGCGTGAGTATTGCCCTTGACCCAGCGATAGGGCCGGGCGGTTGCGCCCGTCCCCATGGGAGGCTGGCCGGTTGAGTCTGTTCCCATGGGGGATTGGGCGGTCAGCGACCAGGGAACCAGGAGCAGGGCCAGGACCGCGATCAGCGTCTTTTTCATTTGCGCCTCCGTGAGCGAGCGTGCCGACATGCTATAGTAAGAAATATCGGCACGGAAGTCAAAATCAGGAAATTCGTAAAAGGGTTGCAAAGGATGTTCCGCTTTTGCTAAAATCCCCGGCAACGGAGAAAAATATGGCGGGAACGATCATTCAGACAAAGACTTTCGCCGGCGGCCAGACGTTCACAGTGGTGGTCAATGATATCCTGTACGAGCCGGTGCAGAGCATCGTCAACGCCGCCAACGGCATGCTGGCCCACGGCGGCGGCGTGGCGGCGGCCATCGCTGAAGCCGCGGGCAGCGTCCTGCTCGCCGACTGCCGCGAGATCATCGCCAAGCGCGGGCGCATCCCTTCCGGGCACGCGGTGGTCAGCAAGGCCGGCGACCTGCCGTTCCGCGGCGTGATCCACGCCGTCGGCCCCAAGATGGGCGAGGGGGACGAGGAGAAGAAGATCGTCCAGGCCCTGAACGAGGCCTTTGAGCTCGCGGAGGAGCGGCGCTGGAAATCGCTCTCCTTCCCGGCCATCAGTTCCGGGATCTTCCTGGTGCCCTTGCCCGTCTGCGCCCGTGGCTACCTGCGGGCGGTGAAGGAGTTCTTCGCCCGCAACGCTGCGTCGCAGCTGCGCGATATCCGCCTTTGCCTGTTCATGGGCCCCATTCTCGACGCCGTCAAAAAGGAGTGGCCGAAGGTTTTCACCGATTGACAATCCGGGGCAATCCCTTTATACTCCGCCTTGGCGCCAGCATGGCAAACAAGGTGAAACAAGGCCAATTGAAACCGCTCATCCAGATCAGCCGGTCTTTCAGGAAAGGCATCCCGAGTTCGAATTCGTTTTCCTCAAGAAACGGCCGCAGCGGCCCGCGCGCCGTGGCGGCCCGCTAGGAGGCACGCATGTCATTCACGGTCCCCGAAGCGTTCGAGCCCGCCCCGACGGCGACGATCATCCACGCCTACAACAGCGAAGGGGTTTCGCTGGTGACGCTCAGCGACGATGAGATATGGTCGGTGATCAAGGCCTCGGGGGCGAACCTGATCGGCAAGCCCAACATGCAGCCGCGCGTCCAGGTGATGGACCGCTATATCCCGGAGCGCGACATCCAGATCAGCCAGGTGGAGCAGTCGCTGGCCATCGAGGAGTCGCACGCCAGCTATTTCTGGGAAAAGCAGGTCTCGGGGAAAAAATCATTCGAAATGGCCAGCATGGAGGTCAACACCTGCGGCGATTCGCTGAGCCCCAGGGTCCTGAGCACCTTCCTCGACGCCTGCGATTACCCCGAGCTGGTTTCCTTTATTTATTTCGCCCCCACGCCCCTGCTCAAGGACCTGAAGATCTCCGACCGCGACTCCATGCGCAAGCAGATCTTCACGGCGCCGGTCGACTGCTATTCGCGCTACGTCATCGACATCCAGTCGCCCATCGACATCCCGGAAGGCAAGATGTTCATCGCCCACCTGTATCGCAAGGACATGGCCAAGATGGTCAAGCACCTGCGCGAGGATGTCGTCACCCGCTATTCCCAGCATTCCCTGAAGATGGTGCGCAGCGACCGCAAGCTGAAATTGATGGTCAACTCGCAGCAGGAAGAATACCTGGCCTGCGCGTTCTACGACTGCGATCCGAAGTTCATCCATTCCCTGTGCGATCCCAAGGTGCGCGAGGACGAGGCGCTGTACCTGCTGGAAGACTGTTTCGACGACGTGCTGCTCTCCACCGACACGCCCTTCGTCTTCGACCACGATTTCGACCCCCCGGGCTACACCGGGGTCTTCCTCACCGGCGGCACCGGCTACGTCGCCCTGCACGTCACCCCCAACGCCATCGGCCAGAACAAGAGCTTCGTCGAGTTCTGCGCCTTCATCCATCCCAGCATGTGGGTCTTCGAGAGGGAGTCGCTGGTCCACGTCATGTGGCCGATACTGAAGCTTTTCCAGCCCGAGCAGGCCGAGATCCATTACCGCGTCTCCTCGCGCAACATCACCCGCAGCCGCAACCTCCACCAGAAGTTCATCCGCAAGCGCCTGATCGGCCTGGGGTATTCCGACGAGGAATTCGTCACCTTCTACGACGACTATTTCGGCCGGACCTTTTTCCACCTGAACATAGAAAAAAAATAGGCCGCCGCCCAATCAGGATTTCCCTGATTGTTTTCCCCCGCGGGTTGAATTATGTTTAGGTCATGGAGAACGGACCCGGCCGGCGGCCGGTCCGAAAAAAAACAACATGCGTTTCAGGTTCAACTTGCAGGCGATCCCCGTGTCCCTGGCCGCCCTGGGGTTGTGGGCGGTCGTCGGCGGCTGGTACGTGGCCGTCGCCCCCGTCAACCTCGCCGGCACGGACAACATCGGCATCGTTCTCTCCACCTTCGGGGTTTGCCTGTTCGTGGCCGACCGGCTCGCGTACTATTGGCTGAAGTGCGAATGCTGGCTGGTCTTTTTCAAGCTCTGGACCTGGGGCCTGGTTTTTGTCGCCTGGGGCCTGTTGGAATGGCTGCACGCTTTTTCCAGGAAATACGTGGCGCTCTTCATCGTCCATTGGCTGATCAGCGCCGCCGTCATCGCCGCCGCCTCCCTGCTGGGCAGGCGCCAGCGGCTGGCGAACGAACTGTAACCGGCTCTACCGAACGGGGACCGGTTTCCCCGGAGCGAGAATGAAAAGTTTCCCGCTCAGAAAATCACTGACCCAGATGCGCCCCTGGGCATCGGTCCTGATCTTGCTCAGATCATAAAGGCAGTCCCCGAACTGCCCGCGCACGAAGAACGAACTGTTGCTGCCGCCAAAGCCTGTCTCGCCGAAGGGATATTTTTCCCGGTGCAGCAGCGAGAACTTTTTTGAGCGCGGGTCGAAGGAAATGATGAAAAGCTCGCCGGGGCCGTGGCTGGTGATCAGCAGCACGCCGTCGTGGCTGGCGAGCTGGTCGGGGCGGCCGGGGAAGGGGATCCGGCGCTTGTAAGGGGCGGCTCCCAGCGCGGAGAGAGTGTTATCGCCGTGGTTGATGACATAGGGGACGCCGGCGGCCAGGGCGAGCTTCAGCGGCTTGGCGCCGCAAGGGATGTCGCGGCGCGAAAAATCGGCCTTGCGGATGACGCTCATGAGGTCGGCGTCGAAACTGAGCACGTAAATGAAGTCCCGGTCCACCGCCAGCCCGGTCGGGGTGGGGCCCACCTCCAGACGCTTCAGGACCTTTCCCGCCTTGGCGTCAATGACCAGCAAAATGCCGGGATCCTCGTCCTTTTCGCCGACGCGGGCCGCCAGCAGCCAGTCCCTGTCCGGGTCATAGGCGACCAGGCGCTGGCTGGTCTCGCGGCTGACGGTATCTGCCAGCTCGACGCGCATGTCGCCCTGGTTGGGGAGCGCACCTCGTCGGCCAGCACGACGTAGAATTGCTTTTCGTCGCCCCAGTTGTTCTGCAGGGCGTAAAGCGCCCCGGCGGGGGACAGGGCCATGGCCTGCGCCAGCCGTGGGATGCGGCGGTCGTAAAAGCCGAGGTCCTTGCCGTCGATGCCCAATATCCCGTCGCGCGCGGCCCAGATGTAAACCACCGGCCAGTACGATTGATGCGGGCCGTAGGCCAGGTAGATGTTGCCCGCCGGGGTGGCCAGCGCCTGGTGCGGGTAGATCACCGGCAGGGCGGACACGGAAAACGCGCCGGCGGGGGTGACCCTGGCGTACTGGTCCTCGTTGTTGAAGACCAGGAAAGCCTCGCTTCCCGGCTGCTGCAGCAACTCCTGCGGCGCCCAGCCCGTGCGCACCTTGTCCAGCGCACCGTTCGCGGGATCGAAAACGCTGACCGCCGCCCCGAAGGAACCGTTGACCGCGGTCGCGCCGAGCGGCAGGTACAGCTTGCCGTCGGCGGGATGGATGGCCATGTTGAACATGTGCGGCAGGACCGCGGCCTGGAAGAAGCGCCGGCGCAACCGGCGCGCCCCCAGGTCGATCTGGTCGATCTCGCCGTAGGCCCAGCTGGTGACGTAGAGAAGATTGCGCCCGGCGTCCAGCGCCGAGGCGTCGTTGCCGTAAGCCGGAAGCATGATCTCGCTGAGCTTTCCCTGCTCCTTGAAGTCGACCAGGTGCAGGCTGGGATGGTTGTCGTAGGGGATGTACAGCTCATCCAGGTCGTCATTATACAGCACGCCCACGGCCTCGGTGTAACCGGGCAGGGTGACCACCTCGTCGCGGTCGCCCAGGGCGGAGACCTTCGCCGCCTGGACCACCTTGCGTTCCGCGGTCTCCACCACCAGGACCAGGGCCTGGCGCTTCGGGCTGTAGCCCGCGTAATGCCAGCGTCCGCCCGGTTGCAACCCGAGTTGACGGCGCTGCAACAGCCTGCCGCTGTCGGCGTCGAAGCGCTGCAGGGTGGCGGTGGTGCCGTCCACGGCCAGGACGACGCGCGCGCCGCTGTCGCAGACGACCTTGCGGATGGGAGGCGGCGGCGTCTGGTTGAGGTTGCGCGCGCTCTCCTCCATCCCGCTCCAGGGTATATAGGACACGCGGCCCTTTTTCAGGTCGAGCCAGGCCATGTCCCGGCTCTCCCTGCCGACCAGGAAGGCGTTGCCGTTGGCTTCGTCGACGGCCACCATCTCGAATTGCTTGCCCGTGGGGAAGGTGCGCGCCGTCCCGGAAGCGGGAAACACCACTTCCAGGGTATGGTCGCCGATGACGTAGACGTTGCCGCTGCGCGAATCGATGGCCAGCGCTTCCGACTTCAGGTACTGCGGGACGCGGCTGCCGACGGGGATATTGCGCA
This sequence comes from Candidatus Aminicenantota bacterium, assembly GCA_963822075.1. Taxonomy (GTDB): domain Bacteria; phylum Acidobacteriota; class Aminicenantia; order UBA2199; family UBA2199; genus UBA2199. The sequence goes on from CAWGGP010000011.1 coordinate 80,177, forward strand.
CGGAGCGGCTGCGGCAGTCGATGAGGGTGACCGACGACGTCAGCGTGTTGGCCAGCACCAGGCGGTCGCGGGGCGGGTCCATCCTGACCAGCAGCGGGCCGGCGCCGTTGACCCGGAGCCCCAGGGGTGCCAGCAGGTCGACTTTTTTGACCTCGTAGGCGGCCCCGAGGGCCCCCGACGCGGGGGCGAACGCCGCCTGGAAAAACAGCAGCAGGCCAAGCCAAAAAGCGTTGTTGCGCATACGTCCTCCTTCTTTCCCGGGCGCTGGGAGCAAAAAGAGGATACCCTCGGTGGGCCGGGCTGTCAAGGTTTTCCCCGGCGCCGGCGCTTGTTTTAGCCCCTGGTTTCGGGTATCATCGGTAGCCGGGGAAACGATCTCATGGCGAAAAACGAAAAAACCAGGCTCGACCAAGCCCTGCTCCAGCGGGGCCTGGCCCCCGACCTGAAGGAAGCCCAGGCCCTGGTCATGGCCGGCGACATCTTCGTCGACGGCCAGAAGGCCGGCAAGCCCGACCGCAGGGTCGCCGGCGACACCCGGATCGAGGTCAGGGAGAAGAGCCCTTATGTGTCCCGGGGGGCGCTGAAGATCGCCAAGGCGATCTCCGGGCTGGGTATCGCGGTGCCCGGACTGAAGGTCCTCGATATCGGCATCTCCACCGGCGGCTTCAGCGATTATCTTCTCCAGCACGGCGCCGCCGAGGTCTTCGGGGTGGACGTGACCATCTCCCAGGTGGATTCGCGCCTGCGCGCCGACCCGCGCCTGCGCCTGCTGCGGAAGAACGCGCGCTTCCTCAAGAAGGCGGACATCCCTTTCGACCCCGACCTGGTGGTCATGGACCTTTCGTTCATCTCCATCACCGCCGTCCTGCCCGTGCTGGCGGACTTCCCGCGCGCCCGGGTGCTGGCGCTGATCAAGCCGCAGTTCGAGGCCGAACGCGGCAGGGTGGGCCGCGGGGGAGTGATCCGCGACCGCCGACAACGGCTCGCCATCCTGCTCAAGCTGAAGAAGCGGATCGAGGGGCTTGATTTCGCCGTCCTGGGCTGCGTCCCCGCCGGCGTCCGCGGCAAGAAAGGCAACCAGGAATATTTTTTTCTCCTGCGGGGCGGGAAAAACGATTCCATTGATGATACAATGATAGCCGATGCCGATGAAATTTAAAAAAGCCGCGATCGTGGCCAAGCCCCACCAGGACGTGGTCCATTACCTGCGGCAAGCCGTCTCCGTGCTCAACGAGTATGGCGTCGGCTGCATCCTGGAGACCACCGCAGCCCAGCTGCTGCAGGGCGGCGATTGTTGCGCCCGCGAAGATATCGCCGCGCATGCCGACCTGATCATCGTCCTGGGCGGCGACGGCACGTTCCTTTCCGTCGCCAGGCAGGCCGTGGAGGCGCAGGTGCCGGTGGCCGGTTTCAACCTGGGCACGCTGGGCTTCCTGACCGCGATGAAAAAGGAATCGCTCGCCGAGGGGCTGGGGCATATTTTCAGCGGCCGGGCCGCGCTCTCCCACCGCAAGCTGCTGCAGGTCGACTTCAAGGACAGGACCTACACCGCCCTGAACGACGTGGTGGTCAACAAGGGGACGATCGCCCGCATCGTCAAGCTCCTGCTCACGATCGACGGCGACACGGTCGCCGAGGTGAAGGGGGACGGGATCATCCTCGCCACCCCCACCGGCTCGACGGCCTATTCCATTTCCGCCGGCGGTCCGATCGTCAGCCCGGAGGTGAACGGCATCGTCATCACCTCGATCTGCCCCCATTCCCTCACGTTCCGGCCGCTGGTGGTGCCCGACAGCGCCGTGATCTCCGTGCAGCTGCTCACCCCGCACATGGACACCTATGTGACCATCGACGGCCAGACCGCGCTGCCGTTCAATTTCTCGGAGACCATCGGCGTGAAGATCTATCCCAAGCAACTGCCCATGCTGGTGGCGCCGGGAACGAATTACTACAGGCTGCTCTACGACAAGTTGAACTGGGGTTTGTAAGCGTATGCTATAATTCGCCGCGAGGTAACGCATGAAAAAAGCAACGGCTTTTTTGATCCTGGCGCTCCTGGGCGCGTGTGTTTTCCCGGCCCAGTCCGGCGCCGATTTTTCCCGGGCCATCGCCTATTACCTGGTCGGAGACCTGGAGCTGGCCAGGAAGAACCTGGACGCGTATTTCAACCTGCACCCGCAGCCGACGATCAAGCTCGGCTTCGTCCTGCTGCTGCAGGACGAGAAATGGGAAGCCACGAAAAAATTCCGCGACTACCTGGAAAGCGACCACCGCTCGCTGGAGGCCCTGACCGGCCTCAGCCTGGCGACCGCCGACATGAAGACGTCCCTGGCCATCGAGAATTTGGGCAAGGTTTTGCGGATGAACCCGGGGTACGCGCCGGCCTACCTGGCGCTGGGCAATGAATATTCCCTGCGCAACAACTACCCGGCCGCCGAGGACTATTTCAACAAGAGCCTGAAATACGGCGATATCCCGGAATTCAAGATATTGCTGGCCGAATTGTACCTGAAAAGCTCCCAGGCGCAAAAGGCGCTCGACCTGATCCGGCCCGAATCCGACCGCGCTCCCGGCAATTATTATTACGCGCTGCTGGCCGCCAAGGCCTGCCTGAAGCTGGACGGCTGCCCGGACTCCGCGCGCTACATCGAACGGGCCATCACGGACAAGCCCGAGTCCAAGGAGGCGCAGCTGTTGAAGGCCCGTTTCCTTCTCAAGACCGGCGACTTGCGCAAGGCCAAGGCGCTGCTGGGCAAGCTGAAATTCGATCGCTATAACCCCGAATACGGCCTGACGTTCGCCGAGGTGCTGCTGCAGCTGAAGGACCGCGACGCCGAAAAATATTTGTACGAGGTGTTTTCGCAAGGCCAGTGGCAGCCGGCCGTCAACAAGCTCCTGGGGCTGTTCCACCTGCGGAAAAAGGACGCCACCGTCCAGAACTGGATCGACCGGGCCATCCTCAGCGGCCTGACCGCCCAGGAGCTGCAGAAGGAATTCCCCGCCCAGTACAAATTCCCCGCCTTCCCCTTTTTCCCGATCTTTGAAGTCAGGAAGATCCAGTGGCTGGGGAACAGGCGCCTGCTGGTCGCCGGCAGCCTGAGCAGCGGCGACAAGGAAAAGCTCCTGGTCCTGGACGCGGGTTCATTGAAAACCGTCAAGTCCTTCGAATACGAAGGGAATATCCAGGAGATATTTCCCGCGCCCGGGCAGGACAAGGTCATTTTTTCGACCACCGCCGCCGAGAACGAAAAAGTGTACCTCTACACCCTGGTCGCCGCCGGCGACACCTACAGGCTCAAGCCGGTCGTCGGTTACGCCCTGAACATGGCGACCGTCCTGGTGGCGTTCAACCCGGGCGGCAGCGTCGCGTACGTCACCGACGGCAACCTGCCCGAGCTGGCGTTCTCCTCGCCGTTCTCCGCCGTGTCCGCCTACGGCAGGAAAACCGCCGTTTATCCTTCGTATCCGTTCCCGGTGTTCAGCTACTCCTACGCCAACGACAACTGGAGCGAGATCCGCAAGCGGGACGCTCTCGCCGGGGTTCCCCTGCCGGCGCTGCAGCATTACCTGCTGGTCGCTTCCGCCTATCAGAACAATACGGAAGTGGCCAGGCTCCTGGAGAAGGGCAGGAACATCGACATCACCTCTTCCGAGGACATGAAACTTTATTTCGGCGACTCGGGCAGCCATTTCCTCATCTGTTTTTCCGACCTGAAGAACGCGTTCCAGGCCTGGGCCTACGACAAGCGCGGCAACAAGCTGGCCCCTTTCGACGAGACCATGTTCCTGGGGGAAAAGTATTATTCCGACCTCGATATCGTCGCCTTCCAACCCGAGAAGTCCGAGATCCTGGTCCGCACCCGCGACAAGGAAAAGAACCTGGTCCTCTTCAACTACCGGTCGCTGCTCTACAAGAAGATCGGCGGCAACATGCTGGCCGCCGCCGTCAGCCCGGACATGAATTTCATCTACGCCCTCGGCGAACGGAACAAGTATTTTTATTTCAGCGAGTCCAACCTCGAGATCATCCAGTTATCGCCGTACGACCGCCGGAAGATCGATTCCCGGCGCGACCTGAACGCCATCGTCGACTGCGCGGACCGCGCCGCGGTTTATTTTTCCACCTACAACGGCGAGCTGCTGAAGCTGGACGAGTCGGGCAACTTTTCCCGGCGCCAGGTGTCGCTCGCCGGCGCGGTCCAGCAGCCCTCCCCAGACAAGCGCAAGGCCGCGGCCTTCATCAACGGCCGCCTCTACGTGCTGGACTGGATGGATTGACCGCCCCGGCGGCGGGACCCGGAACGTAGCGCAGCCCATGTCGACGCGCGGCGATTTCAAGGCGGTCAAGTTTTTTTGCGGGATGATCTTCAGCGGGGAGCGCTCCGCCGGGCCGGCCCTCGACCTGCTTGCGGGATCCATCGCCGCGGTCGAAAACCTCTCCGCGTTCATCCCCTTCACCGCGACCGCGTATTACCGGCCGGAGATGGGGGAGCCCCTGTTCCGGCAGTTCGTGTCGTTCGCCGGGCTACTGCCCCCGGAACGGCTGCCGGAGATCAAGCTCGGCGCCATGGAGCTGGAGGCGCGGCTGGCGGAGAACGGCCGGCGGCTGGTGAACCTCGATCCCGGCTACCTGTCCGAGGCCAACGTCATCATCGCCACCGCCAAGAACCATTACCATCGCGTGCCCCTTCGCGACGGCATCTATGCCCACATGGAATACGTGCTGAAGGACGGCCGCTTCCATTTCCTGCCCTGGACCTATCCCGATTTTCAGAGTGCCGCCTATCTCGATTTTTTCAGGCTCCTGCAGGAAAGCTTCAAGCGCGACAGGAGAAGGCTGGCGGAAAAGCGCTGAAGACGACCTGGCCCCGGCGGGGTTACTGGGAGACGCCGGCCGTCTTTTCGGGTTCCAGGTCCTGGTTGTAGATGGAAGAATTCACCTTGGCGACGTAGCCCTGGTTGTTGTACAGGTAGCCGTTGTTGTACATGAAAAGCGCCCGGCGCACGTTGCCGCCGGCGATGTCCTGGTATTGCTTCAGGATACGCAGCCCCAGGTCGATGTTGTATTCGACGTCGAATATCCGGCTGCGGTCGATGCCGAGCTCGTCCTTCCAGACCGCGTAGCGCACCTGCATCAGCCCATAGGCGCCGGCGGAGGAGACGGCCAGGGGATTGAAGGCGCTCTCCACCTGCATGACCGAGAGGACCAGGTTGGGGTTGAAGCCGTAGAGACGGGCCTTGTTGAAGGCGACGTCGACGATGTGCGAGAACTCGGGGAATTTTTTCTGGAAGGTGGCGTTCTTGTATTCCAGCAGGTCGATGCGCTCGAATTTTTTCTCGTTGGCCCGCTGTTCTTCGTTCAACTGCAGAATCTGCCCTTGCATGTCGCCCAGGTGCGCCGCCAGGAAGCGGATATGGGCCAGGCTGCGCTCGTAATTGCGGTTGGCTTGGGCCATCTGCGCCAGCAGGGAGCCGACGGCGATGAACGCCAGGACCGACAGGGCGACCGCGAACGTTTTGACGGGATTACTTTTCATCATATGCCACCTGCCCGAAAGGCCCGCACATTGTAAAGGCATAAAAACAAAAAAGCAAGCCCCCGCGCCGAAACAAGCCCCGTGCCGGGCAGAACCCGGGTCAAAACATCTCGATCAGGAGATTTTTCAGGACCTTGATGCGGTCGCGCAGGAAGGCCGCGTTCTTGAAATCGAGCGCGTCGGCCTTTTTTTTCATCTCGGCGCCCAGCTTGGCGATCTCCTTTTCCAGGGCTTCGCGGCTCTTGAAATCCATGGGGATGGCTTCCTCGCTCTTCTTCAGCCAGTAGTCGTCGTCCTGGAAATCCTTGATCGGGCTCTGCACCGACGCCGGCCGGATGTGGTGCAACTCGTTGTACTCGACCTGGTATTGCCGCCGCCGCCCCGACTCGGCGATGGCCTTGCGCACCGAGTCGACCATGCCGTCGACGTAGAGGATGACCTTGCCGTCGAGGTTGCGGGCGGCGCGGCCGAACGTCTGGATCAGGGAGGTTTCCGAGCGCAGGAACCCCTCCTTGTCGGCGTCGAGGATGATCACCCGGGAGACCTCGGGCAGGTCGAGCCCCTCGCGCAACAGGTTGATGCCGATCAGAACGTCGAACTCGCCGTGGCGCAGCTTCTTGATGATCTTCACCCGGTCGAGGGCCTTGATCTCCGAGTGCATGTAGGCGCAGCGGATGCCCTGCAGGGTGAGGAAATCGGCCAGTTTTTCGGCCATTTTCTTGGTCAGGGTGGTGACCAGCACCCTGCCGCCGGGGACGACCTTGCGGATCTCGGCCAGCATGTCGCTCACCGGGTCGGCCGCCGTCTTGACGATCACCTCGGGGTCGACCAGGCCGGTGGGCCGCACCAGCAGGCGGGTCACCCGGTTGGCGGAGTCGCTGATCTCGAAGGGCGCCGGGGTGGCCGAGACGTAGAGGACGTTCTGCAGCCGCTGGGCGATCTCGGGGAAGTTCAGGGGACGGTTGTCCAGGGCCGACGGCAGGCGGAAGCCGAAATCGACCAGCTTGGTCTTGCGCGAGCGGTCGCCGGCGTACATGCCGTTGAGCTGGGGCACGGTCACGTGCGATTCGTCGATGATGGTCAGGTAGCCCTTGGGAAAAAAATCGAGCAGGGTGTACGGGGTTTCCCCGGGACGGCGCCCGGTCAGGTAGAGGGAATAGTTCTCGATCCCCGGGCAGTGCCCGAACTGGTCGAGCATCTCCATGTCGAAGCGGGTGCGCTGGCGCAGGCGCTCGGCCAGGTCGGTCTGTCCCCGCTCCTGGAACCAGGCCAGGCGGTCCTCCAGCTCGACCCCGATGCGGGCGATCGCCTCCTGGATGCGCGCCTTGCGGTAGAAAAAGTAGTTGATCGGGAAAATGCCGGCCTGCTTTTTTTCGCTCAAGGGGAATGCGGTGATAGCGTCGAAGAACTCGATGCGCGCGATGCGCTCGTCTTCCAGGACGAAGCGCAGGGGGTTTTCCTCGCTGGTGGGGAAGATCTCGATCAGCGAGGCGCGCACCCTGAATTCGCCGCTGGCCAGCGTGCCGTGGCTGCGGCGGTAGCCCAGCTGCACGAACTGCTCGAGCAGCGTTTCCCGCTCCACGCGGTCGCCTACGCCCAGCGACAGCCGCTGCTCGAGAAAATCCTCGGGGGCGCCGATGCTGTAGATGGCCGAGACCGAGGCCACCACGATCGTCTCCTTGCTCTCCAGCAGGTTGCGGGTGGCGTCCAGGCGCAGCCGCTCCAGCTCGGGATTGATCGACACCTCCTTGGCGATATAGAGGTTGCGCTGGGGGACGAAGGCCTCGGGCTGGTAATAATCGTAGTAACTGATGAAATAGCCCACGCGGTCATTGGGGAAGAAGCCCTTGAATTCCTGGAAAAGCTGGGCGGCGAGGGTCTTGTTGGGCGAAAGCACCAGGGTGGGGACGTTCAGCGCCGCGATGATCCGGGCCATGGTGAAGGTCTTGCCCGAGCCCGTCACCCCCAGCAGGACCTGCTTGCGCCGCCCCTGGCGGAAATGGCCGACGATCTCGTCCACCGCTTCCTGCTGGGCGGCGGTGATCCGGTACGGCGAGCGCAGGTCGAACATCGCCGCCGGGTTCAGCACTCCTCATCGGCGGCCTGGGCGGCGGCGTCGATGACCAGTGCCTTTTTGAGGAAGCGGGGCAGCACCTCATTTTTGATCTTGGCGATCTCTTCGTCGGGCAGCGCCTGGTTGCCCTTCTTGAAGATCAGTATCAGGTAGAAGCGCTGTTCCCACTCGATGCGGGTGAAATAGACCTCGATGTCGCTCAGGTTGTCGATGAAGCGGCTCAATATCTTTTTATCCCGGGAGTAGGAGATGACGAAGATGGTCTTGATGAATTCATTTTTCATGGCGTGGCGGATATTCCGGTACTTGACCACCACCCGGTCCATCTCTTCCTTTTTGGCCGCCTTGATGGTCGAGCATACCAGCTTCATGATCTCGGCCAGCACCTTGGGCGGCGTCTCCAGGCGGTAGATCTCGTCGAGGTTGTAATAGATCTCCTTGACCAGCAGGGGATTGAGCGCGCGCGCTTCGCCCATCAGCTCCTGCAGCGAGCGCATGTCGCTGTCGCGCAGCCCTCGTCAAAATCGCGGACCTGGCCGTACAGGTGCTTCAGCTTGTTCTTGATCGTCTGGAAGATGGCGGCGATGGAGACGAACTCGGACAGGGTGATCTTCAGGTTCATGATGTTGACTTCGGTCTGCTTCTGGTAGAGGCTGGGAGGGACGACCGACAGGATCTCGATGCCGCGGTTGCCTTCCAGCAGGCGGATCAGCTGGTTGAGGTTGTTTTTCCGGTTCAGCCGCGTGACCACGATGAGCTTCAGCTGCATCATGAACTCGGTCTTCTTCTCCACGCTCATGAACGCCTGGCAGACGCCGGTCGCCTTCAGCTCGCTCATCAGGAAGGGGATGATGGCCCGGGCGTAATGCTCGTAGCCGCCCACCGACTTGATCTGCGAGAATTTTTCGTCCGCCGCGGTGCTGATCATTTTTTCCAGCGAGCTTTCGATCGACTTGATGGCCTCCGGGTCCAGCGGCAGGCCCTGGCGGTCGACGATCTCGATGCGGTAGACCAGGAGCTTCTCGGCCGAGACGAAGCTCTTGTGATGCTTGATGATATGGCCCGGGACGATGAAATCCAGGGTCTTGAGGAAACTTTCCACCGAAAAGTTCTCTTCCCAGCAGACGAAGGTGATGCCCGTCAGCCGCTCATCGAGGGTCTCGAAATTCTTGATCTTGATCTTCTTGTCGGCCCGCCCCTCGCGCACCTGCTTCTGGAAGCGGTAGTTGTCGATCACCAGCCCGGCCAGGTCGGACAGTTTCCTTTCCTGCAGGTATTCCCGCGATCGCGACGAGAAGAACTTCAGGGTCTCGCCGTTCTCGCCGATGATGTTGTCGATGTCCGGCCCGCGGTACATTTTTTTTATGGTCTTGATGACCTGGTTGTATATCTCGAACTTGATGGTCTCGTCCTCCAGCAGCAGGGTCTTGCCCAATGGTCCCCTGCGAGGCGTCCTTCAGGGCGGCGAGCAGGTTGTTCTTGTCCTTGAGGAAGTGGCCGTAGCCCTCGGGGGTCAGGATCAGGAAGGAAAGGAGGACGATGCCCAGCTTGCGGTCCTGGAAGGTCAGGGTGAAGCCCTTCATGAAAAGCACGTTGCCGTGCTTCTGGTGGACGATGCCCAGGATGGAATTGGCCATGCCGGTCCAGTCCTCGGCGAGGACGCCCATCACCACCGTCAAGGGCAGTTTCTTTTCGCCCAGCTCTTCCAGCTGGACGACCACCTTTTTCTTGGAATTCTCATAGGTGTGCAGCAATTGCACGAGGAGCGCCTGCTGCCGCGCCTGGGGAAAGATCTCCTGCGAACGGTCGATCATGCCCAGGTTCCGCGCGATCTCCTTTCTTGAGATATGCAGCTTTTTCCCGGCTAAAATGGCCTTGATCTCGGAGAATTTGTCTGCGCATACCGGCATTTTCTATTTTTATACCAGCCGTAAATAATTGTCAATACGATCCGGGCGCTTGACAGGGCATGGCTTTCTTCTCTACCATCGCCTGTGAGGAGCGTGCGCATGAAGACCCGCTGTCCCTGGTGCCTGTCCGACACCCTATATAAGGATTATCATGACCGTGAATGGGGAGTGCCGGTGCACGACGATCGGGCCTGGTTCGAATTCCTGGTCCTGGAAGGCGTCCAGGCCGGCCTGAGCTGGCTCCTGGTCCTGAAAAAGCGGGAGAACTACCGCCGGGCCTATGACGGCTTCGATTTCGCCAAGGTCGCCGGATATGGCGAGAAAGAGGCCTCCCGGCTGCTCGGCGACCCGGGGCTGATCCGAAACCGCCTGAAGATCGCGGCCTCGGTGGGCAATGCCCGGGCTTTCAACAGGATCCGGGAGGAATTCGGAAGTTTCGACAGCTATGTCTGGCCTTTTGTCGGCGGCCGCCCTGTCTTGAACCGCTGGAAAACCATGGAACAGCTCCCGGCAAGAACCGAGCTTTCCGACGCATTGAGCCGGGACCTGGTCCGCCGCGGCTGCAAATTCGCCGGTTCGACGATCATTTATTCGCTTATGCAAGCCACCGGCATGGTCAATGACCACCTGGTCGATTGTTTTCGCTACAACGAAATAAATCAAAAAAAAATAAAAAAAGTGTTGACAAAAACTTAACTCACGGTTAAAATAGTTTACGATGAGTTAATTAATTACCCCTCAAGTAAATTAATTTAACCAGAGGTAAAGCATTTGACCAAAAGCAAAGAAGATCTGATGCGCGATTTCGTGCTCAATTGCTGCGAAACCCTGTTCACGCAGCATGGTTATAAAAATACATCCATGGAAAAGATCGCCGAAAAATGCGAGATATCCAAGCCGACCCTTTACAATTATTTCCCGAGCAAGACCTCGCTGTTCCTGGGGCTGGTCAACCGCTTCCAGAACGATATTGCCGAAAAAGGCAAGGCCATCATGGGCCAGAAGAAGGACAAGTACCTGATCATCGAGGAGTTCATCGACCTTTCCATTGAATACATGCAGGAGAAGCGCGACTTCCTGAGGATGATGATCCGGGAGCACCACCTGGTGGTCAATGAATGCGAGGATATCGAAGAACATATGAACGCGGAGATCCGTAAAAGACAGGAAACCGCCAGGGAACTGGGCAAGTTCATGAAGGACATCGTCCGTCCCGAGATCCTCGAGGAATTCTCCGAGGAGCTGCTCGGCATGGCGCTGAGCACCTTGCTGGAGGGCGCTTTCTGGGACTCGATCAAGGGCGAGATCAACGACCATGAAAAGATGAAGAAACTGATCATGAGACTATTGAAGAACGGCATCTTGGCATAGGAGGCATGATGAAACGAGCACTACTTATCTTACTTTTATTGGGCACCCTGGGATTCGCCGCGGAGCCGCCCATGGACCTGACCGTGGACCAGGCGATCCAGCTGGCAGTGGCGAACAATCCCGCCTACCAGGCCAGCCAGCAGGAGATCCGGCAATACCGCTACCGCCTGATGCAGAACTTCGGCTTCCTGCCCGAGGCGACGCTGTCCGGGTCCAAGATCCTCGACCAGAAGCTGATGACCATCGAGATCCCCTCCTTCGTCCCCGGGGGCGAACCCACCAAGGCCTCCCTACGCTTCCAACTGGATTATTCCTTTTCCTTCCAGGTCGTCCAGCCCGTGTTCACCGGCGGCAAGATCTTCTTCAATTACAAGAACGCCGAAATGGACCTGCGCCTGGCCAGGGAGAGAGAAAAGAACTCGCGGGCCGACACCGTCCTGAACGTGCGCAAGGCCTTCTACAACATCCAGATCATGCAGGAGCTGCTCAAGGCCCACCAGGAGGCGTACGGCCTGGCGGAGAACAACTTCAACAACGTCAAGAACAGCTTCGACCTGGGCATGGCCTCGCAATACGACCTGCTGCGGGCCGAGCTGGCCTTCAGCTCCACCAAGCCCGACGTGTTGCGCGTGGAGAACCTGCTGGAAACGTCCGTCCTGGGGCTGAAGCTGATGCTGGGACTGCCGCCGGCCCGGGAGATCCGCCTGCAGGGCGAGCTGGGCTACCGGCAGGTGCAGCTGGAGCTGGCCAACCTGCTGCAGAGCTCGCTGAAAAGCCGCTCCGAGCTGCTGCAACTGCAGATGCAGAGGCAGAAGATCGACAACCTGCTGAAGATCGCCTGGGCGCAGTACGTGCCGAATTTCTCCCTGGTGGCCGCCTACAGTTACCAGTCCGATTATTTCAACCTGCGCAAGAACAACTGGCAAGACTATTACTCGGTCTCCCTGGGCATGAGCTGGCCCATCTTCACCGGCCTGAAGCGCAGCGCCCAGATCGGCGAGATGAACGTGATGAAAAAGATCATGGACCTCAACGTGAAGCAATTGGGCGACGCCACGCGCCTGGAGGTCGAGAGCGGCTACCGCACCATCCGCCAGGAATACGAGAACATCCAGATGGGGCTGAAGAACATGGAGAGCGCCAAGGAAGGGGCACGCATCGCCGAGCTGAGTTACAAGAACGGGATGATCACCATCCTCGAGCTGAATTCTTCGCTGAACGAATTAACCCGGGCCAAGGTCAACTACCTGCAGGCCCTGTATAATTATAATATCGCCATTGCCGAGCTTGAAAAGCTGACCGGAATCAATTTGAACGGAGGAGTCGCATGAACATGAAAAAAATTCTATTCGTCCTGCTGGCTTTGGTCCTGACGCTGTCGTTCTGCTCGAAAAAAGGGAAACAGGGGAGCGACCTGCAGCAGAAGCCGCTGCTGGTCAAGACCGAGCTGCCGCAGAAAGGGACGCTGGCAAAATATTTCAATTACAACGGCACGGTCAGCGCCTGGAAGACGGCCAATATCGTCCCCGACGCCTCGGGCCGGATCGGGCGCATCCTGAAAAAGCAGGGCGACAAGGTCGGCCAGGGCGAGCTGCTGGCCACGCTGGACATGACCTCATTGGAGCTGCAGCAGAAACAGGCGCGGGCGGCGATGGCGGTGGCCCAGACCGCCTACCAGAACGCCAAGCTGAACGCGGAGCGCATGAAGAAGATGCTGGAGAACAAGGCCATCTCGCAGATGCAATACGAGAACACGCAGCTGGCCCTGGACGCCGCCGACACCCAGATGAAGAGCGCCAAGGCCAACCTGGACCTGGTGGATTACACCGCCAAGAACGCATATATGAAAGCGCCTTTCGCCGGCATCATCGCCGCCAAGAACATGGAGGAGGGCGACATGATCAACCCCATGATGGGCATGGGCCAGAGCATTTTGACCCTGATGGACCTGTCCAGGGTCAAGGTCACGATCGACGCGCCGGCGGAGGAGATCGAGAATATCCGTATCGGCCAGAAGTGCATGGTCAAGATCTCGTCGCGCCCCGGCGAGACCTTCACCGGCGAGGTCTATTCCAAGAACCTTGCCGCCGACCCGCTCTCCAAGACCTTCAAGGTGGAGATCAAGATCGACAACCCGGACATGAAGATCAAGGCCGGGGTCTACGCCGATATCTCCATCGAGTACACGCGCAAGGATAATATCTACACGCTGCCGCTTTCCGCGCTTCTCGCCGGCGACAGGGAAGTCATGGTCGACGACAAGGGCGTGGCCCGCAAGCGCGCCGTGACCGTGGGCTTAAAGGACGATTCCCGCTTCGAGGTCCTGTCCGGGGTGGGTCCCGGCGACCCGGTGCTGGTCGAGGGTAACTACGACCTGAAGGAAGGGACCGCCATCGTCACGGCTGGAGACAAAAAATGAAGATCGTCGATTTTTCCCTCAGAAAAAAGGTGACCATGTCCATGGTGGTCCTGGTCATCGTCATCCTCGGCATGATCTCGTTCACCAAGCTGGGCCTGGACATGCTGCCCGACATGGATTATCCCTATATCACCGTGATCACGACCTACAGCGGCGTCTCCTCCGAGGACATCGAGCAGAACATCACCCGTCCCGTCGAGCAGTGGGTGTCGACCGTCTCGGGGATCAAGAAGCTGCAGTCCATCTCCCTGGAGGGGCAATCGGTGGTCATGATCGAGTTCGAGTGGGGCGTCAACCTCGACTTCGCCGCCCAGGACGTGCGCGATACCATCGGCATGTATTCGCAATATCTTCCCTCCGGGGCCGACGAGCCCTTTGTCGTGAAGTTCAATTTCTCGCAGATGCCGATCATCGCCTACGGCATCACCGGCGGCAACATGAGCCTGAGCAAGCTGCGCGACTACATCGACAACGAGGTCGCCACGCGCCTGGAGCGCATCGAGGGCGTGGCCTCGACCGCCGTGTTTTCGCCCGAGATGGACGAAGTGCTGGTCAGCATCGACAAGGGCAAACTGGAATCGCGCGGCCTGAACATCAACCAGGTGGAACAGGCCATCCAGGCCTCGAACATCAACCTGCCCGCCGGCTACATGACCGAGAACCACAAGGAATTCCTGCTGCGCACCATGGGCGAGTTCAAAACCGTGGCCGAGATCAACGACGTCCTGATCGGCATGAGCCGCACGGGCGCGCCGATTTTTCTTAAGGATATCGGCTCGGTGAAGGAAGCCCCGAAGGAGGCTCGCCTCAAGCTGCGCCTGAACGGCCGGAAAGGCATCATGATGATGGTCACCAAGAGCTCGGGCGCCAACTCGGTGCTGGTCGCCCGCCAGGTTAAGAAAGTGCTGGCCCAGATCGAGCCTACCCTCAAGGGCGGGGTCAAGTTCCACGTCTGGCTCGACATGTCGCGCATCATCGAGATGATGTCCCGCAAGTCGACCGTCAACATCCTGGAAGGCGGCCTGCTGGCCATGCTGATCATCTTCCTGTTCTTGCGCAACCTCAAGCCCACTCTGGCCATCGGCATCACCATCCCGCTCTCCATCGTGGTGGCATTTATCGCCTTCTACATCATGGGCTACACCCTGAACCTGATCACCCTGGGCGGGCTTGCTTTGGGGGTGGGCATGCTGGTCGACAATGCCGTGGTGGTCATCGAAAACATCTTCCGCCATCTGCAGGAGGGGATGAGCCCCACCGAGGCGGCCCGCAAGGGCACGTCCGAGGTCGGGCTGGCCATCACCGGCTCCACCCTGACCACCGTGGCCGTCTTCTTCCCCATGATGTTCGCCACCGGCATCGCCGGCCGTCTGGCGCAGAGCCTGGCCGTCTCGGTGATCATCGCCCTGATGGCGTCGCTGTTCGTGGCCCTGACCATCGTCCCCATGCTGGCCGCCTGGATGTTCCGCGCCCACAGGAAAAAGGGGCGCAAACGGCCGAGGGGACCGTGGACCTGGGCGAGGACAAGTTCACGCCGGCGCGCGACCGCTACGAAGGCTGGCTGCGCAAGGCTCTGGTCCACAGGAAAATGGTGTTGATCGGCATCATCGCCGCCTTTGTCCTTTCCATGATCGGCGCCACCTTCCTGGGCACCGAGTTCATGCCCGCGACCGACAACTCCATGCTCTACCTGAAGCTCTCCATGCCGGTCGGCACCAATGTCGACGAGACCGACCGCATCGTCAAATACATCGAGGAGCAGTCGCTCAAGGACCCCAACGTCATCACCACCTTCGTCCAGGTCGGCTCCAGCGAGCAGAACGCCCAGGACACGGCCAGCGGCACCGGCGCCGCCGGCTCCTACGAAGCCATCATCTACGCCTACCTGAAACCGAGCGGCGAACGCAAGGAATCGGACAGGCAGATCCTGGAGCGCTGGCGCCAATCGTTCCCCACCCTGGAGAACAGCCGCATCACGGCCATCGACATCGCCGGCGCCTCGATGATGGGCTCTTCAACCAACCCCATCGAGATCAACTGCTTCGGACGCGACATGGGCCGCCTGGAGCGCATCGCCGAGAGCGTCCGCGCCAGGATCGTCGACATCAAGGGGTTGCGCGACGTCAAGGTCTCCCTGGAGAAGAGCAAGCCCGAGCTGCAGCTGCACATCAAGAAGGAGGAGGCGTCCAAGCTGGGGCTGACGCCCTACGCCATCTCCAGCCAAGTGCGCACCTATACCATCGGCACGGTGGTGTCGCGCATGATCCTGGAAGGGGAGGACCGCGACATCCGCGTGCAGCTCAAGGAGAGCGACCGCACCTCCATCGATGACCTGAAGAAACTCCCCATCCAGACGCCCGGCGGGGCCAAGGTCTACCTCTCCGAAGTGGCCGATTTCAAGAGCCTCTTCGGCCCGGTGCGCATCGACCGCGAGAACATGGTGCGCAAGGTCTCGGTCGGGGCCAACTTCATCGGCCGCGACCTGGGCTCGATCGTCAAGGAGATCAAGGAAAAGACCAAGGACATCAGTTCAAACCTTCCCGAAGGCTATTTCATCGAGCAGGCCGGCCAGTACGAGAACATGACCGAGACCTTCACCACCCTGGGCTTCGCCCTGCTGATCGCCCTGGTGCTGGTCTTTGCCGTCATGGCCTCGCTCTACGAAAACCTGCTCTTCCCCCTGATCAACATGTTCACCATCCCCCTGGGCTTCATCGGCGTGGTCGTGCTGCTGGCCATCACCCACACGACCATCAACATGGGCGCCATCATGGGCTTCATCATCCTGACCGGCATCGCCGTGAACAACGGCATCGTCATGGTCGACTACATCAACCAGCTCGTGGGCGATGGCATGGACAAGCTGGAGGCCGTGGTCAAGGGCGCCGCCACGCGCTTGCGGCCGGTCCTGATCACCTCGATCACCACCATCGTCGGCATGATCCCCATGGCCCTGACCACCAAGCAGGGCGGCGAGATGAGCGCGCCCATGGCCGTGTCGGTGATCGGCGGCCTGACCGCCACGACGTTCCTGACCCTGTTCTTCATTCCCGTGCTGTACACTTATTTCGCCAAGATCAAGACCAAGTAGCCGTTCCGGCAAGAGATGGGCGGATGCCTTCCGCCCTTCCGGAACGATATATTGTGATTAGTAATTAGTGATAAGTGAAAAGTAAAGAGAAAAAATTTTCAAGATATTTTAATAAAACTCGAATTTGGGCTGCTGCCAATCAATTATCACTTTTCATTGAGCTTCTGATTTCAATATTTTTTTCGCTTAAATGCGTTTTCTAATCACCAATCACTAATCACGAATTACTCTTCACTGAGTACTGGCTTCAGTTCTATGCCGGAGGGGGGGATCGAACCCCCACGAGGTCGCCCTCCCGGGATTTTAAGTCCCGTGCGTCTGCCAGTTCCGCCACCCCGGCCGGGAAAAATCAATGGTAACATATACGCCCGAAGCGGTCAATTCAAGCCCGCCCGGTTGCCTTGACCGTTTTTTTTACAATAGTTTCAGGGCGCGGAAACACCTTGAACGCGGGATTCGCGGCCTGATCTTCCGCCGCTCGATTTTCCGGATTGAAAAAAAGCTGGAATCATGATACTATTTTTCTTCAAAAAATCGAATCAATCGTTTTTCTAAAATCGTTAACTGAATATTTGATTAGCGGAGGGGAGAATGAACATCCTCGGCCTGGCCCGTCACGGGCTCTCGAACTTTGAACAGATCGCCATCATGGGCGTGTTGCTCACCGCCTTCATCAGCCTGTTGTACGCCTGGCTGCTGCGCGGCGTGGTCCTGAAAAAAGACAAGGGCACGCCAGAAAATGCAGGAGGTATGGAACGCCATCCGCATCGGCGCCGACAGCTATTTGAGCCGGCAGCTGACGACCATCCTGCCGGCCATCGGCTTCCTGGCCGTCGTCCTCTTCCTGAGCGTGTACGTCATTCCCCCCAGCCGCGAGGCGGTGGCGGAATTCGGCATGGGTCCGCCCGCATGATCGTGGCCATCGGCCGCACCATCGCCTTCATCATGGGCGCCTCCTTCTCCCTGCTGGTCGGCCAGCTGGGCATGCGCATGGCCATCCAGGCCAACGTGCGCGCCGCCTCGGCCGCCCGGCGCGGCTTCAACGAAGCCCTGTCCATCGCCTACTACTCCGGCACCATCACCGGCATGCTGACCGACGGCCTGGGCCTGCTGGGCGGCACGATGATCTTCATCATCTTCGGCAAGGCCGCTCCCGATGCCCTGCTCGGCTTCGGCTTCGGCGGCACGCTGCTGGCGCTGTTCATGCGCGTGGGCGGCGGCATCTACACCAAGGCCGCCGACGTCGGCGCCGACCTGGTGGGCAAGGTCGAGAAGGACATTCCCGAGGACGACCCGCGCAACGCCGCGGTCATGGCCGACCTGGTCGGCGACAACGTCGGCGACTGCGCCGGCATGGCGGCCGATATCTTCGAAAGCTACGAAGTGACCATCGTCTCCGGCCCTGATCCTGGGCCTGGCCCTGATGGCCCTGGAGCCGAGCCCGGCGCTGAAGTGGATCGTCTATCCCGCTGATCGTCCGCGGCATCGGCGTCATCAGCTCCATCCTCGGCACGTTCACCGTGCCGATCTGGGAAAAATTCCCCATCAAGTTCCTGCGCGCCCACGACGCCGAAGAATCGATGTTCCGCTCGTATGAAGTTTCGAGCGTCAATACCATCCTCTGGTCGTTCCTGGTCGCCATCCTCTATGCCGGCGACTGGAAGCTGGCCATGCTGACCTCCATCGGCGTGGCCCTGGCCGTGGCCTTCAACCCCCTGACCTCCTATTTCACCTCCACCAAGCGCGGCCCGGTCAAGGAGATCGTCAAATCCACCAGGACCGGCCCGGCCACCACCATCCTTTCCGGCCTGTCGGTGGGCATGGAGTCGAGCGTCTGGGCCCTGCTCGTCATCGTGCATCAGCTTCGTCTCCGCCCTGTTGCTGTACGGCGGCAGCCGGCAACCCGCTCTACGTGCTGTACGCCGTCGCCATGATCGGCATCGGCATGCTCAGCCATACCGGCAACAACGTGGCCATGGATTCCTATGGCCCCATCTCCGACAACGCCAACGGCATCGGCGAGATGGCCTGGCACGACCAGGACGACCCCGAGACGCGTCAAGGCCCGCCAGATCATGGCCGACCTCGACGCCGTGGGCAACACCACCAAGGCCATCACCAAGGGCATGGCCATCGCCTCGGCGGTCATCGCCGCCGTCAGCCTGTTCGCCTCCTTCATCACCGACGTCGGCCTGGTCCAGATGCAGCTGGGCCGCAAGGTCATGGATGCCATCCGCATCTCCGACACCAAGGTCTTCATCGGCTTGTTGCTGGGCGGCGCCCTGCCCTGGCTGTTCAGCTCCCTCTCCATCCGCGCCGTCACCCGGGCCGCCGCCCAGATCGTCGAAGAGGTGCGCGCCCAGTTCCGCATCCCCGGGATCATGGAAGGCAAGGTCAAGCCCGATTACGCCCGCGTGGTCGGCATTTCCACCCGCTCGGCCCAAAAAGAGCTGATCCCGCTGGCGGCGATCGCCGTCATCACTGCCGCTGCTGGTGGGCATGGTCCTGCAAGTCGAGGCGCTGGGCGGATTCCTGGCCGGCGTCATTTTAAGCGGCCAGCTGCTGGCGGTGTTCATGGCCAACAGCCGGCGGCGCCTGGGACAACGCCAAGAAATCGATCGAGGACGAGCCGCGCGACCTGGCGGCCAACACCGGCAAGGGCTCGGAGCGGCACAAGGCCAGCGTGGTCGGCGACACCGTGGGCGACCCGCTGAAGGATACCGCCGGGCCGGCGTTGAATCCCATGATCAAGGTCGTCAACCTGGTCAGCCTGCTGGCCGCCCCGATATTGGTCAAATACAGCAATCTCGGCCTGGTCGGCTGGCTGGTCGTCGCCCTGCTTGCCGCCGGGCTGATCTGGGGCATCTGGAAAAGCAAAAGGCCGGTTCCCGCGCTCTGATCCCGGCCTGAAGCTGACCCCGGCGCTCCCGCAAAGGGACCATTTTTTACCTCGGGCAAATATGTTAAAATGAAGCCCGATGCTGAAAAAGATCCTCATCACGCTCGCGCTCGCCGGCCTTTTTTCCTGCCACGCGTACCGCCCCGGCCTCGTCCCGCCGCCGGGGCCCCATTTCCGCTCCCTCATCATCAAGTTCAGCTTCCAAGACCCGGAAGCGCGCCAGAACGGCAGGATTTCCTGGCGTTTCGACGAGGCGAGTTCCAAGTTCCTTTTTTTCAACGCGCTCAACCAGTCGGGAATGGAATTGGACGTCGCCGGCGAGGAGGCCGTGCTGGTCGATCATGGCAAAAAAGCCTTCTGGAGCGGCGATTTCGGCGTGCTGCTCGAGCGCATGTGGGGGATCGCCCTGAGCCTTGCCGACCTGAAGTCACTGCTGGCCGAGAACGGGATCACGCCCGCCGGCCTTGCCGGCAAGGGGATCGCCGTGACCCTGGAGCGCGCGGCGGGAGGCGGCGCGCTGGAAACGGTCCGCCTGCGGAGCGGCGCCGCCGACCTGTCGCTGCGCATCCAGAAGGACGAGTTCCGCCCGGGAAAGATCGTCCTGGTCGACTACGCGGGGCGTTACCGCCGCCGGGACCTGGAAAGCGTGCTGGGAAATGATTAAGCTGCGCTCGTTCGCCAAGATCAACCTGGGCCTGGAAATAACCGGCAAACGGCCGGACAGCTACCATACCCTGCGCACGGTGTTCCAGACCATCGATCTAAGCGACGAATTGCTGCTCGCGGAAAAAGCGCTCCCCCGGGTCACGCTGAAGGGTTCCGACCGCCGCGTCGCCTGGGACGAAAGCAACATCATCGCCCGCGCCTGCCGGCTGGTATACGAGAACTACCCGCTGCGCCGCGGCTTCGACATCACCGTCCGCAAGAATATCCCGCCCGGCTCGGGCCTGGGCGGCGGCAGCGGCAACGCCGCCGTCATCCTCCTTTTTCTCGACCGCTTTTTCGCTTTGCGGATCCCGGGCGCGCAGTTGAACGACATGGCGGCCGCTTTGGGGGCCGACGTCCCCTTTTTCCTCCAGGGCGGCACGGCGCTGGCCGAGGGGATAGGGGAGAAGCTGACCTCCCTGCCCGGGATCAAGCCCCGGCCCATCGCCCTGTGCATCCCGGAGTTGACCGTTTCCACGGCTCGGGTTTTTTCCCGATTCCGCTTGACAAAAACCCGGTTTCCCAGTAAAATACAACTCTTCCTGAGAAAGGGCGACTTCTCCATTTTAACGAATGAACTGGAAAATGCCACCTTTGACTTGTTTCCGGAAATCAGGGATATCAAGGAAAAAATGTCGCGAGGAGGATGCAATTTCGTGCAAATGACAGGCAGCGGCTCGGCGGTGTTCGGCTTCGGCCATGCGCGGCACCTTGCCGCCCTGCGCCTGAGCCTGCCCGGGACGATCCTGACCCGCAGCATTTCCAGAAAATATTATCAGGAGAAAATTGGGGTGTCGCCAAGCGGTAAGGCATCGGCCTTTGGAGCCGACATTCGGAGGTTCGAATCCTCCCGCCCCAGAAAAACCACATGACCAGCGATAATAAATTCTTGATCTTTTCCGGCTCGGCCAACGAAAAATTGGCCCGCGATATCGCCAGGCACCTGCACGGCAAGCTCGGCCAGTCCGTCCTGGACGTGTTTTCCGACGGCGAGATCCGTTTCCAGAGCCACGAGAACGTCCGCGGCGCCGATGTATTCATCGTGCAGTCGCTGTGCGCCGACAGCAACTTCCACATCATGCAGCTGCTGCTGATGGCCGACGCCTTCAAGCGGGCGTCCGCCCGCCGCATCACGGCGGTAATAACCTATTACGCCTATGCGCGCCAGGACCGCAAGGACCGGCCGCGGGTCGCCATCTCGGCGCGCCTGCTCGCCGACCTGCTGGAAACGGCCGGCTTTTCGCGGGTCCTGACCGTCGACCTGCATGCCGCCCAGATCCAGGGCTTCTTCAACATCCCGGTCGACAACCTGATGGCCCTGCCGGTCTTCATCTCCCATTTCAAGAAGATGAAGCTGCGCGACCTGGTCATCGTCTCGCCCGACGCCGGCGGCGTGGAACGGGCGCGCGCTTTTCGCCCGCAAGCTGAACGCCGACCTGGCCATCGCCGACAAGAAGCGCACGGCGCCCAACGTGGCCGAGCTGATGCACATCATCGGCGACGTGGAGAACAAGAACGCCATCATCGTCGACGACATCATCGACACGGCCGGCACGCTGGTCGCGACCATCAACGCCTTGAAAAAGAAGGGCGCCAAGAAGGTCTTCGCCGCCTGCACCCACGGCATCTTCTCCGGGAAAGCCCTGGAACGGATCAACGAATCCCCCCTGGAAAAGATCTACGTCACCGACACCATCCCCGCGCGCTGCACGCCGCAGGAGTGCCCCAAGATCGAAGTGCTCTCCATCTCCAAGCTGTTCGCCGACGCCATCGAAAGCATCCACAAGGAAACTTCCGTTTCGAAACTATTTCTATAAAAAGAGGTGAAAATGGAAAACATCATCACGATCAACGCGGAACTGAGAAAAGAAATAAGCAAGAAGGCGAGGAAGGAGCTGCGCTCCCAGGGCAAGATCCCGGCCGTCATCTACGGCATCACCGCCGAAAGCATCCCCATCACGGTGAACCTGGGCGACATCAAGGGCATCATGAAATCCGAGAACAGGGACAACTCGCTGCTGCGCATCACCCAGGGCGACAAGACCAAGTTCGACGCCATGATCAAGGAGATCCAGTACGACTACCTGTCCGACCACATCATCCACGTCGATTTCATCCGCATCGACCTGAACAAGCCCGTGGAGGTCGAGGTGCCCGTGGTGCTCGAGGGCGAAGCCATCGGCGTCAAGACCGAGGACGGCCTGCTCGAGTTCATCCATCGCGACATCCTGGTCCGCAGCTTGCCCACCAGCATTCCCAAGGAGATCCGCATCGACATCTCCGGCCTGCATATCGGCCAGTCGATCAAGGTGGAGAACCTGGCCAAATCCGACGCCTACCAGTTCATGTCCCCGGCCAACACCGTGATCTGCGCCGTGGCCGCCAAGGCCAAGGAAGAGGTCGTCGAGGTCGCCGCCGCTCCCGAGGCCGCTGAAGGCGCCGTCGTTGAAGGCGCCGCCGCCGCCCCCGAAGCCGCCGCCGGCAAGGGCGCTGCCAAGGAAGGGGAGAAGGCCGCCGCCCCCGGCAAGGAAAAGGCTGCCGCCCCCGCCGGCAAGGACAAGGGCGCCGCTCCGGGCAAGGGCAAAGAAAAGAAGGAGGGGTAAATTTTTGTTCTCATCGGCTTGGGCAACCCGGACAGGAAATACGAGAAGACTCCGCACAACGCCGGGTTCCTGTGCGTCGACGAGCTCTGCCGCCGCCACGGCGTCGAGCTGGCCGGCCTGGGCGGCCTGCTGCAGTTCAAAAAGACGCGTATCAACGGCCACGAGGTCGTGCTGGCCAAACCCATGACCTACATGAACGAATCGGGGCAGGCGGTACAGAAACTGCGCCGCATGTTCGACTTCGACCTGCCGTCCATGCTGGTGATCTATGACGACATCGACCTGCCGCTGGGCGGGATCCGCGTGCGCGAGAAGGGAAGCGCCGGCACCCACAAAGGGATGAAATCGGTCATCCAGCACGTCGGCGGCCAGGATTTCCCCCGCCTGCGCATCGGCATCAGCCCCGCCGCCGGCGAGGCGGCGGGCGACATCGTGCGCTACGTGCTGACCCCGCTGCGGGGCAAGGCCTACACCCAGTTCCAGGAGGGGATCGTGCAGGCGGCCGACGCCGCGCAGGTCTTCCTGGAAAACGATATTCACAGTACCATGAATATATTCAACAGGAGAAAGAACTCCTTGCTTCTTCAAAAAGGAGAGGCTAAAACATCCACAAGGAGGAAAAATGAATAGCAGGTACGAGATCGGCTTCATCATCACCCCGGAGGTGAATGAGGAGGAGGTCAAGAAGATCATCGAATCCATCACCGGCACCATCACCAAGGCCAAGGGTGTGATCGAGAACCTTGACGAGTGGGGCCGGAAAAAACTGGCCTTTCCCATCCAGAAGAACCTGGAGGGCTACTACGTGTTCATCCAGACCGAGGTCGACGGTTCGGTCATCGCCACCCTGGAGCGGCGCCTGAAGCAGATGGAGAAGGTGCTGCGCTTCATCACGCTGCGGCTCGATGACAAGCTGAAGAAATCGAACAAGCTCACCAAGCGCTGGGCGAAGATCGACCGGCTGCGCAAGAAGACCATGGCCGGCAGCGGCGAGGAAAAGGAAAGCGAGGAATTCCTGGAAAACGAGGAGGAAACAGATGCAACCGAGAAGTAACAGCGGCGACGGCAAGCCCCCCAAAAAATATTATTCGGCGCGCAAGAAATTCTGCGCCTTCTGCAAGGACAAGATCACGCTGATCGACTACAAGAACCACAAGAACCTGGAAAACTTCATCTCCGAGACCGGGCGCATTTTCCCCGCCCGCGTCAGCGGCACCTGCGCCTATCACCAGAAACAGCTGTCCAAGGCCATCAAGCGGGCCCGGCAGATGGCGTTGATCCGCTTCACCGAAGAAAAAAAGAGGCCATCATGAAGCTCATATTGACCGCGGACGTCGAGAAGATCGGCAGCCTGGGCGACATCATCGAAGTGAAAAAAGGCTTCGCCCGCAACTTCCTCCTGCCCAGGAAACTGGCCGTGGAGGTCACGGCCCACAACGTCACCCTCATGGAAGGGAAAAAGAAGAAGCACCAGAAAAAGCTGGAAGTGGAAAAGCTCTCGGCCCTCGAGCAGAAGCAGAAGCTGGACGGCGTGGCGATCGTGATCAAGAAGAAGGCCGGCGAGAACGACGTGCTGTTCGGGTCGGTGACCACCGCCGAGATCGAAAAGGAGCTCGAGGCCAAGGGGTTCACGGTGGAGAAAAAGAAGATCCACCTCGAGGAGCCCATCAAGCGGCTGGGCGACTTCACCGCCAAGATCAAGCTTTTCAAGGAAGTGGACGCCGAGATCAAGATCCAGGTCCTGAAGGAAGACGAGGAAGCCCAAGCCTGATGTAGCCCATGGCGCTTGAAATCAACCAGGCCCTGCCCCACGACGAGATCGCCGAAAAAGCGCTCCTGGGGGCGATGCTGACCGACAACCGCTACGTCAACCAGGTTTTCTCCGAGATCGGCAGCGAGGATTTTTTCCGCGACAGCCATGTCCTCATCGCCCAGGGCATCCTGCAACTGATGGATGCCAACTCGGTCGCCGACATCATCACCGTCTCCAGCCTGCTGGAGAAAAAGAAGAAGCTGCAGTTCGTCGGCGGCCACGCCTTCATCACCGCGCTGGTCGACGACATCCCCGAGAGCCTGGACATCACCGAATACATCAAGATCGTCAAGGACCGCTCGACGCTGCGCAAGATCATCCTGACCTCCAGGGGCTACGTCCAGAAGGGCGTCGACCCCGGGGCCGACACCATCAGCCTGCTCAACGAGATGCAGGAAGATATCATCAATATCTCCGAGGACCGCATCAAGAAGGGGTTCGTCTCCACCGCCGACATGATCCCCGACGCCATGGAGCTGATCGAGAGGATCCAGGGCGGCGGGGAGAGCCAGGGGCTGAAAACCGGGTTCTACGAGCTGGACGACATCACCTCCGGCTTCCAGAACGGCGACCTGATCGTTTTCGCCGCCCGGCCCTCCATGGGCAAGACCGCCCTGGCGCTGAACATCGCCGTGAACATGGCCATCAAGGAAGAAAAAGCGGTGGCCTTCTATTCCATCGAGATGTCGAAGCTGCAGGTGCTGATGCGCATGATGGCCATCCACGCCAAGGTCAGCATGAGCTCGATCCGCACCGGCAAGCCCCACCTGACCAACAAGGAGTGGCACGACCTGGAGCTGGCCGCCTCCGAGCTGCAAAAGACCAAGCTGTACATCGACGATTCGGCGTCGTTGTCCATCGTGGAGATGAAGGCCCGCGCCCGCAAGCTGAAGGCCGAAAAGAACCTGGACATCGTGTTCGTCGATTATCTCCAGCTGATCAAGGTGACGGGCGAGAACATCCGCCGCAGCGACACGCGGGCCCAGGAAGTGGCCGTCATCACCGCCGCCCTCAAGGAGCTGGCCAAGGAGCTGCAGATCCCGGTGGTGGCCATGGCCCAGTTGAACCGCTCGCCCGAGACGCGCGGCGGCAAGAAGGAGAAGGGGCCGAAGTACCAGCTTTCCGACCTCAAGGAGAGCGGCTCCATCGAGCAGGACGCCGACGTGGTCATCTTCATCCACCGCGACGACCAGTTCGACAAGGACTCGGAGCGCAAGGGCGAGGCGGACCTGATCGTCGCCAAGCAGCGCAACGGCCCCACCGGCAAGATCGTCCTGGCATTCCTCGATAAATTCACCAAGTTCGCCAACATGGAATTCCGCGAGAGAGAGTAGTGCCCGTCCGCCGCATCGCGCAGCCGCTCTACCGCTTCGCCGAGACCTGCGGCGAAATTTTCGTCCTGGCGGGCAAGGCGAGTACCCTGATCTTCCGCCGGCCGTTCCACTTCCTCCTGATCGAGAACCGCCTGTACCTGGACGGGATCAAGTCCATCCCCGTGGTTTTTTTGATGGCCGTGTTCACGGGCGGCGTCCTGACGCTGCAGAGTTTTTACGCCTTGCAGCGCCTGGGCTTCGAAGTGTTCGCCGGTTCGCTGGTCGGCGTCAGCCTGGCCAAGGAGCTGATCCCGGTGCTGACCGGGCTGATGCTGGCCGGCCGGGTCAGCGCTTCCTACAGCGCCGAGATCGGCACCATGGTGGTCACCGAGCAGGTGGACGCCCTGTTCACCTTCGGGGTCAACCCGGTCAAGTACCTGGTCAGCCCCCGCCTGGTCGCCCTGGTCATCATGGCCCCCCTGCTCACGCTGTTCGGGGATTTCGTCAGCATCATGGGCGGCCGGCTGGTGGCTTCCCTGGTCGTCCACCAGAATCCCAACCTGTTCGATTCCCAGCTCTTCGCCTCCCTGGAGATCTGGGACGTGGTGTCCGGAATGATCAAGTCCGTGTTCTTCGGGATGACGATCGCCGTGATCGGCAGCTACTTCGGCCTGAAGACCGAAGGCGGGGCCAAGGGAGTGGGGCAGGCCACCACCACGTCGGTCGTGGTGGCCTCGGTGATCATCCTGGTCTCCGATTTCTTCTGGAGCAAGATCCTGCCTTTCAGCCTGCGATGATCGAAATACGCGACCTGCACAAATCGTTCGCCGACAAAAAGGTGCTGCAGGGGGTGGACCTGGATATCGCCAGCGGGCAGACGACCACCATCATCGGCGGCAGCGGCAGCGGCAAGAGCGTGCTGTTCAAGCACATCATCGGCCTGATGAAGCCCGACAGCGGGTCCATCCGGGTGGACGGCGAGGACATCACCAAGATGAAGGAGAGGGACTTGTACTGCCTGGTGGACAAGTACGGCCTGGTTTTCCAGGGCGGGGCGCTGTTCGACTCCATGACCGTCGGCGAGAACGTGGCCTTCGGCGTCAAAAACAGGGAAAACATGAAGCGCGCCGATATCGACGACATTATCGAGCACAGCCTGGAGCAGGTGGGCCTGGCGGCGGATGTGGCCCATTTGCTGCCGGCGGAGCTCAGCGGCGGCATGAAAAAAAGGGTGGCCATCGCCAGGGTCATCGCCAAGAAGCCGACCATTATCATGTACGACGAGCCCACCACCGGGCTGGACCCGATCATGGCCGACATCATCAACGACCTGGTCGTCAAGGTCGGCGGCAACAAGGAGATCACGTCCATCGTCATCACCCATGACATGGTCAGCGCCTATAAGATCTCGAACAAGATCGCCGTGCTGTTCGAGGGGAAGATCATCGAGACCGGCAGCCCCGCGGAGATCAAGAATACCCAGAACGCCGTGGTCAGGCAGTTCATCGAAGGCAGGGCCGAAGGCCCGATCAAAATAAGGTGAAAAAATGAGAAAAGAAATGAAGCTGGGTTTTTTCCTGATCATCGTGTTCATTGTTTTCGCCTATTTCATCATCAAGACCGAGTCCTGCAGCGAGGTCTTTTCCAAGGGCCAGCGCTATCCGCTCCACGCCCATTTCGCCTCGGTCGCCGGCATGTACACGGCCGCCCCGGTGCGCCTGGCCGGCGTCAAGATCGGCATCGTCGAGAAGATCTCCCTGGAAGGGCGCAAGGCGGTGGTGCTGCTGATGATCGACAAGAAGTACCAGCTCCTGGAAGACGCCCGCGCCATCATTTCCACCATCGGCTTCGTCGGCGAGAAATACGTCGAGATCGTCTACAAGGACGAATTCAAGTCCGACCACCCTCGCGTCATCCGGCCCAACGGCGAGATCCTGGTCATCGAGCCCTTCAACCTGGACGAGTTGAAGACGAAATTCGACAGGATCTACGAGCGCACGATCGAGATCACCGACTCCATCAACGCCATCGTTTCCGACAAGAATTCGCAGGAGTCCCTGCGCCAGGCCTTCGTCAATTTCAGGGTGATCACCGAGTCTTTCAAGAGCATGCTTTCCGAAAACGGCCGCGCCAGCCGCCTGCTGGATGATTTTTCGCAGCTGTCCCGGAAATTGGACCAGACGGCCGACAAGGCCGACCACCTGATCTCGGGGATGGACTCGTCCATCAACGACGGCCAGCAGGGCATTCTCAGCGAGTTCAAGGACGCGGCGGCCAAGATCGAAAAGATCACCGCCGACCTGGCGAAAATAAGCGAGGACATGCGCCAGGGCAAGGGAACCGCCGGCAAGCTGCTCCAGGACGAGGAGCTGTACAGGAAGATCGACGATTCGGTCACTTCGGTGCAGTCCATGCTGAAGGACCTGGAGAAAAAGAAAAAGACGCTGGACGCCATCACCTTCAATTACGGCGTTCATTTCGATTACTTCACCCGGTTGAAAAAAGCCCGCTCGGCGCTGGAAATGGGCATCTCCACCCCGCGCTTCCTGATCCTGACCGGGGTGAACGAGGACCCGGTCAACGGCGATCCGCGCTTCACCGCGCTGGGCGGGAAAAAGATTGCCATGTTTTCCGTGAGCGCCGGGCTGATCGAGTCCGACCTCGGCGCCGCCCTGCGCCTGAGCATGCTGAGCAACAAGCTGAACCTGGACATCTTCGCCTATCGCTTCTACCGCGAAAAAAATCCGCTCCTGAAGACCATGCTGCGCTTTTCGCTTTCGAAGAACATCAACATCCAGGCCGGCTACTACGACCTGCTGCAGTCACGCAACCGCGAATTCATGGTGGGCATCAGCTTTGGCAACTAAAAGCGCGAAGAACGCCAGCCCGTTCGAGTGCATCGAGTGCGGCTTCCAGAGCCCGAAGTATTACGGGCGCTGCCCGCAGTGCCAGGCCTGGAACTCGCTGGTCGAGAGCGCCGGCGATGACGCCCTCGAGGCGGAGGGGCCGGACGCCGCCGCCCGGCCGCAGCGGATCAGCGAGATCGACCCCGCCGCAGTGCGCCGGCTGGTCACCGGCATGGACGAATTCGACCGCGTCCTGGGGGGCGGCATCGTCAGCCATTCGGCGATCCTCATCGGCGGCGAGCCCGGGGTGGGGAAGTCGACCCTGCTCCTGGAAGTATCGGCCGTGCTCTCGCAACTGGGCAAAAAGGTCCTCTATTATTCCGGCGAGGAGTCGGCGCTGCAGATCAAGCTCCGCGCCGAAAGGCTGGAGATCAACTCCGACAACATCCTCCTGTTCACCAGCGGCGCCCTGGAGGACCTCAAGGCCCACGTGCGCGAGCTCAAGCCCGATTTCCTGATCATCGACTCCATCCAGACCCTCAACTCGAAGAAAACCGCCCACATCAGCGGCTCGGTCTCCTGCCTGCGCTACGTCACCGCCGAGCTCCTGGAGCTGACGAAAAAGAACGGCATCACCGTGTTCCTCATCGGCCATATCACCAAGGAGGGCCAGCTGGCCGGCCCGAAAACCCTCGAGCACATGGTCGACGCCGTCCTCTACTTCCAGGGAGAGACGCAGACCGATATCCGCCTGCTGCGCGCGGAAAAGAACCGCTACGGCCCGCTGAACGAGGTCGGGATTTTCCAGATGTCGGAAAAGGGGCTGACCTCGGTCAACGATCCCTCGCAGATCCTGATCCAGAACCGCCGTTCCCAGGCCCCGGGCACCGCCGTTTTCCCGGCCATGAACGGCATGCGCCCGCTGCTGACCGAGATCCAGGCGCTGGTCAGCGAAAGCCCGTTCGCCGGCAACCCCAGGCGCATCGCCATCGGCTTCGACAATTACCGCCTCTCCATGCTGATATCGATCATCGAAAAGAAACTGAAGCTGCCCTTCTACAAATCCGACGTGTTCCTGAACATCACCGGCGGCATGATCATCCGCGAGCCCTCGGCGGACCTCGCCGTTTGCCAGGCCCTGATCTCCAGCTACCGCAACGCCCCCCCGCGGGCCAATACCGTCCTCATGGGCGAAGTCGGGCTGACCGGCGAGATCCGGCCGATCAGCTTCCTGGAAACACGCTTGAAAGAGGCTATAAGACAAGGTTTTACGACTATATGCCTCCCGGCCGGCCAGAGCCAGTTGCCAAATTATCATGATATATCGGCTATTCCCATCGAAAACATTCACGACCTGCTCGATTTTCTGAAAAAGTAAACGCCGATCCTCCCGGCCGGCGCAATTGAAATCCGCATTGAAATAGGGTACAATTCAGTAACGGGCAAAGGCATACTATTTTACAAAGGAGATAAAATGCTCTTATATTTTTATAAGCTGATTTTCATCGTCATTTTCGCCATGATCGGTTATACCTATCCGCCTTTCCGGGGCACATCCCGGGAGCTGGGGGGCTTGTTCGGGGCCGCATTCGCCCTTTCGCTTTCTCTCCTCGTCTTCAAGATAAAAAAGACCGAACTGAAGCATATTTGGAGCGCCTC
Organism: Candidatus Aminicenantota bacterium; assembly: GCA_963822075.1. Lineage (GTDB taxonomy): Bacteria > Acidobacteriota > Aminicenantia > UBA2199 > UBA2199 > UBA2199. Next base: position 110,417 of record CAWGGP010000011.1, read on the forward strand.
GCTGGGTTTGCTTGGCGGCATCGGCATCGGCTGGATCACGTTCCAGCTGTTCAACCTCATCGCCATGTCCTTCTCGGCCTACGTGTTCTTCAAGGCCCTGTTCCTCTTCGGCATCCCGGTGACGGGCCTGTTCATCGGCATCAGCAAGCCCAACATGTTCTCGCCCCTGAACATCAAGGAGTTCTTCCGCGGCAGCAGCGCGTTCACCCAGTCCTACCTGCTCGACACGTCGGCGATCATCGACGGCCGGATCGTGGCCATCGCCAGCTCCGGTTTCGTCGAAGGCGAATTGATCATCACCCAGTTCGTCCTGGCCGAGCTGCAATTCATCGCCGATTCCACCGATGCCAACAAAAAGATCAGGGGCAAGCGGGGGTTGGACGTCATCGAACAGCTGCAACAGAACAAGGAAATTTCGGTCACCATCCTGAACAAGAACGTCACCGGGGTCAAGGAGGTCGACCAGAAGCTTGTGCTGCTGGCCCAGGAGCATAATTTCAAGGTCATCACCAACGATGTCAACCTGGCCAAGATCGCCAAACTCCAGGACGTCAAGGTGCTCAACGTCAACGAGCTGGCCTTCGCCTTGAAGCCGATCGTCTACCCTGGGGAGAAGCTGCAGACCAAGATCACCAAGGAGGGCAAGGAGAAAAAGCAGGGCCTGGCCTACCTGGAGGACGGGACCATGGTCGTTGTCGATGACGCCAAGGGCGATATCGGCCGCGACGTGGAGATCGAAGTGACCTCGGTGCTGCAATCGACCTCCGGCAAGATCATTTTCGGCAGGAAGACCTCATGATCAAGATCCGTGCTGGCGTCGGCTACGACATCCACCGTTTGGTCCCGGGAGACGGGCTGATGCTGGGCGGGGTCAAGATCGCCACCCACCTCAAGGCCGAAGCCCATTCCGACGGGGACGTCCTGGTGCATTCGCTGATCGACGCCCTTTTGGGCGCCATGGGCCAGCCTGACATCGGCGAGCTCTTCCCGGACAGCGACCCCGCCTACCAGGGCGCTTCCGGATCCCTGCTGCTTGAAAAAGTAAAGGAATTGCTGGATGCCCAGGGTTACGAGATACTCAACCTGGACAGCGTGGTGGTCATCGAGGCACCCAGGATCACGCCATTTAAAAATGAGATCCGGAAGACCATTTCACGGATATTGGGGATCCCGCAGGCGGACTTCAATATAAAGGGCAAGACAAAGGAAAAGTTGGACGCGGTAGGCAGGGGAGAGGCGGTCGAGTGCTTCAGCATGGCCATGATCCGCTCATTAAAATGAACGCCATCCCGTTGATCACCATCGTCGGGGTCCCGAATACGGGGAAATCCACCCTGTTCAACCGCATTCTCGGCAAAAGAAAAGCCCTGGTGCACAACCTGCCGGGGATGACTCGCGATATTTTCCGCCTGAAGGCCCGGGTAGGCGGCTGCTGGGTGGACCTGCAGGACAGCGGCGGTTTTTTCCCCGACAAAGAGATTATTTCCGCCGAGATCAACAAGAAGATATTCAAGGCCGCCGAAGACTCGGACCTGGTCATCTTTTTATTCGACGGCAAGCGGGAGCTTCTCGGCTATGAAAAAGACCTGTATCTCCAGATCAGGAAAATGGGCAAGACGATCATCCCGGTCATCAACAAGGTGGACAGGCTGGACGGTTATCTGCCGCCGGTTTCCTATTATGAGCTGAACGCCGATTTCATCTTCATCTCGGCCGAACACAACCTGGGCGTCGAAGTCCTCCTCGAGGCGATCGCCAAATTCGTGGGCCACCCGGTCCAGGCCGACCACGACGACCAGGACGCCCCGCGCATCAGCATCATCGGCAAGCCGAACGTCGGCAAGTCGTCGATCATCAACAAGATCGTAAACGACGACCTGGTCATCGTCAGCCCCTTGCCCGGCACGACCAGGGATTCGGTCGACCTCGAGGTCAGGCGCAATCGCCAGGCCTATATCCTCGTCGACAACGCCGGCATCCGGAAAATGCAGAAGATAAAGGAAAACACCGAGAGCGCCGCCGTGATCAGGGCCGAGAACGAAATGCGCCATTCGGACGTCATCATCTTCGTCATCGACATATCGAAGCGGGTCGACCAGAACGACCTGCTGATCGCCCAGAAAGTCGTCAAGTCCGCCAAGCCGGTCATCATCGTCGGCAACAAATCGGACCTGCTTCCCGCGGATGCCAAGAGCAACAAGTTCTTCCTCCAGGCGCGCGCCCGCTTCAACTCCCTGTATTTCGCCCCGTTCATCCCGGTCTCGGCCAAAACCGGGAAGAACATCTTCCAAATGCTGGAAATGGTGGACACCATCACCGCCAAAATAGACAAAAAAATCCAGTTGAACCAGTTCAACGACCTGGTCAAAAAGCTGCTTCGCGAAAAGAAACTGACCACGTCGGATCACAAGATCTTCAGCCCGAAATTCATCTCCATCGAATCGCAGCGCCCGTTCTTCGTCAAGTTCCATTGCAAAACCAGCCTGAAACTGAAGCCGGCCGATGAAATGTACTTGAAGAAAAGATTGACCCAGGAGCTGCAATTCGAGGGTATTCCCATATTTTTCAAGGTTTCAGCCTCCCGTTAGTCTATACGATCTTAGAGAAGAGAAGGGAAGTCTTCCCTTCATTCTATGTCGACATGTCGACATCAACTTCATTTTTCAGCGCAAATATCCCTTGACAAAAAAAACGCGATCCATTATATTGGCATTGCCAACAAGGAGACAAAGTGATCATTACCATTGCCAATCAAAAAGGGGGCGTGGGCAAAACCACCACATCGATCAATCTCGCGGCGGCCTTCGCCCTGATGGGATACAAGACGCTGCTTATCGACATGGACCCCCAGGCCAACTCCACCGTTACGTTCATGGATCGCAGCGAACAAAAATATTCGGTGTTCGACCTGCTGGAAAACCCGGACCTGACTTTCGATGAGGTCGTCCAGCCCACCAGCATCATCAATCTCTCCCTGCTGCCGGCATCGATCGCCCTGGCCAAGCTGGAGTCCAAGCTGGTGGGGGAGATAGACGGTCATTTTCGCCTGAAGGATAAGCTGGACAGGTTCAAATTCAAGTTCGACTTCATCATTATCGACACGCCGCCTACCTTGGGCCTGATCACCATCAACGCCTTCGTTGCCGCCACACATCTCATTATCCCCATACAGGCGTCTTATTTCGCCCTGGAAGGCACGGACGACCTGCTGGAAACCTATGAGAAGGTCAGGGCGCGCAGCAATCCCGACTTGACCCTGCTCGGCGTACTGATCACCCTTTATGACAGGCGCATCGTCATCGCCAAGGACAGCGAGGACCACATCCGCAAAATGTTCGCCGAACGCGTTTTCAAAACCATCATTTCAAAAAACGTCCGCCTTGAGGAAAGCCCGGCCTACAAGGAGTCGATCTTCACTTTTGCCCCGAACTCGAGGGGGGCGATCGAATACCAGGAGTTGGCCAAGGAAATCATCAAAAATGTCTAAAAAAGTTGGTTTGCCTGATTTCATTAAAATGAAGCATGACCACCATTTGGTCGACGAGATCTCGCTGCGCTCCAAGACCCCGGTCATCCGCAATATTCCCATCGAAAAGATCAGCGCCAACCAGATGCAGCCGCGCCGCGACATGGGAGATCTGTCCGAATTGACCGATTCCATTAGGGAAAACGGCATAATCGAGCCGGTCATCGTCAAGCCCAGGGAAGGCAATTTCGAGATCATCGCCGGTGAAAGACGCTTCCGCGCCGCCAAGGAAGCCGGCCTGCACGAAATTCCCTGCATCGAGCACGATATCCCGGATAACGAGGCGCTGGAGATGTCGATCATCGAAAACATCCAGCGCAAGGACCTGAACGTTTTCGAGCAGTCCCATTCCATTCGTTCGCTGGCCGACATCTATGGCTACACCCATGAAGAAATTGCCAAAAAAATAGGCAAATCCCGGGTCACGGTGACCGAGTTGATCCGCATCACCGACCTGCCGGAGGAGATAAGGGAAAAGTGCCTGACCCTGGGGATCGATTCCAAGACGTTCCTGTTGGAGCTGACCAAGCTGGAAGACATTGAAAAGATGAACGAGATCCTGAGCCAATACGGCAAGAAGCCTTTTTCCCGCGAAGAGGTCAAGCAGCAGAGAAAAAATGTCGCCCAGAAATCCTTCAATTTCAATTTCCTTTCCGACGATAAAAAAGTGAAGATCAATTTCCATTTCAAGCAGGAGAAGGTGGATAAAGAGAGCGTGATCGAGATACTCGAAAAACTGATCCGGGATATAAAAGAGAACAAGTTCGACAAACTGGGCTGAATTTAAAGCGGATTTTGACGTTTATTTATTGAAGTATTGTTTAGTGGTTTACATAATATATCTTATCCGACACTGCGTATATGAACTAGAACCTGGCTTCGCCTCTGAAATTAGAAGTGACTTTGAAGTGACAGCTAAGCATCCCCTCTTGATTGTCGGCGAAGTCTCATTAAACGAGAAGCCTGCTACCGGATTCTATAGTCCTGCTGGGACGACAATTCACTGAGATCCGAAATCCTTCTCAGGAGCCTTCAGGAGGCGCGATCGTTACTCGTAGTGCAATGCGTCGACCGGGTTCAGCTTGGACGCCTGTGTGGCCGGATAAATGCCGAAAAACAGGCCGACCGAGGTCGATACGGCCAGCGCGGCGAAGATCGAGACGACATTGACCGAAACCGGCAGGCCGCTGAGCGCCCGGATCAGCAGGCTGAGCAGGATGCCGCAGACGATGCCGATGACGCCGCCGGTCATGGTCAGGACGATCGCCTCGTAGAGGAACTGGCGCTTGATCTCCGCGCTGCGGGCCCCGAGCGCCTTGCGCAGGCCGATCTCGCGGGTGCGCTCCTTGACCGAGACGAGCATGATGTTCATCACGCCGATGCCGCCCACGACCAGGCCGATGGACGAAATGATGATCATGACCAGGAACGCGGCTCCGGTCAGCTGGTTGTAAAGCCCGGCGACGGTCTCCTGGGTGAAGATCGAAAAATTGTTCTTTTCGTTGGCCTTGACCTTGCGGCGCAGGCGCAACAGGTTGATGATCTCGTCCTTGGCGGCGCCGATATTGGCCCCGGGCTTGAGCTTGACGATCAGGATCACGTCGTCGTAGCCGGGGTAAAATTTGCGGAACGTGCCGATCGGCAGGAACAGGTAGTTGTCCCGGCTCTGGCCCAGGAACTTGCCTTTTCTGTCTAAAGTGCCGATAACCATCAGTTTTTTGCCTTCCAGGGTGATCATCTTGTTCAAGGGGTTGACGTTCGGGAACAGGGCGTCGACGATCTCGGCCCCGATCACGCAGACTTCGCGCTTGTTCAGGTTCTCCGCCTCGGTGAAAAAGCGCCCCGTTTCCACCGTGTATTCCTCGTAGATCTGCAAGTATTTGTGGCTCACGCCGATCACCTGGGGGTTATCCAGCTCGTTGGCCATGTATTTGGCGCGCACGGGCGGCAGGAAGCGGAAATAGGACACCTGGGGCGTCACGGCGGCGACCGCCGGGCAGGATTGTTCCAGGGCGGCGGCGTCGGCGAATTCGATCTTTTTACGGCGGCGCATCTCCTCGGGCATGCGGCCGATGTGGATGCCGGGCTCAAAGCGGCTGACGAACAGGACATTGGCGCCCATGGCCTCCAGCTGCTGGGCGAAGCTGGCGTTGATGCCCTCGATGACGGCCACCATGGCGACGATGGTCAGCACGCCGATGACGATGCCCAGGATGGTCAGGGAGGAACGCAGCTTGTTCATCCGGATCGAATCCAGGGCCATCATGAATATTTCCTTCACCAGGCCGCTTTTCATGCCCTACTCCCCCGCCCGGACCGGATTTGCGCCCATGGTGATCATTCCGACCTGAGCGCCACGACCGGGTCGAGCTTGGCGGCCCGGTTGGCGGGAAAGATCCCGAAGAACAGGCCGACCGAGCTCGACATGACCAGGGCGACGGCGACCGACCAGGGCTCCAGGGCGGCCGGCAGCGAGGTGACGGCCGAGATGACCTTGGCGAAAATGAAGCCCAGGGCGATGCCGATCAGCCCGCCCACGGCGGATATGCTGGACGATTCGATGAGGAACTGGATGAGGATGTCGCGGCGGCGCGCGCCCACCGCCTTGCGCAGGCCGATCTCGCCGATGCGCTCGGTGACCGACACCAGCATGATGTTCATGATGACGATGCCGCCGATGAGCATGGAGATGGCCGCCACCGCGATCATGGCCATGTACAGGGTGCGGGTCAGGTTGTTGTAGAAATCGATGAAGGTCTGGGAATCCTCCAGGGCGAAATCGTCTTCCTGGGCGAAATTCAGCTTGCGCCGGCCGCGCATGATGGTGCGCACTTCTTCCTTGGCCGCGTCCAGGCTCTCCACGTCGCGGGCCTTGACGTTGATGGTCAGGCTGCGGCTGCTCTGCGAGTAATATTTCCGGAAGGTGGTGATGGGGATGGTCACGAAATTGTCCAGGCTCATGCCCAGCACCTTGCCCATGCCCTTGACCGTGCCGATGATGCGGTATTTATGTTCGCCGGCGGTCAGCCACTTGCCCACCGGGTTCTCGAAAGGGAACAGTTCCTTCCTGACGTCGTCGCCGATGACGCAGACCGGGCGGGCGTAGGTCTCGTCGTCGGCGCCGAGGAAGCGCCCGGCTTCCGCCTCCAGGGTGCGGCCGGTCAGGTAGTTGCCCGCGGTCTCGCCCTTGATGCGGATGTCGGCCAGCGATTTCGCGCCGTACTTGACCGTGCCGCTGCGGCCGTACTCGGCCTCGACCAATTCGCTGACCCCGGCGTTGGCCTTCAGGTAGAGGTAGTCGTCGTACTCGATCGGCTTGCGCTTGAGCATTTCCTGGGCCAGCTTGAGGTTGGTGATGATCTCCGGGGCGCGGCTGACGGTGAAGGTATTGGAGCCGAAGGCGAAGAGCTGGTACTTGACGTAGCGGTTCAGGCCCTGGATGATGGTGACCACGGTGATCACCGTGGTGACGCCGATGATGATCCCCAGCAGGGTCAGAAAGGAGCGCAGCTTGTTGGCGCGCAGGGAGCGCAGGGATATGGCGACCGATTCGGCGAAATCGATATTGGTGTTCATCGCTCCCTTTTTTACGGGAGCGGGGGGGCGCAAAGTTTTATCTGCCCGGCGGCGGGCCGCTTTTCAGCAGCAGGAAATTGAAGATGCGCTTGCCGGTCTTGCCGTCGCGGCGATAGGAGGGGAAGCGCCCCGCGGAGCAAAAAGTGCATAGGCCGCTGTCCTGGATCCGCTCCGCCGCAACGCCCAGCGCCGCCAGCGACAGCTTCAGCCCGGATGTAAGGTCCATGGCGTATTTGCCCCGCCCCGCTGGCGCTGAAGATCGCGGCGGCGTACTTTTTTTTCGCGAACAGCCGGGGGAGTTCCTCCCCCACCTCGTAGCATTTTTTTTCGATGGCCGGCCCCAGGAAAAAGGAAACGCTGCCGAGGTCCGCTCCCAGCATCGCCACCAGCCTTTCCTCTATTCCCGACTGCAGCCCGCGCCAGCCGACATGGATGACGCCGCCGCGGCGGCGCGCGTCGTCGAAAAAGAACAGCGGCAGGCAGTCGGCGGTCTGGATCACCGCCACCGCCCCCGGGCGGTCCAGGAAGATCCCGTCGGCTTCGCGTCCCGGCCCGCCAGTCGGCGGCGGCGACGATGCGGTCGGCATGGACCTGCTTGAGGAACAACAGCGGCTGGGAAGGGAACAGCGACTTCAGGTCGCCGGCCGGGAAATCGCCGCCCGTGAACCCGAAAACCAGGGAATCGCTCTCATGGAGCGCCAGGAAGTGCCCGGCGAACTCCTTTTCCTCCAGCTCAATCAAGCCCGGTCTCCTCGTGCTGGAGGATGAATTTCCGGACCGCGCGGTTGTGCTCGGCCAGGCTTTTCGAAAAATAATGGCTGCTGCCGTCCTTGGACACGAAATAGAGGTACTCGGTGTTTTCCGGGTAGAGCGCCGCCTCCAGCGAGGCGTAGCCGGGGCTGGCGATCGGGCCCGGGGGCAACCCGCGGTGCAGCCGGGTGTTGTAGGGCGAATCGACCTTCAGGTCGTCCCAGCCCAGCTTTCCCTGGTAGCGCCCGGCTTTTTTCAAGACGTAGACGATGGTCGAGTCGCAATCGAGAAGCATGTTCTGGCGCAGGCGGTTGTGGAACACCGAGGAGACCAGGAACCGTTCGTCGCGGTTGGCCGTCTCCTTTTCGATCAGCGAGGCCATGATCACCGCCTGGCGCGGCGTGAAGCCGATGTCCCGCGCCCGCCAGATCGCGGTGTTGTTGAAATTCTCCCGGAAGCGCCCGACCATGGCGGCGGCCATTTCCGCAGGGCGTGATGTCCTTGCGCACCATGTAGGTGTCGGGAAAGAGGTAGCCTTCCAGGTCGGTCGCCTCGGGATCGAGGTCGCGGATCAGGGCGGCGGAGCCCGCGACGCGCACGAATTCGGAGGCCGGGAAAAGCCCGGCTTGCTCGAAGACCTGCGCCGTCTCCCCGATCCAGAGGCCTTCCTTGACGGTCACCTTGTAGAGTATCGCCTTGCCCTGCTCCAGCTTTTCGATGACCTGGCGCACGGAGAGGGGGCCGTCGAACAGGTATTCGCCCGCCTTCAGCTTCTTGCCGGCGAAGAACAGGCGGTAATAGCGCCGGAAATACCCGGCGTCGGCGATGACCCCCTGGCGCTCCAGTTTTTTGCCGATGGCGGCCACGCTCATGCCGCTGTCGATCTGCACCACGGTGTTGTTGGCGTATCCCTGGTAGGGGTAGAACACCTTGCGGTAGACGCCGTAGCCAAGCCAGAGCAGCCCGGCGGCGGCGAGCAGAAGCAGCAGCAGGAGAAACCGTTTCCAGGACTTTTTATTGGTGCGTTTCATACGTGCTCGAAATAATTCTGCAGGATGACCTGGGCGGCCAGGCTGTCCAGGAACGACTTGCGCTTGCGGAAATCGGGCTCCATCTCCTTGGCCAGCTCCTCGGCGGCGAAGCTGCTCAGCTTTTCATCGACCCGTTCAATGGGCAGGGCGATGCGCTTGGCCAAAAAAGAGATGAAGCGGTCGACCGCGGTGCAGGCCGGCCCGCGGCTGCCGTCCATGTTCAGGGGGTAGCCGACCACGATGCGCTCCACCTCGAACTCCCCCACCCGCTTCACGATCTCGTCCAGCACGACCTGGAGGTCGACGGCAATGACCTGGCCCAGGGGGGTGGCGACGCGGGTCACGGAGTTGCCCACGGCCAGGCCGATGCGCCGGCTGCCGTAATCAACGGCCAAGACCTTCATCGACGTTTTCCTTGCGTCTCTGGAAATGAGAGAAGCCGTAGGCGATCAGGCGGTCGAGAAGCTGGCTGAAGGAGATGCCCTGCGCCTCCCACAGTTTGGGGAACATGCTGATGGCGGTGAAGCCGGGGATGGTGTTGATCTCGTTGACCAGGATCTCGTTGCTCCCCTTTTCCAGGAACAGGTCGACCCTGGCGTAGCCGTTGAGGAACAGGCTGCGGTAGGCCTTGTGGGCCGTTTTCCTGACCCTGGCTTCGATCTCGTCGCCCAGGCGCACCGGGATGCGGAACTGCGTCTTGCCGTCCAGGTACTTGTCCGCGTAATCGTAAAATTCGCGCGACGGCAGGAGTTCGCCCGGGCTGGAGACCATGAGCTCCTCGTTGCCCATGACCGAGACCTCGAGTTCGCGCATGTCGACGGCCTTCTCGATGATGATCTTGTTGTCGTAGCCGAAGGCGAGGTCCGCCGCGGCCAGCAGTTCGCCGGCGTCCTTGGCCTTGCGAATGCCCACCGAGGAGCCCAGCGAACAGGGCTTGACGAAGACGGGGAAGCCGAGCTTCTTCGCCACCAGCTCGCCGATCTGCTCATGGTTGTTCTCGATGAAATACAGGTAGGGGGCCTGCTTCAGCCCCGCCTGCGCGAAGAGCATCTTGGAGGCGACCTTGTCCATGGCCAGCTGCGAGGAGAAGCTGCCGGCGCCGACGAAGGGCTTGCCGGCCATCTCGAACAGCCCCTGGATGCGGCCGTCCTCCCCGTTGGGGCCGTGCAGCGCCGGGAAATAGATGTCGGCGTCAAAAGCCTCGGTCAGCTTCGAGCCCCAGGGCAGGAATGAGTGGAATTTTTCTTTCTTCAGCTCTTCCTCTTTGAAGCTTGCGTTCCCGGTCAGGCACCACTCCCCCGCCCGGTTGATATAGATCAGGAAGGGCTCGTACTTTTCCTTGTCCAGATGCTGGTAAATGGCCGCCGCCGAGTTCAGCGATACCGCGTGCTCGGCCGACTTGCCGCCGAAGATCAATCCGACCTTAGTCTTTTTCATAATAGTACCTGTAGAAGAAGTAATTGCGCAGGATATTTTTAACATAATTCCGCGTTTCTGAAAAGGGGATCATCTCGATGAACTCCTCCTCGTCGGCGTCGGGGAAGTCCCGCAGCCACTGGTCGACGCGGGCGGTGCCGGCGTTGTAGGCGGCGAGCGCCAGGTACAGCCTGCCGTCGTAGCGGTCCAGCAGGGTCTTCAGGTATTGCAGCCCCAGGCGGATGTTGATCTCCGGGTCGTACAGGTCCTTGACCTTGACCTTGAGGTCGCTGCCCGAGGCGATGTCGCGCGCCGTGCCGTGCAGCAGCTGCATCAGGCCGAAGGCGTTCGCCGCCGAGCGCACGTCGGGTCGGAAAAAGGATTCCTCGCGGATCAGGGAGAGCACCAGGGCGGGGTCCACCTCCTGCTCCTTGCTGTAGGCGGAGATCAGGTCGCCATACGGGCGCGGGAAAAAGATGCCGCTCAGGAAATTGGGCAGGTGCACGCTCTCGAGCAGGCGGAAATTGGCGCGGAACTGGTCGAAGGCCAGGAAATAGCGGCTCTGCCGGTAGTAGAGCAGGGACTCGATGATCTTCAGCAGGTTGAGGTCGCAGGCGCCGAGGCGCGGGTCGCTCTTGGCCCAGCGGATGGTCTCGGCGGCCTCGTCCCACAGCCGGTACTTGGCCAGCAGCTTCAGGTCGGCGACGATCTCCAGGATGCGCCCCCCCGGCGGGTCGTCGATGCCGCAAAGGAACTCCTGGTTCAGGTCCCTGAAGCGCTCCTTCTCCCCCAGCACCTTGACCGCGTAATAGGAAAAAGGATAGGCGGAGAGCTCGGGCGTCGTCCCGTCGCCCAGCTTGCCCCGCCAGTAGCGCGAAGCGATGCGGTAGGCCGGGATGGTGGATTCGCTGCCCAGGCGGAAATACTCCAGCGCTTTTTCCTTTTCCCCCTGGCGGTAATGGATCCAGGCCAGGAGCCAGGCGGTTTTCCAGTAATCGTCGTCTTTTTCCGTGCTCGCTTCGAGGTAACGCTCGTAGTAAGGCAGGGCGGCGGCGAACTCCCTCTTCCCCAGCAGGATCTGCCCCAGGTCGAACAGGACCGAGGGCACCAGGGACGAATTCGCGCCGATCTGCTTCAGGCGCTCGTCCACGTCCAGGGCGGGGTCGTCGCGGATATCGAGCTTCACCAGGATCTTCTGGCCGAAGGCCCGGTATTTTTCGGGCAGCGGGGCGCGCAGCAGCTGGCGGGCCTGGGCGTACGTGCGGCCGGCATAGGCGAATTCGGCCTGGAACAGGCGGTTCAGGTCGCGGAAGGGGCCGTAGGGCAGCTCGCGCTTGAACTCGCTGCCGTCGTTGTTCCTCAGTAAAAACGAGTATTTGGCGAACCAGTCGGCTTCGCGCAAGGGCCGCAACAGGACCGCCAGCGAGGGCCGCGAAAGCAATTGCGTGAAGGGCTGCAGCCGCTCCTTGGCGAACATGGGCTTGAATTCGCCCGACGCCTGCTGCGGGCGATCGGTCTTCAGCAGGCAGTTCAGCCACATGATCCGGATCTCCAGGGCGGCGTCGGGATGGGCGGCGAAATACGAAACGAAATCCCCGTACTTCTTGCCGATGTACAGGCTTTTCAGGCGCAGGGTGTCGCGACGGGCCGCCAGGAAGGGATAGCGGTCGGGAACGAGGTCGAGAGCCGCCGCGCAGGCGGCGTATTTTTTTTCCGCGAAAAACTCCTGTGCGCGCTTCAGGTCCTCGATGGCGGCCAGCAGGGGGTTATCCAGGTCGGCGTTTTCCACCGCGGCGGGCGCCGGGTCGCTGGCCAGGAAGGCGTTCAAAATGCGGTAATTCTGGAAAAGCTGCCTGCGGTCCACCACCGGGCGCTTTTCGGGAACCGGGGCTTCCCGGAAAAACCAGGTCACGCCGTAGGCCGCGGCGAACGAAAAAATGACGACCTGGGAGAAAAGGAGGGTATAGGGTGTGCTGCCGCCTTTATTTATAAACTTCAAAATTATAGCCCTTCAGGGCCCGGCGGTCCCCCTTGGCCAGGATGTTGACCATCTGCTCCTCGAAATAGCGCAGGTCGCTCGAGCGGCGCAGGTACAGCTCCTTGGCCTGCAGCAGGGTCTCCTTCAGCACCTCGTACAGGTTCTGGTGCTTGATGCCGTCTTCCACCACTTTCTTGTTGTACAGGATGATGTCGTTGATGATCACCCGGGCGTAGCGCTCGGGGTCGTTCTCGCGCACCGGGGCGGATGTCTTTTCGAATTCATCGGAACGCTCGAAGACCTTGTGCTCCACCTCGGTATCCTCGACGAATTCCTGGGTCTTGATCTTGGCCAGCAGCTTCTGGCGGATGGGCAGCATGTCCAGGCTGAGCTCGCCCACCGTGGCCAGGATCTCGATGACCTTGGCCTTGATCGGGGCGCCGGTCAGGGAGTCGGCGTAGATCACCGCCTGGGGCTTGCCCTTGACGAAGAACGGCATGACCAGGATCTTCTTGGGCTTGCCGCCGCCGAAGCGGTTGTAGATCAGGAAATCGTCGGGCTTGTAGATGGGTTCGCCGGAGTAGCTCTTCTTGGTCTCGATGACGTTTTTCAGGACGGTGTTGGCCGATAGCGAGAAGAAGATGCGCTTCAGCTCCTCGTCGTTGATCTGGCCGTCGGCGCCGGAAAAGCCCTTGCCCCTCCAGCCGACCAGCTTGTCGTCGCGCAGCAGGAAAAGCGCGGCCCGGTCGCAGCAGCCCTGGATGCCGTCGATGATGCTGCCGATCAGCAGCAGCTGGTTCGACGCCGACGAGATCTTTTTCACGTATTCGCTTAAAGAGGCGATGTCCGCCGCTCCGTCCTCATCCTTGTCCGGTCCGCGTCAACTCCTTGGGCATGGTGAACTTGGTCAGTTCGTCCAGGTCCTTGAGCTTCTCGATGTCCCGGAACAGGTTGCTTTGGAACGAATCGATGCGGTTCAGCAGCAGCTGCATCTTGTCGCTGATCACCTTTTCGACGAAATTCCTGATTTCCTCGTTTTTCATGGGCTCCTCCTTGGCGACCTCACACGCCTGCCTCCAGGCGGCTGGCCAAAAGTTCGGGCAATCCGGCCTCGCGGATCTTTTTCTGCGTCTTGCCCACTTCATATGTGAAGCGGTTGAAACTGATTTCCATCTTGGTCGAATCGAACACGATGTAACTGGAAGCCGGGTTCTTGTCGCGCGGCTGGCCGATGGAGCCGGGGTTGATCAGGTAGCGGGTGTTGGCGTCGAGCTTGATGCGCGTGTTCTCGCTCAAGGGGACGACGTCCAGCTTCTCGTTGCGCAGGTAGTAGATGATGGGGAAATGGGTGTGGCCGAAAAAACCGATCGAGGTCTCCATGAACTTGAAGGACTCGCTGGCTTCGAACTGGGAGAAGACGTAATAATCCTCGTCGAAGGTGGAACCGTGGCAGATGGTGATGAAACGGTCGATGACCTGCGGCCCTTTCGCCAGCTTCTTCAGGTACTGGAAATTCGCCGGCGAGATCTTCAGCTTGCTCCACTCGGCGGAAAAGGCGGCGGCCGGGTTGAACAGCGAGGACGACTCCAGGTCGGCGATGACCTTGTCGTGGTTGCCGCGCACGGCCCGCAGGTTCGGCAGCTGGCGGAATTGGGAGATCACTTCGTCGGGGTTGGGGCCGTAGCCGACCAGGTCGCCGAGGAACAGGATCTTGTCGATGTTTTTCACCTTCTTCTGGGCGAGGAACTTCTCGAAGGCCTCGACGTTGCTGTGGATGTCACTGAATACGAGATAGCGCACGGGTCACCGTTTGGTAAAGTCGTTCGGCATGATAGGAACTCCGGACGAAGGGACCGGACTCCACCCCCAGGAAACCGTGGCCCAGCGCCGACTCCTTGAGGTCGGCGAATTCGGCCGGGGAATAATAGCGGCTGACCTCGAGGTGGCGGTGGTCGGGCTGCAGGTATTGGCCGATGGTCAGCACGTCCACTCCCCGCTCGCGCAAAACCAGGAACAATTCCTCGATCTCGACCGCCGACTCGCCCAGGCCGACCATCAGGCCGGTCTTGGTGATCCAGCCCCGCTCCTTGCCGCGCTCCAGGATGCGCAGCGAGCGGTCGAACGCCGCCGGCCGGCGGTTCACCCTGGCGTACAGCGAAGGCACCGTCTCCACGTTGTGGGCCAGGACGTCGGGCCCGGCGTCCAGCACCGGGTCCAGGCAGTCGTGGCGCCCGTCGAAATCGGGCACCAGGACCTCGACCTTGAGCTGCGGGCGCTCGCGCTTCAGGGTGGCGATGATCCCGGCGATGTGGCGGCTGCCCTTGTCCGGGAGGTCGTCGCGGGTCACCGACGTGACCACCGCGTAGTTCAGGTCCATCAGCCCCGCCACCTCCGCCACCTTCCGGCCTTCGTCCGGGTCCAGGGGGGCGGGCAGGCCGCCGGCGACCGCGCAGAAGCGGCAGTCTCGCGTGCAGATGTCGCCCATGACCAGGAACGTGGCCTGGTTGGCGTTCCAGCACTCATGGGCGTTCGGGCACCTGGCGCTCTGGCAGATGGTGTGCAAACCGCTCTTTTCCAGCTTGTTTTTCAAGGCAAAATAGGCGTCCCCGCCCGGCAGGCGCGTTTTGAGCCAGTCGGGCTTTTTCCGGCGGATCGCCTCGGCGCTTGTCATTTGCTCGTGTGCCCGGGTTTCACCAGGTACAATTCCAGCTGGGGTTGGGAAAGGTATTCGGCGCCGCCGGCGGTGATGACCACCATCTCCTCGACCGTGGCCACCCCGAAGTCCTTGATATAGATCCGCGGCTCGATGGTGAACACCTGGTCCTTTTCCAGGGGGGTGAAGGGCAGGTTGCCGTAGCGTTCCCACGCCGGCGCCAGCAGCGCGCCGCCGTCGTGGGCGTAGCGCCCCACCTGGTGCCCGAGGGCGTGGGGATACTCGTCATAGCCCTGGGAGACGATATGCTGGCGGGCGGCGGAGTCGATGTCCAGCCCGCGCGCTCCGGGCTTCAGCGCCACGAAAGCCAGGCGGATCGACTCGAGCAGGACGGCGAAGCCGCGAGCGACTTCGGGCGGCGCCTGCTTCTCCCCCGGGCGCAGGATGTACCAGGTCCGCTGCAGGTCGGAGCAGTATTTTTCGACCTTGACCCCGAAATCGATGTTGAAGATGTGGCCGGGACGCAGGACGTTGCCCGTGGGCGAAGAATGGGCGCCGATCTCCTGGGGGCCGCTGAACACCGCCGGGCAGCTGCTCACTTCCCAGGCGGGCTCGAGCCCCATTTTCTCGCGCTGGCCGGTGATCCAGGCGGCCAGCTCCTTTTCGCTCATCCCCGGCCGCACCGCCCCGCCCACCCGGCCATAGATATCCAGGGTCTTCTGGCAGGCGCTCTTGAGGCGGCGCAACTCCTCGGGCGACTTGCGGCCGCGGAGCTTGGCGATCACGTCCTCGGCCGAGACCAGCCGGCCGGCGAAGTCGGTCCCTTTCAGCAGCTCCAGCAGGTTCAGGTAGTTGCCGTGGGTCAGGCCGTCGGCGGCGGCGCAGTCCGGCGAATAGTCGATGGCGATCTTTTTGGGGTCGTGGCGCTGCAGCATGGCGAGCAGGTCGGCCTTGGGACTGCCCTTGTAGGCGGTCACGGTATCGAAAAGCCCGGCGCGGCGGAATTTCTCGATGTCCAGGTTGCCGACGATGGCGTGCTTGCCGCCGCTCTTGAAGAACATGAAAAAGGAGAGCCAGGTGGCGCCGTCGCCGACCACGAAATCCATGATCGGGTCGGTCAGCAGCCCGGATTCGCGGTCGATGACCATCCACAGGTCGATATCCGTTTCGTTCAGTATCTCGATGGCCTGGGCGATCTTTTCCTTTTCCATCAATCCTCCTTCCTGGCGCTGCGCGAGTCGAAATAGAGATAGATCGCCAGGGCGATGAACATGACCAGGGAGATGGTCTCGCCGAAGGACTTCTCGGCCCAGCCCAGGTGGATGAAGCGCTCGAAGTTGAGGTATTTCAGGATGGCGCTGACCACGCCGATGATCGCCCCGCCGGCGATGAAGCCCGAGGCGATGAGGATGCCCTTGTCATAGCGCTTGGTCGCCAGCTCCTTGTCCTTGCTGGAGCGGCTGACCAGGTAGGCGATCAGGCCGCCGATGACCAGCGGCGTGTTCAGTTCCAGCGGGATGTACATGCCCAGGGCGAAGGCCAGCGGCGGCACGCCGATGAACTCCATGATCAGCGCGGTCAGGACGCCGACGCCGTAGAGCAGCCAGGGCACCTGCGCCCCCGGGTTCATCAGCGGCTGGATCAGGGCGGCCATGGCGTTGGCCTGCGGCGCCGTCAGGGCGGAGGTGCTGGTGAAGCCGTAGGTCTGGTTCAGCAGGAAGATGACCAGCCCGACGGTCAGCGAAGAGAGCAGGATGCCGAGGAACTTGTATTTCTCCTGCTTGGCCGGCGTGGAGCCCAGCCAGTAGCCGATCTTCAGGTCGGTGATGAAGCCGCCCGACATGGACAGCGCCGTGCATACCACCCCGCCGATGAGCAGGGCGGCGTACATGCCGTACTGGCCGGTCAGGCCGGCGGCGACCAGCACCAGGCTGCTCAGGATCAGGGTCATCATGGTCATGCCCGAGACCGGGTTGGTGCCGACGATGGCGATGGCCCGCGCCGCCACCGAGGTGAACAGGAAGCTGATCACGAAGACCGTGACCATGGCGATCAGGCCGAGCCGCAGGGGGTGCGGCACCGGGCTCAGCACCGAGAAGCTGAAAAACACCCAGATGACCACCGCCGTCACCGCCAGCCCGAGAATGACGTACTTCATGTTCAGGTCGGTCTGGGTCCGGGGCGTCTTTTCATCGCCCACGGCGGCCTTGCGGAACATCTGCTTGAAGCCCATGCCGAAGGCCTGGACGATGATCTTCGAGGATTTCAGGATGCCGATGATGCCGGCCATGGCGATGGCGCCGATGCCGATGAAGCGGACGTAGTTGCGGAAGATCTCCTCGGCGCTCATGGCCGATATCAGCTTGGTGGCGTTGCCCACGAGCTCGGCCGGGATGAACTGGCCGAAATAATAGATCACCGGCACCAGCAGGAACCAGGAGAGCAGGCTGCCGGCGGCGATGATCGACGTGTATTTGAGGCCGATGATATAGCCGAGCCCGAGGACGGCCGAGAGCACGTCCATTTTGAAGACGATCTTGGCCTTGTCGGCGAGCGCCCGGCCGACCCCGAAGATGCGGGTGGTGAAGACCTCGTTGAACGCGCCCACCGAATGGACCATGAAATCGAAGACGCCGCCGATGATCATGCTCTTGACCAGGATCTTGGCCTGGGCGCCGCCCTTTTCGCCGGCGACCAGCACCTGGGTCGTCGCCGTGGCTTCGGGGAAGGGGAAATGGCCGTGCATCTCCTTGACGAAATACTTGCGGAACGGGATCAGGAACAGGACGCCCAGCGCCCCGCCCAGGAAGGAGACCATGAATATCTTGAACAGGTCGAAGCCGACCGTCTTGTCCAGCCCGAGGATGAAAAGGGCCGGCAGGGTGAAAATGGCGCCGGCGACGATCACTCCCGAGGCGGCGCCGATCGACTGGATGATGACGTTCTCCAGGATGGTGCTTTTCCTCTTGAAAAGCGGCGAGACGCCGACGGCGATGATGGCGATGGGGATGGCGGCCTCGAACACCTGGCCGATCTTCAGCCCCAGGAAGGCGGCCGCCGCCGAAAAGACCACGGCCATGATCAGGCCGAGGATCACCGACCGCGCCGTCACTTCCTGCAGCACCGTGCCGGCGGCGATGTAAGGGGAGTATTCCTTGCCCGCGGGCAGGACTTCGAATGCGCCTTCGGGCATGCCTTTGACTTCGGGTTCATGGCTCATGGTCACCTCTTTAGCGGAAGCGGGAGATCACGGACTCTTTGATCTTCTCGAATACCTCGGCGTTGAAGCGGATCTTGTAGTCGTCCTTCTTGCTCAGCAGGAAAGAGCCGAAGCGGCTGTTCTTGGCGTCGGCGAGCCGGCGGCGGTAATAGCCGTCGCGTTCCCTGGCGAAATCCTGGTCGGAGACGGTTTTCTTGCTCTTCAGCTTGACGATGACGGCGGCCGTCTTCAGGTCGAGCGGGGCGGAATAAGAGTTCTCCGGCATGGCGAAAACGGCATCGTCCAGCCCCGGCGTTTCAGGGAAGTCGGCCAGGCGGTTCCCGCGCTGGTAGGTGGCGCTTTCCGCTTTCAGGTTCTCTTTTTTCAGGTACTCCTCGATCTTCTTGGCGTCGGCCAGCTTGTTCAGTTCCGCGGCCACGTTCTGGGCCCGCGCCATCTGCAGCTGCAGCTTCTTCGCGTTCTGCACTTCCATTTTGACCTTGTCCCTGGCGGCGGCGAGGGGCTCGGTTTCCGGCTTGACGATGCGGGTCAGGCGGACCACGGCGACCCCCTCGGGGAATTCCAGGGGCGGGGAGATCTCATTGGCGCGCATGGTGAACAGCTTCTGGGAGATGTAGCCCATTTCATCGATGCCCTTGATGGGCTGCCCCTGGGTGAGCAGGCCGCTGTCGGTCACCTTGGCGGCCAGTTTCCCGGCGCCCTCCTTGAGGTTGTCGGCCTTCTTGATCTTTTCATAGGCCTGGCTGATGCGTTCCATGGCCAGGCTTCTTCAATTTCTCGTTCTCCAGCACGCCGCGGATGCGCGCCTTGACCTTGTCGTATTCCTCCTGCGTATCCGGGACCTTTTCGGCCACATACAGGAGCGCGAAGCCCTGGCCCGCGTCCACGGGCGAGGAGATCTCGTTGGCGTCAAGGTTGTTGATCATGGTCCTTTCCTGGGCGGTGAAATTCTGCCAGGCAAAATAGCCCCAGTCTCCCCCCTCCTTGGCTTTTTCGTCGCCCGACAGCTCGCGGGCCTTTTCCGGGAAATTCGCCGGCGTGAGCCCGGCGGCGATCTCGTCCATTTTTTTCAGGACCTGGTCGCGCGTCTGGGCGTCATAGGCGATCCAGATCCGGCTGACCCTGGTTTTTCCCGGGACCTTGAACATGTTCTTGTTGGCCTTGAAATACGAGAACATCTCGTCTTCCTTCAGGGTGATCTCTTTCTTGAAATCGGCGAACTTCAGGGCCAGGACCTCCCCGCCCCTTTTTTCAGGGCTTTGGAACAGCGCCGGGTTCTTCTGGTAAAAATCGGCGATCTCCGCCTCGCTGACCTCGGGGGCTTCCTTGATCTCGTCGCTTTTAAAGGCGATATACTCCAGTTCGGCCTTGTCGTTCTCCTTGCGGTAATCGGCGCGCAGGGTGTCGGCGTCGAGCGTCACGTCGGCGGTCACCAATTCCTTCAGCTTTTCGCTGAGCAGGTCTTTTTTCAATCCGGCCTCGAAATCCTTCACCGTCATTTGATTATAGGCCAGCAGCCGTTCGTATTCCTCCGAGCCGATGAATTTCCCGTCGCGCTGGAAGGCGGGATACGAGCGGATGGCGTCCTGCAGCTCGGCGTTGCTGACTTCCAGGTTGAGTTTCGCGGCTTCGGACTGGATCATGCGCCCGCTGATGATGCCCTGGAGCACCTGCTCGGCGATGCCCAGCTGGTTGATCGCCTGGCGGCTGAGGTTGTTCTTGAACTGCTTGCTGTACATTCCCAGGCTCTGGGTAAGGTTCTTTTGGAACTCTTCGCCGCTGATCTTGTACCGGCCGACGGCGGCGACGTCGTTGGCCAGGGCCTCGGATGTCGAAGCCGCCCGAGCCCCACTGCACGAAAATGAAGCCGACGAACGTCAATATGACCAGCCACAGGACCCAGGAGAGCGATTTAACGTTTTTCCTCATGGTTTTGAGCATTTATTTTTCCTCCGCTAGCGTTTGGTTTTTGCTTTTCTTTTCAGCGATCTTCAGGTAGACCGACACGGTTGCCCCCCCGTTGTCGTTGTTCTTGATGACGATGTTCCCCTGGTGTTCCTGGATAATGTTGTAGGCGATGGTCAGGCCGATCCCCTTTTTCTGGGTGCGGCTCTTGGTGGTATAAAAAGGGTCGAAGGCCTTGTCCAGGTTCTTGAAGCCGCCGCCGTTGTCGCTGACGTCCACGATGGCCTGGCGGCCGTCCATCGATTTTTTCAGGTCGATGACGACCTTGCCGTTCTGGATGTTGTTCTCGCGCAGGGCTTCGATGGCGTTCTCCACGATGCCTTCGAAGACCTGCCAGCAGGGCGAAATGGTTGCCCTGGATGGTGATGTCCTCGCTGAAATGGTTCTTGACGACGGCAACCTCGCTGTTGTCCGGGCGGCTGGCGACGACCTTGACCAGTTTTTCCAGCAGGTTGGAAAGGCTGATCTCCATCTTGACCTGTTCCATGTCCGGGTTCAGCTGGTTGAGCTGGTCGATGATGTTCTTGATGCGCACGGCCTGCTTCTGGATGCTGCTCAGTTTTTCCTTGATGTAGGGGGTAGTGTCCTCGCGGATGGAGATGAGGTCGACGTAGCCCAGGATCCCGGTCAGCGGGTTGTTGATCTCGTGGGCGAAGCCCGAGACGATCGCCGTGAGCGATTTCTGCTTCTCCGACTGGATGATGTGCTGCTGCGTGTCCCGCAGCTCCTGCATGGCGACCTGCAGCTTCTGGTTCGACTCGTTCAGCTCGCGGGTGCGCGCGGTAACCTGTCTCTCCAGGTCGTGGTGGGTGGCCTCGATCTCGGTCATCATGCTCTCGATCTTCTCGGCCATTTCGTTGAACTGGTTGCCGAGGTAGGAGAACTCGTCGTTGGAGCGGATGTCGATGCGGTGGGAAAAATTCCCGTAGCTGATCTTTTCCAGGCCGTTTTTCAGCAGCTGGATGGGCTGGGTGAGCTTGCGGTTGATGAGCACGATGATGATGATGAAGACCGTCAGCAGCACGGCCGAGATGATGAGGATGTACAGGCGCAATTCCGCCAGGACCGCCCGGTTCTGCTCGTTGGAGTGGCCGAAGACGATGCGGCCCCACACCGTGTCGGCGGCGGCGACCTTGACCGGCAGGGCGATCAGGTAATAGGGCTTGGCATTGAAGGTGGCCTCGACGACCTTCTCGTCCGCCTCGGAACGGAACGGTTCCAGCCCGGCCTTGGTCCCTTCCGGGCCCTTGAAGAAGATCTCCTTGCCCTGGGCGTCGAAGAGCATGATGAAATCCTGGTCGTTGCCTTTCAGGATATCCTCGGTCTGCGAGGTCAGGTTCATGTAGTTGAAATAGATGAAATTCGGCTCGGCCATGGCCTCGAAGTCCTTGGCCCAGCGCACGAAGCTCGTCTTGGCCATGCGGTTGTTGGCGGCATCGACGATATTCAAAATCAGGAATGAAGAGATGGCGATGTTCACCAGGCTGATCAGCATGAACGACAGCAGGAACTTGGAGCGCAGCGTGTTTGTTTTGAACATTTGCTAAGGCCTATTTTATTATATTAATGGATAAATAGCAACCGCGAAAGCGGCGGCCAGGGCCGTTGGCGCGGACGGTGCGCTGCTCAGTCGAAAATTTCGTGGATGACCTGGGGGGAATTGCGCCAGTCGGGGACGACCTTGACGTGCAGGTCGAGGAACACCTTCTTGGCGAAGTATTCCTCCAGGGCCGCGCGGCCGTCGGTGCCGATGCGCTTGATCAGGCCGCCCTGCTTGCCGATGACGATCTTCTTCTGCGAGGTCGACTCGACGTAGATCTCGGCGCGCACGTAGACCACTTCGCCGCGGTCAACGATCTCCTCGACCTTCAGCGTGGTGGTGAACGGCAGCTCGTCCTCGACCTGGTCCAGCACTTTCTCGCGGATCAGCTCGCCCACGTAATAGTTCTGCGTCTGCAGCGTCGTCTCCTCGGCGGGGTAAAAATTCTCGCCCTCGGGCAGGGATTGGAAGATCAGCGTCTCGATCAGGTCGAGGTTGTCGCCCTTCAGCGCCGAGATGGGGACGATCTCCTTCCAGGGGAAGGCGTCCTTGTATTCCTGGATCTTCTCCAGCACCCGTCCCTTGTTCAGCTTGTCGATCTTGTTGATCACCAGGAAGACGCTTTTGCCGCGATTCGCGCAACAGGTCGAAGATGAACTCGTCGTGCTCGGCGGCGCCGATGTCGACGAAGAAGAGGACGAGGTCGGCGTCGTGCAGGGCGTCGCGCACATCCTTCATCATGCGCTCGTTCAGCCGGAAGTGGGGCTTGTGGATGCCCGGGCAGTCGAAGAAGACGGCCTGGCCCGCTTCCGTGGTCTTGATGCCCAGGATCTTCTTGCGCGTGGTCTGGGGCTTGTCGGAAACGATGGCGATCTTGGACTCCATCACGGCGTTGAGGAAGGTCGATTTGCCGACGTTGGTCCGGCCCAGCAGGGCGACGTATCCCGACCGGCGCGGCTCACTTTTTTTCATGGGTGATGCGCACCGTCTTGATGCGGTTCTTCTCCATTTCCTTCACTTCGAACACGTAGCCCTCGACCGTGACCTTGTCCTGGACCGACGGGATCTTCCCCAGCATGCAGCTGATCAGGCCGGCGACGGTCTGGTAGTCCTCGTTGTCGTTGATCTCGATCCCCAGGGACTCGTTCAGTTCATAGATGGCGATGTCGCCGCGCACGGTGTAGCCGTCGCGGTCGCGGGCGATCGGTTCCAGGTCGTCGTCGTATTCGTCCTTGATGTCGCCGACGATCTCCTCGATGATGTCCTCCATGCTGATCACGCCGGAGACGCCGCCGAACTCGTCGCTGACGATGGCGAACTTCTGCTTGGTCTTCTGCATTTCCTTCAGCAGCTCCAGGATGCGCATGGTCTCGGGGATGAAGAACGGCGGGCGCAGGATCTCGCGGACGTGGAAATCGCTGCGGCCCCAGTAATCGAGGACGTCCTTGGCCAGGATGATGCCCTCGACGTTGTCCAGCTTGTCGGCGATGACCGGGAAGCGGGATTTCTTCTTCTCGCGGATGATGGCGACGATCTCCTCCAGGCTGGAGTCGATATGCACGTGGACCATGTCCACCCGCGGCGTCATGATCTCCTTGACCAGGGTATCCCCGAACTCGAGGACGCTCTCGATCATTTCCTGGTCCTCTTTCTCGATCACCCCCTCCTTCGCCCCCTCCTCGAGGAACACTTCCAGCTGCTCTTCGCTCGGCTCGGCGCCGTAATGCTCGTTGTGCTCGACCGGGTTTTCCTTTAAAAAGAGGGAAAAGATGAAATTCAGGGGATAGAAGATGAACCAGGCCAGGGGGAACAGGAAGATCAGGCCGCGCAGCACCTTTTCGCGATTGATATAGGCGACGATATAGAAGACCACGTTGAAGAACACGAGGTAGAACAGGCCGATGAGCAGGATGCGCGCCGCCGCTGAAGGGAGCCACGCCTCCAGGGCCTGGAAGGTGCACAGCAGCAGGATGATCTGCAGGACGAAAACGACCGTCTCCAGGGAATGGATGACCAGGTCGAACTTTTCGACGAAGGCGAAGCGCGGCAGGTGGCGGCGGCCTTCCATGCTTTTGAGGAACTTGGCCAGCGAAATGCGCGAAAAACTCTCGAAGCTGCTCTCGAGCAGGTGGAAAAGGATGGCGATGATGTAGAGGGCGGCAAGGATGGCCAGGCTCATGGGAGTTCTCCGGCGAAGGCGGCGAACAAGCGCGCCTGCTGAGCCTGCATTTCCCCCTGGTCGCGCTCATGGTCGAGCCCGTGCAGGTGCAGCAGGCCGTGGATCATGAGCAGCAACAGCTCTTTTTCCAGCGATTGCGAGTTCTGCCGCGCCTGCTTCCCGGCGATCGGCATGCAGATCAGCACGTCGCCGGCGTAGAGCCCTTCGGGCAGTTTTTCCCCCAGCGGGAAACTCAGCACGTCGGTGGCGCGGTCGATGCCGCGGTACTTGCGGTTCAGGGTCCGGACCTCGGCGGCTCCGGCGAGGCGGATGGTCGCCGTCCCCTTCAGGCCGATGCGGGCGGCGATTTTATTGGCCAGTCCCTGGAATTTTTTTTCCGCCAGGGGGAAGCCTTCGTGCTGGATGCGGATCATTCCGTCTTCCCCTTGCTGAAATCGAAGCCCGGGTAGGCGACGCGCTGGTGGTAGATCGACGCCAGCTTGCCGTAAAAGCTCCCGGCGATGATGTGCAGCGCCTTGAAGGTCAGGCCGTCGCACTCGTCGAACTGGTTTTCGGCGATGTCGGAGGCGATGATCTTCTCCACCACGTTGCGGATGTCGCCGTCGTCCGGCGCCGAGAGACTCTTGGAAGCCGCTTCCACCTGGTCGGCCAGCATGATGATGGCCTCCTCGATCTGCTGCGGCTTGCGGCCGGGATAACGGAACATGTTGTCGTCGAAATCGTCCATCTCCCCCGCTTTGAGCTCCTTGGCCTTGGCGTAAAAATATTTTACCCGCTTGGTGCCGTGATGCTGGGAAATCGCCTGCATGACCTTTTTCGGGAGTTTCAGCTCCTCGGCTTTTTCCATTCCCTGGGGAATGTGGGCGATGATGACCTTGGCGCTGTCCAGGGGGGTGAGCTGCCCGTGGGGGTCGTCGTAGACCGATTGGTTCTCGGTGAAGAACTGGGGGTTCTCGATCTTGCCCAGATCGTGGTACAGGGCCATGGCCCGCACCAGCAGCGGCGACAGGTCCAGCTCCTGGGCGGCGGCCTCCGCCAGCGAGGCCACCATCTGCGAGTGGTGATAGGTGCCCGGCGCCTTTTCCAGCATTTCGCGGAAAACCGGCAGGTTGAGATTGGTGATCTCGACCAGCTTCAGGTCGGTGACCAGTTTGAATATCACCTCCCAGAGCGGGATCATGAAATTGGCGAGCAGCGCCGACAGCAGGGCGGAAAGGATCCCCAGGATCACGTAAAAGGCGACTTTCGTCCAGCTGGCGTCCTCGCCGGTCAGGGCGAACATCAGGGTGGTGAGGATATTGACCGGCAGCAGCCAGAAAAAACCCGCTTTCAGGATGGAGGAACGCTTCAAGCGCTGGTAATATTCGACGCCGAAGGCGACGGCGAGGTTGCCGGCCAGCACGAAAAGCAGGATGGGGAAATTCCAGTCGCAGATGAAACCGCCGATGATGGCGTTGATGAACGAAAAAATGACCGCGCTCTGCAGGTCGAAAAGGAAGGCGATGATCAGCGAGCCGACGGCGAAGGGGATGCCATAGACCAGCCCGGCGCCGTCGGACTGGATGTCGAGGGTGACGTTTTTCAGGATCAGCGGGTAGATGAACAGCGCCAGGCGGTATATCACCGCGCTGGCGATCAAGGTCATCCCGGAAACGAAATTGAGCCGGTTGCGGTTGATGCCGCCGGTCTGGGTCAGGGCGTTCAGCCGCCAGAAGAAGAAAAACAGGATGCTCAAGGTCGTGAGGATAAGGAAAATGCCCGGCAATTTCTGCGAGCTCGTCGTTTCCTCGGCCGCGATCAACTGGATCAGGCGCAGTTGGTCCTTGTTGATCTCGTCCCCGCGGCGGAGGACGATCTTGCCCTTTTTCAAATGAATGAAGACGGGGTTGACCAGCGCCAGGGTCTTCTCTTCCTGGAGGCGGGTCAAAACCTTCGAAAAAGAGACGTTGATGGAGATGAATTCCAGGAGGATGGGCTTTAGAAGTTCTTTTTCCCGCTTATCGAGCCGGGAATCCGATAAAAATGCGGACAAATTGCCGTCAATATCGTTCAGATCGAAAAAATCCGACAATTTGGCCTGGTAATAACCTTTTTTCTCATTGTAAATGATGATTATGTCGCCGGCGCCCTTGGGGATGCCTATCTTGGAAAGCAAAATGCCCCTATCTTCCCAGCTTTTGATTTCCGACAGCAGGCGGTTCAGGTCGATCTTGGCGAAGGTATTGGACTGGATGAGCGCGCTGATCGTCGCCGGCGGCAGGTCCAGGCCGAAATTCTCGCTGATGCGGGTGCGGATAGCCGCCAGGTTCTGCTTTTTCAGGGGGAATTCCTTGCGGATATCCTTGAAGAATTTGAACCACTCGTTCAGCAGCATCTGGCTGCCGGCGACCTTCTGCTCGTTGAATTCGTACACCGGGACCAGGCTGTCCAGCGCTTTGCGCCGGTTCTGCACGGTCGTTTCCCGGTCCTCCACGGTCATGTCCTTGCGGATGACGATGTCTTCGCCGGCGATGTCGCCTGCTTTCAGGCCGGAATCCATGATGGAGCGCGCCGGGGGCACGTAGCTGATATAGGCGATGCTCAGGACAAAAAGGGCGCCGATCAGCAGCTTGCCCAGCGGGGAGCTGCTTTTTTCCGGGGCGGCCGGCTGCTTGATTTTCTTTTTCAATTCCAGGTCGAAATTCATTTTTCCGCCCTTTCGTAGGCTTCGATGATGCGCTGGATGAGCGGATGGCGGACCACGTCCTTCATGGTCAGGTGCACCACGTTGATCCCCGGCACGTTTTTCAGGATGCGGATGGCCTTGAATATCCCGGATTTTTTCGGGATGTCCAGGTCGATCTGCGTGATATCGGCGGTGACCACCACCCGCGAATTCAATCCGAAGCGGGTCAGGAACATCTTCATCTGGGAATCCACGGTGTTCTGCCCCTCGTCGAGGATGATGAACGCGTCGTTGATGGTCCGGCCGCGCATGTAGGCCAGCGGCGCGATCTCGATGATCCCTTTTTCGATCAGTTCCGAGGTCCTTTCGAAGCCGATAAGGAAATATAGGGCGTCATAAAGCGGGCGCAGGTAGGGATTGATCTTCTGCTGGATGTCGCCGGGCAGGAAGCCCAGCTTTTCACCGGCTTCCACCACCGGGCGCGTCAGAACGATGCGCTCCACCCTCTTGCTGAGCAGGAAATTCAGGGCCATGGCGATGGCCAGGAAGGTTTTGCCGGTTCCCGCCGGCCCGATGCCGAACACCATGTCCCGCTCCTGGATGGCCTGGACATAAATATGCTGGTTGGGGGTCTTGGGGAAAACTTCCTTGCCGTCCACCTTGATATGGTTCTTTTTGAATATTTTTTCCTGCATCTGGTCGATCTCGCCGCTTTCGACCAGTTGCAGGCTGTATTGGATGTCCTGGTCGCGCAGGCGGCCGTGTTCCTGCGTGGATGCGGGCCAGGTGCTGCAGGTATTTCTTGAATTTCCTGGCCTGGGCGCCGTCGCCCGCGAACATGATCTTGTTGCCGCGCAGGGAGATCTCCAGGTCGAACGCCCCCTCGAAGGCGGCCGTGTTTTTCTGGATCAGGACCGGGAAATGATCGCCCAGATCGTCCGGGCAGATGAATTCTTCCATTTAAAACGTACCCGACAACTCGCTTTTCATTGCCTTGATTATAGGGAGCAATCGCTGAAAAGTCAAATCCCGCCGCCTGGCCGTCGTCGGTCCTTACTTGTGCCCGGGGTGCAGGTCGAGCTTGACATACATGGCCACGTCGGGGACGGTGTCCATGGGAGGCAGGTCCTCCATCAGGCCGATCTCGATGCCGTTTTTGAAGCGGAAGGCGATGTACATCATCTTGCCGGGGTTGGCGTTCTCGGAGAACGTGAGCGGCGAGGAGCGCAGGATGACGCCCAAAACCCAGCGGGAGAGGGTCGCCTTCACTTCGGCCTGGAAATAATGGCGCCGGGAGTCTTCGCCGGACAGCCAATCCGGCCGGTCGAAGTACACCGCCAGCAGCGAGGCGGATACGGACACCTTGTCCCGGTAGTACTCCCCCATCACCCCCGCCAGCAGATAGGGCTTTTTGGAAGAGATCCCGGGCTGGTCGGAGAGGGGGATGCCCAGCCCCAGCCGTCCGTTCAGGTCCACCGAGCCGAAACGGCGGATCCGGGCGGCGAGGCTGATCACCAGCGGCGACGGGGCCCAGCGGTTCCGCCGGTAGTAAAAACGGTCCTTGTATTTGTAGTGGATCGTCTTTTCCGGAAAGATGTCGCGCCCCGAATCGGAGTATCCCAGCGCCGAGTCGACCTTCTTGATGAACTGGTCGAGGCCGCCGTCGTAATAACTGCGAACGCCGCCGGCGACCTCGAGGGTGATGCTCCGGGACAGGGAGCGGCGATGGGAAAAGCAGAAGGCGAGGACGGAAAGGTCGTTGATGGCTTCGAAATCACGGGTGAACGAGAAAATATTGGCATCGGAAATGGTGAATTCCCAGCTCCGCTCCCCCGGCGGCAGCACGCGGCCCTCCAGCGACGGGATCCAGGCCAGCGCCTGGATGAACGGGAATTGGATCTCCTGGGCGCCGAGCGGCGCCGCGGGCGCCAGCCAGGCCATGGCGGCCAGAATCAACGCCGTTTTTCCCAGCGCAGTCAGAATCGCTTTCATGGCGCGACCTCCTCTCAGGCCAGCCCGATCCAGGGCAACAAGAGCCTCAGGCAGGCCCAGATGACCAGGCCGCCCATCAGGTCGAAGAGAAACCCGGCCCTGACCATTTTCATAATCGGCACCAGGCCGGAGCCGTAGACAATGGCGTTCGGGGGGGTGGAAACCGGCAGCATGAACCCCCAGCTGCAGCCGATGATGGCGCCCAGCGCCGGCGGCACGGGGTTGACTCCGGCGGCCAGCGCCAGGCTGATGACGACCGGGACCACCATGTTCGCCGCCGCGGTATTGGAGGTCGTTTCGCTGGCGATGATGGCGATGAAAATGGCGGCAAAGGTGATTCCCCAGAGCGACTCGGCGCCCGAGACCCGCAGCAGCCCCTGGCCGACATGGTCGGCCAGCTTGGTCGTGAACATGAGGTTGCCCAGGCTCAAGCCGCCTCCGAACAGCAGCAGCGTGCCCCAGTCGATGTCCACCGCCTGCCGCCAGGTGATGGTGAACTCCCTTTTCTTCCAGTCGACGGGAAGCAGGAACAGCAGGGCCGCCCCGAGCAGCGCGGCGGCGGACTCGGGCAGGTGGCCGCCGTACCATTTGGCCGGCGCCGAGGCGCTGCCCCGGAACACGGCCAGGAACCCCGGGATCACCCAGAGGCAGACCGTCACCAGGAAGGCCGCCAGGGCGTTCTTCTGGCCCCGGCTCCAGGGGCCGAGCTTGGCCAGCTCCTGGCGCACGTAGTCGCGGCTGCCCGCGATCAGGGGCATTTCCGGCCGGTGCAGGAAATACAGCAGGAAGAACAGCAGCGCGTACATCACGAGCAGCATGGGCACCGCGAACAACATCCAGCGGAAGAAGGGGATCTTCACCCCGGCGAACTTTTCGATCATGGCCAGGCCGATCAGGTTGGGCGGAGTGCCCACCGGCGTGCCGATGCCCCCCACCGACGAGGCGTAAGCGGCCATCAGCATCATCCCCGTCGCGAAGCGGAAGCGGGACGGGTCGATCGCCCGGCCGCATTTTTTTTCCAGCAGCCCCGCCATAGCCGTGATGATGCCGAGCCCGATCGGGAACATCATCGCCGTGGTGGCGGTATTGCTGATCCACATGGAGATGAAAGCGGAAATGGCGCCGTAGGCGAACAGGATGCGCCAGGCCCGGTCGCCGATCCAGCCCATGGACAGGATGCCGAAGGCGAATCTCCGGTCCAGGCCCTGGACGCTCATGGCGCGGGCCAGGATGAAGCTGCCCAGGAACAGGAAAATGGTCGGCTCGGCGAATGGCGCCAGGACGGTCTTGGCGTCGGCGACGCCGGCCAGCACGCACAGGACGGCCCCCAGCAGGGCGCTGACCGGGATCGGGACCGGCTCCCCTATCCACCAGACGACGATCCAGGCGATGATGGCGGCCAGGGCATGCGCTTCGGGGCTGACGCCGCGCATGGGCATGAGCCTTACCGCCAGGCCGAGCAGCGGCCCCAGGAAAAGGCTGCCCCGCTGGCGCCATGATTCCACTTTTTCCTCGAAGGGAGAGATCACCGCCTCGGGCTCGCAGGGCTGCAGCGGGCGGGGTTGACTGTCGGGCTTTTCTTTCACGTGGGCTCCTGTCCTCAGAAATAGGTCGCCTGCGGGTGGCCGATGACCAGGGCGCTGACGCTCAATTCGGGCAGCAGCTGGAAGGTCTCGCTCAACGACACCCCGACGCGGCCGGCGTGGAGCAGGCGCACGAGCTTCTCCTGGTCGGCCAATTCCGGCCAGGCGGGATAGCCCGGGCTGAACCGCGCACCCCGCATTTCGCCCAGGCCCAGCTCGCGGCGGATATGGCGGTGCATGCAGGCGGCCAGCGCTTCGGTCAATTCCACCGCGAAACCGTGCAGCAGCAGGTAGCGGCTGTACTGGTCGGAGGCGAAAAGCCGTTTCTCCAGGCGCGGGATCGCCCCGCCAGCCGTGACGATGAACAAGGGCGCCACGTCCCCGTCCGCGCGGAAATAATCGGCCAGGGAGATCTTTTTCCGGCGCGGGAAAGACAGGGAGAACTCCCGGCGCCCCGCGCTGAGGACGAGTTCCGTGTCCCCCCGGCGGCGGCAGGGGAAATAGCCGTAGACCGCGGCGAAGCGCCGGATGCGCTTTGCCTCGAGCAAGCCGAGGGTCTGTTCATAGAACTGGTCCGCCCGCGCCCCCTCGCGCATGCGCCAGCGCGAGCGCACCAGCATCCGGCGGTCCATGAAGGGCAGGATTTCCTCCAGGGTCCAGCTTTTCAGCCGCCAACCGGAAAACGGGGCGCGCCAAGTGGCGGCGCCGGGCGTGACCGCCGGCGGCGGCCGCGGCGGCGATTTTTTTGGCGGCGGCGGGACGGGCGGCGGCGGGAACCGTGCCCGCCATGATCTTCATGGCCGCGAAGGCGTCGGCGGCATAATATACCTTGCCCTTGTATCCGGGCTTCAAGGCGGTTTCCACGAACGACGGGGTCAGCGCCGCCCCGCCGCAGATCACGGGCAGGCGGATGTTCTTTTCCTCGAGCTGGCGCAGGATGCCGGCGATCTCCAGAGTGGACCTGACCAGCAGGGCGCTCAAGCCCACGTGGCCGGGGCGGTGCTTCGCGACCGCGGCGGCGATCTCCGCCCCCCCCTGGTTGGTGCCGAGGTTGACCACCCGGAAGCCGTTGCTGCGCAGGATGATGTCGACCAGGTTCTTGCCGATGTCGTGGACGTCGCCCTTGACCGTGGCCAGGACCATGGAGCCGCGCAGCCGCCGTCCGCTTTTGGGCAGGCGCGGCTCCAAAAGATCCAGGGCGGCCTTGACCACTTCGGCGGCCTGCAGCACGAAGGGCAGCTGCATGATGCCTTTTTCGAAGAGCTCCCCCACCTCGGCCATGCTCTTGAGCAGGATGTCGTTGACGATATCCAGGGCGGGCATTTTTTCGGCCAGCAGGTCGAGGTCGCCCTGCACGCCGCTGACGTTGCCGTCGAGCACCGAGGCGCGCAGGCGCTCTTCCGGGGAAGCGGCAACGGCCTGCGCCGCGCTGGGCCGGTTCTGGCCCTCGCCGAAATGCTCCAGGATCGCGCGCAGCGGGTCGTGGCCTGCGGGGCGGCGGTTGAAGATGAGCCCTTCCGCCAGGCGGATCTCGGCGGCCGGGATGCGGTTCAGCGGCAGCACGCGGGCGGCATGGAAGATCGCGGCGTCCAGGCCGTGGCGGACGGCGTGGTAGAGGAAGACGGCGTTGACGATGCGCCGGGCCGACGGCTGCAGCCCGTAGGAGATGTTGCTCACCCCGAGCAGCGTTTGCGCCGCGGGCATCTTTTTTTTCAGCAGCGGCAGCGCGGCCAGGGTTTCCACGCCGGCGGCGGCGAGGCCGGGGTCCCCGGAGCCCAGGGTGAAGGTGAGCGGGTCGAGGAACAGGTCGGACGGGCGCAGGCCGCGGCTGACGGCGAGGTCATGCAGCCGCTGCAGGACCGCCAATTTTTTCGCGCGCTCCCGGGCCATGCCCTGCTCGTCGATGGCCAGGCAGACGACGGCGGCCCCGAAATCCCGGGCCAGCCTGAGTATTTTTTCGGCGCGGGCGCCTCCGTCCTCGAGGTTGACGGAGTTGATCACCGCCCGGCCGGCGCACTGGCGCAAGCCCGCTTCCAGCGCCGGGATGCTGGCGCTGTCCAGCATCAGCGGCAGCCGGCTCTGGGCGTTGAGCCGGGCCGCGACCTTCTTCATGTCGTCGGCTTCGTCCCGCCCGGCATAGGCGACGTTCAGGTCCAGCAGGTGCGCCCCCTCACGGGCCTGCCCTTGCGCGACGGCGAGCATGGCGTCGAGGTCGCCGTCCAGGAGCGCCGCCTTGAACCTGCGGCTGCCCGTGGCGTTGGTCTGTTCGCCGATGATCAGCGGCGCGGGCCTTACGCGAAAATCCTGGACGGCGAACAGGGAGGTCGCCTGGCCGCGGCGGGCGACTTTTTTGCGCGGGCGGGGCTCCAGGGCGCCCACGCTGCGGGCGAGGGCGCGGATGTGCTTCGCCGTGGTGCCGCAGCAGCCGCCGACCAGGGAGGCGCCGCCGGCGGTGACGAAATCGCGCATCTGCCGGGCGAAGCTCGCGGGCGCCAGGTCGTAGACATATTCGCCGCCGCTGAACTTCGGCAGCCCGGCGTTGGGCATGACCGCCAGCGGGAAGGGGGACGTATCCGCCAGGGTCCTGACCGCGTCGCGCATCTCCGCGGGGCCGGTGCCGCAGTTGACGCCGAAGGCGAAGAGCGGGAACGGCAGGAACGTGGCCAGCGCCGTGGCGATGTCCGTTCCCAGCAGCATGCGGTTCTTCTCCAGGGTGACCAGCAGGCTGACCGGACGGCGACAGCCGCTTTTCGGCGAACGCGCGATTCAGCGCCCGCAGGGCGGCCTTGGCCTGCAGCATGTCCTGGCAGGTCTCCACCTGGAACAGGTCCACCCCGCCGTCGAGCAGCCCCAGCGCCTGCTGGTAGTAGGAATCCTCCAGCTCGCTGAAGTCCGCCTGCAGCAGGCTGGGCAGGCGCGAACCAGGGCCCATGGAGCCGGCCACGTAACGCGGTTGCTCCGCCGTGCCGTGGTCGGCGGCGACCGAGGCGGCCAGCTCCGCCGCCTTGCGGTTGAGCTCATAGGTGCGGCGCTGGAGCCCGTACTTGGCCAGTTCGCCCGCCTGGCCGCCGAAGGTGTTGGTCTCGATGATGTCGCAGCCCGCCGCGAAATAGGCCGCATGGATCCCGGCGATGACGTCGGGGCGGGAAATGGTGAGGAAATCGTGGCAGCCGTCGTGTCCCTGGTAGTCGTCGCCGTTCAGGGCGGCGGCCATGACGGCGGTGCCCATGGCGCCGTCAAGGACGAGCACCTTTTCCCGCTGGCGCCTGGCGAGGTCGGGTTTGCGGCGTTGGCGACATCTTTCGCTCTCCGCTCCGGCTCAGGGTCTTCCGGCGAAAACCGCTTCCAGCAGGGCCTTGGCGGCGCGCCCCTGCCCCATGGTGAAGACGTGGATGCCCGGGACGCCGAAGGCGATGAGCTGCTCGGTCAGGCGGGCGAGATAGCGGATGCCGCTGGCGAACGCCTGTTCGCGGGTGCGGGCCTCCTCGATGAGCCCGACGAGCTCGGCCGGGATGTTGACGTGGAACGAACTGGGGATGGTTGAGGATCTGCGTTTTGCTGACCAGGGGCTTGATCCCGGGGATGATGGGCACGGCGATGCCCATGGCGCGGGCCTGCTCCACGAAGTTCTTGTACAGCTTGAAATCGAAGAACATCTGGGTGATGATGTATTCCGCCCCCATCTCCACCTTTTTTTTCAGGTTGGCCAGGTCCTTCTCCAGGTTGGGCGACTCGAAGTGCTTCTCCGGGTAGCCGGCGACGCCGATGCAGAAATGGGTCGGGAAAGGGTCCTCCAGCTCATCGAGGTACTGGCCGCGGTTCAGCTGGGCGATCTGCTCGACCAGCTGGCTGGCGTATTGGTGGCCGTCCTTCTCCGGGATGTAGCGCGCCTGCCCCGGAGGGGGATCGCCGCGCAGGGCCAGGATGTTCTCGATGCCCAGGAAATGGAGGTCGATGAGGGTGTCTTCCGTCTCGTAGCGGTTGAAACTGCCGCAGATCAGGTGCGGCACCGGCTCCACCCGGAAGCGGTTCTTGATGGCGCTGCAGATGCCCACGGTGCCGGGTTTCTTGCGCCGCGGCCGGCGGGTGATGACGCCATCCTTTTCCTCGTAGACCATGTGGGGCTGGTGGTAGGTGACGTTGATGAACTGGGGCTCGAAGGGCATCAGGGTCTCGATCCCGGCCAGGATGTCGTCCACGCTTTTGCCGCGGTCGGGTGGCGTGATTTCCAGCGAGAACAGCAGCTTGCGGTTCTGTTTCAACCAGTCGATCACCTTGGCCATGGCATCCCCTTGATTTTAATTCCTGCAATAATAACATAAACAGAGCCCGACTTAAAGCCGAGATCCGTGTTGGTGTCAGCGAAGCACCAAAATTCAAGCACCAAATTCCAAATAAATCCCAAGCTCCAAATTCCAATCTCCAAAACGAAGACCCTTCCTATGCTTTTTCTTCGTTTGGGTCATTTGGACTTTGGATATTGGTGCTTGTTTGTGATTTGGTGCTTGGTGCTTGTAATTTTATTTTTCCGAGCTTCGTCTGCCGTTCAGGGCAGGGAGAACAGGACCAGGGTCTCCAACTGCGGCGTGCCGGCGAACATGTCCAGGGGGACGACGCGCCTGACCAGGTAGCCGGAGCGCCGCCAGAGGCCGATCGCCCCGGGCATCTCTTCGCTGGCGCAAAAAAGGTGCAGGACGCGGCCGGGACGGCGGCGGGCGATGGAGCGGATAACGGCGGCATCCGTGCCGTGGCGCGGCGGGTCGAGGATCACGTCCTCCGCGCCCGGGGAGAGCGGCGGCGGCAGCGCCGCCGACAGGCTGTCGCGGGCGATGGTCCGCAGCTTGAAGTTGACCCGCGCCTGGCCGGGCGCGGGGGTCAGCATGGAGCTCCCGGCGCGGATCGCCGCCGGCGCGGCGTCGACGGCGACGATCTCGCGGTAGCGCGGGCGCAGGCTGAACGTGAACAGCCCGTAGCCGCAGTACAGGTCGAGCAGGCGCTGGCGGCCCTCCCCCGCCAGCAATTGGCGGACGTTTCCCAGCAGCAAAGGGAGCAGCGACTCGTTGACCTGGGAAAAAGTCACCGGCGGCACGGCGAAGGTGAGGTCGCCCAGGCGCAGGCGGAAGCGCTCGGGGCCGAAGAGCTTCTTGATGGGGAACGGGCCGCGCGGCCGGTCGGTCTCCAGGTAATACGGCGAGCGGCTGGGGTCCAGGTAGAGGAACGCCGAGACGACGTTCGCCTCCAGGCCGCGCAGGACCGCCACCAGCTTGAGCAGCAGGCGGTTCACCTCGCGGTCCATGCCATGGAGGTTGAAGATGACCTGGAATTCCTCGTAGGTGCCGCGGATGATGACGAAGTTGAGCGAGCGGGCCAGCGCCGCGAATTCGGGCAGGCGGAGCGGCTCCTCCAGCGCGGCGAAAATTACGGCGTGTTCACGGGGTTCGAGAAGGGGGGCGTCGCCGCTACCCGCGTCGAGCACGCGCCGCTTGCTGGTCGTGCGGTAGTGGCGCGGCCGCGGCGAGCCGACGATCGCCTGCGGCCGGCCGGGCAGCTCGTGATGCTGCCAGAAATCGGCCAGGGCGTCGTTTTTCAACTGCATCTCCACGCCGTATTCCAGGCCGGCCAGGACCGCCGCGCCGGCGAAGGGGAGCTTCAGACCGCGGCGGGAAGCCTGCGCGCGGATGAACGCCGCCAGCGACCCGGGCGCGTCCGGGAGAGGCGCAGCCTTTCGCCGCCCGCGTTCCGTATCGCTTCCCGGTAAAGCTCACGTTTGCGGGTCCCGCGGATCAGGTGCGCAGGGTGGCGGTCAGGCGCAGCGGCTGCAGCAGCAGGCGCAGCGCGGAAACGATGTCGCCGCAGACGACGTCGGCGGCCAGGAGGCTCGCGGTCGCCGCCCCCTCCTCCTGGATGGTCAGGATGCCCAGCCGCGACTTTTCCAGCATGGCGCGGTCGTTGCGGCCGTTGCCGATGCACGCCGTCGCCTCCGCCCCGAGCTCCTCCACGTAGCGGGCCTTTTGCGCGGTCTGGTCGGCGCCGTGCAGGATGGTAAGGACACAGGGGATGTCCCGGACCTCGTTTTCCACCCCGGCGAACGTCCCCGCCGTGACGATGTGCACCTGCACCCGCTGGGACAGTTCCCGCAGCAGCTCGGCGACCCCGGGCTTGAGCTTGCCGTCCACCGCCAGCGTGCCGTTGAAATCCAGCACCAGGTGGCGGATCTCCAGCGTCTCTTCCCCGCCGGGAACGCGAACGGTGATCACGGCTTGTGTCCTCCCCGCTTCTCGCCCAGCGGGTGGGCGGCAGCGGTTTTTTCAAGTTCAAGGAATATTTCGCGGCAGACCCAGGCGTCGGTGGCCGCGTAGACGACCTGCGCCGGCGCCAGCGCGGCCCGCTCCCAGTTCGAGCACTGCGCCCCCTTGGAAACGCGGAAACCCAGCAGCTGGGCGGCGATGGTGCGCACCCCGTTGGCCCTGATGCCCGCCCGGGTGGCCATCTTGCCCAGCTCGACGAACCCGGCGGGAAGGAAGCGCATGACCTCGTGGAGCTTGTCGATGTCCCCCTGCACCGCCACCCCGGCCTTGATCACCCGCGCGTCGGCGAAAAGCTCGCCCAGCGGCTGCAGGGCTTTTATTTTTTTCATTTGCACCAGGTAGACCCTGTTCTTGCCCGCCAGCTGCACCAGCGCCGGGGGAAAATGGTCGCCGCTCTTGAAGGTCGGCCGCACCTCGATGTCGAAGCCCAGGACCTTTTCCGCGTGCAGCCCGGGCATGACGGCCCGCAGGCGATCGTCGTCCCCGATCACCTCCACTGCGCCCTCGTACTTTCTCAACGGCAGCAGGTTGATGTCGGCTTTGCTCAAGATGGGCGCGGGTGCCGCCGCCGCGCCGGTTTTTGGCTGGTTTTCCATGAGAGGTCATTGTAGCACATTGGCGGAGGCGGCACCAAGAAGAAGATCGCCGGTCCTTGCCGACCCTCCCCGGTTGACATTTCGCCCGTGCCTTCCTACAATGGCCGCGAGGGCGCGACCGGCCGCCCCGCTGGCATGACCGCGCATCCAGCCGGATCCCGCCGCGGCCGGAATACCCGGGAGGCAAACCATGAAACCGAGAAAATTTAAACCGGGCCATTTCCTGGTCCCGGTCCTTGTATGCGCTTGTCTTGTCGTCGTCAATTGCCGCACGGCCGGGCAACTGCCCAAGACCACCCCCTGCCCCGAGGTGCCGGCGGCCGCCCCGACGCCGCCCGCGGCGCCCGCCTGCCTGAACGAGGCGCTGACCTCCTACGATGGGCTGCTGCTGATCGTCCCCCACCCCGATGACGAGGTGCTCGGGTTCGCGGGGCTGATGTCGGAATTCATCCGCCTCGGCAAGCCGGTTTCGATCGTGATCGTGACCGACGGGGACGGCTACTGCGATGCCTGCGCCTTCTGGAAGAACATCGGCCGCAGCGCGACCATGGCGGAGTGGGCGCCTTGCGACGAGGCCGACCTGGCCCGCTTCGCGGCGGTCCGCCGGGACGAGAGCGCCGCCGCCCAGAAGGCCCTGGGCGGCCCGCCGCCGATCTTCTGGAACTTCCCCGATACCGGCATCAACGCCGCCTGGGAGGCGATCAGCACCGGTCAGGGGGTGGAGGAGCCGCTGCGGCGGTCCGATTGCACGCTCGAGGGCGTCTTCGGAAAAGGGAGCGCGCTGCCTTCGACCCCGCAAACGCTATACGGCCTGCTCGCCGACGCGATCGGCCGCTCCTCGCCCCGGACCCTGGTCGGGACCACCCATCCCCTGGACGGCCACGGCGACCACCGCGGGCTCGGCAGCCTGGTCCGCAGGGTGAACGCCGCGCTTGCCGCGGACGACGACCCCTCCACCTCCCCCCGCGGCGTCGCCTTCGCCTTGATCCACGCCAATTCCTACCGCGACGGCTGCCATTATGACAATTGGTATCCCGCACCGGCGGCGATCGACTGCCAGTGCCTCGAGCCGGCCAGGATGGCGTGTTACCTGGCCGACACCTCCCTGCTCGAGCGGATGCGCGATTACCGTTTCCGTCCCGAATGGGCGTGGCGGCTCCCCACCGACGCCCCCTACGTGGCATCCATCCCGGGCGCCAGGGAGATCGCTTTCTGCCTCCCGCCCCCCTTGTTCAGGGGCGACGCGGCGGGCAAGCTCATGGCCGTGCGCAAATTCGTTTCGCAGCAGGGGCTGCTGGCCGAAAGCGGGACGATCCCGGCGGGGCTGGCGGGCTTTGTCGATTGCGCCGGCTACCAGCTGGCGTTCATCAAGGCCAACGAAGTGTTCGTCCTGGAAGCCGGCGAATAGCTTTCCCTGCGTACGCCGATGAATAAAAAAGGAGGCCCCATGTCCGTTGCCAGAATTTTCCCTGTCGTTTTCATCCTGCTGCTGGCCATGGCGCCGGCGGCCGCCGCCGAGCCGGCATCTCTCCATGCCTGGTTCGTCGACCCGCTGGTCAAGGTCTTTCCGGGCGACGCCGCGGGCGCGCATCGCCTCGCCGCGCCCGAATTCGCCGCGGCGCGCAACCAGCATCTCAGCATCCAGGTGGCGCTGCGCTCAGCGGCGGCCATGGGGGACATTTTCGCCGAGGTGACGCCCCTGCAGGGCGGCGGCGGCGCACGCATCGACGGGGGCGCCGCCCGGGCGGTCGGCCTGGTGGTGGTCGGCTCGCATACGAAGAACACTCCCGCCGAAGAACGGATCGGGGAAGCGCCGGGGTGGTTTCCCGACCCGCTCTGGGACTTCCCCCTGGCGCTGGAGCGGAACCGCACCCGCTCCGTGTGGGCCACGATCGCCGTCCCGGCGGACGCCGCGCCCGGGCTCTATCGCGGCGCCATACGTGCTGCGGGCCGGAAAACGCTCGCTGAAACGGCTCGCATTCCGGGTCAGGGTCTTCGCCGCCCCGGTGCCCGCGCAGGAAACCCTGAAGGTCACCAACTGGGTGAACCTGTCGGACAAGACCTCGCGCCAGTTTTACGGGGTCCCCCAGTTTTCCGAAGAATGGTGGACGCTGGTCGAGAACGTCGGCAAGGTGATGGCCGACCACCGCCAGAACGTGATCTATACGCCGCTGCGCGACCTCATCCGCGCCGGCGTCGAGGGCGGGCGCCTGGTTTACGATTTCGCCGATTTCGACCGCTGGGTCGAGACGTTCCGCCGCGCCGGGGTGATCGGCACCATCGAGGGCAGCCACCTTCTCGACCGCGACGGGAGCTACGACGCCCCGCTCATCGTCCATACGCTGCAGGCGGTCGACGGCGCGGTGGTGAAGGCGGCCCTGCCCCCCGACGACCCGCGCGTGGAAGAATTCTTCGCCGGTTTCCTGACCGCCCTCGCTTCCCATCTCGAGCAAAAAGGGTGGAAGCCGATCTATCTGCAGCACATCCTGGACGAGCCGCACGGCGGCGAGCCGCCCTACTACGCGCGCTTCGGCGCCGTGGTGCGCCGCTTCCTGCCCGGCGTCACCACCATGGACGCCATGGACGCGGCCACCATGTCCGAAGAACTGAAGAAGAACTGCGACGTCTGGGTGCCGCAGCTCGGCCAGTTCGACGGGCAGATGGGGATGATCGCCGAACGGATCAAAAGCGGCAGCGAGGTCTGGTTCTATACGTGCCTGTTCCCCACCCGGCGCTACATGAACCGCATGATCGACTTTCCGCTCCTCAAGGTGCGCCTGCTGCACTGGCTCAATTTCCGCTACGGGCTGGCGGGCTACCTGCACTGGGGCTGGAACTATTGGACGCCCGAGCCGGTGAACGACACGCAGCCGGTCATCGACGCCAACACGGAGTTGCTCCCCGCCGGCGACGCCTTCATCGTCTACCCCGACGCTGCGAGCGCAAGTCGGTCTACAGCTCGATCCGCCTGGAGACCATGCGCGAGGGCATCGAGGACTACGAGCTGCTGCAGCTGTTGAAACAAAAGGATCCCGCGGCGGCGCAGCGCCTCGTCCAGGAGGCGGTGGCTTCCTTCACCGATTATGTCCGCGAGCCGGCGGCGTTCCGCCGCATCCAGCGCCGGTTGCTGGAGGCGCTGGCGAAATAGTCGAAAAAAAAGAAAGAAGAAATAACTAAAGGGATAGGTCGGCGCAATACGATTATCGGCGGGGGAAAACAGGGCTACGGGGAGTCGAACCCCGGTTTAATGACTGAGAATCAGTTGTAGGTATAGCAGAAAAACCTAGATAATCAAGCCTGTTCGATGTTTCGGGGGATTTCTCTCTTGTCAGAACGTGTCAAAACGAGACAAATAACCATTGCAATCTCATTGCACTGAGAACTAAGACAGCAAAGGGTTACCCCCGAAACTCCCCTACTCCGGGTGTCATCCCGGTTGGTTTAATTCATAGATCCGCATTGCAATTTCATTGCAGTTCTTAGGGAGAGGTCCGCCCAAAAAGACGACCATCCAAAGGAGGAAAAATAGATCAAAAAATCAAGGATTTAAGCTTACTTCTGATGTTTCTATGCGGCTGGGAAGAGGATAGCCGACAAGTCCGGGAGAAAAGATCTTCCGTGCCTGGAAAGGTTATCTATTCGAAACGATCAATGCGCTCGCTGACGAAAAGCTCATGGTCCAGTTCGCCAATACCAAGTCGGTGACCTGACCGAAGCTGGCAAGCAGAAGGCCAGGCAGCTGAAAGAGCGGATCTTCAGTGAAAAAGGAGGGGCCAGTGGTAAATGGTGAAAAGACTATCCTAACCAATTCGTCGATCACGGCGTTTAAATCGTGTCGCCAGAAAGTATTTATTGGCGTTATGAAAGGCAGATCGAGGCCGTGGAGAGGCCGGAGGCTCTGCTGCTGGGCACGGCTATCCACGGATTCCTGGAGAGCCCACTACCGCCAGATCCCCTACACGCCACCCACCGACCTGACGTCGAAGAGCCAGGCGATCCTGAAAGGGGTTCGAGAGTATTACCCGATCATGTACCTGGACGACTTCGACCTGTTCGAGCCGGTGGTGGTAGAAAAGGTTATCAATGGGGAGATCCTGAACCCTGAGACCGGGAGGCCTGCTAGAGAATACGCATATGGTGGGAAGGTGGATGGGCTGGTAATGCTGAAAAAAGACATGGAGGGCTTCAAGGTTGGTGATCTACTGCTGATGGAACACAAGACCACAAGCAAAGTCGATGACGGCCTACTTTGACCGCCTGCAGCTGGATACGCAGTTGCTACTGTATACAATGTACCTGTCGAGGGAGCTGGAAGCACCGATCGCCGGCTGCCTCTTCAATGTAATTCTGAAGCCGAACATCAGACAGAAGAAAAACGAAAGCGAGGCTGAATACTAGCAGCGGCTGCGGCTGGAGTTGGATTGGCCCGAGCAGTACCATCGCCGCTACCTGCGCTTCCCAGAGATGAGGATGCAAGAGATCCAAAAAGAGTTGTGGTCTGCGAAGAATGTCATCGCGAAGGCCCGGCTGGAAAACGTGTTTACCATGAACTCGGGGGCCTGTTTCGACTATCACCGGCAAGTGCGACTACTGGGCCCTGTGCAGCAGCCAAGATCCGGAGATGATCATCCGGGAAAGCGGCCAATTTCAGCACCAGGAGACCCACTGCGAGCTTGTAGCCGCAGAGGTAGGGGTTCTGGCTGAAGACGGCAGTTGCCCTTCTAGGAGGCAAACATGCAGGAAAAAAAGAGAACCTTACGTCATCATGCTTTACGGCCAAAGCAAGGTCGGGCTCAGCTCTATCGCGGCCCAATTCCCGGCGCCATTGTTCATCGACATCAATGACAACCTCGACCGGCTGAACGTCAAGGCGCTGAAGATCAACACCTGGGAGGAGTTTCTGGACCGGGCGATGGAAATCAGCAAGGGCAAGCACGGACAGCAGACCATCGTCGTGTCGCACGTGGACGGGCTGTGGGACATTGCCCAGGAATTCGTGGTGGAGGCGTTGAACAAGAAGAACGGGGCTAACGTCAAGGCCCTGGCCGATGCATCCTACTCCATCTGGAAGGAGGCCGTGAGTCTCTTTGAGGCAAAACTGGCCAAGCTCAGCACCCTTGGGAAACCTGGTCCTGCTGTCCCATGAGATCGTGGAGAACAGGAACTATAACGGCATCGAGAGATCGGTGGTGCAGGCCAACCTGGAACGCCAAATCGGGGCCAGAGTGGCAAACATGGCCGACGCCATAGGCCGTGTGCTGCTAACAGAGTCAGGGGCACGGTTGGTCACATTTCAGCCGGCGCCGCACCAGATCACGGGCTCAAGGCTGGAGGAGTTGCTGCGCAAGCAATATCTGATAGAGACAGGCAGGACAGCCCGAGTTCATCGACGAGCTGGAGACCATCCAGCAAGCAAAGAAAATTGCATAAAAAATAAAACGCTACTCCCGCCGGGAGGTGCGTCATGATCAAATTCCTTAAGGTCATCTGGTTGGTATTGCCGGTCCTGATCGAAGTCATGGAACGGCAAAACAGAACTGGCTGATCACGCTTCGTGGGGGCAGGACCGGTCTCCGGCTTGCCCCTTTTTCTTTCTAATTTTATCTCAACCATTTAAGCCCTGACCTATATGGCAGGCAAGGAGAATAAAATGACAGTCATTGTCGCATCAACACCCACATCTAAAAAAATCGCTGGCAACCAGGAGAGGCTGGAGGCTATCTTCCACACTGTGGACACAATTAAGTCAGATCTAAATAAATGTGGAATGCGCCTTCAGGTCTGCAGGGAATTCATTGGCATCTCCCCTTTTACCAGCTCCGCTGGATCCTTTACCAGCACCTATGGGATCGCTGATGAACTGCTGCTGGATAACGCGGTGAAGGGAAAGCAGAGCCTGAAGGTTGCGGCAAATGAGTTTTTCAAGAAGGACAAGGCCATCTTGATCCATGACTTTATCAGCAAGGCCTGGGAAATGAACGAGATCAAGTCCATGGATGTGACTATACACCTGAGGGACCCACTGCAGAATGATTACTCGATCAACAGCATAATGGTGGTGCTGAAAAAAGTCGAATACAAGTTTTACTCGACCCAGCGCGTGTTGAAGCGGAAGACCGATATGGGAAATTTCCAGCCCCTGCTGGAAGAGGTCAGCGACTTTTACGTGACATTTTTCCCCGATGCAAACTCGGTGCTATACCGAATCGAGGTGAACAAGAAAGAGCAGATCCGCGGTTATATCTTTCTGCTGAATCTAGTATGATCATGGAAGCCAGGGAGAAATCCCTGGTTTTCCTTTTTTCACTATCCCGATTGTCGGTTGTTTTTTTTAGTTTAGATACCAATAAACCGGAAAGTCAGCCAATGGTCGTTGACAGCGAT
The DNA here is from genome assembly GCA_963822075.1 of Candidatus Aminicenantota bacterium. Classification (GTDB taxonomy): domain Bacteria; phylum Acidobacteriota; class Aminicenantia; order UBA2199; family UBA2199; genus UBA2199. The sequence continues at coordinate 153,779 of CAWGGP010000011.1, forward strand.
CAGGGAGAAGCTCATCAAGATAGGCGCAAAGATCGTCCGGCATGCAAAGTACGTGCGGTTCCAGTTGGCCGAAGTGGCGATTCCGCGGAGTCTGTTTGCGATGATCTTGGACAAGATCGCTCAATTGCGGCTGGCGCCTGAAACCGGCTAGGATGAATGATATGTGGGAAACAAGGGGGCTCAGCTTCTCATGGAGATGCCTGTCTTCAAGTCAAGAAAATGATGGGTTGCGAGATTGAAATGCCGGAATCGCAGTTCGTTGAGCCCCAAAAGATCGGTTCGGGACCAGTGTTCTTGAAAAAAATCATACAAAATGGGAGAATCCAATCAAAAGAGGAGGGAACAGATGGCTTTGATCGGGTCATATAGGAAATCTAGGATTAGACTGCTGCTCATTGTGGGCTGCTTGGCCGGCACATTGGCATCGCCCGTTCTCTGTGTAACCGAAGATGGCGTTTCATCCCCAGCGAAAGGATACTATCAGCCTCAGTCGGGGACATTCCGGTTCTTGGAATCCGAAGTCTCGGGGGATGATCCGTTCATGTTTATATGGGAGGTCGCCGATACTCCCGACTTGTATAAACCTTACCAGGGGACGGATGCCGTCTACAAAGACTTCGTTGCGTGGGTCCGCACGTACATTGAACCCGATCCTCAGGTCCTCTTAATCAAACAACGGGAATATCAGAAGGCAAAAGGAAAGTCTACAAAAAAATATGACTTAGTCTTGAGCGGACAGCTGGGCCGTATTCGGCCGATGAATCGCCTGGAAGCCGTTCTCTTTCTGGTCCAGATTCATCGGTTCGGAAAACCCTATGAGGGAGAATTCTGCGCATTTGTGCTTCGTAAAAATGGTAGATTGCGGATCTATGGCTACGGAACTTCGAAACAGACGTTGCAGCCCGGTAAGATCCAAAAGATGCTTAAAGGCGACATCACAAATAAGTGGGAGTATTATGCGATGCTGCATAACCACCCATTCATTTTCTCGAAAACGGATCCATCATATGGAGAGCTCATTCCCAGTGGTGACGCGACTTATGGGGATATCCAATGTTATTTGGCCGACGCGGAAAACTTCGACTTGCAGCGGGCTTGGATCACGAACGGGTTTCATAGCATCGAACTCATGGCTAAGGAATTTCCCCTCGGGGATATTCCTGATTCTATCCAATGACAACGAGGCCGGAAGCCAATAAGGCGTATCTCCCAACTAAGATTGTCTCTCCTAAGCAAACCCATCTTTTTATCGTTTGAAATTAAATTAATTTGGTGTACATTAAAGAAGGACCTACGATTTACGCGACGAGGAGTATCTCCAACTGAAAATCCTTACTAAGGTATCCCCTATCTGATCCGCAGCTCCGTAGCTACGGTTTTGCTGAGGGAGGGAGTGCCCACTTCCAGTCGTGAGTAAAATCCTGGGGCATGCTTCAATCGAGATCACGGCCAGACATTACGCCCATGTCGTCGCAGACGACAAGAAAGAAGGCATCAAAATGCTGCCAAAAGGGTTCATAGAGAACGAAAATGAGTGAAAGTGCGGTGCAAAATCGGTGCAGGTCGGATGACTTCTGCAATGCAAAATAGCCCGAAACGCAGGTGGGAGAATGGCAGGGCTACGGGGAGTCGAACCCCGGTTTAATGACTGAGAATCACTCGTCCTAACCACTAGACGATAGCCCCATTCGGGTTTTCAGCGGTCGCCCCAAAAGGAAGCAACCGCTTGCGCAAAAGAAAAATGGCTGGGATGCAGGGACTCGAACCCCGATCATATGATCCAGAGTCATATGTCCTGCCATTGGACGACATCCCAACGCAAGCGGAATTATACCCGACTTCAAATTCCATGTCAATCGTTTTTGGACAGCCGCGGGCAAAAAAAACGCGGGTTTCAGATCATTCCGGATGGGTCACCTTTTTCAGGCCGGACCGATTTTAACCATCTTTTTCGCGGGCGAAGCGTTCGAGCCTTTCGAGGTTTTGCTCCACGCTCCAGGGAGAATCCCGGGTCAGGGTGATTTTTTCGGGCATTCCCGCCACCACCCCCAACGCGCCGCCGATCAGGCCCGCCATGAGCGCTGGCGACATGGACGTATTGCCATGAATGCGCCCTTCGGTATCGCAGATCATCGTCGCCGCGAACCCAAGGCCAAAGCCAATGACCAGGCCCTTCAGAAACTTCGCCTTCTTGAAAACCTTCACACCGGTCGCCTGCCGGAGTTCGATGCTCACGCCCTGTGCGGCAACAGCGTCATAGACCAGCAGGACGTCTTCCTTGACGGCCAGCAACTCGCCCATGACCTTGCCGCCATCGACCAGGGTCACCACCACCATCGATCCCCGCCGCTCCCTGGCCGGCAGCGGCGGGCTCGCGGCGGCGCCGGCCAGCACGAAGATCAATATAGTCATGATAAATTTATGCGGTGATGGAATATTCATTTTCGCCTCCATTTGCTTGAACAGCGGGATGCGGAATAAGTGTTACCTTGGGAAAAGAATCATGATGAGGAAGTCCCATTCATGGCAACGGTGGATGCGGCTTGTTGGGATCAGAGATCTTGCCTGCTGGCGATACGCCGGCGCCCCGTTTAGGATGTCTTGGAACCGTTGGAGCCGTAATACTTGCGGATGAATTTTTCCTGGACGGCGAAGGACCAGTGCACGTCGCGCAGGAAAAGCGCCGCCGACTGGGCGTCGCCGGCGGCCAGGAAATCGACGATCTCCTGGTGCTCGCCGATGGACGCCTGCTCCCACTCCTTGATCCATTGCCGCTTCTGGGGAAAATCGTAGAGGCGCTTCTTCAGGTTGCCGACGATGCGCTCCAGGTTCTTGTTGCCGCACAGCTCGATGAAGCACTCGTGGAAGAGCAGGTTCTTCTGGTAGAACAGGTCGAACTCCTCGGCGTCGATGGCCTTCTGCATCTGGCGGTTCAGCAGGTCCATTTTCTTGATCCCCGGCGCTCCCAGGCGCGGGAACGCCTGCTGCAGGGCGGCGCTCTCCAGGGCGCCGATCACCTGGTAGAATTCCCGGATCTCCTCGAGCGGCAGCGCGTTGACGAATATGCCCCGCCGCGGGCTGATGGTGACGAAGCCCTCCATCTCGAGCTGGATCAGGGCGTCGCGCAAGGGGGTCTTGCTGATGCCCAGCTTCCTGGCGGTGGCCTCCATGTTGATCACCGCGCCCGGCTGCAGCCGGTGCCGCTGGAACTGCTGGCGCAGGTAGTCGTACACCTGCTCCTTCAGCGATTTCAGGTTGAGGGTCCCCTTGGCGTTTTTCATGGCGGAAGTATAGCGCAAGCCGAATAATTTTGACAAGTCAGGAAAATAGAAAGTAGAGAGTCAGCGTCAGTGGCGCACGGCGCTCTCGCCGTCAAAGGGGCGCAGCCTGAAGCACTTCCATCCCGCCCTTCCTGAAGATTCTTCTTTCCTATTGACAAGCGGTCATATTAACTGATATATCAGATATCAGTAAAATGGAGAAGCAGGGGCTCATTTTCGACATCAAGAAATTCGCCGTTCACGACGGCCCCGGCATCCGCAGCACCGTTTTTTTCAAGGGCTGCCCGCTGAACTGCCTGTGGTGCCATAACCCCGAGGGGATCTCCCCTGCCCGCGAGGTCATGGTTTTTTCAAGCCGCTGCCTGGGCGGCTGCCGCGACTGCCTCGCCGCCTGCCCGCGCGGCGCCATCGCCAAGGGCAAGCGCGGCATCGTCGTGGACCGCGACCGCTGCGACGGCTGCGGCGCTTGCGCCGACGAGCTGCCCCGCCGAAGCGCTGCAGATCGCCGGTCGCCGGGTCAGCGCCGCCGAGGTCATGGCCGAGCTGGCCAAGGACGAGCCGTTCTACCGCGATTCCCAGGGCGGCGTCACCTTCTCCGGGGGCGAACCGCTGCAACAGCCCGATTTTTTGCTTGAGCTCCTGCACAGCTGCCGCGCCCATGGATTCCACACCACGGTCGACACCTCCGGGCAGGCTCCCTTCGCCGCCTTCGAGCGCATCCTGCCGCTGACCGACCTTTTTCTCTTCGACCTGAAGATCGTGGACGACGGGGCGCACCGGCGCCTGACCGGCGTGTCCAACCGCCTGCTGCTGGACAACCTGCGCGAGCTGTCGCGCTCGGGCTGTTCGCTGGCCATCCGCGTCCCCCTGGTGCCCGGCTGCAACGACGCGGTCCCCGACCTGGAGCAAATGGCCGATTTCTGCGCCGCGCTGCCCGCATCCCACCCGGTGCACCTTCTCCCCTACCATCGCGGCTACCGCGGCAAAGCCAAGCGCCTGGGGCTGGCCGAGCGCCTGCCCGCGACCGAGCCGCCCGCGCCCGAAGCGCGGCGCCGGGCCGTGGATATTTTTTCCCGGCGCGACCTGACCGTCACCATCGGAGGCTGACATGACCGAAAGAATACGCCGACTGCGCGCCCGCTCGCTGCGGGCCGTCCCCAGGCTCTCCAGCGAGCGCGGCCGCCTGCTGACCCGCTATTACCGGAGCGGCGCCGCCGACGGCCTCGCCGTCCCCCGCCAGCGCGCCGGCGCCTTCGCCTACCTGCTCGCCCGCAAGAAGGTCGCCATCTTCCCCGACGAGCTGATCGTCGGCGAGCGGGGGCCGGCGGCGAAAGCCACCCCCTCCTACCCCGAGATCACCTGCCATTCGCTGCGCGACCTGGATATCCTGGACAAGCGTCAGAAGACCAGCTTTCGCGTCAGCGCCTCGACGCGCCGCGATTTCGCCGCCACGATCATCCCCTACTGGAAGGGCAAGACCATGCGCGAGCGGGTGTTCGCCCACATGGCGCCCGAATGGCTGGCGGCGTACCGGGCGGGGGTGTTCACCGAATTCATGGAGCAGCGCGCGCCCGGCCACACCGTGTGCGGCGATAAAATATACGCCAAGGGGCTCCTGGACCTGGTGGAGGAGATCCACGCCAGCCTGGAAGCGCTGGACGATTTCCAGGACCCGCAGGCGCTGGCCAAGCGGGAAGAACTGCTGGCCATGGAGACGGTCGCCGGCGCCATGATCGACTTCGCCGGGCGCTATGCCGCCGCAGCGCGGCGGCTGGCCGCGAAAGAAAAGAACGCCGCCCGCAGAGCGTGAGCTGCGGCGCATCGCCCGGGTCTGCGAGCGGGTGCCGGCGCGGGCGCCGCGCGATTTCCAGGAAGCCCTGCAGCACTACTGGTTCATCCACCTGGGGGTGATCAGCGAAGCCAACCCCTGGGACGCCTTCAACCCCGGGCGGCTCGACCAGCACCTGCTCCCCTTCTACCGCCGCGGCCTCGCGGACGGCAGCCTGACCCGGGAAAAAGCCCGCGAGCTGCTGCAGGCCTTCTGGGTGAAGTTCAACAACCATCCGTCGCCGCCCAAGGTGGGCGTCACCGCCGAGGAGAGCGGCACCTACACCGATTTCGCCCTGATCAATACGGGCGGGGTGGACCCCGACGGCGAGGACGGCGTCAACGAGGTCTCCTTCCTCATCCTGGAAGTGATCGAGGAGATGCGCCTGCTGCAGCCCAGTTCCATGGTCCAGGTCAGCCGCAAGAACCCCGACGCCTTCCTGCACCGGGCGCTGGAGATCGTGCGCACCGGCTTCGGCCAGCCCTCGCTGTTCAATTCCGAGGCGCTGGTCGGCGAGATGCTGCGCCAGGGCAAATCGCTGGCCGACGCCCGCCGCGGCGGCGCCTCGGGATGCGTGGAGACCGGGGCCTTCGGCCATGAATGCTATATCCTGACCGGCTATTTCAACCTGGTCAAGGTGCTGGAGATCACGCTGAACGACGGCCGCGACCCGCTGAGCGGCGAGCGGATCGGCCTGCAGACGGGCGACCCGAAGACGTTCGCCGGCTTCCCCGCCCTGCTCGACGCATTCGAAAAGCAGCTGCGCTACTTCATCGACGTCAAGGTGCGCGGCAGCAACGTCATCGACCGCCTCTACGCCCAGTACCTGCCCGTCCCCTTCCTCTCGCTGATCATCGACGACTGCATCGCCAGGGGGCGCGACTACCACGACGGGGGCGCCCGCTACAACACCTCCTACATCCAGGGCGTGGGCCTGGGCACGATCAGCGACGCCTTAAGCGCCCTGCGCCATCACGTCTACGCCGCCGGGGACCTGCCCATGGAACGGCTGCTCCAGGCGTTGGCGGGCGATTTCCGCGGCGACGAGAAGCTGCGCCTGCTCCTGCAGAACAAGACGCCGCGCTACGGCAACGACGACGAGGCGGCGGACGACCTGGCGCGCGCCGTCTTCGAGATGTATTTCCGCAACGTGGACGGCCGGCCCAACATGCGCGGCGGGGATTACCGCATCAACCTGCTGCCCACCACCGTGCACATCTACTTCGGCAGGAAGACCGGCGCCACCCCGGACGGGCGCCGCGCCGGGGAGCCGCTTTCCGAGGGGATCTCGCCGGTCCAGGGCGCCGACCGCCAGGGGCCGACCGCGGTGCTCAAGTCGGCGTCGAAGATCGACCACCTGCGCACCGGCGGCACGCTGCTCAACCAGAAGTTCACCCCGGGCCTGCTCGCCGGCGCCGAGGGCATCGCCCGCCTCGGGCAGCTGGTGCGCACCTATTTCCGCCTGAACGGCCACCACGTGCAGTTCAACGTCGTGGACGCCGCCACCCTGCGCGCCGCCCAGAAGCAGCCCGAAAAATACCGCGACCTGATCGTGCGGGTGGCGGGCTACAGCGACTATTTCGTGGACATCGGGCCGGATCTGCAGGAAGAGATCATCAAGAGGACGGAGCACCAGGAGTTTGCATAGTTGCTTGATCTGAAGTGACAAGTAACGAGTAAAGCGAATCGTCTATGGACGTTTTCACAAACTCGATATTATTTCATTTTTTTTAAACGCCTGGCTTCCTCATAATTTCCCAGACTTTCGCAAATTTGTGCCGCTTCCTCATAACGCCCTGCGCTTTCCAATCTGTTTAGATAAAAAAGTTCAATTTCACTTTTATAAACCTGATTCCAATTATGGATACTACCTTTATGAGATGTGCGACTATATCCACTCAATACCATTTCGGAAAAGTTCTTCTCCCCTCTTAATTTTCTTATATCATTAACGACATTTATCAAGCTGACCTTGTCAAAACTACTAATCGATGTTTTGATGCCAAGTTCCCTTTCTATCGTCGGGTGATATTTCTCGGGAATATCAGAGCCATATTCAGCAAGAATTTCTCTGTTCTCTGGATATTTTAAAAGTTTATCCAAAGTCAAATCCATTTCTTCCGTTATTCTTCTGCAAAACTCAATGTCATCTTTGTCTTTGTTTCTAATTTTTCCAAATATACTCATTAAGTTATTTTATATTGAAATGTGAGATGTTGTCAAATGTTATATAGGAAGGGTTGTGTTCTTCATGTCGCAGGCAGCACTGTTTTCATGAAGTCGAATTCAGAAGCCAAGCTGAGTGAGTTGAGGATATGCGCTATTACTGCTGCTATCGAAGGCCCAGCGAATCGGGTTCTCTTTTTTGTGCGACCAGATGCAGGGTGACCGACCCGTTGGTCGATCCCCCATCGTTATCCTTGACCGCGAATTTGATCTCGATGGTTTCGCCCAGCTTCTCGACCGTTTTCTTTTCAATTTTCCAGGTCAGGAGCCCTGTCTTTGGATCAATGACGATGCCCTGCTCCAGGGGCGATAGCAGTTCGTAGGACAATACGTCACCGTCAGGATCGCTGGCAGACACGGAGTATGACAGCTCCCCGGGAACGGCAAAATCAGCAAGCGGTGATGATTTCAGCTGCGGCGGAGTGTTGCTCACGCGAACATTCTTGCTATGCAGCCAAGGCCCCTGATGCTCTTCGTTGATCGCCCGGACCTCGCAAGAAACCCACTGTTTTTTTTTGAAGCTGCCCCGCTTCAGCACCGGGCCGGTGAATTCATTCAGCGGTTGGTCGTTCACGAACCAGCGGAACTCAAAGGCGGTCATCTTGGACGCCGGATCAAGGAGAACGGGCTCGGCGGTCAGGTCGTCGGCGGCGGTCAAGGGGGAAGGGGTCAGACGAACCTGGCTAAGGCGCAAGGAGTTTTCCACCGCGACCGGCTGGCCACTGGACGTGGCGATGACGCTTTTGGCCATTTGAACTTCCTGCGCGGCGGCCCTTGCAGCTTCTTCCGAGCTCGTGGGCCTATTGTCTTCACGGCCAGATGGTCCGCCGCAGCCGGCCGTTGCCAGCATCGCCAGCACGGATACGAAACAGAAAAGACGTCTCATCCCGACCTCCGGTTTTCTCGATAACGTTATATTGTAGCCGTTAAAACTTTTTTTTTCAACTGCGGCAGGCGACCGAAAGGGCCGGAAAGGCCGCAGGCGACCCTTCCGGCACGGAGTCATTAATAGGTACCGCTTATTTTTTTTCTTCCTTCCACATCAAGGGGCCGAAGATATTGCTAAGATCGACGGGCAAGGTGGGATTGGGTACGAAGTTGCCCGCTTCGCCGCTGCCCAGATACGGTTTCCATTTGTCATCCATTGGACCGTAACCCAGGATCTTGCCGCTCTGCGCCAGGAAATCGCCCAAGGTGTATTGGCTGCCTTTTGAAGTCAGCTTGAATTGATAGACATAGTGCATGCCGCCGACCGATGAAGTTGAGCCGCAAGGATCATCGCTGGAGCCGGATGAGCCCGAACCTAGATGCGGAGAAAAGGTCATGAAATAAACCTGGTGGGCGACATACAGCGGTGAGGGTTCGAACATGATTTCGTTACTGTCCATGAAGAAGTCGAAGAAAAGGCCGTGAGAGACGACCGTATTGTCGCTGTCCACCAAGTCGAACGTATCATCGCCTGTGGTCTGGATGGCGCTGGTGATGTTGTCCAAGTCCGCATTGGTGAGCGTGGTTCCCGAACCGTCGTCGATGAAGGCGACGAACTGCCCGGAATTGTTCGTGAAGACTCCTCCTGAACCGAAGGCGGCTTGGGGACGACGGCCGGTGCCGAACATGACCCAGACGCGATAGTTCTCATCATAGCCCAGGGTGGGCGAGATGAAAATGGTCTGGCCGGCAGGGGCCTGGTAGATGACCTGGGCCGTCCAATTTAGCGGGTTGCCGAAACAGTTCATCTTCCAGATGCGCCCGCCCTGGTTGTCCGCCGTATCGGGGTCACCGCTTTCAGCGAAGTAAAGATAGTCGGCTATGCCATCGTTGTTGCTGTCAAACGCGGCCGGGGCCGCGGTAATGGCGTGTTTCAGTGCACTTAGATAAGTGATGTCAGTCGTATTGGCGCCGGAACCGGGCAGGAGCTGCTTGACAACGGTGCCATCGCGGGCATCCAGGATATACATGGACTTCCCTTCCTTTTTCTGCCAATCCTGGAGAGGCAGGGTTGAATCCAGGGCCACCTCGGTTTCATTGTAGCCGCCGGCAAGAATGGCGGCAGGGAAATTGCCGTAAGCACCGGCGTTCATGTCCACTACGATCGGTTTGGCCTCGGTAAAACCCATGCGACCATTGGCGTTGGTGGCCGAATAACCGTCATCGAACTCCCAGAGCACCTGAGGGTCATCGGGATCAGTCACGTCAAGGGCGCAATAGGAGCGGCCGCCGATGCCCATGCCGAAGAAAAGCCCGGTTTTCCAGTCGAGGTAGTTATTGTTGGCGGTGGACGCCCTGATGTCCTTGACAACGGCTTTGCCATCGACGAAATAGGTATGCTGGGTGGCGATCAGGGGATTCAACGCCGGGTCTTTCAGCTTTTTAAGCAACGAGTTGGGAACGTAGCCCCATAATTCGGCTCCATCCGAGGCTTGGAAGCAATGGAGCTTGCCATCGTTGGCGCCGGTATAGACTACCTCTTTGCGGGGATCGGAAGGCGTGTCCGGATCGCCGTCGTCCTCACCGGAATAGTAAAAATAAAAACTTGCATAACTCGGGTCGAAACTGGCCTTCCACTTCAACGGGTAACCGACCAGCTGCGGGTTGAAATGGAAAGTTTCACCGCATTTGTAGAGGCGTGGGGGGGAGTTGGTATCATTATGAATGACGTATTCAGCGATGGGGGTCCCATCGGCATGGAGAAAGTTCTGGACGAATTTTTTGACCAGGGCGGTCTGTGTCGAGATGACGTCCAGATCCGTATAATCGATATCGCCGCCCATGAAGTTGACGCGCGTCCAGCTGCCGCTGACCTTCTTGGCCGTATACACAACGCGATCAGTGGCGCGCACAGCGAGCTTGTCCGCGACATCCCACTGGAATGAAGGGACGGTCATCGGATTTCCGTCCTCGTCCTTCACCGTGACTTCCCCGGGGTTGTCCTTGTCCAGGTCATCGATGTTGAGGGGGAAATCGCCGTCATCATCGAGGCGAAAACGGCGCAGGTGTCCCTCCCACATCGCCTTTTCCTGGGGAATGAAGTGGGCCACGTAACCGTACTTGCCGCCGGTGATCGACTGCTTGGGGGCGGCGTAGGTGGTGTAGGTCATCGGCTCGGAAAGCAGGGAGACGCTGGTGATGATCCTCTGGAACGCGTCACTCAGGTCCTTGTAGTTCGAGGCGGTGAAATTGACGCCACCGCCGTTCTTTGCGGCCTTGGCCAGCACAGTATTGGCCACGCACAGGCCGACGGTATAGGTGTTGATATTCTGGTTGCCGGGCCATTGCTTGTAGGGGTCGGAATCGCTCTCGTTGTACAGGGTGGTATCGGCTTGTGGCGTTCCCGAAGTAAATATCTTGTTCGTCGTGTCCCAGGTGCCGGTCTTGATCATCACGGTGGGGAACATGTCCTGGTGGGAGAGGAAATAGGCCAGGTCCGGGAGAAACTGGTCGTTTGTGGCCTCGTTGTCGTTTGTGATATCGCCCCAGGGGGTCGGGCCGGAGCTGCGATTGTAATTGAACTTGAAAAAGTCGGTGACCACGTTACCGGCTATGGCCGTTTTATTGATCGCCTGATAGAACACGCCATATCTCAATTCGTTGAAATCGCTGTCGCTCGTCGCCACGCCGTCGGTGATCAGCACGGCATAATTCTTCTGGCACCAATACTCCATGGGCGAGCCCTTGGGATGGGGGTTTCCGTCGGCAAACAGCGACGCATCATCGAATTTTTCGGCTGTGCCGAAGGTCGTGTTGTCGACCGCTTTCCAGTCGCTCGCCCCCGTCCGTCGGATATAGCTGGAGTACGGATTGATCGTGAAGGTATTGTTGTTCGGCTTCAGATAGTTCCAGACCTGGGCGAGCGCCTTGGCCAGGGGGGTGCCGCCACTGGCCGTGATCCTGTCGACGCTGTCGAGGATGGTGTTGACATAGGATGCCGTCTTGTAGGTGCCGTCGGTATTCTTCTGGCCGAAATCGTTGAGACCGCCGACGAAATTGTCGCTGGCATCGCGTAGCAGCTCGGACGTGGTCCCGCCTTGCGGGTCATTCTCCGGGAAAACGAAGATCCCAAAGCGAACCAGGTCGCGCGCGCCCGCGAAAATCAGGATTTTGGAATCGGCGCCGTGGTTGCGGGGGCTGGTGCCCTGCTGGCCGCGGCTAACGATCAAGGAGTTGGTCGAACTGTCGTGTGTCGTGACCAGCATCACCTCCGGGTTGCCCGCGCCGTCGGCATCGACGACCTTGATAAAAAAGGGAGCCACCATGTTCACGAAATCGGCGTTGAAGACGTTATAATAATATAGCGTCGTGTCGCTGTCGACAGCCGCGGCCGCCAGGCTGGCTACGCTGGACAGCACGTTTTTGGCCGTGATCAGGTCGCAGACCGCCTCGCGGGCCGTCTGGATGCGGGTGAAGACCCGCTTGTAGCGATAGCAGGTCTTGTTGGTGCCGTTCACGTTTTTATTGACCTGGGTCCAGGCCGGATTCACGTCGCCAGTGCTCTCGGTAACGTGCTGGGTGCTGGAAAAAAGGTGGGTCGCCGGAACGTATTCGCTGATGAGCGGCCCGGCCATGGCGTCGGCATTGTCGTAGATCATGATGGCGGAGCCGGTGTTATGGGCCGCGGCGGTGGTGCCGTTCTGCGCCCGGGTGACGGTGAATTGGCCGCTACCCGCGTTGTCGGGGTCGGGAACGTGGCCTGTCACCTTCATGGTCTCGGCGTCGATCTTGATATAGAAACCGGCCCCATACCCTTCCAGGGAATCCTTGGCGTTGTTGTAGTCGAAGGTCACGGTAGCGGTGGTCAGGTCATCGTTCAGATTGGAGATCTTGCTTGGGTAGATGTCCTTCATCACTGCGTTCCACTCGGCCAGCAGGGTCGTGGCGCTGTTGGAGTTGTCCGGATTCAAGGCGTAGGCGTTGGTCGGCGAGACCGGAGTCGCGCGCAGGTAGCCGTTGTATTCGATGTCGTATGCCAGGGTGGAGTAATCGGTGACTTGCTGGCGCTGCCTGTCGTTGGCCCTGCCGAAGATCCATTCCAAATACTTGGGGCTGTCCATGGCGTAGGCGACATCGTAATCCCCCTGGTCCAGGGTGCTCCCATACAGCTTGACTATCTTCGTCGTGTAGCTGCTGCTATTGGAAGAATAGATGTCGATGTAATAGTTCACGGTCGGGGTGCCCTTGATCGTGCTGGGGTCCAGGGTCAGGTCGGTATAGCTGCTCCCAGGGTCCACAGCGGTCACTTTGGCGACCATCTGGTAGTTGATGTTGTATTCGATATCATCATCGCCGATATTGGTATCGCCGTCCCGAGATTGCAGAATCCAGTTGCCTTCTCTGATATACGTGGTTTTGTTGTTCACACGCAGGACATTTGTCCCTGAATTGTAGGAAGTGATCTTCACCCGACCGGAAGCGCTCCTGATATAATTCCCGTTCACCCAGCGCAGATACCAGCTGGTTTGTCCGATGCCTTGATATGTCGATGACCTTGGCAGGCTGACGCTTTCATAATTGTTTAAAACACTGTCGTTCGGCCTGAAATCCGGATGGTAGATGACGGCGCACATGGAACCGGTGTGGTCCTGGACCATGACCACGTTGTATTTGCCGGCGCCGCCGATGGTGGTGGTGAAAAGTTTCTCGTCGTACCAGGCCTGGAGACTGACGTATATCACCACCATCATGCCGAGGAACAATGTGATTTTTTTAATGTTTTTCATGATTTTCCTCTTATTAATATTCCGCGACCATGGTGACGACCACGGTCTGCAGCTGCTTGCGCGTCAGGCTCCTACCTTGGCCGCTGCCTGCCGAGATGTGCAGGTCCCAGGCGGCGTTCCCCATTCCCAGTTCTCCTCCCATCTCGATGGACTGGCCCGTGGGCGGCGGCGGCTTGAAGCCCATGAACGCCTTGACATTCTGTGATGTCGAATCGGTCAGCAAACCCGTATAGTATCTTTGCCCGGCGAAGATGGCGGAAAAGTTTATCCCGGCCGGATTCATGTGGCTGTTCTTGATGCGGTTGGTGCCATCCTGTATGCCGGCTTCGGCGGCGAAGAAGGCGCGTTTATCCAGGACGAAATTGCGCGCCGTGCCGATCTCGGTGCTGGACTGGGTGAGCGCCGATATGGCGATCAGCGAAAGAATGAGTACGGCGATCAATACCATCACCAGCGTGGAACCCCGGCGTTTCCCATATTTCATGATAGCCTCCTAGTAAACGTTGTTGAAATTGCGGATCAACACTTCGTACTGCATGTAGGAGTAATGGAAACGTCCGACCGGCAGCGTGGCGGCGGGGGCGTCGCCCATGCGCGGTTTGCTGAAGACCACCCCCGAAGTGCTGTGTTTTTCGCTCTCTTCTTCAGTACGCAGCAGTACATGGATACGCGCCGAGGCGATGTTCCTGGTAAAGAACTGGGTATAGAAATTCTGGCACGCCCCGGAGCTCTCGCTTCCGGCCGGGCAGGGATCGGCCCGGGCGGCTTCGCTGCCGGCCCAGATCTGGACCGGCACGTCATGGGTCAAATATTCGATCTGTAAATCCTCGATATTCGGGAGAACCGGGATCGCCCTTGTGTCGGTGATGGGCAGGGAAAAAATATCGCCCTGGACGCCATCACAGTCGGTGGTCAGGGTCAATGTGCGCGTGCCGTCCGTTTCGGTTCGTGTCAGAAAAATATTGAAGGCATCCAGCCTCACAACCGGGCTCCCGCTGGAATACGCCCCGATATTTCCCGTCGTTGAGAACCGCTCATCGGACGAATCATTATAGTTCGCAGTGTCGAGTAATCCGGAAAAATAGACCGGGGTCGCGCGCGCCGTCAATTGCGTAGCACCGAGATTGGGCGTCGCGATGACCCGGAAAACGTAGTAGCCGTCCGTACGCATTACCAGGCCTAGGTCATTTACGTGCCAGGCCACGTCGGAGTTATCGAAAAGATTGACCGTGACCACGTTGACTTGCTGCTGTCCGGGAGTAAAATTCGCGGTGAGCCGGGTCAGGGCGTTGGGATCGCCCGCCGCCAGGATGACGCCGTCGGGATAGGCGACATTGTTGAGGGGGAAAACACCGTTGAACGGGATGACGGTGCTGCTCAGCAATGTCGGAGTGTTGGCCAGCGATAGTACGGAAGCGGAACTCCGGAAATTGTCGTAAAGCAGCTGCTCGATCAGCCGGGATCCCTGGTTCATATCGAGCTTGCGCCCCTCAGTCAGATGCGTGCGTTGCGTGGAGATGATCAGCGAGATCAGGGCGATGATCACGAAGAGCATGATGGTCAGTGCGACCATCATCTCCACCAGCGTGAAGCCGAGCCTGCGATCGGAACGCGTTCTCATGGGGCCACCCGCAGCGTAGAAAGGACCATGGGTGGGGAATCTCTTTTTAGGGTGCGCCAATTGATGGTGACCACGAGCGTGCTCATCTCCGCTCCCCACGCGACCTGCAGGCGCCGGCGAAAGTCCGGGTAGTTGGGGATCTGCCCGTAATCGCTGAACGAAATCGCTGAGACTCCGTCGTAGTTGGGAAGTTCATTGGTGTAGTCGACACGGCGCAAAAGCTCCAGGCTGCTTTCGGCCAATTGAACAGCTTTGGTGTGATGTTGCGTATAGGAGTTGCTCTTGATGTTCATGGAGGTCATCATTAACACTCCGATCACTAGAAAGCTGAAAAGAACGAGCGCAACCAGAACTTCAACAAAGGAAAACCCGCGGACGTTATCTGAAGTCTGTCTGAACACGTATTCCTCCATATGGATAAACGTTTATTCTTATAAAGTCAAAACTGGCACCATTGGGAGACTTGATTTCAATTGTTTGCATCCCGTAGATGGCTTTTGTGTCCGGATGAAGAAGCATGCCGCTGGGAGAAATGGCGAAGCCCGAATGGCTGATTGGAGTCTTACTGACGGTGACTTTTTCGTTGTATTTCCCGCTCTTCAACCTCAACCATACGTTATTCTGGCTTTCCGATAAAACGTATTCATTAGTAGTGAAATCGAGCATGACCAAGGAATTCTCACGGGAGGCCAATTGTTTGGCCTGATAGAACATGGAGGTGATTTCTCTGGCCGTGCCTCGCAAAGCCCAACGTTGACTGGTTCGCCTACTGATGCCGATCGACATCGACACCATGACCCCAATTAAGAGCAAAACCACGAGAAGCTCCACGACGGTGAAACCTTTTCGGTTAGTTTTCATGTTCATCTCCAATATTATTAAGCATTTTTTATGCCATAAATGCAAATAGAAGTAACCTTGGCTTAATCAATGCCCTGACCGGCATCTCCAGTGGTTGAGTAAAAAGGCAAGTTAAACAAAACTGGGTATATTTTATACAAACAGAACCTCGGATTCATAATTTACTAATTCTACAAAAAATGGCCACTATTTATTTTTTTTCCCCAACAGGAGACAAATCGTCAGAAAAATGAGGATTAATATGAGAATCGAGGCAAAGAGAAGATAGAATTTAACGTTTTGTAGTATCTCCATCGCTCAATCCCGCCTACCGGGCATCGGTTCCCCCGGATATGAGGGCATGGGAGATCAGGATTTGATCTTGAAACGCAGCCCGCCAAAGAAGATAAAGGCGATGGTGTTGTAGAGCATGGCCAGCAGCGTCCCGATCAGGGCCAAAGCGAAAAAGCCGGCGATGCCGCCGATGGCGCCGAAGAACAAGCCGCCCAGGAATTTGCCGCGCATCTCCCGGAGCATGAGGGGGAACTGGTAGATCCAATCGCCGAGGATGGTGAAGATCCCGAACGAGGCGCCGAATATCACGCCGGCGATCAGGCCGAGGCCGCCGAAGAAAACGGCGCTGTAAAAAAGGCGGACCGACCTGACCTGGATCTCCTCCCCCACGGCATGGCGCTCCGCCGGCTTGGCGGGCCCTTTCTGGCTCCCGCCGCAGAACTTGCAATAGGTGTCGTGCTCCGCCCAGGCGCGACTGGCAGTAGCGGCAAAGGGTTTCGGGAGCCTCGGTCGCTTTTTTCGGCAATTCGATGGTCAGGGCGGGCTGGGTTTTCTGGGGGGGCGGCGGCATCGACGGTCTTCTGGGCGGGCGGCGCTTCTTCCCGCTCGTAGGGGTCGGCCGGGTTCCAGGAAGTGCCGTCGTGGACGTACCAGCTCCCGGTCTTGCCGCCCAGCATCCAGTAGCGGTTATCCTCGTCGCGGAGCATCATTTTTTTCAGCTCCGACTTCATGTCTTCGGCCGAGATCTCCCCCGCCGCCTGGCGCTCCTTCGCGTCTTTATAAAGCTCTTCGATCTCCCTGAATTTTTTGGCGTCCATTTTTTCTCCTCTCAAGCGCGATCGACCTTATCCCGCCGACAAGATAAAGGGAACCGCAGACAATTATAATTCTTTTAAATTTTTTTGCAACCGCCAGCGCCCGGGCGTAATCCCTCTCGATGACGCATTTCTTGCCCGCGAAAAAAGGCAGGAGCTTTTCCGGCGGCAGCGCCCGCTCGGAAACGGGCTTGCTCAGGACCACGCGCCCGGCGAGCGGGGCGAGGCGCCGCGCCATCGCCGGGTACTGCTTGTCCCGCAGGACCCCGAACAGCAGCGTGAAGCCGCGGATCTTCTCCTCGCGCAGGTAGTCCACCAGGGACTTGATGCCGGCGTTGTTGTGGCCCCCGTCCAGGATCAGGGGCGGGCGGCCGGCGATGACCTCGATGCGCGCCGGGATGAACATCGAGGCGATGCCGCGGGCCACGGCGGCGTCGGGGAGCGCCAGGCCGCGCCTCCGCAGAACGTCAATGGCGGCCACCGCCACGGCGGCGTTGAGCGTCTGGTGGCGGCCCTTCTGGGGCACCAGGAAACGATATTCATGACCCCCGGCTTGATAGCGGCAGGCATAGCCCGACCTTTTTTTTTCGACGGCCAGGCCACCGGCTCCGGCGAATGCCTCGGTCAAGGGAACGCCCCGGGCGCGGGCGGCGGCGCGGATGACCCGCGCCCCGGTCGAGCGCGGCGGGCAGCCGCTGACCAGGGGCACGCCGCGCCGGATGATGCCGGCTTTTTCCCGGGCGATGGCGGTAAGCGTGCGCGCCCAGGATGTTCGTGTGGTCCAGGGAGATGTTGGTGATGACCGTGATCTCGGGAAGCACGGTGGAGGTGGCGTCCAGGCGCCCGCCCAGCCCCACCTCCAGCACCGCCCAGTCCGCCCGCCGCGCGGCGAAGTGGAACAGCGAAGCCAGGAAGAGGGTCTCGAAAAAGGTCGGCGGGTTGGCGATGGCCTTGCGGCGCCAGGAGGCGGGCGGAGAGGTCGCGCACGGCGCCGACAGCGCGGGCGAACTCAGGCCGGGAGATCAACCGGCCGTCGAACTGGATCCGTTCAGCGACGTCCTGCAGGTGCGGCGAGGTGAACAGCCCCACCCGCAGCCCGGCGCTGCGCAATATGGCGGCGATGTAATGGGCGGTCGACCCCTTGCCGTTGGTGCCGGCCACCTGGACGTACTTGACGGAGCCGGCGGCGAGCGGCGTGTGGTCGATGAGGCGCTGGATGTTCGCCAGGGAAAGCTTGAAATTCTCCCCCTGGGCTTTTTTTAGGTATTCTTCCGCCTCGGCAAAGCGCATCGTACGCTCGACAAGGAAATCCGCTTAGTTGTCCTGCCCGGCTTCGCCTTCCTCGAATTCGTTCTTGGTGCCCAGGATATTGGAGGCGCCGTCGTAGATCAAGCGGGTGGCCTTCTTCTGGTCCTGCAGCTGCGCGATGACGTCCTTGACCCGGGCCAGCTCCTCTTCGATCTTGGCATCGATTATCTCAATCTGTTTCTTGGCTTCCCGGAGCGTGGATTCGTAAAACGCCTTGGCTTCGATCTTGAGCTTTTCCATTTTTCACCTCGTTATTTTTTTATTGTCATGGGAACGGTCTTCCATACTTTGACCCGCAGCGAATTTTTTTTGGCCGGCTGGTATTTCCAGGTCTTGACCAGGTCGGTCAGGATGGCGTTCAGCTGGCTGTTGCTGGATTTCTGCAGCATGCGCACCGTCTCGACGTCGCCGTTCTGGTTGATCAGCACGGTGAGCATCAGGGTCTGGCTGTCGGGCATGGAGGCGCGGATGGAAGACGGGATGTTCGGCCCAGGGGTGGAAACGGCGACGGGCGGGTCGTCGACTTCGCCCAGCGGCACGATGTCCCCCTCTTTCACGCGGTTCTGCTCGATGCGCTTGAGCTCATCGGCTTTCCTGCGGTCTTCCTCCTCCTTCTGCAGCCGGGCCTGTTCTTCCTGCTTCTTGCGGTTCTCCTCTTCCTGCTGCAGCCGCGGCGGCGTCCTCCAGCTTCAGGCGGTCCTCTTCCTCTTTTTTCAGGCGGGCGTCCTCGGCCTGCTTCTTGCGCTTGTCGTCCAGGAGCTTCTTCTTGTCTTCCTCGTCCTTGATCTTCTTCAATTCCTCTTCCTGCTTCACCTTGGCTTCATCCAGAAGTTTCTGGGTGGCGTCGGGGGCGGCGCCGGCAAGCGCCGGCTCCTTTCATCAAGGCGACGCTGCCCGTATTTCCCGGGGCGGCGGGGTCGGCGCTCGGTTGCGCGGCCCCGGAGACCGGGGCGGCCTGCTGGGCGGTGGCCGGCTTGAGATCGGTCGGCGCCGGCAGGGTGACCGGTTTGTTCAGCACGAAGAAATAGAGGCCGGCGGCGGCGGCGCCGATAAAGAGCAGGACGGCCAGCGGCCATAGCGGGAACTTCTTCTTTTCCTTTTCCGCTTCGGTGAATATGGACTCGGGCTTGAACTGCGGCTTGGCGGCCTCGGCGGGTTTCTTCGCCGAGGGGGCGATCTTATCGTCGTCGAAACTGATGCTTACCACGCCCTCCGCTTCCGGCGGCCGGGCGGGAGGCGGCGGCGGGGGTGGCGGGGCGACGTGAATTTCCGCCGGCGGCTGCGGTTTTTCGGGAGGCGGCTGGGGCCTGGCGATCTCGCGCGGGCGGGGGGTGAAGGGGATGGGCTTCAGGTCCACCTTGATGCCGTCGCGCTGGATATCGGATTCGAAAAGGCCGTAGATGAAATGGGACAGGTGGACGGGGCCGGGGGCGCGGTCGTATTTTTTATGGATGTAGGCTTCCAGGTCGGCGATCATGGCCGCCGCGCTCTGGTAGCGCTTGTCGCAATCCTTGTTCAGCGACGTGAGCAGGATCTTTTCCAGGGCGGGATCCATGTCGGGATTGATGTCGCGCGGGGGGATGATCTCGCCGTTCTGCACCTTCTTGAGCACCATCATCTCCGTGGTGTCCAGGAAAAGCTTCTTGCCGGTCAGCAGCTCGAAGAGCAACACGCCCGTCGAATAGAGGTCGGAGCGGAAGTCGATGGTGCTATCGCCGCAGGCTTGCTCGGGGGACATGTAGAGCAGCTTGCCTTTGAGCGCCCCCGAGAGGGTCTGGTGGATCTTGATCGAAGCCTTGGAAACCCCGAAATCGGTCAGCTTGACGTCGCCGCTATAGGAGATGAGGATGTTGGGCGGCGACACGTCGCGGTGGACGATCTCCAGCGGGCGGCCGCGGCTGTCCTTGGCCTTGTGGGCGTAATTCAGGGCCTCGAGTATCTTGATGGTCAGGTAGAGGGCGATCTCCTCGGGGAACCACTGGTCCCTCTCGCGCAAGCGGGTCTGGATCTCGCGCAGGTCCTTGCCCAGCACGTACTCCATGGCGATGAAATAATAATTGTCCTTTCGCCCAAGGTCGTAGATCTGGACGATATTGGGATGGGAAAGCTCGGCGGCGATCTTGGCCTCGTCCACCAGCATCTCGATGTACTTGTCGTCCTCGCCATAGCCGGAGAGGATCTTCTTGATGGCGATCACTTTTTCGAAGCCCTTGACCCCCTTTTTCTTGGCCTTGTATATTTCGGCCATGCCGCCGCGGGCGATCAGCCCGAGCAGGACGTAATCCCCTACTTCGTTGGGGTTGTCCGCGGCGCGGGGCTTTTTTCTCGGGCTTGGTTTCCCTGGCCTCGCGGGCGTCCTCCTTTTCCTTCGCCGCTTTTTCTTCGTGCCTTGCGGGCGCCGGGGCGGGGGACGTGAGCGACTACCGGCGGCGGGAGCGGGAAGGCTGGACCTCGCGCAGCGCGTCCTCACCCAGCTCGATGATCTCGTCTTCCAGCGTCTTTTCGATCTCCTTGACCATTACCTTTTCCGCCGGGGGCTGAGGCGGCGGCGGCTGGCCGGCCGGGGCGCGGGAGCCGGGGCGGGTTTGGCGGCGGGGGCGGCGGCGGGTTTGGCGGCGGGAGCCGGGGCGGGGCGACTGGGCGGAGCTGGCGGCGGCGGGGCCGGCTTCCTTACTGAGCCGAGACCGAGACCGGAAAGGGTGTCTTCGAATTTTCGGGCGATGTCGTCCTCGATCTTGCGCATCTTGTTTTCCGGGGTCTCGCGCTTCGGCTGCTGCTGGCGCAAGCCTTCCAGGCTGGCGTCAATTTTCTGCGTTTGCGCGGAAGGGTGCGCGGCGGGCGGCGGGGCGGTCCGCTTGACTTCCTTCAGCGTGTCCAGGTCGAAAGCGGGTGCCGCCGCGCGGGGGCGCGCCGGTTCCGGCTTCTTCACGTCGCGCGCCGCCGGCGGCTCCTTTTTCAGCAGCACCGTCTGGCCGGGGTCGGGCCGGCGCGGCTCTTCCTTTTTGGGGGCGGCCTTGGCGCCTTCGCCCAGGTCGATCTCGAATGCCGGGACCTGGTCGATCTTCTGGATGATGTCCCCGAAGATATCGGCCGAGCTCAGCTTGTTTTCCTCGCCGTCGTCGAACCGCGGCGCGGGGATCTCGAGGGTGTCGAACACGGGCACCCGGGTGGTCGCCGCCCTGGGCGGCGACGTTCAGGTCGGACTCCGGCGACGTTCAGCAGCTCCAGCACCCGCTTCTTGAATTTTTCCTTGTCCAGGGGCTTTTCGAAAAAGTCGCTGGCCCGGTACTGGGTGACGGCCTGGTGCTTGTATTCCGAACCTTTGTAAATGGCGCTGATGATGATGGTCTTCATCCCCGGGTGGTCCTGGGAGACCGCCAGCGCCAGGTTGAAACCGTGGAAACGGGGCAGCATGGCCGCCGTGATCATCAGGTCGAAGTCCCGCTGGTTCAGGAGCTGCTTGGCCGCCTCGCCGTCGCTGGCCACCGCCACGTCGAACACCGGCGCCTGGAAAAGCTCTTTTATGACATGGATGGTCGAATCGTCGTACTCAACCAGCAAGATGTTCTTGGTCATTTTCCTCTCCTGTTCACCCGGCCATGCCCATCCCGGGACGGCGGGCGGGAACTCCCGCGCCTACAGCACCGATCGTCCGGCATATTTCTCGAAATTGCGTATTTTGTCCTTGACCTTCCAGGTGATGGGCATCAGGATCATGGTCAGCAGGAAGCCGCTGACGAAAAAATGGAACGTGCGGGCGAAGGGCATGCCCAGCAGGGTGATGACCAGGCCGAACAGGGCGATGACCTCGGCGAAAGACAGCAGGATGATGTCGATGGTCCGCCAGCGCTGCAGCAGGGCGTCCAGGGTGAAATCCTCGCGCACCAGGCGCGGCGAAAAATAGATCGTCTTGCGGACGGCGAGTACCACGATGATCAGCACGATGGAGACGATGTTCAGGACGTTCCAGGCGTCGCGCACCGACTTGGCGGTCTGCCAGCCCCCGCCATGCAGGTAGGCGACCAGGGTGTAGGCGGCGATGGACGCCAGCAGGGAAAGGCTGATGATCATGGTCGACCTGGATTCCCGGCGGATGGTTTCTCTTTCCAATTGTTGTTTTTCGAATTCGGCTAGCATGAAAATGATTTACCATATGTTTCCTCCATTTGTCAATAACGGCGAAGCCAAAAAAAACGGCCGGGGCGGCCGCGGAACGCAATTGACTTTTGGGCGGTTTCACGTTATAAATGGTCATCATGTGCGGAGTATTGGGAATATTTTCGACCGAAGCGGTGATCGGCAAGCTGTATACCGGCCTGCTGACCCTGCAGCACCGCGGCCAGGATTCGGCCGGCATCCTGACCTACGACGGCCGCTACCACCTGAAAAAAGGCAACGGCCTCGTCCGCGACATTTTCGACGAGCACAACATCGCCCGCCTGAAGGGGACGGTCGGCCTGGGCCACACCCGCTACCCTACCGTGGGCGAAGGCTCGGTGGAAGACGCCCAGCCGTTCTGGCTCAACTACCCCTACGGCATCGCCGCCGCCCACAACGGCAACGTGGTGAATTTTTTCGAGCTGAAAAAGGAACTCTTCGAGAAATCGCACAAGATCATCAATTCCAATTGCGACGTCGAGGTGATCCTCAACGTGTTCGCCGAAGCGCTGGAAAAGTCGGGGCGCCGGGACGTCACGCCCGAAAGCGTTTTCAGCGCCATCCGCCAGGTGTACAAGCGCGTCAAGGGCGCGTATTCGGTGGTGTTCCACATCGCCGGCAAGGGCATGGTCGGCTTTCGCGACCCCTACGGCGTGCGCCCGCTTTTGTTCGGCGTCGACCGCCGCAGATGGTCCCCGCCTTCGCCTTCGCTTCCGAGAGCGTCACCCTCGACCTGCTGGGTTTTTCCGAGCTCCGCGACGTGCAGCCCGGCTCGGCCATCTTCATCGACGAGAACCGCGTGGTCCACGAAAAAAAGCTGCAGTCCGCCCCGTTCCGGCCCTGCATATTCGAATACATCTACTTCGCCCGCCCCGATTCCTACCTGAACAAGATCAACGTCTACCAGGCGCGCGTCGACCTGGGCAAGAAACTGGCCCGCGTCATCCAGAAAAGCGGGCTGCATATCGACGTGGTGGTGCCGGTGCCCGATTCGTCGCGGCCGGCGGCCATCGAGATCGCCCGCCTGCTCAAGCTGAAATACCGCGAGGGCCTGGTCAAGAACCGCTATATCGGCCGCACCTTCATCATGCCCGGCGACCAGCTCCGGCAGCGGACGATCCGCCACAAATTGAACCCCATCCCCGACGTCTTCCAGGGCAAGGACGTGCTGATCGTGGACGATTCCATCGTCCGCGGCAACACCTCGCGCTCCATCATCCAGATGGTGCGCCAGGCCGGCGCCCGCAAGGTGTATTTCGTCTCGTATTCCGCCCCGCTGACCAACCCCTGCGTCTACGGCATCGACATGCAGACCAAGGCGGAATTCATCGCCCACGATTCCACCCCCGAAGAGATCGCCGCCAAGATCGGCGCCGACCGGGTGCTGTACCAGGACTGCCGCGACATGGAACAGGCGGTCCGCAAGCAGAATCCCGCCATCCGCTCCTTCTGCAAGGCCTGTTTCTCCGGGAACTACCCCACCGGGGACGTTTCCAAGAGCTACCTGCAGCAGATCGAGGACGAGCGGGAGATGTACAAGCTGAAGCAGATGGAACTGGGCCTCACGTATTGATGGGCAGCCACCTGCCGATATCCGGCTTCTTGAACGAATTCGACTTCGCCACCATACTCTCGCTGATGCACGAGCAGGCGCTGGACGGGCAGCTGAAGATCGCCGCCACCCAGTTCACCAAGACGCTCTGGCTGCAGAACGGCGCCGTGGTCTTCGCCCAGTCCAGCCTCGCCGACGATTCCTTCGGCTGCTTCCTGCGCCAGCGGGGCATGATCGACGACGCGCAGTACGAAAAAAGCCGCCGCCGCATGCAGAAGAACAAGATCCGCCACGGCCGGGCGCTGCTGGAGCTGGGCCTGATCACGCCGGATCTGTTATGGAGCGAGATCGCCGCCCACCTGAGCTCCATCGTCTTCTCCCTCTTCCCCCTGCGCTCCGGGCGCTACGACATCGGCCGCCTGCCCGAAAGCGCCAGGGAGAACATCCGCCTGGAATTGCCCGTCCCCGAGGCGATCGCCTCGGGCGTGCGCCTCATCGCCGACGAGGAGTTCATCGATAGCCGTTTCGAGGCGGACATCGTGCTCTACCCCGCGCCGCTGAAAAGCCCCGCCGCCGTTCTCAGGCCCTATGAAGCGCACGTGCTTTCCCTGGTCGGCGACGCCACCCCCCTGGACCAGGTCGTCCGCCAGAGCGAACTGCTGCGCTTCGACACGCTCAAGGTCCTCTACCTGCTGCTGAAGCTGGGGCTGATCTGCGACCGCAGGCAGCCGACGCGCCAGCCCACCCCCAACGTGGCCCACAACCTGCCGACCACCTTCACCTCCTTCGAGGAGACCCTGCAATATTACAACGGGAAATACGAATATATATTCCGCGTCCTTTCCAAGGAGATCGGGCCCGTCGCCCATTCCATCCTCTCCGATTCCATCACCGCCATCCTGGAATCCATCCCCCCCTGTTTCCAGGAGCTCCAGCTTCGCCCCGACGGCCGCGTGGACGAGAAATCGATCATGAAGAGCATCTGGTACGAGAATTTCGCGGACAACAGCAATGAATTCCTGCGCGGCCTGGAGGAGATCCTCTATTCCGAGATATACGCGGTCAAGCGCCACCTGGGCAAGGACCATGAGAAGGCGATCTTGCGATGGATCAGGGAATCCGGGAATTGACCCGCCGGCGCCAGCAGCTCGCGTTCCTGGGCCTGCTGTTCCTCCTGCTGCTCCTTTGCGCATGAAGGAGCCGGTCGTCCAGGTCCTCGGCCCCACCGGCTCAGGCAAAAGCCGGGTCGCCCTCGCCGTGGCCCGCGCCGTCGGCGGCGAGATCATTTCCGCCGACTCGGTCCAGGTCTACCGCGGCTTCGACATCGGCACCGACAAGGTCCCCCCGCCGCTGCGCCGCGAGATCCCCCATCACCTGATCGACATCATCGCCGACTGCGAGCAGTTCAACGCCAGCAAGTTCCTCGACCTCTCCTTCGCCGCGGCGCAAGGGATCGCCGCCCGCGGCCGCGTCCCGGTGGTCTGCGGCGGCACCGCCCTGTACCTGCGCGTCATGCTGCGCGGTATCTTCCCGGAGACCAAGGCGGGCGACCGCCGCGAGGAACTGAAGCGGGAGGCCGCCGCCAGGGGCTGGGACGCCTTGCGTGAAGAGCTGCTGCGCATCGATCCCGCTTACGCCGCCAAGATCGCCGCCAACGACCGGGTGCGCCTGGTGCGGGCGCTGGAGATCTACCGCAACAGCGGCCTGGCCCCCAGCGCCGCGTTCCGCCTCAGCCGCTCGCCCTTCGCCGGGCACGAATTCATCCGCGTCGGCCTGCGCGTCGACCGGGAACAACTGTACCGCGCCATCGACGCCCGGGTGGAGCGCATGCTGGCCAACGGCCTGGTCGACGAGGTCAAGGGGCTCATGGCGCGCCTGCCCGCCTCGTGCCCGCCCTTCCGATCGCTGGGCTACAAGGAGGTCCTGGCGCACCTGCGCGGCGAAACGGACCTGAAGACGGCGCGGGAGCTGATCCAGCGCCATTCGCGCCAGTTCGCCAAGAGGCAGCTGACCTGGTTCCGCCAGGAGCCCGACATCCACTGGTTCGCGGCCGAAGAGGAGGGGGCGATCATCGCCTTCATCAAGCAATGCCTGTCGAAAAAGCCATAGCCTGCGGCTGGTTCCCCGGCCGCCGAGGACCTGCTGAAGGCGGCGGCGCCGCTGATGCCTGGCCACGCCGAGAGCGCGCCGGCCACCGAGACCTACAAGCCAGGCCAGGTCGTTCCTCGCGACGGGACCGTCGAATGCGCGCGGCACCACGACGTCCAAGACCACGTGACAGCCGGTAACCGATTCGCACCGTGCTCTCATCACCATGAGCATAGTGAGGGCTGTACCTGGCAATACGTCTAGGGCGTCTCAGAACTCGATACAGGGGCACCGTCCCCTCACCTGGTTCTGGTCGGCTCGGCTTCGTCGCCGCGCCCATCATCATCCAGAGCGCCAACACCTGAACGCCCCGCTACAACCGTGTTCGCGGCCCACGCCACAGCGGGCAGGAAGCTGGGAGCGGCTTGAACGTTGCCCTCTCTGAAAAGCGGAAGGTTGGGACAGTTTGATCCTGTCCCCCTGACCACCACCTATGGATCAGTTCCTAGCACTCTGACCAGCGCAAATACTTCTCCCACGCGGTCGTCCCGCCGCTGCTGCGGCGGTTCCCGGCCGCAGGTGTGGTCAGCCAGCACGGCTGCGACACGCACCGGCTGGATCCCTGGCCCGCCTGGAGCTGAGCATCGACGGGCAGCGCGCCCACTCATGCCGCGATCCATGACCTCGCCCATGACCTCGCCGAAGGGCGCTGACTGCTCACCGGCGGCGGAGGATATAACCTGGTCCATGTCTTACCGCGGACCTGGACGCACCTGCTCGCCGAAGCCGCAGACCAGCTGATCGACCCAGCGGCGCCCACGCCCGCCCGGTGGCTGGGCTACGTCGCGCGGCGCACCGGCCTGACCGCACCCGAGTACATGACAGACGGGGCACCCGCGGTGTTCGAGCCGTTTGAGTGCGGCTGCGACCCAGGCCATCCGGTCGACCGGGCCATCATGGCCATCCGCGAGGTAGTCTTCCCCCTGCACGGGCTGATACCGCTATGACCAGCAACCCGGCGGAGACAGCACCAGCAGAACGATCCCGCCAGCTCTCACAGCCCTCTCACAGACCATCGGAACGGCACCGGGAGCGGCCGCTCCACCGGACACCCGACGGGCCCTGGACCCTGCGGACACGCACTGAAACGTACGGGCCTGACACGCCGCACTGATCTACCGGTCAGAAGGTCATGACAGCACCGGCCGGGTGCTATGGAGCTCGCCGGCCAGCGCGGCCGCCTCATCCTGGTCACCGGCGATCGGCACGAGCCGACCTCGCACGAGCTGACCTCGCCGGACCCGCTCGCCCAGCTCACCCGCCTGCTGACGAACCCCACCGTTCACGATGTGTCCAGTGGCCAATCAGGAGGTCATCCGTGCCGCTCCCCGGAGCCGCTCGGAAAAGGCGCGCGCCGCGAAACCATTCCGCTAACCGGGGAGCTGTCCCCGGGTCAGCATTCCGTGCGTCCGGTACCGTGACCGGGCCAGGGTCTCGGGGCGAATCACCTGGATCAGGCGAGGATCGCTCACCTGCCTGGTCACAAGACTGCAAAGGCGATCTCGGCGTCAAACGCCGACGCGGAGTCCAAGTAAGGCGTGTTAGCAAGGGAACGGAGTGTGATCGTCATGGCTGAAGCCGCGGTTGCCGGTGGCGGCCTGGACCGACGGCGCTGGGTGCTGCTGGGCGTGATCGGCATCGCGCAGCTGATGGTCGTCCTGGACCTCACAATCATGAACATCGCGCTGCCGTCGGCCCAGCGGGCACTGCACTTTTCCACCGTCGACCGGCAGTGGGTGGTCACCGCCTACTCCCTGGCGTTCGGCAGCTTGCTGCTGCTCGGCGGCAAGCTGTCTGACCTGCTGGGCCGGAAGGTCACGTTCCTGACCGGACTGGCCGGCTTCGCCGGGGTCTCGGCCATCGGCGGCGCCTCGGTCAACTTCACCATGCTGATCACCGCGCGGGCCTGCCAGGGCGCGTTCGCCGCGATCCTGGTGCCCTCGGCGCTGTCGCTGCTGACCACCACCTTCACCGACCCAAAGGAGCGCAACAAGGCGTTCGGGATCTTCGGCGCGATCGCCGGGCCGGCGGCGCGGTGGGCCTGCTGCTCGGCGGCTTGCTCACCGAGTACCTGTCCTGGCGGTGGACGCTGTACGTGAACCTGATCTTCGCCGGGGTGGCCTTCGCCGGCGGGGCGCTGCTGCTGGGCCGCCAGCTGTCCTCGGCCCGGCCGAGGCTGGACATCCCGGGCGTGCTGCTGGAGGCCGGCGGCATGTTCTGCCTGGTGTACGGGTTCGCCAACGCGGCCTCGCACAGCTGGGCCACGCCGTCCACCTACGGGTTCCTGGCCGCCGGCGTGGTACTGCTGGCGGCCTTCGCGGCCTGGCAGACCCGGGCGGCCCACCCGCTGCTGCCGCCCCGCGTGGTGCTCGACCGCAACCGGAGCGGCGCCTACCTGTCGATGCTGTTCGTCTCGGCCGGGCTGTTCGGGACCTTCTTGTTCCTGACCTACTACCTGCAGCAGACGCTCGGCTACTCGCCGCTGGTCACCGGCGTCGCGTTCCTGCCGCTCAGCGGCGCCATCATAGTCGCGGCCAACCTGTCCACGATCGTGCTGATGCCAAGGATAGGGCCCAGGCCGCTGGTCGCGTTCGGGCTGCTGGCCGCCGCCGGGGGGGCGGTCTGGCTGGCCCAGCTCGCCCCGCACACCGGCTATGCCGCAGGCGTGCTCGGCCCGACCATCGTGAGCGGGATCGGCATGGGCATGGTGTTCGCCCCGGCGATCAACGCCGGCACGTTCGGCGTGGCCCCGCAGGACGCGGGAGTCGCCTCCGCGACCCTCAACGTCGGCCAGCAGCTCGGCGCCTCGATCGGCACCTCGCTGCTGAACAGCATCTTCGCCGCCGCCGTCACCGCCTACCTCACGGCGCATCTCGCCTCGGCCCAGTTGATCGGCCGCCAGGCCCTGACCGGGCAGGCGCTGCTGCACGGCTACACCACCGCGTTCTGGTGGACCGCCGGGATCTTCGCCGGCGGCGCGGTCATCTGCGGCGCCCTGATCCGCAGCGGGCCGCTGGCTCAGCCGGGCACGCCGTCCCCAGCACGCGGCGCGGCGCCGGCGCAGGGAGGCCAAGGCCGGCCCCGGCGTCCCGGCGTGACCCGGCGGGGTCCCGGACGGCACCCGGCGTGACCCGGGCATAATCCGGACACGCCCAAAGGAAAGCCAACCCCATACATAAAAGGTCGACCAGCAAGGCGCCGCGACCGGAGACACCACATTCACGCCTGTCCATGGCAGATCGGTTCTGTGGTGCTCCGGTCGCGTGAATCACCGTCACCCGGTGACGCCTCCTCACCCACCCGGGGCGAGGCTCTCGGTGGCCCGCCCCGGCAGGAAATTTCAGCAGCGGAGTGACACGGGCAAGCTCGCCCATGCGGGAGCTGGCGGTACGCCCCCGATGGGCGTCCTCAAGTCCTGGGACGAGTGAGCTCAGGCTCGGCCCCCTGCGCGGACCGCCGGTCGCATGTTGCGTGGGCGAATAGATTCATCCGAGTCCGAAGGGAAATCCATGACCACTACCAACCCAACCCGCCGCCCAGGCCGGCTCCTGACCGGGTCGGGGACCTCGACCTCAACCGGATCGGCTACGGGCGATCCGGTGGTCCTGGCGCGGCCGGCCCACGCGTGCTGCAGCGACGTCTTCCCGCTGCCGGCGGGCGCTGAGATGATCGTTACCGCTTCCCGACCACGCGATCCAGCGTGGCGACCAGGTCGTGACGGTCGATCAGCCCTTGCACGGCCGCGCCTGCCGCGGGACCAACCAATGGCCGACATGTCGGTCATCGCGCCATCGCCTCCGGGCACCCGGTCGGGGTAACTCACCGCAGATCGCCTCTAGAATCCGGTCTTCGCACATGGGATTTCACTTCGTGAGCCAGCGGGGTCGGCTGATGTCGATTTCGAGGAGGTCGAGTAGCTGGGCTTGGACGCCGGCGGGTTTGGGGATCGTGGCGGGGTTGCCGTCGTGGGCGGGGATCAGGCGCAGGTCCGAGAGGGCCATGAAGATCGTTCTGCCGGTGGGTTTGGCGGGGGTGCGGCGGTAGCCGGGCAGGCCGGTCATCGTCTCGCCGTGGGGGGCCAGGGCGTTTCGGACCTGCCGCTCGATGAGGCAGAAGATCAGCAGGGCCAGGCAGATCACGGTGATCAGCGCGGCGATGCGCGGCTGGTCTTGAGGAACAGGGGGGTGACCGCGAGGGGGCCCTTGAACTCGCTGTAGCGGCGTTCCACCACGTGCTGGCCCTTGTAGCGGAGGAAGACCTCGGCCGGGCTGGCCTGGCTGGGTGCCAGGTTGGTCAGCAGGGCGTACCAGCCGTCGGCCGCGGCTTCGGCGTCGATGGCGGCCTGGCCGGAGTGCCAGGACAGGGCGGGTTTGCCGGTGGCGTCGCAGGTGATCACGGTGCGCAGGTAGGTCCCCACGCGGCGCTTGGTGGCGATGGTCTTGGCGCGGGCGGCGACGGCGTTCGCGGTGGGGTGAAACCGGGTTCCGGCGGTGCGCACCAGCCGGTCCAGCTCCTCAGCGGCCGTGGCGAGTTTGCGGGCGCGGGCTTTGGCCTGTCCTTCGGCGTTTGCCGGGGAGTAGACCAGGATCCGGCGCAGGTGCACCGGCGGATCGGTTCTGCGCGGGCCAGGCAGGTCCATCCCGCCGTCTTCCAGGACCCGGTAGCTGCCGCGGGCGCGCGGGCTTACCGGCGTCACGCTCAGCGGTGTAATCCACCGCCGTGCCCGCCCCCGCCGGCAGCGCGGCGAACAACCCGGCCGGGACCCGCGATGCGGCCAGCGGCGCCACGAAACCCGCACCCTGGGAATCCATCGCCACCGCGTTCGTATAGGAGATCAGCTTGGAGTCGCCCACCAGCAGAAACGGCCGCGGCCCGGCGATCTTTTTCAGTGCGGTCATCGCCCCGGTGACCTGGGCCACCTCCGCGGCGCCGCCGCTGTAGGGGCGGTGGAACACCGGGATCCCCCCGTCTTCGCTGACCGCCAGCCCCGCCTGGATCTGCTTCAGATCCGCCCGCCGGTCCTTCGGATGCCCCCACCGCGGCGCCGGATACTCCTCATCCGCGTGCGGGTAGGCACCATACAGCGAGATCGAGGTCAGGTCCCAGTGCAGCCGCGACACGTCAATGCCGAACTCGGTGACCGCCGCCGCCCCCACCCCGCCCACGATCGCATCCAGCTGCGGGGCGACCGCGTCCAGCGCGCGGGCGATCCGGTCATCATTGAGCAGCTCCGGGGCGATGCCATAGGCCTCCTCCACCGCCATCGCCGCCGCCCAGTCCTGCACCCGCACCAGCGGCGCCGGCGCGGTCAGCCGGTTCGCCACCAGCGCCTCGATCACCTCGCCGTGGGTGATCCAGGCCACCGGCCGGACCGGGCACAGCCCGTCAACGATCTCCGCGATCCGCAGCCGGCGCCCGAACTCCGCCACCACGGGCAGCGCCCCCAGCCGCTTTTCCAGCACCCGGACCACCGCGATCTCCGCCCGCGCCCGCCCGCGGCCCCGCCCCGTCCTTGACATCCCACCCATACCAGACATCAACCAGCAACCAGGCAACATATTTCCCATACGGCGCTCAAGACCGCAAACGACCCAGCAACCAGCCCATCACCCCCCAACCCGCATCTAACCCCATGTGCGAAGACCGGGTTTAGATCACCGGAATCCGGTGACGGCTTCTCACCTTCCCGGTGGTGAACCTGAACACGCCCTGAACGACCAGGTCCGTTCATGACCGGAAGGAGATGCGCCATGACATCCGTTTTCGCCGCCGTTTCCACGGAGGTGGCGGTATGAGCGAGCATGTGGCGATCGTGGCCGGCGCGGGGGATGAGCTCGGCCGTGCGACGGCGGAGAAGCTTGCGGCTGCCGGGTTCACAATGGTCGGGGTCGACCGGAGCGAGGAGGGGCTGAAGGAGCTGCCGGACGGCATCCGGCGTGAGGCGGCCGACCCGACCGAACCGGCCGCGGCCCGCAGCGTCGTCGACCGGATCGCCGCCGAGGTCGGCCCGCCTGAGGTGCTAGTGAACACCATCGGCACGTACCACCTGGGCGAGGCGCTCACGGCAACGCCCGAGGACCTCCGGCTCATGATCGACGTCAACCTGGGCCCAGCGCTGTGGCTGACCCAGGCTGTGGTCCCGTACCTGCGGGAACGCGGTTCGGGTTCCATCGTGCAGGTGGCCGCCCGCCCGGGCCTGGAGCCGACCGCCGGAATGGCCGCCTACGCCGTCAGCAAGGCCGCCCTGGTCCACCTCACTCGCGTGCTCGACCTGGAGCTGCGCCCGCTCGGGATCCGGGTGAACGCCGTCGCGCCGCAGCTGCTCGACACCGCCAAGAACCGTCCGTACCTCACGCCGGAGCTGCTCGCGCACGGGGTTGCCCCGGAGGCGGTCGCGGACATCATCGTCTACCTCGTGAGCGACGCCGCCGCGCCGGTCAGCGGTGCGGTCGTGCCCGCCTACGGCGCCTGAGCCTCTTCCCTCCGTCGTACGCCTGGAAAGGACGACCATGTCACCCAACTCAGCCCCGAACCGCCGCTCGTTCCTCGCCCGCAGCGCGGCGATAGCGGCCGTCCCCGCGGTCGCCACCCTGGCCGGGGGCGCCCTCGTGCCGGCCCTCGGGCTCGAGCGGGTGCGGCGGGCCTGACGAAACGGCGGCATAGACAGCTCCTGGTGGCCGGGGCAACACAGCGGTGTTCACGGGATCTGGTTACTTGGATTCTGCGCCGGTGCTTGACGCCCAGATCGCCTTTTGCAGGCTTATGACCAGGCAGGTGAGCAATCGTCACCTGACCCAGGTGATTCACCGGCCTGCCCTCCAGACCCTGGCCCGGTCACGGTATTGGGCGGAACGGCCATCAGGGGCGTGCAGGCCCGGCGATGCCGGTCTGGGCGGTGCTACTGGAATGACTTTCCAGTAGCGACTCGGCTTAGATCTTGAGGCTGGGTCACATCACGCGGGCCGTGGCCGCCGGCCCTTGCCCGGCGGCCGCGGCTGCTGGCCCGCGCAATCACCGGAATCCGGTGATGGCCGCTCACCTCGATGGCCAATAGCTTCGGGCGCACTCGCTACCGCCGACCGGAGGAGGCCAGGAATGCTTTCCGCCAGGACGGTCTTCGAAGAGAACTTCGACAACGACGAGGCGTTCCGGCTGTTCTGCTCCGAGGTGGGCGACGAGCGCGCCGAGCTGGCCTGGCATGGCCCCAACCACTCGCCGGACAACATCTTTATCCACCCCTGACGGGCTACGACCACTGAACCCATAAGGAATTACTGATTCCAGGTGAACCAAATCAGGGAAGGAGAGTCAGCGTGAGCGTGCAACTGAACCACACCATCGTCTCCTGCCGTGACCAGCAGCGGTCGGCGGCCTTCCTGAGCGAGATTCTCGGCTTGCCGCCGGCCACCAGGTTCGGGCATTTTCTCGTGGTCGAGGCCGACAACGCCGTCTCGCTGGACTTCGCCGAGTCCAGCGGAGAGATCGCCGCCCAGCACTACGCGTTCCTCGTGGGCGAGGACGAGTTCGACGCCGCCTTCGGCCGCATCCGGGACCGGGGGCTGACGTACTGGGCGGATCCCGGCAAGAGCCTGCCCGGGGCGATCAACCACAACGACGGCGGCCGCGGCCTGTACTTCGACGACCCCGACGGTCACCGGTTGGAGATCATCACCCGCCCGTACGGCAGCGGCGGCTAGATCGTTGACCGGGGAATCTTGGCAGTTCAGTGATCGTAGGCGATCAGGGATCGCTTGACCGGGGGCGCCGATTTGCCAGTTGAACCAGATAACTAGGTCCCGAGATCCGAGGTCCGGCTGAAGAACAGGAGCGTCTGGAGGCTCCTCCCGGTCAAGGGCATCTTCCGCCAGGTCACCGGGAGGCACAGTGTCGGCGGCCGGCGATGTGACCGGCACGATCACCGTGGCCGCCCGGTCCGTGCATACCAAGAACAAGAGGCGGGACGAGCACCTTCCCGGGCCGCAACGTGGTCCGCCAGATCCTGGCCTACCGCGGGCCGAACGCTGGCGCCGCTGGATGAGAAAGTCGATCACGTCCGGGGTTCGCCCGCCGGCCGTCTGATCATCGAGTACGGCGATTACGAGTGCCCGTACTCGCGGCAGGCCTTGTTCATTTGCATCGGCGGCACCCCCCACACACCGGCGGCGCCGCAGGGATCGGGCTGGCCACCAACGCGGGCGCGGTTCGTCGTCACCACCTCGCGGTGCTCACGGTCGACCGCGGTGACGATGCCGGCCACCGCCTTGCCTGCCAGCAGGCAGCGGGCCATCCGCAGCGGGTCATCGATGTCCGCCGCCGGCCGACAGTGAGGGACCAGTCGATGTGGCGGGTGTATTCCTCGAACGTCACCATGACCTCGCTGGGCCGGTCTTAGGGGTGTGGGCTACGCCCGCCTAAGTTCGAGCACAGGAATGGTGCGGA
>CAWGGP010000012.1:0-67785 GCA_963822075.1 Candidatus Aminicenantota bacterium
TGGCGGACAGGCCTTGGGAACGTCGTTTTTCACTAAAAATATCTTATCTTATATGTATGCGCGGATTTCAATCGAATGAACTGGGATCCGGATGCCGTTCCGAAGCGCCGCAGGACTTTCGGGAGAAAAAATGGCTTTTTCCGGTCGAGCGCATCTGGTCAGGCCGTGCGTTCCGACCTGGATGTCCATGCGAGCGGGATCGTCAGGCTTTATCCCTTGGTCGCGGCTTTCGGGAATTTTTCCTGGATAACGTGAAAAACGTCCTCCAGCGAAATTTTACGCATGCATTTGTTTTCACCGCCGCACATGGCCGATTTTTGGTTATATACGTTCAGGCATGGGCTGCAGTACACTCCGGAATAGAACACGGTCTGGCTGTCTCCTGAAGGCCCGTACCTTTCGGGGATCTCCGGCCCGAAAAACGACAGGGTGGGAACTCCGAGGGAAGCGGCTATGTGCAAGGGGCCGCTGTCATTGGTGATGAACAAATTCGCTCTTTCGAACAAAGCGGCAAGCATTCCCAGGCTGTCCAGTTTGCCGGCCAGGTTGATCAACCTCTCATCATTGGCTATAAGGCTGAAGAATTTGTCCACGTATTCCTTGTCCTGTCCGTCGCCCAGCAATATGATTTTGGCCGTGCCTTGCTCCTGCAGTTTTTTTGTGAGTTCCACAAATTTCTCGAGGGGCCATCTCCTTTCCACGCACAACGAGCTTGAATTTATATTGATCAGGATGATATAATCGTTTTCCCGGATATGGATCTCGGAATACAGCTTTTCCAGGTTTGCCCTGTCCTGGGCATAAATTTTGATCGCCATCGGGCGTAGGTCTTCCGTATCGGTGCCGATGCTCCTGGCCAGGGCGAGAAACACCTCCGTCGTATGCCGGTGGGGATTATAATATACATTGTGGGTAAGCAAGTCGCCACGCCAAAGCATTTTAAGCCAGGTCCCGAATTGGATGATATAAAAGCCGACCCTGATTTTCGTGCCGCATAGATATTAAAACATGTGCTGAGGATTTCGCAAAAAATTCCAAATCGATCGAAATCTCGCAACGCTTCCGCCTGATCCTCCAGATGCCTTTCAACAGGCTTTTAATGATCCGGAACGGATTGCCAGGATCAACCGTTACGATTTCATCGATGAGCTCGATTCGTTCACAGATCTCCTTGTTGCTGGCAAAGGTAAAAATGACCAGTTTTGCATTGGGCAATTTCGTCTCAAGTGCTCTCATCATGGGCGTGGCCAGGATGATGCTCCCCATGCCAAAAAATTTTAAGAGCAATATGTTCTTTATGCCCTCCGGCTTTATCGGGTAGGGTGAGCGGACAAACAGCTTCCTGACCCGGTTATGCCAGTAGAAAATGAAACAAACCAGGGGGCTGAATGTCTCATCAATGAATTTCATCGTCTTGATTCTCATAAAATTCTTCGGTCTCCTCCTGGGAATGCGAATATGAGCTTCTGTCCTGTGCGGTCCGTTGGGTAAAACCGCGCTAGACGGCTTTCTTCATGTCCTATTTTAGGTGACTTGCCATGCAAAGTCAACAGACAACCGTGAGATTCGCCGGGAAATTCGCTGAAAACGGGTCCATGCCCCTGATGGGCGCCGGTAGCGTGGGTTCCCTGAACGGGGGGCCTTTGGCGAAGAAGTTCGCCCCACCCGGGCCTCTCGCTGGTTGACAGGTATGACGAAGGGTGATATTAATAATGACCTACGGGATGGAATCCAAAAACAGGGAATAAAATGAAACGCAGGATGTTGGGAAGCTTAGCGGAGCGCCGTGTGAAATTCAAGCGCCTTCAGGAACAGCTACCCCACGCTGCCAGAAATGCCGCCAGGGGCCATGTCGTCGGCAGCGTCGTGATGATGCTTTTCGGGGGGCTGCTCAACCGCTTGGCGGGCCTGTTCTACCTGCAATACCGACCGGACAGCCATTATATTTTCAGGAAATTCCCGGAATATGGAAAATCCTTCCGCTTTTGGACGAAAGGCAATCTGTCGCAGAACGGAGGTGATATCGCGCGCTTGTATGCTCTTATCCTGAATACGGAAGACGTTCTGCAAAGTACCCCCAAGGGTGACATCGCTGAACTCGGGGTCTTCAAGGGGAATTCGGCGGGCAGATTCGCCGCGCTGGCCGGGAAATACAAGCGCAAGGTTTTTCTGTTTGATACCTTTGAGGGTTTCGATCAGCGGGACCTGACTGGGGACGGATATGAACAACCTCTCGCCTTTTGGAGAATGGGACCGTGGACAAGGTCAGCGAATTCATCCATTCCGACAATGTGTTTTTCATCAAGGGGCGCTTCCCGGACAGTTTGCAGGAAGCGCCCGCAATGGAGGAATTCGCAGTCGTGCATATCGACTGCGACCTCTATGCCCCGGCCAGCGCCGGGATCCTGCGTATCTCTTTCCGCGCATAGTTCCCGGAGGAATGCTGATCCTCCATGATTACGGTTCCGGACTTTGGCCGGGAATCAAAAAAGCCGCAGATGAGTATTTCGCAACGCGGCGGGAAGTGCCCGTCTATATCGCGATAAGCGGCAGCGACATTCCGGAAGGATCGATCCGGGAAAAAGTTCGGGAGACGAAGGAAGCGCTGCCGCAGGGATAATCCCGATCGCCTTCATCTACTTTATCCGTGCCAGAAGCTCTTCGGGGGTTACGACCGCGGTCCCCAGTTTGCCAACGACAATGCCTGCGGCAAAATTGGCGATATGCGCCGCTTCCAGTTTTGTAGCGCGGGCGCAAAGAGCCAAGGTGAAAACGCTGATCACGGTATCCCCCGCGCCCGAGACGTCAAAGACCTCCTGGGCCTGGGTCGGGATATGCGTCAAGCGTCCATTCCTTTCCAATAGCTTCATGCCCTGTTCGCCTAACGTGACCAATATTGAATCCAGATCGAGATAGGCCAAAATTTCGCGTGGGCATGGTCCACGTCTTTTCCCGAAAATAATTTGTCCGTATTGATTTTAAAACGATTGGTCATATCCTGAAGCTTGAGGTTCTTGACCGCATTCTCCAGCTCCTTGGCGTTGGGAGTAATCGCCGTAACGGCTCGATAAAACTGGAAATTGTCTTCCTTGGGATCGACGGTAATGATCTTTTTGCGGGGATGGCCAAGGGCAATAAGCCTTTCAAGAAGAGCGTGGTTGCCACCCCTTTTCCATAATCCTCGATGATGATCGCATCGTAGGAATCGATGTTTTTCTCGATAAATTTCAGGATCTTCGCGTTCATCTCCCTGCGAGGATCATGCCTGTGCTCCCAGTCGACTGGATCACCTGCTGATGACCGGCCAGGATCCGGGTTTTTATGGTGGTGTGCCTGTTTTTTTCGGCGAAGATGCCTTGGGTGCCGATTTTCCTTTTTTTCAATTCGTAGAGCAAAATCTTGGAATTGGCGTCGCTGCCGATCACTCCGAGCAAATCGACCCTGCCGCCGAGCGCTATGATGTTGTTGGCGACATTCGCCGTGCCTCCCGGGGCGAACGTCCGTTTTTTTGCCCAGAGCACGGGAACGGGAGCTTCGGGAGAAATCCGGTCCACGCTGCCCCAGATGTACTCGTCAAGGATCAGATCGCCGACGACCAATATTTTAGCCTGCTTGAATTTTTTGATGATGCCCGGCAAATTTTTCAAAATGAGCGTTCTCCTGTTTTCATTGTTCTGAAGTCCATCCCCGGCTTTCCTTCAACAAAACTGGAAGGAGGAGCAGGATCATATCTTCTCGATCACGCTCTGCGCCAGGAGCGGAAGCATGATTTCATGATGGCCGATGATGTATACCCCCTGCCCCCCGAGCGCGTCGGCCGGATCACAACATTTTGACTGGGCCGATATTGATACAGTATCGAAATTCGCCGTGGTGAAATTGCTGACCGGATTCCCCAGATTGCGCGCCAGGTTGAGGGCCTTTAAAAATGCCTCCGGCAATAGTACCGCCGAACCGAAATTGAGCGCCACCCCCCCTTGATTCAGCGAACAAATATTTTCGACAAGAGTATGAAAATCCCTCATGGATCCCTGCGCCGTAGCCGCGGCGTCAAAGGAAGGATGCTGATGAATGATATCCGTGCCGATCCCCACAAAGACGCAAACC
Organism: Candidatus Aminicenantota bacterium; assembly: GCA_963822075.1. Lineage (GTDB taxonomy): Bacteria > Acidobacteriota > Aminicenantia > UBA2199 > UBA2199 > UBA2199. The sequence continues at coordinate 4,108 of CAWGGP010000012.1, forward strand.
GGCACCTTGTGCGTATATGCATTATATAGCAGGCTGGCAATCTTGTTCGCCAGCTTTGCGGCGGCGATCGCACGGCCCACCGCGTATCCCAGGCCGAAGCCTTTCCCGGCCCCTTCCGTGGCCGCGCGGGTCAGGAAATCAGCGGTCTCCCGGCCCATGCCGAACGTTCCGGATTTCAGGTTCTTCTCGACATCCTCGGAGGTCTTGCCCATAAAAGCGATCTCAAAATCATGGATGATGCCTGCGCCGTTCAAACAGATGCAGGTGATGACTCCTTTCTTCATCAGCTCGATCAGCACCGGGTTCAGCCCGCATTTGATGACGTGGGCTCCGGCCATAAAAATCACGCCCTTGTTTTTCCTGCGCGCCGAAACGATGTCCGAAGCGACCGCGCGCAGGTCCCGGGCTTTTAAAATATCGGGCAACGAGTCCAAAAAAGCGATGAAACTCTTGGCCTTGGCGGGCTTGCGCGCGAAATCTCTTTTGTTTACCTTGCTGGCGCGGCTTTTAATGGAATAGGTTTTTATCTTACTAGTTTTTATCATCGCGAAAGAAGAATCATAACACATTTCGCCATGGCGATAAAAGATACTTGTTCGGCGGCAGCCTTTTTGTGATCCGAATGCTCAACCGGTTTACAGTCCCGGAAGCCTTAAAAAAGCGTGTAAATGAACGGGGCCAGCGGACTGCCCGCAGACAGGAAAATCAACAAGCCCAGCAGGACCAGGATCACGATCACGGGGATCAGCCAGAATTTCTTGTTATGCTTGATAAAATCCCAAAGTTCTTTCAAAACGCCGATTTTTGCCATGGTTTCACTCCAAAATTAATATTGCCTGTCGTAACCCTGGGCCGGTTGCGGGTCTTCAAAATACGAAGAGGCCGATTTGTCGTAACCCGAGGCCATGAATGTTTTCCCGAACAGGCGCATGACCAGGGCGATGGGGGTGAGCAACACGAAGAACACGACGGCGGCGATGACCAGAAAGATCGTGTTGCCGACAAAGCCGCTGGCCGCCATAATGGCCCTGTAAACCGGGGCGAACCAGCGGGGGAAGACGCCGAAAAACAACGCCGCCATGGCGATGGCGGCGGCGATCTCCCATTTCAGGGAAGCGTCGACGCCCTTGAAGCCGCGCCAGAGGAGCAGGACCGAGAAGGCGGTGAGCAGCGCCAAAAATATGCGGATGTTCTTTGCGGAATGATCGATCTTTTCCATTAGTCTAACCCGAACTCCTTTTGCCAATCGGAATCACCCTTGAGGGCTTCCATTTGCTGCTTGTCGAGAAAATAATTTTCCAGCACCAGGTAATCGATGTTGGTGCGCATGAAACAGCGGTAGGCGTCTTCCGGGGAATTGACGATCGGCTCGCCGCGGACGTTGAAAGAGGTGTTGATGATGATCGGGCAGCCGGTGAGCTTGCGGAATTCCTCGATGACGGCGTAATAGTATGGGCTGACGTCCTTGTTCACCGAATGCAGGCGGGCCGAAAAATCGACATGGGTGACCGCCGGCACGACCGACCTCTTGATATAAAGCTTGTCGATCCCTTTTTTCTTCTTGTCCTCGTCGCTGAACGGGAGGCGGTACTTTTCCCGGATGTCGTAAACCAAAAGCATGTAGGGCGACGGGGCGGCGAAATCAAAATATTCCCCGACGTATTCCTCGAGCATGGAGGGGGCGAAGGGGCGGAAGGACTCGCGGAACTTGATCTTCTGGTTCATGAGCGACTGCATTTTTTCGGAGCGGGCGTCGCCGATGATGCTGCGGCCGCCCAGCGCCCGCGGGCCGAACTCCATGCGCCCCTGGAAAAAGCCGACCACCTTGTGGGCGTTGATCAATTCGGCCACCTTCTTGGGGGCGGCTTCCGGGGAGACCTCGCTGTATTTGATGTTGTGCCGTCCAGGAATCTCTTGATCTCCGCCGGCGAATAGTCGGGCCCGAGGAAGGAACCCCGCTGCGAGTCTTTTCCCGGCTGGACCCGGCGTTCGCCGTTGAGTTTTTTATACCAGACGGTCAGTGCCGCCCCCAGGGCGCCGCCGGCATCGCCCGCCGCCGGCTGGATCCAGACGTTCTTGAATATCTGTTTCTTCAGTATTTTCCCGTTGGCCACGCAGTTCAACGCCACGCCGCCGGCCAGGCAGAGGTTGTCGCTGGGGGCGATCTTCTTGGCGGTCAGCACGATCTTTTCCATGATCTCTTCGAGCACGACCTGGATCGAGGCGGCGAGGTCCATGTCCACCTTGCGCAGGGGCGTTTCCGGGAGGCGGCGCTTGACGTTGAACAGCTTTTCGAAGCGGCGGCCGGTCATGGTCAGGCCGGTATGGAAACTGAAATACTTCAGGTTCAGGCGGAACGAGCCGTCGGCTTTCACGTCGACCAGGTTGTCCAGGATGATATCGCGGTAAACCGGCTCGCCGTAGGGGGCGAGGCCCATCAGCTTGTATTCGCCGGAATTGACCTTGAACCCGGTAAAATAGGTGAACGCCGAATAAAGCAGGCCGAGGGAGTGGGGAAAGCGATCCGCTTCAGCTCTGCGAAGTCGCCCCCCTGCCCGTGGGCGATGGTCAGGGTGTCCCATTCGCCGACGCCGTCCAGGGTGATGATGGCGGCTTCCGCGAAGGGGGAGGGATAGAACGCCGACGCGATGTGGGATTCGTGGTGGGTGGTGAACAGGATCTCGGCGTGGGGCGCGGCGACCTTTTCCCTGATGATCTCCTTCATGAAGAGCTTTTCCTTCGCCCAGACCGGCAGGACCTTCAAAAAACTCCGCACGCCGGCGGGGGCGAACTGCATATAGGTGGAGATCAAGCGGTCGAACTTGATGAACGGCTTTTCGTAAAACACGACATGGTCGATCTCGGCGCGGGTGATGCCCGTGTAAGCGAGGGCGGCCTGCAGGGCCTTTTCCGGGAAGCCGGCATCGTGCTTTTTCCTGGAAAAGCGTTCTTCCTGCGCCGCGAAAAGGATCTCGCCGTCGCGCAGCAGACACACGGCGCTGTCATGATAGAATGCCGAAATACCAAGGATAATCATGCCGCCATTATAACAAAAACCCGCGGCAGCGTCCAGCGATCCGGGAACATTTTTTTGCGGGCGGGGGGGGCGGTTGACAAGTCGGCGTTCTTTCCCTAAAATCGTATCCATGTTCGCAGCCGTCCGGTCTCTTTCGTCAGCGAGTCAGCCATTTTTCGCCGCCACGGCTTTGCCGCCGCGGCAGAGTTGATAAGACATGGCCAAGGACGTCTACGGGAGCATCCAGAAGGAGCTCGGCGACGGGCGCAAGTCCCTGGGCGGCAAGTACCGCGATATCTTCATCGGCCGGGCCGGCGCCGGCGCATTCCTGAAATACGCCTTCCTGACCTGGCTTTCCCGCTTCCAGGGCGCCTGCGGTTACGCCCTGAGGAAGGTTTTCTATCCCCGCCTGCTGGGCGAGGTGGGGCAGGGGGTGGTTTTCGGCCGCAACCTTACCTTCCGCCACCCGCACAAGATCCGCATCGGCGCCGGCACCGTGATCGACGATTACGCCGTCCTTGACGCCAAGGGGGAGGAGAACGACGGCATCGTGATCGGCGACCAGGCCTATATCGGCCGCGGCGCGATCCTGAGCTGCAAGGAAGGCTCCATCCGCCTCGGCGACCACAGCAACATCTCGGCCAACTGCACCCTTCTCTCCGAGACCGAGATCCGCCTCGGCAGCTACTGCTTTCTCGCCGGCAACTGCTACCTCGTGGCCGGCGGCAACCATAGCTTCGCCGACGTCGCCACGCCCATCATGCTCCAGCCTTCGCTGGCCAAGGGCGGCATCCGCGTCGGCGACGACGTCTGGCTCGGCGCCGGCGTCATCGTGCTGGACGGGGTGACGATCGGCTCCCATTCCGTGGTCGGGGCGGGGGCGGTCGTCGCCATCAACCTGCCGGAGTACGCTTTCGCCCGGGGGAGTCGGGCCCTGAAGATTGAAGACCGCCGGGGCGCGGCCCGATCGTAGGGGCGGGTCTCAAGCCCCGCCCGTTTCTCCTTCAGAGCCAGCCGTTCTCCCGGTACCAGGCGATCGCCAGCGCCACCCCCTTGCGGAAGTCGGTCGCCGGACGGTAGCCAAGTTCTTTCTTGGCCCTTGCCGAGGACATCGGCTTGGGATCCAGAAAGAAAGACAGCTTGCCCCGGTTCAGGGGCGTTTCTATTTTAAACGGGCCGAATGTCTTCTCCATGGCGAATGCCGCCGCCTGCGCCAGCCTGCGGGGCAGCCTGAGGCGCGGGGGGCGACGCCGCAGGCCGCAGCCACGGCGCGGGTCATCTCCTCGGCCGTCAGGACCTCGTCGCCGGCGAGATGATAGACGACTCCCGCGCGCCCCTTTTGCGCCGCGAGCAGGGTGCCGGCAGTGAGATCGTCTATGTAAACAGGGGTCTGGCGCCCCGGAGCGCCAGAAATCAGGGCGGATCTGCGGCGGCAGACGGCGCGGATGAATTTGAACGTGCGGCGGTCGCCGGGGCCGTAAACCCAGCCGGGCCTGATGATGACCACGTCGAGCCCGTCGAAGGCGGCGAGGCGGGCGGCCTGCTCGGCCGCGAACTTCGTCCGGTCGTACAAGGTCCTGGGCGCCGTGGATACTCCTCGTCCGCCGTATCGCCCGCCTTGACGGCGCCGAGCACGGCGATGGAGCTGAAGTGGACCACGCGGCCGACCCCCGCGCGCCGGGCCGCCGCGAGCACGGCTTCGCTGCCGCCGACGTTGACCTGGCGGAACGCGCGCGGGTCGGTCACGGCCGAGCCGACGGCGGCGGCCAGGTGGAACACCACGTCCACGCCCGCCATCCCCGCCTCCAGGGCGGCTTCATCCAGGATGTCCCCGCTGACCACGGCGACGCCGTTCATCGCGGGCAGCGGAGTCCGGTGGACAAAGGCGCGGACGTCCCAGCCGCTGTTTTTCAAAACCCGGGTCAAATGGCCGCCGATGAATCCCGACGCGCCCGTCACCAATGCCAGCATGGCCGCCTCAGGATCCAAGAAAGGCGGATACCGGTCGCAGGAGCCGCTTTTTCAGCATGGAGGGATTTTAAGGGAAGATGGATGAAAATGCAACCCGCGGGTCTTCCGGATCTTCAGGGAAGATCCGGAAAATCAGCGGATCGTCAATGTCTTTTACTTGATCTCACGGGCAGCGTGGTAGAGCTGCGCCTTGCTTTCGCCGTTCATGGCGCCGACGGAGGCGACCGCGCCGACGTCCTGGATGCGGCTCTCGATGCCCTTGTCGTTCACCGCGGTCACCGCGTAGGCGAAATCGGAGCTCGGGGTGATGCCGTTGGTGTCGGCGAAGGAGAAGACCGTTCCCGTGACCGAGCCGACGGCGACCCAGGCGGCGCCGCTGCCCTGGGCGCGGCGGTAGATGTTGTATTTGACCACGTTGATATTCAAGGCGATGTTCTCGGGATTGTTTTCCCATCTCACGTCGTAGAGCCAGTAGCCGTGGAACATGCTCCGCTCCATGGCCTTGGTGTAGGTGACGCTCACCGGCGCCTTGATCTTGGGCTTGGGCAGGTCGAAAATGCTGTAGTAGGAATAGCCGTCGCCGCCCTGGGCCTCGATGTACCATGCGGCGAGCAGGCCGAGGTTGGAGTCGGCCCAGAGGTTGAAGGGGGCCTTGTTGATCGTCATGTTTCCCAGGGTGGTGGGGTGGCTGTCGAGCCAGGCGCCGTCCTTGTAGCGCAGCAGTTGCAGCTTTTGTCCATGTCAAAGTAGGCGAACATGATCTCGTCGCCGTGGTTAACGGCCTTTGAATGGAACATGTAGTTCGGCGACGTCGGCCCGGGCAACGATCTCTTTGAGATTCTTCTGGTCGAAACCAGGCTGTCGCCGCTGCGTTCGAAGGGAGATAGAAGTAGCGCGTTCTCTTGCTTCCAGAAGAAGGTGATGATTCCCTTGGTGCCCACGATGGCCACCGAAGGAAGAAAATGCCAGCCGGAGTAGTTCGAGGTCGCCCATTGCTTGTCCACGATCGTGTAAATGTCGTCGGCGCCCTGCTTAAGCAGCGCGGCCGGATGATCAGGTCGTCCCCGGGCGCCCGGTCCTCTTTCCATACCACATACAGGTAGCCCTGTTCGTCGAAGCTGGCATAGGGTTGGTGGCGGACATGGCGTGGCGCATGCTGCAGACGTTGATGTCGTCGGTCCAGGCCGTCTGGCCCGTTTTGCGAAACTGGACATAGATGTTCTTGACCCCGTCCCGCGCAGCAAGTTTGACACAGGACGATATCGTCGTTGACCGGGTTGACACGCAGGAGCGGATCCTAGGGATAATCGTCCTCCACCCGGACCGGCGGGTCCATTTTTCGGTGGCGGTGTCGAAATCGGTGTAGAATACCCCGATGCCGACCGCTTCGGGCCAGGTGGTGATCAGCACGCCCCAGGTGGCGTGGAAATTGTCGTCGGCGGTCGCCACCACGCTGGTGCTGATGATATCCTTGTCCATGGCACCGGGGACGCGCGTCTGCGTGACCTGCGCCGGTCGACTTTTTCACGAAGTAATACATGATCGACTGGAGTTTGTTGCGGAACACGACCATGATGTCGCCCTGGGAGTTGGTGGCGACGGAGGGGCATTTCACGTTGCCGCCGCCGGTCGGCGGGACGTTGGGGATCTTGTAATGTTTCGACGGTCTGCGCGCCGAGCGCCAGGGCGAGCCCCAACAGGATCAGGGGCAGGGCAAATTTCTTAGCCATGCACACTTCCTTTTTAAAATCTCACGACCACGCCGATGCCCGCTTCCAGGCCGCCGAGGTCGAGCTGGTCGGAGCCGTCGGGAAGCAGTTCGGCCAGGGTCTTCTTGACGATGTTGTATTTCACGAAAAACTTCGCCCAGGAGAAAGCGGACACGGCTGATATGGAAATAGGTGCCGCCCTGGAAATGAAAGCCGGTCGCGCGTGCCCTTGGTGTTCTGCAGGGCGGTTTCGCCTTCGATCGTTTCCTTGTAGGAATAAAAATTGAGCCCGGCGCCGACGAAGGGCTCGAGGATGCGCCATTTCAGGAAGCGGTAGCGCAAGCCCACCGACAGGGGCGACCAGCTTGAATTTGACCGGGTTCGGAAGTAGGTTGTCGTCTGCTCTTCGCGTGAATATTTTGTACGGCGGCCCAGATATCCACGTTATACATGATGTGGGCCGACACTTCGATCCCCGGGATATTCTTGAACCAGTCGCCATAGAAGGCCCGCAGGTTCTTGTCGTTGACGGAAAAACGCCCGAAGGTCAGCCCGGCGCGGAAGCGCTTTTCTTTCATCGGCACGCGGCCGTCTGTGCCGGGGTTTCGGCCTTGGCTTCGGCACGCTCCGCTCTTGGTCGGCGGCTTCGGCTTTTTCCGTGGCCAGTTCTTCCTGGTTGACAACGCGGATCTTCTTGCCGTCGTCCAGGCATTCGATGCCGGAAACGATCAGCGGCGAATCGGCGACCAGTCCCTTCAAGACCATGGTCTTGCCGCCGCCGGCTCGCGCCGAGGAGAACGTACAATTTGCGGGCTTTTTTATTTTCGGCCACGTAGAAAAATCGCCAAGGCTGTCATTCTGCACGGCGGTGCTGGGGATGATGATGGCATCGGCATGCTCGGCATTCAACTTTTTAAAGGTGAACCGACGCCGTCATTGAACTTGTTGCCGCTATTGTTCACGCCTAGAACGGCCCGGTCGCCGCTGACGGAAACGACTTCGGCGGTCGACTTCGCCGCTGAAACCGTCGGTCGGTTCCGATAAATTTGTCTCCGACTTCAGATTTCCCTTGTCTGACGCGGTCAGGGATATCGGGAACAGCATCTGCCGCGGATTGGAGATCTCCAGCAGCAATGTCCCGGCGGTGATCTCGCTGCCGGCGGCCATGACCAGATGGACGATGCCGGCGACCGGCGCCTTGACACCTGGCTGATCTTGGCCTTGGCTTCTGTTCAGCCTGTCCAGGGCATTCTGGTATTCCTGGTCGCGGATTGAACGGCCTTCTCATTTTTATCTTTCCAGCCCTGGCGGGCGGTCAGGATCTTCTTCGCCGTGGCGGCTGCCGCCTCCAGCTTCTTTATCTTCATTGCTCGTGCCGGCGTTCAGGACGGCCAGGTCCTGTCCCGCGTCGACCAGGCTGCCTTCGTTCACCTTGAATTCGGACAGCATGCCGCCGACCGGGCTCTTGACGGCCACGATCTCCGCCTGCCCCTGGCCGGAAAATTGGTATTCCATGGAAACACGGCGGTCTTGACCGTCTCCAGGACCACGGCCACTTTCTTGGGGCAGGGGGTTCCCTCTGCCACGCAGCCTGCCGCCGGTCGCTGTGATCAGCAACACGGACATGACCAGCAACAACATACCTGTTTTCTTAAAGTTCATCCTTCAGCCTCCATGATTTGAATCATATTTTTCAGAAAGGGATTTAGATTTTGGCATAGTCCGGCCTGCAAGTCAATAGTCTACGCCGGGGCAGGCCGGATTGTTGACAAAAGCTCCTAGACGTCCTATAATTAGCCATGATTAGAAAAACATTCCTATTTTTACTGGTCGTGGGAGTCGGCCTCAGCGGTATCGTTTACGCTGCGGCCGAGAATGTTTCTAATTCCGGCGCCGAATCCATCGACGCCAGCGTCGCCGTCAATTCGGCTGGCGAGGTCGGCGTCGTCTGGATCGAGAAAGTCTCCGATGCGAACCAGCGCGTATTTTTCGCCATCCGCCGCGACGGCAAATGGTCCAGCCCGGCGGCCATCCCCGGCCAGTCGGGAAACAACCTCAATCCCTGCATCGCCAAGGGAGTGAGTTCCGGGTTCGTGGCGGCCTGGCACGACAAGACGGCCAATTGCATCCGCGTCTCCCAGTACAATGGATCCTGGTCGACCCCGGTCAACGTTTCCCTGACCGCCGGATACGATTTCGGCAGCCCGGCGATCACCACGACCACCAACGGCCGCATCGCCGTCGCCTTTCCAGCGCGGGAACAAGACATTTCACCGATGTCTACGTGGCGATATACAAAACCGGCTGGTCCGACCCGGTGAATGTCTCGAATACCGAAATACTCCTCCAAATATCCCGACCTGGCCTACGGCCCGAGCGGGGAGATATATGCCGTCTGGCAGGACAACCTGTACAACCCGCCGACCGAGGATTCTCTCAGGACGATGATCAACAACGACCGCGGCACCGGGAGCTGGGGGAGCGCCTCCTATATCGACGACATCCGGGAATGGTGTTTCCGGCCGGTGGTGGCGGTCAATTCCCAAAACGATATTCTTGCCTGTTATTATTATAAGCAAGCGCGCGCCTACTACGCCACACCTCGCTCGGGCGGCGACTGGCAGGCTCCGCTGGGTCATCAGCGATGTCGGCAACCATCAGGAACATGACCTGTATTTTTCCGATGCCTGCCCCTTCGGCCGGGATGCTTTTCTTTATATCTACCGCGATTGCGGCTTCAACATCTTCTATACCGTCGCCCAAAACGGAAATCCCGGGAAAGCGGTGGCCCTGACCAGCGGCGGCCAATGTTACCATCCGTCCATCGATTACGGCTCGGTCGGCGCCGTGGCTTGCTGGACCGACCGCGCTGAGAGCAGCGACGTCTTCGTCAGCATTTTCGATCCGGGCAATGTCGAGCCCGAACCGCCGCCCCCGGCTCCACGATCCAGCCTCCGCTCGGCGTGGAGGCCAATTACCGGAACATCCCCCTGTCGGCGGCGGACCTGAAGACCGAGCTGGTCGTCAACCGCAACCTGTTCATCATCCATTATTACCGCAAGATCACCTGGGCCCCGGACCCCAGCTGGAGCGAATGGGGGATCGCGCCGGCCAAATACCGGGTCTATCGCAAGCTGAAAACGTCGGAAGAGTGGCAAGCGCTGGCCGAGGTCCCCTCGCCATTGATGCTTTATGTCGATAAGGACGGCGTCACCCAGGAGGACCGCTTCGATTACCAGGTGCGGGCGGTCGACGGCCTGGGCAACGATTTTTACGCCTATAACTTGATCCGCTGGGCGCCCAACCCCCTCAACCAGGAATGGCAGATCAAGGTGAATGGCTACCGCGTCTACCGCAAGCTGAGCGGACAGCCCGATAGCGGCTATACCTTGTTTAAGGCGGTCGATGCCGCGACCAATTCGCTGGAGGACCACTCGACCGAGATCCGCCAGAATACCCAGTATGACTATGCGGTGAGCGCGGTCCGCGACACGGGCGAGGAAAGCGTCAAGGCCGCGGCGCGCAAGATCGCCGGTCCCGGCCAGCGAGTATATTCCGCAGCGCTTGTCGGGCGAGAAACAAAAGCAGCTTTGATGAGCGTCCGATCCCCGGAAGGATCGGCACCGGCGATGCGCTCGCCCCGCCGGCCGGGTTTCTGAATTGGCAGCAAAACCGCAGTGCAAAAAAGGAACGAAATGAATAAAAAAAAGAAAATCGCCTGGATCGCCCTGGGAACGGCGGCCGCCCTCTGCCTGGCCTTCGTGGCCGTGCGTTTGGTTTCTCAGCGGCGGGGAAGCCGGCCGCCGCGCGTCTACGTGATCGGCCTGGACGGCGCCACCTGGGACATCATCGATCCCCTGATCGCCCAGGGCAAGCTGCCGGTGTTCAAGAAATTGAAGGAGAGCGGCGCCTGGTCGCGCCTGCGGACCTTCGAGCCGACGCTGTCCGCCGTGGTCTGGACCAGCATCGCCACCGGCAAGAGCATGCTCAAGCACGGGATCGTCGACTGGGTGTTCGTGAACAAGGAAAACATCCAGCGTCCCGTATTCCAGCTCCGAGAAGCGGGTGCCGTCGATCTGGGAAATGATGGACGAGAAGGGCCGGCGCAGCGTGGTCCTGGGCTGGTTCGTCACCGATCCGCCCGACGCCGTCAAGGGGGTCATGGTCGCGGATTCGTTCGCCCCGGCTCTGTACCGCTACTTCTCGCGCAACGGCGCCCCGGGGGATTTTGCGGACACGGTCTATCCCCGCTCCGAGTTCAACGGGCTCCTCGACTATTTCAACGGCGTGCGCAAAGCGGGCGCCTTCGAGTACCCGCGCCTGGTCCGGGAAATGAAAATTCCCGACTATATCCGCCTCTACCGCGAGCGCTACGGGGTGGAGCCGAGCAAGGTCCCCATCCTCAGCCTGTGGAGCCACTTCCTGGTCATCAATCGCGTCGAGGACCTGCTGGTCGACCGCTACCTTGCGAAGGACGATTACGACCTTTTCCTGGCCTACTACAGGTTCCCCGACGTCTTCTTCCACTTCGCCACCGTGTTCCTGGAAAAGGAATACCATGACCGCATCGACACCCTGATCGAGAACCGGGAACCGTCGGCGGCCGACCTGGCGGAGTTCAACCTCAAGATGGCCGACGTCGCCCTGCCCATACTGAAAGACAAGGAAGCCTTGCTGAAAAAGATCTATGACCGGGCGCTCGCGGAGAACGCCTACCTGATCATCGCCTCGGACCACGGTTTCCGACTGACCTCCAGGGGCTACAACCATTACGGGCTCCCGGCGGGGACCCCGCTTCCCGACGGCATCCTGATGATGGTCGGGCCGGACGTCAAGCACGGGGTCGAGATCCAATCCACGGTATACGACATCGCCCCGACGATCCTCTACCTTAACCGCCTGCCCGTCGGCCGGGACATGGACGGCCGGCCGCTCCTGCAGGCGTTCACTTCCCAGCGGCCCGTCCGCAAGGCCCTTTATACCAAGATGAAACACCTGAAGGGAAAGGAAGATCGCGACCGGGAGCAGAAAAAGATCGATGAGTTGAAAGCCCTGGGGTATATCAATAATTGACCGGGGCGGCCGGCGCTGGGGTGGCCGGCGCCTACTGGATATAGCCGAGGGTTTTGAGCTGCTCGATGCTCTTGTTGTCGAGCGTGATGCCGACGTAGTCGGGGTTGAAGCGCTTGCAGTTCCTTTCGAAATTGAAATAGCTGGCGGCCAGTTTCTTGGCCAGCGCCTGGTTGTTGAAATAGAGGTTGTTCAGTTCCTTGGGGTCTTTCTTCAGGTTGAAGAACAGGCTGCTGGCGCCGACGGATTGATAAATATATTTATAATCCTTGGCGATCGAGGCTTTGTGGATGACGTCAGCCTGGCCGGCCTTTTTCAACTGCAGGTGGGAATAGATGTGCCGGGGCTCGACGACCGCTCCGGGGTTCTTCAGCAAGGGGCTCAGGTCCTTTCCGGAAAGATCCGCGATCGTCGGCGAATCCCAGCAGCGAATTCAAGGTGGGCAATATATCCAGGGTCGAGACGGCGGACGGCACCTTGCCGGGGACGACGATCTTGCCGCCCGGATAGAAAAAGAGCAGCGGCACGTGGATCACGGTGTTGAAAAGCGTCGTGCCGTGGCCGTAGAACCCCTTCTCCATCATCTCTTCGCCGTGGTCGGCGGTGACCACGATCAGGGTGTTCCGCTCCCAGCCGAAGCGCCGGTACAGCTGGCGGATGCAATCGTCGACCAGGGCCAGTTCCTTGTCGTAGGTGCGCTTGAAATCCTCGATGCGCTCGCCGCTGCGCTCCGTTTCGCTTAAAGGCAGCTTGTAGGGGCGATGGGCGTCGTTGTAATGGATGTATAGGAAATAGGGCGACGACGCCTTGATCTCCTTTTCCAGCTCCAGCAGCTTGCGGTTCATGCTCGGCGCGCCCTGGTGGGAAAGGTTCAGGAGCTTGTCGAACCCCTGGGCGAACCCCTGCCCCTGGCAGATATTGGCGTTGTCGCTGATGCCGAACGTCCGGTAGCCGTTGGCCTTGAACGATTCGGGCATGGTCTGCAGGTTTTCCGGGATGCGGTTGATGCGGATGGTCGGATCTTTTTGAATGATCTTCAGCTGCGCCGCCAGCCCCATCACCACCCCGTGCTGAAAGGGGTATAAGCCCGTAAATATGGAGGCGGTGGCGGGGGCGGTCCAGGATGACCCGGCGTAGGCGGTGGTGAAAACGGTGCTCTTCGGCGCCAAGGAGTTGAGGAAAGGCATGGTGTCCTTGGCGTAGCCGTAGAAGGGCAGCCGGTCGGCCCGCAGGGTGTCGATCAGGATCACCACGACATTGGGGCGCGGGGCTTTCTTGCAGGAAAATACCGTCGCCAGCATCAAGACCGCCGCCAGCGCTATGAGCGAAAGGGTTGTTTTTTTTCTGGTCATCGTGGATTCATTATAGCCGCCGGCCCGCTTTTTGTCAATGCTCAGGCCCGTTCGCGGGCCGGGCCCTTGCTTACGGCATGCGCCGGCGCGCGAGCCTTTTCAGGTATTCCACGGGCACTCCGCCGAAGGTGGGGCGGCGGATGCGGTCGCAGGCCGAGCAGGCGGGATAGGCGGCCAGTTGCCCTGCGGCGAACGCCCGGCGCAGTTCCTGCAGGGGCGGGCCGTTCCAGATCTCCAGCAAGGGCTTCTCGCCGGCGTTGCCCAGGACGCGCCCGCCGAAAAAATCCTGGGAGCACGGGGATACGTCGCCGTTGAAAAAAACCACCAGGGCGTTCCAGGGGAACGTGCAGGCGGAGACAGCGGCAGCGACGCCCGGCGAGTCCCCCGGCGGTTCTCCGCCAGGGGGCGAGTCCAGGTATCCGGCCCAATTGTGGGGCTTTTTGAGGACCAGTTCGTCGAGGCCCAGCTTCTTATAACGCGCCCGGAAGGCGCGGCGATCCGCACCGCCGCCGGCGGTGGAAAATTCCATCGCCTCGATGGCCAGCCTGGGATGTTTTTGCCGCAGCCGCCGGCGACGCTGCAGAAAATCGGCGATGTTGCCGCCGACCCGGTCAAAGCTGGCGCCCACGCGGTTTTTTTCGTAGGTAGCGGCGTCGAAGCCGTCAAAGGAGACCGACAGGCTCTGCAGCCCCGACGCCAGGATGTCTTCCACCACCGCCCCCCGCAACAGCGTGGCGTTGGTATGCAGCCGGCAGCGGGTCCCCGAGGCGGCGGCGTAACGGATGAAGCGCCCCGCTTGCGGGTGCAGCAGCGTTTCGCCGCGATGGTGCAGGTTGATCTCGAAGGCGAAGCGCTGCGCCTGGTCGACCACCTTCTTGAAGAGAGGCCATTCCATGTCCCCCTTCTGGGCGGCGGGCAGGTCCCGGTTCGGGCAGGCCGGGCAGCGCAGGTTGCAGCGGGAGCTGATCTCCACCCAGAGGCGCAGGGGGGGGCGGGCATGACGGCGTCCCGGCGGATGTATCCCCGGTAGAGCCTGGCCAGTCGGCGGTAATATTCCAGTTTTCCGTTCATCGCTTGTTTTTGTCCACCGGTTCGGCTGCAGCCCGCTGAACGTCCCCCGGGCTCATCCGGGCGGAATCCATTGTAAGCCAGATGCCGCCGGCGGTCAAGCCGGGCGGTTGACAACCGGCGCCGCCCGGAATATCATCCCGGGCATGACGGGAAAAAACGGAGCGCCCTGGCAATTGCGCATGTACAACAAGTCGCTCAAGAAAAAAATGAAGGTGCGGGCCCTGAAAAAATTCGTCGGCCAGGATTCTTGCCGCTCCTGCCTGCTGGTCACCTGCGGCGACAACAACGGCGCCATCAACTTCCACCTGCAACGCCTGGGCGGCGCCTGGAGCTGGGCCGAGTTCGAAAATGAGATCCGGGCCGACATGGAAGGACTGCTCGGGGCGCCGGTGCACCTGGTCGACAAGCAGGACTGCCGGCTGCCGTTCGCCGACGGCGGCTTCGACCTGGTCGTCAGCATCGACGTGCATGAGCATCTGCTGCGGCCGGACCTGCTGGCCGCCGAGTTTTTCCGGGTCCTGAAGCCCGGGGGGCGGGCCGTGGTGACCACCCCGAACGGGGACGAACGCAAGTTGGTGGTGCGCCTGAAGCGCTGGTCGGGCATGAACAACCTCGAATACGGCCACGTGCGCACCGGGTTCACCGTCCCGGACCTGGAGTCGCTGCTCGGCGCCGCCGGGTTACGCCCGGTCCGTTCGGGGTCCTATGCCAAGTTCTTCACCGAATTCCTGGAGCTGGCCATCAACTGGACGTATGTCAAGGTCCTCGACCGCCATGGCCGCGCGCCCGGGACCGGGATCGCCCCGAGGGGTATAGCCCCGAGCAGCCTGAAGAAATTGCAGGCGGTCAAGAAGAGTTACCGCCTGTACGCCCTCCTTTACCCGTTGTTCTGGGCGTTCTCGCAGCTGGACCGCCTGCTGTTCTTCAGCCGCGGCTACGCGGTCATCGTCGAAGCGGAAAAAAGTGAAGAGTTAAAAGTGAAAAGTGAAAGGTAGCCGCATGAGCTCGAACTCTTGCTGTTTCCCAACATTTCACATTTCACTTTTCACTGATTTCCTGTTCGCTCGAAGGCTAGGCGCTGGTTGAGCTGGCGCACCGCCTCGTGGAAATCCGCGGCCAGGCGGCGGTAGTTTTCCAGGAATTCGTCAAGGAAAGGGAAGCGGCCGCGGTAGCGAGCGGCGAGCCCGAAGGAACCTTGCTGGTCGGGGTCGGCGGCGCGGCCCGTGACGTTCATTTTCAGGGCGTTGAATTCGGCGAAGGGCGGGGCGTCGGCGGGCGCATCCTTCCATTTCCGTTCCAGGGCCCGCAGGCGGCGCAGCTCTTTTTCGGAGAGATCGGCGCGGAACAGGGCGCGGCCCAGCTCCTCGCCCCCGATCGCGCTGGCCTTTTCCAGCTCGGCCAGCAGCAGGCCGACCTTCTCCGAGCCGGCCTGGGCCTGGTCGTATTCATCCTGAAAGGTGAGGCCGATCTCCAGGGTCATGCCCAGGACGAAATAGCCGACCAGGTCCTGGAACTCCCTGGTGTCCTCATCCGCGGCGGGTGCCTTGAGCGCCGCGCGCAGGAAATCCATCAGCTGCTCGCGGCTGCCGGCGGGCAGCCGGCGGCGGATCTTGTCGTGGGCCTGGTCGCTCAGGTAGTCGCTGGCCGCCCCGGCGCCGCCATCGTGCCTGGCGGCGATGCGCTGCAGCGCCTCCTCGGTCATGGCCTGCCGGATCTTCTGTTCGTCGCAGCAGGTGATGCCGGCGGGGAGCCTCTGCTGCTCATCGCCGGGGCGGATCCCCGGCGGATCGATCTGCCGGGGGAACTGGGGCAGGGATGCCGCCAGGAGGCACGACAAAATAGCCGCCGCGCTGATCGTACGCATGCTGTCGTCATTGTAAGCGAAGCCCGTTTTGTTTTCAACCCGGGCACACCGGCGGCGTTGACTTTTATTCGTTTTTCATTTATAGTTTTTTTTACAATTATTCCTTAAAGGAGCGATTCGATGAATATCAAGCATCAAAAAACAAAACAAACTCTAGATCTGTTCGAAGAGATCAGCGCCATTCCCCGCTGCTCCAAGCACGAAGAGAAGATCGGCGCCTTCCTGCTGGCCTGGGCCGAAAAGCACGGCCTGGCCGGCAAGAAGGACAAGGTCGGCAACGTGCTGATCAAGGTGCCCGCCACCCCGGGCTACGAAAGGTCCGGCTCGGTGGTCATTCAGGGCCACATGGACATGGTCTGCGAAAAAACGGCCGATTCTCCCCACAATTTCGACAAGGACCCCATCCGTTTCGTCTATGAGGGCGACTGGCTGAAAGCCGACCATACCACCCTGGGCGCCGACAACGGCATCGCCCTGGCGATGGCCATGACCATGGCGCTGGACAAGACCCTCGTGCACCCGCCGCTGGAGCTGCTCTTCACCGTGGACGAGGAGACCGGGCTGACCGGCGCCAACTTCCTGCAGGCCGATTTCATCGACGGCAAGATCCTGCTCAACGTCGATTCCGAGGACGAGGGCGTGTTCACCGTCGGCTGCGCCGGCGGCCGCGACACGCACATCACCCTGGCGCTTCATTACGAGGACGCCCCCGAGGGGTTCGTCATGGCCCGCGTCAAGGCCGGCGGCATGACCGGCGGCCATTCCGGGGTCAACATCAACGAAGAGCGCGCCAACGCCATCCGCGTCCTGGTGCGCACCCTCATGCAGATCAAGAGGGATTTCGACATGCGGCTGGCGGACATTTCCGGCGGCACCGCCCATAACGCCATCCCCCGCGACGCCTGGGCCGACATCTTCATCCCCCGCGAGAGTTTCAAGGCCATCGAGAAGGTCACGGCCGACATGGAGCAGGTCTTCAAGCACGAATTCAAGAAGACCGACGCGACTCTCAAGGTGAGCGTCGAGCTCCAGCCCGAGACCATGGGCAAGCGCCCGCTGAACATGGCCGACACCGGCAGGATCTGCGACCTGATCATCGCCCTGCCGCACGGCGTGGCGGCCATGTCCACCGAAATCAAGGGGCTGGTGGAGACCTCCAACAACCTGGCCAACGTCAAGATCGCCAGCAGCAAGCTGGAGATCGTCACCAGCCAGCGCAGCTCGGTCATGACCCGCCTGAGCGCCCTCACCTGGCGCATCGAAGCCGTCGCCCGCCTCGCCGGCGCCGACGCCGTCAGCGGCAACGGCTACCCGGCCTGGCAGCCCAACCTGCAATCGCCGCTGCTGGCGCGCTGCAAGGATGTCTACCGCAAGCTGTTCGGCAAGGAGCCCCACGTGGAGGCCATCCACGCCGGCCTGGAATGCGGCATCATCGGCGACAAGAAAGCGGGCATGGACATGATCTCCTTCGGCCCGACGCTGAAGAACCCCCATTCCCCCGACGAAAAGATCCACGTGGAATCCATCGGCAAGGTCTGGGACTTCCTGGCGGAGCTGCTGAAAAGCCTGAAATAATCTCCCGCCGCCTGGCGATTGACCGCACCGGCATATCCAGTAGAATACCCCTATGAAAAGAAGAACGTTCGTAAAAAACGGCGCGTTGTTTTCTTCAGGGCTGCTGCTGACCCCGTTGGCTTCGCGGTGCCAGGGCAAGCCCGATTCTCCGGACACCGCCCCGCCCGCCATGGGGGGCGTCGTCCAGGTCAAGGGCGCTTCGCCTTACGAGATCACCAAAAAGGCGATCAGCGAGATCGGCGGCATGGGCAAGATCGTCTCCCGGGGCGACGTGGTCATGGTCAAGCCCAACATCGGCTGGAACCGCACGGTGGAGCAGGCCGCCTGCACCAATCCCGAGGTGCTGCGCGCCGTGATCGAGCTCGCGTTCGCCGCCGGGGCCAAGAAGGTCGTGGTCATGGACAACACCTGCCACACGGCGGAGGACTGCTACCAGCGCAGCGGCATCGAGGCCATGGCCAGGAAAGCGGGCGCCGACGTCCGCTACAGCGACGAGGGCCGCCTGGTCGTCCATGACTTCAAAGGCGAATTCCTCGGCAAGTGGCCCGTTTTCCGCGACCACCTGGAAGTGGACAAGTTCATCAACGTTCCGATACTCAAGCACCACGGCAGCTCCGGCCTGACCATCGCCATGAAGAACCTCTACGGCATCCTGGGCGGGAACCGCGGCAAGCTGCACCGCGACCTGGGCGAGAACATCGCCGACCTCGCCGCCGGCTTCCGCAGCCACCTGGTGGTGGTCGACGCCTACCGGGTGCTGATGCGCAACGGCCCGGTGGGGGGCAGGCTGAGCGACGTCGAGATGCGCCAGACCGTGATCGCCTCGACGCAGATCATGCATGCCGACGTGGCCGCCGCCGCCCTTTTCGGCCGCGACGCCCGCGAAGTGGAATTCCTGCAGGCGGCGTTCGCCAGGAAGATGGGGGAGATCGACATCGCCAAGATCCCGGTCAGGAAACTGTCCATCTGACCCGGCCGTGGACGCCAAAAAAAGCAAGCGCCTGCAGCGGCTGCGCATTTTCAGCCAGTTGTTTTTCACCGGGCTGTTCTTTTTCCTGCTGCTGCGGAGCGCCGGCACCGCCATCGAGAACCTGCCGCATACCGGCTTTTTCTTTTACCTCGACCCGCTCATCCTCTGGGTCAACCTGCTGGCCGGCCCCTTTCTCCACGTCTTCCTGCTGGCCCTGGTCCCCCTGCTGCTGACCCTGGTCTTCGGCCGTTTTTTCTGCGGCTGGATTTGCCCGCTGGGCGCCCTGAACCAGTTCTTCACCTGGCTGGGCTCGCGGGGCGGCCGCAAGAAGGTCGCGGTCGAGCGCGGCGCCCTGCGCTGGAAATACCTGCTGCTGATCGTCCTGCTGGTCGCTTCGCTGTTCGCCAGCCAGCTGCTGGGCTGGCTCGACCCCATGACCCTGCTGACGCGCAGCGCGTCGACCGTCGTGCTCCCCGGGGCGAACTTCCTGGTCCAGCAGGCGCTGCAATCCGGGGCGCAGAGCCAGGGGTGGGCGGGGAAGGCGCTCAAGCCGTTCTACGATTTCAGCCGCCGCTTCCTGCTGACGGTCAGGCAGCGGACGTTCCTGCAAGCCGCCGCCATCGGGCTGGTCTTTTTCGGGCTGCTGCTGCTCAACCTGCGCCGGCGCCGCTTTTTTTGCAACACCCTGTGCCCCCTGGGAGCGCTGTACGGCCTGCTGGCCAAGTATTCCCTCGTGCGCCTGCCGGTCAATGAAAAGTGCCTCAAATGCGGCGCCTGCGCCAACCATTGCACGTATTACGGCAGCCCGTACCAGGATTACCTGAAATCCGAGTGCGTGCTCTGCCTCAACTGCCTGAACGATTGCCCGGCGGCCGCCATCGACGTGCGCTTCCAGCTGCCGCTCGCGGGGAAGAGGCCCGCCCTCGACCTCAAGCGCCGGCAGTTCCTGGCGGCGGCGGGCTGCGGCCTGGTCGCCGCGGCCCTGCCCCAGATCGGCGTCGATAAAAAAGCCAAGGCCCATCCGTTATCCGCCCCCCGGGGGCGGCGGCCGAGAAGGATTTCCTTAAAAAATGCGTGCGCTGCGGCGCCTGCATGCAGGCCTGCCCGACCAACGCCATCCACCCCGCCGTTTTCCAGTCCGGCCTGGAAGGGCTCTGGACGCCGGTGCTGGTCCCGGTCAACGGCTATTGCGAATACGAATGCCATCGCTGCACCCAGGTATGCCCGACCCACGCCCTGGCCCGCCTCACCCTGGAGGAAAAAAAGCGGTTCAAGATCGGCACCGCGGTCGTCAACCGCAGCACCTGCTACACCTATGCCGACGGCTACAATTGCGCCGTGTGCGAGGAGCATTGCCCGGTGCCCGAGAAGGCCATCCGTTTCCGTGACGTGGAGGTGAACAATTTCCGCGGCAAGGTCAAGAACGTGAAGCAGGTCTACGTGGTTCCCGACCTGTGCATCGGCTGCGGCATCTGCGAGAACGTCTGCCCGCGCACCGACGCCCCGGCGATCCGCGTCGGGGCCGAGGAAGAGCAGCGGGAAAACCCGTATTGAAGGGCCGGCGCCCGCCCGCGCCGCTCTTGACTTTCGGGGCGAAGTGGTTTAATTTTAGGCAGAAAAAAGGAGTTTCATGAGCAAGCGCTTGCGATGGCTCGTCCTGCTGGCGATCCTTTGCTCGCCGGGCGGCTGCACCCGGTCCAGCGAAGCCAAGGTCAACGTGTTCAACCAGGGCGAATTGGCGGCCAATGTCACGATCTACAATTCGACCGCGGCGATCGCCCCGGGCAAGACGGCGACCTTCACCTTGACCTGGCCCGGCCGGGACCCCATTCACGTGAGCATGACCTCCTACCCGGTCGCCCAGCCGGGCCGCGCCCAGTACCAGGACCTGGAAGTGAATCACGGTGACGAACTCGAGGTCAGCGTGAATTTCAATAAGCTGTGAGGACCAGCCCATGGACGAAATGAAGAACATGAAGATCGTGGCCGCCTCCGACCACGCCGGCTTTGAATTGAAGGAGACGATCCGGGAGCACCTCGGGCGGCAGGGATACGCCGTGGAGGATTGCGGCGCCTTTTCGGCCGCGCCGTCCAACTGGGCCGACTTCGGCGCGCGCGCCGCGGCGAAAGTATCCGCCGACCCCCGCGGGACCGTGGGCATCCTTGTCTGCGGTTCGGGCATCGGCATGTCGATCGTGGCCAACAAGTTCCCCAACGTGCGCGCCGCCCTCTGCCACGACGAGAACGCCGCCCGCCTGGCCCGCAGCCACAACGACGCCAATGTCCTCGCCCTGGGGGCGCGCGTGATCACCGCCGAGACCGCCTTGAAGGTCGTCGCCGTTTTCCTGGGGACCGCTTTCGAGGGCGGACGGCACCAGGTCCGGCTCGATTACCTGCGCGACAACGTCGAAAAAAAGATCATTCCATCCCAAAACTGAACCAGGAGGTCACATGCCCGTTGACACGAAGGACATTTTTGCCATCGTCGAGAAACAGAACCAGTGGCGCGGCCGGGAGTGCATCAACCTCATTGCCAGCGAAAACACCCCCAGCGCCGCGGTGCGCTCCATCCAGCTCAACGATTTCATGGGGCGCTACGCCGAAGGCCACCCCAACACCCCGGGCAAGATCAACCGCTATTACCAGGGGACCCAATACATCGATGAGATCGAGACCATGGCCGCCAAGGAAATGAAGGAGCTGTTCCAGTGCGCCCAGGCCGAGGTCCGGCCGTACAGCGGCAACAACGCCAACACCGCCATCGCCATGGGCTACCTGCGCGGCGGCGACGCGGTGATCGCCAATTCCACCGATGCCGGCGGCCATATCAGCCATAATTTCTTCGGCATCATGGGCCGGCGCATCCAGACGCGCGGCCAGGTCCTGAAGCCGGGCAAGGAAAATTCGGTGCGGCTGAATTTTTTCCCCCTCAGCGAGGACCGCTACCATATCGATGTCAAGAAATCCATCGAGCTGATCGAGAAGACCAAGCCCAACCTGCTGGTCATGGGCAAGAGCCTCTACCTTTTCCCCGACCCGGTCAAGGAACTGGCCCCCCTTTGCCGCGAATTGGAGATCCCCATCCTCTACGACGGCGCCCATGTGCTGGGCCTGATCGCCGGCGGCCAGTTCCACGATCCGCTGGCGGAAGGCGCCACCTGGCTGACCGGCAGCACCCACAAGACCTTCCCCGGCCCGCAGCGCGGCGTCATCCTGGGCAACCTGGACGCCGATGGCGAAAAGAAATACTGGGGGGCGGCGGACCGCGGCGTTTTCCCCGGCACCTCCAGCAACCACCATCTGTACAGCCTGCCCGCCCTGCTGGTCGCGGTGCGCGAGATGAAGGTCCACGGCCGCGCCTATGCCGCCCAGATCTGCAAGAACGCCGTCGCCCTGGCCCAGGCCGTCGAAGCCTGCGGCGTCCCGGTGGAAGCCAAGGAGTTCGGCTACACCCGCTCGCACCAGATCGCGGTCAACGTCTCCGCCCACGGCGGCGGCGTCAAGGCCGCGCTGGCCCTGGAAGCCAACGACATCATCTGCAACTATAACATGCTCCCCGGCGACACCGACGCGCAGAACCCGTCGGGCCTGCGCATCGGCACCCCGGAAATGACCCGTTTCGGCATGAAGGAGAAGGATTTCGCCGCCCTGGGCGAGCTGATCGCCGACGCCATCAAGGGCAAGACGGTAAAGGCCAAGGTCAACCAGCTGCGCTCCCGCTTCCTGGATATGCAGTTCGTCTAACCCGCCCCCGCTTCCCGTTCGCTTTACGGCAGCGCCGCCGGCCGCCCGGCGTTTTCCCCGTCCGGCCCGCCCCGGGCCGGGGATGATTTACAGCCCGCCCCACGCATGGTATAATCGGCCCCGATGACTGATCTAAAGTACATTGCCGTGGAAGGTCTGGTCAAATCCGGAAAAACCGAGCTGGCCAGGATACTCGCCGAGGAATTCAAGGCCCGGCTCTTCCTGGACAATCAGGGCGAGTCAGTTTCCGCGAGTCCCGCCCGACCCAGCCTCGCGGGCCAGGGCAACCCCTTCCTCAATGAATACTACGCTTCTTTTTCCGCGGCATACAACCCCCTGGCCCTCAAGACCCAGCTGATTTTCCTGATCAACCGCTTCAACCAGCAGCTGGAGATGAAGCAGAAGGACCTTTTCCAGAAGATCATGGTATCCAACTATATCTTCTACAAGGACGGCATCTACGCCCATACCGTGCTCAATGACGAGGACCTCGACATCTATAAGAAGATCCTGGGCATCTTTGCCGAAAAGATCCATCCCTGCAGCCTGGTCGTCTACCTGCAGACCTCGTTCGCCGAAATGATGCAGCGCATCCACAAGCACGGCAGCGAGCATGAAAAAAGGGTGCCCGGCGAATACTGGCGGGAGATCTTCGAGGCCTACAACTATTATTTTTTCAACTACAAGCTGTCGCCGCTGCTGGTGGTCAACGTCGAAAAGATCGATTTCCACAGCCGCAAGGACATCGACGGGCTGATCCAGGAGATCAAAAATCACAAGAAGGGGAACAGCTACTATGCCCCAGCCTGACCAGGAAAAGAAGACGGTGCTGACCCTCGGCCGGAAAAAGGCGCGCGGCGAAAAGATCTCCGCCGTCACCGCCTATGACTATCCGACCGCCCGCCTGGCCTCCGACGCCGGCATCGACCTGATCCTGGTCGGCGACTCCCTGGGCATGGTGCTGCAGGGCCACGCCAACACCCTGAAAGTGACCATGGACCAGATGATCTACCATACCTCCCTGGTCGCCCGCGCCGAGCCGCTTTCGCTGGTGGTCAGCGACATGCCCTACCAGTCGTTCCACGTCAACGTGGAAAAAAGCGTGGAGAACGCCTGCCGCTGCGTCAAGGAGGGGGGAGCGGAGGCGGTCAAGCTGGAAGGCGGGCGCAAAAGATTCAAGGTGATCGAGGCCCTGCTCGACGCCGAGATCCCCGTCCTCGGCCACCTGGGGCTGACCCCGCAATCCGTGCACCAACTCGGCGGCTTCAAGGTCCAGGGCAAGCTGCAGGAAAAGGCCCGCGAGATATACCGCGACGCCATGGACCTGGAGCAGCTCGGCGTGTTCGCCATCGTGCTGGAATCCATCCCCCAGGAGCTGGCCGAAAAAATAAGCTCCAGCCTGCGCATACCCACCATCGGCATCGGCGCCGGGCGTCATTGCGACGGCCAGGTGCTGGTCTTTCCCGACCTGGTCGGCTTCACCAGCCTCTATCTGCCCAAGTTCGTGCGCCGCTACGCCGACACCCACGCCCTGTGGCTGGCGGCGCTGCGGCGCTATATCGGCGACGTGCAGAGCGGGGATTTCCCCAACGAGGAAGAAAGTTACCACTTGAAGCGCGATATCGAAGAATTCCTCAAATGAAGATCTGCCGCACCATCGCCAGCCTGCAGAAAGCGCTGCCCGCGGCGGGGAAAAAGGAGATCGGCTTCGTCCCGACCATGGGCTTCCTGCACGAGGGCCACCTCAGCCTGGTGCGGGCCTGCCGCGAGGAGAACGAACTGGCCGCCGTTTCCATCTACGTCAACCCGGCCCAGTTCGCCGCCGCCGAGGACCTGCAGCGTTACCCGCGCGACGCCGAGCGCGATATCGCCCTGCTGGAAAAGGAAAAGGTCGACGTGCTGTTCATGCCCGGCGACGCCGAGATGTACCCGCCGCCCTACCGCACCTACGTCCGGGTCGAGGGGCTGGAAGACAAGCTCTGCGGCGCTTCGCGTCCCGGCCACTTCCGCGGGGTCGCCACCGTCGTTCTCAAGCTGTTCCAGCTGCTGCGCCCGCAGCGGGCCTATTTCGGCCAGAAAGACGCCCAGCAGGCCGTGATCGTCCGCCAGATGGTCCGCGACCTGGGCCTGCCGCTGCGCCTGCGGGTGCTGCCCATCGTCGCGCGACCGCGACGGCCTGGCCCTGTCTTCGCGCAACGTCTACCTGGCCCCGGAGGAACGCCGGGCCGCCCTGGCCCTGCCGCGCTCCCTGGAGCTCGCCGGGGCCATGGTGCGGGGCGGGGAGGCGGCGAGCCGGGTCATCGCCGCCGCCATGCGCGCCGAGCTTGCCCGCGAACCCCTGCTGGCGATCGACTACGTCGCCATCGTGCGTTTGACCGACCTGGAGGAGATCGCCGCCGTCGACGCCGGGCGACACCCTGATCGCCGCCGCCGTCCGCGTCGGCAGGACGCGGCTGATCGACAATCTTTTGCTAGGAGACCTGTCATGCTGATCCCTTTTTTGACCGCCAAGATACACCGGGCCACCGTCACCGGCGCCGACCTGCATTACGAGGGCAGCATCGCCATCGACGAGGAGGTCATGGAGAAAGCCGGCCTGCGCGTCTTCCAGAAGGTCGACGTCTACAACGTCAACAACGGCGAACGCTGGTCCACCTACGTGCTGCCCTGGGAGCGGGGGTCACGGGGCATCGTGGTCAACGGCGCCGCCGCCCGCCTGGTCCATCCCGGCGACATGATCATCATCGCCGCCTACGCGCTGCTCGACGAGAAAGAGCTGAATTCGCTGAGCGCCACCATCCTCACCATGGGCCCGGGCAACGAGATCGAAAAGATAACCCATACGAAACTCTAAAAGCGCGCGGCAGGCGCCGCGCAAGGAATCGCCATGAAAAAAATACTCGGTCTGGGCAATGCCCTGGTCGACATCCTGGTGCGCATCGATGACGACCGGCTGCTGCCGTCCCTGAATCTCCCCAAGAGCTGCATGACCCTGGTGGGCGTCGACCAGGTCAACGCCATACTGGAAAAGATCGCCCGCCTGGACAAGCAGGAGACCTGCGGCGGCTCGGCGGCCAACACCATCAGCGGCCTGGCCCGCCTGGGCGTCCCCACCGGCTACATCGGCAAGATCGGCCGCGACGCGTACGGCGAGTTTTTCGCCGCCGAGATGCAGCGCCACGGCACGGAAGCCCGGCTGTTCTATGGCGCTTCGCAGACCGGGCGGGCGCTGGGCCTGATCACGCCGGACTCGGAAAGGACGTTCGCCACCTACCTGGGGGCGGCGGTCGAGCTGGACGCCGACGACCTGCACGTGAAGCTGTTCCAGCGGTTACGACCTCTTTCATATCGAGGGCTACATGGTGCAGAACCACCGCCTGTTCGAGATGGCGGTCCGGCTGGCCAAGGAAGCCGGCCTGGAGATCTCGCTGGACCTGGCCAGCCACAACGTGGTCCGCGAAAACCTCGGCTTTTTGCAGGACATGGTGGAGCGCTACGTGGACATCGTTTTCGCCAACGAGGACGAGTCCATGGCCTTCAGCGGGGAAAAATCCCCGCACGAAGCCCTGGTGAAGATCTCGCCCCAATGCCGCATCGCGGTGGTGAAGCTGGGCAAGAAAGGCTCCCTGGTCAAGCACCAGGAGGAGCGGCACGAGATCGGCTGCATCCCCGCCAAGGCGGTCGATACCACCGGCGCCGGCGACCTGTACGCCGCCGGTTTTCTCTTCGGCCTGATCCAGGACTACCCGCTGGCGGTCTGCGGCCGCATCGGCTCGCTGCTTTCCGGCAAGGTGGTGGAAGTGGTCGGCGCCAAGCTGGACGAGGCGAAGTGGCGGGAAGTCGAGGCCGAGTTGCCCTTGCTGCTCAATTGCCAAGGGCCAAGCGCGTGAGCCAATGAAAGACAAACGCGAAACCGCGGCGGCGATGGTCGCCGGCAGCTGGAATTGCGCCCAGTCGGTCTTGGGCGTGTTCTGCGAGGATCTGGGCTTGGACAAGGAAACGGCGATGAAACTGGCCAGCGGCTTCGGCGCGGGCATGGCCAGGAAACAAGAGGTATGCGGGGCGGTGACCGGGGCCATCATGGCCGTCGGCCTGAAGCACGGCCAGGCCCGCGAGGACGACAAGGCGGCCAAGGAGGCGGCGTACCGGCTGAGCCGGGAACTGATGGACCGCTTCCAGGCGCGAGTTCGGCTCCTGCCTGTGCCGGGAATTGCTGCCCGGCCTCGACCTGGCCACCGACGCCGGCCATCAGCGCTACAAAGCGGAGGGCTGGTCGGAAAAAGTATGCCGCCCTTGCGTGCGCTTCGCCGTGCGCGTCCTTGAGGAGATCCTGTAGATCGGTCTTGCGGCCGTCGCCTGCGCAATTCGCACACGAAAAAAAAAGGCGGGGACGCGGGTCTCCGCCTTTTTTATTGATCCGTGATGGAGATTATTTCGTGCCGAGGATCTCCTGGGCCAGCTTTTCGGCCCCGTAGATCTTCTTCATGGCCTCGATGATGGCCGTGCTGCACACCGAGACGGTGCGGTTGGCGGTGTCGTCGTAAAAGAAGCGGCCGATGAAGCTTTCGACGTTGCCGTCGAAGACCAGCCCGACCAGCTCTCCGTCGCGGTTGACCACGGGCGAGCCCGAGTTGCCGCCGATGATGTCGCCGGTGCAGACGAAGTTCAGCGGCGTGGAGAGGTCGATCTTGTCGCGGGCGTCGGCCACGCGCTTGGGCAGGTTGAAGGGGAACTTGTTGTCGAAGCCCAGGGACCTGTCGTAGAGGCCGTAGAAAGTGGTCTTGTAGGGGGCAAGCGTGCCGTTCATGGGATAGCCCTTGACCGTGCCGTAGGAGAGGCGCAGGGTGAAGGTGGCGTCGGGATAGGCGTTCTTGCCGTAAACGGCGAAGCGCGCCTGGCCGATCTTCTCGCCCGCCGGCCGGGTGACGCTCTCGATGTTGTCTTCCTGCCACTTCCGCATCTCGCGGATCATGGGGTCGAGCTTGCGGGCCAGGACGATGAAGCTGTCGGTGGACTTGGCCACCGCCGCCTCGCCGCCGTCGACCAGCTGCTTGCGCAGGGCCGGATCGGCCAGCTTGGTGCCGGCCAGCAGCGCCTTGGCGGCGTCTTCGGGGCTCTTGCCGTCGAGGCAGGCCTTGACGTAGGGGTCGTCGCCGCCGAGCTCCTCGACCATCAGCTTCAGGAGTCGAGAGCCATGGCCTCTTCCAGTCCGGGATAGACCGGGGCGGGGGAGAAGAGGCGGAAGCGCAGGGAATCGAGCTCCGCCGTGTGGTAGCCGTCCAGGCGCTTGCCGTCGGGCTTCTGCAGCTCGGCAACGAACTGCACGATCTGCAGGGCGACGCCGCCCAGGCGCATGCCCGGGATGCGGCGATAGGTGAATTCTTTCATGCGCGGCTTCTGTTTCTCGATGGAGCCGGCGATCTGGTCCCAGGCGTCGGCGTAATCGGCTTTCCACTTGGGGTTCTCGTCGATCAGCTTGCGGAACGCGGCTTCCTGGGCGGCTTTCTTTTCCATGATGCCGGCGGCCATGAGGCCGTCGTACTCGCCGCTGGAGACCTTGAGGCCGTTCTCGATGCCGAAGATCATGCCCGCCGCCTGCCGCGCCTGCTCCATGCCCAGGGAGGCGTACGTTTTGGCCACGTTCAGCATGCGCTTCATGGCCTTTAGGCGCAGCGGGTAGCCGTAGTCGCGCGCGAACTGGAGCTGGGCCAGGGTCATCAGGCGGTTGGTGGAGCCGGGGTGGCCGGAGACGAAGACCAGGTCGCCCTCGGCGGCGCCGTTGGCGCTCCACTTCAGGTAATGGGCGGCCTTGATGCGGCTTGCCTTTCTCGTAGGCGCGGAAGAGGGCCATGTCCAGGTCGTGGCGCGGGTAGGTGAAGTTGTCGGGGTCGCCGCCGTAGAACGCGGCCTGCTGCTCGGGGGCGAAGACCAGCTTGACGTCGGTATACTTCTTGTAGCGGTAGAGCCAGTATTCGCCGCCCTGGTAGAGGGAGACCACGTCGGAGCGCAGGCCGGTCTTTTTCAGGCTCACGCGCTCGATCTCGGCGATGGCCGCCTTCTTGGCGTCGTTGGCTTTGACCGGGTCCATGCCCTTCTTGACGGCGGCGAGCACCTTGGCGGTGACGTTCTCCATCGAGATGAGCACGTTGAGCTCGAGGTCGGGGCAGGGGAGCTCTTCGGCCGGGGTGGCGGCGTAGAAGCCGTCGGCCACGTAGTTCTTCTGCGGCGTGGAGACCTTCTGCAGCTGGCCGAGGGCGACGTGGTGGTTGGTCAGGACCAGGCCGTCGGGGCTGACGAAGGAGCCCGAGCCGCCGTCGCCCACGCGCACGGAAGCCAGGCGGATGTGCTCGAGCCAGGCCGGCGTGGGTTCGAAACCGTACTTTTCCTTTAACTGCTTCAACGGCATGTTGTCCAGCGTCCACATGCCTTCATCGGCCAGGAGCGGACCCGCCAAAAACATGAGGATTGCGGCTGCGAACAGGAGAATTCCCGCCAGCCTTTTGCTTTGGTTTTTTTTCACTAGAAACCTCCTTAAGGTCACCTATTATTACGCAGGGAGCGAAAAAAAGTTCAATAATATGGAATGGCCGCTGCCGCCCGGCGCGTTTGACAGCAGCGCCGTTTTAATGGTATAGTGCCGTTCTGCGCCTGAGACCGGGGCCATGGTTTAATGGGAGAACGCGACCTTCGCAAGGTTGAGATGGCGGTTCGATTCCGCCTGGCTCCATAGTGCGAAGAAGTCGGACCAGTCTGACAGGTCCGACCCGTCCGACAAGAAAACAACCTTTTGTAATCACCCTTCCGCTTCTTCCTTTTTCCCGGGGTTCACCAGCTTGGCGATGGCGATGCTGAGCAGGTAAAGCAATATCATGGGCACGGCGAAAAGGGTCTGGGTGACCATGTCCGGGGTGGGGGTGATGACGGCGGCGATGATGAAAATGGCCACGATCGCGTACTTGAAATAGTGGATCAGGAAGCGGGCGCTGACGATGCGCAGCTTGGCCAGCAGGAAGACCAGCACCGGCAGCTCGAAGATGGCCGCGATGCCGAACAGCACGTGGAAGGCCAGCGAAAAATACTCGTTGATGGTGATGATGGCCGTGAAGTCCTTGCCGATGTTCAGGAAAAACTTGCAGGCGATGGGAAAGACCACGAGATAGCCGAAGGCTCCCCCGAGCAGGAAAAAGAACGTGGTGGCGACGACGAAGGGCAGCACCCATTTTTTTTCCTTGGCGAAGAGGGCGGGGGAGATGAACAGCCACAGCTGGTGAAAGATGAACGGCGAGGCGGCGAACAGCGAGAAGATGAAGGCCACCTTGACGTACATCATGAACGGCTCGGCCAGCGAGGTGTAGGCCAGTTTCTTTTCGCCCGAGGGCAGCACGGGCAGGTATTTCAGGACGGGCAGAGAGAGCCAGTAATACAGCTTGTCGACGAAGCGCCAGGAGGCGATGAAAAAGACCAGGATGAAGACGAAGGAATAGATGATGCGCTTGCGCAGTTCGCCCAGGTGCTCGAAAAACGACATCTCGTTAGCTTTTTTTCTCGTCATCCTTCTTCTCGCATTCCCCCGCGGGCTGATCGGCGACCCCGCCGTAGATGTCCATGGCGTCCTTGAGCTCGCTGCGCATGCCGCCGGTGACGTCCAGGGCGTCCTTCACGTCCTTGCCGATGTCGCCCGTGATGTTCAGCGCCTCCTTGACGTCCCGGCTGATGCCCTTGATGCTGTCGGCCATCCCCTCCTTGTACATCTCGTCCTCGATCGCCGACTTGGCCTGGTCCACGGTCGAGCGGAATTCGCGGACGACCTTGCCCAGCAGCTTGGCGAATTCGGGCAGCTTTTTTGGGCCGAAGACCAGCAGCACGACGATGAAGATCATCAGCAGTTCAGGAAAACCTATTGATCCGAACATGTTTTTTGCCTCTTTTTCATCAGTGCACCGGGATCTTGATGTGGCTCTTGCCGCTGATCAGTTCCAGGTGCCCGTTTTTGACCGCGGCGGCGAGGTCGGAAAGCAGTTCCTGTCCCGGCCCCGGGAACGGCACCGGCCCCGGCCGGATGCCGACCACCAGGTTGCGGCCGTTGTGCTTCGCCAGGTAGAGGGCGTTATCGGCCAGGGCGACGGCCTGCGGCCAGTTCAATTTTTCTTCTTCGCCGCTGAGGAAGGGGAAATGGCAGAAGCCGATGCTCAGCGTTTTCTTGATCGTATGCCCGGGTGACAGCTGGAAAACGGTCTGCTCGACGCGCAGGCGGATGCGTTCGGCGAGCTGGAAGGCGTCGCCCTGGCTGGACTGGCGGGTGATGGCCATGAACTCCTCTCCGCCCCAGCGCACGATGGTGTCGGATTGGCGCATCATCGCCTGCAGCTGGCGGGCGATCTCCTTGATCACCGCGTCGCCGGCCTCGTGGCCGTGCAGGTCGTTGACCTTCTTGAAATGGTCCACGTCGAGCATGAATATCCCCAGCGTGGCGGCCTTCTCGTCGAAGGCCTTCCTGCCGCTGCGCACGTTGTGCAGCTCGCGCTGGATGATGCTCAGGTCCTCTTTGATCTTTTCTTCCAGGTAGCGGCGGTTCTTCATGTCGGTCAGCGGGTCGGTGATGGAGAGGTAGGCGAGTTCCCTGTTCTTCTCGGCGATCTCGTTGGTCCGGGCGAGCACGATCCCTTCCAGCTTCTTTTTTTGCCTTTCCAGGACGCGGACGCGCACCTTCACGATCAGGAACACCAGCCCCAGCCCGAACAGGAGTTCCATGGCCAGGAACCACCAGCGCTTCCAGAACGGGGTGCGGATGGTGAAAATGATGCGCCGGGAGCCGCCGAACCACTGGCTTTCGCCGCCGCCGTTGTTGGCCAGTACCGAGAAGGAGTAGGTCCCGGACGGCAGGCTGGTATAGCGTACCGACGTGTCGCGGCTGGGCGCCGACCAGCCGTCGTCGAAAGGGTAGAGGCGGGTCTTGTAGACGGTGGAGCTTTCCCGGCTGGTGCTGGGGCAGATGAAGCGGAATTCGATGGTGTTCAGGCCGTGGGGCAGCGGGGCCGCGAACGGCAGCGGCCGCGGCGCGCCGTTGACCAGCGGCTCCTGGATGACCAGGACCGGCTTGGGCACCGGCGCCTCCTCCTTGAAAAAGGTGTATTCCACCAGGCCGGGGACGACCCCGAAATACAGGTTGCCGCCGGCGGCCTTCAGGGCGGAATGGACGCAGCCCTCGTCGCCGAACAGCCCGGTCTGCTTGTTGAAATGGGTGAAAGCCCCGTCGCTGCCGAAGCGTTCCAGGCCGCTGGTGGAGTTCATCCAGACATAGCCGTTGTCGTCGCGCAGCACCGACCAGACGTCGTTGTTCAGCATCCCCTGCGCCTGGCCCAGGCGGGTCATGGTGTCGCCGCGCAGCCAGACCAGGCCGTTGCGCTCGAGGGCGACCAGCGCTTCGCGGGGCGAGACGACCCAGATGTCGTTGACCGTGAGCCGGCCGACCAGGTTCTCCCACGTGCTGGGGACGAATTTTCCGCCGCGGAACACCTGCACGCCGCGGCGGGTGCCGACCAGCAGGGTGCCTTTTTCCAGCTCGGCCACGTCCCAGACCATTGGATCGTTCAACCCGTCGCGGAACCAGCGGAAGTCCCGCCCGTCGTAGTTCAGCAGGCCGCGGTCGGTGGCGAACCAGGCGCTGCCGCCGCTGTCGCGGATGGCGTAGAGGACGTTGACCCCGGCGGTGAGGACGCGCAGCCGGTCGCGGCCGTCCCATTCGTAGATCTCGCCGTCGCGGCAGCCCAGCAGGTAGGTGCCCTTGGCCAGGGAGACGATGGCGCGGAGCGAATGGTTCTTCAGCCGGCGGTTGATGGCGAAGGGACGGATGGCGCCGTCCCGCAATTCGGCGATGCCGTCGTCGCAGGCCAGCAGGATGGTGCCGCCGGTTTCCAGCATGTCCCAGACCTGGGTCGAGGGCAGGCCGTCTTCCGTGCCGTACATGCGGAAGAGGTGGCGGGAAAGCTGCGAGAGGCCGAATTCGCTGCCGATGAAAATATTGTTTTCGCGGTCGAGCAGCAGTTTGG
The DNA here is from genome assembly GCA_963822075.1 of Candidatus Aminicenantota bacterium. Lineage (GTDB taxonomy): Bacteria > Acidobacteriota > Aminicenantia > UBA2199 > UBA2199 > UBA2199. The sequence goes on from CAWGGP010000012.1 coordinate 36,499, forward strand.
AGGCCCGGTCGTAGATCAGGCCGTTGGCCATGTTGAAAATGGCGCTGGCGCCCGTCCGCAGGTTCTTGTAATAAACCCCGTTCCGGCTCGCGATCCAGAGGTTGTTCTGCACGTCGAACAGGATGTCGCTGATGTCGTTGATGGCCGGCGGCAGGCCCGAATATTTTTTGAACTCCCCGAACGGGTTGAGAACGAACAGGCCGCCCTGGCAGCCGACGAACAGATGGCCGGCGGTCTCCTTGACGAAATTGACCTTCGCCGGGGCTCGCGAGTTCCCGGGCATGCCCGTTTTGCACGCGGAATACGGATCCGGGGCTGAAAAAAACCATGCCGCCGCCGGTGGCCGCCATGCCGCTCAGGCGGGACGGGTCGGGGAACAGGTCGGCGCGCGTGGCGACGCCGTCGCGGATACTGAACAGGGAGTCGGCGGTCAGGACCCAGAGGCTCGAGTCGCTGGCGCTGAAGGCGATGTCACGGACGAAATTATCGGCCAGCGGCCAGGCGATGATCCTGCCGTCGTGGATCTGGTTCAGCCCTTCCTGGCTGGCGACCCAGACATCACCGTTGCGGCCCAGTTCCAGGTCGGTGATATAATTGCCGGCCAGCCCCTCGCGGGTGGTGAATATCTCGAAGCGGGTGCCGTCGAATTTGCCGATGCCGGACTGGGTGCCGATCCAGATATAGCCGTCCTTGTCCTGCAGCAGTGCGGTGACGTTGCTCTGCGGCAGCCCGTCGGAACTGCGGTAGTTGATGAAGGGATAGCGCACGGCGCAAAGATGCAGGGAGAGAGCCGACAGGAGAAATACCAGGAGCCGATTCACTTGGTTATACTAGCAAAAACCGAGGGAAAAGTGAAGAGGAGGTCCGATGTTCGACGTTCGCTGTATCGTTTTGTCATTCGTTGGCTCGGTTCATGGCTTTGTTACGTCGAACGCCGAACCTCGAACGTCGAACTTCGTTTTATTTCTTCTCGCTGACGATCTCTTTCAGGACCCGGGTCAAAAACGAGTGGAAGGCCCTGAGCGTGGGCTCGAATTCGGCGGAGAAGTTCGTGCGGTTCAGGTTGTCGTAAAAACTCAGGAACTCGTTCCAGTCCTTGTAAAGGAGATAGTTCAGGTCGGACTCCATGAACTGGTTGATGTCGAAGAATATCTCCGAAGGGGCGATGTCGCCCTTGCGGGTGAAATAATCGTTGATCTTGGTGTGCAGGCGGATCAGTTTTTTCTTGACCTCGAGCGACTTCTGCTTGCGCGATACATAGTTCTCGAATATGCTGCTGCCGCTGATGCCGGGCTTGAACAGCAGGGCTACGGTCTCGATCAGCTCCTGGACGGCCACCTCGGCGATGACCACGATGTTCTGGATCATGCGCCGCTTCTTGATCTTGTTGCTTTCGGCGTCGAAATAGAGCGGCAGCTCTCCCTCCCAGATCTTCTTGTATTCCAGCTTCAGGTTCCTGAATATCTCGCCGACCGGGGGCAGCTTCTTCTTCAGGTCGGCGTCGGACTGCAGGCTCTGCCACAGCGCCGAATCGTTGAAATTGATGATGTCCTCCATGTTCTTTTTGAGGGAAAGGATCAGGGGGATGGTCATGTCGAGATACTTGTTCTTGTTCAGGTTCAGCTCGATGAAGTTGTTGATCTTCAGGATGCGGAAGGAGAGGATGAAGAATATCCCCAGGTTCTTGCGGATGTTCTTGTCCTTGCAGGCGGCGATGATGCCGGAAATGTCGGGCTGGTAGATCTTGTCCATCTTGGGGATGAACTGCTTTTTCAGCAGCGAGATCAGGATCGGGTTGCCCAGCAGCTCGCGGTGGTAGAGCTTCCTCATTGACAGGTAGGCGCGCTGCGAGACCTGGTCGAGGCGCAGGATCTCGCCCAGCAGGTTGCGGAAGCTCTGCAGGAAGATGCGGAAGCTGTAGAACCACGATTCGGGGGAGTAGAGCTCCTTCAGGTTGGGGAAGGATTTTTCCATGCTTTGTTCCAGCATCTTTTCCACCACGTATTCCTCGAAATTGAGGAAGTAGGTGTCCTTCTTGAAATCCAGCTCCTTGAGCAGTGCGGTGATGCGCCCCGAGGCCTGGTGCAGGTCGAAAACATAGAATTCGTAGTTTCTCTCACCGGGCTGATGGTATTTGAAGACCAGGTTTTCCAGGTAGGTCGAGGAATTGACCTCCTCGATGCTCTCGAACCACAGCTTCAGCTCGAACAGGTTGAGCATCATTTTCTCCTGGTCGATCTTGTCGATCCAGCCGGAGAAGATCTCCTCCCATTTTTTTTCGGGGGTCTGGGCGCTGCTCTCTTTGGAAAAAAAATCGCCGATGTTTTCCACTTCTCTCTTTTCCATGATCCCGATTGTAGTGGAACGGGAACTATTTTGCAAGCGCGGTCCGTTCCGGGCGGCTCCGTTACCGCCCGAGCCCCTGGGAGCGCTGGGTTCTTTACTCCTGGGGCGACAGTGCTATAATAGCCCGAAAGGTGACCCGTGAAAATCGTGAAAACCGCTTGCATCGCCCTGCTCTCCCTGCTGCTGCTGGCCGCCATGGTCGCCTACTTTTTTTTCAAGTCCACCCTGCCGGTCTGGGAAGGGATGCTGGCCGATGCCGGCGTCGCCGGCGAGGTGCAGATTGAACGCAACGCGCACGGCGTGCCCCTGATCAAGGCCGGCAGCGACGGCGACCTGTTCTTCGCCATCGGCTTCGTCCACGCCCAGGACCGTCTTTTCCAGATGGACCTGCAGCGCCGGGCGGCCAACGGCCGGCTGGCGGAAATACTGGGCGCCCCGGCGCTGGCGCGGGACATCTGGCAGCAGAACCTGCAGGCCGCAGCCGGGATCGAAAAGAGCTGCCGCGCCCTGCGGCCGGACGTGAAACGCCTGCTGGCGCAATACTGCCGCGGCGTGAATTATTTCCTCGCCAGCCAGCCCCTGCCGCCCGAGTTCCATATCCTGGGGTATGCGCCGGCCCCCTGGCAGCCATGTGACGTTTTGGCCGCGATGAAGTACCTGGAAGGCGAACTGGCCTCTTCCGGGAACGAGTTGAACCATGCCCGCGTAAGCGCAGCGCTGCTCCCGGGCCCCGCACGCGCCTGGCTGCCCGCCCAGGAGGCTGGACGCGAAAGCCGTCCCGCGCTTTCCCCCGGGCCTTCCTCGCTCCGGCGCTGGCGCGCCTGCTGGACGCCGAGACGGAGTCGCAGCAGCTGGATGCCCCGGGCAACGCCTGGGTGGCCGCCGGCAGCCGCACGGCGAGCGGCAGCCCCTTCCTGGCCAATGATTTCTCCTGGGCGCCCGTCCTGCCGGCGCTGTTCTACCAGCTCGCCGGCAAGACCCCGGCCCAGGAGATCTCGGGGAACACGCTGCCCGGCGTGCCCTTCATTTTCAGCGGCCGGAACCGGTATCTCGGCTGGGGGGTGTGCCCCGCCCCCAGCGACACGGTCGACTATTTCGCCCTGGAGCGCCATCCCCGGGACCCCAACCTGTACCTCTGCGACGGACGCTGGCGGACTTTGGAATTTCGCGAAAAAAGGATCCGCTGCCGCGGCCGCGCGGACGTGGTCCTGGCGCTCGCTTTTTCCGCCTTTGGTCCGGTCGCGGAAGCCGGCGGCGAGCTGCTGGCCGTGCGCTCCCTGGTCCAGCACCGTTCCCTGGCCATGGAAGCCCTCTATCACATGAATACCGCCCGCAGCCTGAAAGAATTCACCGTGGCCCTGCGCAAGCTCACGGCTCCGGCGCTGCGCGTGCTGGTCGCCGACCGCAAGGGCAACATCGCCGCTTGCCAGGCGGGGCTGACGCCGCTGCGGGGGATGGGGGACGGGCTGCTGCCGCTCCGGGTGCGCGGGCTTGCCGATCTCTGGCATGGATTCTCCGAAAAGTCGCGGGAAAGATCCATCGCCAACCCGGCCAAGGGCTGGATCGCGGCTTCCGACCTGGATCACGCGGGGAAAGCTCCTCCCGTTTTTTTCACGTTCGATCCCGCGCCCGATTTCCGCGCCCGGCGCCTGGCCGAGGTCCTGGGCGGCTCCGCCAAGCTGGACCTGGCCGCCGCCTCCCGCCTGCAGAACGACACCCGCGTCGCCAATGCCGAGTTCCTGCTCGGCCGGATCGCGAACCTGCCCCTGGCCTCGTTCAAGGCCAGGCACGTCCGCGAAGCCTTGAACGCCTGGGACCTCAACGCCGGGGACGGCGAGGGGCCGGCGTTTTTTTATGAATTTGAAACGCTCCTCGCCGGGGCGCTATTCAGGCCCGCCTTGCGCGACCCCGCCGCCGCCGCCAGCATTTCCCGCCGCTCGTTGTATCGCCTGCTGGACACCGCCGGTGCGCGGGAGCGGGAAGGGTTCGCCGCCGCCGCCGAGAAAAGCCTTGCGGGCGCCTATGACGCCTACCGCGGCCGGACCCGGAAACAGGAAGACGGCTGGCACTGGGAGATCCTGCACACGGTCGGCTTCCGCCATCCCCTGGGAGCGATCGTACCCCTGCGGCCCCTTTTTGAGCGCGGGCCCTTCAGCGCCCGCGGCGGGAACTACTGCTTACTGGACACCGATTTCAGCGGCCCATTCAAGACCGCGCGCCTTGCCGCCTACAAAATGATACTGGATTTTTCCGATTTTTCCGCTTCCCTCCTGGTCTATCCCGCGGGCCAGAGCGGTCATCCCTTGAGCCCGGCCTACGATGACCAGACCGATGCCTGGTTCGCCCAGAAGTACCTGAAAATGGAAGGCCAGGGGCGGCGGCTGCACCGCCTGCGGCTCCTGCCCGCGGCGAACGCCGGGCCGGGCTAGCCCCGGCGGGCGCCCGCGGCAATTGCGGCGGATGGCAAAGGAAAAGTTTTTTTGCTATACTTGCCCATGATGGCGAAAAATGAAAATAGGATTTCGCTCGCTTTCAAGAGCGACCTGAAATACACCGAGCTGAGCGTCCTGGTGCTCGGCTTCATAAAAAAGCTCCTGGCGATCGATGACGAGGTGTTCTTCAAGATCGAAATTTCCCTGCGCGAGGCGGTCAACAACGCCATCGTCCACGGCAACGGCCGGGACGCGGACAAGCAGGTGCACATGGAGTTCGTTTGGGAAAAGTCGTTCGTGCGCATCACCGTCCGGGACGAGAACAGCCGCAAGGTCGACCTGCAGGAAGTGGAGGACAAGATCAACAGCTGCAGCCTCCTGTCGTTCAACGGCCGCGGCATCATGATCATCAAGAGCTACATGGATTCCTTCTCGTTCCGCTGCCTGCCGGGCGGCAGTGAAGTGGTGATGGAGAAAAAACTCCCATGAACCTCTTGTGCTTCGACACCACGTCGCGCGACGCTTCCATCGCCGTGCTGCGTGACGAGGAGATCGTGCTGGAATACAATTTTTCCTCGCGCGACGACCTTTCGGCCATGCTGATCCCCAGCCTGGAGTTCCTGCTGGGCTCGCTGGGCATGAGCGTCGCGCATATCGACCTTTTCGGCGTGGCCATCGGCCCGGGGCTCTTCACCGGCATTCGCATCGGGCTGGCCACCTTGAAAGGGCTGAATTTTTCCGCCGCCAAACCCATGGTGGGGGTGAATACCCTGGAAGCGCTGGCCTGCAAGTTCGCCGACACGAAAAAGACGATCGTGCCCATGATCGACGCCAGGAAAGGGGAGGTCTATCTCGGCTGTTATCGCTTCGCCGGCGGGGAAATGAACGAGCTGCTGCCGCCGCGCCTGCTGAAGGCCACGGCGACGGCCGAACTGCTCGAGCCGTGCGCGGACCGGGTCTTCGTCGGCAGCGGCGCCGAGAACCACGGCGATTTCCTGAAAACCGCCTTCCCCGAAAGCCGGCTCCTGTATCGCTCCAATTTCCTGGCCAGCGAGGTCGGCAAGCTCGCGCTGCGGCGTTTCCGCCGCGGGCAATACGTGACCGACCTGCAGGATCTCGTCCCGGTTTACATCCGCAGACCCGATGCCGAAAACAACCTCGCCAAAGCACGCCTGCACGCGGATTAGGCGGGCGGCGGCCGCCGACCTGCCCGACCTGGAACGGATCGAGAACGAACGGTTTTCCAACCCCTGGAGCAGGGACTATTTCGCCGCCGAGCTGGCCAACCACTTTTCCCATGTCTTCGTGGCCGTCGACCCGCTCCGGGACGACGTGGTCGGCTACATGCTTTTCTGGAAACTGGACGGCGAGCTGGAACTGCACAAGATCGCGGTGGCCGGCGCCTGGGAGCGCCGGGGCCACGCGGCGCGCCTGCTGGATCATTTCTTGCGCGCCGGACGGGACTGGGGCTGCCGGCGGGCCGTGCTCGAGGTCCGGGCCGCCAACACGGCGGCGATCCGCTTGTACGAGAAATTCGCCTTCCGTCCGGTCGGCCGCCGGCGCGAGTATTATGACAAGCCGGTGGATGATGCCCTGATCTATGAATTCGTTTTTTAGGCCGCGCCGGCGGGGTTAAAAGAAATCGGGTTCCCTCTTGATGCGCTCCTCGATCTTCATTTTTTCCGCGATCCAGAAATCGAGGCTGGTCTTGGAGAAAACAGCGATGATCGCCGGGTCGAACTGCACGCCGGAATGCTTCTGCAGCTCGGAGGCGGCGGACGCGAAGGAGAGCGCCTTTTTATAGGGGCGGTCGGAGGTGATGGCGTCGATGGTGTCGGCGACATGGAAGAGTCGCGCCCCCAGGGGGATGTTCTCGCCGGCGAGCCCGTCGGGATAGCCGCTGCCGTCGTAGGCCTCGTGGTGGTGCAGCACCATCTGGGCGGCTTCCTCAAGGAACTTGATGCGCTTCAGGATGTTATAGCCGATGGTCGGGTGGCCTTTCATGATCTCCCATTCGTCGGGGGCGAGCTTGTCCGGCTTGCGCAGGATGGCGTCGGGGATGCCGATCTTGCCGATGTCGTGCAGCAATGCGCCGTACTCGAAGATCTTCATGCTGTTCTTGTCGACGCTGCCCAACAGCTCGGCCAGCCGCAGCGTGAAGCGCACCACGCGCAGGGAATGGCCCTGGGTCTCGGTGTCGCGGGTATCCAGGGCGGTGACCATGGCCTGCAGGGTGAAATTGTAGGTCTTGTCCAGCTCGATCAGGGCTTGCTTCAGCTCGCTGGTCCTCTCCTCGACCATCTTTTCCAACTGCCGCTGGTATTCCTTGTTTTCCATGACCAGGCGCCTTTTTTCCAGGGCCTTGTTGGCCACGAAGGAGACTTCGTTCAGCTTGAACGGCTTGGCGACGTAATCGTAGGCGCCCTTGGACATGGCGGCGATGGCCGACTCGATGTCCTTGACCGCCGAGATCATGATGACCATCACGTCCTCGTTCAGGTGCTTGACGTCGTCGAGCAGGTCCAGGCCGGTCTTGCCCGGCATGCGGATATCGGACATGAGGATGTCGAAATCCCCGGCGGCCTCGAATTTTTCCAGGGCCTCGAAGGCGTTGGCCGCCAGCTGGCATTCGTAGCCTTCGCCTTCCAGGAAATCGCGCAGGAGTTCGCGGATGTCCTTTTCGTCGTCGGTGATCAGGATCTTGCCTTTGCCCATCGTTTTCAGGATAACAGAAAGAAAATGGCTAGTAAAGTCCTGCCGCGCGGACCCCGGGGGGCGTTGGCGGGGTTAATAGCGGTACAGGTCGGGTTTGAAGGGGCCATCGACCGGGATCCCGAGGTAGGCGGACTGCTGGGGGGTCAGGCGGGTCAGCTTGGTGCCCAGCGCTTTCAGGTGCAGGCGGGCCACTTCCTCGTCAAGGCGCTTGGGCAGCGTGAACACCTTCTTCTCCAATCCGCCCTTGGCCAGTTCGATCTGGGCCAGGCTCTGGTTGGTGAAGCTGTTGCTCATGACGAAGCTGGGATGGCCGGTGGCGCAGCCCAGGTTGACCAGCCGCCCTTCGGCCAGCACGATGATCGCTGCGGCCGGATTTCAGCGTCCACTTGTCCACCTGGGGCTTGATGGTCATTTTCGTGCAGCCCGGAGTGTTCTCCAGGTAATGCATGTCGATCTCGCTGTCGAAGTGGCCGATGTTGCAGACGATGGCCTCGTCTTTCATCTTTTCCATGTGCCGGCCGCGTGATCACGTCGCAGCAGCCGGTGGCGCGTGACGAAAATGTCGCCCATGCGCGGCCACGTCGTCCAAGGTGGTAACCTCGTAGCCTTCCATGGCCGCCTGCAGGGCGCAGATGGGGTCGATCTCGGTGATGATCACCCGGGCGCCGAAGCCGCGCATGGACTGGGCGCAGCCCTTGCCGACGTCGCCATAGCCGCAGACGACCACGATCTTGCCGGCCACCATGATGTCGGTGGCGCGCTTGATGCCGTCGGCCAGCGATTCGCGGCAGCCGTAGAGGTTGTCGAACTTGGACTTGGTCACGGAGTCGTTGACGTTGATGGCCGGGAACAGGAGGCTCGCCCTCTGCCTGCATCTGGTAAAGGCGGTGCACGCCGGTGGTGGTCTCTTCGGAAACGCCGCGGATGCGCTTGGCTGAAACGGGTCCATTTCTGCGGGTCGCGTTCATGGGCTGCGCGCAGGCGCTGCCAGATGATCGGCCATCTCCTTGTTGTCCGGGGCTGTTCTTCAGCAGGCCGGGATCGTTTTCGACCTTCACGCCCTGGTGGATCAGGAGGGTGGCGTCGCCGCCGTCGTCGACGATCAGGTCGGGGCCGGTGCCGTCGGGCCAGGTCAGGGCCTGCTCGGTGCACCACCAGTATTCCTCCAGCGATTCGCCCTTCCAGGCGAAGACCGCGGCGGTGCCGGCCTTGGCGATGGCGGCGGCGGCGTGGTCCTGGGTGGAGAAGATGTTGCAGGAGGCCCAGCGCACGTCGGCGCCAAGCTCGACCAGCGTCTCGATGAGCATGGCCGTCTGGATGGTCATGTGCAGGCTGCCGGTCACCTTCAGGCCGCTGCAGGGGTTTCTGCGTGCCGTACGTCTGGCGGATGGCCATCAGTCCGGGCATCTCGTGCCCGGGCGAGGTGCATTTCCTTGCGGCCCCAGTCGGCCAGCGAGAGATCGGCAATCTTATAGGGGAGTTTGCGGTCGCTTATCGGTTGTTTTCATGTAGATTCTCCAGATTTTTATTTCCAAGGGCACAGATTGCGGCTGCAGAAGAATGAGTGAAGTGACAAGTAGAGAGAGTAATGGCTATTGAATCGGTCAGTCGGCCTAAATCCTTTCTTCCTTGTCATTCGTCACTTGTTACTTTACTGGATTCCGCTATTTCTTGGCCAGAGCCTTGAGCTCCTTAACCTTGTCCAGTTTTTCCCAGGGGAATTCGTTGCGCCCGAAGTGGCCGTTGGAGGCCGTCCGCTTGTAGATCGGCTGCTTCAATTTGAGCTCGCGGAGGATGTCGCCGGGCTTGAGCGGAAAGACCTTGCGGATCATGGCCGTGATCTTCTCTTCGCTCAGCGTGCCGGTGCCGAAGACGTTGACGTTGATCGAGACCGGCTCGGCCACGCCGATGGCGTAGGCCAGCTGCACCTCGCACTTCTTCGCCAGGCCGGCCGCCACCACGTTCTTGGCGATATAGCGCGCCACATAGGCGCCGGAACGGTCGACCTTGCTGGGGTCCTTGCCGGAGAAGGCGCCGCCGCCGTGCCGGCCCATGCCGCCGTAGGTGTCGACGATGATCTTGCGCCCGGTCAGGCCGGCGTCGGCGTAGGGGCCGCCGATGACGAATTTGCCGGTGGGGTTGATGTAGAACTTGGTGTCGGCGGTCAGCCACTTGCCGCAGACCGGCTTGACCACGTGCTTGAGGATGTCCTTCTCGATGCGGGCATGGCCGATATTGTCGTCATGCTGGTTGGAGACCACCACGGCGGTGATGTGCCGGGGCTTGCCGTCCTCGTATTCCACGGTCACCTGCGCCTTGCCGTCGGGACCGAGGTAGGGGAGGACCTTCTTGCGGACCTGGGCCAGGCGCGCCGTGAGCTTGTGGGCCATGGCGATGGGCAGGGGCATGTAATTTTCGGTCTCGCAAGTGGCGTAGCCGAACATCATGCCCTGGTCGCCGGCGCCCTGTTCGTGGCCGCGGGCGGTATTCACGCCCTGGGCGATGTCGGGGGACTGCTCCTCGATGTGCACCAGCACGGCGCAGGTCTCATATTCGATGCCGTAGCGCGACTGGGTGTAGCCGATCTCTTTGAGGGTCTGGCGGACGATGGTCGGTATATTGACATAGGCCTTGGTGGTCAGTTCGCCGGCGACCAGCACCATGCCGGTCTTGGTCAGAGTTTCGATGGCGACGCGCGAATCCGGGTCCTGGGCCAGGCAGGCGTCAAGGATGCTGTCCGAGATCTGGTCGCAGACCTTGTCCGGATGTCCGGCGCACACCGATTCCGAAGTGAACAGATATTTCCCTTTGATCATTTTCACCTCCAGGGAGATCGTTTGGATGGGATAAGACCAATCTTAACAAATTAGGTCATATATGTCAATGAAGAATAAGTGAAATCGGATGCCAGGTGTCAGGCGTAAGTTGTCAGGTAAGAGGAAAAATTTGGCCATTCCTGGAAGGCATTTTTATCCGTCCGTCTTCGTCTTGCCCTTACGTCGAACGTTAAGCGTCTGGAAAGCTCAATAGCCTATGGCGCAGCCGTCCTTTCTGGACTCGCTCGCCCCGATCAGCACGCGGCGCTCCAGGTCGAGCCAAATGCCCTGGAAGCCGCCGAATTCGCCGGCGCTCCGGCTCACCCTGTGGCCCAGGTTGAGCAGGTCGCGCACCACCTCGGGAAGCACGCCGCTTTCCAGGTAGACCACCCCGCCGTCGCTCATCCGCGAGCCGTCGGGTTCGGACGATCCGGCGTGGCGGAAGCGCGGCGCGTCGGCCGCCTCCTGCGGGTTCAGGCCGAAGTCGATGATGTCGCACAATATCTGCACGTGCCCCTGCGGCTGCATGTCGCCGCCCATGACGCCGAAGGAGAACACGGGCTTGCCGGCGCGGGTGACGAAGCCGGGGATGATGGTGTGGAAGGGGCGCTTGCCCGGGGCGATGCTGTTGGGCCGGCCGGGTTCGAGATCGAACAGGGCGCCGCGGTCCTGCAGGCAGAACCCGAGCCCGTCCGGGACCATGCCCGAGCCGAACCCGACGTAGTTGCTCTGGATCAGGGAGACGGCGTTGAAATCCCGGTCGACCACCGTCAGGTAGACGGTGTCGCCGCCGGCCAGGCGCGGGTCGCCGGGCGGGAACCGGCTGCCGGCGCGGCCGGGGTCGAAAAGCTCCAGGCGCTTCCTGGCGTAGGCGGGGGAGATGAGCGTGGCGTAGTCGATGTCGGCGAAACGCGGGTCGGCGTAGAAGCGGGCCCGGTCCTCGTAGACGATCTTTTTCACTTCGATCAGCGCGTGCAGGTAGGCGGCCGAGTTGTGGCCCATGGACTTGAGGTCGAAGCGGCTCAGCATCTGCAGCATCTGCAGGACGGCCAGCCCCTGGCCGTTGGGCGGCAGTTCCCAGACGTCGTAGCCGCGGTAGTTGACGCTCAGCGGCTCGACCCATTCGGCCGCGAAGTCGGCGAAATCCTTCTCCGAAAAAAAGCCGCCGACCCGCTTGGAATAGGCGACGATCTTTTTGCTCAGTTCGCCCCGGTAAAAAGCGTCGCGGCCCTGGCGGGCGAGGAGACGGTAGGTCGCGGCCAGCTCGGGGTTGCGAAAAACGTCGCCCTTGCCCGGCGCCTTGCCCTGCGGGGCGTACAATTTTTGAAAATTGGCGAACTGGCTGAACGCCTGCACGGAGCGCTGCCAGCTTCGGGCGATCAGCTCCGACAGGGGGAACCCCTCCTCGGCGTAGGTCGCGGCGGGGGCGAGCACGTCGCGCATGGGCAGGCGGCCGAATTTTTCGTGCAGCGCGAACCAGCCGGCCACGCAGCCCGGGACGGTCCAGGGCAGCGGGCCGGTCTCCGGCATTTTCCGGATCCCCTTCTCCTGGAAATAGGCGAGCGAGACCGCCGCCGGCGCCGGGCCGCTGGCGTTCAGGCCGTAGAGCTTCCCGGTCTTGCTGTCCCAGACGATGGCGAAGAGGTCGCCGCCGACACCCGCCCCGCACGGCTCCATCAGCCCCAGGGCGGCGTTGACCGCGATGGCGGCGTCGACGGCGCTGCCGCCTTTCTTCAGGATATCGATGCCGACCTGCGCCGCCAGCGGCTGGCTGGCCGCCACCATGCCCTGCCGGGCGATCACCTCGGAGCGGGTGGCGAACATGCGGCCCGTCAAGCGGTCACCTGCCGGCAAATGCAGGAAGACCAGGAACAGTGATGACGCCAGGATTTTTTTCATGCGGCCTCCACGACATGGCCCGATTATAGACCGAAGGCGAACCGGAGGCAATCGCGTTCCTGCCCGCCGTGGAAAATATCTCATTTTTATGCTATTGAATCACGGATAAGGCATGATCCGCGAAAGGAGGATCCCCATGAAAAGAGGCCACTGCGCGCGCTGGGGCATTTTGCTCATGGTGCTGGCCGCCGTCGCCTGCGCCGTCAACCCGGTCAGCGGCAAGAAGGAGCTGATGTTCTTCTCGGAGAAGCAGGAGATCGCCATGGGGCAGGAGACCGACCAGGCCATCCGGCAGCAGTACGGCATCTACGACGACAAGGCCCTGAACGACTACGTCGACCGCATCGGCCAGAGCATGGTGCCCAACTCGCACCGCCCGAACCTCAAGCACCATTTCGCCGTCCTGGACACGCCCGTGGTCAACGCCTTCGCCGCCCCGGGCGGCTATATCTACGTCACGCGCGGCATCCTGGCCCTGATGAACAGCGAGGCCGAGTTGGCCGCGGTCCTGGGCCACGAGATGGGCCATGTCGCCGCCCGCCATTCCATGCAGCAGATGAGCGCCCAGCTGCTGGCCCAGATCGGCCTCGTCGTCGGCAGCATCGTGAGCAAGGACATCCGCAGGTTCGCCGGGCTGGCCAGCATCGGCATGCAGCTGCTCTTCCTCAAGTTCAGCCGCAGCGACGAGTACCAGGCCGACGCGCTGGGCATAGGCTACGCGCGCCAGGCCCGGTATTCTCCCGGCGAAATGCTGCGCTTCTTCACCGCCCTGGAGAACATGAGCGGGGAAGCGACCAGCCACCAGATCCCCGCTTTCCTCTCCACCCATCCCATGACCAAGGACCGCATCGCCAAGGTGAAGGCCCTGGTCGGCAGCCAGGACGTCCGCCTGGCGGTCAGGAAGGAGCCCTACCTGCGCCAGGTCGACGGCATGATCTACGGCGAGAATCCCCGCCAGGGCTTCGTCGAGAACGGGGTCTTTTACCACCCGGAGATGGCTTTCCTGTTCGCGATCCCTGCCGACTGGGTCGTGGACAACACCCCCCGGCAGGTCGTGGTCGGCGAAAAGGAGGGCAAGGCGGCCCTGCTGCTGCTGGCCGAGGCCACCGGCCGGGACCTGGACGAGTACCTGCAGGCCAAGGCCAAGGAGCTCGGGCTGGCCAAGTCGCCGACCGCGGCAAGCGAGCCGGTCAACCGTCTCCCATCGCGGCGCGCTTATTTCGAGATTCCCCAGGAGCAGGGCGATCCCCTGGCCGTCCGCCTGGCCTGCATACGCAAGGACCAGACGGTCTTCACGTTCATCGCCATGAGCACCGCCGCCGCCGCCGGCACGTACCAACCGATCTTGGAACGGGCCATCCTCTCGTTCCGCGGGCTGACCGACCCGCGTTTCCTGAACCGCGGCCCGCGGCGACTCTCCCTGTTCCGTCCCGACGGACGCCGCACTTTCCAGACCCTGCTGACCGACGCCGGGGTCGACCGCAAGCTGTGGAAGCAGCTGTCCGTTTTCAACTCCGTCAAATTGGAGGCCATTCCCGAGACCGCGCAGCTGGTCAAGCTGGTCAGGTGATCCACTAGGCTCGCCAGGGCGATGAGTCGGTGAGCAACAGGTCCCGGAACATCCCTTGTCCCAAATTGGGACGGAGTCCTATTTTGGGACAAGCGGCACCAGATATGAAAAAACGTTTCACATGGGATATTTTGACGCATTCAACCGTTTCCCTTGTCCCAATTTGGGACACCCGGCCATAAAGCGAACGGCGGGAGATCCTTCCTTTTTGCATTGGAAACCATTGTCCGTTCATCGTTTTTAGTTCAGACGCACAAATTGGCAGTGAAAATGCATTAGAATCGGCATGATCCGGTTTGAGGTCTGGCTAACATGAATTTCGCCATGGAAAGAACGCTATTTGCAGCCGGCGATCCGGGGCAAGATCGGTGATCTCCTTGATTATCCGGTCAAATCGGCCCGGGTGGTTCTTTCCGGCTCCAAGCTGGTCGAAAAATTATGCACCATGACCGGCATGGAAGGATCGTTCATGTTCAGCCGCATTCCCCCCGGGATCTATACCCTGGAGATCATCTGTTCCGGTTTCAGCAAGCTGGTGCAGCGCGGGATCGCCGTCCACGACAACGCCATTACCGGGCTGGGCCTGAAGATGGATTTTCTGGAGGATTCCCGCTCCCTCAAACTGCGGGCGCTTTCGCTGGAATACGTCAACGACGCGCCGCCGGTGGATGCGAACGAATCGCCCTCGCCAGTTGACCCTGGAACTTCGGGAAGTGATAGACGAATTGCATCTGGACAGGGCGCTGTTCAACCCGCCGGCGGCGGTCAAGGTCGGCCGCCGGGTGCGCTTCGAGCTTGGCGTCTACCAGAACCTCAGGGAGGAGATCATGCGCCGCCTGCTGGAGCGGAAGATCAGCCGTTTTGACGGCGGCCAGATCGACGCGGATTTGCAGGCCGAATTGCAGGTTTCCGGGTGCCTGGTCCTGCCGAAGAGCCTTCCCCAGGTGGGGATCAAGGGCGCCGGTTACCTGGAATGGCAATGGGAAGTGCTGCCGCGGATCGCGGGCCTGGGGCTCATCCGCCTCAGCCTGCAGACCAAGGTGAAATTCGCCGATCACTGCGAACGGAAACAATGCCTGCTGGTCCTGGACCGCGAGGTCCGGATCAAAAAAAACATCCGGCTGGAATTGCGGCGTTTTCTGGCGAAAGCCCGGGTGGCGGGTGAGACGCATTGGACATATTGATCGTTGAAGACGAAGCGATACTGGCCATGGAATACCGGATGATCCTGCTCGGCCTCGGCTATGCGGCGGTGGAGCACGCCTTCGACGCCAAAGCCGCCCTGGCGGCGGTCGAACGCTGCCTGCCGAAGGTGGTCCTGCTCGATATCAAGCTTCGCGGCAAGACGGATGGCATCCAGGTGGCCGAGATCATCCGCAGCCGCCATAAGGTGCCGATCGTTTTCCTCACCTCCTACGTGGATGCGGATACGCTGGACAGGGCGCGGCGCACGCGACCGGCGTATATCCTGAACAAGACCGGCAGTCACGGGGAGTTTTGCCGGGTCATGGTCGAGTTGATGGGTTCGCAGCCTGGGGATGCGTGAAATTGCTCTGATTCCATTCATGATAAAAATACAGGAGGGTCCGCATGAAAAAAAGATTGGTCAAGTTGATCATGGGTGTGGCCCTGGTCGGGATTTCCATTTTTTACCTCAATGCCGTCGTCGTCCTCAATGATCCCGCCAGCCCCTTCCCACGCAAGGCCAGCATCCAGATCGGGGACAAGATCACCGAAGGCGCCTCGGAGCTGTTGCAGTCGGCTTCCGAAGCGTTTCTGTTCCTGAATGAGGCCGAGCTCGCCGGCGCGAATGGCCTGAACGTCGGCGAGGCCCTGCAGCGGGTCGATATGGCCGCCGCCAGGGTGGAACAGACGCTGAATTTGTTCAAGGACATCATCGTCGTCGGCAATGACGCCGGCTACGACGAAAAGCGCATCGGCCGCTTAAAGGGTTTCGCCTACGACCGCTTCGCCAGGGACAACGGCTTGAGCGTGGAAACCATGAGCAAGGTCTCCGTTTACCTGAGCCGGGGCAACGTGCTGGGCTTCTACCGTCACCACGTCCGCAACCTGCAGGCCCTGCTGAAGACCCTGAACCGCATCAAGGCCGACCTGCTGGCCGGCAAGCTGTCGGAGAACCAGTTGCTGTGGTCGCTGTTGCAGCAGTACAACAACACCCTGATGTTCGGGAACTACGCTTCCCTGGTCTTTTACAAGATCTGACTGCCCGGCCGCCCGGGTGGCCGGGAGGCCGCCCATTGCGTTTTTTCGGCGTTTATTGCTATGATGGGCCATGCTCGCATTTTTGCGTTTTGAACGGCGGCGGCTTTTCGGCGAAAAAAAAAACCTGATCTTCCTCGGTTTCATCGCCCTGTTCTCGGCCTATTTCACCTGGTCGGGACTGAACGAGTTCCGGCAGTTCCAGGTCGAGAAGGAAATCTTCATCAAATTTGAAAAGGAAAAGATCAGCCAGATCGTCAACTATTCGCAATACGGCGCGTTCGGTTTCCGTCTCCTCTACGAACCCTCGCCGCTGAACCTGTTTTTCGTCAACAGCAGCGTCCTGCAGGACGTGGAAAGCAACATCGACAGCCTGGAAGCCATCAAGATGGAGAGCTCTTTCAAGGGAAAAAAATTGTTTTTGAAGCGCGGCTATTTCAAGGATTTCGCGGGCATTCCCTTTATTTTCGGATCGCTGTTCATGCTGTACATGGGGCACCTGGCCCTGGTCGGCCCGGCCTATCTCCGCTTCATGAGCGACCGCATGCCCTTGAAAAAATTCTACCGGCTGACCACGGCGGCCAGGCTTTTCTGGCTGGACCTTTATTTTGTTTCCCTCGGCCTGGGCTCTGTTCTTCCTGGTCCGACTCGGCGGAGTGTTTTTTTCCGGGCCGGAGAAAAAGAATATTTGTTTTATACCTGCTCTTCCTGTTGCTGCTTCTCGACTTCATCTACCTGCTGGGCCAGTGGACCACCGTGCTGCTCAGTTTCCGCAAGATATTCTTCCTGTGGTTCTTCATCGTCTGGTTCATCTGCGTCTTCCTGCTGCCCGAGTTCAACCGCATCAGCGTCTTCAACCAGTCGCTGGTCCTGGAATCGGCCGAAAAAGTGAACCTCGACAAGTTCCGCACTCTGATGGCCCTGGAGCAGAGATTCCGGGATTACCTGAAGGTGAATCCAGTCCAAGCCCCTGGACCAGCTCCGGGAGATGCAGAAAAAATTCGCCGTGCAATTCCTCAGCAACAGCTACCTGGTGAATACCGGACTGGAGACCAAGTACCAGCGCGACGTGGAAAAAGTGATCGCCGGCCATGAGCGGCAGTCGGTCCTGTTTCCCACCACGTTTTACCAGTTCCTCACCGGGGAGGCTTCCGGCAAGGGATTTTACGGTTACCTGGACTTCATGGAGTACATCATGAAGCTGCGCAACCGTTTCATGCAGTTCTACATGAAAAAACGCTACGAGGACAACAACTCCGTCGTGGAGCCGTTCGTCAAGGGCGATGAGAATATTTTCCACTCGCGCAGCCGGCTGCCGGACACCTATTGGTTCGGGGTGTTGGCCACCATGCTGTACGGCGGCGTCCTGTACATCCTGGCATTCCGGCGCCTGCGGCGGCTGGTGTTCCGGCCATGATCCAGGTCCGGGGATTGAGCCTGGAGTGCGGCGAAATCTTTCTCGACGCGCTCAGCCTGGAGGTCGCCGGCGGCGAAATCTATTTTTTGCTGAATCGCCAGGGCCAGGACAGCGACCTGCTGTTCCGCGCCTTGAGCGGCTTCCAGAAGCCGGCCGCCGGCGAGGTCCTTTTCGACGGCCGGCGCCGGGAGCTAAGCGCGGGCGCCGTCTTCATCGACCGCATCGCGGACATGGCCGACTTCGAGACCGAGGCCCGGGTCGGCGACTGGATCGATTTCCTCTGCGCCACCGGCCTCAGCCGGGAGAGCATCTACCAAACCCTCCTGGTCTGCAATTTCCATGAGCGGCATTTGAAAAAAAAGGTCCGGGAACTGGCCCCGGAAATCGTCAAGCAGGTCTACTTGGCCGCCTGCCTGGCCCCGGAGCGCGGCAACATCGTGATCAACGATTTCATCCGCGGCGCCGAGAAGGGTTTCGAATTGAAGTTCAACAAGCTGCTGCTGCAACAGAAAGCCCAGGGCCGGGCCACGCTCTGCCTGGGCGGCGATATCTTCTACGCGTCCGAGATCGCCGACCGCGTGGGGTTCATCAAGAGCGGGCACCTGCTCTTCGAGGCCGACGCCGCTGAATTAAAGGATATGGATATCAAGAGCCTTTACCTGAAATTGTTGAGTTGAAGCCCGGTCATTTTTTCTTGATGTGCAACTCGGCCATTTTCCTGTACAGGGAGGAGCGCGAGATGCCCAGGGTCTCCGCCGCCAGGGTATAATTGAAGCCGGACGCGCGCAGGACCTTCTGGATATGGTTGCTTTCCATTTCGGCCAGGCTGTTCTCCGGCTCGCCGGCGCTGGCGATCTGCTTCGGCTGGAGGATCTTTACCGGCAGGTGCTCGGGCCGGATCGGTTCCTGGTGGCCGGCGGCGGAGATCTTGAATATGGTGTTCTTCAGTTCGCGCACGTTCCCCGGCCAGTCGTAGGCGGTCAGCAGGCGCTGGGCTTCGGCGGAGATGGCGGTGATGTGCCGGGGATTGACCAGGTTGGCGATGGTCAGGAAATGGTCGGCCAGCGGGATGATGTCGGCCTTCCTGGCCCGCAGGGGCGGGATGGAGATCTTCAGCTCGTCGATGCGGTAAAAAAGGTCGGCGCGGAAGCGGCGCTGCTGGACCTCCTCTTCCAGATCCTTGTTGGTGGCGGCCAGCACCCGGATGTCGACCTGGACCGGGTTCTTGCTTTTCAACGGGGTCAGCTCGCCGTTCTCCAGGACCCGCAGCAGCTTGGCCTGGATGGGCATGGGCAGTTCGCCGATCTCGTCCAGCAGGATCGTGCCGTGGTCGGCCAGGATGAACTTCCCGGGCGAATCGGCGTAGGCGCCGGTGAAGGCGCCCTTTTTGTAGCCGAACAGCTCCGACTCGGCGAGGTTCTCGGGAATGGATGCGCAGTTGACCGAAACCAGGGGCATGTTTTTCCGCTGGGAACTGGCGTGGATGGCCTGGGCCATCAGCTCCTTGCCGGTGCCGGTCTCTCCGGTGATGAGAATGGAGTGCGGGGTGGCGGCGTATTGGCGGGCGGTGCGGAGCACGTCGGCCATGACCGGGCTCTGGAAGACGAACTTGTCGAAGCCGGCGGCGTCGCCGATCTCTTTTTTGAGGTCCCGGCAATCATCCTGGGCCTGGATGTAGGCGAAGGCGCGCTGCAGCGCCAGGAGGAGTATTTCCGGGTTGACCGGCTTCTGCAGGAAATCGTGGGCCCCCTTTTTCATCGCCAGCACCGCGGTCTCGATGGATGCGGTCCCGGTCAGCACCACGAAGCGGTGGGCGTACTGCCCGGCGAAACGTTCCAGCAGGTCCAGCCCGTTGCCGTCGGGCAGGGTCAGGTCGAGCAGCACCAGGTCGAAAGCGGCCTGCCCCAGCTGGCGGGTGGCGTCGGCCAGGCAATCGCTGGCCGCGACCTGGAAATCGTTCTGGCTGAGAAATTTCTTGATCGATTCGCGCAAGGGGGCATCGTCTTCGACCAACAGGATATGCTTCTTTGTCGGCACGTTCACCTCGCTGGCAGGATCAGGTTGACCCGGGTGCCCTGCTGGGAACTCTGGATCTCCAGGTCGCCTTTCAGGGTCTTCATAATAGAATAGGAAATATAAAGGCCAAGGCCGGTGCCATCCTTTTTGGTGGTGAAGAACGGTTCCAGGACCCTGTCCTTGATGGCGTCGGGGATGCCGGGCCCGTTGTCGCTGACGGCGATGATGTGGCGGACGTTCTTGGGCAACTCCTTGTATTCGCTGTAGATGCGGATGGCGATGGCGCCGTTTTTTTGCCCGGCCAGCGCTTCCAGGGCGTTGAAAAGGACATTGATGAAAACCTGCTTCAGGCGGTCGCCGTCGCTCGTGACCCGGATCTCTTTTTCCGCCTGCACCCGGATCGTCACGTCAGCGGGGATCTTCTTGGCCGGGATCTCGCGCAAGGTGCCTTCCACGAATTCACTCAGGCCGACGCTGGCCATGTTCAGGTCCTTGAATTTCGAGAACACCAGCAGGGATTCGATCATCTGGTTGGCGCGGCCGACCTCGCGGTTGATCTTCTCGTAGGCGGCGGTGATCGCCGGCTCCGAGCCCAGCAGGGTCTTGATGGCCGCGATCTCGAACAGCACCGTGGTCAGCGGCGTGCGCAATTCATGGGCCAGGGAGGCCGCCATCTGGCCCAGGAGAACCAGGCGGTCGAACTTGAACAGCCGGTAATAGTTCTTGTCGTTGTCGAATTCCATCTGCTCGGCTTCGATCAGCGGTATGAACATGGCGGCCGCCGTCCGGGCGGCGTCGGCCAGGGCGCGGATCTCCTTGCCGTCCCGGGCATCCACCCTGGCCAGCAGCAGGCCGCGAAAATAGTTCCGCGCATGCAAGGGGATGACCAGGTTAAAGCCCCAGGCGGCGAACAAGTCCTCGCTGTCGCGGTTGAAGAGATCGAAGTACATCCGGGTCTGTTCGCCCTCCAGCATGATCTCGGTGCGGCCGGTGAAGCTTTCGATCAGGTCGGTCTCCTCGGCGATGGACGGCGGTTCCTTCTGCCCGTCGTTGTCGCCGTAGGGCCGGAAGGCGTTGCCCTCGGCCTCCTTGTAATAAAGGAGGCAGCGGCTGGACGGGAAATGGCTGCGCAGCAGCCTGGGAAAATGGGGCAGGAATGACCGGGCGCTGCGGGCGGCTTGCAGCGCGGCGGCGATCTCACGGTAGAATTCCTCTGGATGGCGCCGGAACATATGGGGTTCTTTCACCTGGACATCATATATATACCGCTAAAAAAAGCTTGTCAAATCCTGATTTTCCTTGATTTATGTCGGCGGCTGTGCTATTTTTAGTATTTATTTTGGGAGTCTAAAATGAAAAAAACCAAAATCAATGAAGCGCATTATATTCTCAAGGGAAAAATGGTGGAATTCTGCGGCTGGGAACTGCCGGTCCAGTATTCCGGGGTGAACACGGAACACATGGCCGTGCGCACCACCGGGGGCCTCTTCGACGTCAGCCACATGGGGGAGATCGGATTCCACGGCCGCGACGCGCTGCGCGCCGTGCAGCACCTGATCTCCAACGACGCCTCCAAGCTGCAGCCGGGCAAGATCCAGTACGCCGGCCTGCTCACCGAGAACGGCTGCTTCGTCGACGACCTTCTGGTCTACATGATGAAGGAAAACGAATACCTGCTGGTGGTCAACGCCGCCAACATCGAAAAGGATTTCCAGTGGATGAAGAAGCACACCGCCCAGTTCGACGTGCGGGTCGACAACCGCAGCGAAGAATATTCGCAGATCGCCGTCCAGGGGCCGGTGGCCGAAAAACTGGTGCAGGAATTCACCGATATCGACCTCAAGCCCATGGCCTACTACCATTTCGCCGTGGGGCGGGTGCAGGGCCTGGACGCCATCGTCTCGCGCACGGGCTACACCGGCGAGGACGGCTTCGAGATCTACTTCAAGTCGGACGCCGCCGCGGCGAGCAAGCTGTTCCTGGACCTGGCCGAGAAAGGGGAGAAGTACGACGCCCTGCCCGCCGGCCTGGGCGCGCGCGACACCCTGCGCCTGGAAGCCAAGATGGCGCTTTACGGCAACGACATCGACGACAGCCATACCGTGCTGGAAGCCGACCTGGGCTGGATCCTCAAGCTCAAGAAGGAGCAGCCCTTCATCGGCCAGGAAGCGCTGGCGCGGCAGAAGGAGCAGGGGATCCGCCGCAAGCTCGTGGGGTTCGAGCTGGTCGACAGGGGGATCGCCCGCCACGGTTACCCGCTGTACGTCCAGGGCAAGGAATTCGGCGCCGTCACCTCCGGGACCTTCGCCCCCTTCTTGAAAAAGCCCATCGGCCTGGCCTACCTGCCCCTGGAGAACTCCGCCGTGGGCAGCGAATTCCAGATCGGCATCCGTGAAAAAATGGTCGTCGCCAAAGTCGTGGAAACACCTTTTTATAAAAGAAATAAGTAGGAGGAACGCACATGGCACAGGAAGATCTTCTTTACAGCAAGGAACACGAGTGGGTGCGCCGCGAAGGCGACGTGGTGGTGGTCGGGGTCACCGACTACGCCCAGCATGAACTGGGCGACGTCGTGTACGTCGACCTGCCCGCCATCGGCAAGGAATTGAAGAAAGGCGATCCCGCCGCCAATATCGAATCGGTCAAGGCTGTTTCCGACGTGTTCGCCCCGGTCTCGGGCTCGATCACCGAGGCGAACGCCAAGCTGGCCGACTCTCCGGAGCTGGTCAACCAGGACCCGTTCGGCGCCGGCTGGATCTTCAAATTGAGCATGACCCAGGCTTCCGAGCTGGGCGAGCTCATGGACCTGAAAAAATACGAAGAATATCTTAAAGGAATCGCCGGGGAATAAGCGATGAGATATCTGCCCCTGACCGACGCCGAACGGGAGGAGATGAAGAAGGTCATCGGCATCGCCGATGTGAAGGAACTTTTCTCCTGCCTCCCGTCGGCCCATTGCCACCCGCCCCTGGACACGCTCCCGGCGGCGCTGAGCGAACCGGAGCTGGTCGCCGCCTTCCGCGATTTCGCCGGCAAGAATTCGTTTTCCGGCCGGCTCAGTTTCCTGGGCGCCGGGGCATACGCCCACTTTATTCCCGAAGTCGTCACCTACCTGAGCGGCAAGGGGGAATTCCTTACCCCCTATACTCCCTACCAGCCCGAGGTCAGCCAGGGCAGCCTGCAGGCGATCTTCGAGTACCAGACCATGATGGCCATGCTGACCGGGCTGGACGTGGCCAATGCCTCGCTGTATGACGGGGCCACCGCCGCCGCCGAGGCCGTTCTGCTGGCCGTGCGCCGGTCGGGGCGCCGGCGGGTGCTCCTGGCCGGCAACCTGCACCCCGAATACGCCGCGGTCATCCGCACCTACGTGCAGAACCTGCCCATCGAACTGGAGACCGTCGCCGTCGACGCCGGCAGCGGCCGGGTCGACGAGCAGGACCTGCGCGCCAAGCTGGACGAGACCGTCGCCGCCTTCATTTTCCAGTCGCCCAATTTCCTGGGCGTGGTCGAGGACGCCCGCGCCATCGCCGCCGCCGCGCATGCGCCGAAGGCCTACGCCGTCCAGGTGGTGGCCGAAGCCATGTCGCTGGCCTACCTGGCCTCTCCCGGCGCCTGCGGCGTCGACATCGCCGTGGGCGAGGCCCAGAGCTTCGGACTGCCCCTGGGCTTCGGCGGGCCCTACCTGGGCTTCATGGCCGCGCGCGAGGAATTTCTCAGGGCCATGCCGGGCCGCCTGGTGGGACAGACCGTCGACCTGGACGGCAAGCGCGGCTACGTGCTGACCCTCTCGACCCGCGAGCAGCATATCAAGCGCGAAAAGGCGACGTCGAACATCTGCTCCAACGAAGCCTGGTGCGCCATGCGCGCCGGCATGTACCTGGCCGTCATGGGCAAGCACGGCCTCGCCCGCGCCGCCCGCGCCTGCCATCTGAACGCGGCGTATTTCGTTTCCCGGTGCGGCGGGTTTGAAAAAGATCAGGGTCGTCCATGCCCGCAATTTTTATAACGAGGTGCTGGTCGAGGTGACCCGGGGCACCGCCGCCGCCCTTGGCGCGGCGCTGAAGAAGAAAGGCATCCTCGCCGGCGTCCCCCTGTCCTGGTTCGACCGCGGGCAAAAGAGCCGCCTGCTGCTCGCGTTCAGCGAATTGCACGACCGCCGGGCCATCGACCGCCTGCTGGCCGCGCTGGGAGAAAAAGCATGAGCGCCTTGCCCAAATTGATGTTCGAACTGAGCCGGGAAGGGAAGATCGGCTGCGGCCTGAACGAAGCCGACGTGCCCGCCAGCGCCCGCCCTCGACCCGGCGCTGCGCCGCGGCGACATCGCCGATTTCCCGCAGCTTTCCGAGGTGGAGGTCGTGCGCCACTACATGGCCCTGGCCCAGCTGAACTACTCGGTCGACGCCGGTTTCTACCCGCTGGGTTCCTGCACCATGAAGTACAACCCCAAGATCAACGAGAAGCTGGCCGCCGCCGATGAGCTGCAGGCCCACCCCTACGCCCCCCACGACCTGGTGCAGGGCAACCTGGAGATCATGGCCCGGCTCGAGTGGTGGCTTTGCGAGTTGACCGGGTTGGCCGGCTTCACGCTCAGCCCCGCCGCCGGCGCCCACGGCGAATTCACCGGCATGCTGGTCATCCGCAAGTACCTGCAGGAAAAAGGCGACGCCCGCAAAGTGGTGCTGATCCCCGATTCGGCGCACGGCACCAACCCCGCCTCCGCCCATTTCGCCGGCTACGAGGTCCGCGAGATCGCCTCCAACGCCCAGGGCATCATCGGCCTGGAGGAACTGCGCGCCCAGCTCACTCCCGACGTGGCGGCGCTGATGATGACCAACCCCAACACCCTGGGGATCTTTGAATCCAACATCGCCGCCATCGCCGACGCCCTGCACGCCAACGGCTCCCTGCTCTACATGGACGGCGCCAACCTCAACGCCCTGCTCGGGGTCGTGCGCCCCGGCGACCTCGGCGTCGACGTCATGCACCTCAACCTGCACAAAACATTCGCCACGCCCCACGGCGGCGGCGGCCCGGGCTCGGGACCGGTCGGCGTCGCCGCCCGCCTGCTGCCTTTCCTGCCCGTGCCCCGCATCGTGAAAAACGGGGAAAAACTCGAGGTGGTCTACGACGATCCGCGCAGCATCGGCCGGGTGAAGAATTTTTACGGCCAGTTCCTGGTCATGGTCCGCGCCCTGGCCTACCTGATGGCCCTGGGCCGGGAGAACGTCAGGCGTGTGGCGGAGGATGCCGTGCTGAACGCGAACTATATCCGCAAAAAGCTGGAGGGAAAGCTCGATCTTCCCTACGCCACCCCCACGCTGCACGAAGTCGTTTTTTCCGACCTGGGGCTGCCGGTCAAGACCCTGGACATCGCCAAGCGCCTCCTGGACTACGGCTTCCATCCCTTCACCATCTATTTCCCGCTGATCGTGCACGGGGCGATGATGATCGAGCCGACCGAGACGGAGAGCAAGGAGACCCTGGACGAGTTCATCGCCGTCATGGAGACGATCCTGCGCGAAGCCCGGGAGAATCCCGACCTGCTGCGCCAGGCGCCGACGCGGACGCCGGTGCGCCGGCTGGACGAGACCCTGGCCGCCCGCAAGCCGATCCTGAAATGGAGCCCGGGAGGGGACCGGTGAGCGTGCAGAACGTCATTCTCAAGCTGCAGGAGTTCTGGGCCGAGCGGGGCTGCACCATCGCCTCCGGCTACGACACCGAGGTCGGGGCCGGGACCATGACCCCGGACACGTTTTTCAAGGTCCTGGGCCGGAAGCCCTGGCAGGTGGCCTACTGGCAGCCGGCACGCCGTCCCGACGACGGCCGCTACGGCCAGAATCCCAACCGCGTGCAGAAGCATAACCAGTTCCAGGTCATCCTCAAGCCGGTGCCCGTCGACGGGCAGCTGCTGTTCCTGGACAGCCTGATCTACCTCGGCGTCGACATCCGCATCCACGACATCAAGTTCGACGACGACAACTGGGCGTCGCCCTCGCTGGGCGCCTGGGGGGTCGGCTGGCAGGTCATGTGCGACGGCCTGGAGATCACCCAGTTCACCTATTTCCAGCAGGCGGGCAGCATCGAGCTCAACCCGAACTCGCTGGAGATCACCTACGGCGTCGAGCGCCTGGCCATGTTCCTGGACGGCAAGAACAACCTCTATGAACTGGATTGGGGCAACCGCGTCTCCTATTCCATGCTGAAACTGGAGGAGGAGCGCCAGTTCTCCATATATAATTTCGAGCTCGCCGACATCGACATGCTGCGCAGCCTGTTCCAGCAATTCCAGAAAGAGGCGGAAAAGCTCCTGGACCACAGCCTTTATCTGCCGGCCTACGATTACGTGCTGAAATGCTCGCATACGTTCAATATCCTCGACGCGCGCAAGGCCATTTCCGTCGCCGAGCGCACGGCGCTGATGGGCATCATGCGCAACCTGGCGGCGCGCATCGCCCAGAAATACGTCCAGCAGACGGAAGGGGACAACCATGGCTGACCTGCTTTTTGAACTGGGGGTCGAGGAGATCCCCGCCTTCGCCGTCAGCGGCATCCGCGACCAGCTGCGGGAGCTTTTCCAGGCCCGCCTGGCCCAGGACCGCATCGCCCACGGCGACATCGAATGCGTGGCCACCAACCGCCGCCTGATGGTGCACGTGGCGCAGATCCCCGAAAAAACGGCCAGCCAGGAGGAGACGGTGCTGGGGCCGGCGAAGCGCATCGCCCTGGACGAGCGCGGGCTGCCCACCGTCGCCCTGAAGAAGTTCTGCGAATTCCAGAAGGTCAAATTGACCGACGTGGTGGAGATCGAAACCCCCAAGGGCAAATACCTGGGCATCACCAGGACCGGCGGCGGCCAGGACGCGGCCGGGCTGCTCGCCACCGGCATCCCGGCCATCCTGTCCGGGCTGACGTTCGCCAAGACCATGGTCTGGAACGAATCGCGCCTGCCGTTCATCCGGCCGGTGCGGAACATCCTGGCCCTGTTCAACAACAAACCCCTGGACGTCCAGTTCGCCGGCGTGCGCTCGGGCAACAAGGTGCCCGGGCACCTGCTCCTGTCCGACGCCTTTTTTGAGGTCAACTCCTTCAAGGAATATATCGAGGGCCTGAGCAAGAATTTCGTCATCCTCAGGGAAGAGGAGCGGAAAAGCAAGATCCTCGCCGAGATCCTCGACGTCGAGGAGGAATTGGAGTGCAAGGTCCGCTGCGACGACGAGATGCTGGACTACTACGTCTACAGCAATGAATACCCGGTGGTGTTCAGCGGCGGCTTCGACCCCAAGTACCTCGGGCTGCCCCAGGAGATCATCAGTGCCTTCATGACCCACGAAAAGAAGCTGCTGCCGGTCGTTGACAAGGCCGGAAAGCTCACGCCCCATTTCGTCGGCGTGGCCAATATCCCCGATGAAAACAAGAAGGTCAGCCGCGGCAATGAAAAGGTGGTCCAGGCCGCCTTCGAGGACGCGCAGTTCTTCTGGGACATGGACCGCAAGGAAGATTTTTTCGCCCTGAAGGGGCTGCTGAAGAACGTCACCTTCCAGAAAGAGCTGGGGACCTATTTGGAAAAAGTGGAGCGCCTGGCCGCCCTGGTCGATTTCCTGGTCAACGAGACCCACAACGACGCCCTGCGCGCCCCGCTGCACAAGGCCGCCTTCAACTGCAAGAACGACCTGCTGACCAAGATGGTGCGGGAGTTCCCTTCGCTGCAGGGGATCATGGGCGGGCTGTACCTGCAGGCGGCGGGTGAAGACCCGCTCGTCTGGAAAGCGATCTACGGCCACTACCGGCCGCGCGGGCTGGCCGAGGAAAAGCTGGACGACCTCGGGGCGGGGATCCTTTCCATCGCCGACCGCATGGACAATATCGCCGGCTTCGTCAGCAAGGGCATCAAGATATCCAGTTCCAAGGACCCGTACGGCATCCGCCGCGACGCCAACGCCGTCATCAAGATCATCATCGACTTCAAGCTCGGCCTGGACCTGGAGCCGCTGATCCGCCTGGCCGCCCTCCACTTCGCCAAGAACGACGCCGACCTGCTGCTGAGCGCCAAGACCATCCGCGAGTTGTTCGCCGGCCGCCTGGAAAGCGTCCTGAAGGATCATCTGCATTTTCGCTATGACGTGGTCAACGCCGTCATGGGCGGGGGCAGCGTGGCCGTGTACGACCAGTTCCTGAAGGCCCAGGCGGTCGCTATGCTGGCGGAGTCGGGGATGGCCGAGCCGCTGGCCGCCCTGCACCGGCGCCTGAAGAACATCGGCAGCGATTTCGAGCGCTGCAATTTTTCCGAGGGGGAGCTGAAGGAGAAGGAGGAAAAGATACTTTCCGACGTCTTCAAGGAATCGAAGCCGCGCATCGATGACCTGCTCATGAAGAAGAATTTCCTGCAGGCCGGCTCGGAGATCCTGGAGATGAAGCCGATCATTGACGGTTTTTTCGAGAAGATCCTCGTGATGGACAAGAACCTTTCCCTGCGCAAGAACCGCATCGCCCTGCTGCAGCGCATCGATGAAATGCTGTCCGGCGTGGCCGATTTTTCACTGCTAGTCGAGACTAAACCAGGAGGAAAAACATGAAGGAAATACAGAGCGAGAACCTGCGCAACGTGGCGGTGGCCGGCCATGGCCACAGCGGAAAAACCAGTCTGGTATCGGCCTTGCTGTACAACACCAAGATGGTCAATCGCCTGGGCAAAGTGGACCAGGGCAATACGGTCACCGATTTCGACGAGGAGGAGATCGCGCGCAAGATCTCCATCCAGGCTTCGCTGGCCTACGCCTATCAGGACAAGATCAAGATCAACATCCTCGATACTCCGGGTTTCGCCAATTTCGTCTGGGAAACCATGGTGGCGCTGAAGGCGGTGGAGACCGGCCTGATGGTCGTTTCGGCCCAGGACGGCGTCCAGGTGCAGACCGAGAGGATCTTCGACGGCATGAGCGAGATGGGCAAGTCCGTGATCTTCGTCGTCAACAAGATGAGCAAGGAGCTGGTCGACTTCGACAAGATCTTCGATTCCCTGGTCGCCACCTTCGGCAAGAACGTGGTCGCCGTGCAGGTCCCGATCGGGCAGGGCCCGGAATTCAGCGGCCTTGTGGACATCGTCGAGATGAAGGCCTGGCAGTTCGGCGCCGACGACAAGGGCGAGAGCAAGGAGATCCCCATCCCCGACGCGCTCAAGGACGAGATCGGCATGCGCCGCGAGGCGCTGCTGGAAAAGATCGCCGAGAACGACGAAAAACTGATGGAGAAGTATTTCGCCGCCGGGGCGCTGTCCCCGGAAGAGGTCCGCGCCGGCTTGAAAAGCGCCGTCCTGCAGCGCAACGTCATGCCGGTGCTGGTCAGCGACGCGCTGGCCAACCGCGGCGTCCAGCAGCTGCTGGACTTCATCGTCGCCTTCGCGCCGTCGCCGACGGAGGTGCCGCCGGCGCTGGCCAAGAACGGCAGCCCGGTCAAGGCCGACAAGGCCGCCCCGTTCTCCGGGCTCGTCTTCAAGACCATCTCCGATCCCTTCACCGGCAAGGTCTCGTTCATCCGCGTCTTCTCGGGGACCTTCAAGCCCGACACCTTCTACTACAATTCCAGCCGGGAGGTCGAGGAGCGCGTGGCCGGCCTGTTCCTGATGCAGGGCAAGACGCAGGAGCCGGCGGGCGAGGTCCAGGCCGGCGACATCGTCGCGGTGGCCAAGTTGAAGGAAACGCAGACCGGCAACACCCTGACGACCAAGGCCGACAAGATCCTGCTGCCGGAGATCGTCTTCCCCGTCCCCTCCATCACCTTCGCCATCGAGCCCAAGGCCCGCGGCGACGAGGGCAAGATCTCCAACGCCCTGCAGCGCATCATGGAGGAGGACCCTACCCTGCGCATGCTGCGCGACCCGCAGACCAAGGAGCTGGTCATCTCGGGCAACGGCCAGCTGCACGTCGAGCTGGTGGTCAACAAGCTGAAGCGCAAGTACGGCGTCGAGGTGTCGATGAAGGCGCCGAAGATCGCCTATCGCGAGACCGTGATGGGCAAGTCGGACGTGGAAAAGAAATACAAGAAACAGAGCGGCGGCCGCGGCCAGTACGGCCACGTGCTCATCCGCATGCAGCCCCTGCCCCGCGGCGGCGACTTCGAATTCGTCAACGCCCTGACCGGCATGTCCATCCCGCGCAACTTCGTGCCGGCCATCGAGAAGGGGATCGTCGAAGCCAAGAACACCGGCGTGCTCGCCGCCTACCCCGTCGTCGACTTCAAGGTGGAGCTGTACGACGGCAGCCACCACGAGGTCGATTCCTCGGACATGGCCTTCAAGATGGCGGCGTCCATGGCCTTCAAGCTGGCCATGAAGGCGGCCAAGCCCACCATCCTCGAACCGGTGGTGAAGGTGGAAGTGATCATCCCCGAGGAGTTCATGGGCGAGATCAACGGCAACCTGAGCGGCCGGCGCGGCAAGATCCAGGGCATGGAGATCAAGGGCAAGAACCACGTGGTCAAGGCCGTGGTGCCCATGTCGGAAATGCTCGATTTCGAGCCCACCCTGACCTCGATCACCGGCGGCCGCGGCAGCTATTATATGGAATTCTCCCATTACGAGGAAGTGCCGGGCCACCTGCAGAAAAAGATCATCGACGAAGCGGTCAGGGAAGGCCGGGTCAAGGAAGAAGAGGAATAAATGCCGTCCCGCCGCCCGCTCAGACGGTGATCGCCGCGAAACGGTTGCGGCCTTCCCTCTTGGCCTGATACAAGGCCTGGTCGGCGGCGGCGAGCAGATCGTCGCTGGCGGTTTTCCGGTCGGGCGTGATCGTCGCTATCCCGATGGTGATGGTCACGACGGGAGCGACGGCCGAGCCGCCGTGGGCGATCGCCATGCCCTCGACCCCCGAGCGCACCCTTTCCGCCACCTTGACCGCCGCTGCCGCCGGCGTATGCGGCAGGATGACGATGAACTCCTCGCCGCCGATCCGGGCCGGGAAATCCCCGGCGCGCGGCGTGCTGCGCTTGATGGCGGCGGCGACTTTTTTCAGGCACTCGTCGCCCTGCGGGTGGCCGTACGTGTCGTTGAACAGCTTGAAGAAATCGATGTCGATCATCAGCAGGGACAAGGGCTGGGGCTCGCGCACGCAGCGGTTCCATTCCTGGGCAAAAATAAGTTCGAAATTGCGCCGGTTGGGGAGCTGCGTCAGGGCGTCGGTCAGGGAAAGCTGCTCCAGGCTGTCATTGGCTTTCGCCAATTCCTCGTTGGAGCGCCGCAACTCGTCGGTGCGCAGGGCGACCAGTTTTTCCAGCCGCTTCTGCTCATGGCGCAGCTGGATGGTGTAAGCCTTGACACTGCCGAACAGCAGCAGCAGGGCGCCGAGGGCGTAGAGCGCGTAGGCGAGGGGGGTGCGCTTCCAGGGCGGGGAGATCGCGAAGCGGTACGCGGCTTCGCCGCTCAAGGACCCGTAGATGTTGCGCGCCCTGACCCGGAAGGCGTAGGAACCTTCCGGCAGGTTCGTGTATTCCTTCATGTCCTGCGCCGTCCAGTCGCTCCAGCCCTTGTCGAAGCCGTCCAGGTAGTAGCGGAACTGGATCGCGGCATCATGCTCGTAAAAGGGGGCGCTGAAATTGAAGGCGAGCTTGTTTTCCCCGTAGGCGAGCCGCGGGACCATGGCTTGCGGCTGGGCGCGGAGCAGGCGCGTGTAAACGTTTCCCGTCTTTGAACGCGGATCGTAGTAGTTGCCCCAGAACAGGGTGCGCTCCCTGCCCGCCAGGACCCGGCGGATCAGGACCGGATAGGGCGCCTGGTAATCCTTCCGCACCAGGGGATCGAAGCGGTATAGCCGTTTGTTGGTGGGGACCCAGAGAATGCCGCGCTCGTCCAGCTCGAACATC
>CAWGGP010000013.1:0-601486 GCA_963822075.1 Candidatus Aminicenantota bacterium
GGGCATGCTCGAGGTGCTGGAGCGCTGCGTCGCGCTGAATTCCGCCTTGTGCGCGCTGCCGCGCTGATCTTTATTCTTCAACTTCGAACTTGGATCAGATGGGCGGTTCTCGAACCGCCCCTACACGTCGAATTGTCCCTTTCTTCAACGTCGAACGTCGAACATCGATCGTCGACCCATCGGGCGACCCGCCGGATCGCCCCTACCCTGCCCTGGGAAATTCGGCCTCGGCCCTCTTGGCCATCAGGCTGCGCTGACGAAACTGGGCGTCTCGGGGTCGTTCAAGCACGACTCGCCGTAGAGGTCCACGTAATTGACCGCTATCTTTTTCAGGTCCTCCAGGTCGGCGATGGTGTCGCTCCCCTCGATCTTGGCCGCGAAGAAAAACACTCTTTGTCTTTGCATTTTATTCTCTGCCACAATGATAATATCGGGGGTATGGCAAATGATGTCATAGGAAACAATAAAAAGTATCAAATATGAGACTCAAAAATGAGATTTTTCCATGATTTTATGAAAATTGGATTTCTAAAATTAGATATTTAAACATGAAGTATCAGGGAATTCGGAAACAATTCAAATTCGATTGATAAAACATCATTTTAAATTATAATAATAATTGTAAGAATATTACGTTTTCAAATAAATCGACCATTTTTTTTTAAAAATGGTTATTCTTGTCATTACTGCGAAAGGGCTTTAAATTGAAAGGAGAGAGACAATGACATCTTTATCAAAATTCTCGAAGAATATTTTATTTGTATTGTTATTCCTAACGTTATCGAATTTTCTTCACTCAAGAATATTGAATCAGGCAGAAATTGAAAAAGTAGCGCTTAAATACATTGAAAATGAGAATCTGATCCAAAAAACACATTTGATAAATAACGAATATATCTTTCAAGGAATTTCTGATTTGTTATATAAAGATAAAAAAATTGGTTATGTTATTGATTTGATGCCAATAGGGTTTATGATAATGCCCAAAATATCTGAATTGTCGCCTGTTAAATTTATATCCTTATCTGAGGACTATCACAATCTTGAAAACAATTTTTTAATTGAAGCCATTAAATTTAGAATTCATTATACCATCGAAAAACTTGGTTATTTTAGAGACGCTAATCCAGATGAATTGGATGATGGCAGTATTGATAAAAATCAAAAATTAAACAATGAAAATGTTTGGAACAAAACTCTAAGTAATGAAGTAATGGTTTTATCAGAAATTCTCAAAGAGGATATTTTGCCTTTATTGATTAGCAAATGGAATCAAGATGATCCATACAATTTATATACTCCTATTTTAGATGATGAAAAAACAGTTACAGGATGCGCTGCAACTGCTATAGCGCAAGTAATGTATTTTTGGAAATATCCTACTACCGGCCAAGATCATCATGAATATCTTTGGAATGGGATTCGTCAAAAAGCTGATTTTAATCATGAATACTTTTGGTCAAGAATGCTGGATCAATATGTGGGCGTTGGCAACTACATACAAAAAGATGCTGTGGCAAGGCTTATGTCGGATATTGGAATTTCCATTGACATGAAATATGGCCTTGAATCTTCGGCTGAATTTGATACAAACAATGCTCTTGTTAATTATTTTAAATATGATCCGGAAATCCATAAAATTTTTAGACATAATTATGCGAACTGGGATGAATGGTTCGTAATATTTAAAAACCAAATAAATAATGGCTGGCCAGTATTATATGGCATGTTCCCTCCAGATGGACCGCCAGGACATGGGGTGGTACTGGATGGCTATCGAATTGAAAATGGCATAAATCAAATCCATGTTAATATGGGCTATGGAGGGGCATATGATAATTACTATACAATGGATGATATCCATGATTATGGGAATGAACAAATAGATTATGCATTTATTGATATTTACCCAATCATTAACCTGAACGCTCCAAATGGACATGAACAATGGGAAGCAGGATCAGTTCATTCTATTAATTGGAAGGCAAATGAAAGCATCAATTATGTTAAAATAGAATATTCGATTGATGCTGGCATAAATTGGATAGTCATTACCGAAATGACTACCAATGATGGGAATCATCCTTGGACTATTCCTTCATCTTTGTCAGATGCGTGTTTAATCAAAGTAAGCTCATATTCGAACCCACAACTTTTTGATATTTCGAATATCAAATTTTCTATTATAAATGGAGCTAGTTCTTCGATATCAATACAAACTCCTAATGGTGGAGAAGTTTGGCAAACGGGCACTACCCATAGCATAGCCTGGACCAAGGTTGGATTAACAGGAAATGTTTCCATCGATTTATTTAAAGGTAGCTCACTCTGCCAAAATATCGGCAGTGTTTCCGCCTCATCCGGAAGCTACAACTGGCTCGTTCCGTCAGATCTTGTTAATGGAAACGATTATAAGATAAGAATTTTCCAAGGCAGTATTGAAGATTTTTCAAACAACTATTTTTCTTTATCCACATGCCCAATGCCTCTGGCATTCTCCTTAAGTTCACCTGGAAAATATGGTTTTCCCAAGTTCACTTTCCAGCCTCACCCTCTATTTGGAACGAGTCGGTAAATACTCGATAATTTTACTGATGTCTATTTTGGAACAGCCACAAATCCTCCTTTTTTAAGCAATACTCCTTCGACATTTCTTATAGTTCCTGTTAATTCTGAACAAAAATACTACTGGAAATAGATTGCAAAAAATAGTTGTGGAACAGCTAGTAGCCCTATTTGGGCTTTCACTTTATCTTCTGCAACAAATGGGGTTTTGTCAGTCGAGCCATCTGATGACTTAATTTCGAATGGAAATATTGGTGGGCCATTCAGCCCAAGCAGCAGAACATACACGCTTCAAAATACTGGCGGTCAGTCTATTAATTGGAATGTAAGTAAAACACAAAATTGGGTGACCGTTTCTTCTCCCACAAGCGGTTCATTATCCCCTAGTGCGACTACAGCAGTTACTGTTTATATAAATTCCAATGCAAATGGATTAGCTTCTGGTAACTATAGTGACCTGATCAGCTTTATAAATGCCACAAATGGGGCTGGTACTTCATCTAAGAATGTATCCCTTGCAATTACGCAGGGAACTGGTGTTCTAACTATAACGCCGACCAGCGATTTTCTTTCATCTGGATTTGCTGGGGGTCCTTTTTCACCACAAAGCAAGGTTTATTCAATACAAAATACTGGAGTGGCAGACTTGAATTGGTCGATCTCTAAAAGCGCAAATTGGATAAGCATCTCATCGAACAGTGGAATATTGGTTCCCGGAGCAGCGACTTCTGTATCCGTTTCCATAAACAGCATTGCCAATAGTCTTCCATCAGAAATCCTATAATGATATCGTCTCCTTTAATAATCTGTCAAACCCGATCAACATCACAACTCATTCAGTCGGTCTAACTATCAATGCTATTGCCAATCCAGATATCTTCTTGGACTCATCTTCGCTTAATTTCGAAAATGTGGACATCGGTATTTCCAAGGATTTGCTATTTGAAATCAGAAATCTTGGAAATTCCAGCCTTCAAATTACAAGTATTAGTAATATTGCTGGAAGCAATGATTTTTCAGTAATTGCGTTCCCATCTACAATCGCGGCTGGAAGTGTTAGTTATGCAAATATTGGCTTCCTCCCTACATCACAATCTGTAGGAATAACCGCTACATTTCGCATCAACTCAAATGATCCGGATGAAGCTAACTTAAATATTAATTTATATGGAAATGGAATTTCTTCTTCAAATGATGAGATTATCTGGACAAATCATGATACAGCTTCAGTACAAATGCCATATGCAGCTTTTGCGTCGAGTGGAGATTCAATATACATTTTTGGTGGTTCGTCACGGAACACATTTTACATCTACAATCCCATCGAAAAAACCTGGAACACAAAAAATGACATCCCGAATAACGGAATCTCAAATGGTGGTGCAGCAGTAGTGAATGGGAAGATATACATCGTCGGAGGTCCAGTTGATTATGATATTTTGATTTATGATCCAACAAAAATAAGTGATTACTGGGAAACTGGGGCAAACTTGCCAATTCCTGTAGATCCAGCTCTTGGATTTTCTGGAATGTCAGTTGTTTCATTAAATGGCCTGATTTATGCAATAG
Source organism: Candidatus Aminicenantota bacterium (assembly GCA_963822075.1). Taxonomy (GTDB): domain Bacteria; phylum Acidobacteriota; class Aminicenantia; order UBA2199; family UBA2199; genus UBA2199. The sequence continues at coordinate 4,135 of CAWGGP010000013.1, forward strand.
GCGGAGTAGACGGTGATTCCAATGCCTATGCGACTGTTTTCGAATACAATCCTTCGACAGATTCGTGGATAAGAAGGAAGGATATGCCTACCGCCAGAGGATTTGCATGCGCTGAGGTTATAAACAACAAAATCTATGTAATTGGGGGCGAAAAAAAATTAGGATATGGGACTCAGGCACAGATTTATAACAATGTTGAGGAATATAACCCTGCCACCGACACTTGGACTACCAAAAAGGCTATGCCGACAAATCGCTATGGAGCAGCTTCTGTCGTTTACAATAATAAAATTCTTGTATTTGGCGGCGGACATCGAATTGATCTTGCTGAGTATGTAAAAACAGTTGAAGAATCTGATCCTCCTCCAATAGTTGGAAATCTAATACTCCAACATTATATAATCATGTTTATTTCGGAGCCAAGGTTATTCAAAATCAGTTTTATTTAGTTGGTGGTTATCCTTTGGATATTGAAAAAGGATCGTTTTCAAATTATCCAGAAATTCAAATTGTTTCCCCAAATGGAGAAAATGTTGGCAAAACAATGAGATTAGAAACATTACATGGAATTCGATAGGATCCATTTCTAATGTTGATATCAAATATTCTCCGACAATGGCGGTAACTGGATTCCAATTGTTTCCAATTACGCTAATAATGGCAGCTTTTCCTGGACAATTCCGTCCACACTATCGCCGAATTGTTTAATAAAAGTGAGTGACTCCGCTGATGGAGATCCTTCAGATACAAGTGATACGGTTTTCTCAATCATAGTCGCCCTTCCATGCATTTCTGGGACAATCACATCCGGAAGTACATCTATTTCTGGAGTCGTTTTGAATGGCTTGCCAGGCAACCCGGTAACTGACAGTTCTGGCTTTTATACTGCTAGTGTCGACTTCGGTTGGTCAGGGACCGTCACTCCAACTCGGCAATACTTCACCTTTGTTCCGATTTCCACAACCTATACTAGCGTTAATTCCAGTCGGACCACGAACTACACCGCGTCACTCACTCAGTCGTTGGTAGTGATCTTCTCCCGCCTCGGGGCATTATGGGAAAAAGGCAAAACGTATTCCATCTCCTGGCTCAAGCAGGGGACGCAGAACGCCTACGTCAAGATCATGCTGTATAAAGGGACGTCGACCTTGGTCCGACCATTAGCCACTAAAACCGCTAATGACGGCTCACACAATTGGCTCGTCCCCACAACGCTGGCTGTCGGCAGTACCTATTTCATCAGCGTGCAGACTTTCGACAACCTGATCAAGGACGACAGCGATAAATTCTCCATCATCGTGCCAACGATCACGGTCACGGCACCGACCACGGGCACCGTCTGGGTTAAGAACGCAACCAAAACAATAACCTGGAACAAGCGCGGAACCCAGGACGCTAATGTCAAGATCCAACTATACTCAGGGACGACCAAGAAACTGGACATTACATCGTCCACGCCCAACAATGGCTCCTATGACTGGCCCATCCCATCGACACTGGCCAACGGCACGTACACCATCAAGGTGATCACCCTGGACGGCAAGGTTACAGGGGTCAGCAAGGCATTCAGCATCGCCACGGGCATGATCAAAGTCACTGCTCCCACCACCGGACCAAATGGTTCCGCGGCATGGCGTATGACATCACTTGGACCTCAGAAGGCGCGGTAAACGCCAACGTCAAGATCCAACTGTATAAGGGGACAATCCTGGTTTCGACCATATCCGCCAGCACGCCGACGGCGGCCGGCGTCTTCAACTGGACCGTCCCGGCCACAAGCCTTCGCCACGACCTACTCCATCAAATCGCCGGGCTGGACAACCTGGTCACGGAAAAACGGGGAGCTTCTCCATCATGCCCGGAGCTATCACCGTCACCGCTCCGGCAAAGGAACCGTCTGGCAGCGCGGCTTGCCGCATATCATCACCTGGACCAAGCAAGGGGACTTGATCAACGCCAACGTCAAGATCCAGCTGTACCAGGGAACGACCTTGCTTAAGACCATGGCCGCCACAACCCCCAACGACGGCAGCTACGAGTGGACCATCCCGGCAACCCAGGCGCTGGCCGCCAACTACAAAGTGCGCGTCACCACCGTGGACAACCTGGTCAAGGCCGACAGCGGCGCATTCGCCATTTCCAAGACCGCCGGCCTTACCCTGATCGCTCCCAATGGCGACGAGATGCTCAAGGCCGCCCAACCAAACGATCCGCTGGACCGAGGACCCCGAAGTCCTGGAAGTGAAGCTGGAGTTTTCGCGCGACAACGGCGGTTCCTTCTCCACCATCGCCGACCATGTGGAAGACAATGGCAAATATGACTGGCTCGTGCCGGTCAACTTCACCCAGAACGGCATCGTGCGGGTCAGCGACGCTTCGGGCAGGCCGTGGTCGGAAGAAGGGCTGCTCGAGTTCAGCTTCAAGTTCAACTATGGCGGAGAAGGAGACGAGCCGGAAGCGATGCTCTGGTTCGGCGGCAGCGACCCCAAGGACCCGGGATACGGATTTGCCAAGATTACAATCGGCAACGCCCAGGTCCAGTTCGGCGGCTTCAGCAAAGCGATCGATCCGCTTGCCGGCAGCTGGCACGAACTGCAGGTGCGGTTCGACTTCCGCCGCGACAGCGCGAGATCAGGCTGGACGACAAGCCCTTGTTCGAGAATGCGGCTCTGAACACGACACAAGAACATTATTTCCAGACCAATCTGGTACTGCAGGCTGGCGGGGAAAATGAGCTCAATTTCGAGATGGACGACTTGGACATCAATGTGGTCCGACTGGACGACCTGGGTAACGACAAGCAGCTGCTCAATGTGCTCAAAGAAGACTTTGACCGCTACGATGGTGTTTCAAATGTCTTGCAGAACTGTTGGTGGGGACTGAACGCTTTGGACAAGGAAAACAAGATCGCGCTAAATCTCGATAGCCCGGTGAACAAAACGCTCAGGCTGCAGAACGCGGCCGGCAAGCAGTTGCTGATCTGGCTGCCATTCTCCCTGCCAGATAAAGTGCCATTCGATATTTCAGACAAGTGCTTTACGATCGGACAATAAGTATCGATATTTAACTGGAATAGCTGCAAATCAAACAGGCTACCCCGCCTTCTGCATGTCGGCCTCGGACCTCTTGGCCATCAGGCTGCGCACGAAGCTGGGCGTCTCGGGGTCGTTCAGGCACGACTCGCCATAGAGGCTCACGTAATTGACCGCCATCTTTTTCAGGTCCTCCAGGTCGGCGATGGTGTCGCTCCCCTCGATCTTGGCCGCGAAGAAAAACACTCTTTGTCTTTGCATTTTATTCTCCTGCCACAATGATAATATCGGGGGTATGACAAATGATGTCATAGGGGGAGATAATTAAATAAGTTTCTAATTCAAAATCGAAGTTTATAAATTGATTTTTTCACATCTGAAAATAGCACATTTTTCCCTATTGCCATTTATCATTTTTCATTATATGAAAAGATTTTCAACAAAGGAGAAGATTAAATTGATATTTTCTCAAAACTGGAAACAAGTGGGCAAAACAATTTTTCCGAAACACGCGACTTATGAAATAACTATACTAATTCCATTTTCTGCTAGGAGTAACTGATGAATAAAAACAAAGTTGTTTCCGTGGGTTTACTTATCCTATTCAAATCGTTTTTTCCAATCTTTGCTGCTAGGCCCACGGTAACCTTCAAAGCCGTTCCTACCTCGATCAATCGGGGAGGGTCATCCATACTTACCTGGACCTCAACGAATGCCACCTCTGCATCCATCAACCAGGGAATCGGCAGTGTGCCGATCAACGGCTCGCGCACCGTCTCACCTACAACCACCATCACCTACACGATCACGGTCAAGAATGCAGCCGGAACCAAGGTAACAGCCATGGCAAAGGTCACAGTCAAGCCAGCACTGCCAATTGTCACATTCAACGCCTCCCCAAGTTCCTTATCGCAGGGCCAAAGCTCAACCCTAAGCTGGACGACCAGCAATGCTACTTCGGCTTCAATTAACCAAGGTATCGGCAGCATCGCATTGAACGGATCGAAAACCGTTACTCCAACCGTGACAACGACCTATACGTTAACGGCAACTGGAAGCGGTGGCACAGTCACGGCCACGTCTAAAATTACACTAAGCGTAGCCCCACCCACTGTTACATTCAGTGCTGCGCCAACAACCATTGAAGCAGGACAGAATTCAACCCTGAGTTGGACGACCAGCAATGCCACTTCGGTCTCTATTGACCAGGGCATCGGCGCTGTATCAACCAATGGCTCCATCTCAATCCACCCCCTACAAACCACTCTATACACCATGACCATTGCTGGGCCCGGAGGTTCGGCCACAGGTTATACTCAGGTGACCGTGGTCAGTAAACCTGTCATAACCTTCAGCGTTATGCCTAAGATTATTACACCCGGAGCCTCTGCGACCCTCTCATGGGATTGTATAAATGCCGCCAATGTTTCCATCGACAATGATATCGGCGATGTTCCGCTGAATGGAACCAGATCGGTCAGTCCGGTCAAAACCACCACATACACTATTATGGCCAGCGGCTCCGGCGGTATAGCGACAGCTATAGCAATAGTAATCGTAGGCAGCGATCGCCAGGGGGTTTTGTTTGCCAATAATAACTCCGGAGCAAATGTCCGTGTACTCGACGCCAATACCGGAGATCTTCTAAATACGATTGCCATTCCCGCTACCAATATCGGTCTTTGGGGAGTAGAGTGTGACCCCTCAGGCAGCTTCATATATGTTGCTAACAACGGTGCCAAAAAAATCCATCGGATCGATCCATTGACCATGTCCTTGAAAGGTGAGGTCGGCATCAGCGGATCTACGAAATTTCTGACGGCGGCCCCAGATGGTCGTTATATATATGCTACAATCAGCAATGGCTATTATTACAATCAGTGGGTATCCCCCTTGAGCATAATCAGCACCTATAAAAATGACATGGCGCTGGTCAAAACACTTTTCATTCCGGGGGACAGAGCCTATGGACTAGCAGTTGATGCCGATTCTTCCCGTGTTTATGTTTCTCTAGGCTCAGAAGACAAGGTAGCGGTTTTAAATGCTGCCACATTACAACAATCTCTCACTTATGATATGGATATATCCGACGATCTTTTAGACGAATACGAATTGCTTTCTCCGGGAGAAATCGCTGTTTCGCCAAATAAGCACGAGCTCTATGTCCTAAATTATAATGGAATGGCGGTATTTGATACCAATAATGGGACTCTGAAGAATAATATCGACGTACATGGCTATTATATCAAGGTAAGCCCTGATGGAGGAAATATTTATGTCATGGATTATTACAATGGTCTGTCAGTAATCGAGACTGCAGGTCTGACCATTGTCAAATCAAATCTGCCGATTGGTCAATATCCTTCTCAGACAAAGTGCCTGGGTTTGTCGGTCCATCCCGACGGCTCGCGATTGTATGTAGTAAAAGAGAAGATATATGTCATCGAGACAGAGACATATTCAGTTATTACCACTATGGCCTCTGGAAGCTCCTCCTGGTATTACGGTAATTTCGTCAGTTATTTGCCTTTGACCATTTCGGGCAAGGTAACTCAGGATAGTTCGGGATTGGCCAATGTCAAGGTATTCCTCGATGGCGAAGGAATCGCTCGCAGTTTAACGACTTCAGCAGAAGGGAGGTACATTTTTGCAGCCAAAGAGGGGGGGAATAAGGTGACTCCTGAATATCAAGCATTAATGTTCACCCCCGAGAGTTTGACATTAACAGTGAATGGACATTTGACGAATCAAGATTTTGTCGTTTCGGGAATCGTCCGACCTCCCACCGTAGCTCTGACTTCATCATCCACATGGGTAAAGATATACGAGTCATTTACCCTTAATTGGAATTCGACAGGAGCAGATTACGTCACACTCGAATTAGTCACAAGTGACCACTTGCCCCCTAGTGGTTCTCGCACCTTTGCCCTCCAGTCGACCTCGACTATCTGGGCTGTTGCCCATAACCGGGGCGGCACAGCCAGCGCCAGCGTCATGATTTACGTCTCAGACACAACCCCACCCACCGCAAGCATCAACGCCAGCCCATCATCCATTCTCCAGGGAAATTCCTCCACGCTCACCTGGGCGACCACCAAAGCTTCGACAATTACCATCGACAACGGCATCGGCACGGTCGCCGCCGTTGGAAGCAAAGTTGTTTCGCCAAGCGCGACAACCACTTATACCATCACGGTAACACACTCGAATGGCTATCGGGTCACTTCCAGTGCGACGGTCGAAGTTATTCCTGTCCCATTACCAACGATCACTTTAGCAGCTGCTCCTGAAATGCTGGCACCCGGTGGGAGCAGTACATTGACCTGGGCATCAACCAACGCCACTTCCGTGACCATAGATAACGGCATCGGCGCGATAGATCTGAACGGAACCAGAACCGTTTCCCCGACGCAAGATACAGTTTATATTGCCATCGCCACGGGCCCTGGCGGCACGGCCACGGCAAGCGTTAAGATCAAAATGCTTAACACTCATTTGCAAGAGATCTGGGGCGGGATGAAAATGGCAATATTCAACCAGAATATTGACAGCGCAATCGCATTTTTTTCTACGGAAACACAGTCGAAGTATCGGGAGATTCTCACTGATTTGCAACAATCACTTCCACAAATTGCATCTGAAATGCGAGAAATTGAGCCCATAGAGTTTGACGAAGGTTCAGCCCAATATCGAATCAAGAGACAAGAAGTCATTAAAGGAACGACATATGATATAACTTTTTATATCTATTTTGTTCAAGATGAGGACGAAACATGGAAAATCTTGAAATTTTAATAAAAAAGGGGATCAACATGATAAAAAGATTGGGAGCAAAGGAGTTCGTCATTCAAGCATTGACCTGGATATTCTTTTCACTTTTAATACTTGTCTATTGGGCTCCCCGTATAATGACATGGGAGATGCATGGACTTTGGGCAATCGCGGCTTTCTTGACTTGGATTCTGACAAGGGCAGGAGCGAATATTGCGTTATTTTACTTTGATAAAAATAAAATAACCCAAAACCATATTGCAAGCATTTTTGCAAGTGCTTACATCATACCTATGCTCTTTCAAATCAATATCTACAAATCAATATTGGTAGGACCATATTTCATAATTTCTCTATTTTGTTCAGTAATTATAATTCATTCCTTATTTAGAAAATTTTACAAAAACGTTTTCTTAAATATTTTAAAATCGCTATCTGTCGGGATTCTTGGAAGTGTATATTATTGGTTTCTTAATTCAATAATAATGGATTTTTATAAAAATACATATTTATATCATCAAGAAACTGGAGGAATAATAACTCTTCTTTTAAGTATAACTATCGGAATGATCGTAATCTTTTTACAGATAATTAGCTCTTTTAGGCAAAAAAAGAAATTAAACTTGTCTAACTCTATGAGAATGTTAATTATATTTCTTTTTCTCGTTCTTGTGATGAATATAAAGATTTTTGCATGGGGAGAGAAAGTTCATCAAAGAATTTCCGAATATAGTTTAAGATATTCACTTCCCTGGGAAACAGATTTCTTTTTAAAATTGAATTTGGATAAAGGGAAACTCGCCCAGAGGCTCATTTATGGGGATGAATCAAAGAGTATAATGGAGTTGATTTCTTGTGGAGCAATTGTTGAAGATGCAAGTTTATCTAACGACATAAAAAATGCCAGATCTGGCAATCATTTTCATAATCCATTGAAATCCTTATGGGAAGAAGCAGGATTAACCGATATTCAGACTCCTCTTGATCCTTCGCCTTTATCTGCAATCCTTTGGGCACAGAATGGAGAAAGACAAGATATGTTTCCTGAATACAATAATTCATGGAAAGGGATACGAGAGAACTACTATCAGGGTTTAATAGAAAGTGGTCTCAGGGATATGTTTTTTTGGCAAGCATTCAAAGGGTTAGGTCATCAAATCCATTTGATTCAAGATATGGCTGTACCAGACCATGTAAGAAATGATTCTCATCCGCTAAATAGTTTTTGGAAAGGTATGTTCTCAAAAAAATACGGCTGGCATTACAGATGTATAGAGGGCTGGGCGGAGAATAATCTAAGTTTGATAGAGAATTTTATTGATAATAAATCCAAAATTGAAATAGTATCACCCAATCTTGATCTTAGTACTCCAAGTGTCGGCTCATTGGTCCCCTTCACAAAATTGGTTGACGATAATGTATACTTAGGAACAGCTCCAACTAATATTTCTCAGCAAGGTTTAGCTGAATATTCAAATGGGAATTTTATGAGCGAAGATACAATGTTTACTGAAAACTACTCGAATGATGACAAACACTTTTTCCCCTTCCCTAAGCGTAGTAGCACTAATTTGTTTGATATTGAATCTCGTATTGTTCTCCCAGAAGTAGTGACATCGCCGGATAACCGAACTGATTTATCTTTATATTTAAAAAAAGAAAGGGATGGCGAGATTATAAACCATTTTTTACGTCTTGGTTATTTTTCTCAAATCTATTCTAATCCAGAACTTCCCCCATCTTTTTTAAAATCATTTATTCATGATCAGTTCTGCCACAAAGACTATGCATCCATGCTGATTCCCCGAGGCGTGGCTTATTCAACGGCATTACTTAATTACTTCTTCCGAGGTGCAATAGAGGTGACCAATCCTGTTGAGGGCATTTATTCTCTTTGTATTAATCCAAATGAAGGATTTAAAAAGATATCTTTGATGGTCAAGAATATTGCCGGGAATAATGAGGAAATGAAAAATGGCCGAATTTCCTTGGTAATAAGTTATAGAATGTGTGCCGGGGATCCGTTCGTACCAAATCCGCCAATCCCAGGAGATGAAAGATTGTTTAAAATCATCAAGTATCTAGATCCGATTAATCCGATTGATTTTAAAATAATTAACATCCCAAAAGACAACCCCATCCGTCTTGATTTTGATCTCTCGAGCACTCCTCTTCCTTCAACCGCCATGGATATCACTCTAACTGTTGTGTTTAAAGGTGATTTGGGTGCAGAAATAGCTGATGCTGTGGCAATTGGCTTCAAGGATATTAGTGAACCAACTCCAGTCGATTTGTTTAACAGTACGGATCTGGTCTGCTTCAATGATAAGTACGTCAATTACGCCGATCCGGCGCTTCTTCAGCAAGTCGATACAAATCATAATGGAGTTATCGATTGCGATCATGAGGAAATTAATATCATTCCGACGAAAATAACCCCTTTATACCTGAGTTTTAATGGAATAGCTGCATCAGCGACAAATTATTACTATAAATACCCCGAAACCAATCCTATCGAGATATTGCCCAAACAAACTCATAGGTTTTACTTTTTGTCCGATGACGATCCTGCGATGACAAGTTACAGTATCAAGGTTAAGGCTGAAAATAGCCCCGATTCGACCATTTCATGGGCAGGTGTATGTCCGGTCTTTTTTAATAACAATCCTGAAGACGCTTATTCTTATTACAACAAGATTATATGGGACACCGATCAATATGTCCCATTACATGCAGGGATCGGAACATTCCGAGATAAAAATTATTTCAATATTCTGATTTTCAAGAATGTGGCCGTTCCCGAAAACTCAGTTTGCACATATGGCTCTGGATTAACTCAGATAGTCGGAACACCCACAGAAGATCATAAAAGCAATAGTGCGCATAGTCCAAAAAGTGCTGAGAAAAACAAGACGATAAATTAGTAAGGAAATAAAAATTCAATCGAAGTTTCATGCTAAAATTGGATAGATCTTTTTATATGTTATTTTTTATTCAATTTCCAATGATTTCTCCATAAATCTAAGATCAACTAATTTGTATTATTCACCAAACTCTCCGCTTTCGATCCACTCGCTCTTGATCAAGGACCACCATTCGTCGGCCAGGCCTTGCAGGAGATACTCGTAGGGCAGCCAGCCGTAGCCCTTTTCGCCCCACTCCTTGCCCCAGGAGTTGCGGATCAGGATGGCGCCGGTGGTTTCGGGACCTTTGGGGTTGGAGTTTTTGATTTTAAACTTGTCATCATAGCCGACGGCCATGACCGCGTGCCCGCCGGCTATTTTTTCGTTTTTGGCGGGATACGGGATCCTGCCGCTGGCTTCGGCCTGGACATAGGAGCTGTAAACGCTGAAACCGAACATCGAGGGCAGGCCGGCGGCCAGGTGCTCCTTCACGCTCTCCAGGACCTTGGATTTGGCAAGACCGGAAGGGTCGTGGCGGTAATACTGCAGGCTCTGGTAATTCTGGGCGTAGGCGTAGCAGAACGCCGGCGGCTCCTCGTCGAACTTCGCCTCGTCGTAGGGCCAGTATTCCTCGGGCGGCAGGCCGAACAGCGCCATGGCCCCCATGGTGAACCTCAGGTAGCCGCCGACGTCACCCGTCTCCTTCATCAGGTTGCGGGTCGCCTTGTACAGAAACAGCCGCGAAGCGTCCAGGACCTTGTTGAAGCTGCGGTTCTCGAAATACTCCATCAGCCCGACCCCCGCCTGCGCCGTGCAGGAGCCGATATTGCCCTGCTGCTCGACCGGCGAGCACCATTTTCTCAGGTCGACCGCGGCCGGCAGCTTTTTCGCCTTGGCCTTGCCGATCCCGGTTTTCATCAGCAACGCCTGCACCGATTGTTGCGTCTCCGATCGCTTTCAACTTTGCAGATAACTCCTTGTGGCTGACCGTAAAATCCCTGAAATCGGGCAGGTCTCTTCTCCAGCCGAAAGTTCGTTTTGGTTGTTCCGACATAATTCCTCCTTATTAAGATTTAAATTCCAAGCTCCAAGCACCAAATCCCAAATAAATTCCAAATACCAATAACCAAATGATCCAAAACAAAGAGAAGTTAAACGCGAAATGGCTTTCGTTTGCGGACATTGCGAATTTGGAACTTCGAAGCTTACTTGAATTTCGAATTTGTGATTTGGAATTTTAGTCTTCCTTTTTAAAACTTGATCGTGATCTCGGCGCTGGTCTTGGTTCCCTTCCTGGTGAACTCCTGGCTCAGCCGCGCCGCCACGGTCTTGCTGATCTCGAGCCGCAGCGCGTACTCCCCTTCCCAGGCGCGGTTGACCAGGTCGCGCGACACGCTGCCGGAGAACTTCAGCTTGTTGCCCGCCGAAAGCTTGATCCCCTGCGCTCCCGAAAGGGTGAGGATGATCTTGTCCCTGGACTGGTAATCCAGGGCGAAAGCATAATGACGTGGCGTCGGTCTCCAGCTTCAGGCTCCCCTTGCCCGTGACCTCCCCGGCGAATTCCTGCGCCTCGCCGTTCAACGTGAATTGGATCTTCCCGGCCATTGTCCCTCCTTTACATGATCAACATGTAAAGCCCTCTATACATTCAAAAACAGCCATGCGCAATAGGGAAAAATGTGCTATTTAAATAATTTCCCCCAGAAGGTTTAAAAGATCGCAACTATTGAAATTACTTTTAATGCTATAATTAATGCAACAATCACTTGTTAAAATGGGGAATATCGTAATGGGATTCTCAAGTCGTTTATTTGATTTATTCAGTCATAGCTTTTCGTCTCCGGTTTCCTTAATTTATTTTTTAAGCTGTACTTTGTTTTTTTTCGTGTTTTTAAAGATGGCTATAGATTCGAATTGTAATAACGATGAAATTAAAGACAACATAATTTTCAGGATTACTAAAATAAAACCTTTTTTCTTTTTATATATTGGTTATGTGATCTTATTAAAGCCAGCGAGCTATTTTTTTTATGCATGGTCTGATGGCGAATTTGAGATAGTCCAGGATGACATTTTGTTTACTTTTGCCCTTGCCGGCTGGGTTATAATTAATTTAGTAATTTCATTCAAATTGTTATCAGTATTTGGGGAAGCGGTCCGATATTCAGAATTATAGTCAGATAATCGAGAGTTATATATCACACCCGGGAGAGGTGCCCAAGTTACGCTTCGTTTGACAATACTTTAGAGCTTCTAATACAATCATGGCATGAGCCAAGCCGATACCGAAGTCACCGGGCTCCCCAACGTCTGCAAGGTATGCCGGACCAGGATGCGGAGAAAACCACCCCGTTCTACTGCGCCAAGTCCAGTGAAATGAGGCCCGGGGTCGTGCCCATTTACGCTTTTTCGACGCCGGTCTGCCATGCCTGCGTCGAGGAGCGCACGAAGCGCAGGACGCGGAGTTATTGGCGGGTGGCGTTGAGCGTTTTCGCCGTCGCCTTCATCGCCGTTTTCATCGCCGTATGGAAATCCCTGGCGGGCGGAAAAGGCACGGGCCAGTTCCAGGTCGCGCTGCTCATCGCCGCCTTCGTTGGGGGGTTCATTCTCCTGCTCGCCCTCATCATTTCCACCAAGGTCTGCTTGAGCCAGTTCGTGGCCGTCCAGTTGGCCGTCAAAGACAAGGAGAAAGAACTGATGGCGGCGGGATATACCGGTTTTTGGGATAACCCTCCAAAGCACCTGACGCTCCGCTGAAAAGGCAACTCGGATAAAATAAAACAGTTTTTCTCAATTATCAGGTGCCCCTGGATCCCAATTGATGTGTTCAACCTGCATGAACAAATCCCAGTTTAAAAATGAGCAAAAATGGGCCGCGCTGCTGGTGGCGATCGCTTTCGCCTGGCTTGCGCATGTTTCGGCCATGCCGCTGTCGGCCGCGGACGAAACCGCACAACCCGGCGCGGCGGCGGTTGAGCAATCCAGCCGATCGGACAGCGATCAGGCGCCGGGGTTCGTAGAGCGGGAGGGGCCGGAATGGGCCCCGCGCACCAAGGTAACGACCTTGCTCATCATCGTCGGCGCCGTCCTCATCGTCTTCCTCATAGGGAAAATGGTCGACGCGGGCTCATGACTCTGTCAAGCGGCACGATCGGATCCACGACAAAAAATAGGTGAACACTCATGATTAAAAATAACCAACCATGGATCGCGTTATTGGTAGCGATCGCTTTCGCATGGCTTGTGCATGTTTCGGCCATGCCCCTGTCCGCCGCGGGGGAAAGCGAACGACCGCGTCCAGAGGTAGTCGATCAATCCATCCAGCCGGACGTCGAACAGGCGCCGGGGTTCGTCGAGCAGTTAAGCCCGGATTGGCATCCCCCCGCAAAAGCAAAGGTAACGACCGTGCTCATCATCGCTGGCGCCGCTTTGGCTTTAGGCTTCATCATTTTTTTGATTCGCGGGATCGGGTGACTCCCGCGGAATCGAACCGGCTCACGACCCGCCCCGCTCGTACTTGAACACAGCCTTGAACACCTGGATATCCAGGGGGATTGATGTTGACCACGCTATAAATCAAGTTTGCTTGTTTCTTTTATTAAAGTCCCCCAACGTTTCATAGGGTTTTTTCTTCCTTCGCCATTCCGCGAAAAGCATGAGCGCGACGGCCAACGCGACCACGATAATTATTGCGCCAATTTTATACATGTCTTGCTCCGAATCATTTTAATCGGCGAATCGATCCTTTGTCAATTCAATACCAGTTACTCAAGCAAAATAGCACAAAATTCCCCATAGCCTGTTTTAATCAATGCTGGAAACATTCTCAGCGCATGGATTTATCACAGAATTCCATATAGAAACGATCCGGGAACCGATTGCAATAAGATAAAATCTCACTCCCGCCTACCTTTAAAACCAATGACTTAATTTAGCTGACAATGCTTGTCACTGCGCCCGAACCATACGCATTGGGGGAGCATCTCCGGATGCCGAAAAACGACCCCGGCACGGGAAATCCACTGCAATAAAAAGGGTCATGCATCACATTACCAGCTCTTCATCGCCACGGCGGGGCCATTTCTCATTACTTATCTTATATTACATACAACGATCAAAAGTCATGGAGGTGACAGATGAAAGGAAAATTTTTGAACAAGAAAATGCTGGCCGTTTTTTGCGGCGTGGCGCTGTTCGTCGGCATGAGCGCGACGGCATTTACCAAGCCGCCGGCCAAAAAAAAGAGAGCGGCGCAGCACAACCAGCAGGTGGTGAAGCGGCAGCAGAACAACAAGAAGCTGCAGGTCAAGCAGCAAGGCAACAATTCAGGAGTCAAGCAGCAGAACGAAAAGCTGCTGGTCAAGCAGCAGAACAATAATCAGCAAGTTCAGCAGCAGAACTATAATTCAGGGATCAAGCAGCAGAACGAAAAACTGCTGGTCAAGCAGCAGAACAATAATCTGCAGATCAAACAGCAGAACAATAATCTGCGGCTTCAGCGACAGCCGGATAAAACGCTATATCAGCAGCGCATGACGGTGTATCAAAAGAACCTGGCTCAAGAGCAGCACGTATACCAACAGAACATCATGCAGCTGCAACGGGCCAAGCGCAATTCGCAACTCAACTACCAGCGGCAGTACGCAGCGCAAATGCTTCAACAGCAGAGACGGTATGCCTATAACCGGAACTACCAGAACGATCCCTACTTCCGGACGCCCTTTGACCGTCGGTACAATCGCGGCGGCAACTTCTACGAGACGAACAGCTACGGCTATGCGCAGCTCCAGCAAGCCATTCAATATGGTTATTCCGAAGGCTTTCAGGCTGGAATGGCTGACCGCCGGGACAGCTGGCATTCCGACTACACGGGCAGCATCGTCTACCAGGACGCGAACTACGGCTACAACGGTTATTACGTGCCCCAGGACGACTACAGCTATTACTTCCGTGAAGGGTTCCGCCGCGGCTATGAAGACGGCTTCAACGGACGCTACCAGTACGGCAACTATAGCGGCGGCAGATACTCCGTCCTCGGCGCCGTCCTGGCGGGGATCCTCACGTACGAAATGCTTCGCTGATGACGGGGCGCCAGGGCTGCAAAGGTAAGGAAGACAGCACCATGCCGGGGACGGCCCCGGCATGGGAAATCCACTGCAAATAAAAGCGCTGGCCAGGGAGCTTTTCCCGACCCGCAATACCGGGAAACATACCGGGTATTTTATTGAATTTCTAAGGCCTCTGAAACAGGGGGATGGATCATAAAAAAGTGAAAACCCATAATTCGTCAAACGGCCCCAGTGACGGAACGCGGAAAATAAGAACATTAAAATTGATTTAAATTATTCAAGCAGCGTCCCCAGCTCCGGGATTGCCAAACGCCATCAAACTGATATGATACGGGCATGCGCCGAGCCAACGCCGAATTCTCCTATTTCCGCTCGAAGCTGAAAAACGATCCCTGCCGATGATCCCGGTCAGCCGCGGCGACAAGATCAAGGGAGTGGCGCTCAGCTTTCTTTCCGCCCTGCTGCTGGCCGCCGTTTTCGTTTTTTCCTCGCTGGCCCAGCGCACCCTGGCCGGCCCGCCTTTCCTTTTCTGGTGGTTCATCCTGCCCCTGCCGGCGCTGCTCCTGCTGCACCCGCCCGCCGGCACCTGGAAGATCCTGTGGCGCCGGCACTGGCGTTTTTTCCTGGCCTACAACCTGATCGAGGGGGCAGGCAACATCCTGTTTTTTTACCTGGTGCGGGTGATGCATCCGTCGATCGTCTCGTTTTTCTTCAGCCTGACGCCCCTGCTCGGCGCCATTTGCGCCTACTTTTACCTGGGCGAACGCCTGTCAAGGCTGGAGCGGCTGGGCGGGACCCTCTCCGTCGCCGGCGTCGTCCTCATCACCTGGGCTTCACCGGCGGTGGGGATCCTCCTGGCCCTGCTGGCCGTGTGGATGACCCTGCTCTACGCCTTCAATAATGTGCTGGTGAAGCGCTGGATCCATGACGTGCCCCCGACCGCCGTCATCTCGGTGCGCATCGTTTTCCAGGCCGTCTTTTTCACGGGGTTCCTCCTGTTTTTCGGCGGCTTCCGCTGGCCCACGGCCGGGGAAATGCTTTATCTCATCCTTGGCGCCTGTTCCGGCCCCGCATTCGGCATGTACGTCGTTTTTGTCGCCCTGCAATACCTGAAGGCCACCCAGCTTTTTTTGATCCGCAATCTCCATCCTTTTTTCGTCACCTTGGCCGCCGCCCTGTTCCTGCGCCAGGCCCTGACGCTGCGCCAGCTCATGGGCGGGGCGGTGATCATCACGGGCGTATTCCTGCTGCTCGCCGCCAAGTGGCTGCAGGAGAGGCTCGCGGCCGGGTCCTGATATCAGGTCATTCGGGAACACCGTTTGCGATGATGGGTGTAGCGCGGGTGGACAAATTCGCAGGGCAAGGTTGATTTTTCCAACGTGCCCCAGCCTGTTCTGTCCCCGGCCCGTTCCAGCCGCTAACGAAATTCCGGCCATTGCCGGCAACGCTTTTTACTTTTGCTTGGTTTTTTGCCAGAATAAGCGGATGAAGGAAAGCAGTCCGGACCCGGCCCGCGGCCAATGCTTCTGGCGGGAAAGAAGAAGGGCCCGTTTCATCTTCAACCTGACCGCGGCCATGTATCCCCTGATCGAGCGGCACCTTTTTCCCCGTTATGAGGATGCCCTCGCCAGGCTGGGCCTACCCGCGGAGCTCACGGTCCTGGACGTGGCCACGGGCAGCGGCATCCTGGCCGCCGCCTTCGCCCGGCGCGGCCACTCCGTGTCCGGGCTGGATTTTTCCGAACGGCTGCTGCGTCGGGCCGGAAGAAGGTTTCCCGGGATCGATTTCAGGGCGTTCGACCTGGTGGACTTGGCGAAAATCCCCGCCGGAAGCTACGGGATCGTTTCCTGCGGCTATCTGCTGCACGGGCTTTCGGCCGGGTTCAGGGAAGCCGTCCTGAAGGACATCGCGCGCATCGCCGGCCGCTACGTGGTGGTGTTCGACTATTGCTGCGCAGGAGGCTGGCTGGTGAGCCTGATCGAACGGATCGAAGGGCCAAACTACCCGCAATTCATCGCTACTCCCCGCGAAGCGGAGTTCGCCGGCGCCGGCCTGCGGATCGAGAGGTCATTCCAGACCTCGAGCTTCGGCGACGTCTGGCTGTGCCGGCCCGACGGCCCCCCGAGGCCGGGGCTTGAATAAGCGGGTTTGGTAAGACATTTTCACGCGCCGGCGTTCGCCTTGAAGTGGACGACGATAAAGGTTACACTCTGGCCATGAGCACGATGGGGCCCCTCTTTTTCCCGGCCGCTGAATCCGCGCCCGCTTTTCAGCGGGACGCGCAAGATCATGGCTAAGCGCGCGTCGTGGCAGACGTTTTCCCTGGCGGCGCTGGCGGTCCTGCTGGCGGCGGCCGCCTTCGGCTACGGCTTCATCTGGATGGTCGCCGTGCGCAACGCGGCCCCGCGGGTCGAGCTCGGCTTCAATTACAAGGCCAACGTGGCCTATGACCCGCAGGCGCGCTCCATCTTTGTCCATGACGTGGAAAAAGGGAGCCCGGCGGAGCGGGCCGGGCTGCGTCCCGGCGACCGCGTCATCGGCTTCAACGGGCAACTGCTGGCGACGTCGCGCCCGTATGACGAGGCCTACGCCAGGGGCAAGCCCGGCGACCCCGTGTCCCTGACCGTCCTGCGCCCGGGCCAGCCCGGGCCGCTTGTCCTGCACGGCGTTTTCCGGGCCAATGCGGACGGCTATGGCGCGGCCGGGCCGGCCTCCGCGCTCGAGGGCCTCGCCCGCTCGTCGGCGCGGCAGGTCACGGACCTGTACCCGCTTCCCTTCCTGCTGGTGGGGTTCGCCGTCCTGTTCCTCCGCTTGCGGGATCCCAAGGCCTGGCTGCTGGCATTGCTGTTCTGCGCCTTCACCTGCGTCCCCGACCTCCCGGACGCGCTGCCCTTCGCGCCGCCGCTGGTCGCGTTCGCCCAGCGCTGCCGCGCCGTGTTCTCCGGGATGTTGCCGCCGCTTTTCTTCCTGTTTTTCGCCGTATTCCCGCAGCGGTCGCCCCTCGATCGGCGCTTGCCCTGGCTGAAGTGGGCGGGGTTCGCCTACGGCGCCGCCGTCGTCCTGCCGGCGCTGCGGACCGGGAACCCCAACCTGCCGGCGGTCGTGGCGCGGCTGGTGGGCGCCGACGCCAGTGCCCTGTTCCGCCTCTCCCTGGCCTACGCGCTGTTCATCCTGGGGCTGGTCTCCCTGGTGCAGAATTCGTTCCTGGCCTCCGTTTCGGCCGAGGCGCGGCGAAAGTCGCGCGTGATCCTGTGGGGAACGGCGATCGCCGTCGTGCCGATCGTGGTCGAGCGCATGGCCGCGGACCTGGCCGGGTTCCGCTCCACGTTCTGGTTGGACACCGTGCTGGCGTTCCTGGTCATCCTCTATCCCCTCTCGTTCGCCTACGCGGTGGTCAAGCACCGCGTGCTGGAGATCCCGGTGCTGCTGCGGCGCAGCGCGCGCTACCTGTTCGTGCAGCGCGGCTTCGCCGTTCTCATGGTCGGCGGGGCCGCCCTGGCCATCTGGCTCTTCACTCACGTGTTCTCGCGCTTCGTCGGGATGGGGGCGAATCTCGGCATGGCGCTGAGCGCCGTGTTCGGGATCGTCCTGGTCTGGGCGGCGGAGCCCGCGGTCAAGCGCGTCACGACCGGTATCGACCGGGCCTTCTTTCGCAGCGCCTATGATTCGCGCCTCATCCTGCGCGACCTCGCCGAAAAGACGCGCACGGTCAGCGACCGCCGGCAGCTGGCTTTGCTGATCGAGCGCCACGCGACGGAGGCGCTGCACCCGAAGAGCCTGGCCTGCTACTTCGCCAATGACCAGGGCCGGCTGGCCGTCATCTCCGGGACGGTCCCGGTGCGGCTGGAGACACTGGAGGCGAACTCTCCCTTTTTCTCCGCGCTTGAGCGCCACGGCAAGGCGTGGAACGTGCCGCCCGCCGCCGCCGGCGACGGGACCTGGGCGTTCCTGCTGCCGCTGGCGCCGGAATGCGTGGTGCCGATCCTGGGCCGCGAGAACAACCTGATCGGCATGCTCGTTCTCGGGCAGCGCCTTTCCGAGGAGCCCTACTCGCGTGAAGACGAGCAGTTGCTCGATTCGGTCGCGGCCCACGCGGGCATCGCCCTGGAAAATATCCGCCTCGCGGAAAAAATGGCCGAGCGCTTCGAGGCCGACCGCCGCGCGGCGCAGGAAATGGAGATCGCCCGCCAGGTGCAGTCCCGGCTCTTCCCGCAGGAGCTGCCGGCGATCCCCGGGCTGGAGTACACCGGCGCCTGCATTCAGGCCAGGCAGGTGGGGGGCGATTATTACGACTTCCTGGAGCTGCGCCCCGGCCGCCTGGCGCTGGTGCTGGCGGACATCGCGGGCAAGGGGGTATCCGGCGCCCTGTTGATGGCCAACCTGCAGGCCAATCTGCGCAGCCAGTATGCGCTGGCGATCGACGACCTGCCGCGGCTGCTCGTCTCGGTGAACCGCCTGTTTTTCCGGAACACGGACGATTCCAGCTACGCGACATTGTTCTTCGCGGATTACGACAGCGCCAGCCGCAAGCTGCGCTACGCCAATTGCGGCCATCTCCCCCCGCTGCTGCTGCGCGCGGGGCGACACGCGCCCGGCCAGGCGGCGGAAGCGCCGCGGGCGGAGTGGCTGTCCTCCACCTGCACCGTGATGGGAATGTTCGCAGACTGGCGCTGCGAGATCGCGGAAACGCGGATGGAGCCGGGCGACATCCTGGTGCTGTACACCGACGGCATCACCGAGGCCGCCGACGCGGCCGGGGAGGAATTCGGCGAATCCCGGTTGCTGGAGACCGTCGCCCGCCATGCCCGCCTGCCGGTGCAAGCCCTGCTCCAGGCCATTGTCGGGGAGGTCCGGCAATTCAGCAACCGGGTCGAAATGCAGGACGATATCACGCTGGTGATCGCGCGATCGCTCCCTTGAGAGCAAGGCGCGGACGGAAGGCGACGTGTTGACTTTTGCCCCGCCTGTTCATAAAATGCGTTGACCATGCCGGAGATGACCGCGATGAAAAACGTCAAGAGAAAAGACCATGAGCCGCCCTACGTGGCGGCGCGGCGCGGCTGGCGCTACCATCACCTGGGCATCCCGACCAAGGATCACAGGCCGGGGGAGACCCACCTGCCCCACCTGAAGATCCACGTCTCGGGCTTCGGCACCAGCCCCTTCGGCGTCGAGTGGATGAGGTTCGACGACGACTGCCCGATATCGGAATTGGTCAAGACCGTTCCCCACGTCGCCTTCGAAGTCGACGACCTCGACCGCGAGCTGGCCGAGTGCGGCCTGGAGGTCCTGTGCCAGCCCGGCGCCCCGTCGGCAGGGGTGCGCGCGGCCATGGTCCTCCACGACGGCGCCCCCATCGAGCTGATCGAGTTCAAGGGCCGCTGACGCCCCTGGAACGGTGAGCCGGATCAGTGCCGCTGCCGCCGGCTTGAGGCCATGAAGAAAGCCCTGTTTGTTCCGTAATAACACGATCATTATCAGCACCCATGAGACATAATACGGGATACCTATATATTAAGGGCATGGAGGGTACCATGAAAAGTAAAATGAAGCTGTCGTTTGTTTTGCTGTTCTTCGCAGCCTTGTTTCTGATCTCCGCAACCGGGGTTGACGTGCAGAAAAAAAATGTGCCCGTCAAGGCGCAAATTCCTCCCGTCAGTGCACTGATCAAAGCGCCTGATCTCGCCGTGACGGCCATGAAGGTGAGCCTGAAAAGCACAACCCTCGCTCCGGATAATGAGTCGCCAATGGACTCGGTCGGATCGAAGCGGATCAAGAATGTCGGAGGCGGCTCGCTTCCTCCGGGCCGCTGACCCCACTCGGGTCGGGGGTCGCGCCCTTCGGGTCGCTGACACGAACATGAGCCGGCCGCACTAAGGATGAGTGACCGACAGTTAAAATCCTGAAATGCCCATCAGGAAAATCGGTAAATATTTTTTTCCTATATCCAGAGGTTTGAACATAGCGATGTGGAAATCTCGGCGAAAGGGGCCATAGACCTTGATGCCACTGTATTTCCTTCGATTTGCACCCAATCGTTAAGCGCAGGCTGGCTATATCAATTGATTTCCCCGCCTGGGGCCATCCTGATAGCGTCTGCGAAAAATCGCGGAAAAGCGGGGCAAAATGGAGCCGCCGGGGTCAGGTCAGCGGGGCGCCCGTCCATTGGGCTTGAACTCCGGCGCGATTGCCATTATGATTTGCGGGAGAACCCGATTTCGCGGGGAGGAGGGGCCATGGGCAAAAAGCCGGATGCGTGCCCGAAATGCGGCAGCAAGAACATCAGGAAAAAAAAGAGCTTCAGGTCCCTGACCGTGTGGGGGGTATTGTTTTTCTTCGCGCTTCTCCTGACCGGGGCGCAGGACGACCGGCTCAGAACCGGGGCCCTGGCCCTGGTCATCCTGTTGATCGTCCCCCTGATCGTCTTCGCGGCATTGGCCATATGGGGCGCGAGCCGCTGCCTGGATTGCAAGCACACCTGGTAACCGCCGCTGGCCGGGACAGCGCGCGGTCTGGCGGCGATACCGGGGATAAGGGCGGTCGCCCCGCCGCCGGGGCGAAACGGGCCCGAGCGCCGGGGGCGGGGCGGGCTACTCGACCGGGACCCGGTCGCCGTGGCTCATGGGCGCGGAGATGACCAGGAAGGTGAGGTCCTTGTTCCCCCGGTTCTGCAGGCGATGGGGGGCCTTGGGCGGCACCGCCAGGCCCTGCTTGGGGCCCAGGACCACTTCTTCGTCCGCGAGCTCCATGACGCCCTCCCCGGTGAGGACGAAGAAGAACTGCTGGGCCTTGCTGTGATAATGCCTGGCCTCCGCCGCCCCGGGCGGGACCAGCTCCTGGATCACGCTCAAGCCGGGAGAATTCAACAGGTGCCAGCCGTCGCAGACCTTGCCCCAGGTGTAGTGCTCGGCGTTTTTTTTGCTTATCGCGTCCATCGTTCCCCCCCTTGCCCGGCGCGTTGCCGCGCGCTCAGAGTGATTCTATCACTTTTTCCGATCTCTTGCCGCTCAGGAAGTCCAGGTCGATGCGGCCGATGTGCACCTTGGCGACGGAGGCATCGTTGACCTGGTGGCCCAGGACCTTGGCGGGGTCGCTCTCCAGCTGGCGGATCATGACCGCCAGGGCGTGCCGCTTTTCCGCCGCGTCCTCGACAAAGCTCACCCGGCCGTGGAACTGGACGCTGGTGAACAAGTGGTCGCAGCGGCCGTCGGCGTAGCCGCGGTCGAGGAGCGCCTGGCCCCAGACCCGGTCGTTGGCGGCGAGGATCCCGATCTTCTTCCCCTCGCGGGCGCAGTGGAAATAAACGGCGTTCCTTTTTTCGTCGTAGCCGTGGCTGAGGGTGACCAGGTACGGCTCGTCGGCGCGGCACATGGCCACGGTGACGTACTTCGCCGCCGCCAGGACGGCCTTCATCTCGGCCGGATCCGTGATCTCCTTTTCCTTCCTGCGCATGCCGTGAAATTTTTCCATGTCGCTTTCCTTATCGCTCTTGTTCCCCGGATTATAAATAGTTTCCGACCCATTGACAAGCGCGACCCGGGGAGCGATGCCGGCCGCCGCTTCGCCCGCGTTTTTGCTATTGCCATTTCGCCGGGTTCTCCCTACAATTACGGCATGGGCAATAATGAAAAATGCGCTTTGGTTTTCCTGGTCCCCGCCCGCCGTCCCGCCCGGGCGACGAAAATGGCCAGGTTGGGCTGGCTGTTCTGCCTGGCGATCATCTTTCTGCCTCAGGGATCGTATTCCCGGGAAGCGGTATCGCCGCTGGACGCGAACATCAGGCGCCTGGGCAGCAAGGACGCCGGCGAGCGCGGCGCCGCCGCCGTCGCCTTGGGCGAGCTCGGCGTTGGCGCGAAAAAAGCGCTCCGCCGCCTCCTCGTCGCCGCCGGCGATCCCGACGCCCTGGTCCGCGAGCGCGCCGTGGAGGCGCTGGCCCGCATCGCGCCGGCGGACAAAAGGACCATCCAGGCCTTGATCGGGCGTTTCGCCGATCCCGACCCGTTCGTGGCCGGCAAGGCGGCGACGGCGCTCACCCGCAGCGGCGAAGCGGCGGTCGTCTCCCTGGTCGGAGCCCTGGCGGACAAGGAGGACAATGTCCGCTGGTGCGCCGCCATCGCCCTGGGCAAGATCGCCCCCGCAGGCGCGCGGGCGATCCCGCCGTTGACCTCGGCGCTGAATGACAAAAATGCCGATGTCCGCTGGTGCGCCGCGATCGCCCTGGGGAGATACGGCGGCGCAGCCGCCCCGGCCGTTCCGGGATTGCTCGACCTTTTGCGGGACGACGACCGCGACGTGCGCTGGGCCGCCTACGTCTCGCTGGCCAGGATCGACGGGGAGAAGATCGACCGCGCTCCCGAATTGTCCGCGGTGATCGAAAAACTAGAAAAAATGACCCCGCAATTGATGAAGGAACTGAACGTGCCGGGAGTCGCCATCTGCGTGCTAAGGGACAACGAACCCGTCTGGTCCACGAGCGTCGGCGTCACGGAAGCCGTCCCTCCCCCGAGGAGACGGCGGCCAGTCAGCCCGCCCGGCCCCCAAGGGGACGGCGGCCAGTCAGCCCGGCCAGCCCGCGGCAGTGAACGGCGAAACCATGTTCGAGGCCTGCTCCATGAGCAAGCCCGTTTTCGCCTTCCTGGCCTTGAAGCTCGCCGAACAGGGGAAGCTGGACCTGGACAAGCCGCTCGGCGAATATCTGGCGGAGCCCTTCGTCAGCGCGGACGAAGATTACCCGAAGCGGATCACGGCCCGGATGGTGCTGACCCACACGAGCGGCCTGCCCAATTGGCGCGAAGGGCGGCGAGGAAAGGGAGGGGCCGCTTCCCGTTTACTTCAAGCCGGGGACCAAGTTCAGTTATTCCGGGGAGGGGATCTATTACCTGCAGCGGGTGGTGGAGCGCATCACGCGGGAGCCGCTGGCCGCCTACGCCAAGCGCACCCTGTTCGACCCGCTCGGCTTCAGGTCCACGAGCTATGTCTGGAGCGCAGAGCTCGACCCGCGCATCGCCACCGGGCACGACGCCGCGGGCCGGCGCCTCGAGCGCAGCCGCTATGCGCATGCCAACGCCGCCTACACGCTATACACGACCGCCGGGGAGTACGCCAAGTTCATGGCCCTGATCATGGAGCCGGGGCGGCAGGACGGGTTTTCCCTGTCCGCCAAAATGACCGATGAAATGCTGGCGCGCAGCGTGCGCATGGACTCGCGCGACGTGATCGACCGGCCGGGGCGCTCGCTGGGAGTGTCGGCCTATCGCGGCCTGGGCTGGGTGGTCGATGAGACCATCAGCGGCGACATCGCCTACCACAGCGGCTCCAACCAGACCGGCTTCACCTGTTATTCCCAGTTCGACCGGCGTCGAGGCTCGGGCATCGTGATCATGACCAACGGCAAGGGCGGCAGCGAATTGTGGACCCGCCTGATCAGCGCCGTCGGCGATCTATGAGCGAACGAAAAAGCAAGGAGGGAACGATGAATAAACAAGGCTCGGAAAACCGGACGCGCGGTTTTAACTTCTGCGGCAGGCCCACCGGAAAGAAAGCATTTATTATTCTTCCCCTGCTGGCGCTCTTCCTCTGCCTCTTCGCCGCCGGCTGCGCCCGGCAGCGCGTGGAGCTCCATCCCGTCAAATCCCCCAATCCCCCAATGGGGACGGCGGCAATTCAGCTCGCCCGGCCGCCGGTGATCCTGGGCATCTTCGGCGGCATGGGCCCGGAAGCCACGGCCAACATGTACCAGCTGATCGTGCAGCTCACGCCGGCCAAAAAAGACCAGGAGCATATCCCCACCCTCATCTACAGCTTCCCCCAGGTGCCCGACCGCACGACCGCCATCCAGAGCGGCGATCCGGCGATCGTGCCCTATCTGGTGGAGGGCGTGACCCGGCTCCGCGACGCCGGCGCCTCCTTCATCATCATCCCCTGCAACACCGCCCACTATTATTATGACCGCATGCAGGCGGCGGTCGACATCCCCATCCTGCACATGATCCGCGAGACGGTCCGCCAGGTGGTCGCCCGCTACCCCGAGTCCCGGCGCATCGGGCTGCTGGCCACCAGCGGCACCATCCGCAGCGGGCTCTACGAAAAGGAATTCGCCGCCAGCGGCCGCCAGACGATCGTCCCCGACGAAGCGATCGAAACGGATTACGTGATGAAGGCCATCCTGAACATCAAGGCCGGGACCGGCAAAAAAGAGAGCGAGGACCTGCTGGCCGCCGCCGGGGCGCACCTGGAGGCCCGGGGGGCGGAGGTGCTGGTCCTGGGCTGCACCGAGATCCCGCTGGCCTTCAACCCCGCCAGGGCGACGGTGCCGGTGGTCAACGCCACGCGCGTGCTCGCCGAGGCGGCCATCCGCGCCTTCGCGGAAATGAGCGGGAACGTAAAAAAGAAATAATCGCCGGAAGAGTGTTATTCCCCCGATCAGTAAATATTGCCGTTCGAGGAGCTCAGGGCGCCGGCCACGGCCGAAAGAGTATAGCTCAAGCCACCGTTGCCACGCCAGGTCACCAGGTCGAAGCTTCCGCTGCTGGTCACCTTGTAGGTCGGGATGTTGCGATAGGTCAGCGGCGTTCCTGATACGCAGGTCTCGGGCATGCCCGGCGTCTTGAGAAAATAGGCGGCCCCGGAGCCCATGACGGTCGCCACCCCGCTCCCCTCCATGCAAACGGCGGTCATTTCATCGACGCCGATGCCATACGCCTGGGTGGTCCAGCCGTCCTTGACAAAACGCGCCAGAAAGGTCACCAGGCGGCCCATGCGGTCGCGGGTGACGAAATGGGAATCCGTGCACACCTTTTCCAGCCTGGGCAGGAGCAGAAAATCCCGGCCCAAGGTGACGTCCCGGTTGTATGGATTGGCCAGGCAGGCGCTCGAGGTGACCGAAGCCTTGGTCAGCGAAGGATAGCTGAAGTAGCCCAGGATGGCTTCCCCGGCGCTGGTGCCGCCGATGGGCACGCCTTTGGCCACCAACGAATTAATGGAGTCCTCGATCGGAGTGCCTCGCCAGTTATTCCAGTAGTCGGACTGGTCGCCGCCGGCGATGAACAGTGCCTCGGCGTTGCGGATCTGGGTATTGACGTAGCTGTTACTGGAGTCCCGGCTGGACAGGACCAGCGTCTGCACCGAATCGACGCCGCCGAGCTGCGAGTAGATGTAATCGTTGTAGCCGTTGGAACCGGTGCAGCGAATGACCACGAAATCGCCGCCGCCCGACTTGGCGATCATCCAGCGGATGGCCGCGTCGACATCGGTCCCGCCACCCATCATGCAGATGCCGAAGCTGGTCGGGGTGTTCACGTCGGCCGCGTTGCCCGTCATGTAGGACTTGTACCCGAACAGGGCGCTGCCCGAGAGGACCGAGACCGCCACGCCCAGCAAAAAGATGAGTCTCAACGTGTTGCGCGAAATGAGTTTATTCATGCCAACCTCCTTGAAACAACCGGGGATTTTATTCAGGCCGCGCCGTCCCCTTACCATCCTGGCACCCTCGAATCGCACGCGCCCCTGCCTTATGAATAGAATAGTTTTTTTCAAATGTCAATAGTGATAAAATATTTTCACCTTAATCGTCTCGAATCTTTCATCGGGGAAGCGCCGGGAAGACAATATAGGCTTGGCTTCAAGGAGTCAGAGGCGGCCGCGAAATTTTAGATTTGTTTGGCCTGCCGCCGGCGCTCACCTGGAGGCCCGGGGAGCGGAGGTGCTGGTCCTGGGCTGCACCGAGATCCCGCTGGCCTTCAACCCCGCCCGAGCGACGGTGCCGGTGGTCAACGCCATGCGCGTGCTCGCCGAGGCGGCCATCCGCGCGTTCGCGGAAATGAGCGGGAACGTAAAAAAGAAATAATCGCCGGAAGAGTTATCTTCTCCCGATCAGTAAATATTGCCGTTCGAGGGGATCAGGGCGCCGGCCACGGCCGACCGGGCACAGCTCTTACCTGTTACTTGACATTATGATCATGAAAAAGCTTTAATTATAAAATTATGAATAAAAAGGATGCTGCCCGGCACGCTTTGGGATTTGTATTGATCATCGGTATCGTAAATTTATTCGCAGACTTCACCTATGAAGGCGGGAGAAGCATTAACGGTGCCTTCCTATCTAGTTTGGGCGCCAGCGCCGTTGCCGTTGGCTTCGTCGCCGGTTTTGGTGAATTGCTAGGTTACGCGCTACGTTCCGTGGCCGGATTTTTTGCCGATAAGACTCACCAATATTGGATTTTTGCGTTTGTAGGCTATACGATTAACATGCTTGCCGTACCGGCGTTGGCATTAGCGGGCAATTGGCCAATGGCTTGTTTGTTGATCGTCCTGGAACGCACGGGAAGAGCCATCAGAAAACCGGCCGTGGAAGCCATGCTTTCCTTTGCGGGCAAGGAAATGGGATCTGGATGGGTATTTGGTCTCAATGAGTTCATGGACCAATTTGGCGCAACGCTCGGCCCTTTAATCGTGGCCTGGGTGTTATTTTTAAAAGGGAGTTATCGACACGGCTATCGTATTCTTTTACTATCCGCACTGGTGTGTATCGCCGCGCTTGTCGCCGCCAGGTTGTTCTTTCCCAAGCCAGAGGAGTTGGATAAAAAAGAGGCCGCAGGTTTTGCAACCACGGGACTAACGAAGGTCTATTGGCTCTATCTGTCTGGCGGAGCTTTGATCGGCGCCGGATTCGCTGATTTCGCTTTGATCGCATTTCACTTTGACAAAACAAATAGCGTCCCCAGGCACTGGATCCCAATTCTTTACGCGGTTGCCATGGCCGCCGGAGGGATCAGTTCTCTTGTCTTCGGCCGCTTATTGGACAAATCAGGCCCAAGGGTGATGCTCGCCGCCTTTTTTCTGGGGGCATTCTTTGCTCCGTTTGTCTTCTTGGGCAAGTTCTTTTTGGCTTTTACCGGCATGATTCTCTGGGGCATTGGCATGGGGGCACAAGAATCTCTTTTGAAAGCAGCGCTCGCTGCCGTCGTCCCCAGGGAGAAAAGAAGCACGTCATTTGGAGTATTTGATACCGGATTTGGAATTGCCTGGTTTTTGGGGAGCGCCGTCATGGGAATTCTATACACTAAATCAACCGTCGCCCTGGTCATTTTTTCAATGACCTTGCAGCTGGCGGCGTTGCCAATATTTATTGCCGCTGTCAGGAAACAGCGTCAATTCAAGCCGGTCTGATTTCGGGGCATCCCCTGCAGACTCTCGTGTCGCTCGCCGGCGCGACAGCAGCAGGAGCAGCCCGCAGGCGGCGTCCTGTTGGCTCCGGACAATCGCGGCATATTTTCCTCCGGATTGATCAGGTTTTGCGCTTGCCGCGCTTTTGCCAGGGAGCGGAGACGACGATCGTCTCGGCGATGCGGTCGTGCACCGTGCGCTTGTTGGGGTTAATGAAGTATTGCAGGAAGCCGAAGCCAAACTCGAGCATGGAGGCGCCGTAGCCCAGGGCGCGCTCCAGCGAATGCCAGAGCGAGATCTTCGCGTGCGCCAGCGAGACCACGCGGATGCCCAGCAGGGCCTTGCCCGGGGTGCGGCCCTTGCCGAAATAGGTGGCCAGCCCGAAATAGGTTACCACCCAGGCGACGCTGTACCAGTTGGCGTGCAGCGCGAAAACCACACCTTTGTCGGAACGCAGCGTCCAGCCGAACTTGCGCAGGAACGGCTCGAGCAGCGAGCCCAGGGCGACGAACAGGAGGGACATGATGACGATATCGAGAGTGAAGGCGGCGGCGCGGCGCCAGAACGGCGCCAATGGCGCCCCGTGCACTTCCTGCATGCGCTCGGTTTGTTGCGAATCATAATAGGTGGCCATGTTCCGTCTTTTATAGCACAGCCGGTCTGCAAAGACAAGGGCGGGGCCCTCCCCGCTCGCGCTCAGCGGGCGGCGGGCGCCTGGGCCAAGACCGCCGCCGGAAGAGAAGAAGTCCCCGATTCCCAATACCGACCCTTTGGCTCGAACTGTGGAAATGTGCATATGTTTTTTAATCGGCAGGCGGGGGAGAAAATTACTTTTGAAACATAGTTATGTGGAAAACTCCTAAAAAAAGGCCCCCGACCATCATGGCTACTTAATGTCCTGGCTTTGCACTGAATCTCTACATGTAGAATACCTATATCAATAGATAATTCCATCCATGCCGGAACCACGACCTTTTGCGGGAAAAGCGGTGGAATCGGCGTTTTTTTCTCCGTTTCCCGCCTGAAAAAGGCGGTTTGCGCCGCGAAATGACGGATTCCCGTCCAAGGGCGGATGCGGGGACCTCACGCCCCGGGTTGATTTTTTCCCGGGGTTTGCTTAAAATGCCTTGGGCAAAGATCCTTCCCTGAAATTGAGAGGAATCATGGAAACTTTTTTTACATTTTTGGAAAAACGCGTCGCCGACTGCTCCTCCTTGCTGTGCGTCGGCCTCGACCCGCACGCCGCCGACCTCCCCCGGCCGACCGCCGAGGCCGCCTGCGAATTCTGCCTGGAGCTGGTCGACAAAACCGCCTCCTACGCCGCCGCTTTCAAGCCCAACGCCGCTTTCTTTGAGGCGTTCGGCGCCGAGGGCTGGACGGCGCTCAAGCGGGTCATCGACTCCGTCCGGGAACGGTCGCAGCGCCTGGGTTCGCTGATCCCCGTCATCCTGGACGCCAAGCGCGGGGACATCGCCTCGTCAGCCGAAGCGTACGCCCGCTCCGCCTTCGCCACCCTTGGCGCCCACGCCATCACCCTCTCGCCCTACCTGGGGGAAGACTCCATCGCCCCCTTCCTCGCCGACCCCGAAAAGGGGGCGTTCCTGCTTTGCAAGACCTCGAACCCCGGTGCCGCCGACCTGCAGGACCTGCCGGTCAACGGGAGCGGCGAGCCGGGAAGCGGCGAGCCCCTGTATGTCGCCGTCGCCCGCCTGGCCCAAAGCTGGAACACGAAGAACAACATCGGCCTGGTGGTCGGCGCCACCCAGCCGGAGGCGCTGGCGCGCGTCCGCGCCGTCGCGCCCGGGCTATGGTTCCTGGCGCCCGGGGTCGGCGCCCAGGGCGGCGACATGGAAGCGGCGCTCATGGCCGGACTGCGCCGGGACGGCAAGGGAATGCTGCTTCCCGTATCGCGCGGCATTTCGCGGCAGGCCGACCCCGGCAAGGCGGCGGCCCGGCTGCGCGACCGCATCATCGATATCCAGTACCAGATGACAAAAAGCGGCCAAAAATAAAATCGCCCTACGGCTCAGCCCACGGGCGAGCGACAGGCGCAACGGTCCCAAGCCTTGAAAAAATCAGGGCCGCTGACCCAACTCAAGGAATAGCCATCGGTTGACGGCTGACGGCAGATGGCAGGGAGCAAGGGGTGAAATAGTATGGAAATTCACGTTCTATTGCCGTTACCTTAAACCGTCCGCCGTCTACCTTATGCCGAGTTCCGCGCCGAGTTAGGCTGCTTGCCGGCGTTTTCCCCTACTGCTTGACCAGCTCGACGCGCCGGTTCTTGGCGCGCCCGGCCTCGGCGTCGTTGGCCGCGACCGGGGCGAACTGACCGCAGCCATGAGCGCGCAGCCGCGCGGCCGCGATGCCGTGTTCGCCGGTCAGCGCTTTCAGCACGGCGTCAGCGCGGTCCTGCGAGAGCCTGATGTTGCCCTCCACGGTGCCCTGGTTGTCGGTGTGGCCAACGACGTACAGCTTGAGCCCCGGCTGCCCGTTCAGCAGCTTGGCGATCTCGGCGATCGCCTGCGCCGACTCGGGCTTGACCACCGACTTGCCCGAATCGAAGTAGATGCCGTAGACCGCGACGTGGCCGGTGGCGTTGATGTCGCTGGCCATGGCGGCGGCGTCGGCGATGATGTCCTGCGCCATGGCCTGCTTCTGCACGATGAACAGCCTGTAGCCGCCGGTGAAATCGGTCCGCAACTCGGCCCAGATCTCGACTCCGGGGGTGAGCAACTTGAAAGAGCTCTTCCCCTTCTCGCTCCAGAGGACCGTTCCGCCCTGTTTCTGGATGGCGTTCTCGAAGTTGCGCTGGATCTGAAGCTCGCTGGGCTTGGAGGCCAGGGTATTCTGCGGCCGATAAGCGATCATCCAGTATTGTCCTTCCACGGGCTCGGTCTTGCCCTTGCCCACGGCGAAGGCGTAGGAATCGAACTGCTTCTGCTGGCAGGAGTAGATCCAATAATCGGGCATGCGGGTGAACGCGGGGTGGTCCTTGCACTTGGCGTCGTCCTTCTGCGCGGCGGCAACGCCGGCGGTCACGCAGAAAACCAGGATCAGCGCCAAAGCCAATGATCGTTTATTCATCGTGATTCTCCTTTTAAATCAAATGCATTGTACCGCGATCGCAAGCCGCCGCAAAACCGGCCGCGTCATCAGCGCTTCTTCCACATGAACTGGTGCGGCCAGGCGGAGGCGTTGGCGGCGGGGGCGACGGTATGGCAGACCGAGCAGGCGGTGGCGCGGCTGCCGCCGTGGGCCTCGGTAAACTCGTCGATGCCGCCACCGCCGCGGGTGGAATCGTGGCAGACCTTGCAGTCGCCGATCGGGCGGGCCTTGCCCTCGTACTGGATGGCCTGGTAGTTGTCGGCGGCCTGCTTGCTGGGGACCTGGGCGTGGGGGCTGCCGTGGCAGGCGGCGCAGGAGACGCCGTGGTGCCCGAAGGCGTTCCGGTAGAGGCTCGCCCCGGAGTCGATCTCGGGGATGCCGGGGTGGCAGGTGACGCAGGCCGGCTCCTGCAGCCAGGGGGTCCTTTTGCCGGAGGAGACCGAGCCGGCGACGTCGCTCATCTTGCCGTGGCAGGCGCTGCAGTTGCCGTCGGCCGCCGTGTGGGCGACGCTGCGGCTGCATTGGGTCGTCGCCCCGGGTGGCAGTCGTAGCAGGCGGCGCCCCTGGAGGCGTGGAAGCCGTGGATGGCCTGGGAGAGGTAGCGGCCGGACGAGCCCGGCCCGCTTTGGCCCAGGATCGGGGTGCCGTGGCAGCCGGCGCAGAGGACCGGCCGGTTGGCCGCCAGGCGGGTCCCCTCCTCGTCATCGTGCTCCAGCAGGACGTTGAGCAGCGCGTCCTGCGCCGTGGCACTTGCTGCAGCTGATCTCGTCGGAGGTGGGCACGGTCGCCCGCGTCTGTGACCAGGATCACGCCCGTGGCGGAGTCCTTCACCGTGATGTCGGCGACCTGGTAGGGGTCCCAGGCCAGGGCGTCGTTGACCGGCACCACGGGGATGCCGTTGGCCTGGAAATGGGTGCCCTTGACGAGCATCGTCCCGAAAAGGGTGTTGTGGAACCCCGGGTCCTCGAGGTTCAAGCCACGGTCATGGGGCAGGGAGACGCCGAAGAGCGCGGGGCAGTTGTCCCAGAACTGGCCGTAATCCCGCTTGCCGTACGAATAGGTATTGCCGCGCAGGGCGTATTCGACGGTCACGCCCGACGTCACGATCCGGGGCGGATTGCCGCGCTTGACCACCTGGACCCACAGCGTGTTGTAAGGAGGCAGGATGACGGCCTTGTCGTAGGTCGGGTTGAGGCAGTGCATGCCCAGGTCGTTCCAGGCGAAAGCGACGTAGGCCATGGCGCTGGCCGGTACCGACGAATCGCCGTCGCCCGGGCCGTTGTCGATCGTCTTGCTGCAGGAGACCGCCCCCAGGACGGCAAGGGTGATCACGGCGGCGAATAGGAGTAAGCCGACTTTAACGCGCTTCATTGTCTTTCCTCCCTCGACGGGGACCAAGCCCCGGTCATAATCAATTTTATGAATATCTTATTATATGCGCCATTGCGGATAGGGTTGTCAAGTTCAAGCCAAATATCAATTACACGCTGTTTCTCTTGCCATCCGCCGTCAACCGTCTGCCTTACGCCGAGTTCTGCTCTTGGAGCTCGGCTAATCCCATTCGAATACGGTTTCCGACAAATGCTCCGTTCCGTTCAGCTTGGCCAGGACGAAACCCCGGGGCGGTTGGTGCAGCAGGACCGTGACCGAGGCGTTGTCCAGGTGGAATTTCCAGAACCACTGCTCGCCGAGCCCCAGGGCCTCGGCCAGCAGGGCCTTCAGGACCGAGCGGTGAGTGACCACGGCGATGCGCTCCTCCGCCGCTCCCGCCAGCAGGAGGTCGAAATGGCGCGCCCGCGCTTTCATGGCGGCCAGCGACTCGCCGCCCGGGAAGGACATGCGCTCGGGTTCCTCCAGCCAGCGCCGCCAGAGCTCGGGCTCCTCGCGGGCGATCTCCTTTTTCCTGCGGCCCGACCAGGACCCCAGGTCGAGGTTGTTGACCAGCTCCTGGAGCTCGACGGCCCGCCCGGGGAAGCATGCCGCCGCCGTCTGCGCCGCCCGCTGCAGCGGGGAAGAAATGACGCGCTGCACCGGCAGGCCGGCGAAACGGGCGCGGAGTTCCCCGGCCTGCTTGACGCCGGCCGGGCTCAGCGGCACTTCGCCGCGGCCGCGGAAGACGCCGTCGCGGTTGGCTTGCGTTTCGCCGTGGCGGATGAGGTAGACGGTCTTCATCTACAGGGCGATGTGGGGCAGCGCGCTGCTCACGGTGATGCGCCGCTGGCCGTCTTTTTCCTCGGCGATGGCCACGGCGACGGCCTGCGGCAGGGCGAAGTAGCCGGCGTCGAGGTACTGCGCCCATTCGACGGCGAGCACGCCGGCGCCGAGGCATTCGTCGACGGGGCTCTCCAGGGCTTGCGGCATCGCGCCCAGGCGGTAGAGGTCGAAATGGTAGAGGTCGTAGCGGCCGCGGTATAGGTTCATCAGCACGTAGGAGGGGCTGACCACGTCCGCGGCGGGGATGCCCAGCGCCGACGCCAGCCCCTTGATGAAAACGGTCTTGCCCGCCCCGAGTTCGCCGCTGACCAGGACGACCTCGTCGCCGCGCAGCAGGCGGCCGAGGCGGCGGCCCAGGGCCTGGGTCTCGTCAGGAGCCGAGGAAAGGAGAGTGAAAGCCATTTATCTTCTGGAAGCTTTTCGGGATGAAGGCGGTGATGTTCCCGGCGGTCAGCCCCATCTCGCCGACCTGGAGGGCGGCGAGGTCGCCGGCGTAGCCGTGCAGGAAGACGGCGGCGGCCAGGATGACGTCCAGGGGAAATTTCGGGTAGAACTGGGCGAGGAAACCGGCGATCATGCCGCCGAGGACGTCGCCGCTTCCCGCCGTCGCCATCCCCGGGTTGCCGGTCTGGTTCACGCGCACCGCCCCTAGCGGGGAAACGGTCAGGGTGTGGTGGCCCTTCAAAACCAGGTATACCCCGTTCTTCATGGCGAATTCCCGCGCCAGGGCGAGGCGGCGCAGCTGCACGTCCTTCACGGTCTTGCCGATCAGCCGGGCGAATTCCCCGGGGTGGGGGGTGAGCACCAGCGGCCGCGTGCGCAGCACGCGCAGCAGGTCGGTCCGCCCGGCCAGGACGTTGAGCGCGTCGGCGTCGAGGATGACCGGCACCTTCGCCTTCTGCAGCAGCAGCGCCACCGTGCGCAGCGTGGCCGGCGAATCGCCCATGCCCGGGCCGACCAGCAGGCAGGAAAAATCGCCCAGCCGCGCGGTGAGGTCTTCCGCTTTTTCGTAGGGCAGGGTCATGACCTCGGGGTGGGCGAGGACGTAGAGGTCGCGGTTGAACGGCGGGACGGCGGCGGTGCAGAGGCCGGCCCCGCTCTTCAGCGCGGCGAAGGAGGCGAGGATGCCCGCGCCCGGTTTCTCCACGGAGCCGGCGACGACCAGCGCGTGGCCGAAATCGCCCTTGTGGGCCGAACTCGGGCGCCGGGCCAGCAGGGCCTTGAAGTCGGCCGGCTCGCTCAGGCGGATGTACATTTCCTCCCCCTTTTCCAGGTCCTGGGGGATGCCGATGTCCACGACGCGGATGCGGCCGCAGTCGGGGTTGCCGTCGGGGTTGAGATGGGCCCATTTCAAGGCGTGCAGCGCGGCCGTGACGCGGGCGCGGAGGTGAACGCCGGCTTCCGGGGCAAAGCTTTCGCCCAGCCCGGAGGGGATGTCCACCGCCGCCACCGGCAGGCCGGAGCGGTTGACCGCGTCGAACGCCTCGGCGAACAACCCTTCGCTCACGGGCTTGTCCAGGCCGGTGCCGAAAACGGCGTCGACCAGGAAGGTCTCGCCGGCGCGGCAGGAGGCGAGGATCTTTTTAAGCTGGCGCGGCGGCGCTCACCGTCTCCGGGAGGCAGCCCGCTTCCAGGAGGCGGTCGAAGTTGATCCTGGCGGCGGGGCTGAGGTCCTGGGGCCGGGCCAGGAGCAGGACGCGCACCTCGTACCCCTGTTCCAGCAGCAGGCGGGCGACGGCGAGGCCGTCGCCGCCGTTGTTCCCCTTGCCGGCAAGGACCAGGCAGTCCGGGTAGCGGTTGCGCGGGAATTCGCCGGCGAAAAACGCGGCGCAGGCGCGGGCGGCATTCTCCATCAGGACGATGGCGGGGATGCCGCGCTCTTCGATCGCCGCGCGGTCGATCTCCCGCATCCAGGCATTGAGCAGGATCTTCATCACTCCCCGGTCTTCTTTTTCCCCTTCTTTTCCTTCTTGCCGGCGGCGCTGGCCGGCGCCTCGCTCTCTTTCTTGACGATCTGGTCGAGCTGGCTGGCGAAAATGCCGCCGAAAGCCCCCTCGTCCTTGTAGGCCACCTTGACCTCCTTGACCGGCTCCTTCTTCACTTCCTCATCCTTGTCGCGGGCGGCCTCGATCAGGTCTTCCTGCATGATCTGCTTCTTGCTCTCGTCAAGCTCTATTTTTTCTTCCAGGATCTTTTTCTGTCCTTTTTTCACCGTTTTGATCGGTTTTTCGGCCACGATCTTTTTCTTCTGCTTCTTGATCGCGTCGGGCTTGACCGGTTCCTCGGTCGCGAAGGGGGCCTGCGGCTTGGCGAACTCGTCCTTGCCCTTGGCGTACGGCTTGCGGGCGGGACGGCTTTCGGCCGCCGGCGCGCTCTCCTGGGCGGCGAAGGCGATCTCGGCGCGGCGCTGCGATTCCTTCTCCTCGCGCAGCTTCTCCTTCTGCCACATCTCCTCCTCGCGTTTCTTGCGCCGCTCCTCGCGCAGCAGGCGGATCTCGTCCTGGGCCTTCAGTTCCTCGTCGTGCTGCAGCTTGCGCGACTCCTCGCGCCTGCGCTTCTGGTCGTCGATCAGCCCCTGGCGGCGCAGTTTTTCCTCTTCCTCGATCTCGACCACGGCGTCGGAATCGAGGTAGAAGACGCCGGCCATCTTTTCGGCGGGGATGAACTCGGGGTTGCTGAGGATGACCTCCTCGACCAGCTTGAGGTCGACGGGGGCGATGAGGTCGAGGATGTGGTAGAGGCGCAGGATGTGGATCTCGTAATTCTTCTCGCGGCCGCCGAACTCCAGGAAGATCTTGTGGAAGAGCTTGTTGTAGGTTTCGGCCTTGCGGAACTCGTCCATGCGTTCCGCCAGCGCGTGAAAGACCTCGGCCTCGAGGAAGATCGACCGGTTGGGGGCGACCGTCGAGGCCATTTTCTCGCCCGAGACCACGAACACTTTCTTCTCGGCGTCGTAGACGACCTTGTCGGTGATGGCGCCCTTCTTGGTGGTCTTGACCGTGAACTGGAAATCGCCGGCGGGCGTCTGCTCGATGACCAGCGTCGTCCCCTGCAGGGCCTTGTAGCTTTCGAAGACCTTGTCGAAGCCCAGCAGCAGGTTCTCGTCCTGGTAGTAATACAGGGTGTACTTCTTGTGGGTGAGCGTATCGGCGGCCTCGATCTCGACGGCGTCGCCGAAATGGTACAGGCCGGGCTTGAGGCGCACCGCCCCGGAAGCGACCTCGCGCTGGGTCAGGAAATAGCGCGTCTCGCCCTCGCTGAAGATCTGTTCCTCGAACTTTTTCCGCTTCTGCGGCAGGTTCTTGCGGTCGGCGTAGCTGACCTTGTTCAAAAAGGGATTGGCCTCGCTGACCAGGACGTTCTTCTTGATATGGTAAAGCACGGAGATCAGGTGCCACTTGCCCCAGCCGGCGCTGCTGGTCTGCTGCAGGTCGATCTTGTACTGGCTGGTCATGATATAGTTCAGGGCGAAGCAGGTGGCGGCGAAATCGGGAGAGGCGGGGTCGACCTTGCAGAAATTCTCGACGAAGAACTCGGTGCTTTCCGAGAGCGGGCGACCTTTCAGGAACTCGCGGATGGAGGTGAAGACCTCGGGCGCGACGGCTTTCAGGTTTTCCTTGAGCAGCACCTTGCCGTTGATGAAGGCGACGGCGGCCTCCTTGTTCAGCGCCGTGGTCAGCTTCTTGCGCAGGTGGTTGAAATCGCGCTCGATCAGCGGCGACTGGGTCTGGCGCGGGTCGATGTCGATGGTGATGAACTCGGCCTCGCGGCAGGGCTTCTCCGCCTTGTGCGGCAGCAGCAGGTCGATCTTCTGCTTGACCAGGTATTCGGTATACTTGCGGAACTCGGACGTGCCCTCGTAGCTGAGCAGGATCTCGTCGCGGCCGTTGCGGTGGCGCGCCTCCTCGACCTTGAGAATGACGCCCTGGTCCACGGTGATGTACTTCTTGTTGCCCACGGGCAGCTGCCCAGGGTAGTCCTTGAAGATGAGGTCGCCGGCCTTGTATTCGCAGCCGGGGTCGTAGACCTTGACCTGGCTCTTGCGGTCGTCGCGCGTCTTGAAAAGCGCCACCTGGTAGACGATGTCCTCGAAATCCAGGGGCTGCGTCTTGCCCGTGAGAAACTGGCGGACGAATTCCATTTCCGCGGCGCCGATGTCCAAGCTTGTTTCTATCTTATTCTCCACTCTGCTATTCCCCCTTGAATGATTTCCTGCCCGCGTCCTGGAGCGCCTATTTTTCATGGCTTGCCCCCTTGCGGACGATCTTGGTCCCCGAGCGGTCGACCAGCGCCGCCTTCAGCTTCTCGGCCGACGTGATCAGCACCTCGCGGCCGCCGCCGTTGATGTAGTCGATGGCGGCGATGATCTTGGGCCCCATGGAGCCGGGCGGGAACTGGCCCTGGTCCAGCATCCGGCGGGCCTTGTCCACGTCCATGCGCGGAACCGGTCGGGCGTTCTCCTTGCCGAAGTTCTCCCAGACGCGGTCCACGCCGGTGAGGATGATGAACAGGTCGGCCTTGGCCTCGCGGGCGATCAGCGCCGACGCGTGGTCCTTGTCGATGACCGCCTCGACGCCCTCGACCAGCCCCGCGGGGCTGATGAAGACCGGGATGCCCCCGCCGCCGGCGGCGATGACCACGATCCCCCGCTCCACCAGCGCGCGGATGGCGCGCTTGGGGATGATATCGATGGGCAGCGGCGAAGGCACCACGCGGCGGAAGCCGCGGCCGGCGTCCTCGACCATCTGCCACTTGTTCTCCTTTTTCAACTGCGAGGCGCGGAAGCTGTTGTAGAAAGGGCCGATGGGCTTGGTGGGCGCCAGAAAGGCCTTGTCCTCGCGGTCGACCACCACCTGGGTCAGCACCGTCGCCACCTCCTTGTCGATGGAGCGCTTGCGCAGCTCGTTGAGGATGGCCCGCTCCAGCATGTAGCCCATGCTGCCCTCGGTCATGGCGTCGCAGACGTCGAGGGGAAAAGCGGGGATGGAGGTGGCCGCCGCCTCCATCTGCAACAGGATGTTGCCCACCTGGGGGCCGTTGCCGTGGACGATGATCAGCTCGTAGCCCTTGCGGACGATCTCCACCATCAGCTGCGCCGCTTTCTGGGCGTTGCGGTATTGTTCCTTGGCCGTGCCCTTTTCGCCGGCCTCCAGCATGGCATTGCCCCCGAAAGCGATCAAAGCCAGTTTCCTTCTCATCTTCTCCTGTCCCCAATAACAAGCGGCGGCGACCGCTCCCCCCAGGGAGCGGCCGTTCCGTTCAGACCCGCCAGCGGCGGGTTCTATTTTTTGAATTTCTTTTTCAGGATCTCTTCCAGGGTCGGCGTGCCGATCTCCTGGAGCTCGTAACCGACCCGCACCGTCGGCTTCTTGAACTTGACGATGCGGCCCAGGTCGATGGGCGTGGCGATGATGATCAGGTCGCAGTCCACCTTGTTGATGGTGGCTTCCAGGTCCTTCATCTGCTTGGCGCCGTAACCCATGGCGGGCAGCAGCACGCCGATGTCGGGATATTTCTTGAAGGTGTCGGCGATCGTGCCCACGGCCCACGGGCGCGGGTCGACCATCTCGGCGGCGCCGTATTTCTCGGCGGCCATGACGCCGGCGCCGTACTGCATTTCGCCGTGGGTCAGGGTGGGGCCGTCCTCGATGACCAGCACCCGCTTGCCGCGGATCTTGTCGAAGTCCTTTACCAGCAGCGGCGAGGCGGCGTCGACCACGATGGCCTTGGGGTTGAGCTCGCGGATGTTCGCGCGGACCTCCAGGATGTTCTCCAGGTCGGCGGTGTCGATCTTGTTGATGACCACGACGTCGGCGCGGCGGATGTTCACCTCTCCCGGGTAATATTCGCGCTCGTTGCCGGCGCGGTGCGGGTCGGCCACGACGATCTCCAGGTCGGACTTGTAGAAGGGGAAGTCGTTGTTGCCGCCGTCCCAGAGGATGACGTCGGCGACCTTTTCGGCCTCGCGCAGGATGGCGCCGTAGTCGACGCCGGCAAACACGATGACCCCGTTCTCGATGTGGGGCTCGTATTCCTCCATCTCCTCGATGGTGCACTTGTGCTTGGCCAGGTCGGCCTTGGTGACGAACTTCTGCACCTTCTGCTTCACCAGGTCGCCGTAAGGCATGGGGTGGCGGATGGCGGCCACTTTCTTGCCCATGGCGATCAGGATCTGGCTGACGCGACGGGTGGTCTGGCTCTTGCCGCTGCCGGTGCGCACGGCGCACACGGAAATCACCGGCTTGCTGCTCTTGATCATGGTATCGCGGGGCCCGAGCAGGATGAAATTGGCGCCGGCCGCCATGACTTCCGAGGCCTTGTCCATGACGTAGGTGTGGCGGACGTCGCTGTAGGCGAAATAGACGTCTTCGATATCCAGTTTTTTGATCAGCGAAACCAGCTCGGTTTCAGGGTAGATGGGAATGCCCTGGGGATAGTATTCCCCGGCGAGTTCCCTGGGATATTTACGGCCGGCGATATCGGGGATCTGTGTGGCGGTGAAGGCTTTGACCCGCACTTCGGGGTTGTTCCGGAAAAACGTGTTGAAATTATGGAAATCTCTTCCTGCAGCACCCATGATCAAGGCATTACGCATCGAATCCTCCTGTTTGTTTTTGTTATTTACTCAAGTGGAAATGAAAGATAATTATAATCAATATTGCCTTTGCTGTCAATGATTTTGAGCGGTTCCATGGGATTTTCATGGGAAAAAGCGTCTAAATTTCGTTGAACTCGGTGTAGGGCTGACGGCGTACAGCTGACGGCAGCGGGCAATTCAGGTTCAATACTGGCGTGAATGGCGATATTTCTCCGTTTATCGTCATAAAATCGCCAAAAAGCCTTGATTTCCTCAATTCGTAGGTCTTGTTATATTTTGGCGATCAAATGCTTCGTTCATTTTTTGCCGTGCGAAATTGGTTTTGTCTTCCGTACGCCGTATGCCAACGTCGTATGCCGAGTTTTACGAACTGCCTTGACTGAAATAAGGCGCTTTCATATACTGCTCGCATGAAAACAAAGGGAACCACCGGGAAGGGAGAAGCGATACTGGTCACGGGCGGGGCGGGATATATCGGGTCGCACGTGGTGCGCGACCTGGGAGAGAGGGGCTACCGGCCCGTCGTGCTCGACAACCTGTCGTCGGGAAAGCCGGGGGCGGTGCTCGCCGGCGAGCTCGTCCGCGGCGACGTCGGCGACGCGGAGCTGGTCGGCTCGCTCCTGCGCCGGCATGCCATCCGCAGCGTCATGCACTTCGCCGCCTACATCCAGGTCGGCGAATCGGTCATCCAGCCCCTGAAATACTACGAGAACAATTCCTGCAACTGCCTGCGCCTGATCAAGGCCTGCCTGGAGAACGGGGTGGAGAATTTCATCTTTTCCTCGACCGCCGCCGTCTACGGCATGCCTAAAAAGGTCCCGGTCGACGAAAAGGCCGCGCTGCTGCCGATCAATCCCTACGGCGGCTCCAAGCTGGTCAGCGAAATGCTGCTGCGCGACACCGCCGCCGCCAACGCCGGCTTCCGCTACGTCGCCTTGCGCTACTTCAACGCCGCCGGCGCCGACCGCCAGGCGCGGATCGGCCAGGACTACCGCCAGCCCACCCACCTGCTGACCCGGGCGCTGCAAAACCGCCCTGGGGCAATACCCGTGCCTGGAAGTATTCGGCACCGACTACCCCACCCCCGACGGCACGGCGATCCGCGACTACATCCACGTCGACGACCTCGCCGCCGCCCACCTGCTGGCGCTGGAATTTTTGAAGACCAGGAAGCGGAGCCGGGTCTTCAACTGCGGCTACGGCATCGGCCACTCGGTGCTGGACGTCGTCGCCGCCGCCAAACGGGTCACGGGCATCGATTTCCCGGTCGACCCGCCTCGCCCGCCGCCCCGGCGACCCCGCCGCCCTGGTCGCCGAAGACGGGACTGATCCGCGGCGAACTGGGCTGGGCGCCGCGGGTGCCCCAACTGGACGAGATCGTTGCCAGCGCCTGGAATTGGGAAAAGAAACTGGCCGCGACCAAAAAACAATGAAAAAGAAGCCATTCGCCCTGATCTGCCTGTGCGTGCTTCATCCTGTCCGCCTCCCCGGGCGGGTGATGTTACACGCCGCCAAGTACCCTCCCGGCCAGCATTGGCGCGAGATCCAGCGCAACGGGTTCACCGTCATTTTTCCCGCCCCGCGCTTCATGGAAGGCCGAGGCGGCGCTCGCCGCCGCGGAGGCGCTCCGGGGAAAGCTGGCCGATTTCTGGCGCGCGCCGCTCCCGGCGCGGACGCGCATCGTCCTGGACGACAGCACCGACCTGGC
The DNA here is from genome assembly GCA_963822075.1 of Candidatus Aminicenantota bacterium. Classification (GTDB taxonomy): domain Bacteria; phylum Acidobacteriota; class Aminicenantia; order UBA2199; family UBA2199; genus UBA2199. The sequence goes on from CAWGGP010000013.1 coordinate 45,702, forward strand.
CAACGGCTTCGCCGCTTTTTTCCCCTTCAACCGGATCGGGGTCAACCTGGCCGAGCCCGCCCCCGACTCCGAGCTGGCCGCGAGCCGGGGCTGGCTCGACCTGGTGCTGGCGCATGAGCTGACCCACCTGTTCACCCTGGACGCCGCCACCGAGCTTGGCCGCGGCTTGCGCCGGGTGTTCGGCACCCTGCCGATCCTGTATTCGACCGCGCAGATGCCGCCCTGGGCGCTCGAGGGCCTGGCCGTGTACGGCGAATCGCGCTTCAGCGGCGACGGCCGCCTGGACCACGCCCCCTACCGGCTGATGCTCGCCGCCGCCCGCCGGGACGGGCTGTTCCCCGGCTGGAGCCGGATCGACGGCCTGCCGGCGGCCTGGCCGGGGCCGACTGCGAAATACCTGTTCGGCGCCGGCTTCATGGAATTCCTGGCCGAAAAATACGGGGCCGACCGCCTCAGGCTATACCTGGACCGGGTCGCCGCCCGCCTGGTTCTCATCAGCAGCAGCCGCGATTTCCAGAACACCTTCGGCGAGCCGCTGGGCGATCTCTGGGACGAATACCGGGACCTGGCGCCCCGGGTTGAAGGAGGGGCCGCCGGACCCGCTCCGGCGCCGCTGACCCGCGAGGGCTTTTCCCACCAGTACCCCTGCCCGCTCGGCAAGGACGGGCTGGTCTTTTTCAGCCGCGACTACCGCCGGCGGGGAGCGATCGAGTCCCTGGACCTGCCGAGCGGCCGGGAAAGGACGCTGCTGAAAATGGACGCGGTGAACGGCATCAGCTTTGCCGCGAAGGAAAACAAGGTATACTTTTCCGCGGTAGACCTGTTCCATGCGTTCAGCGAGTTTTCCGACCTCTACGCCTACGACGTGAAGAGCGGGCGCCGGCAAAGGCTGTCGCGCGGCCAGCGCCTCTCGCAGCCGGTCAAAAGGGAGAACTCCTCCGAGATCTTCTGCGTCCAGCGCGGCGACGGCGGCTACCGCCTCGCCGTCTTCGACATGAAACAAGGGACGGCGCGGCCGCTCTCCCGCCTTTTCGCCGGGGTCGGCCCAGCCCGCACCTCTCCCCGGACGGCAGCATGGTCGCGGCGGCGGTCAAACCTTATGGGGGACCCTGGGGGATCGGCCTGTTTTCGCTCAACGGCGAAGAGAACACGTTCATCACCGCGGCCGGGGCCGACCTCAGCCAGCCCCGCTGGCAAGGCGACCGGAAACTGTTCTTCATCCAGGCCGGTGCGGAGACCGCGTTCCTGGCTTCGCTCTCCATCGACGGCGGCGGCGGCGTTTGCCGGGACCCGCGCCTGTCGGGCTTGCGGCAATTCTCGTTTTCAGGGGACGGAAGTGAGCTATTCTTCACCTGCTTCAGCGGCCGCGGCCAGGAGATCGCGCGCCTCGAGCCTGGACGGCCTGTCGTTCTCTCCCCAGGAGTTGATCGTGGCTTCGGCCATCCCCGGCGCCGACGCCGCGCCGCCGCTGCCCGCCGCGCGCCCCTACCGCCCATGGCGCGACCTGCTGCCGCGCTGGTGGTCGCCCGCCCTGCGCCCGGGCGGCGACGAGCTCCAGGCCGGGATCATGACCGGCGGCCAGGACGCCCTGGGGATTCATAATTACAGCCTCGAAGGATACTACGGCTTTTCCAGCCGCCGGGCCAATTTCCTGTTCAACTATGTTTACGACGGACTCTTCCCGACCCTGTCGCTATCCTACCACGACGAAACCGACGATCACGGCTATTTCCTGAGGACCCGGGAACTGAAGCTGGCGTCGCTGTGGCCACTGCGCCTGCGCAAGCGCTCGCAGCTGTACGCCTACGTCGACCTGCACGCGGAATGGCTGTCCCAAATTTCCGATCATGGCCACTACGCTTATCGCGGCAGTACCAACGGCTTCCGCCTGGGATTGGAATTCAATTCGGCCCGCGAATACTACGACTCGATCTCTCCCTCGGACGGCGTGCGCCTCACCCTCCAATGCTCCATCCACCCGGCCGGCCTGGGCAACAAGTGGACCAGCCGCGAGCGTCCAGGCCGACCTGCGCCACTACATTCCTCTCTTCCGGCCCGGGGTGCTGGCCTGGCGCCTGGCGCTGGCCAGAAGCTGGGATCATGAGACTTGCCCGCTATGGCATGGGGGGCGCCGGAGGGCGAAGCCGCAGGCGGCCTGGGCAGCAGCCATCCGTTCGACCTGCTGCGCGGATTTCCGAGCCGATTACTTCTACGGCGACCGGGGCTGGCTGCTCAACCTGGAATACCGCCTGCCTCTTTTCAAGATCGAAAAAGCGCTGGTGCCCGCCTGCAGCCTGGACCGGGTCTACCTGACAACGTTTTTCGACATGGGCCGCCTCACGAACCGGTACTATTCCCCAAGATCGCTTGTTCCGCCGGCGCCGAAGCCGTGCTGCGCCTGGCCTTCGGCGGCGCCGCCGCGACCGACCTGGCCCTGGGCGTCGCCCACGGCTTCGGGGCCAGAGAGGACCTGTGGATCTATCTCAGGATGGGAAGAAGTTTCTAGCCCGACGATTGCGCCAGGGGGCTTCTTCGGCTTGACAGCGCCGCGCCTTTGAATTACATTGGCCCCTCATGGCCGACAAGATTAAAAAGAAACCCCGGCGCGTGTGGCTGCGCATCGCCGCGATCGTTCTGGCCCTGGTCCTGGCCGGCGGCATTCTATTCTGGATCACGCTGCCCGACGTCTCCTGGCTGAAGAAAGAAAACCCCAGGGAGACGGCGATGATGCGCTTCCAGGGCGAGACGGCCAGGCAGAAAGGGCGGCGGGCGCGGCGGCTGTGGCGGCGCGTCCCCCTGTCGCGCATTTCACCCTACCTGATCCAGGCGGTGCTGATCGCCGAGGACGACAAGTTCTTCGAGCACGAGGGCTTCGACTGGGAGTCGATGCGCAAGGCCCTGGACGCCAATATCAAGAAAAAGCGGGTTTTGCGCGGCGGCTCGACCATCACCCAGCAGCTGGCCAAGAACCTGTTCCTCAGCTCCGAGCAGAGCGTCTGGCGCAAGCTGCGCGAGGCGGCAATCGCCTGGAAGCTGGAAAACGAGCTGAGCAAGAAGCGCATCCTGGAGCTGTACCTCAATGTCATCGATTGGGGCAACGGCATCTACGGCGCCGAAGCCGCGGCGCGCTCCTGGTTCTCCACGTCCGCCTCCGGCTTGACCCTGTCCCAGGCCATCCGCCTGGCGTCCATCATTTCCAACCCGCACCGCTTCTCGGCACTGGACACCGGCAACGCGCGCATGAACCGCAAGCGGCGCATCATCGCCGGCCGCATGCTCAGGAGACACTGGATCAGCCAGGAAGCCTATGATCAGGCCTTGCAGGAAATGGGACTGTAAAGAACTAGGTGTACGGTACACGGTGGACGGTTCGACGGTAAGAAGCAAAGCACCAAAATCCAAGCTCCAAATTCCAAATAAATTCCAAGTTCCAAATTCAAATGACCCAAACAAAGGCACTGAAAGTTATTTTTTCCTCGTTTTGGTCATTTGGTCATTGGAGCTTGGTGCTTATTTGTGTTTTGGTGCTTGGTGCTTGGAATTTTATTCTTACCACATACCGTCAACCGTAAACCGAGAACTAGTCCTTTTCCGGGTACAGTTCGTTCCACCATTCCCCCTGCCCTTTGAGCCAGCGGTCGAACCAGGCCATGATGGTCTGCAGCCAGCGGATGCGCTGCGGCGGGGAGAGGATGAAATGCTGCTGGCCGGGGAAGGTGACCAGGGCCACCGGCTTGCCCTGCAGCTTCAGGGCGGCGAACATCTGGTAGCTCTCCCCGGGAGGCACGTTGTTGTCGTCCTCGCCGTGGAGCAGCAGCAGCGGCTTGGTGATGCGCTCGGCCATGAACAGGGGGCTGTGGCCGACGTAGATGTCCTTGCGGTTCCAGGGGAAGCTGTTCGCCGCGGCGACGGCGCTGTAGTCGTAGCCCCAGTCGCCCACCCCCCAGTAGGAAGCGAGGGAGCTGATGCCGGCGTGGGAAATGAAGGCGGCGAAAAGCTCGGTCTTGGCGGCCAGGACCTCGGTCATGAAGCCGCCGTAGGAGGCGCCGATGGCGCCGACGCGGCGGTTGTCGATGAAGGGATGGGTGCGCAGCAGCTCCTCGACGCCGCGGATGATCTCCGCGGACGTGATCTCGCCCCAGTCGTTGACGTGGGCGCTGGAGAATTCCTGGCCGTAGCCGATGGCGCCGCTGGGCTGGACGACGCAGACGATGTAGCCGTTGGCCGCGTACCAGTCCTTGGGATAGCGGCCGCCGAAATTGCGGCCGATCGGGGTGGTGCCGCCGTAGTAATTGACGATGCAGGGGTAGAGGCGCGCGGGATCGAAATCGGGCGGGTAGCAGAGGTAGCCGCCGATGGTCCGGCCCTGGCCGGTCTTGAAACTCCAGTTCTCGTTCTTGCCGAAGCGGACGCGGCTGAACCAGGCCTTGTTGTAGTCCTTCAGCAGCCGCGAGCCTCCACCCGCCAGGCTCAACACGTACAGCCCCTGGGGCTTGCCCAGCCCGGAACCCGAATAGGCCGCCCGGCCCGCCCGCGACCAGCTGACGCTTTCGACGGCGTCGGGGATGGTCTCCAGGCGGCTGAATTTCCTGTCCCCCGGGGAGCAGCGGTAGAGCCGGGTGTAGTCGTTGTCGGTCACTTTCAGGAAGACGCTGCCGCCCGGGTGCCAGAAGGCCGAGTCGACCGACGGGGCGAAATTGCGGGTCAGCGCTTCCGCCTTGCGCGTCTTCAGGTCGAAGACATAGGCCTGGACGTCAAAATCATTGGGGATCACCCCGGCGGGCAGGGTGCTGCCCAGGCCGGAAAAAGCCGAGGCGCCGCCCAGCAGCAGCAGCTTTTTGGAGTCGGGCGACCAGGCGAAATCGCCGATCCAGGGATCGTCGAGGACCTTTTCCCGGCGGCCGTCGGCCAGGGAATAAAGGACCAGGGTGTTCCTGTGGTAGGGGCGGACCTTGGCGTCCTCGCTGTAGGCGGCGAGCAGCAGCGTGCGGCGGTCGGGGCTGATGCGCACCTGGGAGAAATTGTCGGCGGCGGTGGTCAGCGGCTGCAGGGTGCCCGGGGATCCCGCGCTGGCCCCGGGGACGAACAGGGTCAGCGCCTGGCGCTGTTCCGGGGAACGGGAGCGGTCGTCGAGGTTCTTGACATAGCGGTAGGGCTTGTCCTTGTCCGCTTCCTCCCCGCTGGCGTAGACCAGGAAGGAGCCGTCGTCCGCCCACCAGTAGGCGGAGAGGTTCTTCACGCCGTCCAGCAGGGTGAGGCACGAATGGTCGTCGAGGTCGTAAAGGCAGAGCTGGCTGAGCTCTTTCTCCTCGCGGCTGAAGGAGAAGCGGCGCGAATTCCCCAGCCACTGGAAATTGCCCACCGGTCCCAGCCCCTGCGAGGTGAAGACCCGGGCCCCGTTTTCCGTGTCCAGGACCTCCAGCCAGCGGCTGCTGGCGCCGGCGCCGCGGGCAAGCTGGCTTAAGGAGACCGCGACCCGGCGGCCGTCGGGGGAGAGGAACACGTCGTTGATGTTCACCAGGTTCAGGACGTCCTCCATGCCGGTGCGGCGCTCGCTTGCCAGCGAGACCAGGAGCGGGTCGGCGGCGAAGGCCGGCTTGTTCTGGATGCTGGCCTGCAGCAGATGGCTTTTGTCGGCTCCAGAAGGCAAGATGCCCTTGACCAGCAGAAGGTGTTTGCCGGTGGCCAGGGTGAGCGGGTAGCTGCCGGTTCCGGACGCGCCCGACCTGGCCAGCGCCGCCCCGTCAAGGTAGAAACGGAGGGGGAACGCCGCGTCGACGGCCAGGTCGGCCTGCAGCCAGCGCTTGCTTTCCAGGTAGACGGCCAGGTAGACCGCCTGCCTGACCACGGCGCCGGCAAAGCGGGCGGCCCCGGGCCGCCATGTCAGTTGCCGTTGGGTGTCCCACTGCACTTTCGCTCCGCCGTCGGGCCGCAGCCCCGACGGCGGCAGGAAATCATAGTCCAGGGCGCCGTCGGCGCCCGGCGGCAGCGCCGCGCCGTCGGCCAGGATCGCCGCCGGTCCCAGGACCAGCCATTCGTCGATCTTGACGGCAGCGGCGCTTTGCGAGAAGACGGTCAGCGACAGCAGCGCGATCATGCAGAAAACGATTTGCGGTTTCATGTTCTTTCCTCCGGAAAAAAATATTATACGCCCGCCGCGCGCAAAGATAAACCGCTTTCGCCGCCGACCGTCCTGTTTTCAGGACGGATTCGCTCCCCTGGCTTGGCATGGGTATTGCATGTACAATAACGGAGACCCTGAGGATCCCCGGCGAGGGTCCCGGGCGCTCCATGGAGGTTCGCATGAAAAAGAGGATCGTTTCGGGATTGGCCGTGCTGGCGTTGACCCTGTTCCTTGCTTCCTGCTCGGACAATGCGAATGAATACTTTGAGGCCTACGTGACCGTGGTCAATATCGGCAACCTGCCGATGAATGCCTGGGTGGACGGCGAGGGCGCCGAGATCGCGGCCTACGATTCCCAGACCTGGGCCATCCCCCTGAATTACTTCGAGGAGGCCATCACGGTCCTGGCGGAAGCCGAACCCGTGGGCGGCGGCGACAGCGACGAGATCAACATCACCCTGCACGGCGATCGCGACGTGCAGACCTGGCTGACCGGCTGGGACTCGGTGGCGAACTCCGGGCCGCAGAAGAAAGAAAGCAAGCTGCTGCACGGGCCGGCGCCCAAGTAATAAAACGAACTTTGGTAAAAAGTGATTAGTGAAAAGTGAATTGAGAATGTCAGAGTACTGTTGTTCGTCTCGTTGCTAGTTCCTTGATAACGAAACGAGCTAAAGTAAAAAGTGATTAGTGATTAGTGAAAAGTAAAGGCAATTTAACGCAATATGCCTAAAAGGCCTTCGCTTTTCACTTTTTACTTTTCACTTTTCACTAATTTCAGTGAGGGTAGATCTTTTCTCCGGCCGGAATGTCGACATCCAGGAAATTCTCCAGCGGCGGCAGCGGGCAGTTGTAGGCGGGCGAATAGTTGCACAGCGGGTTGTAGCAGCGGTTGAAATCCAGGACGAATTCCTCCCCCGCCGGCTCCTCCACGTCGAGGAAGCGCCCGACCTCGTAGGTCTCATGGCCGTTGGTCATGTCCTTGAAGGGGATGAAGAGGACGCCGGCGTCGGGGCCCTGCAGGCTCGCCTTCAGGGCGGTCAGCGCCATCTCTTTTCCCTGCAGCCGAAAATGGACCCGGGCGTAGCGATAGAATGTTTTTTCCAGCTTGCGCGTCGTGACGATCTTCACCGGCCGCTGCTCGGCGAATTTTTCCAGGCGGGCCGCCACCGCGTAGCGCTTGTCCAGGGGGTAATAGAGCAGGTGCCTGAAAGCGAGCAGCTGCCGGCGCTGCGGGTCGAAGACGATCAGGGCCAGGCTGTCCGGCCCGGGATAGACGGCCAGGGAAAACCGCTGGACGCGGAACAGGCTTCCCGGCGGCAGCGCCTCGACGCCCATGGCGATCTCCCGTTCCCCCAGGCGGCAGGTGACGCCCGGGGCGGCGTCATCCCAATACCAGCTCCCCTCCTTGAAAAACACCGCGAAGGCCGCTCCGGCGCCGGGCTGGGCCTGGGCGGTGACGGTCCCGCCCGTGACCGTGATGAACGTTTTTCCCAGCGCGGTGACGGTCAGGCGCGCGCCACCGGCCATGGGCGAGGTGACCGAGGTCTTGAACTCGACGTCCTTCTGGTCCCTCTCCTTCAGAAGTTCCCGGCTCCAGGCGTCAGCTTCACTCAAAGTCGCTTGCGCTCGCAGGCATACGCCGGCCAATAACCAGCAGAGCGAAAACAACAGGACCGCGCGCGTTCCCGATTTTTTGAGCAACGTTCTTCTTGGCATTTTTTTCTCCTTAGCGGCTTGCATTCACGGTCAACAGGTCCTGGATGACACCGGCGGCGGTGTCGGCCAGCCCGGGGTCCTCCTGCACGATCCAGATCGGCCCCATCATGTCGGTTTCCAGGCGCAGGGCGGCGCCCTTGCCGCTGACCGCGGCGAAATGCTGGCCCAGCGGCACCTCTTCGGGACCCACGGCGGCCCGCACGGCGCCGTTCTCCGCCCAGGCCCGGCAGACCAGCTTCAGGCGCCGGCCAGCGGCGGCCGCCCGCGCGACGTCGGCCGCGCCCAGGCCCGCGATGCCCCGGCGCTCCACCCGCAGGGGGTCGGTATCGGCCTGCAGAAAGAAATTCGCCAGGATGGCAATCTTCGCCGCCGCGTCCCAGCCCTCCAGGTCGAGGGCGGGATCGGCCTCGGCGAAGCCGAGGCGCTGCGCCGTCGCCACGGCGCTGGCCATGGATTCGCCCGCCTCCAGCCGCGAGATGACGAAATTGGTGGTGGTGTTGAGGATGCCCGAGACCCCGGTCACCCGGCAGCCGGCCAGCGCCCGCCCCAGGCTGAACACCGGCGCGCCGTCCATGACCGCGCTTTCGAAGAGAAAGCGAACGCCGTTCTTGCGGGCCAGGAGTTCCAATAACCGGTAGGCGAAAGCCGCGGGGCCCTTGTTGGCGGTGACGGCGTGGCGGCCGCGCTCCAGCGCGGCGCGAACGTGGGAGACCGCCGGCTCGCCCCGGCGTTCGATGTCCAGGGTCGACAGCTCCAGCAATACGTCATAGTCCAACGAAGCCAATGCCTGCATGGCGGTCATGGGCGCCGCCGGGAACGAGCCGTTTTCGCGGAAGCGCTTCAAGACCTTTTCCAGGCCGACGCCTTTTTGCTCGACCAGCGCCCCGTGGCCGCGGGTAAAAACGGCGACGGCTTCGAGATCAAGCTCCACCAGTCCCGGATATTTCCCGCGCTCCTCGGTCAACATCGCGGCCAGTTTTTGGGCCACGTTGCCGAACCCTATGATCACCGCGCGCAATGGCTTTTTCTTCATAACATCATTGTATCGGGTTCAGAAATTGAAGTAAACCTGAGGTCAAGGTAAATCCGCGTAGGGGCGGGGTTATCCCGCCCATCAGGATTATCGGTCCGATAAAGGCGCGATGACTGCGCCACAGCAAGTCTGCGTAGGGGCACGGCGTGCCGTGCCCCATATCGTAGATTTTCAACAGAACGAGTAAAGGGGTGCGGCACCACATGCAAGGCACGGCACGCCGTGCCCCTACCTATACCAACCGGCCATCCACCCTACGCCTTACGCCGAGTTCTCCTTTCAAACCCAGCTTCATTTTGATATAATATTGAAAAACAATGACTACAACGGCAAATCCAATGGCCCTCATCGAGATCCTATGACTTTCGCTTATCCCGCCGCCCTGTTCCTGCTGCTGCTCCTCATCCCCTTCGCCATCCTGGCGCTGCGCAACTTCGCCAAGAAAAGGCAGATCCTGCGCGAATTCATCTCCGACGACGCCGCAGCCGAGATCGTCGTGCGCGGGGGGCGGGAGATCGACCTGTTCAAGACCACGCTGCTGCTGGCGACTTTTTTCTTCCTCATCCTGGCGCTGGCGCGGCCGCAATGGGGAGAGCGCTTCGAGAGCCTGGACATCCGCGGCCTGGAGATCGTCTTCCTGCTCGACACCTCCGCGTCGATGAACGCCGAGGACCTGCCGCCCTCGCGCCTGGAGATGGCCAAAAACCTGATCGCGGCCGTCGTCGACTCCTTGCGGACCGACATGGTCAGCCAGGTCAATTTCGCCGCCGTGGCCTATGTCCAATGCCCGCCGACCCTGGACTACGAGGCCTTCAAGCTCCTGGCCCTGGCCTCGGCGCCCAGCCCCGAAGCAGAACAGGGGACCGATTTCGCCAAGGGCCTGGCCCTCGCCGGCCGCATGTTCCGCAATTCCCGCTCCAGCCGGAAAGTGCTCATCATGATCACCGACGGCGAGGACCAGATGCAGGCCTGGCCGGAGGCGGTGCAGGGGCTGCGCAAGCAGCAGGTCACGGTGTTCACCGTGGGCGTCGGGATCCCCGGCGGGGCGCCGATCCCCGTGCTGGACGGGAACGGCAAGACCATCGGCTGGAAAAAGGACCGCCAGGGCGGCATCGTCAGGTCGCAGCTGGACGAGGCGCCGCTGATCCGCATCGCCGCCGATTGCGGCGGGCAGTACTACCGCCTGGGCTCCGCGGGCGGCATCGCCCCCTTGATCCAGATCCTGCGCGCCTACGAGCGGCAACAGCTGTCCCGCAAGGTCAGGAGCAAGAAGATAGACCGCTTCGCTTATCCCCTGCTGCTGGCCGTCTGCCTGCTGGTCGGGGAGATGGCCCTCAGCGACAGGAAGATCTCATGGCGAAAAAGCTGATCCCGCTGCTACTGGTCCCCTTGCTTTTGGGTTGGCATTGGTTCGAGCCCGCCGCACGTCGTAACCTGAAGGGGATCGAGGCGTACCAGGAGGGAAAATACGCGGCGGCGCTGGAGCAATTCCTGTCGGCGAAGGGGCTGAAGCCGGCCTCGCAGGAGCTGCTGAACAACACCGCCGCCGCCCTCTACCAGTTGAAAAAATACAAGGAAGCGGCCGACGAATTCTCCCGCGTCGACCCGGGCAAGCTGGGAGCCGGCGGCCGCCGACCTGTACTACAACCTGGGCGACGCCTTTTTCCGCCTGGGACAGTTCCCCCAGGCGCTGGAAAGCTACAAGCGCTGCCTGCTGAAAAACCCCGACGACGTCCAGGCCAAGAAAAACTTCGAGCTGACCCTGAAAAAGATCCGCGAACAGCAGCAGCAGCCCCAGGAGCAGAACCAGCAGCAGGACAGCCAGGCCGAAGCGGAGCGGCAAAAGCAGAAATACAGCGCCATGATGGAGTTCCTCAACCAGAACGAAAAGAAGCAGATGGAAAAGAAAAAGCGCAAGGTCAGCGCCGCCCAAAATGAAAAAGACTGGTAGCGCTTCCTTGCTGTCCCTGCTGGTCCTGCTGCTGGTCGTCGCGCCGGCGCTGCCGGCGGCCGACGCCGAGGTGTCGGCGAGCACGTTCGCGCAGGTCGCTGTCCCGGCGGCCCAAAATACGCCTGGCGCAACCGCCTCGGCCAGCGCTTCGGTCAGCGCTGCCGTCAGTTCCGGGAAGATCGGCCTCGACGACACCCTCATCTACACCCTCACCTTCGCCAATATCGAGAACCCGGCCCAGCCCGACCTCAGCCCACCTCGACGATTTCAGGACGCTGCAGACGTCGCGCAGCTCCGAATTCCAGATTCGCGGCGGCGCCAGCTCGTCCTCCACGCGCTTCATCTATTACCTGATGCCCACGCGCACCGGCCGGCTCAGCCTGCCGCCCGTGGCCTACAGCCACCAGGGCCGCGAATACCGGACTCAAGGCTTCACCGTGGAGGTGGTCAAGGGCAGCCTGGTCCCGGGCAACGCGCCGCAGGCAAGCGCCGCGCGGCCGCGTTCGGCGACGACTTCTTCGACTCCCCCTTCCAGGACCGCCGGCCGCAAAAAGTGGACGCCTACCTGCGGGCGGTGCTCTCCAAGGCATCCTGCTTCAAGGGCGAGCAGCTGCTTTTCCGCGTCCTGCTCTATACCCGCAACCGCATCGAGGCGGTGAACATGCTGTCCAGCCCCTCGTTCGCCGGGTTCTGGCAGGAATGGTTCCCCACCCCGCCCTCCATCGCCGCCGGCAGCGAGAACGTCAACGGCGTCATCTACCAGGTCTACGAGATCCGCAAGGCGGCGCTGTTCGCCGGCGAGAGCGGCACCCTCGTCATTCCTTCCCTGCAGTTCGAGCTGGAGATGGCCGACCCGCGGTCCGCGTTCTTCGGCGCCCAGGCGCTGCGCCGCTCGACCCAGGAGATCAGGGTCAAGGTCAACGAGCCGCCCGCGGTGGCGGCGGGCCTGCCGGTCGGGCAGTTTTCCTTCGCGCTGCGCTGCCCGCAAAAAAGCGCGGACATCAACGAGATCGTCACCCTGCAGATGGAGATCCGCGGCAGCGGCAACAGCAAGGCCATCATCCCGCCGACGGTCGCCGGCGGCGATCAGGCCCTGGTCTACCCGGCCAAGATCACCCAGGAGACCGCCTACTCCCCCGGCGCCCTGACCGGCACCCTGCGCGCCGAGATCCCGGTCTCTTTCCAGAGGGCCGGCGCGGTCACGTTCCCCGCCCAGGAGTTCCGTTATTTCGACCCGGCCCGCGGCGTGGTCACCTTGCGCAGCTCCCCGGTGTCCATCCAGGTCAGCGGGGAGAAGCTGCCCGCCGACCTCGCCCGCACCCTGCCGCGCAGCGCCATCGTCCAGAAAGGCGAGGACATCGATTTCATCAAGGACGGCCCGCTCCATGACCGCTCGCGGCTGCTCTACCGCCAGAAATGGTTCACGGCGCTGATCGTCGCCCTGTTCGCCGCCAACCTGCTGGTCCTGCTCAAAAGGACGGTCTGGGACCGCCGCATCGCCGCCAGCCCGCTGCTGCGCAACCGGCGCATCCTCGCCCGCGCCCTGCGCCGGCTCGCCGCCGCCCGCCACGCCGGGGACATCGCCCCGGCGCTGGAAAGCTACATCGGCGACAAGAGCGGGCTGGGGCCGGCGGAGATCAACGACCGCCGCATCGGCGAAATTCTCGCCCACGCCAAGGTGCCGGAGGCCCATATCGCCCAATTCCTGTTCATCAAGGGGCAGTCCGACCTGGCCCGGTTCTCCCAGCAGAAGAAATCGGCGCTGGAATTGAAAAAAGACCTGCAGACCCTGCGCGGCCTGCTGAAGGAGATCGACGGAAAAATGAAATGAAGGCAAAAAGAGCGATCATTTTCCTTGCCGGCCTGGCACTGCTCGCCGCCCGGGCGACCGCCGGCGCCGACGACGATTTCGCCGCCGCCAACCGCAGCTACAAGGAAGGCAAATACGCCGCCGCGCTTTCTCTCTACCTGGAAGTCAACCGGAGGGTCAGCGACGGACAGGTGCTCTACGACATCGGCAACTGCTATTACAAGATGGAGCGCTACCTGTCGGCCAAGGTATACTACCTTAAGGCCAGGAAACTCCAGCCCCTGGACGCCGCCATCGCCCGCAACATCGCCATGACCAACCGCCATTTCCGCGACGTCGTCAACCCCGCCGAACCCGATTTCGTGGGGCGCGCCATCCAGCTGCTGGAGAGCAAGCTGACCTTGAACGGGTTGAGCGTCCTGCTGCTGCTGGCGCTGGCGCTGCTGAACGCCTGCCTTTTCCTGCTGCAGACCCGGGGCAGGAACAAAAAAACGCTCTACGCCCTGGCGTTCTCCCTGCTGCTCGCCACCGCCGTCGGCGCCTATCACCTCAGCCGGACGGCGGCCCTCGGGGCGCAGCGACGTCGCCGTCATCTGGGATGAGGGCTCCCAGCTGCGCAGCGGCCCGGGCGAGGACAACACCGTGCTCTTCAAGGTCAGCCCCGGCCTGGAGGTCAGGATCATCGACCGCTCGGGCGACTGGGTCCAGGCCACGCGCTTCCGAGCATATCGCCGGCTGGATCGAGAAAAAGCGCCTGGTCCTGATTTGAAAAAAGCCGGCCTGTACGTCCATTTCCCCTTCTGCCGCCGCGCCTGTTTCTATTGCCATTTTTTCAAGACCCGGTTCCGGGCCGAGCGGATGGAACCGTATCTCGCCCAGGTGCGGCGCGAAATGGGCCTGCGCCGCGACCCGGGCCTCGCCCCCGACAGCGTGTATATCGGCGGCGGCTCGCCCTCGCTGCTGGAGGCGGAACAGGTGGCGGGGATCCTGGATGCCGCCGCGGAACATTTCCGACCCGCCGAGGGCGCCGAGGTCACCCTGGAAGCCAACCCGGACGACCTGGCACCGGCCCGGCTGCGGGGATGGCGCGAGGCGGGGGTGAACCGCCTGAGCATCGGCGCGCAATCCTTCCAGGAGAGCGACCTGCGTTTCCTGAAAAGGACCCACGGCGCCGCGCAAGGCGTCCGCGCCGTGGAGATGGCCGGGGAAGCGGGTTTCGCCAACGTCGAGCGTCGACCTGATCATCGGCCTGCCCACCCAGACCCGGAAAAGCATGGAGCGCAATTTCAAGATCGTCGGGACATTGAAGCCGGCGCACGTCTCGGTCTATATCCTGGAGGGCGCGCCACGGCCGGCCGGAGGACGACCGCGACGCCCGGCTCTACTTCCAGGCGCGGCGGGCGTTGCTGGACCTGGGTTTCCGGCATTACGAGGTATCCAACTTCGCCAGGCCGGGCAAGCCGTCGCGCCACAACCTGAAGTACTGGCGCCTGGAGCCCTACGTGGGCGTCGGCGCCTCGGCGGCCGGCTATCTGGACGGGGCGGATTACCGCAATCTTTCCAACCTGGACGCCTATGGCGCCGCGGTGCGCAGCGGCAAGCTCCCCCAGGTGAAAATAAGGCAGATGGATCCCGCCCGGCGCCGCGTCATCACCGGGCTGCGCCTGCTCGCCGGCATCCCCGCCGCCGCCTTCGCCTCATTTCCCGGGCCGACCGGCTTCCTGCTGCGGGAAGGCTTCCTGCGCCGCGGCGGCCGGAACATCGCCGTGCCGCCGGAAAAGATCCTGCTGCTGAACGAGATATCTAGGCTATTTCATCTAGACGAATAAACGCCCTCGGAGCTGGCTCATGCCCAGCGCGGTTCATGCCCCGCTTTTCTTTCCCGGCACCACCAGGCCGAACTCTTGTTCGGCTTGCACCCAATCGGAAATCATGTCCCCGGGCTGGTTGTTGCGCAGCCGCTCCTGGTAGATCTCATATGCCCGCAAGTGGATACTCTGGACCCGGCCATTCCCGTTTCCACGCTCCGGCGGCCGGCTGCTTTTTTTTTCGGGCCGTCTCGTCGGATTCTTTCGGGGAGACGCATTGGTGTCAGCCATGTTCAAACCTCCTCAATTCATGATAAACAATCGTTCGGCAAGCGAAAACAGTCACCTTCTTTTTTTTCATTTTCCTCGCCTCGCTGCTTTCACGGGCAGGCAGCAGGATAAATATATATTGCGCTGCGTTATTTTTTATACTTATGCAATGAAAGCCATTATTTCCCGGGCCAACGGCGAATCTCGCCGCATGAGGGAGCAAAAGGATCGGGGAGAAGACCATTCCGCAAATGATTTTTCACTGCAAAAAAAAGCCCCATGCTTCAGGAAGCGTTTGATTTGCTGCGCCGGCGGGCACGAACCCGTTGGATCATTCTATCATTGGGGCAACGGAGAGATAGGAGCACAATATGAACGAAATGGCAAAAAACTCGGCTTTGGTCAGAATGGAAGAATGGAACGCCATCCATGACGAGATGCGCAAGATCTTTACGGTCCCGGAGAATTCAACGCTCTCGGACGAGGAGTTCCAGGCGGCGGCGCAACAGGCCCAGCCGCTGTCGCCGGATTGACCCGGGGCGATCCACAGCTTTCTCGTCTCCATCAATGTTTTTTCACAGCTCTTCATGAGTATTTCATGTCCCTAAAAAGTCCTTTCATTGCAAAATAATAAAAATACTTTCCTATTTAAAATACTATCCCATCATGGCATTGACGGGCTTGGAAAAAGAATGGCGCTGCGCGGTGCCGGCTTCGCGTTTTTTCTTCCAGAACCGCTTTTTATTTATTCTTGGATTGTGCTAGAATCTGCCGGGTAGGAGGCGGATGCGGAGCATGAAGAACGTTCCCCCAAAAGCCATTCCCGGGTCGACAAGGCGCAAGGAAGGTCCCCGGCGGACACCCGCCGGTCCGAAGACCCGCCGGTCCTTGCGGGGAAACGGCGCCGTGATCAGGGCGATCCACCACCGCGTGATCAACCAGCTGAACCTGATCTACAATATCCTGTACTTTCAAAGGCAATTCGACCGGGAAAGCCGCTGCGCCGCCCTGCTCGCCGGCAGCCAGAAGCGCATCAAGGCCATCGCCCTGGTGTACGAGCATATCGACCGCGCCGGGGATTTCAACCGCGTGCGCTTGGCCGGCTACTGCAAGAGCCTGCTGGCGGAGATCATGGGCGCGGCGGACAGCCCCGGGAAAAAGGTCATCCTCAAGACCCGGATCGCCCCCGTCGCCGTGGACGTGACCACGGCGGTCACCTGCGGCCTGATCATCAATGAACTGCTGGACAATGCCCTGAAACACGCCTTTCCCGGTGACCGCCGGGGCGAGATCCGTTTCGGCCTGCAGCAACGGAAAGACGGCGGCCTGGTGCTCACGTTGAGCGACGACGGCATCGGCCTGCCCCCGGAAGTCCAATGGCGCCGCTCCGCCGCCATGGGCAGCTTCCTGGTCAACACCTTGAGCGAAAACCTCAAGGGGGAGCTGACGGTGGACGTGAACGACGGGACAACGTTCCAGCTCAGCTTTCGCCCGCCCGCGGCGACGGGCCATTGAAAGAGGCGGCCGGCTCCGGCGACGGATGATAAAACAGCGAGGGAGATGACATGAACATAAAAACATTGATCGTCGAGGATGACCCGCTGGCCGGGAAACGGATCGAAAGCCTGCTGGCGCAGGATCCCAAGATCGAGGTCGTCGGATCGTGCCAGGACGGGGAAGAGGCGGTCGAAGCCATCACCCGGCTCAAGCCCGACCTGCTGTTCCTGGACATCCAACTGCCGAAAATGGACGGCTTCGAGGTGCTGAAGCTGATCGACCCCAAGGCGTTCCCGCAGATCATCTTCGCCACGGCGTATGACAAGTACGCCTTCAAGGCCTTCGCCTTCCACGCCATCGATTACCTGCTCAAGCCCTTCGACGACCAGCGTTTCTTCACGCGCCCTGAACGCGGCCAAGGAGAGGATCCTGCGCAACGACAGCGAGAACATCTCCGACCGCGTCCAGGCCCTGCTCACCTACCTGAAACGGGAGGAAGTGTTCCTGAAGCGCATCCTGATCAAGACGGACAGCCGCATCCACATCATCCCGGTCGAGGACATCCAATGGTTCGAGGCCGACGGCTACAACATCAAGATCTACAACCAGGCGGAGAGCTTCAAGCTGCGGAAGACCATGAAGGAGATAGAGGAGAAGCTCGACCCGGAGATATTCGTGCGCATCCACCGCTCCTACATCATCAACATGGATTACATCAAGGAGATCCAGGAGTGGTTCCGCGGCGATTACCTGGTCATCCTGAAAAGCGGCAAAAAACTGACCATCAGCAAAAGCTACTATCGCAAAGTGATCAGCCGCCTGCGGCAGTAACCGGCGGCAGAGGAGCGGCGGGGCCGGGGCGGGAAAACCGGACGCCCGACGGCCCATAAGGGGAAGCGGACATGACCAATAAAAAATCGCCCGGCCGGCCCGGACCGGGCGGAGACAACAGGAAAAGAATCGCAACCAAGGACGCCAAGGACGCTGGAGTCCGCAGGCAAAAGGAGCTGGAAGAATCGCTGCGCGAAAGCGAACAGAAGTTCGCCAAGATATTCCGGAACAATGCCGCCGCCATCGCGTTGACCCGCCTGCGGGACGGAATGATCCTGGACGTGAACGATAAATGGCAGGAGATCTTCGGCCATTCGCGCCATGAGGTCGTCGGCAAAAACTCCGCTCGCAACCTTGTTATATGGAAGGATCCCCAAAAAAGGAACAAGGTTTTTCGGGAGCTGAGGTCGGGGAAGTCGATCCAAAACCAGGAATTCGAGTTCTTCAAGAAAAACGGGGAGACCTGGACGGCACTTTTGTCGTCCGAGATCATCCTGCTGCAGGGCGAACCGGTCATCCTCAGCTCCCTGCTGGACATCACCGCGCTGAAGCGCGTGGAGGAGGAAAACCGCAGCCTGGCCAAATTCCCTTCCCAGAACCCGAACCCGGTCCTGCGCCTGTCCCCGCAAGGCGCCATCCTCTATGCCAACAGTCGCGGCACCGGAATTGCTGAGGCCGGAAAACCGGGTCCAGCGAATTTCCGTTCCCAGAATCCTGCGCCGGTTGATCCGTGAAGCGTACGCCGACAAATCCCCGAGGACCACCGACTTCGAGATCGCGGGCCGTATATTCACATTCGATATCCTGCCGCAGGCCGAAGCAGGCTATATCAATGTCTACGGGCGCGACGAGACGGAGCACCGGCGCGACGAGGAGGCCCTGCGCGCCAGCGAGCAGCGCTATCACTCCCTGTTCGACAAGATGAACGAGGGCTTCGCCCTGCACGAGATCATCTACGACAAGAAGGGCGTGGCCGTCGATTCCCGCTTTCTTGAGGTCAACGCGGCCTTCGAAGAGCTCTCCGGGCTGAAACGCGAGGCGGTCATCGGCCACGGGTTCACCGAGATGCTGCCCAAGGACGACCACCACTTCATCAAAGTCCTGGCCAAAGTCGCCCGAACCGGCAAGCCGATTCATTACAAAGATTACATGTCGCCGCTGAACAAGCATTATGACGTCACCGCCTTCTCCGCCGCTCGCGGGCAGTTCGCCGTGCTTTTTACCGATGTCAGCGAGGAACTGGAAAAGCAAGCGGAGATGAGAAAGCTCAACCGCACGCTCAAGGCGCTGAGCAACGCCAGCCAGGCCATGATGCAGGCGGCCGATGAAGCGGAGTACCTGAAGGAGATCTGCCGGATCATCGTGCACGACTGCGGCTACCGGATGACCTGGATCGGCTACAGCGAGAACGACCGGGAGAAGAGCGTCCGGCCGGTCGCCCACGCCGGCCTCGAAAGGGGCTATACCAAGACCTTGCGCGTCACCTGGGCCGACAAGGAACGCGGCCGCGGCCCCACCGGCACGGCGATCCGCACGGGAAAGACGGTGATCTGCCCCAACATGCTGGATGACACCGTTTCGCCCCCTGGCGCGAAGAGGCCCGCCGGCGTGGATACATCTCGTCGCTGGCCATTCCCCTGCTCGCCGACGGCCGGGCCTTCGGCGCCATCACCATATACTCTAAGGAAATGGACCCCTTCCTGCAGGCCGAAGTGGAACTTCTCAGTGAGCTGGCCGAGCGGCTGGTCTACGGCATCCAGGCGCTGCGCCTGCGCCGGGAGCATGCCCGGGCCGAAGAGGAATTGCGCGAAACCAGCAACTACCTGGAGAAGCTGCTGAATTACGCCAACGCCCCGATCATCGTCTGGGACCCCCGGTTCCGCATCGTCCGCTTCAACCACGCCTTCGAGCGCCTGACCGGCTACAACGCCGCCCAGGTCCGCGGCAAGCCGCTGGCCATGCTTTTCCCCGCCGCCAGCAAGAACGCGTCGCTGAAGCTCATCCGGGACACCCTGGAGGGCAGGCAATGGGAGATCGTGGAGATCCCCATCCTGCAGACGAGCGGGGACATCCGCACCATACTCTGGAATTCGGCCAATATCCAGGACATGGAGGGCAAGGTCGTGGCCACCATCGCGCCAGGGCCAGGATATCAGCGAGCGCAAAAAAGCCGAGAAACTATTGCAGGATTCCCTGGAGATCCTGCGCATCGCCCAAAACGCGGCCAAGGCCGGGATGTGGAGCTGGGACATGGTGTCGGGCGAGCTCACCTGGTCCGCGGAGTTCTTCCAGCTGTTCGGGATCGATCCCGCCGCCGGCGCTTCCTTCGCGAACTGGCTGGCCGCGATGCATCCCGGACGATCGCGAAACGGCGATGGCCAATGTCAAGCGCGCCATCGAGCAGCGCGCCCCGCTTTCGAACGAATACCGCATCGTGCTTCCCGGCGGCGAACAACGCTGGATCGTCGCCGCCGGCAACACCAAGTACGACAAGGCCGGAAAGCCCGTGCTCATGTCGGGCATCTGCATCGACAACACCGAGCGCAAGCGGACCGAAAAACAGGTGGAAGAATCGCTCCATGAAAAGGAGACGCTGCTGCGGGAACTCTACCACCGGACGAAGAACAACATGAACATCATATCCAGCCTGGTGGCGCTGCAGGCGGCGGCGGTCAGCGACCTCAACGTGCAGCGCATGTTCGCCGACATGCAGAGCCGCATCCGCACCATGTCCCTGGTCCACGAAAAGCTCTACCAGTCTCAGGACCTGTCCAACCTGGACATGCGCGAGTACATCGGCGACCTGGCCCGGACCATCCTGGCCGGCTACAAGAGCAGAGCCGCCCGCGTCGCCCTGGACCTGGACATCGAGAGCGTGGCGTTCTCGATCGATGCCGCCATCCCCTGCGGCCTGGTCATCAACGAATTGATGACCAACTCCCTGAAGTACGCCTTCCCGGAAGAGATGACCGGCAGGATCGGCATATCGCTGCGCATGTCCCCGGGCGAGGAGGCCACCTTGTGCTACAAGGACAACGGCATCGGCTTCCCCGACGGCTTCGAGCCGCTGAAAGCGACCTCCCTGGGGCTCAAGATGGTCCAAAACCTGGTGCGAAACAGCTGCTGGGAACGATCGAGTTCATCGCGGTCCAGGGGATGAGGGCGGTGATCACGTTCAAGAAGCCGGCGGCCGCAAGACAGGAGAGGCCATGAGCGCGGATAAAAAGAAGATACTGATCGTTGAGGACGAGGCCATCGCCGCGCTGGCGATCGAGGACATGATCGAGAGAATGGGCTACAGGTCTGCGCTTCCGTGTCGTTCGGCGAGGAGGCGATCAAGATCGCCTTCGCCGAGAGGCCCAGCCTGGTGCTGATGGACATCCACATCCACGGACAGGTCGACGGCATCGAGGCCGCCGGCCGCATCCGCGAGCTGGGCATCCCCATCATTTTCACCACCGGTTTTTTCGACGCCAAGATGAAAAAGAAGGCGGCCGCCCTCCAGCCCGTCGCCTACCTGGTCAAGCCCCTGGACCACGAACAGCTGAAAGCGCTCATCAAGTCGGTTGTCGGCTGATTGCCGCCGCCGTCAGCGGCCGTTGGTCAGCCCGAGGTACTTTTCAAACAACTCTTTCTGCCAGGAGAGTTGGCTCCCCGCCCCTTCGTTGGCGCTGACCAAAAGCGTCTCGGCTATCTCTTGCTTGGTGGCTCCGGCCGCCAGGGCCTCCTTGATATGCTCTTCCGTACTATGAGCACTGCGCAGGATGGAAGAGAGCGCGACCATGATCAACTCCCGGGTCTTGGGCTCCAATACCGATTTTTCAATGACCGCGGTCTTGAAATGCAGATACGAACTCCCCAGCAGCGGCGATTGGTGCAGATACCATGGTTTTCGCGATTCCATACGTTCCTCCTTTGCGCTGTATCGCTTCATATTAATTATAAAATCATTGCGGGCAGAAATAAATATTTTGCAACGAAACGTCGATTTTTGCAGTGAAATTAATTTTCGGCGGCATCGGGAGGATCGTTTGCTGGATCTTGACGAATGGTCGTGGCGCCGGTCGCCTATTTCAGCGGATCGTAGGCCGGGCGGGGCCGCGCCTGGTCGCAGCATTCGGCGACCAGGCGCAGGTAGTCGGCCGGCGGCTTGTGGATGTAGACGCCGATCTCCCTGGGCTTGGCTTGGTCCGCGTCCGAGCCCTCCCGGGCCCAGCGCACCACGCCTTCGATAAAGATCGAGTCCTGGGCGACCGCCAGGGCGATGCGCACCTTGTTGTTGAGGGGGGGATCCTGCATGGTCTGGATGCCGATGCCGTGCTGCGAGACGTCCTGGGTGAATCCCGGGTGCATCTCGTCGCCGCATTTGCAGATGATCAGTTTGCGGAAAGGGACGCGTTTCTCCTCTCTCTTTTTGATCATGATCCTCCCCTTTCGAACTAATGATATTATATTCAAAAAAAGGGAATTTTCAATCAGGAAATCCGCTCAGTCGATTTTCAGGTCGCGGCCCTCGATGAAGCCGGGTTTTTCGATGCCGAAGGCGGCCAGCACGGTCGGCGAAATGTCGATCAGCCCCGGGTCCTTCTCCCCGATCTTGCGGTTGCAGAAGAAGATCCCCGGCACCTGGTCGCGGGTGAAGGCGTGGTCCCCGCTCCACATGCGGGTGTTGTCGGAAAACAGCTCTTCGCCCACGTAGTTCACCGCCGATTCCCAGGAGACCCGGTAGCCGGTGGCGTAGCCGACCACGACGTCGGGGGCGTTGACCGTGTAGGGGCCGCGATAGATCTCCTCGCGGACAAAGGCCTTCTTGACGGCGTTCTTGCCGTGCTTCTCGTCGACCACCCGCATCAGTTTTTCCTTGATCTCCTTCTTCAGCTTCTCGGCTTCATCGCCGGGGGAGACGATGCCGCTGATCTCCCGCCCCTTCAGGTTGAGGAAGATGCCGTTCAGCCCCTGGCCGTAGGCGCGCGAGCGGCTCCAGTCCACGTCGGCGTACCATTTGCCGCTGGTCTTCCTGCCTTCCTTCAGCACCAGGTATCCTTCCCGGTGCAGCCAGGTGTTCAGGTGGAACCCGCGGTTGAAGGCGCTGAAGCCGTGGTCGGAAACGATCATCAGCAGGTCGCTGGGGCGCATCTTGGCAAAGAGTTTTTCCAGGAAGGCGTCCATGCGCCGGTAGCTCTCCAGGATGGAGCCGGTCACCTGCGGGTCCTGGCTGGGGCGCGGCGCCGGCGAACCCGAGCCGGGCAGGTAGCGCCAGAACATGTGCTGGATGCGGTCGGTGGTCTCGAAGACCTGGACGACCAGCCCTTCCTTGATCTTGGCCAGGGTGCTGAAAAAGATCCCTTCCCTCTCCTCTTGGGTGCGGTAGACCTGCTCGATGAAGTTCTTCTCGGAGAGGACGCGCTCGTTCAGCGACCAGGTGTCCTCGGCCATGCCCAGGGTGGCGAACGGTCCCAGCAGCTTGGCCAGGTAGACCGAAAAGATCTTGGGATGGGAAACGGGCATGGACGGCTTTTCCGGGTCGATGTTGATCGGCGACAGGTAGAGCTTCAGGGGCTCGGCCTCCTCCAGCACCCATTGGGCGATGCCCGGCGACGCCGATCAGGCCCGGCCTTGAAATCCAGCCTCACCCAGGGGGAGAGCTGGTGCTGCTTCAAGGTGAATTTCTCTTTGCCGACGGCGATCTCGACGCTCTTGGCGCCGCGGTCCAGGCGCAGGGTGAAGGGGATCTCCAGCGGCGGGTTGCCTTTGCGGAACGGGTGTCCGGGCCCCTTGATGCGGCCGGCGAAGCGGTCGTCCCCCAGCGGCTGCAGCGATTCGAATACGCCGTCGGAGATGTCGAAGCTCCCGGGGGCGCCGTCGGAATAGACGCTGAAGCTCCCTTGCGTGCCGCGCAGGTCGGGAGTGCCCAGGCCGGCCAGCATGGAGCCGTAGAACTTTTCCGGGGGGAAGGTGAAGGGCATGCGCAGCACCGAGGCGTAGATGCCCTTGCTGCCGACTATTTTCCAGAAGCTCTGGCTCTTTCTCTTCAACTCGATCTTGGGGCTGCCCAGGGGGAACTCCCAGTCGCCGATCTTCAGGCTGCGCCGCGGCGGGATGATGTCCGAGCCGGCCATCTTGGGCATGTAGGTGGCGCGGTCGGTGGTCAGGAAATCGAAGATATTGTGCTTGCCGGGGTTGACGCCGGTGGTGAAGGTCGACCAGGCGACGGGGGAGATCGGCGGCTCGGTGCTCCACAGGGGCGAAAAGGTCCCTTCCCGGGCCAGCTTTTCAAAATTGGGGAACGAGTGCCCCTGCTTCCTGAACTGGCCGTAAAGGTTGTAGTCCATGCCGTCGAAGCCGATCAGCAGGACGCGCTTGAACTTGGCCTTCTTCAGGGTGCGCGCCCTCTTGATGAAGCGCAGCAGGGCGCGGACCGGGAAGGTCAGAAAATTGAAGATGGCCAGGAAGAAGGCGGCGAAGATGAAAAAGAAAGAACCGACGAAAGCGAAACCCGCGCCCGGGCCGACATAACTGAACAGGGGCAGGCCCGCCGCTATGATGAAAACGAGAAAAATCCGTGTTTTTTTCATAGGCAATTTTACCATAGTTTGCCGCCGGGGCAAAGCGCCGCTCCGCCGCCGTGACCGGAAAAGTAGTTAAAAATATAATTTTTTATATTGATTTTTGCCGGAAACGCGTTATAATTAAAATTAAAAATTCGGCGGCAAAGAGGGCGCGATGAAAATTCTGGTCATCAATTGCGGCAGTTCTTCGATCAAATTCCAGCTGCTCAACATGGAGACCGGCACGGTGCTGGCCAAGGGCCTGCTGGAAAGGATCGGCATCAAGGGCTCGGTCCTCAATTACTACCAGGGCGAAAAGAAGCACGTCATCACCCGCGACGTCGCCAGACCACGAGGAAGGCATCCAGGCGATCGTCAGCCACCTCACCGGCGCCGCCACCGGCGTGATCAAGGACAAGAGCGAGATCTTCGCCGTCGGCCACCGGGTGGTGCACGCCGGGGAAAAATTCAACGGCACCGTGCCCATCACCGACGCCGTGCTCGCCGCGCTCAAGGAGTGCATCCCGCTGGCGCCGCTGCACAACCCGCCCAACATCACCGGCATCGAGGCCTGCCGAAGATCCTGCCCGGCGTTCCCCATGGCCGGGATCTTCGACACCGCCTTCCACCAGACCATGCCCGAGAACGCCTACATCTATGCCCTCCCCTACGACTTGTACGCCAGTACAGGATCCGCCGCTACGGCTTCCACGGCACCTCGCACCTTTACGTGGCCAGCAGGGCGCCAAGGCCCTCGGGCGCCCGCTGCCGGAGCTGAAGATCATCACCTGCCACCTGGGCAACGGCTCCTCGATGGCCGCCATCCAGAACGGGAGCTCCATCGATACCTCCATGGGCTATACGCCCCTGGAAGGGCTGCCCATGGGCACGCGCTGCGGCGACCTCGACCCCGCCATCCCCCTGTGCTGCAGCGCACGCTCGGGCTGAGCCACGAGCAGGTGGACGCCGTGCTCAACCGCAAAAGCGGCATGCTGGGGATCTCCGAGGTCTCGTCCGACATGCGCGACATCAACGAGAAAGCCGCCGCCGGCCACGCCCAGTCCAAGCTGGCCCTGGAGATCTTCGCCTACCGCATCAAGAAATACATCGGCGCCTACATCGCGGCCATGAACGGGGTCGACCTGGTCATCTTCACCGCCGGCATCGGCGAGCGGGGGCGCGAAGAGCGGGAAATGATCCTGAGCAACATGGAATTCCTGGGGATCGAGTTCGACAAGCAAGCCAACCAGGAAGCGTTCGGCAAGTTCGGCGTGATCTCCGCCAAGGGCTCCAAGGTCAGCGTCATGGTCATCCCGACCAACGAGGAGCTGGAGATCGCCGAGCAAACGCTGAAAGTGATCGCCAACAATCTGAAAAGCGATAGCCCCGGGACCGGGCAAGCCCTATTCAGGGGACTGCACCCCGAAGACGGGGTTTGCCCCACCCTGAAAAGCTCTCAACCCCAAGATGGGGTATGCCCTATTCAGGGGGACTGCACCCCGAAGACGGGGTTTGCTAGGTGCCGGGTATCTTGCTATAATGAGCCATGGAGACGCGGTCCGATCCTTTCCCGCCAACATGAGAAAAGCCGTTTTTTTGATCCTGCTGTTCCTGCTGCTCAGCCCCCGCCCGTTCAAGGCCTCGGCCCGCGAGCAGGATCCCGACAGCGCCGTTTCGCCCCGCACCGACGGGGCGCGACGCCGGCGAGCCCGGTTCCCCAGAAGATCGTCCCCTACGCCGACGGCGAGGACGACATCTTTTCCAACACCTATGAGCGGGAGCTGCTGTCGCGCCGCTTCTTTCAGAAGACCCTGCCGCCGCTGAAACCCCGGGAAAAGATCGTCTGGTCCTTCAAGACCGCCCGGGCCAATCTCCTGCTATGATCAAGAAGCACCTTGGGAACTTCGTCCGGGGCGGCGCCCGCATCATCCGCAAGTATCCCTGGCACTTCATCTTCGCCGTCTTCATCCTGATCAGCCTGGCCAATATCTTCCAAAAGCTGAAATGGAGCTCGGCCTCCGATCACCTGGCCTGGGAAAACACGGAGCGCGGGCTGGTATGCGCCGCGGCGCCGGCGGGCAGCCAGGTCCGCCCGGGCGACATCCTGCTGGCCGTCAACAAGTACTCGATCGCCAATCGCATCGATTTGCTGCGTTCCATCGCCGGCAGGAACTATTGCCGCTACGAGATCGAGCGCCAGGGCATCCTGAAGAACGTCGGCGTCGACATCGACCCGGTCTTCACCCCCTTTTCCTATTACATACTGGTCTTCGTGGGCATCCTGGCCATCCTGCTCACCCTGGGCATCCTCAACATCTACGTCAGGCAGGCGACCCTTTTCCCGCCGCCGCAGATCTTTTTCATCCTCAGCCTGACCCTGTCGGGTTTCCTGATCTTCTCGCCCACCGGCAACTACGGCCCGAGCGATTTCCTGTTCCTGGTGCTGGACATGGTCAGTTTCATCTTCTTCCCCGCCGTCCTGCTGCAGTACTCCCTGCAATACCCGCTGCGCACCCGGGCCTTCAAAAAATTCAGCTCCAATTTCCGCTACCTGCTGATCTACCTGCCGCCGCTGGCCTTCCTGGTCATCAATGTCTATTTCATCCTGCAGAACCTGTTCAATCCCGACCCGGAGATCCTGATCACCACCATCAACCATTTCCGCTCCCTGACCCAGAAATACTTCGCCGTCTACGTCATCCTGGCCTGGATCAGCGTCATCGCCTCGTCGCTGGCCCTGATCACGAAAAAAAGGCAAAAACGCTACATCTTTCCCCTGGCCGGGATCTCGCTGAGCTTCGTTTCGCTGCTGCTGCTGAATTTCTCCCAGCCGTCCCCGGTGGCCAAGACCGGTTTCATCGTCTACTTGAGCATGGTGTTCCTGCCCTTCCTGCCCCTGAGCCTGGTCTATTTCCTGTCGCCCAAGCGCGTCACCGACGTCGAGAACATCATCAAGAAGACCCTTTCGATCTCGTCCCTGTTCATCTTCATCTTCGTCACCTACCTGTTCCTGGGCCTGAACATCGAGCAGAACAAGCTGCTGGGAATATTCTGGTCCATCGCCGCCATCCTCATGGCCGGCCTGCTGTTCAAGCCGCTGGAAAACACCATCCAGAAATTCTTCGAAAAGCTGTTCTACCGCCAGACCTTCAATTTCAAGCGCAAGCTGAAGGAGCTGGAAGGTTCGATCAGCGCCCAGCGCGACCTTTCCTCGCTGTCGCAGAGCTTTTTGGAGATCATCAGCCGCGGTTTCCAGCTGCAGGAAGCCGCGCTGCTGATCCACTACCGCGGCAACCTGTTCTACTCCCTGCCCGGGCGCAACCGCCTTTTCCTGACGCGCAACTTTCTCGCCGCCCTGGAGGACCAGGAGCACGTCGTCTTCCTGTCCGACCAGGAATTCGCCACCAAGTTCCCCAGGGACCTGGCGGCCATGCCCCTGCCGAAGCTGCTCCAGTTCCTGCCGCTGAAGATCGGCGAACGCCTGGTGGGCATCGTCGCCCTCGGCCGCAAGACCGACCATTCCTACCTGACCGTCGAGGATTGGGACCTGATGGCCAGCATCGCCTCGCCGCTGGCCCTGTCGGTGGAGAACGCCTTCCTGTACACGCGCCTGGAAGACCAGCTCGCCGAGCTGAACCTGCTGAAGGAATTCAACGAGAACATCATCGAGAACATCAACCTCGGCATCATGGTCGTCTCGCGCCTGAACCAGGTGCAGACCTGGAATTCTTTCATGGAAGGCCGCTTCCAGATCCCCCGGGAAAAGGCCCTGAACAAGAAAGCGCCGCTGGTCCTGGGCCCGGGGTTCTGGCAGAAGCTCCAGGCGGTCCAGCCCGGCACCCACACCCTGCGCAACGTCAAGGTCACGCTGCGCGACGCGGAAACGTTTTTCGACGTCTACGTCTCGCCGCTGAAGAACGAGGGCGGCAGCGTCTCCGGCCGCATCTTCGTCTTCGAGGACGTCACCGAGAAAAACCACATCCAGAACCAGCTGATCACGTCCGAAAAAATGGCTTCGCTGGGGCTGCTCTCCGCCGGCATCGCCCACGAGATCAATACGCCGCTGACCGGCATCTCCTCCTATTGCCAGTTCCTGCTCGACAACCCGGGCGGCACGGAGAACACGGAGCTGATCGGCAAGATGCAGGACCAGGTGCTGCGCGCCAACAAGATCGTGCGCACCCTGCTGGACTTTTCCCGCCAGAAGGGGCAGCAGGCCCTGCCCGTCAACCTGAACCAGGTGATCGACGAAAGCCTGGCCCTGGTCGAGCACAAGCTGAAAAAGAAGAACATCGAGTTCCGCAAGGAAACCGAGTTCCAGCAGCGCTTCCACGGCTTCCCCACCCGGCTGCAGCAGCTGTTCATCAACCTGTTCATCAACGCCATCGACGCCATCGACGGCCAGGGCTGGATCACGGTCAGCGGCGAAGAGAGCGCGGACCAGCTCACCGTCCGCTTCAAGGACAACGGCCACGGCATCCGCGAGAAGAACCTGGAAAAAATATTCGACCCCTTCTTCACCACCAAGGA
This sequence comes from Candidatus Aminicenantota bacterium, assembly GCA_963822075.1. GTDB lineage: Bacteria > Acidobacteriota > Aminicenantia > UBA2199 > UBA2199 > UBA2199. The sequence goes on from CAWGGP010000013.1 coordinate 73,820, forward strand.
GATCGGCCAGGGGACCGGCCTGGGCCTGGCCATCGTCTACAACATCGTCAAGGAACACTACGGCAACATCGAGGTGCACAGCAAGGTCGACCGCGGCACCACCTTCATCATCACCTTCCCGCTGCAAAGCCCGCTGAGGAGCATGAGCCTATGAAAAAAAAGATCGTCCACCTGGTCGACGACGAGAGCATCATCCACGACATTTTCAAGAGGATCTTCACCGAGCCCGAATACGAGCTGCGCATCTCCGAGAACAAGTCGCAGGCCAAGGCCAACCACACCCCGGACGTGGACGTGGTGATCATGGACCAGATGATCCCCGGCAGCTCGGGGCTGGAGATCTTCCAGGAGCTGAAAAAGGACGACCCGCCGGTCAAGGTCATCTTCCTGACCGCCTTCGGGACGATCGAGTCGGCGATCGAGGCCATCCAGCAGGGGGCGCTGGACTACCTGCAGAAGCCGTTCAACAACGTCGAGCTGCGGCACAAGGTCGATCGCGTGATCAAGGAAAAGAAACTGAACCGCGAGAACACCCAGCTGCGCCGGACCCTGCGCGAGCGCTTCGCCTTCGACAACATCATCGGCCGCAGCCCGCTGCTGAAGAAGGTCCTGGGCATCGTGGAAAGCGTGGCCGACGCCAACTCCACCGTGCTGATCACCGGCGAAAGCGGCACCGGCAAGGAGCTGATCGCCAAGGCCATCCATTCCAACTCCAACCGCGGCGCGATGCCCTTTTCCCCCTTCAATTCGAGCAACATCCCGGCCAGCCTGTTCGAAAGCCTGCTTTTCGGCTACAAGAAGGGCGCCTACACCGGGGCGGTCAGCGACAAGAAGGGGATCTTCGAGGAGGCGGACGGCGGCACCATTTTCTTCGACGAGATCGCCAACCTGACCGACGAGACCCAGGCCAAGATCCTGCGCGTCCTCCAGGAAAAGGAGATCCAGCCGCTGGGCAGCAACCAGATCAAGAAGGTCGACGTGCGCATCCTCGCCGCCACCAACATCGACCTGCTGGACAAGGTGAAGGGCGGCGAGTTCCGCGAGGACCTCTATTACCGCCTGAACATCATCAACATCCACCTGCCCCCCTTGCGCGAGCGCAAGGAGGACATCCCCCTGCTCGCCGACGCCTTCCTGAAAAAGTTCGCCAAGGAGAACAAAAAGGTCATCAAGGGCATGAACCCCAAGTTCCTGCGCCTGCTGATGGACTACAACTGGCCGGGGAACATCCGCGAGCTGCAGAACGCCATGCTGCGCGCCGTGCTGCTCTCCAACGACGAGATCCTCGCCCCCGAGGCCCTGACCCCCGAGATCCTCGGGGTGCGCAGCCAGCGGCTGGAGGCGGGGGGGTTCAACGAGAAAGTGGACGCCTTCAAGCGCCAGTTGATCATCCAGACCCTGGAGAAGAACAACTGGGTGCAGAAAAAAGCGGCCGAGGAACTGCAGCTGAAGCCTTCCACGCTGTATGAATTGATCAAACGACTGGGGATCGGAAAATGAAAGAAATCAAATTGCAAAAATACCTTCAGGACTGCGGGCTGGCCAGCCGCCGCGACATCCGCCAGTGGATCCATGACGGGCGCTTCAAGGTCAACGGGCGCGTCGTGGACGACCCCAATTTCCCGGTCCGCGTACCGGGCGACCAGATCCACCTGGGCGGCAAGCTGCTGAAGCTGAGCCCCCAGGAAAAGAGCTACTTCATATTCAACAAGCCGACCGGGATCGTTTCCACGCTGGCCGACCCGCAGGGGCGGCCCACGGTCAGCTCCTTCATCGGCCGCATCCGCGAACGGGTCTACCCGGTGGGCAGGCTCGACTTCAACTCCGACGGGCTCATGCTGCTGACCAACGACGGCGAGCTGGCCAATTTCATCATCTCGGCCCGCAACCGCGTCCCCAAGACCTACCTGCTGAAGATCAAGGGGGCGCTGAGCGACGTGACGCGGAAGAAGCTGGAGCGCGGGATCTTCCTGGAGGGAGAGCGCCTGAACCCCTTCGTCATCGAGGAAGTGAAAAGGACCAGCAGCGGCAACTCCTGGCTGAAGGTGACCATCAGCGAGGGCAAGAAGCACATCCTGCGCAACGCCTTCAAGTACTCCGGCCACCCGGTGGAAAAGCTGCGGCGCATCGCCATCGGCACCCTCCTGCTGGGCAAGCTGCCGCTGGGCGAATGGCGCGAGCTGCGCGAGTTCGAGGTCGCGGCCTTCAAGCGCACGTACAAGTTCCCGGAATAAAGCGAAATCATTTACTTCTGAATCAGGCAGGCTTACGCGCCATCGCCTTCCACTTTTTCCCGGAGCGCCGAGGCCTCCGGGAAGCGATGGTCGTCTCATCGACGCCCACAAGCCGTTCCAGTCGATGTCGCTGCCCTGCCTTTATCCCTCTTTCCTTGCCCTACGCCGTCAACCTTACGCCGTGAGCCGAGTCCGGGCTCATTTATTTACACTCCATGCCCAGGTTCTTGAAGACGAACCCCCAGGTGTCCGCCGCCGTCTCGATGGCCTTGCGCAGGTTGGACGAGCCGTGGCCGGAGCGGGTCTCGATGCGGATCAGCACCGGGTTCTCCCCCTTTTGTCTTTCCTGCAGGGTGGCGATGAACTTGAAGGAGTGGGCGGGGACGACGCGGTCGTCGTGGTCGGCGGTGGTCACCAGCGTGGCGGGGTAGCTCACCCCGGGCTTCAGGTTGTGCAGCGGCGAATAGGCGTACAGGTATTTGAACTGCTCGGGGTCGTCGCTGGAGCCGAATTCCACGGTCCAGCCCCAGCCGACGGTGAACTTGTGGAAGCGCAGCATGTCCATGACGCCCACCCCGGGCAGGGCGACCTTGAACAGCTCGGGGCGCTGGGTCATGCAGGCGCCCACCAGCAGGCCGCCGTTGGAGTCGCCGGCGATGGCCAGTTTTTCGGGACGGGTGTATTTCTCGCGGGCCAGGTACTCCGCCGCCGCGATGAAGTCGTCGAAGACGTTCTGCTTCTTTTCCAGCATGCCGGCCCGGTGCCAGGCCTCGCCGTACTCGCCGCCGCCGCGCAGGTTGGCCACCGCGTACACGCCGCCGTTCTCCAGGAAAACCAGGTTGCCGGCGCTGAACCAGGGCGTCATGCTGATGTTGAAGCCGCCATAGGCGTAGAGGAGGGCGGGATTGTTGCCGTCGCGGGCCAGCCCTTTTTTATGGACGATGAACATGGGGACGAGCGTGCCGTCCTTGCTCGGGTAGAAGACCTGCCGCACCTCGTAATCCGCCGGGGCTGAACTTGGCCTCGCTCTTGCGGAACAGCGTGCTCTCCCCGGAGGCGATGTCGTACTGGAAGATCACCGGCGGGTAATTGAAGGAGGTGAAGGTGTAGAACAGGATCTTGTCCTCCTTCTTGCCGCCGAAGCCGCCGGCCGACCCCAGCCCGGGCAGGGCGATCTCGCGCTCGAGCTTCCCGGACAGGTCGTACTGGCTGACGCGGCTGGTAACGTCCTTGAGGTACTCGCAGAAGAGCTTGCCGCCGGCGGTGCCGACGCCGAGCAGCACCTCCGCCTTTTCCGGGATCACGGTCCGCCAGTTCTCCTTTCCGGGGTTGGCGGCGTCGATGGCCACCACCCTGAAATTGGGGGCGTCGCAGTTGGTGTGGACCAGGAACGTGTCGCCGATGTTGTCGACCGGCGCATAATCGAACGCGAAGCCGGGGCAGAGGAGATGGAACGGGTCGTTCGCCTTGGACAGGTCGCGGAAATGGAGCTCCGAGCCGTGCGTCCCTTCCGATATGCTGAGGTAAAGGAAGCGCTTGTCCTCGGAGACATAGGCGCTGTAGTAGCGCAACGGGATGCGCGGGGTCGGCAAATACCAGGGCGTCCTTGTCCTGGGGGTCGCCCAGCTTGTGATAATAGACCTTCTGGTCCTCGTTCTTGGCCTTCAGCGCGTCGCCCGCCTTGGGCTCGTCGTAGCGCGAGTAATAGAAGCCGTCGTTGCTCCAGGCCGCCCCCGAGAACTTCACCCAGCGCAGGCGGTCGGGAAGCTCGCGGCGGGAGGCGATCTCCAGCACGCGGATCTCCTCCCAGTCGGAGCCCGCCTCGGAGCGCGAGACGGCCATGTAGCGGTCGTCCTGGGACTCGCCCAGCAGGCCGACGCGGATCGTGCCGTCGGCCGACAGGGCGTTGGGGTCGATGAAGACCTGCGGCTCGCCGTCCAGCCCCTTCTGGTAGTAGATGACCGACTGGTTCTGCAGGCCGTCGTTCTTGGAATAAAAATAGTAGGCGCCGACGCGGAACGGGGCCGAGTAGCGGGGGTAATTGAAGAGCTCCTCCAGGCGCCCGGCGATCGCGCCGCGGCAGGGGATGGCGTTGAGATAGGAGAAGGTCAGCTTGTTCTCCTCCTCCACCCAGGCCTTGACCGCGGGGGCGTTGTCGTCCTCGAGCCAGCGGTAGGGGTCGGCCACCTTGGTGCCGTGGTAGTCGTCCACCACGTCGACCTTCTTCGTTTGCGGGTAGACGAGCGGTTTTTTCTCAGCGCTGGCCCCGGCCGCGGCCAGGAACGAGAACCAGACGCCTATCAGCCAAAACCGGAATCAGGACCTTTTTCATCTTGCCTCCTCGCGCAGGTCATGCCTGTCGTGCCAAGGATATTATACAGAATATGGATAAAAAGTGGATATCCGGCAGGAGAATACCGGCGCGGGCTCGTTTCCGGTCAATGAATAAAAAAAAAGCGGGGGTGAAAAGAGCCTCACCCCCGCCGTGAACGTCTACTTGGCGATCGTGAACTTGTCCTCGGCCTGGTCCTGCTCGTTTTGCTGGTAGTAGGAGTAGCCGGTGCCGGCCGGGATCAGCCGGCCCATGGTCACGTTCTCCTTGATGCCCAGCAGGTGGTCTTCCTTGCCGGCGATGGCGGCGTCGGTCAGGACGCGCGTCGTCTCCTGGAAAGCGGCGGCCGACAGGAAGCTGTCGTTGGCCAGCGCGGCGCGCGAGATGGGCAGCAGCGCGGGCTTGGCCTTGGCCGGGCGTCCGCCCTCGGCCTCGACGCGGATATTCTCCGTCTCGAACTTCCACTTTTCGATGATCTGGTCGGGAATGAACGACGTGTCCCCGACCTCCTCGACGCGGCGCCACTTGATCATCTGGCGGATGATGATCTCGATGTGCTTGTCGTTGATCTCCACGCCCTGCAGGCGGTAGACGTCCTGGATCTCCTTCAGCAGGTACTCGGCCAGCTTCTGTTCGCCCAGGACGGTCAGGATGTCGACGGGGTTGAGCGGCCCGTCCATCAGCGGCGTGCCGGCCGTGATCTTGCCGCCGTCCTCGACGATGATATGGGCGCCGCGGGGGATGTTGTGCTCGTCGGGCTTGATGTTCTTGTCGAAGGAGCGGATGGTGATCTTGCGCGAGCCCTTCTGCACCTTGCCGTACTCGACGGCGCCGTCGATCTGGGCCATCTTGGCCGGGAACTTCGGCTTGCGCGCCTCGAACAGCTCGGTGACGCGCGGCAGGCCGCCGGTGATGTCCTTGGTCTTGGCGAACTCCGAGGGGATCTTGGAGAGGACGTCGCCGGCCTTGACCTCGTCCCCGTCCTTGACCGAGATGTGGGCGTTGACCGGCAGGTAATACTTGCGCTTGATCTTGTTGGTCGCCTTGTCGCGGATGGCGATATGCGGCAGCAGCTCGTCGCGGAGCTTTTCGTTCTTGATGTCGATGACCAGCTGGGTGATCTTGCCGGTCTCCTCGTCGCGGGCGTTGACGAACGAGATGTTCTCCTCCAGGTCCTTCAGCTCGGCGACGCCGTCGTCGTTGGTCAGCAGCGAGTTGGCGAAGGGGTCCCATTCCAGCAGCGTGTCGCCCTTCTTGACCGCCTGGTTGTCCTTGACCAGGATCTTGGAGCCGTAGGCCACGGGGTACATGGCCTTCTCCCGTTTCTTGGAATCCAGGATCTGCACCGAGCCGATGCGGTTCATGGCGACGAACTCGTGGTTCTTGTCCTCGATGATCTCCAGGTTGTTGTATTTGACGATGCCTTCGTAGCCCGCCTGCAGGCGCGTCTGGCCTTCGTGGCGGCCGATGCCGCCGATGTGGAAGGTGCGCATGGTCAGCTGCGTGCCGGGCTCGCCGATGGATTGGGCGGCGATGATGCCGACCGCCTCGCCGAGCTCGATGAGCTTGCCGGTGGAAAGGTTGCGGCCGTAGCACTTCTTGCAGACGCCGCTGCGGGTCTCGCAGGTCAGGACCGAGCGGATCTTGGTCTTCATGATGCCCGAATCCACGATCTCCTTGCCCTTGTACTCGTCGATCTCCGTGCCGGCGGCGACGATGACCTTCTCCGGGTTGTCGGGCGAATAAATGTCCTCCAGGGCGAAGCGGCCGATCAGGCGGTCGATCAGCGGCTCGATCTCCTTGCCGTTCTCGATGATGGCCGAGACCTCGATGCCGCTGATGGTGTGGCAGTCCTCTTCCTTGACGATCACCTCGTTGGCGGCGTCGACCAGCTTGCGGGTCAGGTAGCCGGCGTCGGCGGTCTTGAGCGCGGTGTCGGCCAGCCCCTTGCGGGCGCCGTGGGTGGAGATGAAGTACTGCAGGACCGACAGGCCTTCCTTGAAATTGGCGGTGATCGGGGTTTCCAGGATGTCGCCCGACGGCTTGGCCATCAGGCCGCGCATGCCGGCCAGCTGCTTCAGCTGGTCCTTGCTGCCGCGGGCGCCCGAATCGGACATGACGAAGATGGGGTTCATGCTCGCCCCTTCATAGCTCATGGTGCGCATCTGGGCGAACATCTTTTCGCGGATGTCGTCGGTGGCCTTGCTCCACAGCTCGATGATCTTGTTGTGGCGCTCGCCGGCGGTCAGGTGGCCGTTCTTGTAGTTGCGGTCGATCTTTTCCAGCTCCTTCTCGGTGGCGGCGATGATCTCCTGCTTCTCCGGCGGGACCAGCAGGTCGGAAATGCTGATGGTGAAGCCGGCGCGGGTGGCGTATTCGAAGCCGGCCTCCTTCATCTTGTCCAGGGTCTCGACGGTGGGCCCGAAGCCGTGGTTGAGGTAGATGAAGTAGATCAGGTTCTGCACCCCCTTCTTCTTCATCAGGCCGTTGATGAAGGGGATGCCCTGGGGCAGGAGCTGGTTGAAGATGACCCGGCCGGGCGTGGTGACCAGCAGCTGGTTGTCCTCGCGCTTGATCTCGGTGATCGGGCAGTTGACGATGTCCTGGGGATCGAGCAGGTAGGCATCCTGGTTCTTGATGGTGCCGAGATACTTCACGCGGATGCGGGCGTTCAGGTCCACCTTGCCCTGCTCGTGGGCCTGCAGCACGTCCTTGAACGAAGGGAAGATCATGTTCTCGCCCTGCAGGTTGCGCTTGGTAAATGTCAGGTAGTAGAAGCCGAGGATCATGTCCTGGGTGGGGACGGCGAGCGGCTTGCCGTTGGCGGGCGAGAGGATATTGTTGGAGGAAAGCATCAGGATCTTGGCTTCGGCCTGGGCTTCCAGGGAAAGCGGGATGTGCACGGCCATCTGGTCGCCGTCGAAGTCGGCGTTGAAGGCCGGGCAGACCAGGGGATGCAGGGTGATGGCGTTGCCCTCGACCAGGTGGGGCTTGAAGGCCTGGATGCCGAGCCGGTGCAGGGTGGGGGCGCGGTTGAGCATGACGGTATGGTCCTTGATGACCTCGTCCAGGGCGTCCCAGATCTCGTCGCGGTTCTCCTCGACCCAGGTGCGGGCCACCTTGAGGGTGGTGACCATGCCCTTTTTCTCCAGCTTGTTGTAGATGAAGGGCTTGAACAGCTCCAGGGCCATTTTCTTGGGGATGCCGCACTGGTCCAGCTTCAGGTGCGGGTCGACCACGATCACCGAGCGGCCGGAATAATCGACGCGCTTGCCGAGCAGGTTCTGGCGGAAGCGGCCCTGCTTGCCCTTCAGGGAGTCGGACAGGGACTTCAGCGGCCGCTTCTGCGAGCTCATGTAGCTGCGGCTGCGCTTCTGGTTGTCGAAGAGGGCGTCGGCCGATTCCTGCAGCATGCGCTTTTCGTTCTTGATGATCAGTTCGGGCGCCTTCAGGTCGAGCAGGCGCTTCAGGCGGTTGTTGCGGTTGATCACCCGCCGGTAGAGGTCGTTCAGGTCGGAGGAGGCGAAGCGGCCCCCGTCCAGGCGCACCAGCGGCCGCAGGTCGGGGGGCATCACCGGCAGCACGCCCAGGACCATCCATTCCGGGTGGTTGCCCGACTTGAGGAAATCCTCCATCAGCTTCAGGCGCCGCGCCATGTTCTTCTTGCGCTGGAACGATTTTTCCACGCGGATGCGCGATTTGAGGCTGGTCACCTCTTCATCCAGGTCCAGGGCGGAGAGGAGCTCATGCAGGGCCTCGGCGCCCATGCCGGCGCGGAACGAATCCTCGCCGTACTTGCCGAGGTTATCCAGGTATTCCTCCTCGGAGAGCACCTGCTTGTATTTCAGTGTGGGGACGTTCTTGGGATCGAGGACGATATAGCTTTCGAAATAGACGATGTGCTCCAGTTCCTTGGAGCTGATCTCGAGGAGCACGCCGATGCGCGAGGGGATGCCGCGGAAGAACCAGATGTGGGCCACCTTGGAATTCAGCTCGATGTGCCCCATGCGCTCCCGGCGCACCGAGGAAAGGGTGACCTCGACGCCGCATTTTTCGCAGACGATGCCCTTGTATTTCAAGCCCTTGTATTTGCCGCACAGGCAGCGGAAGTCCTGGGTGGGTCCGAATATCTTGGCGCAGAACAGCCCGTCGCGTTCGGGCTTGAAGGTACGGTAATTGATGGTTTCCGGCTTGGTGACTTCGCCGTACGACCAGCCGCGGATGATCTCCGGCGAGGCGATGCTGATCTTCACCTTGCTGTAATCCATGATCTTGACTTCTTTACCGTCTTTTTTTAATTTTCGCATCCTCGCTCCTTACGAAATGTTGGCGATGTTCTCGGACGCCAGGCTCTCTTCGCTCTGTTTTTCTTTCTTGACCATTTCCACGTTGAGCACCAGGCTCTTCAGCTCCTTGATCAGCACGTTGAACGACTCCGGCAGGCCGGGGTTGAAGTCCATGGTGCCCTTGACGATCGCCGAATAGATCTCGTTGCGGCCGCTGATGTTGTCGGACTTGATGGTCAGCATCTCCTGCAGGATGTAGGCCGCGCCGTAGGCCTCCAGGGCCCAGACTTCCATTTCGCCGACGCGCTGGCCGCCGAACTGGGCCTTGCCGCCCAGCGGCTGCTGGGTGATCAGGGAGTACGGGCCCGTGGAGCGGGCGTGGATCTTGTCGTCGACCATGTGCTCCAGCTTCATCATGTACATGTAGCCCACGGTGACCTTGCTCTTGAACGCGTCTCCCGAGACGCCGTCGTACAGGGTCACCTTGCCGTCCTCGGGCAGCCCGGCCTTCTTCATATAGCTGATGACGTCGTTCTCGGTGGCGCCGTCAAAGACCGGCGTTTCGAAATAGCAGCCCAGTTCCTTGCCGGCCCAGGCCAGGATCATTTCATACACCTGGCCGACGTTCATGCGCGAGGGCACGCCGAGCGGGTTGAGCACCACGTCGACGTGGCGGCCGTTGGCCAGGAACGGCATGTCCTCGACCGGCAGGATCTTGGCGACCACCCCCTTGTTGCCGTGGCGGCCGGCCATCTTGTCGCCCACCGATATCTTGCGGTTGACGGCAATCAGGACCTTGACGATCTTGATGATGCCGGGGGCGAACTCGTCGCCCTTCTTCATCTGGTCGATCTTTTCCTGGATCTCCAGCTTCAGGGCGTCGATATGCAGGCGGACCTTCTTTTCCACTTCGCTGATCAGGCTCTTGCTGTCCTCGCCGATGTACTTCTTGATCTCCTTGAGGAAGGCGTCGTCCATCTGCTCCAGGTCCTTGGCCGGGATGGGCTTGCCCTTCTCGTATTTCTTCTTGTTGTAGCTGAGCGACTTGGCCAGTTTTTCCTTGCGCAGCAGCCGGGCGATCTTCTGATATTTTTCGGACAGCATGATCTTGGTCTCGTCGGCGAGGTTGCGCTTCATCTTGGCCGTCTCGATGGTATCGATCTCCTGGGCGCGCTTGTCCTTGTTCTGGCCGCGGCGGGTGAAGACCTTGACGTCGATCACCGTTCCCTCCACGCCCGGGGGGCAGTACAGGGAGGAATCCTTGATCTCCGAGGCCTGCTCGCCGAAGATGGCGCGCAGGAGCTTCTCCTCGGGAGAGAGCTGGGTCTCCCCTTTCGGGGATACCTTGCCGACCAGGATCTCGCCGGGCTTGACCTTGGCGCCGATGCGCACGATGCCGCTCTCGTCGAGGTTCTTCAGCGCGGTCTCGGAAACGCTGGGGATGTCGCGGGTGATCTCCTCGGGGCCCAGCTTGGTCTCGCGGGCCTCGATGGTCTCCTCGACGATGTATATGGAATTGAATGCCGAATTCTTGACCAGCCTTTCGCTGAGGATGATGGCGTCCTCGTAATTGTAGCCGCGCCAGGGCACGAAGGCGGCCAGGATGTTCCGGCCCATGGCCAGTTCGCCCTTGTCCGAAGCCGGGCCGTCGCAGAGGATCTGCCCTTTTTCCACGCGCTCGCCGACCTTGACCAGCGGCCGCTGGTTGATGATGGTGTTCTGGTTGGAGCGGCGGAACTTCTGCAGCTCGTAGAGATCGGCCTGGATCTCGGAAAAATTGTTCTCGTCGGCGTTGTCGGCGTCGACCTTGACGATGATGCGCTCGGCGTCGGCGTTCATCACCACCCCGGAGCGCTTGCAGACCACGACCATGCCCGAGTCCTTGATCAACCGGTGCTCCATGCCGGTGGCGACGATCGCCGCCTCGGGGTTGATCAGCGGCACGGCCTGGCGCTGCATGTTGGAGCCCATCAGGGCGCGGTTGGCGTCGTCATTCTCCAGGAAGGGGATCAGCGCCGCCGAGATGGAGACGATCTGCTTGGGCGAGATGTCCATGAAGTTGACTTCCAGGGGGTCGACCTGCAGGGTTTCGCCGCCCGCCTTGCGGGCATCGACCTTCTTGGCCACCAGGCGGCCCTTGTCGTCCAGCTCGGTGTTGGCCTGGGCGATGGTGTACTCCTCTTCCTCCCAGGCGGTCAGGTAGAAGGGGTGGTAGGCCAGCATGGGCGGTTTTTTCCCGGCCCGTTCCAGGCGGGCGACCTCGGCCTTGGCCTCGGGCTCGCGGACGATGTCGTGGTAGGCGAACTTGGAATCGCCGGCGTATTCGACGCGCAGGTAGTCGACCACCTGGCCGTTCTCCACCTTGCGGTAGGGCGTCTCGATGAACCCGTATTCGTTCACGCGGGCATAGGTGGTCAGGGAGGAGATCAGGCCGATGTTCGGGCCTTCCGGGGTTTCGATGGGGCAGATGCGGCCGTAGTGCGAGGAGTGGACGTCGCGCACCTCGAAGCCGGCCCGTTCGCGGTTCAGGCCGCCGGGGCCGAGCGCCGAGATGCGGCGCTTGTGGGTGGTCTCGGCCAGGGCGTTGGTCTGGTCCATGAACTGCGACAGCTGCGAGGTGCCGAAGAACTCCTTGAGCGCGGCAAAGACCGGCTTGGTATTGAGCAGCTCGCGCGGCAGCACCACGCTGATGTCCGGGGAATTGGTGATGCGCTCGCGGATGATCTTCTCCAGGCGCATCAGGCCGATGCGGAACCCGTTCTCCACCAGCTCGCCGACGGCGCGGATGCGGCGGTTGGCCAGATGGTCGATGTCGTCCACGCGCATGCTGCCGGTGCGGTCGTACTTCAGCTTGAGGAAATAGCGGACGATCTGCACCATGTCTTCCAGGGTCAGGGTGAAGACGTCCAGGTTGAAATCGCTCTTGAACCCCAGCTTGATGTTCAGTTTCATGCGCCCGACCGATGAGAGGTCGTAGCGCTTGGGGTCGAAGATCATGTTCTCGAAGAACTTCCGCGAGCCCTCCAGGGTCACGGGCTCCCCGGGGCGCAGCTTCTTGAACACCTCGATGTAGGCGTCGCCCTGGTTCTTGGCCACCTTGTCCTCGGCCTCGGCCTCGGTCTGGATGGCCACCTTGTCGGCGCTCTCGGCGTCCTTGCGCTTCTTGTCCTTGCGCAGGGTATAGGCCAGCATGGGACCCAGCTCTTCCTCGTCGCTCTCCGGGAAAAAGACCTTGAATTCGCAGTCGGCCTTGCGCAGCTTCTTGATCTGGGCGGTGCCGATCCCCTCGTTGAGCTTCAGCACCCCGTCCAGGTCGGCGGCGGCGTACAGGTCCTCGAAAAGCTCCACGTCCACCGGGACGTACTCGACGCCGAGCTTCTCCAGGTCCTTGATGTGCTTGATCATCAGCTTGGTGCCGGCGGGGAGCACCTCGTTGCCTTTCGGGTCCAGGACCGGGGCCGTGAGCTTGTTGTCCTTGAGGAAACGGGAATTCTGGAAATAGAAGATCCCGTTCTGCACCTTGGCCGGCACGATGGTGTAGAACCGTTTCAGGATCTCGGCATCGTCGGCCAGGCCCATGGCCTTCAAAAAGGTGGTGATGTTGATGCGCTTGGTCTTCTTGTCCAGGCGCACTTGCAGCAGGTTCAGTTTCTCTTCCAGTTCGATCCAGGCGCCGCGGGCCGGGATGATCTTGGCCGTGTACTCGCCGCGCGACTTGCCGGGCATGAAATAGACCCCGGGGGAGCGCTGCAGCTGGGAGACGCACACGCGCTCGGTGCCGTTGATGATGAAGGTCCCCTTGTCGGTCATGAAGGGGATCTCGCCGAAAAAGATCTCCTGCTCCTTGACGTCGCGGATGACCTTCTCGTTCTTCTTGTTCTCGCCGTACAGCGCCAGGCGCAGCTTCACCTTCAGCGGGATGGAATAATCGAACCCCTTGTCCAGGCACTCTTCGGGGGTGTTGTGCAACTTGAGCCGCACCCGGTCGCCGCACAGTTCACAGGTCTTATAAATGACCGTTCCCTTTTCATGGCATTCGCTGCACACCGAGTCCCTGCCGGTCTCGCTCTCGGCCGAAAGCACGGCGCCGCAGCGGTTGCATACCGGCATCGAGTTCTCGATGCCCTGCAGGGCGCCGCACTTGCACAGCCAGTCGCCCAGGGAATAGGAAACGAAGTCCAGGATGGCGGTCTCCTTGAAGTCGGAGATGGGGAAGATGGATTTGAAGGCCGCCTGGATCCCTATGTTCTTGCGGTTTTCCGGAAGCTGGTCGATCTGCAGAAAAGTCTTGTAGGAGCTCTTTTGAATTTCAAGCAGGTCCGGGACTTCGACCGGGCTGAAAATTCGGGAGAAACTGATCCGTTGCACATACTTATTAATTGTTTGCATACCAATCCTTCAGTTTTTTTATTTTTTGCAAGGCAATAAAAAAAACCATTTACTACTTGATCTCGATCTCGGCTCCTACTTCGGCGAATTTCTTCTTGATGGTCTCCGCTTCTTCCTTGGAGACGCCTTTCTTGACGGAAGCGGGAGCTTTGTCCACGACATCCTTGGCTTCTTTCAGACCCAGATCCGTGACTTCCCGGACCACTTTGATGACATTGATCTTCTTGTCACCGACGCTCTTCAGCACGACCTCAAACTCGGTCTTCTCTTCCGCCTGCTCGGCGGCGGCGGCCACAGGGGCGGCGCCGCTGGCGGCCACGGCGGCCATTTCCGCCTTGATCCCGTACCGGCTTTCAAACTCTTTGATATAATCGGCGAGATCCAGCACCGTCAGATTATCCAAATGCTTGAAAAAATCTTCCTTCTTCATTTCGGCCATTATAGTTGTCCTCCTTTTTCCTTTTCTTTTTTATCTTGCAGATTTTTCAGCAAAATCAACATGTGGGTCAGCGGCGACGACAGCGCCGAGCCAAAGCGGCGCAGCGGCATGCCGATGGAATAGACCAATTGGGCCAGCAGCTGCTCTTTGCCGGGCAGCTTGGCCACTTCGGCGACCTGCTTGTCGCTGACCAGTTTTTTTTCAATGAACCCGGACATGATCTTGATCTTCTTGCTCTCTTTCTCGAATTCGACCAGCACCTTGGCCGTCTCGACGAATTTCTCGTTGCTGTAGGCCACGGCGATGGGACCCTTGAAGAGGTCGCGGCCGATGGCGATCTTCTCTTTTTCGAAGAACTTGATGGCCAGCCGGTTCTTGACCACCTTGACGTTGGCCCCCAGGGCCTTGATGCGGCTGCGCAGGTTTCCCATTTCCGAAACCTTGAGCCCGCGGTAGTCGAAGAGGTAGACGCCGCTGCTGTTGAAGATCTCGGCCAGGCCGTCCACCGTCTTCTTCTTTTTCTCGAGTATCTGTGCGCTTCCCATAATGATCTCCTATGCCTAACTTTCCAGTTCCGAAATATCGAGCTTGATCGATGGGCTCATGGTCGAAGAGATGAAGACGCTCTTGACGTATTTGCCCTTGAGGGTCACCGGCCGCACCTTGAGGACGGCGCTGATGAAGGTCTTGGCGTTCTCGGCGATCTTGCTGGCGTCGAACGAGGTCTTGGCGATGCTGGAATTGATGATGCCGGCCTTGTCGACGCGGAACTCCACCCGGCCCTTCTTGATCTCGGCCACGGTGTCCTTGACGTTGAAGGTCACGGTGCCCGATTTCGGGCTGGGCATCAAGCCCTTGGTGCCCAGGGCCTTGCCGAGCTTGCCGACGCTCTTCATCATGTCGGGCGTGGCGATGACCACGTCATAATCGAACCAGTTCTCTTTCTGGATCTTTTCGACGATCTCGTCGCCGCCCACGAAGTCGGCGCCGGCCTCGGTCGCCTCTTTCTGCTTCTCGCCGGCGGCGATGACCAGCACCCGCTTGACCTTGCCGGTGCCGAAGGGCAGGACCACGGTGCCGCGCACCATCTGCTCGGGGTACTTGGGGTCGACCGACAGGCGCATGGCCACGTCCACCGACTCGTCGTACTTGGCGGTCTTGATCTCCTTGAGCAGGGCGACGGCCTCGTTGATGGCGTAGGGCCGCTCCGCTATTTTTTCCTTGGCCTTGACGTATGCTTTACCGCGTTTGGACATTATTTTATCTCCAGGCCCAGGCTGCGGGCCGAACCTTCGATGATCTTGATCGCCTGCTGCAGGTCCTTGGTGTTCAGGTCCTCCATCTTGGCCCTGGCGATATCCTCCACCTGCTTGTGGGTCACTTTGCCCACCTTGTTCTTGTTGGGCTCGCCCGAGCCCTTCAGGACGCCGGCGGCCTTCTTCAGGAAGTAGGAGGCGGGCGGGGTCTTCATTTTCAGGGTGAAGGTCTTGTCGGCGTGGACCATGATGTCCACGGGGATGATCATGTCGTCTTCCAGCTTATTGGTCAGCTTGTTGAACTGGTTGACGAACTCCATGATGTTCAGGCCGTGCTGGCTCAGGGCCGGGCCGACCGGGGGGGCGGGAGTGGCTTTGCCGGCGGGAAGCTGCAACCGGAACGTCTTTATAACCGCCTTCATTCTTGGACTTGCCATGGGTATTTCTCCTATATTTTCTCAACCTGCAAATAATTCAGATCCACGGGCGTGGCCCGGCCGAAAATGGTCACGGTCACCTTGAGCAGGCTCTTTTCCTCGTTGACCGCGTCGACCACGCCGTTGAAATTGATGAACGGGCCGTCGATGATCTTCACCGCTTCGCCGACGTCGAAATGGTACTTGGGCTTGGGCGTCTCCTGCGTCGTCTCGATGTGCTTCAGGATGGTGGCCACTTCCTTGGCCGACAGGGGCTTGGGCTTCTTGCCGGCGCCGACGAAACCGGTCACCTTGGGCGTGTTGCGCACGAAGTACCAGTTCTTGTCGTTCATCTCCATGTTCACCAGGATGTAGCCGGGGAACGAACGCTTCTCGCTGACGACCTTCTTGCCGTCGCGGATCTCGATGACGTTCTCCTTGGGGATGACGATCTCGTCGATCTGGCCCTGCATGGAGTACTTGTTGATCTTCTCGTTCAGAGCTTTGACCACGAATTCCTCGGCCCCGGAAAAAACATGTATGATGTACCAATCCATGGGGTTTACGGTTCCTTCTACTTGAAAATGCCGCCGATCTGCTTGAAGATCCGCGCAAAAATGAAATCGACCCCGAAGAGATAGATCCCGAAGAACAGCGAGATGACGATGACCGCGATCGTGGTCTTGATCATGTCGTCCTTGCTGGGCCAGGTGACCTTCTTCATCTCACCCCGGACGTCCCGCAGGTAAGCCCCCATGCGCTTGAATATATTCTTTTCTTTTTCCATGTTGCTATGCAGGTCAGAAGGGACTCGAACCCCCAACCCCCGGTTTTGGAGACCGGTGCTCTACCATTGAGCTACTGACCTATTTAACCTCCTTGTGCAGGGTATGCTTGCGGCAGCGCGGGCAATACTTGTTGAAATTCATCTTATCGGCCGTGTTCTGCTTGTTCTTGTAGGTGGAATAATTCTTTTCGGAACAGTCGGAACACTTCATCCCGACCTTGACTCTCTTGTCGCTCTTGGCCATGGCTTACTCGACGATGTCGGTGACGCTGCCGGCGCCGATGGTGCGGCCGCCTTCGCGGATGGCGAACTTCAACCCTTTTTCCATGGCGATGGGCATGATCAGCTCGATGTTCAGGTTGGCGTTGTCGCCCGGCATGACCATCTCCACCCCTTCGGGCAAGGTCACCGATCCGGTCACGTCCGTGGTCCGGAAAAAGAACTGCGGCCGGTATCCCGTCACGAACGGCGTGTGCCGCCCGCCTTCATCCTTGCTCAACACCAGTATCTCCGCCTTGAACTTCGTGTGCGGCGTGATCGAGCCCGGCTTGGCCAGCACCATGCCCCGGTCCACGTCCTCGCGGTCCGTGCCCCGCAGCAATACGCCGATGTTGTCGCCGGCGCGGCCCTCGTCCAGCAGCTTCTTGAACATCTCCACCCCGGTGACCACGCGCTTGCGCGTCTCGCGGATGCCCAGGATGTCCACCTCGTCGCCCACCTTCACGATGCCGCGCTCCACGCGCCCGGTCACCACCGTCCCGCGGCCGCTGATCGTGAACACGTCCTCGATCGGCATCAGGAACGGCTTGTCGATCGGACGCTCCGGCATCTTGATGTAGCTGTCCACCGCGTCCATCAGGTTCATGATGCATTTATTCCACTCGTTATCCGCGGCGCCGTCGCTCTCCATCGCCTTCAACGCGCTGCCGCGCACCACCGGGATCTCGTCCCCGGGGAAACCGTAGCTCGTCAGCAGCTCGCGGATCTCCAGCTCCACCAGGTCCAGGATCTCCTTGTCCTCCACCATGTCCACCTTGTTCATGAACACCACGATCGCCGGCACGTTCACCTGCCGCGCCAGCAGGATGTGCTCCCGCGTCTGCGGCATCGGGCCGTCCGCCGCCGATACCACCAGGATCGCCCCGTCCATCTGCGCCGCACCCGTGATCATGTTCTTCACGTAGTCGGCGTGCCCAGGACAGTCGATGTGCGCGTAGTGCCGCGCCTTGGTCTCGTATTCCACATGGGCGATCTGGATCGTGATCCCGCGCTCCTTCTCTTCGGGCGCGTTGTCGATGCTCCAGAAATCACGGTATTTTACCTTCGAGTTCATCGCGCTCAATACCTTGGTGATCGCCGACGTCAACGTCGTCTTGCCGTGATCCACGTGCCCGATCGTCCCGATATTCAAATGCGGCTTGTTGCGATCAAATTTTTCCTTTCCCATGTTTGCCTCCTAAAAAATATTTCATTTTAAGCAGTAACCAAAACAAAGCCCTCGATCAGGGTCGAACTGATGACCTCATCCTTACCAAGGATGCGCTCTGCCAACTGAGCTACGAGGGCGCTCACGAGCGGGAGACGGGATTCGAACCCGCGGCCTATAGCTTGGAAGGCTATAGCTCTAGCCAGCTGAGCTACTCCCGCATCCCAACTGGGCAGGGGAGGATTCGAACCTTCGAAGGCTTGCGCCAACGGGTTTACAGCCCGTCCCATTTGACCACTCTGGAACCTGCCCTCACGTTTCATCATCGATCTATCGCAAGCTGGCGAAGGGATTTGAACCCCCGACCGGCTGATTACAAATCAGCTGCTCTACCAGCTGAGCTACGCCAGCACTCAAAAAAAAAGAGTATAGCACCACTATGCCTGTTTTGTCAATCATTTTGGCTCCAACGTCCTTCGCAGGGATTGGGATTATAGCTCTTTTCACCACCGAAAGCAAGAACATTGCCAATTATTTTTAAATTTTTCTTCCCGCGGGGATATAATAGCCGAAATGGAACGGCTGATCTTCATTTTTGTCGACGGCTGCGGCGTGGGCGCGGCGGACGCCGGCAACCCTTTTTTCCTGGCGGATAGCCGCAACCTGCCGTTTTGGCGGGGGGCGATGGCCCTGGCGGACGGCACCCCGGTCAAGGCGATCGACGCCACCCTGGGCATCGCGGGAGCGCCACAAAGCGCCAGCGGCCAGACGGCGCTGTTCTGCGGGGCTACGGCAGCGGAGCTTGCTCACCGCCACCGCAACGGCTATCCCGACCGCGCCCTGCGCCAGGTGATCCTGAAAAAGAACCTGCTGTCCCGGCTGGCGGCCAAAGGAGTGGCCGCCCGCTTCCTGAACGCCTACCCCGCCCATGAGGAACTGTTCACCTCCAGGCACGTGCGCATCCTGCCCGACGGCCGGCTGTGGTTCTCCGCCGCCTTTCCCGAGCGCTTCAAAAGGATGGTCTCGGTGACCTCCTGCATGCTGCTGGCCAGCGGGCAAAAGCCCTTCGGCGCCGGCGACATCCGGGCGGGCAAAGCTCTCTACCAGGACTATTCCAACCGCTCGCTCATCGAAAAAGGGCTGTCCCTGCCCGAGTTTTCCCCTGACCAGGCGGCGCGGGATCATTTCCAGGGCGCCGCACGGCGCTTCGACTTCATCCTGTACGAATATTTTCAGACCGACCTGTACGCGCACCGCCGGCCCCTGGAGGAATGCGTCGCCCTTGTCCGCGACCTCGACGCCATTGGTCGGGAAGCTCCTGTCCCTCCTCGACGGCAAGAGCGACACCCTGGTCCTGACCAGCGACCACGGCAACCTGGAGGATTTCCCCCTGCGCGGCCACAGCCGCAACCCGGTGCCGCTGCTCGCCTGGGGCAGGCACGGCGTCCGCCTGCGCGAAAGGGTCGCCGGCCTTTCCGACGTCGCCCCGGCGATCCTGGACCTGTATTGAGACGCGCGCACGGTTGAAAAGCCGCCGAGGGCGCGCCGGGCAAAATAAGTCGGTTGCAAGGTCAAAGTTGTTGAAAATGATCCCTCATTGCAATACTATAAATTTATCAAGTAATGAGAATCAGAAAACTGCCGGGGATATTCCTGGCGACGGCGATTTCACTGGCCCCGTCAGCCGGGACGTTCAGGGATCACTCGGCGATGGGGTTATGGGCCGCGGCGGGGGACAACTCCGTCATCTACCTGCGCATGACCGATGCCATTGAACTCGATCCCTGGCAGGCCCAGGAAGTGTATTCCAGCGAAATCGCCTTCAATATTTTTGAAGGCCTGGTCCGTTTCAAGAATGACTCCGTCACGGTCGAGCCCTGCCTGGCCACCTCCTGGAGGGTCGAGGAGAACGGCAGGCGCTGGCTGTTCCATCTGCGCCGTGGCGTGCGCTTTCACGACGGGACCCCGTTCGATTCCCGGGCGGTCCTCTATTCCTTCCAGAGCCGCCTGAATGAGAAAAAGGGATCCTCCCGGAGGTCGGGCCCATTCAGGGGGATGAGCTCCCTTTTTACCTTCATCCGTGCCGTCCGCATCCTGGGCCCCGACGCCGTCGAGATCATCCTCGAGCGCCCTTACGCCCCGTTCCTCGTCGCCCTGGCCGATTCGACCGCCTTCATCGTCTCCCCGGCCGCCCGCAGGCCCGGCTCCTTCCAGCCCATCGGCACGGGGCCCTTCCGCTTCCTGAGCTGGTCGCGCGGCAAGACGCTCATACTTTCCCGCTATCCGGGCTACTGGGGCGGAGCTCCGCGCCTGGAGAAGATCATCTTCAAGGTCATGCCCGACTCGCCGGGCCGCATCATGCAGATCAAGAACGGCAGCGCGGACATGGCCAAAATCCAGTCGGGAAAGGAATACGACGAGCTGGCGCTCCGCGGCGACATCGCCATCCTGAGCCAGGCGTTCAACTCCACGCACTACCTGGGCTTCAATACCCGGAAGCCGCCGTTTGACCACAAGGAGGTCCGTACCGCCGTGCTGCACCTGATCGACAAGCAGGGCCTGGTCAAGCGGGTCTTTCAGAACCTGGCCACCCCCGCCTATTCCCCCCTGCCCCAACCGCTTTTCCCGGAAATGAAAGCCCGGCCGGCCGACGGTTTCAGCCTGGAGACCGCCCGCATGCTTTTGCAAAGGGCGGGCCTGGCCAACGGCTTCAGCTGCACGCTGTATTTAGCCGAAGGCCAGCAGAGCTTCGAAGAGGTCGCCGACATCCTGGTGCTCATGGCAAAAAAAGTCAAGATCAACATCAAGAAGCTCAAACTTCCCTTCGATAAGCTGATGGCAGCCGCCGACCGCGGCGCGCACGACCTCCTGCTCTCGGGCTGGTCGACCTCCCCCGACCCGGATTTTTTCCTGTACCCGTTGTTCACCTTTTCCCCAGGCAATCGCAACCGCTTTTTTTATGACAATCCCGAGATGATCCGCCTCCTGGACAAGGGCCGGATCACGATGGACCCGCTCCGGCGCGCGGCGACCTACATCGAGGCCCTGGCCATCCTGAAAAAAGACCTGCCCTGGATCCCGCTCTACCATCCGCTGAACGTCATGGCCTGCAACAATCGGGTCAGCGGCTTGACGTTCACTCCCCTCGGGCATGCGCTTTTCCGCGAGGCTGCCAAAGAGACGCAATAAGGCGGAAAAAAGCCTTCTGGACCGCATACCGTTCGCCCGCCGGCCGCGTCGGGGGGAATTGGCAAAAAAAGTCTTTTTGCGTACAATACGCCCATGGCCAGGGAAAGACCCGGGAATACGGCTCCATGGCCGATTCTTCCGATTGCGAGGCAAGCATGGCAACCCATGAACAACTGAAGACCAATGGCCGGCAAGCTCAGGATCCATTCCCTGCGCATGACCACGGCGGCGGGGTCGGGGCATCCCACCACCTGCCTGTCGGCCGCCGAGATCATGAGCGTCCTGTTCTTTTCCGTGCTGGGCAAGGACGACGAATTCATCCTCTCCAAGGGGCACGCCGCCCCGATCCTCTGGGCCGCGTTCGCCGAGGCCGGGCTGATCGACCGCGCCGAGCTGCTGAACCTGCGCAAGATCGACAGCGTGCTGGAGGGCCACCCCACCCGCGCGCATGCCCCTGATCAAGGTCGCCACGGGCAGCCTGGGGCAGGGCTTGAGCGCCGGCGCCGGCATGGCCCTGGCCAAGAAACTGGACCACGCCCCGGGCCGGGTCTTCGTGCTGCAGGGCGACGGGGAGACGGCCGAGGGCAGCGTCTGGGAGGCCGCCGACGCGGCGGCGGGCGGCCGGCTGGACAACCTGGTCGTCATCGTCGACGCCAACCGCCTGGGGCAGTCGGGCCCGACGCGCCACGGCCACGACCTGGCCGCCTACGAGCGCAAATTCCGGGCCTTCGGCTGGGCCACGGCGGTCGTCGCCGGCCATGACGTCCGAGGAACTGCAGGAAGCCCTGGCCGCTCCCCGTCCCGGGGGACAGGCCGCTGGCGGTCATCGCCAGGACGTTCAAGGGCAAGGGCGTTTCGTTCCTGGAGGACAAGGAGGGCTGGCACGGCAAGACCCTGAACGAAAAGGAGCTGCAGGCCGCCCTGGCGGAGATCGGCCAGGCCGATATCACGCTCCCCTCCGCCTACTCCCCTTCCCGGGCGTCGTTCGCCTTCACGGATTATCCGCCCAACGAATACGCCAAGGCGGACATGGTCTCCACCCGCGCCGCCTACGGCAAGGCGCTGCTCGCCCTGGGAGGGGCGAACGAGCGGGTCGTGGCCATCGACGGCGACGTCAAGAACTCGACCATGGCCGAGGATTTTTTCAAGGCCTTCCCCGGGCGTTCGTTCGAAGCCTACATCGCCGAGCAGAACATGGCGGGGATGGCGATGGGTTTTTCGGCCATGGGCTTCGTCCCCTACGTGGCCACCTTCGCCGCCTTCCTCACCCGCGCCCACGACTTCATCCGCATGGCGCAGTATTCGGGCGCGAACATCAAGTTCGTCGGCTCGCACGCCGGCGTCAGCATCGGCGCCGACGGCCCCTCGCAAATGGGCCTCGAGGACCTGTCCCTGTTCCTCGCCATGCCCGAAGCCATGGTCCTCTATCCCTGCGACGCCGTTTCCTGCGCCAGGCTGGTGCGCGAGACCGCCCGGCGCGGCGGCATCTCCTACCTGCGCACCACCCGCGACAAGACCCCGGTGCTCTACGGGAACGACGAGGAGTTCCCGCCGGCGGCATAAGATAGTGAGGACTCCGCCGCCGACCAGGTCCTGGTCGTCGCCGCCGGCATCACGGTGCACGAGGCGCTGAAAGCGCACGAACGCTGAACGGCGGCGGGATCGCCGTCGCGGGTCGCCGACCTCTATTCGCTGCGGCCGCTGCCCGAAGCGGAGCTGCGCCGCCACGCCGGCGAGTGCGGCAACCGGGTGGTGGTGGCCGAGGACCATTACGGCGGCGCCATCGCCGACCTCGTCGCCAGGGTGGTCGGCAGGGTGACCAGCCTGCACGTCAAGGAGATCCCCCGGTCGGGAAAAAGCGCCGAGTTGCTGGCGCTGAGAAGATCGACCAGGCGGCGATCGCCGCCGCCTGCCAGGCGCTCGTGCACTGAAGAGGCAGCCGGAGCTCGTGACGCTTATCAAGTGAGTCGCACCGGAGGTGAACATGACGGAGACCATTGAAACCGCCGTACGTCGAAAAGGTCGAAGACCTGGAGGGCATCCAGGTCTGGGTGGTGGACGGCATATACGTCCGCGGCCACCTGGACGAGGAATTCACCAATTTCGGCCAGCACTACCGCTATCCCCTACATCCCCGAAAACGAATTCTGGATCGACCACGAGGCAAACCACGACGAGCGGCGGTTCTTCATCGAGCACCTGCTGGTCGAGCACCGGCTGATGGCCGCAGGCAAGCCCTACGACAAGGCCATCGAGGTCGCGGACCGGGCGGAACGCAAGCAGCGGCGCCGTGCCGGCGACATGAAAAAGCTGACCCGGCGACGGCAAGAAGCTGCCCGACGCCACGAAGGTCCACGAACGCCTATGGAAGAAACTCGAGAGCGGCGTCAGCGTCTGGATCGTCAGTCGGGCGCCTGGTGCGCAGCGTGCTTCGACATCGACTTCACCGCCGGCGGCCACGACTACGTGTACGAGTTCGTGCCCGAGAACGAAGTCTGGATCGACGACGACATCGCCGAGGCGGAGCGGGGCTACGTGCTGGTGCACGAGCTGCACGAGCGCAACGGCTGATGGCCTCGGGCTGGCCCTACAGCAAGGCCCACGCCGACTCCAGCCAGCTGGAATACCGCTGCCGCCACCATCCCGACGAACTGCACGACGCGCTGGCCGCCGAAGGCTGGGCGTGACCGCCTCCCCTTGAAATCCAAGTGAAAATCACGTATGCTTGCCCCTTGACCGCGGCGGCGGGTCGGCCACGAGCGCATCCCGCCCGCGCGAGGGGATTTCCGCAAAGGAGGACCTGAAAAAACCATGAAGACCATCACCTGGATAACCGTCATCACCCTGTTCCTGGCCCTGGCGCCGGCCGGCCGGGCCTGCACCAATTACCTGATCAGCAAGGGCGCTTCCGCGGACGGCTCGACCATGATCACCTATTCGGCCGACTCGCATGAACTCTACGGCTACCTCAATTTCATCCCGGCCGGCGAGCATGTCGCGGGCACATGGATCGACGTCTTCGACGGCGACAGCGGCAAGTACCTGGGCAAGATCCGCCAGGTGCAGCGCACCTACCAGGTGGTCGGCCTGATGAACGAGTTCCAGGTGGCCGTCGGCGAGACCACCTTCGGCGGCCGCGAGGGGCTGATGGACCCCAAGGCGGTCGTGGACTACGGCAGCCTGATGAACCTCGCCCTGCAGCGGGCGCGCACCGCCCGCGAAGCCCTGCAGGTCATGACCTCGCTGGTGGAAGAGTACGGCTACGCCTCCGAGGGCGAGTCCTTCTCCGTCTCCGACCCCAACGAGGTCTGGATCCTGGAGATGATCGCCAAGGGGCCCGAGCGCAAGGGGGCCGTCTGGGTGGCGCGCATGGTTCCCGACGGCTACGTCTGCGGCCACGCCAACCAGCCGCGCATCCGCCAGTTCCCCTGGCAGAAGGCCAACCATTTCCTCGACAAGAAGCAGACGACCTTCCACGCCGCCGATGTCATTTCGTTCGCCCGCGAGAAGGGCTTTTTCAAGGGCGCGGACAGCGAGTTCAGCTTCGCCGACGCCTACGCCCCGGCCGATTTCGGCGCCCGGCGCGCCTGCGACGCCCGCATCTGGGAGTTCTTCCGCCGCATCACCCCGGACTCGAAGCAGATGGACGCGTACAAGGACTGGGCCCTGGGGATCAGGCCCGACGCCGCGCCCATGCCGCTGTTCATCAAGCCCGACAAAAAAGTGTCGGTGCGCGACGTCATGGAGCTGATGCGCGACCACTTCGAGGGCTCGGACATGGACATGACCAAGGACATCGGCGCCGGGCCCTTCGTCCTGCCCTACCGCTGGCGGCCCATGGAGTGGAAGGTGGACAAGGACGCCAAGGAGGCGTACTTCTTCGAGCGCGCCGTCTCCACCCAGCAGACCGGTTTCTCCTTCGTCTCCCAGTCGCGCTCCTGGCTGCCCAACCCCATCGGCGGCGTGTTCTGGTTCGGCCTCGACGACACGTACAGCACGGTCTATGCGCCCATGTACTGCGGCAACCGCCAGGTCCCGGCCAGCTTCGCCAAGGGCGCCGGCGACTTCAGCCGCTTCAGCTGGGACTCGGCTTTCTGGGTCTTCAACTTCGTTGCCAACTATACCTATTCCCGCTATTGCGACATGATCCAGGACGTGCAAACGGTGCAGCGCGAGCTGGAAGGAAAATTCTTCGCCATGCAGCCCGAGCTGGAAGCCGCCGCCCTGGACCTTTTCAAGCGTTCGCCCGAGCTGGCGCGCGAACTACCTGACCGCCTACAGCGTCAGCGAGGGCGATGCCGTGGTCCAGCGCTGGAGAAAGCTGGGCGAGTTCCTGATCTGGAAATACCTGGACGGCAACGTGCGCGACGCCCAGGGGAACGTCACCCACCCGCCCTATCCCAAGGAATGGTACCAGCGCATCATCAAGGAAACGGGCGAGCGCTTCCGCGTGCCCGAGCCGGAGAAGAAGAAATAGATGATCGTAGGGGCACGGCGCGCCGTGCCCCTACCTGATGTGATCAACGACAATTGGAGGGAACCGCGAGGGTTGCGCCTACGACAAGAAGTTGCCCCTACCCCGATCTCATCAATGACAATTGGAGGGCAACCGCAAGGGTTGCCCCTACAAAAAGAATAATCTAAAATTTCTTGAAGAAGCCCACGCCGAAAAGTAATCTTCCCGGCCCGCCTTCGCCGGAGCGAAGCTGGAAATCTTTTTTCCAGCCGACATAGGGGCGGAGCTCGACCCGGCCGCCGGTGCTGCCCAGCAGCCGCAGATCGAGGTGCAGCCGCTTGTCGTCGACCTGGGTCCTCATCTCGGCGACCAGGCGCCGGGAACCGCTCTTCCAGAACCCCAGGCCGAACTTGCCGTCGAGCTCCAGGCCGCGCTTGAAATTATAGCCCGCCGCGACCTCATAGCGGACATCCCGCTTCAGCTCGTCGAAATCGGCTTGGTTGCGCAGGGCCAGGCCGGTGAACAGGCTGGCGGTGAAGGGCCGGTCCTTGTCGACGGGCAGCGCCAGCCGGTACGCGGCCACCCAGGCCGCGAACAGGCGCGGCGATAGTTTTTCATAATCGAGGCCGATGGCATAGTTCATCCGCGCCGGCCAGAATTGGGCGAAGAAGCTGTCGCCGTTCAGGACGGGCGTCTCGAAGTCGATCCCCAGGACCACCCGCCGCGACTCGTTGCGGAAAAAATCCAGCTTGAACTCCCCCTCGACCTCCAGCTTGAACCGCGTGTCGAACGGCGAGACCCCGACAAGCATCTTCATGGTGTCGAGCAAGGCGCCGTCCCCGTCATCCGAGCGGTAGCGCAGGCCGAGATAGGAGGTGTTGGGGAACTCGTAGTGGCGGGTGTTCTTGAAAAAGATATCGACGTTCCGGTTCAGGGCCAGGTAAAAACCGCCTTCATAATAGAGGCGGGCGAAATTCACCAGCTTCAGCTCGGCGAACAGGGAGAGCTCGGGAAAGAGCGCGCCCCGCCATTCGCCGTTGAGGACCAGCAGTTCGCGGTAGCCGGGGCTGCTGCCGATAAAGGGGCCGGCGGCCAGCGCCAGGTCGAAATTCCTACCAGCCAGGCCGACGCGCGCCAGGACCTCGTTTATGCTCCAGACATAAAGGGTGTCGCGCAGGGTCTCGTGGCGGCAGAAATGGTTCAGGCGCAGCTCGCCGCGGAGTTTGTCCCCGAAGGCCTTCTGCGCCCCGGCGTTGACCCAGTAGTCGATGGCCCCCTGCAGGCGGCCGTTCATCCGCGAAATGTACTGCACCTCGCTGAACCAGCCGCCGCCGTGGAAGGGAAAATCGAAGCGGAAGCTGGGGCGATAGTACCGCCGCTCCAGGGAGTCCAGGCCGCATTCCACCAACAAAGTCGCTTTTTTCTGGCGGCTGACTTCTTCCTGCGCCCGGGCCGCGGCGGACGCCAGGGCGAGAACGACCAATAAAAGCGGCAACGATTTGTTCAAGATTTAGTAGTAGCAGAAAATTGCGGCAAGAGCAATAAGGAAATGCCGCAGGGGAAAGGGCGCTTGCATCCAGATTAAAAGTATCCAGAATAAAAGGCAATCAGCGATCAAAAGGGCAACCGCGAGGGTTGCCCCTACCCAGAGAAAGGGGCCCTTCTCTTTTCTTCTGAAATTGTTTTGGCAAAAAAAAGGGGCGGCCGCAAAGACCGCCCCTCTATGAATCAGAGTAATCGTTCTACAGCAGCCCGCGTTTTTTCAGCAGCGGCTCGACCTTGGGCTCGCGGCCGCGGAAACGCTTGTAGAGCGTCATGGCGTCCTCGATGCCCAGTCTTTCCAGGATATTCTTGCGGAAGGAAGCGGCGGTCTTCCTGTCGAACAGCGATGTCTCCTTGAACGCCTGGAAGGCGTCGGCGTCCAGGACGCCCGCCCAGATATAACTGTAATAGCCGGCCTCGTAACCGCCATGGATGTGGCTGAAATACGTGGAACGGTAGCGGGGCAGGATCTCGGGGATCAGGCCGATGGCGGCCATGGTCTTGTCCTCGAAGCGGGTCACGTTGACGTTGAGGGCGCTTTCCAGCCCGTGCCAGGCCATGTCCAGGAAGGCGGCGGCGAGGTACTCGACCGTCTCGAAGCCCTGGTTGAAAAGGCTGCTGTTCTTGAGCTTGTCCACCAGGGCGGCGGGAATGACCTCGCCGGTCTGGTAGTGCCGGGCGTAAAGCTTCAGCAGCTCCGGCTCCAGCGCCCAGTTTTCCATGATCTGCGACGGCAGCTCCACCGAGTCCTGCGGGGCGAAATTGCCGTGGTACCTGCCGTTGCTGAAAATGGTATTGATGGCGTGGCCGAATTCGTGGAAGAACGTGAGCGCTTCGTCGATGCTCAGCAGCGAGGGGGTGCCGGGAGTCGGCTTGGTGAAATTGCCGACCAGCGTGGCGAACGGGATGACGCGCTTGCCGTTCTCATAATAGGAGTTGCGGAAGCCGCCCGACCAGGCGCCGCCCTGCTTGGAGTCGCGCGGGAAAAAATCCATGTACAGGATGCCCAGCAGGCGGCCGTCGCCTTCCGTGACCTCGACCACCTTGACGTCGGGATGGTAGACGGGGATGTCCTTGCGCTCGACGAACTTCACGCCATAGAGTTTTTCCGCCAGGGTGAAGATCCCCTGCTGGACGTTCTCCAGCTTGAAGTAGGGGCGCAGCGCGGAATCGTCCAGGGCGTACTTGGCCTTGCGCAGCTTCTCGGCGTAAAACCACCAGTCCCAGGTCGCCAGCTTGAAGCCGCCCTTTTCCTGGTCGATGATGCCCTGCATTTCCGCCGCCTCCCCCTTGGCCCGCTCCAGGGCCGGCTTCCACAGGCCCATCAGGAACTCGTCGACCTTGGCCGGCGTCTTGGCCATGCGGTTCTCCAGGTAGAAGTCGGCGGGCGTGCGGTAGCCGAGCATCTTGCAGCGCTCCTCGCGCAAGGTCATGATCTTCTGCAGCACCCCCTTGTTGTCGAGGTCGTTGTCGCGGTCGCCGCGCATGAAATAAGCGGTGTACAGGGCTTCGCGCAGGGGCCGCTTTTCGGCGTACTGCAGGAACGGGGTCCAGCTGGGGCGCTGGGTGGTGAAGACCCACTTGCCGGGCATGTTCATCGCCTTGGCGGTCTCCGCCCCCATGGCCATGACCCCTTCGGGCAGCCCGGCCAGGTCGGCCGGATTGTCGACCACGATATACGAGCTGTTGGTCTCGGACAGCAGGTTGTCATCGAACTTCAACGTCAGCAGCGCGTGGTCGCGGTTGATGTCGCGCATGCGGGCCTTCTGCTTTTCATCGAGCAGCGCCCCGCTGCGCACGAAGCCGCGGTAGGTGTTTTCCAGCAGGTAGAGCTGCTCCGCCGTGAGCTTCAGCTTGGCGCGGCGATCGTAAACGGCCTTGACCCGCGCGAAGAGCTTGGCGTTCAGCGCGATGTTGTCGCGGTGGGCGGAGAGCAGCGGCGCGATCTGGTTGGCCACCTCCTGCATCTGCGGGCTGGTGAGGGCGCTTAACAGGGAATAAAACACGGCATTGACCCGCGACAGGAGCTCGCCGCTCCGGTCCAGGGCCTCGAGGGTATTCTGGAACGTGGCGGGCTTGGGATCGGCGACGATGGCGTCGATCTCGGCCTGCTCGCGCCGGATGCCTTCCTGGACCGCGGGGACGAAATGGCCGATCTGGATGCGGTCGAAAGGCGGGGTGTCGTAGGGCGTCTTGTAGGCGCTGAGGAACGGGTTATCCTGTGCAGCCAGGGGCAGGCACAGGAACGCCAGCAGCAGGGCCGGCGCGAACCTGGAAAAAACGGTTTTTTTATTCAAGGTAAAAACCTCCTTATTGGGATTGCCAAGTCTATTATACGCAGGAAATGATCTTTTAGCCAAAAATTCACGCTTTTTCCGACGCCTTGACAAGATGGCCCTCTCCAGCCGATAATCAAAATGCGCAGGGGCGCAAAGTTGAGGCAACATGAAGGCAGTTTTTTTCAAGGGGTCGCCGCCGGCCGGGCGGGACCTGCTTTGCAACCGGGCTTCCGCGGCGGTCACGGCGAGGATGAAGGCCCTGGACTGGGAGGTGAAAGCGTTCACCCTGGCGGGCATGGAGATCAAAGCCTGCCGGGGTTGCTTTTCCTGCTGGGTGAAAACCCCGGGGCGCTGCGTCATCGAGGATGACCAGGAAGCGATCCTGCGCGCCACGGCGGACAGCGAGCGGGTCATCTGGCTGACGCCCGTCACCTTCGGCGGCTATTCGCCGGAGTTGAAGAAAGCGCTGGACCGCATCATCCCCATCAGCCTGCCCTTTTTCGGCAAGGTCCGGGGCGAGACCCACCACCCCCTGCGTTACCCGCTCGGTCGGCGCCTGCTGGTCATCGGCACGCAAAAGCGGGAGGACGCCGGCAGCGAAGGCATTTTCCGCCGCCTGGTCGAGCGCAATGCCGTGAACATGGGCGACGCCGAGGCCGCGACCATGGTGTTCAGCGGCGATCTTTCCCTGGCGGAAATGGAAAAAAGGCTCGGCGACGAGCCGTTCTTTCGCGAGGCGGCCCGATGAACGGCGGCAAGGTCCTGCTGCTGGTCGGCAGCCCGCGCGGGCGCGGCCAGCACCTCCAACTCCCTGGGCGAGCACCTGCTGGCGGCAGTTGGCAGAGCGCGGCATGGCGACGAAGAAACTGCTGGTCTACCCGGCGCTCGGCGACGAGAAAAAAATGGCGGAATTGCTGGCCGCGGTCGACGCCTGCGACCTGCTGCTGGCGGCGTTTCCCCTGTACGTCGACCAGCTGCCCGCCCCGCTCATCGACCTGCTGCTGGGGATCGCCGAGCGCCGCCAGGGACGCGCCGGCGAGGCCAGGCAGGGCCTGGCGGCCGTCATCAACTGCGGGTTCCCCGAAACCGCCCATTGCCGGCTCGGCCGGTGAGATCGTCCGCGACTTCGCCGCCCAGGCCGGATTCCGCTTCCTGGGCTGCCTCGCCACCGGCATGGGCGGCGCCATCGGCAACCGCCCGCTCGCCAAGGCCGGCGGCGTCGTCCGTCACCAGCTCAAGGCCCTGAACCAGGCCGCGACGGCCCTGGCCAAGGGCGCGGAGATCCCGGAAGCGGTCATCGGGCTCATGGGCAAGCCATGATGCCGCGCTGGTTCTACAACTGGATGGGCGACCGGGGCTGGAAGCGGGCGGCGAAAAAGAACGGCGTTTCCGGCCGCCTGCGCGAAAAACCGTTCGCCGGGGAATAGCCGGGTCCTAGAGACCCTCGCCGCTCGCCTGCACGCCCAGGTCCCGGCTCTCGTCGCCCAACCCCATGCTCTTCAGGTTGAAGACGGGGCGCACGCGGAATTCCAGGAAACCTTGGCCATGCGCCGGGTCCGAGAACTCGAGCGGGTACGGCCCGTTCTCTAGGAAAACCACGCTGCGGAGGAACTTGCCCCGCCAATAGACGTCCACGGTCTGACGCCGGCCGGGAAGGCGCGCCAGCGGGGCGCCGCAGAACAACGTCAAGCCGCGATAGCGGCCGCCCGCTCCAGGATAGACATAAACCCCGGCCCGGGCGCCGCTCCAGCGGAAGGCGCGGCCGTTTTCATTTTCCGGGTACGAGAATCCATAGGCATAGGGCGTCGCGGTCTCCTTGGCCCAGTTCTTGGGATGCAGGGCCTGGAAATCGGCGATGTTCATGGCCGCGAACCCCAGGATCACCGCCGCCGGCCAGATGCCCGGTTTTTTTGCCGCCCGGGACGCCGGCCAATCCGCCCCGGCCACAAAGACCCAGAACAGCAACGCGACCTCGGGAAACCAGAAAAAATTGTTGAACAGCAGGGCCAAGGCCATGACCGCCAGCATCGTGCGCACCGTCCCGGGGCGTTGCCGCCAGAAGAGCGCCGCCAGGAAAAAAATGAACGCCAGGCCGCCCGCCAAGCCGGTTTCGCTGAAGAAAAGGAGGTACTGGTTCAAGGGCAGGTCGAGGTAGGCGGTTTCCCCGTAGTGCAGGTATTTCAGGTAGAACAGGAAATTCCCGGCGCCGACGCCGCTGACCGGGAAGCGGCGGGTCATGCGCGCGCCGTCGCGGAGCATCTCCAGCCGGCCGTTGCTGAGCTTGTCGACCTCCTGGTAGAGGTCGGCGGCGGCGGAGAGGCGCGCGGCCCGCGCGGCCGTATGCTGCAGGCGCTTGCCCAGGGTCCCACCGGCGACGAGAAGCGAACCCGCCAGCAGCAGGACCGCCGCCGCCTTGGCGGCCAGCCCGACCTTCCGGGAAAATGCCAGCGCGACCAGGGCCGCCAGGACGAACAGGAACGCCGTACGGCAGCCGGAAATGAACACGGCGGCGAAGGAGACGCCCAGGAACAGGAGATCGACTGCAAGGCCGCCGCCGAGGCGGCGGCGAAGATCCGCTGCGGCGCCGGGACCCGGCCTCTCTCCCGCCATGATCGTCGGCGGGTCGATCAGCTTCAACGCCTGGTAGAGGAACATGGCGCCGGCGAAGAAGCCGAAGGCGTTGAAATCGGAGAAACCGCCGTTCACCTGGCCCTTGACCACTCCCCACCAGCGTTGCGCCATGAAGTCCGGGTCGATCGTTTTCTGGGCGAGGGCCAGCAGGAACGAAAGGCAGAAACCGCCCTTGAGCGCGGCGAAGATCTCCCGTTCGCCGAGGTGCCGCTGGCGGATCAGGAATGCCAGGAAAGGGGAAAGGGCGAACAAGGCCAGGGTGATGACCGGGAAAATGCAGGCGAAGGAAACCCTCTCGCCGCTGGGCGCGACCGGCGTGTCGCGCAGGAACGCCAGCCCGGGAAGGCCCAGGTTGGACCAGCGCAGGAAAACGAAAAAAGCGGAAATGCCCAGCAGGGCCAACAGCAGGAAATAGACGCCCCGCCCGGGAAAGCCTCGGTCCGGTTCTTCTTTTTTCAGGAACGAAGCGCCGAGCATGCCGGACAGATAAAAAAGCGGTATGCCCATGTAATTGTAGGGGTAGCCGTTGAAGAACAGGTCGGGGGTCGAATTGACCAGGGGCAGCAAAAACAGGAACAGCATCAGCGCTTTCCTGCCGTTCCAGGCATAGGTGGCGAATCCCAGCGCCAGGAAGACGACGGGCAGCGCCACGAAGTGCAGGCGGATGACGACCACGTAAAAAAGCAGGATCAGGGAAATGCCGGCGCCGAGGCCGGGAACGCCGATCTTTTTCATCGCCGCCCGCTCCTCAACGCGCCAGACCGAGGGCATGGCTCAGTAGGCCCGGGGATCGCCCTTGAGCATGATCCAGAGCGAGAGGCAGATGATCTTGAGGTCCAGGAGAAACGACCAGTTTTCGATATACCAGATATCCGCCTCCACTCTCCGGCGCAGCAGCTCCGGATCGACGGTCTCGCCGCGCAAGCCGTTGACCTGGGCCCAGCCGGTGATCCCCGGCTGGATCAGGTGCCGCAGCTGGTAATGGATGACCGCGTCCTTGATCTCCAGGTTCATGGGCGTGGGGTGGGGTCGCGGGCCAACGATCGACATCTCCCCCTTCAGCACATTGATGAACTGCGGCAGCTCGTCCAGGTTGCTGTGGCGCAAAAAAGCCCCCAGCCGGGTGACGCGCGGATCATTGCGCGACGCCTGCCGGTAGCGCCCGTTCTCGTCGATATCCCGGCTTTCCCTGACCATGGAACGGAACTTGTAGCAGACGATCCTCTGGTTTTTAATGCCCCATCTTTCCTGCTTGAAAAAAACGGGGCCCGGGGAACAGGCCTTGATCAGCAACGCCAGCAGCGGCCAGAGCCAGGAAAAGACGAGGACGAAGGCGAGCAGGGTGCAAACCAGGTCGAAGCCCCTTTTTAACGATCGCCAATGCCACTGTTCCAGGGGATTGGCGCGTATGGAAATGAGCGGAAAGCTGCCGAAGCGGGAAATCTCGAAACGCGGGCTCATGAGGGTGAAATAGGAGGGGATGATCCGCACCCGGACCGGAAAGTTCTCGCAGGCGGCGATGATCCGGCCGATCTCGTCCATGGCCGAATCGGGCAGGGCGATCACCACGTCGTCGACCTTCTCGCGCTCCAGCACCCCCGGCAGCTGCCGGGTCGTGCCGAGGTACGCGCCGGCGAAGGCGGGCTGCGGCCGCTCGTCGACGAAGCCGATGACCCTGAACCCCAGGTGGGCGTTGGCCGTGAGGAACGTGAAAAAGCTCCTGGCCACCTCCCCGCCGCCGACGATCAGGATGCGGCTGAGATAGCGGCCGTTCTTCCGCCTCCGGGCGAAGAGCGCGGCCAGGAATATTCTCCAGGTCAGCAGCGCCGCCAGCAGCAGAACGCAATAGGCGAGCAGGAAAAAACGCGAGAGGGTCTGCGACTTGGCGGCGAACAGGATCGCCACGGTCAAGGAGACCTGCAGCAGGATGTTTTTGCCTAGGGCGCTCACGTCGCTGCCGAATGACCTGATGCGGAATTCGTCGTAAAGCCCGAACCCCCTGGCGCCGATGTTCCAGGCCAGGAGGAGAAAGAACAGGAAATAGATCTCCAGGGCCCCCGGGTGGAAGAACCCGGCGGCGAGATCGGCATGGCGCTTGGCCAGGAATGCGCCCGTCAAAAAAGAGAGGACCAGCAGCAGGACGTCGCCCCCTTTCTTCAGGTATCTTCTGGATTGATTCCGGGTATGCATTTGCTTTTCAGGGCCGCCCGCGGCCGAGGAGACGCTGGCACAGCGCCTCATATTGGTCCGTGATGATATCCCAGGTGTATTTCTCGCGAATGCGATCAGGCGCGTGCCGGGCCAGCCGCGCCTGGATCTCGGGATGTTCCAGGACCTCACGCAGCCGGCATTCCACATCCGCAATATCTTTCTCGAAAAACATGCCGTGCTCCCCCAGCACCTCCCGGTTGAACGCGGTGTCCAGCGCGAGGATGCAGTTCCCGAAAGCCAAAGCCTTGAGCAGCGTCGGGTTGGTGCCGCCGTATTGGTGCCCATGCAAGTAGGCGTAGGCATTGCAGATGCAGTTCGCGGATGACCTCCTGGTCATCGATGTGTCCCAGGAATTTGATGCGGCCGTCCGCCGTCCCCTTGCAGCCTGGCCACGTATCGGCTCTCATAGGGCGTCCCGCCCGCGATGACGTATTGCTTGGTCGTTTCCGTGCGCCGAAACGCTTCGATCATCAGGTCCACGTTGTTGTCGGGCACCAGCCGGCACGCCGTGAAGAAATACTCCCCTTTTTTCAAGCCCAGCGGCTCAAGGAGCTCCGGTCTCGCCGATGTCATGATATTCGCGCCGTAGGCGATCATGGTGGAGTCGGCCTGGAACTCTTCCAGGTAGATCTCCCTCATGCGCTCCGCGTCGGTGATCAATTCGTGCGTCGTATATTTGGCCATCCGCGCCGCGGCCAGAAAATACCTCTTCCCCAGGGGGCCCCATTTGGGGCGCAGCCATTCCAGGCCATCCACGTTCAGGGCCGTCTTTATCCCGGCCAGCTTGGTGATCAGGCAGAACGGGCTGTTGGCCACGTTGACGAACAAGGCCACGTCCGCACGCCGGAAGGCCAGGTGTCCAGCGGACAGGAAGGTGTGGGTAAACGTGCTGAGGCTCTTGGTCTGAATCGAGGGCAGATACAGCATCTTCATGCCGAGGTAGGCCGCCGGCCTTTCCCTGAAGATCCCGCGGCGGCAGTAGACCGTACACGTCGTTGCCGCGCTCGACCAGGCGCCGCCCCACTTCTTCGGCGAATGTTTCATAGCCGCTGTACCCGACGGGATCCCGCGTATCCCCAGAATCGCTATTCTCATCTTTCTCCTTGCGCGTCAAGCGAACCTGCCGCCAGCCACCGGTGCCAAAAAAAACTGTTGGCAACAAGGTTTTTCACTATAAATCATTTCTTCTTTCACTGTCAATCTCGTTTTCGCGCGGGGCGACGGCGCGCCGAGAGGAAAAGGCGCCGGGGTGGGGCCGCCGGCATATTGCTTTTTGGCGAACGACTGTGTTAATAAGGGTCATGCGGATTAGGCGTTTTCCCCTGAAGTATCTGCTCCCGGCGGCCGGGGCGGTCATCCTGCGCCGGGCTGATCTTCATGCTCATCCCGCGCCGGCCGCCGCGCCCGAACATCATCCTGATCTCGATCGACACCCTGCGCGCCGACCGGCTCGGCTGCTACGGCTGCCCGACAGGGACTTCGCCCAACATCGACGCCTTCAGCCGCGGCAGCGTCCAGTTCCTGCGGGCGATCAGCCAGGCCCCGAACACCACCCCCTCGCACATGTCGCTTTTCACCGGGCTCCTCCCCCCGTCCACGGCGTCAGCGGCGTACGGCGCTCCCCTGACGGGTTGGAACGAGTGAATCTGTCCAGCCTGGGGGCGGGGATCCCCACCCTGGCCCAATATCTCAAGGAAAACGGCTACCGGACCGTGGGCTTGCACGGCGGTGGGCTCGTCGACCCGGTTTTCGGCTTCGACCGGGGGTTCGATCGCTACACCAATAAAAGGATCCCCTGGCAGCGGCTTTACAAGAATCCCTCCTCCCTGCAGGTCATCCAGAGGCTGCTGCATCCCGCCCGCCCACCCGGCAGCCCTTGTTCCTGTTC
Source organism: Candidatus Aminicenantota bacterium (assembly GCA_963822075.1). Lineage (GTDB taxonomy): Bacteria > Acidobacteriota > Aminicenantia > UBA2199 > UBA2199 > UBA2199. The sequence continues at coordinate 109,581 of CAWGGP010000013.1, forward strand.
CTCCATACCTACATCTGCCACGATCCCTATATCAAGGCCCCGCCGGAGATCCGCAAGCGCTTTTTGCCCGACCCCGAGCCGGGGCTGCCGATCGAGCGGGCTCCACGCCATCGTTCGATAACGCCCATGACGCTTTCTGGAAACCGATCGACGGCAACAACCCGGATCACCGCCGCCACGTCCGGGCCCTCTACGATGCCGGGGTCAGCACCGCCGACTGGATCATCGGCGAAATCGTAGCCGTACTGAAGAAGAGCGGTTCATACGACATGCCCTGATCGCGATCGTCTCCGATCACGGCGAGGAATTCTGGGAACACGGGGGCACGCTCCATCGGAACCTCTTCATTGAAACCCTGCACGTCCCGCTGTTGATCAAGTTCCCGGGCGGGAAGTTCGCCGGCAGAAAGATCGCGGCTCCGGTGGAACAATTCGCCCTCATGCCGACGCTGCTCGACTATCTCCGCATCGCGCCGCGGCTGAAACCCCAATCCCGCTCCCTGCTGCCGCTGATCAGCGGAAAGGGAACGGCTCCCGGCCCGGTTCTCAGTTTCGACAACGGCCTGCAGTTCGTCCGCATCCAACGGGATGGCTTCGTCTACTCCAACGGCATCCAGCTCAAGCCCGGGGATTGGCTGTTCGACAGCATCCATGATCCCGGGGAGCAGCACGACCTCGCCGCGGCCGACTCCCGGGCGATCCGGCGAATGAGGGCCCTGGCCGCCAAGATCATGGCCGAAAATCGCACGCTGCGCTCCCGGATCAAGGTCGCTGTTCCCGATCCCCGCAAGCTTCCCCGGGAGCTGCAGAAACAGCTCAAGGCCCTTGGCTACCTGTAGGAAAAGCGTCTGGCGCGGGACCACGGCGGCGGCTGAACTTCGCCGGCGCAAACCGTTCGCTCCCGGCCGCGGAGATCCGCTCCCCGATGGCGGTTCAAGGCCTGGCATCGGCGGCGATCAGTTCCCGGTAGAGGGCCAGCAGCTTTTCATAGTGCCCGGCCGCGTTGAAATTCCGTTCAAGATGACGGCGGGCGTTCGCCGCCAGCGTGCGGCCCAGGCCCGGGTCTCCCAGCAGCAGCGTGATCTTTTCGCGCAGTTCGTCGCTGCGGCCGGCCGTAAAAAGCATCCCGGTCTCCCGGTCGATCACCAGTTCCGGGATGCCGCCGATGCGGGCCGCCACCACCGGGACGCCCAGGGAAAAGGATTCAATGATGGAGAACGGGTTGTTCTCGTACCAGAGCGAAGGGACCACGACCAGCGACGACCGGAGGACGGCCTTCTGCAGGACGCCGTAAGGCTGGTGCCCAAGGAAGCGGACCCTCGCCGTCGGGCGTTGCGCCGCCAGCGCCCGGAGCGCTTCTTTCCCGGGCCCGTCGCCGATGATCAGGCAGCGGGCCGGAACTCCCGCCATGGCCTCGATCAGGAGCGAGACGCCCTTCTCCTCGACCAGGCGGCCAAAGAACAGGACCAGGGGCTTGGCCGGCGTGACCGCGGCCTGCGCCCGGGTTGGCGCGAAAAAATTCGGGATATAGGAACACCGGCCCGCGAACCCCATTTCCTCGATCTTGGCGATCAGAAAACGGCTGGGAGCGACGAAGCGGTCGACCCGGGCGTACGTTTTGCCGTGCAGCAGGCCCTCAAGGGAACAGATCAGGCTTTTCAGGGGGTCGTTCTTGACGCATTTTCTCAGCAGGCACCAGAAATAGCGGGAGCCGCGGCAGCGCTCGCAGGTCCTGCCCCGGACGAACATCCGGTAATTCGGGCAGACGACCTTGTAGTCATGGAGGGTCATCACCACGGGGACCTTGTGCCTTTTCAGGGTGGAGATGATCGCCGGGGAAAGATGGTGATAGATGTTGTGCAGGTGGGCGATGTCCGGCTTTTCGGCCCGCAGCAGTTCGTCCAGGTTCACCCGGACACCATGGCCGAATAGTATCCGCATCACGGCGCGCGACTTTTCCCTCCAGCCGCCCATTCTTTCGAAATCGATCCTGGGGACGAAATGGGGCGATTCCCGCGCCGCCCGGTTCCGGGGATGATCCATGGAGAAAAAGATCACCTGGTGCCCCCGCTCCTGGAGCAGCTGCGCGGATTGAAAAAAGGCGGTTTCCGACCCGCCGAAAGAGAAAAAGAACTTGTTGATCAGCAGGATCTTCATTTTATGTTCTCCGCCGGTCCCCATCCGGTTTCGCGCAACAATCCCCGGAACTCCGCCATGATCGCTTCCCGGGCGGCGTTAACCGCCGGGACGATGATGGCCCGCCATTTCTCCCGGTCATCCAGGATGCTCACGCAGCGCGCAAGGAGCGCTTCTTCGCTGATCTCATCAATGGGCAAGGCGCAGGGGCCCAGGCCCAACGAATCCAGTATCCCCCCGCTCTTGTGCTGGTAACCGATCACCACGGCCGGGATGCCGGCCAGGAAGGCGAAAATGGCCGCGTGCATGCGGCTGGTAACGATCATATCGGCATGCCGCAGCCGGCGGATGAGCGTCGCCGGCGAAGTACCCAGCGGCGTAGGGATACAGCGAAGGTGCGAAGGGGGAATGGACGGGCCGAGCCGTTCGTAGACAAGGGCGCTGATCCGCCGGTCGTCTTCCGCATCGCTCGGCCCCTGCGCCTGGCTGAAGATGAAGAACGACGCCCCGCTTCGCCGGTGCAGCCGCCGGCAGGCGGCCAGGACCCCCTCGATGTATTCTTCCCTTTTGCGCATCTTGGCGCTCCGGGTCTTCTGGGCCGGGAAATCCCAGTCCCTGAGCGCCAGCGCCAGGCGCGGGCGCGGCAGATCGGAAATTTCCGCGACCGGGGCAAGCGGCTCCGGCTCGGGTGAATAGTAAAAGGCCATGTCCGGACAAAAGCGGATCTTGCTTTTCGGGACCGTCGCCGGAAGCAGGGCGGCGAGGATGGACAACGAGATCTCCTCGCGCGCGAGAACGGCCCGGACGTACGCGGATGCCAGCAGGCCCGGAGATCAGGCGGCGACTTGCCGGGTTGGTCAGCGGACCGAACGATTGCGGGAAGAACACGATCTCTTTTCTGAATAAGGCGGCCAGCCGGAGCGGCAGGTAATTCTGCCAGAACGTGAACCCCGGGATGCGGCCGGTGGAATAAAAATAGCCTCCGCCGCAGGCCAGGACCAGGTCGGCTTGGAGCAGGCGGCGCAGGAAGACCAGCGCCTGCCAGGGAAAAAGCAGGGAGAGCAGCGTTCGCCCCCAGGCCCGCCAGCGGCCGCGCGCTCCCGACGGGGCGTTGAAGATGGGCGGAATGACCGCCGTCCCGCGGGCGGCCCACAGGGGCCTGTCCAGTCCGGCCGTGCGCGAGGTGATGGTCAGGCGGGCACCGGGAAAAGCCTGGTGCAGCAGGCGGATCTGCCCCAATACGATCGCCTGGTCGCCGGCATTGGCCTGCGAGTGGGCGTTGGCGATCAGGATGCGGGAAACCTCTTCCGGCTTTATCATCCGGGTCTCAATCCGGTCTTCCCGCCCCGGCCAGGAACAGCAGGTACTTGAGGCAGTCCTTTTCCACTTCCTGACGGTTGAACGTATACGGCAGACAACGCGGACAGACGCCGGTCAACAATTCCTTTTTGCGGTAACGCAATTGCTCGGGATCATAATAGATCCGCCATGGAGGACGGCGGCGGCAATTGCCGATCTCGCGGCCGGCCTTGCAATAATACAATTCACCGCGCGAGCCGAGGACGGCGCCGGCGATCCGGTATTGGCAGGACAGGCGGCGAGGGCTCCCGGATTCAAGCATGTCGGCCAGGAGCCGGTAGCGCAGCCGGTGATGGCGCAGGAAGGGCTCATCCTGCGCCAGGCGGCGAAAAAATCGGATAACGGCCGGTTTCTGGTCCTGGCGCAGGGAGACGTTGTTCTCCATTTCCCGGTTGTGAAAGCGTTCGCGCACTTCGCCCAGGACAAAATTGGCGGGTATATTCCTTGCCCGGCTCCAGGCCGCCATATCCTCGATCCGGTGGGCATTGAGCGCCGATATGACGCAGTTGACCGACAAATAGAATCCCTGGAGACTCCTGCAGGCGCTGCAGCTGCTCCAGCGTGGACTGCACCTCGTCCCAGGCCCCCGGAACTCCGACGATCTCGTCAAAATCGGGCCCCGGGGCGTGCAGTGATATGCTGACGGCAAGGGGGATGCGGCGCCGGAAACAGCGGTCGGCGACGGCGCTCACCTGGGAAACGCTCCTCGCGGCGGGGATGCCGTTCGTGTTCAAGGAAAGGGTCCTCAGCCCGGGGAAGCGCTCCATGGCCAGTTCGGCGATCTCGGGGAGGTCGGGACGGAGGTGGGGTTCGCCGCCGTTGATATTGAAGTATTCCAGGCGGGCGAACAGCGGGTCGGCGAGGATGTCCGCCATTTCCGCCAGTGACAGCTCGGGTTCCGGGCCGGCGGCGCCATGTTTCCAAATGCCGCAGGTCCGGCAGCGCAGGTTGCAGTCATAGGTGACAAAAAAAGTGAGGGACCGGGGCGAAGGAACGATCCCGAACAGCGATTCGCCGTTGACCCGGGCCGCGTTCCAGGCGGACCTGATCAACGTGCGCGCCTGCCCGGGCCCCCTCTTTCCGTTTCTACTCGTCATAGATGTCCGCCGCGATCTTTCGAGCCCGAGTTTCTGCAGGCTGCTCACGGATGAAATTCGGGACCAGGTAATCGATGGGCAACGAAAAAAAACGGCGCCGCCAGCGCCAGCGCGCCAGGCGTTTCAGCAGATTGAAAACCAGGGCGAATCGCCGGCGGTCCGAAATCCCGGCGCATGGCCAGGGAGCGGTAATAGCCGACATAGCGGGCCCGGCGATCGATATACGGGGGAAACGCCTGGTCCGCTCCCCAGCTGGAACGGACCCAGTCCTGGATGGATGCCGGGGGCGTGTAGCCCAGCCTGACCGCCTCCGCGAACAGGGGGGTGCCCGGGTACGGGAAATAACAGGAAGGCCCCGGCACCACCGCCACATCCATTTTTTCCAGCTCGTCGATGATGTCGAACGTTTTCTGCATTTCCCGCCAGCTCTCGCCGGGAATGCCGATCATGAATCCCATGCCCACGTGGATCCCGTGCTTCCGGCACAGCTCGGCGGAGCGGATAATGTGCTCGCGGCGGATATCCTTGCTCATGATATCCAGTGTGCCCTCCGACCCGGATTCGGCCCCGATCCGCAGTTCGCAGCACCCCAGTTCCTTGAGCTCGCGGGCGAAATCATCCCCGCCGCGGGCCAGGGTATCGGCGCGGATGGAGGAGGTCCAGGGAAGTCCCATCGCGCCCAGGATGGCCAGGGCGCGCCGGCGATCGGTGAAAAAGCAGTCGTCCGCAAAAACGATGCCGGTCACCCCGTGCTCCTTTTTCAGGCGCCCGACGTACTCGTTCACGAAGGCGATGGAATGGACGCGGAAGGTGCGCTTGTTGACGAATTGGTTATAGCAGTACCCGCAGCGCCAGGGGCAGCCGCGGCTGGTCATGATCGTGGCGATCTTCAGGTCGCTCATCCTGGATCCCATGGCCGTGTAGATGGATTTGCCTATCGCCATGTAGCGCTCGCCGTCCAGGAGATGCCAGGCCGGAGCGAAGGCGTCCAGGTCGCGGATGTACGGAGCCGGGGGATTGACCCGGACCCGGCCCCCGTCGCGAAAGGCGACGCCCGGGATCTTTTCGAGTTCCCCGGCGAGGCCATTCCCGGCGGCGATCAGATCGGCCAGGCGCACGATCGTTTCTTCGCCTTCGCCGCAGACGGCCAGGTCGATGGCCTCTTCCTTCAGGGTCTGCTCGGGAAGCATGGTGGAGTGAAGCCCGCCCCAGATCACCGGGATCGAAGACCGTTTCTTGATCTTCCGGGTCAGGTTCAGGGACGGCAGCAGCGACGGCCCCGTGAACGTGGAAATGCCGACGAACAGGGGATCGGCGGCCAGGATATCGTCAATGATCTTTTTCTCGTTCGCCGGGCTGAAGCGCTCGTGGACCAGGCGCACCGGGTGGCGGCCCTTTTCCAGCGCCCCGGCCAGGTAAAGTATGCCCAGCGGCGGGGCCAGCAGATAGTTTTCCCGCTCGGTCTCAGGTTTGATCAGATAAACGGGCCGTGACCCTCGCCTCTTGCCTGTTGCTGCCACTGTGCGTCACCTCATGTCCGGTTTCGCGCCGCGCGCGAACTCACCCGGCGAAATTTGACACCCGCCGTGACCGGGATATCGTCGGTCAGCGCGATCTCCACGTCAAGTTCCCCCCGGGTCAGGGCGGCCAGGTCCTTGCGGATCCGCCCGAGGCTCCCGTCGGGGAGCCCGGCGTCGGCAACGAGCTCCAGGCGCATGGTCCCTGCCGTTTCCTGGTCGATCCGCCACTGCCTGATCCCGGGCACGGGGTCGATGCAATGATAAAAAGGATGCGGGGACATCCGCCGGCCATCCCGCAGAACGATGAAATCATCGACCCGGCCTTCGATGTTCGCGATCAGCGGGAAGGCGCAGCCGCAGCGCGGGCGGTTCCGCGAGACGGTGACGACGTCCCCCTGCCGGTAGCGGATGAACGGCATGGCGCGCGAATGGAGATTCGTGACCACGATCTCTCCCTGCTCGCCCGGCAGGGCGGGTCTCCCGTCCTTCAGCACTTCGACGACAAGCATGTCCGCCGCCAGGTGGTATCCGGAACAGGTGCGGCATTCCCAGGCAATGCACCCGGCTTCCTCGGAACCGTAGATGTCGACGATGCGGCACCCGAAAACCCTGGTGAAAAGGGCGCGGGACGCATCATCGAGCAGCGCCGAGGAATGGAACAGGAGGCGCGGCCGCACGTCCGTGATCCCGCCGTCGCCCAGGAAATCGGCGAGCAGGCGCAGCGTCATGACGTATCCGGAAATGACCTGGGGCCGCCAGGAGCGAAGAATGTCGACCCATTGGCGCGGTTCAAGCCAGCTCGAGATCTCCCGCCGCGGGAAGAATCCCAGGCGCTCGCGCCAGCGGTTTCCCGGCTCGCCCTGCCGTCCGCCGACGAAGGCCGCGACCCGGTCGCCGGGTCGCATCCCGGAAACCAGGTAGGCTCTCTTCCAGCCCAGGTTCATCACGGTCTTGTCCGCCGGCCGCCAGTAGACCCGGAGCGGCGCGCCGCTGGAGCCGCTCGTGGAAGATGAGCGGATGGCTTCGCGAGCGAGCCCCCCGTCCAGGAGATCGGAGAGCGGCCGGTCCTGAAAGTCGCTTTTCCCTGTCAGCGGCAGGCGGGGAAGATCGTCAAGGCCGCGGATCGACCCGGGATCGACGCCCGCCCGGCGGTAAAGCTCGCGATAAAAGGGGACGTGGCGGCCGGCATGGGCCACGATGGCCCGCAGTTTTCGCTCCTGGGTCCGGCGGATGGAAGCCGGCGAGCGCCGCAGGCCGGCGAGAAGGCCCATCAGCCTCAGCGGGCGGGGGACGGCGCCGATGTCAGTCACCGCGCTCGGGCCCCGGCCCGGCCGGGGCTCTCTGGAACGCCGCCAGGACACTTTCGTCCCAGGCGTAGTGAACGGTGAAACCCTCCTCCTCGAGCAGGGCGACGCTTTCGCTCAGTTTCTCGTTGAACACCGGGAACTGGGCGGGGGCGACGGCGGGGGCGGCGTACCCCCCCGGGGCCGTCGAGCAGGCCAGGGTGAGGATGACGCCGGCGCCGAAGCGGCGGATCAATCGCCGGTTGAAGTCGAACGACTCCCGCGTCTGCAGCCAGAGGATGCCGTCGAAGAGGATCCGGTCAAGGGCGACGTTCACCTCATACTCGCGGTCGGTCACGCGGTACGGGCGGACCAGCCTGGATGCCGCGAAATCCCCCTTCAGGCGGGGAGTGCCGATGATCGAAAAACCCCGGCCGTTCTTGGTTTTCAAGTATTGGTCGAAAAGGTACAGCAGCACCTCTTCCTTGCGCCAGTCATAGAGCCCTTTCAGGTAGGCGCCGGCGAGATGCTTGACCCCGGCGGCGATCGCGTTCTCCATCGAGTCCAGGCGAAAGCCGTGCCTGCCTTTCGGCTCCAGCGCGGAGTGAAACCGCGCATACTGCCCGGGATTGAACGTCTCCTGCCAGACGAGGAAGCAGTCCAGCCCGTTCTCGCGCAGCAGGCGCAGGCTCTCGCCGTCGAGGGGGGGGATGTTCGTCGTGAGCATGCCGCCCCCATGCCCGTCGAGGATGCGGCGGGCCGCCCGGAGGTAGGGCAACATGGAGCCCACGTTGAACTGCTGGTCGGCGAGGGAAAACCCGGCGGCCTTTTTATAGATCTCCGGATCCTGGCTCGAGACGAGCTCGATGCTGCGAAAGCCGAGGTCGACCAGGAAGGAAAACTCGCGCTCGAACTCGTTCAAGTCCAGGCGCTGCCCCTTCTCCCTGAAATTGCAGTATTGGCAGGCATTTTCGCAGATGCTGGAGAAATAGAGCGGGGGCAGGAGCAGTATTTCCCGGTCACGGGGACGGCGGTACGCGGAAGCGAAATCGAGGACGATCTCGCAATTGGCGTCGTCGCGCGTGCCGTTGATCAGGTCGACCAGTTCGTTTTCCGCCAGGGGGCGGCGGGCCGCCTGCGCGAGCAGCCGGGCGAATTCCGTCGGCGGGCAGCGGCGGGGACTGGCCCACCCGCTCGGCGAGGGAAACGGATCGCTCAAGCCGCTCACTGAACATGGGGCGCCGTTTTTCTGGAAAAATCCTTAACCATATCGGATATATTTATACAAAAAACAAGCGAATGTCAATCGCGGATGACCGCTCAAACGCTTTCGCTTTTTTCAAAGAACCAGGCGCTGACGGCGACCGACAGCAGGGCGCAGCCGCACAAGATCCCCAAGTCGAGAGGCAGCGGCAGCTGCGAACGCCCGAGCAGCGCCCCGCGCAGGCCGTCCACGCCGTACGTCAGAGGATTGAAGCGCGAGATCATCCGCACCCAGGCGGGAAAGCCGCGCAGGGGGAACAACGCCCCGGAAAGGAAAAAAATGGGGAAGATCACGAAATTCATGACCAGGTTGAATCCCTGGGTATCCCGCAGGTTGCAGGCGAACGAAAGGCCCAGCCCGATAAAGATGATGGAGATCAGGCACATCATCACGATCACCGGCAATACCATGATCCAGGCCCGGGGGCGGAAACCGAAGGCCAGCACGATGACGAAGATGGCCAGGGCCTGGAACAACGACGTCGTCATCCCGCCGGCAATGCGGCCGAGGACGATGGAGGTGCGGCTGACCGGGGCGATCATGACCTCTTTTAAAAAACCGAATTCCCGGTCCAGGATCAGGGAAAACCCGGCAAAGGTCGAGGAAAAGAGAATGCTCATCCCCAGGACGCCGGGAGTAAGGAAAGCCTGGTAGCCCATCCCCGGCATTCCGGAAAAAGTGGCCTGCTTGAACCCCATGCCCATGAATACCAGGAAGAAAAGCGGCATCATCAGCGTGCCGACAAGCCTGGATTTCGCCCGCAGCAGGCGCTTGAGCTCGCGCAGCCATTCCGCGTAGATCGCGATGCCCTGGATGGCGATCATGGCCGGGCCTTATTCCTCGCGGCGCGCGGAGCGAAACCGGGGGTCATGGTCCATCTCCTCCTCGCGGATCGAGCGTCCGGTAAAATGGAGAAAAACGTCTTCCAGGCTCGGCTGGTGCAGGCTGACCGCGTGTACCCTGGCCCCGGAGCGCCGGGCAAGATCCATCAGCTCCGGGATGCGCTTGTCTCCCCTCTCCATGGTCAAGCTCAGGTGGCCGTCGAGGCGCTGCATCGCCTTGATCCACTCCACGCGCCGCAAGCGATCGACCAGGAGATCTTCCCCTTCATGGATCTCCAGGCTGACGACGTCTCCGCCCAGGACCTCCTTCAGCTTTTCGGGAACGTCCAGGGCGACGATCTTCCCCCGGTCCAGGATGGCGACCCGTTCGCACAAATAATCGGCTTCATCCATGTAATGGGTGGTGAGAATGATCGTCACCCGTTCTTCCCGGTTCAGTTTCCGGATGTACTCCCAGATATGGCGCCGCGTTTGGGTGTCCAGGCCCAGCGTCGGCTCATCCAGGAAAAGGACCTGGGGATGCTGGACAAGCCCGCGGGCGATCTCCAGCCTGCGTTTCATGCCGCCGGAGTACTTCTCCACCGGCAGGTCGGCCTTGTCCCGCAGGTCGACGAGATCCAGCATCTGGGCGATCCGCTCTTTCCTCTCCTGCCGGGCCAGGCCGTACATCATGGCGTGGAACTGAAGGTTCTCCCTGCCGGTCAGCCTCCCATCCAGGGCCGGCTCCTGGAAAACGATGCCGATGCGGCGGCGCAGGGCATCCCGGTCGCCGCTCACGGAAATGCCGGCCACTTCGGCGGTTCCCGACGTGGGATGGAGCAGGGTGGCCAGGATGTTGATGATGGTGGTCTTGCCGGCGCCATTGGGTCCCAGGAGGCCGAACAGCTCGCCTTCAGCGATGGAGAAGCTGACGCTGTCAACGGCGACGGCGGCGTCATAGCGCTTGACCAGGTTCACGACGTTGATGGAGTCTTCATCTGGGATTCATCCTATCATGGCGCCGCGGCCGAGACAAGGAACAAGGGCGGCCGGGTCAATGCCTAGATGTAGCCGAGGCTTTTCAACAGTTTTTCCATCTCCTTCCTTTTCCCGGCCGCGGCGCGGGATTTCCGGTTCGGCAAGGTCCGCAGCCATTCGTCCAATCGGGACGCGAGCTCCCGCATCAGCCCGGGGCGGAGAAGGGCCAGGTCCTTTTCCTCCCCCGGGTCATTTTTCATATCGTGCAGTTCTTTCCTGCCCGAGGCGTACGCCACCAGCTTGAGATCTCCCCAAACCAGCGCCCGGGTGAACCGCCCGCGTTTCTCGTCCCAGAATTCCGCCACGATCGCGCGGTTGGCCGTCGGAGCGAGAAGGTCTTCGCCCCTGGCGTCCCGGGGGATGGCGCCGGGAACCCCCGCCAATCTCAGAGACGGCGGCGAATATGTCCGCCTGAGAAACGGGCGGACGGATCTCTCCCGCCGGCAACCGCCCGGGGAACCAGAATACGAGCGGGATATGCAACGCGGCATGATGCATGGACGGGTGGAAATGCCCGCCAAGCCCGTTCTCGCCCAGCAGCTCCCCATGGTCGGCCGTGACGACCACCAGGGTATTGGCCAGCAGGCCCATGGATTTCAAGCGCCTCACGAACAGGCCGATCCGGTCATCGATGCCGCGGATGTTGCTGTCATAGTAACGTCCCAGCCAGCGCCAGTCGGCGGCGGTCAGCCGGGGGAACAGGGAATCCGCGACCTTCTTGGAGCGATCCCGTCGGTGGTGAAGATGCGCGTCAATTTTTCATTCACCTTATCGGCCGGGAGCGAGCGCAGAGAAATCGTCGCTGTACGGTTTTTGCGGACGATAGGGAAGATGGGCATCCATGAGATTCATGAACAGAAAGAAAGGCCGGTTTCGCCCGCCGGCGTGTTCGACCCACTTCCCGGCGGCCGCCAGGGTGTTCTTGCTCATCGAGCGATCCCCGCGCAAACGATCCCACACTCTCAGGAGCGTCAGCGAGACCTTGTGCCCGTTGTCCACGCCCAACGCGGTCTGAAACCCGCGCGACAAACCCCATTGGGGCCCGAGCAGGAGGTTGTCGTAGAAACTGCCGGTCCGGTAGCCCCGGGCGGCGAGGACCTGCGCCAGGGTCGGGACGGCCGGGTCCAGGGATGAATACAGGGAATAACAGCCGTGGCTGGACGGGTAAAGGCCGGTGAAAAGCGAGGCATGGGTCGGGATGCTCCAGGTCGAGGTCGCGTAGCAAGCGCGGGAACAGTGTCCCCTCCCGGGCCAGGCGGTCGATGGCCGGGGACGTCGGTAGCGGATAGCCGTACGCCGACAGGTGATCGGGCCGCAGGGCGTCCACCACCAGCAGGATGACATTGGCCGGACGGGCCGCCCCGCCGGCTGGCGCCGGCCCCGGCCCCGATTCCTCCTGCCAGGCGAGGAGGATCCTGGCCAGCAGAAAAAGCCCCAGCAAAGCAAACAGGGCGATCCCCCCGTTGCGCATCCGCGGGGTCCCTTCCCCCTGAAAAAGACGGCGGCCGATCCGGGCGATCAGCATGCCGGCGCATCCGGCGGCCAGGAAACCGGCGAGAAGCACCAGATACGCGGTGGCCGTCCAAGCGCCGTTAAAATCCCTGAAGGTGTGGATGTCCAGCAGGTACAGCAATGTCTCGGCCGCGAGGCCCGCCGCGGACAGAAGGGAAAAGAAAAAAATCCAGGGCCGGGTCCGGCGCAACGGATGGCGGCGGAAAAGCAATGGCTGCAGGAGCAGCGAACAGGCCAGGCCGCCGATGGCGCCCGCGGCGCCGTACAGGGCCAGGGCGCTGATCAAGAACGGGAGGTCGACCCAAAATGATCCGACCGTGAGCAACAAAAAAAACGCTTCGAGATACGCCGTCAGAAAACCGGCCCCGGCGCCGCCGGCAATGCCCGCCAGCGCGTATTCCCGAAAACGATCGCCGCCCGGGCCCGATGACTCGCCAGGATTCATGTGCGTTCCCCCTGCTTCCCGGTTTCATTCTACGCAGTTTGGCTTGGCGATGTCAATGAACCGGCGGGAACGGGCCGGTCGTTGACTTATCGAGCCAATGTTCTTAAAATGCCCGGGTGCGTCAGGAATCGCCCGTTGATTACGGAATGGAGGACGGATGGCCCGCGTGATCTTTGTCCAGCGTGATGCCATTGAATGGCTCGGAGTGATGTACCTGTCCGCGTGCCTCCGCCGGCACGGCCATGAGAGCCGGATCGCGGTCGAAGCGGAGGAGGGCGACAAGCTCATCGGGGCTGTGTCCGGGTTCCGCCCGGACGTGGTGGCCTTCTCGTGCCTGACCAACAACTACGCCTGGGCGCTCGCGCGCGCCGCGGCGGTCAAGCGGGCCACCCGGGCGACCGTCGTGTTCGGCGGAACGCACGTCACGCTGAACCCCGAGCTCGCCATCGCCGAGAAGGACATCGATGTCGTCTGCCGCGGCGAGGGAGAGGGCGCGATCGTTGAATTGGCCGATGCCGTCGCCGCCCAGCGGCCGCTGGGCGGCATCGCCAACCTTTGGCTCAAGGGCGACGGCGGCATCGAAAGGAACGAGGTCCGCCCGCTGATCGCCGACCTGGATACGCTCCCTTTCCCGGATCGCGACCTCTATGCCCGGTATCGCTTCTCCCGGCGCTGGGGGAATCGTCCCATCAATACCAGCCGCGGCTGCCCCTATAGCTGCAGCTACTGCCACAATACGAGCAAGCAAAGGCTGTACGCCGGCAAGGGGCCGGCCGTCCGCTGGCGCAGCGCCGACCGGGTGCTGGAGGAGATCGCCGGGATGCGCGCCTCCCGTTTCGTCAGCTTCATCCATTTCATCGATGACGGCTTCGGCATCGACCAGCGCTGGTTATTGGACTTCCTGCCGCGGCTGGCGGCCCTGGGCGGTGAGCCGTTGCCTTTTTATGCCAACATGCGCGCCGACATGGTCAGCGAGGAATTGTGCGCGGAGCTGGCCCACTACGGGCGGCGCCGACTTCGCCTGCGCATCGCCGTCGAGTGCGGCGACGAAAACTACCGGCAGAAGATCCTCAATAAAAGGCTCACCAACGCCGACCTGCTGCGCGCCGCCGGCCTGTTCCACAAGTTCAGGATCCCCTTCGCGACCTATAACATGTTCGCCTTGCCCGGAGAGACCCTGGCGCAGGCGGAGGAGACGGTGCGCCTGAATGCCCGCCTGCGGCCGGCCAACCCGATCTCCTTCATATACAAGCCCTACCCGGGCACCCAGCTGGCCGATTACGCGTTGTCCATCGGCGTCATCAGCCAAGCGCTTCTCGAGTCTCTGGGGACGGCGGGCAACGAGGCCTACTTCCATTCCTCGAGCCCGCTGCGGCAGCCCGACATCCGCAAGATCGAGAATCTCCAGCGGGTCTTTCCCTTCGCGGTCACGTTTCCCTTCCTGCTGCCGCTGGCGCTCCGGGCCGCCCGCAGCGAACGCCTGGCCCCGCTCCTCCGCCTCATGGCCCAGCTCTGGACCCGCCTGAACTTGTTGCAGCGCCGTCTCATCGACAAGCACGGGAACGAATGATCCGCCCGCAAAAGCTTACTTCACTTCAAGGTTCTTGAACAGGGTCAGCAGCTGGGCGCGGTTCTTGACGCCGATCTTCTGGTAGACGCTGTAGATGTGATTCTTCACCGTGCCCATGGCGATGAACAGGGCGTCCTCGATCTCCTTGTTGCTCTTGCCCTTCAGCAGCAGGTGGATGATCTCCGCTTCCCGCTGGGAGATCTGGAATTTCTCAAAAAACTTTTCCATGGACGCCTCGGTGCGGATGCGCGCCGCCATGCGCAGCGCCCGCGAGCGGTTCCACTGGATGAAGGCGAAAAGCAGCAGCAGGAAGACCGGCAGGCGGAACCACCAGGTCTGCCACCAGGGGGGCCGCACGACGAACCCGAGGGTCGCCCCCTGCTCGTTCCAGACGCCGTGGTTGTTCGATCCCTTGACCCGGAAAACGTAACTCCCGGGCGGCAGGTTGCTGAGCGTGATCTCGTGGCGATTGCCGATCTGGATCCAGTCCTGGTTCAAGCCGTCGATCTTGTACGCGTAGCGGTTGCGCTGCGGATCGGAGTAGGAAAGGGCGGCGAAGGCGAACGAGACCACCGTGTCCTTCGGACCCAGCTCGAGCGCCGGCAGGCCGCCGCCGCTGAGGTTCAGGTTGCGGTTGAAAACGGAAACCGAGGTGATCGCCACGGGCGGCACATGGGGGTTGACCTTGATCTCCTCCGGGAAAAAGCCCGTCACGCCCTTGGAGCCGCCGAAGAACATTTCGCCCCCGGCGCCCTGGAAATAGGAGCGGGGCATGAATTCGTTTCCCTGCAAGCCGTCGCGATAGGTGAAATTCCAGCGCGCCTCGCCGCCGGGGCTGAACTTGCAGATGCCGCGGCTGGTGCTCAGCCACAGGTCGCCCTGCCTGTCTTCCAGCATGCCCAGGATGGAATTGTTGGGCAGCCCGTCCTCGGTCGTAAAGCTGGTGAACTTGCCGCTGGCCCGGTCGAGCAGGTTCAGGCCGCCGCTGTTGGTGCCGACCCAGAGCCGGCCGCGGTGGTCCTCCAGGAGGCAATAGATCATGTCGCTGCTGACGGAGCCGGGATCGTCCGCGCGGTGGCGGTAACCGGGCAAAAAGCCGCCGTTTTCGGGGTCCAGCCGGCTCACGCCGCCGCCGAGGGAGCCGATCCAGAGGATGCCTTCCCGGTCCTGGCAAAGCGCCGTGATATAGTCGCGGCCGATGACCTGGGGACGCGGCGCCGCGTCGCGAAAGGCGGTGAACGATCGCCGCCGCGGATCGAACAGGTTCAAACCGTTCTCGGTGCCGACCCATAGCCGGCCGCTGCGGTCCTGCAGCAGGGCGGAGATCCCATTGTGGCTCAGGCGGCCGGGGGCGGTCCCGGCCCGGTAATGGCCGAGGAAACGGGCCGCCTGGATATCGTAGGCGACCAGCCCGCGGTCGGTCCCGATCCACAATACCTGGTCCTTGTCGACCAGCAGCGCCGAGACGATCGTTTCGCGCCCCTGCGGATCGTCGCCCGGCAGGGGCGGGGAAATCTTTTTTTCTTCCAGCCCGGGGGTGAATCCGAACAGGCCTTTTTTATATGTCCCGAGCCACAGGCGGCCGCGGCGGTCCTGGCTGATGGCGGTCACCCAGAAAAAAGAGCCTTTTTTTTCCTTGCCGCCGAGTTCCGAGCCGTACGTCGAGAATTGCCGGCTACGCAAATCGTACTTGTAGATGCCGTTGATGGTTCCGGCCCACAAGATGCCGGCGGGATCCTGGTACAGCGAAAAAATGAACTTATCCGTGAGCAGGCGCTGCGGCAGGGCGCCGGCCCGGAAATAGACGGCGAGGAGAGCGAGGCTGGGAAAAACATAAAGCCCCTCTTCGCAGGCCACCCAGATATGGCCGTCCTGGGCACGGGATAAATTGATAATCCGGCCGTGATACAGGTGCGTCGGCGGCTGGGCGCCCTGCGCTTTGAAAGTGAACGCGCCGCTTTCCTTGCTGAAGGTGCCCAGCCCGGCCTCGCTTGCCAACCACAGGGTGCCTTGGCCGTCGTCGAACAGGGCGTTGATCTCATTGTGCTTCGCGGCGTCGGGGTCGTTGCCGCCGGCCCGGAAATCGGCGAACGTGCCGCGCGCCGGGTCGAAGCGCACCAGCCCCCGCGCGGTCCCGATCCAGATCATGCCGGCAGCGTCCATGACCAGGGCATAGATCGTGCTGCGACTGTCCAGGCCCGAACGTCCCGGGGCGTAAAGGTAGCGGCGGAAAATGCCCTGGCGGCTGTCGAAGCGGTTCAGGCCGTTCTGGGTCCCGATCCAGAATACCCCGTCCCCGGCGGGAAGGATCGCCCAGATGGCATCATTGCTCAAACTGCGCGCATCGCCGTTTCGCGAACGAAAATGGTCAAAACGCCCGCGGGCGGCATCGAAATGATTCAGGCCGCCGCCGTTGGTGCCGATCCAGAACGTCCCGTCCTCGGCCTCGACCAGGCAGTTGACCCGGTCGTGGCTGAGGCAATTGCTTTGGCGCCGGCAATGGCGGTAGACCTTGAAATCGTAACCGTCGTAGCGGTTCAACCCTTCCTCGGTCCCGAACCACATGAAACCGTTGCGGTCGCGGATCATGCAGTTGACCATGTTCTGCGACAAGCCGTCCTCGACCGACAGGTTCTGGAAGCGCAGGTCATCGAATGCTCCCGGCAGGCCGCAGGGCAGGAAGGCGAGCAGCAGCAGGACGAAAGGGATCGCCCTGCCGATGCGGGCGGAGATCATTCCGTAACCCGCGGGCGGTTTTCCCCCGTCGACCCGAAATGGACAACGGGAATCCGCCTTTCATACAGCATGACCCATCCGCGCCTGAACGTTGGCATTAATTTCCTTTGCTTATTAGACGTGCCAGGTGGCACTTTAGTTCCATTTTAAAGTCAAAAGGGGAAAATCGCTTAGGACTTTTGTCCTAAATTCAGAAAAATGACTTTATGACCATCCACAAAACCGTTTTCCTGCGTCATATATGGTGTGGTGGGAAGACCTGCCCGAACAGCGAGGTATGAGCCATGGACCAAAAAATGAGAATGATCAGCGGCGGCCGGGGGCCGGAGGCCATCATGGCCGGGAACGAAGAACCGTTCGCCCGGATCGCGGCGGCGGTGCCCGGGCCCGATTGGGCCGGCCCCGAGGCGAACCAGGCCCTGGAAAAAATAAAGGCGACGCTGGTCCTCGCTTTCATGAACTCCAACCTGAACGCGAAGAGCATCCCGCTGAAATCCTTCCTGGACGATATCGAAAGAAAAATACTGCTCGCCTGCCTGCGCCTGACCCTGGGCAACCAGAAGAACTCCGCCGCCCTGATGGGCCTCAAGCCGACGGCCTTGTTCGAAAAGATGCGCAAGCACGGCATCCGCAGCCAGCGCGGCCGCTTGCCCGGCAGGCGCGGAGACTTTCCGGCCGGCGAAGGCGACAATTAAACTCCCCGTACGAAGGACGATTCCGGCTTGAATGGGGCGGCCCGGCAAAACCCAAAGCCTCTTGTTTCCGTATGCATCCCTTAAATCAATCCGAGGAGACGCTCAAATGTCCAGAAAAATGCCCTTGGTTTTTGCCCCGCTTTGCGCTATCCTGCTCCTGCCGCTGCTGGCGGCGGGCCAGGAAAGCAAAATGGAAAAGAAGATCCCCGACTATTCGCTGCAGGACCGCAAGGAAGTCCCGGTCGCCTATACCTGGAAGATCGAGGACCTGTTCGCTTCGGAAGCGGCATGGCAAGCCCAGAAGGAGAACATGGCCCGGTTGATCACCGGGATCGACGCTGCCGCCAAGGGCTGGACCGCGTCGCCCGCGGCGATGCGGACGCTCCTCGACCGGGTCAACGACATCGACCTGCAAGGCAGCCGCCTGATGTCCTACGCCAGCAACCAGGGCAACACCGACATGGGCAGCACCCGCTTCCAGGCCATGGAGGGCGAGATCCGCACCATGTTCGTGCAGATGAATTCCAAGCTCGCGTTCATGCAGCCCGACGTCCTGGCCCTGGGCGCGGAAAAATTCGCCGCCTACCTCGCGTCCGAGCCCGGGCTCGGCGTATACCGCTTCGGCATCGAGAGCATCCTGCGCGAAAAGGACCACGTCCTGCCCGGCGAGCAGCAGCGCATCGCTTCGCTGACCGGCCTGTTCGCCGGCGTCCCCTCCCGCGCCTCGGGCATGCTCAACGACGTGGAAGCCCCGCGCACGGAAGTCACCTTGAGCGACGGCCGGAAAGTGCTGCTCAACCAGGCGGCCTACCAGCGCCTGCGCGCCTCCAAGAACGCCGCCGACCGCACCCTGGTCATGACGTCCTACTGGGAGAACCAGAAGAAATACGAGAACACCCTGGCGATCCTCCAGGACGGCGCCATCAAGCAGCACCTGTTCCAGGCCCAGATCCACAACTATCCCGACTGCCTGGCGGCTCGGCTTTTCGGCGAAGACATCTCGCCCGAGGTCTACCAGCAGCTGCTGCGCCAGGTGCACGCCTACCTGCCCGCCCTGCAGCGCTACCTGTCCCTGAAGCAGAAGATGCTCGGCCTGCCCGCCTTCCGCTACGAGGACGTCTACGCCTCGGCGGTCCAGGCCGTCGACAAGACCTATACGGTCGATGACGCCAGGAAGCTGATCAGCGAATCCCTGAAACCGCTGGGCCGGGAATACGCGGCCGGGCTGAGACAGGCCTTTGACGACCGCTGGATGGACCTGTATCCCAACAAGGGCAAGGAGAGCGGCGCTTACTCCGGCGGCGTCTACGGCGTGCACCCCTACGTCAAGCTGAACTTCAACGGCGACTACGACGCCGTCTCCACCATGGCCCACGAACTCGGCCACGCCATGCATTCCCATTTTTCCGACCGCACCCAGCCCTACGCCACCTCCGGCTACACGACCTTCCTGGCCGAGATCGCCTCGACCTTCAACGAGCACCTGCTGATGCATTACCTGCTCAAGAACGAAAAGGACGACCTGTTCAAGCTGTATGTCCTGGACAACTACCTGGACGGGTTCCGCGGCACCCTGTTCCGCCAGACCCTGTTCGCCGAGTTCGAGCTGGCCATGCACCAGCGCGTGGAAGCGGGGCAGACCCTGACCGCCGACTGGCTCGACGCCAAGTACCTCGAGCTGACCCGCCAGTACTACGGCCACGACCGGGGCGTCTGCCAGGTCGGCGACTACATCCAATCCGAGTGGAGCGGCATTCCCCATTTTTACATGAACTATTACGTGTTCCAGTACAGCACCGGCATCATCGCCTCGCTGGCGCTGAGCGACCAGGTGATCAACGGCGGCAAGGAGGAACAGGCCCGCTACCTGGAATTCCTGAAAGCCGGCGGCAGCGACTACCCGCTGGCCATCCTGAAGAAGGCCGGCGTGGACATGACCCGGCCCGAGCCCTACGCCGCGGCGCTGAAGCGCTTCGACCGCCTGGTCGGCGAGATGGAAACGATCGTCGCCCGGCTGAAAAAACAGAAAAAATTCTGAGTCTCCCCCCCATAGGCGGCGGGGAAGAGCTTCGGCGATTCCCCGCCGCCGCTTTTCCCCGCCCTGGTTAAAGATGGTCATAGGACTTAAGTCACATTTTTTTGAAATCCATTTTTTTAATAACATCGGCCTCCGCTTTTTCGTCACAAGGGGTGAAGAAAAAAACTCGGAGGGACCGTGAAAAAAGTATTTTTTTTGATCATCCTCCTGCTGCTGGTGACCGGCGCGGCGAACGGCACCGTCAACCAGAACCTCCGCCCGCTGGAGATGGTCAAGGCCGAAGTGCCGCCCGTACTCGACGGTTCGCTCGACGACGCCGTATGGAAAAAAGCCGCCCTGGTCGATGAAACCTGGATCACCTATAACCCGGTCAACGGCAACGAACTGCCGCAAAAGACCCGGGCCTATATGGCCTACGACGACCAGAACCTTTATTTCGCCTTCCACTGCCAGGATACGCAGCCCGACCAGATCAAGACCTCGCTGACCAAGCGCGACGGCATCTTCGAGGACGACTGGGTCGGACTTTCCATTGACACCGTGGGGGGCAAAAAATACGGCTACGAGTTCTTCGTCAACCCCAGCGGCGCCCAGGCCGATGCCTTTCGCACCGGCGACATGGAGGACTCCTCCACCGACTGGGTCTGGTACAGCGCCGGCAAGGTGGTCAGCGACGGCTATATCGTCGAGATCCGCCAGCCGCTGAAGAGCCTCCGCTTCGCCAGCGGCAAAGATGTGCGCATGGGGGTCATCTTCTGGCGGCGCATCAGCCGCCTGGGCATGAGCGGCTCATGGCCGCGGCTGGTCCCGGGACAAAGCATGGGCGGCTCGCAGGCCGAGATCCGCATCGCCGAACTGGCGCGGCCGCTGGTGCTGGAAGCCCTGCCCTCGTTCACCTATACCTCGGGCTGGGACCGCCTCTCCCCGACCTCCTGGTCCGGGGCCGACCAGACCCGCGACCTGGGCTTGGCCGTCAAGTACGGCATCACCTCCTCGATCGTCGCCGAGGCCACGCTGAACCCCGACTTCAGCCAGGTGGAGAGCGACGCGCTGCAGGTCACAGTCAACCAGCGCTACCCGGTGCTGAACTCGGAGAAGCGCCCCTTCTTCATGGAAGCCGGCAACCTGTTCGACCTCGCCGGCGTGGGCGACGGCCTGGGCAACATGGTCCTGCCCGTGCACACGCGCACCATCGTCGACCCGCAGTGGGGGGTGCGCCTCACCGGCGAGCAGGGCAAGGGCTCCTTCGCGCTCCTGGCTTCGTCCGACCGCTCCCCGGGCAACCCCTGGGGCGACGACGAGTCGAACCCCGACCCGGGCCGGACGGCGACGTTCTGGATCGGCCGCGGCAAGCTGGGGCTGGGCAACGACAATTTTGTCGGCCTGCTCTACAGCGGCCGCGAGTCCGGCGCGGAGTACAACCGCGCCCTGGCGGCCGACTACTCCTTCCGCTTCCTCAAGAACCACCAGGTGATGGGGCATTATATCCAGTCCTTCTCCAACCGGCCGGCGGCGGGAGGAGCGGCCAAGGGCGGTTACCTGACCGCCGAGTATGGGTATTCCAAGGGCAACACCGTCGCCCTGGCCATGGTGGAGAACATCGACCCCGGCTTTCAGATGGACACCGCCTACTACCAGCGCAGCGGCATCGCCACCGCCAAATTCTTCCTGGGGCAGCAGATCGATCCCCATTTCAAGAAGCTGCCCTGGCTCCTCGGCTTCTCCCCCGCGGTGTACGCCGCCCTGATCCACGATAAGGTATCGGGAATGGACGACAAGGAACTGATGTTCGAAGGCTACGTAAAATTCATTCTCAAGGGGCAGTTCGGCGGCTATTTCTACCTGGGGCAGGAGTGCTGGGCCGGCCGCGCGTTCCAGCGCGCCACCAGCCAGTTGAGCGTCAACCTGCAGCCGTTCAAATGGCTCAACCTCCATTCCTGCTACAGCTTCGGCAACGCCATCTATTACGACCCGGTCGATCCATTCCTCGGCAACCGCCGTCAGCTCCACGTCAACTTCACCCTGCAGCCCACCCGGAACCTGAACCTGTTCGCCGAGCACGTCAACAGCCGTTTCCGCCGGATGGAGACCGGCGAAAAGGTCTACGACCAGGAGATCTGGCGCGCCCGCCTGACCTACCAGTTCAATGCCAAGCTCTTCGTCCGCGCCCTGGTGCAGTCCGACAGCTTCACCCGGCGCGTCCTGGGCGATTTCCTGGCTTCCTTCACCACCATCCCGGGCACGGTGCTCTACCTGGGCTACGGCTCGCTGAACGAGAGCCAGTCCTGGGCCGACGGCGGCTGGCAGCGCGGCGTCACCGGCGACCGCTACTACTACCAGACGCGCCAGAGCCTCTTCTTCAAGGTCAGCTACCGCTACCAGTTCTGAAGCGGGAAAGCGCGCGGGAAAGCCCTCCGGGGGATCCGCGGGAGAGCTTCTAATTATTTGGTTTTCAACGGCTGCTCGGTTTTATCGAAATATTCTTTCTGCAACTCAAGGACAGCCTTGTCCGCCTTGACCTCGCGGATCATGTCGGCCAGCATGGCGGTTTTTTTTCGCAGAAGCAGCTCTCCCAGTTCCGCGTTGGCCGCGGCGGCGTCCCCGGCGTAGTGGTCCGGGAAGCTGGCGTACCACCAGATGCCGGTGTAGCTCTGCTTGAGGCCGCTCAGGCGCAGGCGGTCCACGCCGCTACCGGGCTTGAGCAGGTCGAGGCGCACCAGCTGCGGGGCGATGGCCAGCATCAGCGAGGTCTCGCGCTCGCCGCCGTGCAGGTCCAGGGTGGTTTTGAGCAGCTTGCGCACGTCCGGGTCTTCGTCCAGGGCGGCGGCGGGCGTAAAGAAATAAACGGCATAATCGCGGCGCGCAGCCAGCTGGGCCTGGCAGAAATAGGGGAGGAAATGTTCATTGCCGCCGTGGCCGCTGAACAGGATGATCTTCTTGAAGCCGTTGCGCGCCAGTTCCGCGCACGTTTCCTGCAGCACGTCGAAGATCAGTTTTTCGCTGTAGGCGATCGTGCCCGGCTGGTGGCGGGCCTCGAATATCTGGCTGAAATAATACGCCGGGTAGACGACGGCGTATTCCCGGGCGGCGGCGAGGCGCGCCGTTTCGCGGGCGGCGATCAGGTCGGTGCCCAGGGGCAGATGCTCGCCGTGCTTCTCCAGCACGCCCAGGGGGATGATGCACGTCCCGGCCGCTTTCTCCACCGCCTGGGCAAATTGCGCCGCCGTCAGTTCTTCATACTGGCACGACAACCCGCTTTTCGGCTCCGGCCCCGCCCCGGCAAGAAAAACAGCGCCGGCCCAGACGGCCAGCGCCATGAACCCGGCATTGAAAATCGCTCGTTTTCCCATTTCCGCGCCTCCACGCCGGCTGGGCTTACTGCGCCTGCCCGGCGAACGTCTTCCTTTTCAGCCTTCCATTCTCATATTCGGGAAAACTTGTCAAATGCGGCCGGCGGATCTTCCCGCCCCGTTCTTCCACGATCTTTCCCGGCCAATGCGGCTCAAGTTAAAATAAAATTATTTTTCATTTTTTTGGATTGACTTTCATTTTTTCATTGTCTAGAATTTAACTCCGGAGGAGGTCTAATGAAAATCCACTTTTCAACAAAATTCATCGTTCTAGTTTTTTTCTGCGTTTGCGCGTCATTGTTCATTTCCCCCGTCTATAGCCAATCTATCTCGACTGGCAAGGTGGTGGGAAAAGTTTTTTTGAACAGCGGCGAGCTGCTGCCGGGCGTCCTGATCGAGATCAGCGGCCCGGCCTTGCTGGAGGGCAAGCGGACGACGATCAGTTCCGAGAACGGCTCTTTCTTCTTCCTGGACCTGCCGCTCGGCAAGTACAGGGTGACGGCCGCCATGGAGGGTTTTAAGACCGCCTCCTACCGCGACATCACCGTCCCCCCCGGCGGCGTGGCCACGCTGAACATGATCCTGGAGACCGGGACCATCAGCGAAACCATCGAGGTCAAGGGAGCCGTGGCCACGGTCGACGTCAAGACCTCGACCGTGGACTCCAAGATCACCCAGGAAATGCTGGCCAAGATGCCCACCAGCCGCGATTCGTTCTACGACCTGTCGCTCTCCACTCCCGGCATGTTCGACACGGGCAAGGAAGCCATGGGCAGCCCCACGGCGTATGGCGGCGCCACCACGGAGAACATCTTCCTGGTCAACGGCGTCGACACCACCGACCCCAGCGGCTCGGGCTACGGTTCCATGATCAACGTCAATTACAACACCGTCCAGGAAGTGCGCGTTATTTCCCTCGGCTCCAAGGCGGAGTACGGCAATTTCTCCGGCGTGGCCATCGACGTCATCACCAAGTCCGGATCCAACACCCTGCAGGGCTCGCTGGGCTACTACAGCCAGCTGGGCTCCCCGAAAACCAAGGCGCCGGCGGCCGACGACCTGGGGCGCGATTGGATCTTCATTTCGCCGACGACCAGTTTTGACGCCTATGTCAAGAATGACTGGGAACTGGACCTGACCGTCGGCGGCCCGTTCATTTCCAAAAAGTTATGGTTCTTCGCGGCCGGCAATCTCCTGGAAAACAAGTCCAAGCAATTGAACTGGGAACCGCTGACCCACTGGACCGGACGTTACGGCGACATCAAGATCACGGGCACGCCCTTGAAGAACCACCATGCCTGGGCGGCCTATCACTATGAAAAAAACGACAGCGGCGGCGGTACCGACGGCTCCCTGAACTGGGACAAGGAAATGGCCTACAACGACAATACCAAGAGCCAGTCCCTGTCCGCCCAGTGGCAATGGTTCCCCAAGACCACCACGTTCTTCACCCTGAAGTTCCTGGGTTTCAAGGTGGACAGCCGCTCGTCCCTGCCCGACGGCCACGTGAACCGGCCGGGATTCATCAACTGGTGGCAGGCCGTGCCCACCGACTCGGGCGTCGGCGGCGCTTTCCCGGCTTTCAACGGCAACGTCACCACGCGCAGCACCATCCAGGCCGACGTGTCGCACTATGCCGAGAACTTCCTTGGCGAGCACGACATCAAGTTCGGCGTGCAGTACACCCGCGGCCGCAAAAAGGGCACCACTGGAGAATTTTTCTCCAGGCATCTCCAGGATCCGGCCAGCGGAGCGGATCTCGGCAATTTCGGCTATTACCCGAACGCCTATATGTACGCCTGGAACTACGACATCCAGTACATGAAAGACTACTACGCCTATAAAGGCTTCGACCAGGGTATCGTCATGTATACCCCCATCAATTACGAAAAACCCAAGCTCACGGTCCGCACGTCGGACAGCCTGGGCGCTTTTTTCGACGACCAGTGGAGCGTGGGCAAGCGCCTGACCCTGAACCTCGGCGTGCGCTACGACAACATGACCGCCAAATTCGCCCCCGGGGCGATGTTCGAGCAGCCCACCACCCCGGAGGCTTTTGCCAACCCCCTGACGGTTACCCGCAAACGCCTCGGCACGGACGATCTTTTCGACTTCAAATGCCTGTCGCCGCGCGTGGGCCTGACCTACCAATTGACCAACGACCAGAAGACCGCCCTGCGCGCCAGCTTCGGCCGTTATTACACGCCGATCGGGGTGGAGAGCTTCGGCTCGAGTGGCCCCGACCTGGATGTCCGGTACGGGCAGACCCTGTTCTACCTTATCCCCTGGTCGGAAGTGAAGGACTTCAACGGCGACGGCTTCATTTTCGGCGAAGACATGACCTACCTCATGCGGCTGCTGTATTCCAAGACCCCGATCAACGGCATGCTCGGGGATTTCGACTATACCAACGTATTCAATGTCCGTGAACCGGCCCCCTTCGAGCTCAAGATCCACCCCGGGATGAAAAACCAGTTCACCGACCAATGGACCATCAGCCTGGAACGCGAAATTTTCCGGAATTTTTCCGTGGCCGCCACGTTCATCAACCGCCTCACCAGAGACATGATCGTGCAGTGGCCCTTGAACCGGGCGACCCAGAAGGAATGGGAGTACGAACGCAAGGCGATTCCCGTCACCTACATGCTCCCCAACGGCAAGGAATTCACCCAGATCAATCAACTGTACAGCATCGTCTTGAAAGACTACAACAACGACGGGCTCATCGATGGCGAGGACATCCGCTTCATCGGGAACAACAACGACTTTGAGTGGCGCAACATGCCCGGCCTGGACGGCAAGAAAGCCCAGCGCCTGTTCCAGGGCCTGCAGCTGACGTTCACCAAGCGCTACTCCGATCGCTGGCAGATGATGGGCTCAATGCTTTTCAACCACTCCTCGGGCTTCGCGGCGCGCAACAAGCGCCAGGACCAGGACTACAACATGGAAGGCACCAACATCTGGAGCGACACCTGGCTGGCCGGCCTGAACCAGACCATCAACAACCTGGAGGGGCCGCTGCCCTTCACGCCCCGCTTCGAGCTCAAGCTCGCCGGCAACTACACCATCCCCAAGATCGAGGTCGACCTGGGCATCCGCTTCCGCTTCCACAACGGACGCCCCGTCTGGATCACCCAGACCATCCGCACGCTCAACCAATGGTCGGACCTGAGCGATCCCGAACTCGTGGCCAAGAGCGTGATCACCACCGGCGGGGATAACATCGTGGCCATGGACCCCACCAAGCCGTTGTATCTGCCTCCCCAGACCATCCTGGACCTGCACCTGGAAAAAACATTCAAAATGGGCCCCGGCAACCTGCACCTGATACTGGACGGCTTCAACGTCTTCGATTCCAAGGACGTGACCAACGCCATGACCAAGGTGCTCGACGCCTCCATGCCCTTCCAGGGCCAGCTCACCGGCATCGTAGCGCCGCGCACGTTCCGCATGGGCATCATGTACGAGTTTTAAACCAAGGGTACCACAAATGGGGGGAGCGCCCGGCGCTCCCCCCATTTTTCAATTCCGGCGATCCCGCGCGCAAAGGAGGCGGTTTCATGAAGCAACGCAGAACACGTTCATGCACCTGGCAGATCATTTTGTTACTGGGCCTCGGCCTGCCTCTGGCCGCCCAGTACCGCGAATACTACCTGTCCGGCCAGATCCAGGATATGCAGAAAAAGCCGCTGCCCGGCGTGGAAATCTCCCTGTTCGCAGCGGACAGCAGCCTCACCTTTTCCGCGGATACCAACAAGGAAGGGAAATTCAAGTTCCCCGGCCTGCCGCATGGGACCTACCAGGCCACCATCAGCAAATCCGGATACGAAAGCAAGACCGTGGAATGGAAATTCGACGCTCCCCAGGAAAAAATGCTGCGCGTGGAAATTCCGCTCATCATGCTCGCCTCCAGCCAGGAGGTCCTGCAGTTGGAGCAGAACAAGCAAATGAAAAAAGCCCTCGAGGAAGCCACGGAAAAGATCCGCGCCCTGGATTATGACGGCGCCCTGGAGATCCTCAATAAAGCCCTGCTGACCGACCCCAAGAACGCAAACGCCCTGTATCTGTCGGGTCTGAGTAACGCCAAGAATAAAAACTTCCCCGCAGCCAAGACGGCGCTCGAGCAGGTGACCGCCCTCACCCCCGATTTCGCCCCGGCCCATTTTCAGCTCGGCGTCTGCTACCAGCAGACCGACGAAAAGGAAAAGGCGCTGGCCCAATACCGCGAGGTCATGCGCCTCGACCCCGCCAACCTGGACAACTATTTCAACGCCACCTTGATACTCGTGCAGTTGAACCAGCCGCGGGAAGCCCTGGAAAACTGCCTGAAGATCCTGCAGGCGCGCCCCGACGACCCCGACGTGAATGAAATGGCCGGGCAATGCCAGCTGCAGCTGGGCGACTACGCCAAGGCGCTGGCCTATTTTGAAAAAGCCCTGGCCTTCAGCCGGGACGAGGCCAAGAAAAAGCTGCTGAACGAGCTCATCGCGGGGCTGCGGAAATCGACAGTGGCGAAATAAGCGCCGGTATTTTATTTATCATTGAAGCGCATTGGTTTTTCGGAGTAAAATGAAGCAGCACTGCCGCGATCATGAACAATAAAAAGCGCTCACGCACCCTGCTTCTCCTGGCCTTTCTCGGCGCCGTGATCGCCGCGCTCCTTTACCTTTCCCTGGGACGGGAAGCGGCGCCCGCCACCCCGCAGGCGGGGTTTCAGCGCCTGCTGAAAAAAAACGGCATCCGCCAGCCGAACATCGTGGTGCTCACCCTGGACACGACGCGCGCCGACCACCTGCCCATGTACGGCTATGGCGCCGTCAAGACCCCGCAACTGCAGAAGCTGGCGCGCCACGGCCTGGTCTTCGAGCAATGCGTCACCGCCTCCCCCTTCACCCTGCCATCCCACTGCACCATCATGACCGGCCTGTACCCGACCTACCACGGCGTGCGCATCAACGGCGACACGGCGCTGTCGGAGAAGCACGAGACCATGGCCAGGGTCCTGCGCCGCCGCGGCTACGATTGCGGGGCGTTCATCGGCGCCTTCGTGCTCGACGGCCGCTGGGGCTTGAAGCAGGGTTTTTCCCATTACGACGACGATTTCGACCTGAACAAATACAAGCAGCTGGACCTGGGGCTGGTGCAGCGGCCTTCCCGGGAAGTCGTGGATGCCGCCATCGCCTGGCTCTCCCCGCGCAAGGAGAAGCCTTTTTTTGCCTGGCTGCATCTCTACGACCCGCACATCCCCTACGACCCGCCCGAGCCCTACCGCAGCGAATACGGCGGCCGCGGCCCGGCCGGGCTCTACGACGGCGAGATCGCTTCCATGGACGCCCAGATCGGCCGTTTCTGCGACTGGCTGGAGGAGAACGGGCTGGCGGACAACACCATCCTGATCCTGGTGGGCGACCACGGGGAGGGGCTTGGCGAGCACGGCGAAAGCACGCACGGTTATTATATTTACGATTACGTGGTGCACGTGCCCCTGATCATCGTGACCCCGTTCGCCCCCTTGCAGAACCGGCGCATCCCGGCGCAGGTGCGCACCGTCGACCTGCTGCCCACGGTCGAGGAGATGGCCGGGATCGCCCCGGGCGGCAACCTGCACGGGCGCTCCCTGCTGCCGCTGTTTTTCCCGGAAGGCGAAAATGAAAAAAGGCCCGCCTACAGCGAATCCCTGGCCCCGCAGATCCAATACGGCTGGAGCCCGCTGTACGCCCTGCGCCAGTATCCTTACAAGTATATCGACGCGCCGCGGGCCGAGTTCTACGACGTGCAGAATGACCCGGCTGAGAACAGCAATATCCGCCTGCGCCGGTTCGCCCAAGCCAGGGAGTATAAAAAGGCATTGGACAAACTGATCGCCGATACCGGGCGCAACGCCCCCAAGACCGAGGCGGCCGACCTGGACCAGGAGACCGTGCGCCGCCTGGCCACCCTGGGGTACATCGGCTCGGCCAAGAACGCCCGGCCCATCGCCGGCAACGCCAAGCTGGCCGACCCCAAGGACAAGATCGCCATTTTTGAAGCCGTTTCCCAAAGCACCGGGCTGACGTTCAGCGAAAAATTCGCCGAAGCCGCGGCCCTGCTTGAAGGCGTGCTGAAAAGGGACCCGGAGGTCATCCAGGCCCGGCTCATCCTGGCCAACGCTTATATAAAACTCCAGCGCCCCGCCGAAGCCAAGGCGCAGCTGGAGGAAGTCCTGAAGCAGGACGCCAACCATGTCCAGGCCCTGATCGTCATGGCCGGCATCCTGCGCGACGAGAACCGCTACGCGGACATGGTCTCGCTGTGCCGGAAAGCGCTCAGCGTCGATCCGCAAAGCACCCAGGCCCTTTCCCTGCTGGGCAATGCCTACATGGATCATAAGGATTATGTCAAGGCCCTGCCGCCGTTGCGGCAAGCGGCGGAGATCCAGCCCAAGCTGACCCAGTACCAGCAAAGCCTGGCCGCCTGCTATATTTTCCTGAAACAATATGGCGACGCCGAACGGATCTTGAATATCATCGGCCGGGACTACCCCAAGTTCCCCCTGGTCCATTTTCATCTGGGATTGGTGGCCGATGAACAGGGTGACCTGGTTCGGGCCGAAGCCGGCTATCGAAAAGAGATCGAGTTGTACCCGCAATCGGTGCCGGCGCGCTTCAACCTGGGAAAGCTGCTGCTTAAAAAGGGCGACTTTGACGGCTACATGGCCGAAATGAAGGAAGTCGTCGCCATCGCCCCCGACATGCCCGAAGGCTATCTGTTCCTGGCCCGCGGGCAGCTGCGCGACCCGGGGGCGGACCTGCCGACGGTGCAGGCCAACGTGGAGAAGGGGTTGCATAATGCCCGCTCTCCGGATATGCAGGCGCTGGGCTGGTTCCTGCTCGCGGACATCTACACCCGCAGGCAGCAGCCGGCCAAGGTCGGCGATGCCCTGCGCAAGGCCAACCATTACAAGGCCTTGCAGGAAAAAACAACATGAAAAACATCTGCAAAGTGACGATCATCCTGGTCCTCTCCGTTTTCGCCATCCGCTGCTCGTGCCATTGCCCGAAGCCCCTGACCCAGGCCCCGCCCCCCCCCGGGATGGTCCCGCCCGCCGGGCTGCTGCCGGAACAGGTGCCGCAATTCATCGTGTTCGGCAGCGACGACAACGGCAACTCGGGGCTGGAAGGTTCGGGCGCAACCGGCGGTTTGCATTTCCTGACCCAGCTCTTCGCCGGCCGGCGCAACCCGTCCGGCGTCGGCAACCCCCTTACCTTCGACGCCTCCCCCCTGCATTATTCGTTTTACGTCAATACCTATTACATCGATGCCGCCCCGGCGGAAAAATCGGCTTACGAAGGCGAAAGGGAAGACCCCATTTTCATCAAGCGCGCCTGGAAAGAGGCCCTGGACAGCGGCCATGAGATCGGCGTGCACACCCACTCCCACCCCCACGGCCGCGAATTCAGCGAGCGCCAGTGGCGGGACGAGATGCAGCGCTGCATCGATATCCTGGGCCTGCCCATCGACGCCGGCCTGGGGGTCGGCCGCGAGCGCCTGGCGGGTTTCCGCACGCCGTTCCTCGAATACAACGACGACACGCTCAAGGCGGCCCAGCAGCTGGGCTTCCTTTACGATTGCAGCCTGGAAGAGGGGACGCAGCCCGACCAGGACGGGAGCAATTTCCTGTGGCCGTACCGGCTCGACCAGGGCAGCCCGGCGAACGCGCCGCTCATCGGCCCCCATCCCGGCCTGTGGGAGATCCCCGTCTATGTCTTCATGGTGCCGCCCGACGAGGCGTGCGGCCGCTACGGCGTTCCCGCCGGCCTGCGCGCCGTGATGCGGCAGCGCCAGGATTATTTCGACCCCGCGGCCGGCAAGATCACCGGCATGGACTGGAACCTGTGGGTCGAGTTCGCCACCACGCCGGCGGAATTCCTGGCCATACTGAAATACACCCTGGACCTGCGCCTGAACGGCAACCGCTGCCCGCTGACCATCGGCCTGCACAGCGAGCTGTATTCCGACCGGCAGGACACCAGCGGCCTGAACGCCACGGTGGCGGAACGGCGCGCCGCCCTGGAAGATTTTTTCGCCTATATCCTGCAGCTTCCCCGCGTGCGCGTGGTCGACAACAAGGAACTGCTGGACTGGCTGCAGCGGCCCGCGCCCCTGCCGCCGAGAGAACTAAGACCACCTAAACGCCCCCTCCCCTTTTCCCAGCCCCCCCCACGTCAGCGTGGTCCTGCCCCCCCAATAATGGATAAAAATATCAATAAGGAGTAAGCCATGAACCGTTTAATTTGCCTGATCGCTTCGAGTCTGATCGTGTGCGGCGCAACGGCCGCAACCAAGCCCAAGCCGGTAAAGGCCGCCGTCCGGCCCATCGCCGTCGCCGCCCAGCCGCAAGTGATAGAACTAGGCAGCGACTGGCAGGTGCAGGCCGCTGCCGCCGTGAAGGAACCGGGCGAGGCCATCGCCGCTCCCGGGTTCGACGCCACAGGCTGGTACCCGGCCTCCGTGCCCGCCACGGTCATGGGCGTGCTCATGGCCAACGGCGTCTACAAGGATATTTTCTTCGCCAGGAACCTGGAGACCATCCCGGAAGCCCAGTTCAAGGGCCCCTGGTGGTACCGCCAGGAATTCGACCTGCCCAAGGAAGCGCCGTTCTCCACCGCCCGGCTGATCTTCGAAGGCATCAACTACCGGGCCAATATTTTCCTGAACGGGGAGAAGATCGCCGCCGCCGACAAGGTATTCGGCGCCTTCCGGGTCTTCGAGCTCAATATCAGCGACCTGGCCGTGACCGGGAGGAACTACCTCGCCGTGGAAGTCCTGCCCCCCCAGCCGGGCGAGCCCACCATCGGCTTCGTGGACTGGAACCCCAAGCCGCCCGACCGCAACATGGGCATCTTCCGCCCGGTGCGCGTGAAGCTGAGCGGCCCCGTATCCCTCGACCACCCGTTCGTCAGCAGCCAGGTGGACACGGGGACGCTGAAAGAAGCGAAACTGACCGTCACGGCATTGCTGACCAACCACGGCGCAAGCGAAGCCACGGGCACGGTCCAGGGGGAGATCGGCGCGATCACGTTCAGCCAGCCCTACGCGCTGAAACCCGGCGCCAGCGCCGAGGTCACCTTCACCCCCGAACAGTTCCCGCAGCTGGTCGTTGTCGACCCCAGGCTCTGGTGGCCGGCCGGCATGGGGGATCCTGAACTCTACGACCTGCGCATCTCGGCCCGGGTCGCTGGCGCGGCCAGCGACGCGCAAGCCCTGCGCTTCGGCATCCGCCAGGTCGGCGATTATCTTAACGCCCAGGGCCATCGCGGCTATACGGTCAACGGCCGGCAGGTGCTGATCCGCGGCGGCGGCTGGGTGGACGACCTGCTGCTGCGCGAAGACGACAGGAACCTCGAGGCCCAGGTGCGCTACACCCGGCACATGAACCTCAACACCATCCGCCTGGAAGGGATCTGGGGCAGCAGCCAAAAGCTGTACGACCTGTGCGACCGCTACGGCATCCTGCTCATGGTCGGCTGGAGCTGCCAGTGGGAATGGGAGGATTACCTGGGCAAGCCCCAGGAGAGCGAGATGTACGGCGCCGCCAAGACCCCGGAGGACATGGACCTGCTCGCCGCCTATTTCCATGACCAGATCCTCTGGCTGCGCCATCATCCCAGCATCTATGTCTGGGTGGTGGGCAGCGACAAGCTGCCCTGGCCGGAAATGGAAAAGCGCTACCGCCGCGACCTGCCGCTCCTCGACGCCAGCCGCCCGCTGCTGACCTCCTGCAAGACCTGGACCAGCGAGGTCAGCGGCTCGTCGGCGGTGAAGATGAACGGCCCCTACGATTACGTCACGCCCAACTACTGGTACGTGGACAAGGAAAACGGCGGCGCCTTCGGCTTCAACACCGAGACCGGGCCCGGGGCCCAGCCGCCGCCGCTGGAGAGCCTGAAGAAAATGATCCCCGCCGACCGCCTGTGGCCGATCAACGACGTTTGGGATTTTCACTGCGCCCGCAACGAGTTCGCCAAGATGGACCGCTACATGCTGGGCTTCAACCAGCGCTATGGGCCGGCGAAAGACGCCGCCGACTTCGCCTTCCGTGCCCAGGCCGACAACTACGAGGGCATGCGCGCCATGTTCGCCGCCTTCGCCGCCAACCGCCCGCTGACCACCGGCATCATCCAGTGGATGCACAACGCCGCCTGGCCGAAACTTTTCTGGCAGTTCTACGATTATTTCCTCATGCCCACCGGCGCCTTCTACGGCGCCCGCCAGGCCTGCCAGCCCCAGACCCTGATCTACCATTACGGCGACAACGGCATCTATCTGGTCAACCAGGAGCTGGCGGACAAGCCGGGGCTCAAGGCCGTGATCTCCGCCTACGACATCCGTTCCCGGCTTTTGTTCAGGCAAACGATCCCCGTGGATGCCGCCGCCAACGCTTCGCGCAAGATTTTCGACCTGCCGAAAATCAAGAAATTGACAAAGACCTGGTTCCTGGACCTGCGGCTGCAGGACGCCGCCGGCGCCATGCTCGCCGGCAACTTCTACTGGCTGTCGACCAAGCCCGACGTGCTCGATTACAGCAAGTCCGAATGGTTCTACACCCCGTGCAAGGAATGGGGGGACCTGACCGCCCTGAACGGCCTGCCGCCGGCGGCGGTCCATGCCGAAACCGCCATGGCCGATCGCGGCGCGGACAAAGAGGTGACGGTCACGCTGCGCAACCCGGGCAAGAACATCGCATTCTTCATCGAACTGGCCGTGCGCGGCGAAGCGTCGGGCCGGACCGTGCTCCCGGTCTTCTGGGAGGACAACTACGTCTCGCTGCTTCCGGGCGAGAGCCGGACCATCCGCGCCACGTTCGCCGCCGCCGACCTGGGCGGCGAAAAACCGGTTTTCAGCTATAAGGGCTGGAACGTCAAGGGAGAATAGGCATGAGCACCGCCGGCAAGCGCAATTTCCTCATCGTCGGGCTGGTCTTCCTGATCTTTTTCGTCATCTCCCTGATCACCAATATCCTCGGGCCCCTGGTTCCCGACATCATCGACAGCTTCAAGCTCAGCCTGGCCCTGGCCGGGTTCCTGCCCACGTCGTTCTTCATCGCCTACGGCGTCATGTCCATCCCGGCCGGCATGCTGATCGAGCGCTTCAATGAAAAGCCGGTGCTGGTGGCGTCCTTCGTCCTGGCCTTTCTCGGCTCGGCCCTATTCGCCAGCAAGCCCGTCTATGCCATCGCCCTGTTTTCCCTGTTCACCATCGGCATCGGCGTGGCGATGCTGCAGGTGGCCATCAACCCGCTGCTGCGGGTGGCGGGCGGCGAGGAGAACTTCGCCTTCTACGGCGTCATGGCCCAGTTGATCTTCGGCCTGGCCTCCTTCATCAGCCCCAAGGTCTATTCCTACCTCGTGCTGCACCTGAAAGCGGGGGACCGGCCCAACGCCGTGGTCAACGCCATCGCCCGGGTGGTGCCGCCCTCCATGCCCTGGGTGTCGCTGTACTGGGTGTTCACCGCGGTCACCCTGGTGATGGTGGCCGTCCTGCTGCTGGTGAGGCTGCCGAAAGTGGAGCTCAAGGATGACGAAAAGATCGGCACGCTGGCGGCGCACAAGAGCCTGCTGAAGAACAAATTCGTCGCCCTCTTTTTCATCGGCATCTTCTGCTACGTCGGCACCGAACAGGGGGTGGCCAACTGGATATCCCAGTTCCTGAAAACCTATCACGGCCTGGATCCCCTGACCGAGGGCGCGAGCGCGGTCGGCGGCTTCTGGGGCTGGATGACCGTGGGCTGCGCCGTGGGCCTGGTCTTTTTGAAATTGTTCGACAGCCGCAAGGTGCTGATCGGCTTTGTGACCGCGGCGCTGGTCACCCTCACCGTCGCCCTGTTCGGGCCGGCGAAGCTGGCGACCTTCCCCATGTGGCTGCCGCTGTTCGGGAAATTCCAGGTCGTGCTGTACACCTTTTCGCTGATGGGCTTCTTCGCTTCGGTGATGTGGCCCATCGTCTTTTCGCTGGCCCTGAACTCCGTGGACAGGCACCACGGCTCCTTCTCGGGCATCCTGGTCACCGGCATCGTCGGCGGGGCCGTGCTGCCGCCGGTCGTCGGCAAGCTGGGCGACCTGTTCGGCTTGAAAGTGGGGCTGCTGGTCATCTACCTGACCCTGGGCTACCTGCTGAGCATCGGCTTCTGGGCGCGGCCGCTGATCGCCAACGCCACCATCGGTTCCAAGAAAAAGAAAGAGGCGGGGCAGTGAGCGAGGCGGCGGTCATCGGCGTCGACCTGGGCGGCACCAACGTCCGGGCCGGCAGGGTCGTCGGCCAGGAGATCCAGGAGCACCGCGCGCGGGCGATCAGCGGCCGCGGCAGCCAGGAAACGGTGCTGGGCGAAATCCGCGAGACCATCGCCGCCGTTTTCGACAAGACGGTCGCCGGCATCGGCATCGGCGTGCCCAGCCTGGTCGACGTGGACAAGGGCATCGTCTACACGGTGGAAAACATTCCCTCCTGGCAGGAAGTGCCGCTCAAGGAGATCCTGGAGCGTTCTTTCCAGGTGCCGGTTTACGTCAACAACGACGCCAACTGCTTCGCCCTGGGCGAGCTTTATTTCGGCGCCGGCCGCGGCTACCGCGACCTGGTGGGCATGGTGCTGGGCACCGGCCTGGGCGCCGGCATCGTCATCAACGGCAAGCTGTACTGCGGCCGCAACTGCGGCGCCGGCGAGATCGGCACCATCCCCTTCCGCGAGCATACGGTCGAGTATTATTGCTCCGGCCAGTTCTTCCAGCATCGATATGGCGTCGACGGCGGCTCTATATATGAACAGGCCAAGAAGGGCGACGCGGCGGCGCTGGAGTCGTTCGCCGTTTTCGGGGACAACCTCGGCTACGCGGTGATGATCGCCTTGTACGCCTACGACCCCGAGATCATCGTCCTGGGCGGATCCGCGAGCAAGGGCTGGCCGTTTTTCGAGGCCGCCTTGCGCCGGCGGCTTAAAGATTATGCCTGGCAGCACGCCCTGCCGCGCTTGATCCTCCAGCCGTCGCAGACCGGCGAGATCGCCGTCCTGGGCGCCGCCGCCCTTTGCTACGACGCGAAAAAATAGGAGCAAGAACATGAAAAAATATTGGCTCCCCGGTACGATTTTGCTTTTGGCCGGGTTCCTGGCGCTGTGTTTCGGCGCCTGTACGGTCAAGACCACCCCGGCGGCCAAGCCCGCCTCCCTGCAGCGCGCCGGGCTGCGCTCTTCGCCCTACGGGCCGAAGAACGGCATCCCGGCCCCGGATTATTGGCTGCGTTCCGCCCGCTCCATGGCTTCCCGTTTCAGCGGGGCCGTCCCCGCCCTGGTCTGGATCGTCGGCGTCATGGAATCGAGCGAAGGAGCCGGGCACGAATTCACCGGCCGGATCAAGTTAAGTTTCCCTTCGCCGGGCGGCGAATTTCCCGACATCGTGTTCTCCGACCAGGACGCCAACGAAGCCTACCTGGAACAATTCGACCGCAACGGCTACCGGGTCTGGCTGCAAGTGGAGCCGGGGAACGCCGACATGGAGACCCTGATCAAGCTGGTCATGGACCGCTACGCCAGGCATCCCTGCGTCATCGGCTTCGGCGTGGACGTCGAATGGTTCCGCTGGAGCCGGCAGAACAACGAGGGCGATGGGGTGAGCGACGCCCAGGCGCGGGCCTGGAGCGAGCTCGTCCGCGCCTACAAGCCCGGCTACCAGCTGTTCCTGAAGCACTGGCTGGAATCCAAGATGCCCCCCACGTACCGCCGCGGGCTGGCGTTCATCAGCGACAGCCAGGAGTTCACCTCGCTCGAGGAGATGCTCGCCGATTTCACCGCCTGGGGTAACGCCTTCCCCGCCTCCCCGGTCGGCTTCCAGTTCGGCTATACGCCCGACGGCGCCTGGTGGCGGAAGTTGGCCGATCCCCCGTCCGCGATCGGCAGCGCCATCCTGGCCCGCATCCCCAATACCACCGACCTCTACTGGGTCGATTTCACCATGCAGGAGATATGGCCGGAAGCGCCAGCCGTCACGGAAGAAAAATAATCTCCAGTCACGCTCCCGAGAGACGCGGGGTTGCATCCGGCGCCCTGCCTGGGCTATAGTGCAACCATGAGAAAGATCGTCGTTTCCCTGCTTTGCCTGTTTTTCGGCTTCTCGCTCCACGCCCAGAAGGGCGGGAAAGGGGACCAGCCGTTCCGTTTCCAGTCCGACTCCGCTTACCAGCGCCTGGAAAACCCGTACCGGGAATGGCTGGACATGGTGAGCACGGTCGCCAGCGACGAGGAGGTCCAAGCCTTTCTCGGGCTGCGTGACGCCCGTGACCGCGACCTGTTCATCCGCCTTTTCTGGCAGCAGCGCGACCCCACGCCGGGAACCGAGGCCAACGAGTACCGCAGCGAGATAGAGAAGCGCTTCCGCCACGTCAACCAGTTTTTCGGGCGCGGCACGCCGCGGCCCGGCTGGATGACCGCCATGGGCAGGATCTACATGATCCTCGGCGAGCCCAACAGCACGGAAACCTTCGACAACGTCCCCGAGGTCTACCCCGCCCAGGTGTGGTATTACTACGGCGATCCGAAGCTCAATCTGCCGGTCTATTTCAACGTGACTTTTTACAAGCCGTATGGGACCGGCGAATGGGTGCTCCTGGAACAGGCGGCGGCGGGCCCCGCGGCGCTGCTGGTCAACAGCGACCGCTTCACCACCTCGGACGCCGGCCAGGTCTACCGGCTGCTGCAGGACAAAGCGCCGACCCTGGTCGGTCCCGCCTTTTCCATGGTCCCGGGCCAGCGCTTCGACGGCTACGGCGCCTCCCTGCGCGACGCCCAGATCATGGCCAGCATCTACCGTTCGCCCCTGCGCGCCATCAATACCGAC
Source organism: Candidatus Aminicenantota bacterium (assembly GCA_963822075.1). Taxonomy (GTDB): domain Bacteria; phylum Acidobacteriota; class Aminicenantia; order UBA2199; family UBA2199; genus UBA2199. The sequence goes on from CAWGGP010000013.1 coordinate 147,308, forward strand.
TATGCCGCGGATTTCAACAAGTACAAGGCCTACGTCGGGGTCGATTCATCTACCCGCTATATCGAAAACTCCCACGCCCTGGCCGTCATGAAGGACGACCTGTGGGGTTACAATATCGTAGCCTTTTCCATCAAGCCGAAGAAACTGACCCTGGACTTCGCGGCCGCGGACAAGAGTTATGCGCTCGTCTTCGACCTGACCGCTTCCCTGAAGCAGGGCGAGAAGGAAGTCTTCTCGCTGAACCGCCACTACGAACTCGCCGCGGACCCGGGGCAAATGGAGATCATCCGCTCGGGCGGCGTGGTCATCCACGACAGTTTCCCCGCCGTGCCCGGGGAGTACACCCTGACGGTGTTCCTGCGCAACCCCCTCAGCAAGGAATTCACTATTTTTGAAAGCGCGGTCAGCATCCCCGCCACCGCCAGGCCGCGCCTGGCCACCCCCCTGACCGGGTTCAAGGCCGAAAACCTGGCCAGCAATTTCTATTGCCCCTACAAGGCGGGCGGCCGGCGCCTGGCGGTCGATCCCGACCAGATCTTTCCCGCCGGCCTGGTACCGCTGCTGTGGCTGGGCGCCTACAACCTGGACCGCCCCCTGTGGGAAAAGGGCAGGTTCGAGTGGGAGATCCGGGGCTTAAACGAGCGCCGGCCGTTCCGCCAGGAGAACCGGCGCCCGCTGGCCGCCTTCCCCTATCAACGCAACCTTAACGCCATGGAAAAGATCGGCGCCGCCTCCTTGCCGCCCGATTTTTACAGCGTGACCGTGAAGCTGGTCGCCGCCGACGGCGCCACCCTCGACAGCCGCGAAACGAATTTCCAGGTATCGCCGCTGCCCTCCCTGGCCCAGCCGAGCGAAATCTACAGCCAGGCGACCGCGGACAGCCCCTATTATTTCGATTACCTGATCGCCTTGCAGTACCGGGGGCTCGGCGACCCGGAGAAAGCCGGCTATAACCTCGAAAAATCGCTGCAGGCCAAACCCGATTTCACTGACGCCCGCCGGGCGCTGCTGGAGATCCTGCTGTCCCAGGGGAGATACGATCGCGTGCTGCGGGAAGCGGAGATGCTTCCCGGCGAGGGGCCGGCGGCGTTCAGCCGCCATTATTTCAAGGGCCAGGCCTTGTTCGCCATGGGCGATTTCCCGGCCGCGCTGGCCGAACTGCTCAGCGCCAACAAGATCAGCGGCAGCGACGTGAACCTGCTCAACCTCATCGGCCGTGCCTTCCTGAAGATCGGCGACCCCCGGCAGGCGTCCCAGGCCTTCAGCGCCTCGCTGGCCCTGAACCAGGACCAGCCCGAGATCCGGAAACTGCTCGCTCAAGGCGCGCCGGCCCCGGGAGACAAAAAGGAATAGCCCCGGGCGCCGGGGTCAGTAGCGCTTGAAGGCCTCGATGGCCTCGTACTCGGCCATGCCCAGGGCATCGTAGAGGCGGGCGGTGCCGCGGTTGCGCTCCTCGGTCCGTTCCCACAGGTCGCTGATGTCCCCGCCCAGGAGCATGGTGCCGTCCTTCTGCGTCTGGTGCTTGAAGATGGCGCTGCGCTTGCGCTCGAGCTCCTCGGGGCTGATGGGCACGGCCATGTCGATCTGCTCGATCTCCCACTCGTCCATGGCGCCGCGGTAAAGCCAGACGTAGCAATCCTTGAACCAGGATTCTTTTCGCACCTGCTTCAGGGCGGACTTGATGGCGTCCAGGCACAGGCGGTGGGTGTCGTGGGGGTCGGAGAGGTCGCCGGCGGCGAAGATCTGGTGGGGTTTCACCAGCCGCAGCATGTCGACGATCAATTTCACGTCTAGGTCGCCAAGCGGCAGCTTGCTGCGCATCCCCGTCTCATAGAACGGCATGTTCAGGAAATGGATGTTCTCGGCCCGGATGCCGGCGTAGCGGCAGGCGGCGCGCGCTTCGCCCTGGCGGATCAGGGTCTTGAGTCCCCGGATCACGAAGCGCTCGGCCTTGAAGGAGTCCTTCTGCAGCAGCGCCGACCGGAACTTCAGGAGATGGCGCTTCTCGACCATGCCGGTCGGGACCATCACGGAGTTGAAGCTCTCGACGAAATCAATATAGCGCAGGGCGTCCTCATCGCTGACGGTGAGGTTGCCGGAGGTCTGGTAGACGATATGGACGTCGTGACCGTGCTCGACCAGACGCAGCAGCGTGCCGCCCATGGCCACCATGTCGTCGTCCGGGTGCGGGCTGAAGATCAATACCCTCTTGCGGTGCGGCGTGGCGCGCTCGGGACGGAAGGTGTCGTCGGCGCGCGGTTTGCCGCCCGGCCAGCCGGTAATGGTATGCTGCAGTTCGTTGAAGACCTTGATGTTGATCTGGTAGGCGGTGCCCTTCTCGGCCAGCAGGCTGCTCATGCCGTTGTCGTTGTAATCGCGGTTGGTCAGCTTGAGGATCGGCTTGTCCAGCTTGTGGCAGAGCCAGACCACCGCCTTGCGCACCAGGCGGTCGCTCCACTCGCAGGCGTCGAGCAGCCACGGGGTTTTGACCCGGGTCAGCTCGGCGGCGGCGGCGTCGTCCAGGACGACCAGGATGTTCTTGTGCGTCTGCAGGAAGGAGGCCGGGCACTGGGCCGAGATGTCCCCCTCGACCGCCTGGCGGACGACGGCCGCCTTGCCCTCGCCCCAGGCCATGAGCAGGATGCGCCGGGCGGCGAGCACGCTGCTGATGCCCATGGTGATGGCGCGGCGGGGAACGTTCTCGAGGCCGAAGAAGTCGGAGGCGGCGTCCTTGCGCGTCAGTGAATCCAGCGTGATGATGCGCGTGACCGAGCTGATCTGCGACCCGGGCTCATTGAAGGCGATATGGCCGGTGCGGCCGATGCCCAGGACCTGCAGGTCGATGCCGCCGGCGGCGCGGATCGCTTCCTCATAGCTGCGGCAATGGTCCACCATGCGCTCGACCGGCAGGCTGCCGTCGGGGATGTGAATGTTCTCGGGGCGGATGTCGACATGGTTGAACAACTGCTGGTGCATGAAACTGACGTAGGAATGGACCGAATCGGGGGACATGGGGAAATACTCGTCGAGATTGAAGCTGATGACGTTGGCGAAGCTCAACCCTTCCTGCCGGTGCATGCGCACCAGCTCCGCGTAGACGCGCGTCGGCGTGGAGCCGGTGGCGAAGCCCAGCACGCAATTCTTGCCGCGCTTCGCCCTGGCGCGGATCAGGTCGGCGACCTCGCGGGCCACCGCCCGCGACGCTTCCCCGGCATGCTCGTAAATGATGGTCGGCATGCGCTCGAACTTGGTCAGGATGCTGTACTGGTAACGGTCGGTCTGCGCCTGCAGGGAGTTGCCGCCGGTCTCGATCCCGGGCATCGGGATCAGCGCGTTCTTTTTTTTTGTTTTCATGTTTTTCCCCAACCGCCCTCGGCCCGCGGTTCAATTTACAGTAGCACTTAGCACGGCCAAAGTCAACCGCGTCCGGCGCTCGAAAGCGTTTGCCTGCGGGCATCAAGCCCCTTCCACACCCTGCGGATTTGTAAGTATCTTCATTTATTTTTATAATGTCACCATGGGAAACGATAAAAAGAAATGCCTCTGCGGCTGGGTTGGTCTGTCCATGCTTCTGTTCGCTGGCCTCGGCGCCGCGTCCCGCCAGGGCGCTGAAGCGCCTCTCCCGGGATGGGTGCTCACCGAGCAGGAGTACTTCGCGCGGCCCGGGGTGGAGGTCCTGGTCTTTCACGACATCTACCCCGAGGGCAAGCAGGGGGGGATCGAATTGATCCAGCACGGCGAGCGGATCGCCGCCGTCGGCGACGTGCGGCTGGCCGCCACCCCGGGGCAGTGGGGCTTGCTGCCCAAGAGGATCGGGCGCGCGGTCGACCGCTCCATCCCCAGCGCCACGGTGGCCATGCGTTTCGAAAAAGAACAGTTGGCATACAGCGTGCGGGTGGAGCCCTGCGGCGAAGCCATCTGCATCTCCGTGGACCTGGAAAAACCCCTGCCCGACGCCCTCGCCGGCCGCGCCAGCTTCAACCTGGAGCTTTTCCCGCCGGCGTTTTTCGGCAAGAGCTACCATCTGGGCGACACGGCCGGCGTCTTCCCCCTGCAGGGCAACGGACCGCTGGCGGGCGACGCTTCGGCGCTGCGGACGCTGCCGCTGGCGTCGGGGACGATCCTGCATGCCGCCAGCGAAGACCCGCTGCGCCGCCTGACCATCGAAGCGCTCGGGGGCGAACTGCGGCTTTTCGACGGCCGCGACAACGAGACCAACGGCTGGTTCGTGGTGACCTCCCCGATCCCCGGCGGCGCCACCCGGGGCGCGGTGCGCTGGCGCGTCACCCCCAACGCCGTTCCGGGCTGGCGGCGCGAGCCGGTCATCGCCTTTTCTCAGGTGGGCTACCATCCCGATCAGGAAAAACGCGCCCTGGTCGAATTCCCCGCCGCCACGGCGGACCTCGGCCAGGCGACCCTGCTGCGCGTCGCGCCGGGGCATGAGCCGGAACCGGTCCTGAGCCGGCCCGTGCAGCGCTGGGGACGCTTTTTGCGCTACGACTACGGCGTCTTCGACTTCAGCGCCGTGCGCGTCCCGGGCGTCTATGTCCTGCGCCATGGCGGGCAGCAGACCCCGCCCTTCCGCATCGCCGCCGACATCTACCGCCGGGGGGTGTGGCAGCCCACGCTGGAAACCTTTTTCCCGGCTCAGATGTGCCACGTCCAGGTGCTCGACCGCGGCCGCGTCTGGCACGGCCTCTGCCACATGGACGACGCCCTGCAGCCCCCGCCCAACCATGACCTGAGTTTCATCGAGGACTACCGCCAGGGGCCGACCACCGACACCCCGTTCGCCGCCTTCCAGCACATCCCCGGGCTGGCCAGCGGCGGCTGGCACGATGCCGGCGACTTCGACCTGGCCACCGGCTCCCAGTCCGCGGTCGTCCTTATGCTGTCACTGGCGCGGGAGAATTTCGCCCTGGATTCCGACCAGACCACCGTGGACCCGCAGCGCCGGGAAGTGCTGCTGCACGTGCCCGACGGCAAGCCCGACATCCTGCAGCAGGTCGCCCACGGCGTGCAGAACCTGCTGAACAGCTACCGCGCCGCCGGCCACAGCTTCGCCGGCATCTCCGACCCTTCCACGGAGCAATACCAGAAACAGGGCGACGCCGCCTCCATCACCGACAACCGCATCTTCGACCCGAGCCTGAAACCCGGGGAGGTCCGGGGCGAGCGCTCGGGACGCCCCGACGATCGCCTGGCCTTCACCAGCCGCGACACCGGCACGGAGTACCGGGTGATCGCGGCGCTGGCCGCCGCCGCCAGGGTGCTGGGCGATCTCGATCCCCAGCTCGCCGGCGAGTGCCGCGCCACGGCGCTCAAGGCCTGGGACTACGAGCAGGCCCATCCCCCGGCGCGCCAGGCCAGCGCCTACGTGCCGGAACAGGTCGCCGACCAGGAAATCATGGCCGCGGTGGAGCTCCTGATCGCCACCGGCGAGCCCCGTTTCGCCGCCAGGCTCAGGGCGCTGCTGCCCGTGATCGAGACGCGTGCCGACGCCATCGGCTGGACCGTGGCCCGGGTTCTGGACCGGGTAAAAGACAGGCAATTCACCCGGCGCGTCTTGGCCGCACTGGCCAAATATGCGAAGAAGCTGGATGTCCGCCTCAGCCAAAGCCCGTTCGGCGTTCCCTTCGATTGGAAGATATGGGGCGTCACCTGGGACATCCAGGAATACGCCGTGTGCCAGTATTTCCTCCATCGGGCCTTGCCGCGGGAATTCCCGAGGGAAAACCTGCTGCGCGTGCTCGATTATGTCCTTGGCTGCCATCCGGCCTCCAATACCTCGCTGGTGTCGGGCGTCGGCGCCCACTCCCTCACCGTGGCCTACGGCACCAACGTCAACGACTGGTCGGGCATCCCCGGCGGCGGCGTGTCGGGTCCGTCGCTGATCCGCCCCGACCTGCCCGAGCTGAAGGAGCCCTTTCCCTTCCTATGGCAGCAGAGCGAATATGTCATCGGCGGCGCCGCCACCTATGTTTTTTGTGTCCTGGCGGCCGACCGGCTGCTGAGCCAGGCGCCATAACCGGGGAACCGGGCCGAAAACGGGTCTTCCCGATCGCGGGTCCGGCGCCCGAGCGCGGCAACTTTTCCCCCGCCCCTGCGTATAAAAATCAGCGGCCGCCCATTGCGCGACCGATCAAAAAAGGAGCATACGATGATGAAACGGTTTTTTCTCAACTTTCAGGCCATGACGCTGGTCATGGGATTCTTCTGGCTGATCGCCGCGCCGGCGCTCCATGCCGCCGGGGAAAGCCTGCCGGCGCTGGATAAGAAGAACATGGACCTGTCGGTCCGCCCCGGCGACGACTTCTTCCGCTACGCCAACGGCGCCTGGATCCGCGACCTGGCCATGCCCGCCGACAAGAGCGAGTACGACGCGTTCGACCAGGTGCGGGAGCAGAACCGCGCCAGGCTGCACGAACTCTTCGAGGGGCTGGCCGCCTCCGCCGCGACCGCCCCCCGCGGCACGGCGGCGCAGGAGATCGGCGACTTCTACGCGCTGGCCATGGACGCCGCGGCGAGCGAGTCGCTCGGCTACACCCCGCTCGCGGAGGACTTCGCGCGCATCGCCAAGGCGGCGACCGTCCCCGAGGTCCAGGACTTGCTCGCCGGCTTGCACCGCGAGAACCTTCCCGTCCTGTTCGGAGCCGGCGTCGAGGTCGACCTGATGAACTCCAAGGCCTACGCCTACTACCTGGCCCAGTCCGGCCTGGGCATGCCCGACCGCGATTATTACACCCGCGACGACGCCGACGCGCGCAAGCTGCGTGAGCAATACCTGGCCCACGTGACCGCCATGCTGAAGCTGCTGGGAGACGCCCCCGAGCAGGCCGCGGCAGAGGCCAAGACGGTCATGGCCATTGAAACGCGGCTGGCGCAGGCGTCCAAGACCCGGGTCGAGATGCGCGACATGCCCAGCTTGTACAACAAAATGACCCTGCCGCAACTGCAGGAACTCAGCCCCGGCTTCGACTGGGGCCGCTACCTCAAGTCGATCGGCCGCACGGATATCGGCGACGTCATCGTCACCGCCCCCGCCTTCTTCAAGGAGATGGGGCGCATGCTCGGGGAAGTCCCCCTGGACGACTGGAAAACCTACCTGCGCTGGCAGGTGCTCACCGCCTACGCCCCCTACCTGAGCTCGCCCTTCGTCGACGAGAACTTCAACTTCTTTTCCCGGGTGATGGAGGGGACGCAGGAGAACGAGGAGCGCTGGAAGCGCATGACGTCGCTGACCAGCGGCAGCCTCGACCAGCTGGTCGGCCAGATGTACGTCGAGAAATACTTCCCGCCCGCCTGCAAGCAGCGCATGGACGAGCTGGCCGCCAACATCAAGAAGGCCTTCGCGTCGCGCCTGAGCCAGCTGCCCTGGATGAGCGAGGCCACGCGCAAGCAGGCCCTGGAAAAGCTGCAGGCCATGAGGATCGAGGTCGGTTATCCCAGCAAGTGGGAGGACTACGGCAAGCTGGAGATCGGCCGCGCCTCGCTGGTGGACAACCTGCGGCGCTCGGGGCGCTTTGCCTTCCAGAAGAACCTGGACCAGCTCGGCCAGCCGGTGGATATAACCAAATGGGACATGCCGCCGCAGATCGTCAACGCCGGCTATAACCCGGTGTACAACAAGATGATCTTCCCCGCCGGCATCCTGCAGCCGCCGTTCTTCTTCGCCGACGCCGACGACGCGGTCAACTACGGCGCCATCGGCATGGCCATCGGCCACGAGATGAGCCACGGCTTCGACGACCAGGGGCGCTGGTTCGACAAGGACGGCAACATGCGCGACTGGTGGACGCCCGAGGACGCCGAAAAATTCAAGCAGCAGACCAAGCTGCTGGTCGAGCAATACGGCGGCTTCGCCACGCCCGACGGCGTGCACGTCAACGGCGAGCTCAGCCTGGGCGAGAACATCGCCGACTACGCCGGGCTGACCATGTCGCTGGCCGGCTACCACCTCTCCCTGGCGGGCCGGCCCACCCCGGCGGCGATCGACGGCTTCAGCGGCGACCAGCGCTTCTTTCTCTCCTTCGCCCAGGTATGGCGCGGCAAGATCCGCCCCGAGGCGCTGAAAAAGAAGATCCAGGAGGACGTCCACCCCTGGGGCGAGTTCCGCGTCAACGGCGCCCCGTTCAACGTGCCCGAATTCTACAAGGCGTTCGCCATCCAGCCCGGCGACAAGCTCTACCGCGCCCCGGAGCAGCGCCCGGCCATCTGGTAGCCCCAAACCTTTTGCCCCGCAGGGGCGGCCCGGTCCGCCCCATATTTTCTTGCTCCCTTGTTGATCCGTGGTATCCACTCGATCTGTTCAGCTATTGTTTTTAGTTGACAATTGTTATCATTTATGCTAACTTTGTTTCGATGAGTTACTCGATTGACTATTTCCATCCACGCGTGAAAGCCGAGATCGAAAAATGGCCCGTCGACATACTTGCCGACTATGCGCGCATCGTGGAACTGTTGATCGAGTTCGGGCCTGGTTTAGGCATGCCACATTCACGTACCCTGGGCGGCGGCCTTTTTGAGATCAGGGCGCGCGGCAAGGAGGGCATCGGCCGCGCGATCTATTGTTACCTCGACGGGCGGCGTATCATGATTCTGCACCAGTTGATAAAGAAAACACGACAAACTCCGGAGCCAGATCTGAAACTGGCCCGGAAACGAATGAAGGAGGCACAAAATGGCTGAGTTGAAATATAAGCCCGTTCCCCACGATCACGAGAGATTTCTCGCCAAGGCCAGGAAGACGGAAGAACTTCCAAAAAGCCTACGAGAACCTCGCGGAAGAATATGCGATCGTTCACCAAATGCTCTTGGCCCGTGTGAAATCAGGCCTGACCCAGGAAATCGTAGCCAGGCTGATGGGCACGTCAAAGAGCGCCGTTTCGCGTTTGGAATCGGCAGGCCGGCATTCCCCTTCACTGGCCACCTTGAATAAATACGCCAAAGCCGTCGGCTGTCAACTCGAGGTGAAACTGGTTCCCCGTGCAAGCGCAGCAAAGAGCTCGGACTACTCGCCAGAAACACAAGCGCGACAAGATCCATACTCCGCACCTGATCAATCATGTTCGATAAATGGCTATTTCTTCCGCACTCAAATTATAGAGTTTATACACTAGCGAATCGATTTCCCGGTCGGTAGCATCAATCTGGCGTTTAAAAAGTTCGATGTCCCTTTCATTTCGATTTATACGAATTTTAATATTTAAATCAATTTCGACAAAACAGTTGAAGTTATTTTTTCATACGCTGCTTTTTCCGATTTGATTAAACAGTCGATTTTTTTTACTGGAAACCGAGAAAAATCAATACTCCGTAGCTCAAGCCTACCTTTTTTATCGGATACCCAAAACTAAAACAGAGCCTTTTAAAAAAACCCCATGCTAAATTCGAATACTACAAAAATTGCTAGTAAATAAAGATCATTAGTAGGAATAAAAAATGTTTTGTCGTTTGAAAAAACACCAGTTGCTTATAAAAGGAAAACACATTCCTTTGCAATCACTACGATATAGATTTTCGGTTTCTCAAATTCCATATAATAATCAACAGTATTTAATTTCATACCAGTTATATGCGCCCGGCTTTCTTCCTTTCCATTCCCCTTTGGACCAATTCGCAGGTTTTCGTTGTCAATCGAATTTCTAAATGAAGAAAGATATTTTTCAATCCTGAAAGCTTTTAATAGATCCCGTGTCTCGTGAATATTAAAATCTTTCTCGAAAATTAATTGAATATTTCCTGACATCATCGCCGACCACAAATGGTTTTATTATTTCGGCCGTTTTATCTTCAGGAAATCAAACCAATCCCGGGTTTCGCGATCGATACAAACGCTTCGTTAAATCCAGTTTTAATGCCATAATAAATTTCTCCTTTCACATATCATCCAAAGGAACCTAAATTTCTGTGCATCTTTTCAAAGAGTGCAGACCTCATCTACTACTGGCCAATGTCCAATTTTCCCTTTAATGGAATTCTCTCTTAATTTTTCACCGAATTTAACGATTCGCGAACAACGACTCGAAATCAAACATTTAATAGGCACAAAAATAAAATATTGCTCTTTGGTTCTATTTTTTTTAAACAACAGAATGGCCGGGAATGTGGCTATGCCTGGAAAACAGCAATTCCCAAAATCAATAATATTCTCTAGATCTGGATTCTTTAATGATTAAATCTCTTAGGGGATGTCCGAATTCGACCTCATCCATTTGTTTAACAGATAATCCAAAGTACCCATTTTCACGAAGTAATTTTACGATCGATCAGACGAAATATATATAAAATCCGCGGTCCCAGCATAAGAATTATATTTTCTTTTGCATAGATTAAAATCATCCCCCAATGATTCTTGCCTTACATACGGCGGGTTGCCGATCACTGCATCGAAGCCGCCGGAAGAGAAGATGGTGGGGAACTGGTGCTGCCAGTCGAAGGGGTTGACCCGGCGTAGTTCTTCGGAGTCAGGGAACATCTTGCCCGAAAAATAATCGGGGCCGATCAGGCTGTTGCCGCACTTGATGTTGTTGTTCAAGTCAGGGAGGACGGTTTCCTTGAAAAAAGAGCGCTCCTCATAGAGCTCCTCGCGACGGGTGTCTTCCAAAGCTTTCAGGGAAAGAGAAAAGCGGGTCACTTCCACCGCCTGCTGGTCAATATCGACGCCGAAATAGATTGTTGATCAGGATCTCACGTTTGAGGCGAGCGGTCAGGCGCACACGGCCGTCAGCTGTCGTAATAGGCATCGGCGCGGTCGGCGACACTGAGTTTTTTCTTGGAGTTGAAATACCTGATATGCCAGTCGATCAGGGCAGCATAAGCGCCAACCAGGAACGAGCCCGAACCGCAGGCCGGATCGAGAATTTTCAGTTTGGCGACGTCGGCAGGGGTTTTGCAACTTTCGAGCAACTTGCCGACCGTGTTCTTGACGATGTATTCCACGATATACTGAGGTGTGTAATAAACGCCGCCGGCTTTGCGAACTTCGGGCTTTTCCTCGATCTTGACCCGCTGCTCGGTGGTGCGCACCACCCGGCCCAGGAAGCGCTCATAGATCGTGCCCAGGATCTCGACCGGCAATACGGCGAAGTTGTAGGGCGAATTCTCCGGCTGCAGTGAGCGGATGATGTCGCGCACCGTTTTGTTGGCCACGGTCACGGCTTCCAGTTCGGGCCGCGACTTGAAAATGCTGCCGTTGTAGAAGCGGTCGAGCTTTTCAAAGATCTTGCGGCAGGCGGCGAACCAGCCGATGTCGCTGTCGTCGAGGCCGTCTTTTTCCACGGTCTCGGCCAACTGCGCCAGATAGTCGTCCTCGATTTCGCGATCGGACAGCGCCTTTACAAAGATCAGCCGGTCGATCAGCAACTGCACGGCGGCGGTGATCAGCTTCCCGTCGGCCGCCGGGTTGAGCTTTTTCATATCCTTGGCCAGGCGCACGCGCCAGCCGTTCTGGTCGTTGTCCATGTCGGCGAGAAACGCCTTGTCGGGCGGTATGCGGTTGGCCTTGACCTTGCGCGGCGAGAGGGCCAGCGCCCACAGCCCGCGCGGCGTGTCGCTGTGGCGAGTGCGGGCGGTGCGCCTCATTTTTCGCGCTCGAACAACTCCCAGAGGCGGTCGAACTGGTCGACAAAGTCGTCGCAGGTCCAGTTCAATACCAGTAAATTGCGCAAGGCTTTGGGATCGTTGACGTGCAGGGTGCAGTCCAGGACCACGAATTCCTCGAAGTCGCTGAGCACGGCGAAATCGATGCGCCGCACCGGGGCGAGGTTCTGGGTGGAATAGCCATACGCATAGACCTGGTTCAGCCAGCGCGGGTCATGCATGTCATATTTCACCTGCTTGGCGTCCATGACCAGCAGGTGCTGGCCGTCAAGCTGCAAGGTATAATCGGGACGCTTGCCGCCGCGGCCGGTGCGGTTGACGATGAATTCTAATCAGCACGGCCAGGCCTTGGTTGGTGGTATTCCAGTTCAGGAATTTAAAAAGCGGACGGATAAAATTGTTCTCGATCTGGGCCTCGGCCTGATTTTGCAAGCGTGACTTGTTCCTTTTGAAATCCTCGACCAGCTTTTCTATCCCGTTCTTGGCTTCTTCTTTTGTATATGCCATGTTTATTCATTATACTCCATGGCGATTTTTTAGAAAAAACAAAAAATATTACTTATTCCCTATTGTCCGACGGCCGTCCCGGCGTCATAACTGGGGAATGGAAAATGCAAACGCCACTCCCGCCCTCGACCCCGCCCGCCTGAAAAAAAAGGTCTTCATACGCTTCGCCCTGGCCGGCCCTGTATATTGGCCGCCAATGTCTTCCTGCCCGCCGGCACCCTGGACTACTGGCAGGCCTGGGCCTACCTCGGCAGTCCTGCTGCCGCCCATGTGCCTGGTGGTGGCCTACTTCCTGAAGCACGGTGCCGGAAGCTGCTGGAGCGCCGGATGCGCCTGAAGGAAAAGGAGCCGGCACAGAAAGCCATCATCGCCTTGTCCTACCCCCTTTTCCTGGCGGCTTTCCTGCTGCCCGGGCCTGGACAGGCGCTGCGGCTGGTCGGCGGTGCCGCCGTGGCTGGTCCTGGCCGCGGACGTCGTCGTCCTTGCCGCCTACGGAATGGTTTTCCGCGTCATGCGCGAAAACCGCTTCCTGTCACGGGTGGTCGAAGTGGACCAGTGGCAAAAAGTCGTCACGACCGGCCCCTACGCCGCGGTGCGCCATCCCATGTACGCGGCGGTCATGCCGCTGTACCTGTTCAGCCCGCTGGCCCTGGGATCGTTCTGGGCCCTGCTCCCGGCCGCGTTCGTGCCCGCGCTCCTCATCGCCAGGCTCCTCAACGAGGAAAAAAGTGCCTGTGCCGGGAGCTGGCGGAGTACCGCAAATACGCCCGCCGGGTGAAATTCCGCCTGATCCCCGGGATCTGGTAGGGCGCGGGGAGCGCTACGGCGCCATTGACAGCAGGCGTGCGCCTCCAATAAGATATCCCCATGAGAAGGATCTTCCGCGGCGGCCTGTTCGCCGCCGCCCTGTTGAGCGTGCCCCTGGCGGCCGCGGTCAGCGAGTACCGGGCCTTTTTCGCCGCGACACGGCTTGCCGACGGCACGCCGGCGATCGTCATCCGCCGCTTCACCAGGGATCATCACGCCTACGGCCTGCTGGTCCGCCCGCGGACCCTGGCGACGGAGATCGCGCCGCTGGCCGGCCTGGAGATCGCCCCCGCCCCCCTGGCGGACCTGCGGCGGGAATTCGCGGGGTCGCCGTACGACCGGGCCCTGGCCGAAGCGGCGGCGAACTCCGGGAAATTGGAGGACGCGGGCATCACCCACAGCCTGCCCGCGGAGAGGGGGATCAGCCTGACCATCGATCTCTGCCCCGCGAAAAAACCGCTGGACCGGTCCCTGTTCAACGATATCCTGGCCGCGTTCGGCGGCGTGGAACGGCCCATTCCCCTGGCCATCGCCATTTCGGGGATCTGGATGGAGGAACACCCGGCCGACCTGCGCTGGCTGGCGGGGCTCGCCCGTTCCGGCCGGGTCACCATCGACTGGATCGACCATTCCTACCACCACCAGTACGATCCGCGGCTGCCCCTGCGCCGGAATTTCCTCCTGGAAAAAGGGGTGGACCTGAATGAAGAAGTCCTGAAAACCGAGCAAAAAATGATCGCCTGCGGATTGACGCCCTCGATCTTTTTCCGCTTCCCCGGGCTGGTCTCCGACCAGGCCGAGATCATGCGCATCCTGGCTCTCGGCCTGATCCCGGTGGGCAGCGACGCCTGGCTGGCCAAAAAGCAAAAACCCGGGCCCGGCAGCATCGTCCTCGTCCACGGCAACGGCAACGAGCCGCTGGGCATCAAGGACTTCCTCGCCCTGGTCAAGCAGGAACAGCGGGCCATCAAGAACAAGAACTGGCTCCTCTTCGACCTGCGCAACGGCCTGGAATGACCCGGCTACGCCGCCGGGGGAACGGCTTGCCAAAACCACGCCGGTCTGATATTTTTTAGCGGCGATCCATTCGCCGCGTAAAAGGAGATAGATCATGAAAAAATCATCCGGTCTTTTTTTGCTCTTGGCGGGCAGCGCCGCGCTCATGCTCACCGCGCAGGAGACGGCGCAAGCCATCGACAGCGCCACCCTGCTCAAGGTGAAAACCGAATTGTTGCAAAAATACGGAGAAACCGAAAAATTCCGCGTCGACCGCGGCCTGGAACAGGTGGCCGCGCTGTGGCGGGCCAAGGACGGCGGCGCCGCCGAGTTCGCCATCTTCTGCCGGGCGAATTTCGCGCCCGCCGGGGCGCCCCTGGACGCCCTGTTCAACAAGCTCGAATTCTACGGCGAAGCCCTCAACGGCAATTTCAACGAGATGTCCCTGGACAAGGACCAGCCGGTGGACCTCGACTGGGGCGAGATCACGCCGCTCGACATCGCCATGAACCAGTTCGACCTGTCCGCCCATCTCTCCGAAGACATGTTCGAAAACAAGATCGCCTTCATCTCCCTGCTCAATTTCCCGGTCTACAGCCTGGCCGAAAAAACCGCCCTGGGGCGCCGGCTGGAGCCGCAAGCAGTGGGCCTTCGCCCGGGCGGCGGGCAGCAACAGCACGCGCATTCCCGCCGATGTCAACCAGAAGATCAGCGCCTTGATGGCCGACGCCGGGCGCTACATCTCCGATTACAACATCTTCATGGGCAGCCTGGTGGGCGCGGACATGAAGCCCTTGTTCCCGGCCGACATGAAGCTGATCACCCACTGGGGGATACGCGACGAGCTCAAGGCGCGCTACGGCGACCCGCAGGGGCTGCCGAAGCAAAAAATGATCTACCAGGTGATGCAGCGCATCATCCGCCAGGAGATCCCGGCCGTGATGGTCAACTCCGGCAAGTACCGCTGGAACCCCATGACCAACAAGGTCTACGACCAGGGCCGCGAGATCGCCTCCGCCCCCGAGGCCGACGTCCGCTACAAGACCTTCCTGGACACCTTCCAGGCCATGCGCCTGGTCGACGCCTACAGCCCCCTTTATCCCGACCACATCAGCCGCAGTTTCGACATCGGCCGCGAGATCCCCGAAAAGGAAGTCGAGGCCATGTTCCGCGAACTTCTGGCCTCGCCCCAGGTCGGGAAAGTGGCGTCGTTGATCCGCAAGCGCCTGGGCCGCGAATTGCAGCCGTTCGACATCTGGTACCCGGGCTTGCGCAGCCGGCGCGAAGGTCGCCGAGGAAGAACTGGACAAGATCGTGCGCAAGAAATACCCGACCGCCGCCGCCTTCGAAAAGGACCTGCCCGCGATCTTGGAAAAGCTCGGCTTCGCGCCGGAGAACGCCAGCGTTCATCGCCGCCCGGATCCAGGTCGACCCCGCCCGCGGCTCGGGCCACGAGGCCCCCACCGCGTCGCGCAAGTACAAGGCGCGCCTGCGCACCCGCGTCGGCGCCAGGCGGCATGAACTACAAGGGCTACAACATCGCCGTCCACGAGCTGGGGCACGCCGTGGAATGCGTGATCGACCTGTACAAGATCGATTATTATTCGCTCGCCGGCGTGCCCAACGGCGCCTTTACCGAGGCCTTCGCCTTCATTTTCCAGGACCGCGACCTGGAACTTCTGGGCATCCCGGCCAAAGACCCGCGCCAGAAGGAGATGAAAGTCCTGGACACCTTCTGGAGCGCCTACGAGATCATGGCGGTCTCGCTGGTGGACATGCAGGCCTGGCACTGGCTCTACGGCCACCCCCAGGCCACGCCCCAGCAGTTGAAGGAGGCCGTCATCGCCATAGCCAAGGGCATCTGGAACCAGTACTTCGCGCCGGTTTTCGGCGTTCGCGACCAGGTCATCCTGGCCGTGTACTCGCACATGATCGACTACACCCTCTACCTGCCCCACTACGCCATCGGCAACGTCATCCAGTTCCAGATCGAGGATTTCCTGCGCGGCAAGGACGCTGGGCCCGGAAATGGAGCGCATGTGCCTGGCCGGCAACATCATGCCCCAGGTGTGGATGAAGAACGCGGTGGGGGATGAAATATCGGTCAAGCCGCTGCTCAAGGCCGTGGACCGCGCCCTGGCCCTGGCCAAAAAGTAATGCCCGGCGGGCGGCCTGCTGGCGCTGCGTCGCCCCCCGGAATAATGATGAAGAAATATGCCGCCGCGCATGACGTCCTCGGCACGCATTTTTCATTCACCGGCCTGACCGTGATCGATGTCGGCTGCGGCAGCGGCGACACCGCGCGCTGGCTGGCCGCGCAGGGCGCCCGCGTCACCGGCCTGGACGCCCCGGACATGCTGGCCAGGGCCGGGGCGCGCGGCGCCCGTCGCCGGCGCAGCGTATGTTCCCGGCGCCGCCCAGTACCTGCCGTTCGCCGGCGCCAGCGCCGATCTCATCCTCTACCAGGCGAGCTTTCCACCACGTCCCGCCCATGGAGATGGGGCCGGCGCTGGCCGAATGCCGGCGGGTGTTGAAAGAGGGCGGCCGGGCGGCTTTCGTGGAACCGGTGTACCGCCCGGGGGCGTACACGGAAGTGACCCGGCTGGTGGAGGAGGAAGGCGCGGCGCAGGAAAAAGCCTACGCGGCGATCCGCGCCCAGGCCGCGCTGGGGCTGGCCATGGAAGCGGAGGAGTTTTTCTTCCTGGAGCGCTCGTTCGCCGATTACGAACGCCTGGTCGATTTTTTCGTCGACGACTCCCGGTCGCCGTCCGGGGATCGTCGCCCGCGCCCGCAAGATCACCGAGGAGTTCAGCGCCGCCGCCGGCGTTGCCTTTGACCAGTTCCGCTACCGCTCCATCTGCCGCCTGAACATCCTGCGCAAAGGGCGTTCATCGGCTCCGGGCGGCACCACGGGGAGCCGAACGGGCGAATAATCGGTTTTCTCCCGCCTTTCTTGACCGGCAAAATTCGTTGCCAAGCCCGAATTCAATAATCTGGACAAAGGCGTTATGACTTTAGTCCTATCCGGCCCGGCGCTAAACCTTTAGGTCTATATTGAAAAATCAACCCTAAGTCCTATATCCATGATCATTTTACCTGCGTCATAATGCGCGGAGACCGATGATGGCCAAGCGCTCATCGCCCAGGCGGGACCCCTTCCCGGAGAGAGAACGATCCCGGGTCACGCCAGGGAAGGGGCGGCGACGAGAGCCTATGGCCCGGGTCGACCGGATTCACTAAAACAGGAGGTGAATTCATGGAACAGATGGAAACGAACAGCCAGGTCGCAGTAAGAACAGACGCCTTTTGGAAAAAGCTGGATACTCTCATCGATCATTCCTGGGACTCGCCGCAGCCGCGGCCCTTTTGTCCCCGGGCGGGGCCGCCCAGGCCGCCCGCTCGCTGGAGAGCATCAGCGAATCGCTGGTCTCCGCGTACCTTGCCGCCAGCATGGGCCCGCGGAGCGTCCCGCTGAAGGAATTCATGGACGGATTCGAGAAGGCGATCCTGCTCGCCTGCCTGCGCCTGACCCTCAGCACACATGAAGACGCGTCGGCGATCCTGGGCATCAAGCCGACGGCCATGTTTGAAAAAATGCGCAAGCACTGCATCAACGGGCGGCGGATGAAACTGTCGGAAAAGCTCCTGGCGGAGTCGTCGCCCGCGCGCGTGGTTCGATCCGGGCGGCCCCGGGGCGGCATGCATTCGCCTGACGTCATTCCTCGCGCGGGACAGGATCTCCCCTCCCATGCCGCCGCGGGTCCTGTTCCTGCAGAACTGCGCGGAGGAAGGGATCGGACTGTATGGCCAGCGGCTGCAGGACCTCCGCCTACCCGGCCGAGCTGCAGGCGGCCGGGATCAGCGAGGCGCGGGTCACCCGCGAATGCCTCGAGCAGCAGCCGCTGATGGCGGAATCCGCCGACCGGCTGCTGGACAATTTCCTGGCCGCCGCCATACAATAAAAAGAAATCAGGAGGAGAGATGAAAAGCAAGCAGTCCATTTTTTTGTTGGGCATTTGTATCTCATTTTTTTGCCTGGTCACGGCGAAAACCGCTCAGTCAGCGGGCGAAGAGATCAAGAACGTCATCCAGTTCGGCGACTTAGCCCGGCTGCAGGCGCTGGCGGAAAAGGATCCCGGCATCCTCGCCTCGAGGGACGACGAGGGCGGCGGACGTTGCTGCACCTGGCGGCCGAGGCCGGCCGGCTGGATATCGCCCGCTGGCTCATCGCCAGGGGAGCGGATATCGAAAGCAAGAACACGTACGGGCAAACGCCGTTCATGGCGGTCGCCAGGAACACGGGCGACGTGGAAATGGGCCGCTTGCTGGTCCAACATGGCGCGAACATCAACGCCGGTGATACGAATGCGTATCTGCCGTTGAACTGGTCGGCATTTTTTAACTACAAGGACTTCATTGAATTTTTATTGTCCCAGGGCGCCGACTTCGATACCAGCGGCGGCAAGGACACGCAAATGCTTTTGTTTGCCGCCCGCGCCGGATCGCTGCGTTTGTTCCAGCGGGTTGCGGAAGAATGCAAGGATATTTTCGCCAACGGTTCCTTCAATACCGAGGTCATGCGCGGGGCGGTCGCCGGGGGTTCGCTCGCGATCGTCAACCTGCTGTTGGCAAAAAACATCCCGCTCAGGGACGAAACGAATATCAACGGCTGGACCCCGTTGCACCTGGCTGCCAAAAATGGCCACCCGGCCATGGTCGAATTCCTGGTAAAAAACGGCGCCGACCTGAACCGGCGGACCCTTGGGGGGAAGTGCGCCGAGAATATTGCCGCCGAAGCCAAGCGGAACGAGGTACTGCAGTTGATCGTGAAACTGGGAGGAAAGCCCGGCCCCGCAGAATTCCCGGAACTGAAAGGCCTTGATCTAAACTAAACGCCCCCGGCCGGCGAAGCGAAGATCTTTGCTCCCGACATCGTATCGGCCAATCATTCTTCCATCACCATCGCCCCGGACGGCAAGGAGATGTACTGGCAGTCCTCGACCGACAGGGTCATCTGGATGACAAAAATGCAGGACGGTCGATGGACCCTGCCCGAGGCGGTCCCTTTCAGCCTGGCCGTCAAGGGAAAGTACATCGATGATGTGCCCTGCATCTCCCCGGACGGGGAAAAAATGTTTTTTACGTCCACCCGCCCGATCGGAGCTGATTCGTCCGCAAAGGAAAATATCTGGTTTGCCGAGCGGACCGCCGGCGGCTGGTCCGAGCCGACGCCGCTGAACGCCGAAGTGAATGAGATGAATTTGCATTGGCAGGTTTCGCTTGCGAATTCCGGAACACTCTACTTTGCCGCCCTGGCCGGGGATTCGTATGGCGGCAACAGCGACATTTACTATTCAAGGCGGGATGAACGGCAAATACGCGAAACCGGTCAATATGGGGCCGCTGGTAAATAGCAGCGCCCTTGAAGGCATGCCTTTTATCGCCGCCGATGAATCGTATCTCCTGTTCGGCAGGCAGACGGTCAGCGAGGGCAAAGCGTACAACGGATTTTGCATCAGTTTCAAAGGCAAGGACGGGCAGTGGCTAGCCCCGATCAGCTTGCAGCCATACACGGGCCAGGGAGTCTGCCCATCGATCTCCCCTGACGGCAAATACTTGTTTTACCTGGGAGGGGAAGGAGGCGCGGCGATCCGCTGGCTGGCTGCGGGGTTCATTCAAGACTTGCAGCCGAAGTGAGGAGAACCGTTCCGATGACGATCCATGACAGAAGACAGCAGGAGGGAGCGATGAAAAACCGGCGTTCTTGCTTTTTGTGGGGAATTTGTTTTTCCATATGTTTCCTGCTCACGGCCGGGGAAAGCGCCCAGTCAGCGGGCGAAGAGATCAAGAACGTCATCCAGTCCGGCGACCTGGCCCGGCTGCAGGCGCTGGCGGCCAAGACCCCCGGGCTTCTCCGGTTCAAGGACGAGCGCGGCCGGACGCTGTTGCACGGGGCGGCCGCTGCGGGCCAGATGGATATCGCCCGCTGGCTCATCGAGCGCGGGGCGGAGGTCGAGCGCACGGCGCAGATATCCACGCCCCTGATGTACGCCGCTTTGGCCGGGAAGGGGGACATGGCGCGGCTGCTCATCTCCAAGGGTGCCGACCCGGGAGCCAGGGACGGTTACCAGCGCACGGCATTCATCCTGGTGGGCCGGGAAACCGGTGACGCCGACATGGCCGCCATCCTCCTGGACGCCGGCGCCGACATCAACGCCGTCGACCGCTTCAACGACAGCGCCTTGAGCCTGGCCGCCTGGCGCGGGTTCCCTTCCCTGGTCGACCTGCTGCTCGAGCGGGGCGCCGGCCTTCCCGCCGACCCGGGACAGAAGCAGCAGCTGTTCGCATTGGCCATCGCCAACGGGCTGGACAGGCTGTTCGCCCGTATGCTGGCCGCCGGCGCGGACCTGTCCGCCCAGGACGGGCTCGGCGGCACCCTCCTGCACGCCGCCGCCGACGGCGGTTCCGAGCGCATCATGAAGGCGCTGCTCGGAAAAAATCTCGACCCGAACCGTAAGGACCGCAATGGCTGGACCCCCCTGCACCGCGCCGCCGAGCGCGGCCGGCTGCAAGCGGCCGCCCTGCTGCTCAACCATGGCGCCCACGTCAACGAACGCACGCTGGCGGGTGAAACTCCCTGCAACCTGGCGGTCGCCGAGAATAATATCGAGGTCGCCGCCCTGCTCAAATCCCATGGGGCCGATCAGGGACCGCCGCTGTTCCCCGAGCTCAAAGGGGAATACCTGGGGCAGAAGAAACCCGGCGCCAAGCCCGAGCTATTCGCCCCGGGCATCGTTTCCGGCCGTTTCGGCATGCACTCCGTGGTGGCCTTCTCCCCCGACGGCCGCGAGGCGTACTGGAACCTGATGGTCGAGCCGCGGACACCCGGGAAACAGCATCAGCCGGCTGCTGTTCAGCCGGTTGCGGGACGGGCGCTGGACCTATCCGCAGGTCGCGTCTTTCACCGGCGCGGGCCGGGACGCCGACGTCCCCTTTTCACCCCTGACGGCCAGCGCCTCTATTTCATGTCCAGGAGGCTCCTGCCCCCGCCACTGAGTCGAGCGGCGAGCACATCTGGTTCAGGGAGCGCCGGGGAGACGGCTGGAGCGATGCCCGGCCGGCGGACGAGGCGGTGAACCGCCTCCCGCACCACTGGCAGTTCTCCGTGGACAGGGATTACAATCTCTATTTCTCCACGACCGTCAGCGGCGGCCAAGGGGGCAACGACATCTATTGCGCGAAATACAGAACGGCCGGTACGCCGAGCCGCGCAACCTCGGCGCTCCCGTGAACACGCCCGACAGGGAGGAGATGCCGTTCATCGCCCCTGACGGCAGCTTCCTTTTATTCGCCCGGGAGATGGACCTGTTCGTGAGCTTCCGGCGGGCCGACGGCGGCTGGAGCGAGGCGGTTTCCCTCGGCACGGAGATCAACTCGCCGGCCATCGACATCTGCCCCATGGTCTCGGCCGACGGCAAATACCTTTTCTTCCTCAGCCAGCGCGGGGGAGAGTCGCACACCTGGTGGGTCGAGGCCGCGGCCATCGGGGGATCGAAGCCCAAGGCCGGCGGCCTTGCCCCGGAAAACGGAGTTCGGCCCCGGCATGAGGAATAGGGACATGAAACGCGCCGCATGGTTCCTTGGGGTCACGGTTTCGTTGCTGCTGATGGCACCGGCCGAGACGCACGCCATACGCAATTCGCTCCGCCTGGGGGGTCCGCGCTCCGCGCCGGCGGCGGATCCGGCCCGGGAAAAGGCCGCGATCGAAAAAGTCATCCGCGCCAATATCGGCTGGGCGCTGACCAAGGACCGGCCGCTGCTCGAGGGAACGATGGCGCACGACGGGCGCCTGTTCATCATCAATCCCGATTCCGAGATCACCGTCGGCTGGGAGTCGTTCGTGAAAAATTTCACTTTCTGGCTGGACCCGCGCTTCAAGGCCACGAAGTCCGACATCCGCGACCTGCGCATCGACGTCTCGCCCTCGGGGGTCACGGCCTGGTGGTCGTGCGTCCTCGACGACCTGGGCACATGGGACGGCAAGCCCATCGGCTGGAAGGACGCGCGCTGGACCGGGGTTCTGGAAAAAAGCGCCGGCAAATGGCTCATCGTGCAGATGCATTTCTCCTTCGCCGCCGACAAGGTCGCCGCCGACGTGAAGGCCAAGCTGGAAAACCTGGCGCCGGGCGGGCCGCGGGCGAAGGAATAAAGGGCCGCGCCGCGCGTCAGGATGATAAAGGCGGCAGCGCAAACGGGAGCCGATGAGAAGTCCCTTGGGAATAAAATTATTCATAAAAAATCGAGGAGGTATCCCATGTTCAAGCGAACGTTGTTGATCGCGGCCGCGCTGGTCGCCCTGGCCGCCCCATCCAGCCGGGCGGAGTCGGTCGCCGGCCTGCCACTGCACGTGAGGACGCTCGCCCCCGGCGTGGTCCGCGCCTGGGTCGGCGATTATGTCTCGTCGACCGCCGTCACGGCGATCGCGACGGAAAAAGGGATCGTGGTCATCGACACCACCGACATCCCCAGGCTGGACCAGGCTTTCCGTGCTATTTTCGCCAGGGAACTCGGGCGCAACGATTTCAAGTACGTGATCAACACCCACGGCCACGCCGATCACACCAACGGCAACGGCGTCTACGCCGACTGCCAGATCATCGCCCAGGAGAGCGTCGCGGACATGATGCGGGAGAACTTCGGCAATCTATCCCGCGGTCTGAATTGGGCCAGGGAAGCCATCGAGGAGCAGAAGGCCCGGATCGCGTCCGGCACGCTCGACGAAAAGCAAAAAGCGGCCGCCGAAGAGCAGATGATCATCAACGCCATGGACGTCGAATTCCTGAGCTCCTCGCCCACGCCCACCTTCCCGGGAGAAACATTCCGGGACAGGATGGTCCTGGATTGCGGCGACGTCACCTTCGAGCTGTACCAGGCGGGCGGCACCCACACCCGGAGCGACATCTTCATCCTGGCGCCGCAGAAGGGTCTGCTGTTCACCGGCGACATGATGGCCGACAAGTGGCTGAGCGACGCGCCGGGATGCCTGGCCTCGTTCGGTTTCCACTCCGGTCGGGCCGCCGACTACCCCGTCCTGGTGAAGAACTGGCAAGCACTGATCGAGCGCAAAAACGAGATCAAGCAGTACATCCCCGGCCACTGGAACGGCGAGTTGTCCTTCGAGGGATTCAAGGCCCGCTTTGAATACGCCAAGGCCATGCTGGCCGGGGTCGAGGCCATGGCCAAGGCCAACGGCGACCTCGACGCGTACCTGGCCGCCCACACCCTGAAGACGGAATTCCCCACGCTGGTCGGCTGCCCCGGCTTAAGTGAGCCAAACCACAATGGTTCCATCAAGTATCTCTACCAGGCCTTCTCCGGAAAGAAATGGCTGACGGCAGTTCTGCAGGAGCCGATCATGAACGGCCGCCTCGCGGCGGAGTTTCCGGCGCTGAAGGCCGATATCCTGAAAAACAGGGAGGCGTATTTCTTCGCCGAGGCCGACCTGATCGGCCTGGGCTATTTCCTGCTGCAGCAGATGAAAAAGGCCGACGACGCCGTCCGCCTGTTCGAGTTGAGCGTCGAATTGTTCCCCAATTCCTGGAACACGTACGACAGCCTCGCCGAAGCCTGGTACGAAAAGGGGGAGAAGCAAAAAGCGCTGACCCTCTACAGGAAATCCCTGGAGCTGAACCCGGCCAATGAGAACGGCAAGAAGTTCGTCGAGCGCATCGAGAAAGAGCTGAAGATATGATGTGACACCGGGCCGCCGGCGCGGTTCGCAAGAGTGACAGACGTGCCAGCGGCCCGGATTGGAAAATTTCCGGCGGATGGAATACACTGACCGCGGCAAGGAACCGACGCTGGAGGTTGAAAAATGAGCGCTAATAATATCCCCTATCAAGCCATCGACTGGGCAGCGGTGCCGCGGACCGAACACAAGGGCGAAGCCGGGACATCCTTCTGGCGGACGCTGCAGCTGCCCGGCCTGCGCATCCGCATCGTCGACTATTCCCCGGGCTACCAGGCCGACCACTGGTGCCAAAAAGGCCATATCGTGCACTGCCTGAAGGGGGAATTCGTCAACGAGCAGGAGAACGGCGGCACGACCGTCATGCGCCAGGGCATGACCTATGTGGTTTCCGACGGGGCGAGCTCGCACCGTTCGCGGACCGAGCTCGGGGCGGTCCTGCTCATCGTTGACGGCGATTTTCTGGCCGCCGAGGCATGAAGACGCTGCACCTGATCGCGCGCGCTGAACGGCGGTTTAAAATGGAGCCTGTATTGTGTACAATGGTTCCCGGGCAACATTCGACCTGAAAGCGAGAACAAAATGAAAGGCAAAACCGACTTCATGAAAGAGTGCTGGCGCCTGCAGGCCGGGCACATCATCAAGAATTTCAAAAAACGGGGCATGGAAGGCATCTACTGCGAAAGCAGCGCCGACGCCGTGCGCGAGATCTGCCGCCTGATCCCGGCGGGGTCGCTGGTCGGCCTGGGCGGGTCGGAGACGATCCTGGAGTCGGGGCTGGTCGACGCCCTGCGCAAAATGGATATCCGCCTGCTCGACCGCTACCGGGAAGGCGTCAGCAAGGAGGAAGTCAGCGCGATGCGCCACCAGGGGCTGGCCGCCGACGTCTTCGTCATGAGCAGCAACGCCGTCACCGCCGACGGCAAGCTGGTCAACATGGACGGCACCGGCAACCGCGTGGCGGCGCTGATCTTCGGGCCCGCCAAGGTGATCGTCATGGCCGGGATGAACAAGGTGGCCGTCGACGTCGAGGCCGCCATCGCCCGCGTCAGGAACACCGCCGCGCCGGCGAACAGCTTGCGCGTCGGCGTCGACACTCCCTGCTCCCATACCGGCTTCTGCCAGGACCCTTATTGCCAGCCGCCGCACCGCATCTGCTGCCAGCTCGTGGTCACCGAGGCCAGCATGACCCCCGGCCACGTCACCGTGGTCCTGGTCGGCGAGTCCCTGGGCTACTGAAGGCGGACCATGGCTGCGGGC
Organism: Candidatus Aminicenantota bacterium; assembly: GCA_963822075.1. Taxonomy (GTDB): domain Bacteria; phylum Acidobacteriota; class Aminicenantia; order UBA2199; family UBA2199; genus UBA2199. The sequence continues at coordinate 172,227 of CAWGGP010000013.1, forward strand.
AACCAGCTGCGCGTCCGCCCCATGTCCCCGGCGGACATCGATTTCGCCATCGAGCGCATCCGCGAGGCGGGCTGGGCGAGCCAGAGCCGCGAGGTGTTCGCCGCGTTCCTGGACCACGACCCGCGCGGCTGCTTCATCGCCGAGTCCGGGAGCGAGCGGGTCGGCATCTGCGTCGCCACCCGCTACCGCGCCAACGCCTTCATCGGCGAGCTGGTGGTGAGGCGGGACAGGCGCATCCTGGGCGCCGGCCGCATGCTCCTCGCCCGGGCGCTGGCCTACCTGGACGGCCTGGGCGTCCGTGACGTTTTTCTGGACGGCGACCTGAACGCGGTCCCCTACTACGAGTCGGTCGGCTTCAAGAAGATCCACAGGTCGCTGCGCTTCCGGGGTCCCATCCGGGGCAAAACCCATTCCGACGTCCGCCCGCTGCGGCCCGCCGACCTGGACGGGATCTGCGCCCGCGACCTCGATTTTTTCGGGGACGACGGGGTTTTTTCCTGCGCCGCTTCGCGGGGCTGCACCCGGAGCTGGGGTTCGTCCGCGAGAGCAACGACGGCATCTGCGGTTACATCCTGGCCAAGCCCGGGCAGGAGCTGCTGGCGGTCGGTCCCTGGGCGGACTGGCAGCCCGGGGAAAACTCGGCGCACCTGCTGGAACACCTGGCGGCGGGAGCGGGCCGGGGTTTTCCGCATCGGCGTGATGGAAAGCAACGAGAAGGCGGCGGCCCTGGTCCGGACATTCCGCGGCCTCACGGAAACCCCCTACTGCTGGTTCATGGGCCGGGGCGAATCCCGGCGCCTGGGCAACCACCCGGCTCTGTATGCCATCGGCTCGGGCGCCAAGGGCTGAGCGGGAGCGATGCGCCGCCGACTTCCCTCCTGTCGACATCCCGGCACCCTGGGCGTTGGCGGCCGCGCTTCCTCATGTAACAAAATTCATTATCGATAAAAAGGAGCTATAATGAAAAAACTCATTTCCCGCACGATCCTGATCCTGTTGTTGCTCTCCGTCAGCATCCGCATTCTGCCCGGCCAGGCGGCGCCGATCAAGCCCGCGAACCTCGGGGACCTGTTCCCGGGCTTCACCCTGCCCGCCGTCCAGGGCGGCGAGGTCACCCTGTCGTCCCTGAAAGGCAAGAACGTGCTGCTCATATTCCCGCGCGGCCGCGTCGACGACCACTGGTGCCAGATCTGCCATTACCAGTACGCCGAGCTGGCCGACCTGGAAAAGGCCCAGTCGTTCCGCAAGAAGTACAACCTGGAGGTCCTCTTCGTCCTGCCCTACGACAAGGCCACGGTGCAGCACTGGGTCGACATCTTCCCCGACCAGATGGCCGTGATCGAGAAATGGAAGAACCCGGGCGCCGAGGAGCTGAAGAACCCGCGGGCCAAGGCCTGGGCGGACCAGGTGCGCCTCCTCCTCCCGAAACGCATCCTCATGAGCAAGGAGAACATTCCCGTCCCCTTCCCCATCCTGGTCGACGGCGAGCGCATACTGTCCGAGGGGCTGCAGCTCTTCACCCTGTCGTGGGACTACAGCTACGTCGAGCAGAACGTCCCCACCGTCTTCATCCTGGACAGCGAGGGCCGGGTGCGCTTCAAGTACCACAGCCAGAGCACCGCCGACCGCCCCGGCAGCGACGCGCTGCTGAAGTTCATCGAGCGCATGCTGTAACCGGACCATGGTTTTTCCGCCTCGGGCCTTGTGACAGGGCCCGGGCTGGGGTATAATCCGCCACTGGTGAATCACCCATGAGCCTGAACTCCGGACTGTTCGACACCATGCTGGCCATCCTGCTGCCCATCGCCCTGGGCTGGCTGCTGAAGCTGGGCCGGCTGTTCCGCGAGACCGAGGTCGCCGCCCTGCGCAAGTTCGTCGTCCGCGTCGCCCTGCCCTTCCTCATCTTCCAGAACCTCTACCACGCCGACGTCGAGAGCATCCAGCAGGCCCTGCCCATCGTGCTGGCCTTCTCGTTGATCACCGCCCTGTACACCATCGCCGCCCTGCTGATCTCGCCGCGGGTGACGGAAGGCGAGACGCGGCGGCCTGACCTTCGCCTTTGCGGTGTCCGCCGGCAACTACGCCTTCCTGGGCTGGGGCGTGATCGTCGCCTTTTTCCGGCGCCAGGGCCCTTACCCGCGCCGTGTTCTTCTCCATGTTCTTCTGGCCGGTGTTCCTGACCTGCGGCTTCTTCATGCGCCGCCGTTTCTCGCACCAGCTGCCGCAGGAGACCCGGTCGGGATTCCTCAAGGTGCTGATCCGCCACGCCGGCGTGCCCATCGCAGCACCGCCGCCTTCGCCCTGGCCCTGGAACGTCGCCCGCGTCCGCCTGCCGGCAACCCTGGACGACTTCAGCGGCCGGTTTCGCCGCGCTGGCCATCCCCCTGGATCCTGTTCGCCATCGGCCAGAACCTGCAGTTGATCATGCCCGCCGCCCGGCTGCGCCTGGTGCTCGCCGCCTCCTTCTTCCGCCTGGTCGGCGGTTTCGCCCTGGGGCTGGCGGGCGGTTTGCCGCGTTGCGGCCGCTCTTCAACTTGGACCCCTTGAGCCGCCAGGTGATCCTGCTGCAGGCGGTGATGCCCACGGCAACCATGGCCACGTTTTTCGGCGAGTACGTCACCCTGGACGAGGAATTGCTCTCCGGGCATCATCGCCGTCTCCACCCTGCTTTCTTTCATCACCCTGCCGCTCTGGGTCATGGCCATCCGCGCCCTGGTCTCCCCTTGTGCGCCTCCCAGGGAGAATGTTACTTTGGTTTATTGTCCGATCCGGGATTCCAGGGCATAACATGGGCATGAGACAAATTGAGCAGGTGCACGATGCTTGAGCGCATTCCGGTCAAAACAGGCAAAAAATCAAGTTTCTCAAAACCGAGGAGATCGACTGCATAGAAGCCGAGCGCAATTACGTCAAGATCCAAAGCGGCGAGGATTCCTTCCTCATGCGGCTGACGCTGGACGCCATCGAAAAAAAGCTGCAGGACAGCCGCTTGATCCGGGTCAACCGCTCCGCCATGGTCAACATCGACCGCATGAAGGAACTGCGTTACGGAGACACCTATCATTACGAGGCGCTGATGGACGGCGGCAGGTCCTGGAACTGGGGGCGCAAGTTCCCCACCACAACCTGCAGCGCGTCCTGGCTTCCTGAAGCGGATTTTTCATTTCCGCGCTCTCCCCTTCTCCATCTTTTTTCCCCGAAACTTCACAACCCCGGCAAATAATGATATAATGGCTGAAATCATGAGATCCGGCAGGCCGCAGCCGGACCCAAGCCAAGGGAGGAAAAGATGAAGATCAGTGCCAGGAACGTTTTCAAGGGCAAGGTGGCCGAAATCAGACCAGGAAACGTCAATACCGAGGTCATCATCGATATTCCCGGCGATTTGCAGGTCGTTTCCATGATCTCCATAGAATCGGCAACGAACCTGGGCCTCAAAAAGGGCAAGACCGCTTACGCCGTGATCAAGGCTTCCTCGGTCATGTCGCCATCGACTGGTTCCGCGCCTTTCCTCATTTTTATAGTTGACAGATAAACTACATTATAATATACTCCCGGCTTGACTCCGAGCCGATCGGGCTAAAGCCTCCAGGGAGCCAGGCCCGCCGGCCGCCAGGGTATGACTGGAAACGGTCATGCCTTCCATCTTTGAAAAGGAGGTCTAATGGACGAGTGCATTTTTGTCCCGCCTGCCGACCTCCGTATTCCCCGACACCAAGGAGGTTAGCTTATCATGAAAAAATTGCTTGTTCTGTGTTCCTGTCTCTTCGGTTCTCTTCTGCGCTTTTGCCGAGGATAAAGCGCCAAAGAAAGGAAAAGGCCAAGGAAGTGCTCTTGCCCATGATCACCGAGTCGGTGACCGTGGAGGCCAAGGTGCCCAAGGACCTGCCCTATGCCACCACCTCGGAGCTGCAAAGCGCAAAATTCCAGCTGTTCGAGCCCAAGGACCTGACCGACATCCTCTCTTTCACGTCGGGGACTTACGTTTCCGGCGGGGCCAAGAACGAATGGGGCGTGAAGCTGCGCGGCCTGGCCACCAATCGCATCACCCTTCTTTATGACGGCATCCCGGTCTACGAGCCATACTACAACTCGTTCAATGTCAGGTCCTTCCCCAGCGACCAGGTGGACGAGATCAAGGTGGTCAAGGGCGCCTCGTCCGTCCTCTACGGCCCCAACACCATGGGCGGCATCGTCGACGTGCTCCGCAAGCCTCCCGAGACCAACCAGTTCACGCTGCGCCTGGACTACGGCACGCGCCAGACCTACGGCGTCTACACCAACGGCGCCGTGCACGGCAAAAACATCCTGTTCACCGGTTCCGCCTCCCGCGAGGCATCCGATGGCTTCAACTGGGTGAACAACGGCGAAAGCGAATTGCGCAAGAACAGCTATTACAAGCATGCCAACTTTGGCGGCAAGCTGTACTTTTACCCCGGCGGCAACGCCGAGATCATGGCCGAGGTCAACTACTACCAGGCCGAATACGGCATCCCCACGGCGACGGCGTATTACAAGCAGCAGTACTGGCGCTTCAAGGACTGGCAGCGCCTGATGGCCAACCTGGGCGGCAGCTTTCCCCTGCTCGACGGCGGCTACGTCAAGGCTCGGTTCTACTACGTCAAGTACTACAACGTGCTGGACGCCTACAAGAACGACCAGTTCAGCCAGCGGCAGTGGGAATCGACCTTCGATAACTTCGCCCTCGGCGCCTTCGTCCTGGGCATGGTGCCCCTGGGCGAGAAGCACCAGCTGCAGGGCAGCGTCACCTACCGCGATGACGACGTCAGCACCCAGTCCGATCTGAACCAGCCCTGGGAGAAATACGAGCACAAGACCCTTTCGCTCGGGTTGGAAGACCATTTCCGCCTCAGCGAAAAGGTCGAGCTCATGGCCGGGGCCAGCCTGGACCGCCTGGTCAAGCAGGACGGCGAGAACAAGACCACCCTCAACCCCATCCTGGGGGTGAAGTTCAACCCCCGCGCATACGTCGACATGCACCTGACCCTGTCGCAGAAGTCCCACTTCCCCTCCATGAAGAGCCTCTACGCCCTGCCGGAGAACGGCGGCAATCCCGACCTGCGCGACGAGATCGGCACCAACGTCGAATTCGGCTTCACCTATGACCGCGACTGGTACTTCAGCGGCGCGGTCTTTTACAACGACATCCGCGACATGATCGAGAGCCGCATCAATGTCGACTTCATCAAGCAGAACATCAATATCGCCCGCGCCAAGATCAAGGGCTTCGAGCTGGAAGCGCGCAAGACGCTGGGCCTTTTTTCGCTGGCGGCCAATTACACGTTCCTGGACACGAAGAACGAAGAGATCAACGACCGGCTGGACCTGATCCCCGCCTCCCAGCTCAACGCCTCGCTGCGCTTCTACCGCGCCGACCTGTTCTCGCTGACCCTCTGGGGCATCTACGCTTCCGATTCCATCTACCACTCCAACAGCGGCGTGGTCACCGTCGATCCCTACGCCGTGCTCAACGCCTCCCTGGAGCGCGGGTTCGGGGAATTCAGCGTCTACCTGAAGCTGGAAAACCTGCTGAACCACGAGTACTGGACCGAGCCCGGCTGGCCCGTGAAGGCCCGTACCTTCACCGTGGGCGCGCGCTTTTTCCTCGAAGGCAAGAAGTAAGCCATGAAAAAACTGCTGCTGCTTTCCACTTGTGTCCTTTTTTCGGCACTCAGCTGCCTGGGCCAGGCGACCAATGACTTTTTCGACAATACCCCGAGCCAAAAACTTCCCGGCGCGCTGAAGATCGAGGTCGCCGGCGAGGTGGCCAACCCCGGCAGCGTCGACCTGGCGCTCCTGCCGCTGCGCACCGTGATCGTGCGCGAGGCGCTCGCGGGGAAGGAGGGAGTGTCCTTCGTCGGCGCCTACCGCTATGAAGGCTATTCCCTGCTCGACATCCTCAACGACCGGGTCGTGGCCAAAACGCACGGGGCCGGCTTCAAGCCGCAGACCGACCTGCTGGTCGCCGTGGAGAACGCCAACGGGGACAAAGGCGGTTTTCAGCTGGGGCGAAGATATATCTACCCCGCCGCCCTGCATCGCGTGCTCATCGCCGCCAGGCAGCGCCGATCATCCCCAGCGAAACCAAGGAGAATTGGCCGTTGGCCGCCGCGATGAAGCTGGTCTGCGCCAACGACCTGCTCAGCGAGCGCGGCATCTTGAACCCGACCCGCATCACGGTCTTTACGGCGCCGCTGGACATCCCCGACAAGAAGGGGCTGAGGCCGCTCACGGCGGCGAACTTCCAGGTGATCCGCCCGGGCAAGCCCGCCGTCGCCTTCGCCGCGGCTGCCGCGACCTCGGGGAAACGGACCTTCCCCTCGGTTTTTTATGGCCGCGGCAAGGGTTTCCACGGCTTCCAGGAGTTTACCGGCGTCCTCCTCGGGGAGGCGTTGAAAAGCTATATTAGCATTGGATTCCGAGACGATGCGGCGGGGTTACCTGGTCGCCGCAGCCAGCGACGGCTACCGCATCGCCCTGAGCTGCAGCGAGCTGTTCAACCGCAACGACCAGGCCGAGTTCCTGCTGCTCGACCGCGGCGACGGGAGCGACGGCGGGCGCTTCGCCATTTTCCCCGCCCCCGATTTCTTTTCCGACCGCGCCCTCAAGGCGGTCAGCGCCATCCACCTCCTGACCTACTGATCTCCCCCTAAAAACGAAACCCGCCCGGCTCCGGCCGCGGCGGGTTTCTGCCAATAAGAGGAAGATGAAATCGTTCGTTACTCCGGCTTCTTGTCCTCGGGTTTCTTCTTGCCCGGCGGCGGGCGAATTGTGCTATAATCGGGTCAAATTCGCTTAAAAAGGAGGAACGGCACATGTTCAAGGTCAACGAGTATTTCGGCGGCAAGGTCAAGTCCCTGGCGTTCGCGAGCCCGGCCGGCCCGGCGACGATCGGGGTCATGGCCCCGGGAGAATACGAATTCGGCACGTCGACCCTGGAGATCATGCAGGTCGTCAGCGGCAAGCTGACGGTCAAGCTGCCCGGCAAGAAGACCTGGAAGTCCTACGGCCCGGGCAAGACGTTCGCCGTCCCGGCCAACGAGAAATTCCAGCTGCGGGTCGCCGAGGATAGCGCCTACCTCTGCCTGTACAAATAGGCGAATTTCTTACATCCCGGACTCCGCCCGTCCGCCGGAGCCAGGGGGCCCGATCCCGGAACGCCGCCCCGCTGATCCTTAAGAAGGAACGTTATTTCCCCTTGCCGTCGTTTTTTTCCCCGGTGCCGGTGTTGCCCTGGTCCGATGTGGCTGCGCCCGTGCTGCCGGCGGAGCCGCCGGAGCTGTTTCCCTGGCCCCCGTAGCTGCCGCCGCCCGACGAGCGATCGTCGTGATGCGGGCGGGCCGCCTCCCTGAGGATCATGCGCTCGATCTGCTGCAGGTTGTCGGAAGAGATCTTCAACTCGGGGCAGACCACGGCATTGCTGGAGCTGGAGTAGCGGATGCTGTAGCCGCTGCGGGCCGCCCAGCGGCTGTCCGGGTTCCAGTCGCGTCCCGCCCCGAACCGACCCGCCTTGGCGCCGGGGGCCGGGACATTCGCGCCGCGAGCCGGGCTGAGAGCGGCGGATTGGCGGGGAACCGGCAGCGGGATCGCGGGCGCGGTCGTGGGCGGCAATTTTTTCCCGTCGATGACCGGCATGGCCCGCTCGATGCCCGGGCGCTCGCCGGCGGGGATCTTCTCGACCCGCTTGATGATGCCGATGAGCGGGCGCGGCAGGACCGGCCGCTTCGGCTCATGGGCCGGCGGGACCTGCGGTTGCGTTATATTGCTGTTCCAGGGCGCAAAGCCCCTGAACAGGCGCATGTAATAGCCCAACGTGGGGAACGTGAAACCGCCCTGGAATTCGACGATGCCCGGATGGAACCAGTCGCCGGGGATCCAGGTCCAGCCGCGCTTCATCCAGACCCAGGTGCCCATATGCGCCGGCACCCAACCCCACTGCTGCTGGGGAACCAGGAACAGCTGGCCGTTGACGCGGACGAAATCGGCATAAAAAAACGGCCTCTCGCCAAAGGCGAACTGTTCGTCGGCGGGCTTCCAGACGTAGCCGAACAGCTCGTCATAGATCCATTCCCCGAAGAGGGACGACCACTTCTCGGCCCAATAGGTCAATGCCGAGTTCCCGAACTTGAGCTTGGGCGGGATCTTGCTGATGCCGTAGTGCAGGTCCTTGAAATGGCGGTCGACGTACTCGTTCCAGGCCATGAACTCGATGTCCCGCTTGGCCACGCGCTCGGCCCGGACGTTGGCGGCGGTGATCGCCAGGGGACGGTCGGCCTTGACCGTGGCCTTTTTCAGGGAGCGGCTGTCCGACCCGTAGAGCACCTGGAATTTGCCGCCGTCGGAAAAGAGCGACGTGCCGCCGTCGGCATCCAAGCGCAGGGTGGCGATCACCCGGCTCTTCAGGCTCACGGCGGCGTTGGGCGTGACGATCTGGAACATCTCCCAGCCGTAGGCCTGGGGAAGCGCGTACAGCTGACCCTTCTCCAGCTCCAGGGTGGTGATCTTCCAGTTGGAGGTCAGGCTGGGGGCCAGCACGGTGGCCAGGCGCAGGCGGGAATCCTTGTCCAGCCGGACCACGGTGCCGTTGTCGAATTGCAGCTCGCAGCGGCCGCCGCCGGCAGTCGACACCGTGTCGCCGGGAACGACGGGCAGGTTGACCACCGCCTGGCTTTCGCTGCCGTCGGCGCGGGTGACCGTCGCCCCGTTATCGACAAAGGAAATATGCCCGTAAATGGATTCTTCGGCCGCCAGCCGCCCCCCGGCCAGAATGAGAAGGCCGGCCAGCAGGGAGAGGACCGTACGCTTCCTAGGCTTCATTATACCCTCCTAATGGTGCAGGACATTGGAACGCATCTGAAATTCCGTCCATTTATCTGCATTTTTCATGCCAAACATGCAGGGAAATACTGTCATGGAAACAGGACACTTCCGAAGGTTCTGTCATATATACGCTTCTTCAGGGGGTCGGCGGCCAAGAGCTACGAGTAGGTACCGGTCCCCCGCATCTTGAAATTTGTCCGTTTATAAGCTATACATAGGCTGAAATCCCGGATGCGACATGCAAAAAAACCGTTTTTTCCGCTCTGCGCTGTTGTTCCTGCTGCTGGCCGCCGGCCGCGCCCCCCTGGCGGCGCTCGACCCGCTGCGGGAACTGGACCAGTATTCCGAGGAGCACTTCACCACCGAGAACGGGCTGCCGCAGAGCTCCGTCCTGGCCATGGTGCAAACCCGTGACGGCTACCTCTGGCTGGGCACCTACGAAGGACTGGCCCGTTTTGACGGCCTTACGTTTACCGTCTTCGACAAGAACAACACCCCGGAAATGGAAAGCAACGGCGTCAAGGCGCTGGCCGAGGATCCGCAGGGAGGGCTCTGGGTGGGGACGACCGCCGGCCTGTTGCACTACCGCCAGGGACGCTTTGTCCGTTTCCGCAGCCGCGCAGGCCTGCCCGACCCGTTCGTCCTGTGCCTGCTGGCCGACCGCCACGGCGTGCTGTGGGTGGGGACGACCAACGGGTTGCTGCGCCGGGAGGGAAGCCGTTTGCGTTCCTATACCACCGCCCAGGGGCTGTCCGCCAACTACATCACCGCGCTGGCCGAGGACGGGGCCGGCGGCGTCTGGGTCGGCACCGGCCAGGGCCTCAATCACCTGCGCGACGGGGTCATCCAGGTTTTCGATTCCCGCCGCGGCCTGCCCCATGACGACATCCGCGCCCTGCACCTGGACCGGCAGGGGGCGCTCTGGGTGGGCACCAGCGGCGGCGGGCTGATCCGCTTCCAGGACGGGCGTTTCACTCCCCTGGAACAGCGGCTGTCTTCGAGCGATATCCGCGCCGTGTACCGGGACCGCCACGGCGTGCTGTGGGTCGGCACCAACCAGGAGCCGCTCAACCGGCTGCAGGCCGGCAGGGTCTCGGTCATGGGCCAGCGGCTGGCGGGCGGGCTGATGTCGGCGCGCGCCATCCTGGAAGACCGGGAAGGCAGCCTGTGGGTCGGCACCCGTGACGGCCTGATCCATCTGAAGGACGACAAGTTCATCCTCTACGGCTCCCGCAACGGCCTGCCCGTAGACCCGGCGCGCGCCGTTTTCGAGGACCGCGACGGCAATATCTGGATCGGCACCGTGGGCGGAGGCCTGGTGCGCCACCACGACGGGCAATGGCAGGTTTTCAGCAGGGAGCAGGGGCTGGCCAGCGACCATATCTGGTCGATCGCCCAGGGCCATGACGGTTCGCTGTGGGTGGGGACCTACGGCGGCGGGCTGTTTCACCTGGCGGCCGGGAAAAAACCGGCGGCGTTCACGCATGTCCGGGCCGTGACCAGTCCGATCATCCGCTCGCTCCTGGTCGACAGCCGGGACCGGCTGTGGATCGGCACCAACGGCGCCGGGCTCGACTGCCTCGAGAAGGGAAAGATCACCACCTATACGGCCGCCGACGGGCTGCCCGGCAATTTCATCTACGCCCTGGGCGAGGACCGGCGGGGCCGCATCTGGGTGGGCGCATACAGCGGCGGGCTGGCCGTGCTCGACCGGGGCCGCTTCCGCCGCCTCCCGGTCGCCGCCGTCGACGACCAGCCGGTCTGGGTCATCCACGTGGACGGCGAGGGCGACGCCTGGGTCGGCACCGACCACGCCGGCCTGCTGCGCATCCATGGGCGGCAGGTCTCCCGTTTCACCAGCCGCGACGGCCTGTACAGCGACCAGGCCTTCCAGGTCTTGGAGGACAAGCGCGGGCGGCTGTGGATGAATTGCAACCAGGGCATCTACCATGTCGCCAAGAAAGACCTGGATGATTTCGCCGCCGGCAAGGCGGCCCGCATCCCCTGCGTCTCTTTCGGCAAGTCCGAGGGCATCAAGGTGACCGAGAGCAGCGGCCCCGCCCAGCCCGCGGGCTGCATCGATCGCTACGGGCGCCTCTGGTTCCCGACCATCCGCGGCGTCTCCCTGTTCGAACCCGACCACCAGCGTCTCAATCGCGTGGAGCCGCCCGTGGTCATCGAGAACGCCGTGATCAACGGCCGCGACCTACCCGGCCCTGACGCCCGCGACCGTCCCGTCCGGCAAGGGCAACATCGAGATCGATTACACCGCCATCAGCTTCCTGCAGGTGAACAAAATCCAGTTCGCCTATCGCCTTCTCGGCTTCGACGCCGATTGGGTGAATGCCGGCCCCCGCCGCGCCGCCTTCTATACCAACCTGCCCCCGCGCTCGTACACGTTCCAGGTCATCGCCTGCAACGGCGACGGGGTATGGAACCGCAGCGGGGCGGTGTTCGCCTTCACCCTGCGCCCCGACTTCACCCAGACGGCGCTGTTCCGCTGGCTGGTCGTCGCCGGCTCCCTGCTGCTCGTCGCCGGGAATATTCATCCTGCTCCTGTACCGCGCCAACGTCCGCGAGCGCGAACTGGAACGGCTGGTGGACGAGCGCACCGCCCAGCTCGGCGCCTGGCGCGCTACGACGGGCTCACCGACCTGGCCAACCACCGCACGTTCCATGAAGTGTACCAGAAGGAATGGGGCGTCGCCGCCCGCGAAAAGAAACCCCTGGCGCTGATCGCCCTGGATATCGATTTTTTCAAGGCCTACAACGATTCCAAGGGGCACCAGGAAGGCGATGAATGCCTGAGGAAAGTCGCCGCCGCCATCCGCGCCCACAGCAAGCGCCCGGCCGACCTGGCGGCGCGGACCGGCGGCGAGGAATTTTTCCTGCTGCTGCCGGGCACGAACCATGACGGGGCGCTGGCGCTGGCCGAAAGCGTGCGCCAGGCGGTGCTGGAGCTGGCCATCCCCCATCCGGCTTCTCCGGTCGCCCCGGTGGTCACGGTCAGCATCGGGGTGGCGGCGACGGTCCCGGAAGGCGGCCAGGACGCCAACCGCTTCATCGCCCTCGTCGACCGGGCCATGTACCGCGCCAAGCATCTCGGCCGCAACCGGGTCAGCGGCGACGCCTGATCGGCAGGGGGCCAGGGAGCCCACGCGCTGGGGCTCCCGGCGCTGCCGGCCTTCGTCTTGGTTCTACTTGTCCTTATTCTCCCGGCCGCGGGCGATGAAATAATAGACGATCATGCCCAGGCCGGCCATGAAAAAGACCGCGCCGGCCGTGATCTCTCCATGAATGGCCGCCGGGACCCATCTCTGAATGCCGAAGGCGAACAGGAAAGCCAGGCCCACGCCGATGAGCACGATCCCCCATTTCAAGGACATGTCGAACTGGGCCAGGGGCCGGGACTCGAGCAGGAGCCTGGCCTGGTCGTCCACCAGTCCCTTGTCGATCAGCTTATGGCGCAGGCGGTTTTCCGAGACTACCTTGACCAATTCCACGATGAAATAACCGATCACGCCCAGGATAAGAACCGGAGCCAGATTCTCGATCATCGTTCACCTCCATGAACAACTGCCGGACGGCTTTGGCCGCCTCTGTTGGAACTGACACGCGACCACGGGATAAGTTGCGCGCCAGGATATTTTTTTTTCTGCAACTTCGCCGATTCCCGGGCGTTTACTATATAATGGCCAAGAAAGAGATCATGGTGGACGAATTCTCCCCAGCCTTGCCGCCGAACCCTGAGCCTGAAGCCGATCCCCTTGTCGCCAGGGTCCAGGCCGGGGACCGCCAGGCGTTTCGTCCGTTCATCGAGAAATACCAGCGCCTGGTGGCCGCCATCGTCTTCCGCATGGTATACAACGCCGCCGACCGCGAAGAGCTGAGCCAGGAAGTATTTTTGAAAATCTTCAAGCATATCGGCCAATTCCAGGGCGGGGCCAGGGTGACGGCCTGGATCGGCCGCATCGCCAGCAACACCTGCATCAACCACCTGCGCAAGAAAAGGCTGCCGCTTTACGACGATATCGCCGCTTCCGGCCCGGGCCTGGAGAACGTCGCCGGCGACGACGCCTCGCCCGAGCGCGTGCATGAACTCGCCGACCTGAACCAGGCGCTGCAGGGGGAGATCGACCGGCTGCCCGCCCGCTACCGGCTGGTCCTGACGCTTTTTCACTTCTCGGGGATGAATTACGAAGAGATCGGCCAGGCCCTGGCCTTGCCGGCGGGGACCGTCAAAAGCCACCTTTTCCGCGCCAGGCAACGACTGCGCGAGCGGCTGGCGCCGGCCCTGCAGGAGGAATCATGGACAACGGACATTTGACCGACGATCAGATCCAGGAGATCCTGGACGCCCGGGCGCTCCACTCCGGCCCCATCCTGCCCCTGCACCTGGGAGCCTGCGCCCGCTGCCGCGAGCGCCTGGAAAGCTTCCGCCGGCTCTATGCCGGCCTGGACGGCGACCCGGGATTCGTCCTCCCCGCCTCCTTCGCCGCTGACGTGCTGGCAAAAATTCCAGCCTCGCCGCCCCCGCTTTGGCAACGACCGGCGGTGAAGGTCGCCCTCGCCGCCGGCGCCGGCGCGGCCCTGCTGGCCGGCTTGCTCATTTTTGTCGACATGCGCCCGCTGGCCAACGGCGCCCTGCAGGTCCTGGCCACCCTGAAACGCGCGTTCCCGCCGCTTGCCGACCAGGGGCGGCAGCTCCTGGCCTGGCTGGGCGGCAACGCCAGGCCCTTCCTTATCGGCGGGCTGGGCCTGTTCGGCGCCTCGCTGGCCGACCATCTCCTGCGCCGGCAGCTGCTGCACCGCCCCCGTTGAACGGGGACCGGCTCTTTCATTTATCCGCCGCATTTGACAGTGACCGCGACAAATAGTAAAAGGACTTGGATAAAGGGGAGATGCCCATGAGCAAGCTGTTCAGTCCGCTGGAAATCAAGGGAAGCGAAATCGGGAACCGCATCGTCCTGCCGCCGATGGCGACGGAGAGGTCTCAGCCCGACGGCGCCGTCAAGCCCGAAAGCATCGCCTATTATGGCGCCATGGCCGCGCGCGGCATGGGTCTGCTGATCGTGGAGCACAATTTCATCGCCCCGGAGGGTCGGGCCAGCCCGGGGCAGATGTCCATCGCCGACGACCGCGCCCTCGCCGGGCACAGGGAGCTGGCCGGGGGCATCCGCGCCAGAGGCGTTTGCGCGGCGCTGCAGGTGAGCCACTCGGGCAGCAACCGCCAGGAAACGGTGTCCGGCGAATGCCTGGGGCCAAGCCCGGTCGCCCACCCTTCCAGCCGCCTCACCCCCCGCGAGCTCAGCGCCGGGGAGATCGCCGGGATCGTTGCCGCCTTCGGGAGCGCCGCCGCAAGGGGCAAGCAAGCCGGCTACGACATGGTGGAGATCCACTGCGCCCACGGCTACCTGCTCGGCCAGTTCCTGTCGCCGCTGACCAACCGCCGCGGCGACCGCTACGGCGGGAACGGGGCCAACTGCAGGCGCCTGCTCATGGAGGTGATCGAGGAGGCGAAAGGCAGGGTGGGTGCCGATTACCCGCTGATGCTCCGCCTGGGGGTCAGCGACAATCCTCCGGGCATGGAACCGTTCCCGGGCGGACTGGAGCTTGGAAGACGGCGTCGCCGCCGCCCGGGCGGCCGCCGGGGCCGGTATCGACATCCTGGACATATCGGGCGGCATGTGCGGCAGCCGGCCGCCGGGGCTGGAAGGCGAAGCGTATTTCCTGCCCTGGCTGCAAGCCCTGCGCCCGGCGGTGCGCGTACCCCTGGTCCTCACCGGCGGCATCCGCGAGCCCGGGACCGCGGCGGCGGTACTGCTGGGCGGCAGCGCCGACCTGGTCGGAGTGGGCCGGGCCCTGGCCGCCGACCCGCAGTGGATCTCCCGGGCGAAAAAACTATTTCCTAAGACAGGAACGACGCTCGAGTCCCGCGCCTAGCCCGCTGCCATTTAGTTTGGCGCGGGGCGATGTCCCGCGCCTAGCCCGCTGCCATCCAGAATGGCGCGGGAATCTTGCTGGTAGAACTCTTTCAAGATGGCGAAGAGCCCGGGGTGAGCATTTGCGAGCGACCCGGGGTTCTCGAAGAACATTTCGCTCGCCACCGCGAAGAATTCGGCCTCGTTCCGGGCGGCGTAGGCGGACAGGATCGAGGAGGCGAAATCGTGCCGCTCGTATTCGGCGGCGATGACCTCCGGCCAGGGAAGCGCGCTCTTCCCCCCCGCCCGCAGGCTCATGCCGGCCTTTCTCGCTTCCAGGTCGAAAAAATGGGCCAGCTCATGGATCAGGACATTGGTGCCGTCGCGCTCGTTCGCGAACCCCTCGAGCAGGCTCTTTTCAGCGACCAGCAGCGGCCCGCGCGGCGGCGCCTGGCCGGCGATGTTGCCCCGGCCGGCACGGTAATTGCGGTCGAAGGTGTAGCCGGGGTAGACGGTGACCCCGTCGGCGAGAGGCGTATCCCATTCCGGCCGGCCGTGCAGCATGGCCGCCGCGCCGGCGGCGATCAGCAGCCGCGTTTTCCAGTTCACCGCCGCCCCGCCGGTGGCCGCGATCCGCGTGCCGGCGAGGAAGAGGCTCATGTCGCGCGCGAAATGCGAGCGGCCCTGGGCGTCCAGGCCGCGAAAATAGGCTGAATGGCCGAGCAAATAGTCATTCCATTCCGCAGATAGCGGGGTCCGCGCCGCCCGCCGGCGGCGCAGGGGCTGGCGCAGGGTCACGGCCAGGTAAAGCGCCAGCAGCACGGGCATGATGAACAGGACTTCCGCGCGGCCGCTCATGAAATAGACCAGGATCCCGACCAGCGGGATCAGCAGCGCATAAAAGACCGCGAAGAACAGGTCGTAAGCAGGGATGATCCGCATTGGACCTGATTTTATCCCCGGGCGGGCGGCCTGTCAATCGCGCCGGAGCCCCCCTCGGGGCCCTGCTTGCATCGCCGCCCAAAATGGTCTATATTCAAGGCCATGAGGACCCCGGGATGAAGCGAAAAACAACGGTCGCCCTGCTGCTCGGCTGCCTGCTGGCCGTCGGGGCGGGGCCTGGCCGCCTGGATGCTGCTCAAGCCGGCTTCCCCCCGCTTCCAGCGCGTGCCGTTCGCCATCGTGTCGGGCGAGCCGCTGCGCTACGATTCGTCCCTGTTCCACTGGCGGTCCGGGGAAAAGAAGGTCCGCGTGGGGCAGGCGATCGCCACCGGCAGGGGGATCGCGTTCAACGGCAGCGGTGAACTGCGGGCCGCCCCGCGGCATGCGGGGGAAACGGTCGTTTATTTCCCTTACTCGGTCATGCCTTTCCCCAAGGGCAGCGTCCGCGTCGCCATCGTGCTCCGCAAGCAAGGCCGGGAAACAACGCTGCGGGCCTTCACCGTAAAGCAAAAAGCGAGCGACTTATTTCTCCGCCGTCCTGCGGCTGGCGCGCGGCGACACGATCCGCGTGCGGGCTGAAGGGCGGGGCTTCCTGATCGCCGGGCAGGCGGTGATCGCCGGCGTCAGCGAGCCCAAGCGCCGGCAATACGTGTTCATCGTGGCCCCCGATACCTTCCGCGGCGACCGCGTGGAGAAGCGGGGCGGCACCGCCCTGCGCTTCCCCAACCTGGAGGAGTTCTCCCGGGACGCGGTCGTCTTCGAGAACGCCGTCGCCCCGAGCTCATGGACCCTGCCGTCGTTCGCCAGCGTATTCTCCGGCTTGTACGAGTACCACCACCAGGTCACCCCCCGTTCCCCGCTCTCCGTGGACAAGCCCCATCTCCTGGCCAGCCTGACGCCGCGCTTCCCCACCATCCAGTTCAACGACGGCGTCTGGCTGTCGGCGAAAATGGGGCTGGCGCGCAATCACGACGGCTTCTTCACGAGCGCGCGCGTCAGGGACATCTACGCCGACCGCCGGCTGTTCGCCAACGCCCGGAACTTCATCGAAGCCAACCCTTTCCCCTCGCTGTTCATGTTCCTCCACACCTACAAGCTGCATTCCCCGTTCGAGCCGGCCCCGGAGTTCCTCGCCGCCCTCGATCCCCGGCCCGGCGCAGCCCAGGATGGGGACCTACGCCAACCAGGCCCAATTCAACTCCCGCGTGCCCGCCGCCGAGCGCCTTGAGATGGAAGAGCTTTATGACGGCGAAGTGCTGCAGTTCGACCATTTTTTCGGCGGCTTCATCCGCTTCCTGAAGCAGGCCGGGATCTACGAGCGCTCCTTGATCGTGCTGATCTCCGACCACGGCGAGGAATTCGCCGAGCATGGCGGCTGGTTCCACGGGCACTCCCTTTACCGGGAGATCTATCATGTCCCCTTTTTCATCAAGTTCCCGGGCCAAGCGTACGCCGGGCGGCGCTGCCGGGAATTCGTCAGCATGTGCGACGTCCTGCCGACGGTCCTGGACCAGCTGCGCATCCCCCTCCCCCAGGGCATCGACGGCGTCAGCCTGCTGCCGCTGGTCAAGGGCGCGACGCTGCCGCCGCGCGTCGTCGTTTCATCCGCCACCGCGAGCCTGTTCAACCCCCATCTGCCCCAGCGCTTCTCGCTGTTCTCCGGGCCCTACCAGTTGATCTACAATTTCCCCCTGCCGCCCCAGGCACGCGCCTACTATCAGGAATACGGTCCGCCGCCGGAGCGCCCGGAGATCGAGCTGTTCGACACGCGCTCCGACCCGGGCGACCTGCAGGGAGATATCCGGGCGGAACCAGCGCTTCATCGATTCCCTGCGGCCGGAGATCGTCCGCATCCTCAAGGAGATCCGCGAGCGGCGGAAAGCGGGCGAGCCGGGCGGCGCGCTGCTCGATGAAGAGCAGGATGCGCTGCGCACGCTGGGATATTTGTGAAACGGCAGGGGCGCGTTCAGCGCATCCTTCCCCTGGCCAGGGAAAAGAAAACGCCGGCGCAGCATAAAACAAAAAAAATGACGAAACAGACCTTCATGCCGGCGAGGAAGAGCGGGTAGCTGGCCGGGGTGATCCGCGCCTTGCCGATGAACATGGAAAAGACCAGGGTGGCGATGCCCATGCTCAGCAACTGCCCGACGATGCGCATGGTGCCCAGGGTCGAGGCGGCGACCCCGTAACATTTTTTCTCGACCGATCCCATGACGGCGTTGGTATTGGGCGAGGAAAAGAGGGCGAAGCCAAAGCCGACCAGGACCAGGGCCGCCACGATGAAGCCCAGGCCGCTGGCCTGCCCCAGCCAGGCAAAGGCGAGCAGGCCGGCGGCGCTCAAGGCCATGCCCAGCGAGGATACCACCCGCGGTTCCAGCCGGTCGGACAGCCGGCCCGCCAGCGGCGAGAACAGGGCCATCACCACCGGTTGGGCGATCAGGACCAGCCCGGCCGTGCGCGGGGTGAAGCCTTTGATGATACTGCAGGTACAGGCTGAGCAGGAAGCTGATGGCGAAGGTGGCGCTGTAGTTGACCAGCGCCGCCAGGTTGGAAAAGGCGAAAACGGTGTTGCCGCGGAACAGCCGCGCCTGGAAGATGGGATGGGCGATGCGCGTCTCCCAGCGCATGAAGAGCGGGAACGCCGCCGCCGCGAGCAGCAGCATCGCCGCCCCGCGCCGGGCGGGCAGCCAGGTGAAGCCCAGCATGAAGGCGGTCAGCATCACGCTGTAGGCGAGCGAGCCTTTCCAGTCGAAGGCCTCGCCGCGGCACTCGGCCCACTCCCGGCGCATTTTCAGCCAGAGGGTGGCCAGGACCAGCAGCCCCAGGGGGACATTGATCAGGAACACCGAGCGCCAGCCGAAGCTCTGGGTGAGCACGCCGCCGATAAAAGGGCCCAGCGACAGGCCGGAATAGGTCGCGGCCACGTTGATGCCCAGGACCCAGCCGCGGCGCTGCGGGGGAAAGACCGAGGTCAGGATGGCCACGCTGGTGCCGAAGACCATCGCCCCCCCCATTCCCTGCAGAACGCGGGCCAGGAGAAAGATCGCGGCGTTGGGGGACAGCCCGGCCAGGAGGGAGGAGGCGCCGAACAGCAGCGTGCCGATGGTGAATACTTTCTTGCGGCCGTGGATGTCCGCCAAGCGGCCGAAGGGCAGGAGGAAGGCGGCGGCGGCCAGGAGGTAGGAGCTGGCCACCCAGCTCAGCTGGACGGCGCTCATGGCGAAATCCCTGGCGATGGCGGGCAGGGCGATGGCCACCGCCGACGCCATCATCGGCGTCAGGAACGAGTCCATGGTGGTGACCAGCAGCGCCGCCCGCTGCAGCGATTTCTCTTCCATTTCGTTTCTTCCTATGTCGGACCGGTCCGAATGGTCCGGCCAGTTCTGACAGGAAAACGAGAGCTACTCTCTTGGCTTTCCTTTTCCAGAACTTTTTCAGCGAGCCCTTTCCCAGCCCGTCCGTGACCACATAGAAAGCCGGGACCACCACCAGGCTGAGGACGGTGGAGAGGGTCAGGCCGCCGATGATGGCGATCGCCATGGGCATGCGGATCTCCGAGCCCGGGCCGATGCCCAGGGCCGGCGGGATGGCGGCCATCAGGGTGGAGACGGCGGTCATGACGATGGGCCGCAGGCGGATGGGGCCGGCCTTCTCCATGGCCTCGCGCGCCGCGAAGCCCTCCTCGCGGAACTTGTTGGCGTAGTCGACCAGGATGATCGAGTTCTTCTTGACGATGCCCATCAGCAGCAGCAGGCCGATCATGGAGAAGATGTTCAAGCGTCTGGCCGGTGCTCCACAGGGCGAAGGCGGCGCCGGCGATCGAAAGCGGCAGGATGGTGATGACCGTGACCGGGTGCAGGTAGGAGTTGAACTGCGAGGCCAGGACCATGTAGGCGATCAGGATGCCCATGAAGAGGGCGAAAAGCAGGCTGCTGCTCGACTCGCGGAAGGCGACGCTGGCCCCGCCCAGCACGGCGCGGTAGCCGACCGGCAGGTCCTTGCCCAGCTTCTCCACCAGCTTCAGCGCCTCGTCCTGCGCGTGGCCGGGGGCGACGTTGGCATAGATGGTGACCGCGCGCTCGCGGTCGCGGCGGGTGATGGCCTGCAGCGCCGGCTGCTCGTCGTAGGAAACCAGGGACGACAGCGGCACCAGCTCGCCGGAACGCGTGCGCACCTGCAGCCGCGCCAAGTCCTCGGGCCGCGAGCGCTGGGCGGCGAGCAGCTTGACGCGCACGTCGAGGCGCCGGCCGCCGGTGCTGTACTTGCCGGCGAGCACGCCGCCGACCAGGGCGTTGAGCGTGGTGGCCACGTCGTCGACCGAGACGCCGATGTCGGAGATGCGGGCGCGGTTGGGCGTGATGCGCAGCTCGGGCATGCCCAGCTGGTAGTCGGTGTCCAGGTCGACCACGATGCCGCTGGCTTGCCAGCTTGGCCATCATTTCCTGGCTCAGGGCGACGAGCTTGTCCCAGTCGGGGCCGCGCACCGAGAACTCCACCGGGAAGCCGCGCTGGGCGGTGAAGCCCGCCTGCGACAGGTCCTGGATGACGGCGCGCAGCGCCGGGGATGGCGTTCAGTTCCTTGCGCAGCACGGCGGAGAATTCCGCCTGGGAGAGCTGGCGCTCCTTGGGCGGGCACCAGGGTGACGAAGATGTTGCCCTGGCTGACGCCGCCGCCGCCAGCCGCCGACCGTGCCGAACATGCGCACGACCTCGGGCTTGGCGCTGACGATGGCTTCGGCCTTCTTGAAGAGCTGGTCGGTTTCCTGCAAGGTCGGAGCCGACGGCGGTCTGCAGGCGGACGATGACCAGGCTCTGGTCCTGGGAGGGGACGAATTCGCTGGGCAGGACCATGAAGACCCCCAGCGAGGCCAGGAAGAGGACCAGGGCGCCCAGCAGGATCAGCCCCGGGCGGCTCAGGCCTTTTTCAGCACCCGCGCATAGAGTGCTCTCCAGCCGGCCGAAGCTCTTGTCCACGAACAGCCCGACCCGGCTGCGGCCGCTGCGCGCGGTCACCAGGAACTGCGAGCAGCGGGCCGGCGCCAGGGTGACCGCCTCGACGTAGGAGAGGAGGACGGCCAGGCACAGGGTGACGCCGAACTGCAGGAAGAAGCGGCCGATGACGCCGGAGACGAAGACGACCGGGATGAAGATGGCCACCACCGCCAGGGTGGCGGCCAGCGCCGCGAAGGCGATCTCGTTGCGTGCCCTCCAGGGCGGCGCGGCACCAGGTCCTTGCCGCTCTCGGCGTGGCGGTAGATGTTCTCCATGACCATGATGGCGTCGTCGACCACGATGCCCACGGCGAGCGCCATGGCCAGCAGGGTGAAGGTGTTGAAGGTGAAGCCCAGGAAGTAGATGATGGCCACCGTGCCCAGCAGCGACATGGGGATGGCCAGGATGACGTTGAGCGTGGAGGAGAAGGAGCCAAGGAACATCCAGCAGACCAGGGCGGTGAGCAGGACCGAGAGGAGCAGCTCGAGCTGGATCTCGTTCACCGACTCCTCGATGAACTTGGTGGAGTCGAAGTTGACGCCGACGGTCATCCCCTCGGGCAGGTATTTCTGGAACTCGGCCAGGGTCTTGCGCACCTGCTTGGCCGACGGCCACGGCGTTGGCGCCGCGCTGCTTCTTGATGCCCACGCCCTGCGCCGGCACGCCGTTGACGCGCTGCAGGCGGCGCACGTCCTCGAAGCCGTCCTCGACCAGGGCCACGTCGCTGATGTAGACCGGGCTGCCGTTGTTTTCGCGGATGACGATATGGCGGAAGGTCTCCAGGTCCAGGGCCTCGCCCAGCACGCGGATATTGACCTCGCGCCCCGCGGTCTCCAGGCGGCCGGCCGGGATCTCGATGTGCTCGCGCTGCAGGGCGCCGAGCACGTCGCTGACCGTCACCGCGCGCGCGTCCATCTTGCTGGCGTCGAGCCACAGGCGCACGTTGCGCTCCAGGCCGCCGATCTGGAGCTCGCCCACGCCCGGGATGGTCTGCAGCTTCTCCTTCAGGCGGTAGCGCATGTAGTCGCTCAGGACGCGCTGCGGGATAGGGGCCGGAAAGGGCGACCTGCATGATCGGCTGGTCCTCGGGGTTGCTCTTGGAGATGCTGGGCGGCTCGATGTCGCGGGGCAGGTGGTGCTGGGCCTGCGACACCTTGCTCTGCACGTCCTGCATGGCCAGGTCGACGTCGCGCGACAGGTTCATCTCCAGGGTGATGTTGGCGCCGCCCATGCGCGACGAGGAGGTGATGCTCTTGACCCCCTCGACCTGGATCAGCGCCTCCTCCAGCGGTTCCACCACGTCGTTCTCGATCACCTCGGGGGCGGCGCCCTCCCAGGTCACCGAGACCGAGATGTTGGGGAAGTCGACGTCGGGGAACTGGCTGATGCCGATGCGCGAGCCGGCCACCAGGCCGAAGACGATGGTGGCGGCCATCATCATCCAGGCCAGCACGGGCTTCTTGACGCAGATCTCGGTAATCTTCATGATCCGGCTCCTTGGCGGCGCGCCATGGTCACTTCAAGGGCTTGCTCTCGCCTTTCCCGGCGGGCGGTGCGGCGGTAACCAGGCGCACCGGCACGCCGTCGCTCAAGGCCTCGGCGCCGCGAACCACCAGCCGGTCACCGGCCTTCAGCCCGGAAAGGACCTCCACGCTGCCGTCGGCGGTGCGCATGCCGGGCGTCAGGATGCGCTCGACCGCCTTGCCGTTCTCCACCACGAAGGCCAGGAAGCCCTTCTCGCTGGGGCGGATGGCCGTCTGCGGCACGACCGGCAGGGGGCGGGAGCCGCCCACCGGCACCCGCACCTCGGCGAACGATCCGGAGCGCAGGCTCTCCTTGTCCTTGTCGATGACCTCGGCGGTGATGGCGACCATGCGCGTGCTCTCCTCGGTGGAGGCGGCGACGTGGATGATGCGCGCCTGGTATTCCTTTTCGCTGTCGCGCACCTTGAAGAAGGCCTTCACGCCGGGCTGCAGGCGCACGGCGTCCTGCTCGGTCGCCTGGAAGCGCAGCAGCAGGGGATCGCGGCGCACCAGCGTCGCCATGACCGACCCCGGCTGCACGTACTGCCCGGTCTGCACGGTGCGCGTCTGCACCACCCCGGGCACCGGGGCGCGCACGAAGGCGTCGTGCAGGTTGAGCTGGGCCTGGTTGAGGGCGGCGTTGGTCTGGGCCATCTCGGCGGCGGCGACCAGCACCTTGGTGCGCCAGGCTTCTATTTCCTCGCCCGGGATCAGGCCGGGGTTCTGCTTGTCCACGGTCTCGCGGCGCCTCAGACCGGCCTCGGCGTCGCTCTTGGCCGCCACCGCCTTGTTGTGGGCCGCCTGCGCCGAAGCCACGGCGAGCGTGTAGCGCTGCGGCTCGATCTCGACCAATACCTGGCCGGCGGCGACCCGGCTGCCTTCGGCAAACCGCACCTTTTCCACCACGCCGGCGACGCGCGCCGTGACCTGGACCTTTTCGAACGCCTCGACCGAGCCCACGGCGTTCAACGTGTAGACCGCGCTGCGGTCCTGCACCAGCACCGTCTCCACCGGGAACTGCATGTACACGCCCCCGGCACGGGGACCTTTCCCGCCGGAGGCGGCGGGTGCGCCCTCCTTGCCGCAGGCGGCGGAGCCGAGGATGAGCGCTGCCAGCGGCAGCCAGAACAGATATGTTTTTTTCGCTTTCATAGGGAAGGCTCCTTGCCGAAGGGGTCGAGCCCCTGGGCGGCGCGCAGGTTGAGCAGGGCCAGGGCCAGGCCGTTGCGCTGGCGGGCCACCTCCACCTCGGCTTCGAACAAGCTGACGTTGGCGTCGGCCACCTGCAGGGCGTTGCTCAGGCCCTGGCGGTACAATTCGGCGATCTCGCCGGCGTTCTTATGGGCGGCGTCGAGGGCGACCTGCGCTTTTTTCAGCGACGCCTGCTGGCTGGCCAGGGAAACCAGGCCGCTGCGCACCTCGAGGTCGGCCTGGCGCGAGGCGCCGCGCAGGCCCAGTTCGGCCTGGCGGGCCAGGGCTTTCGCCTCCTTGTAGAGGCCGCTGCGGCCGAAGCCGTCGAAGATCGACCAGCTCATCCCCAGGCCGGCCGACCAGGTGGTGGGGCTGACGTTCAGCCCCGCCTCGTTGGTGTAGCGGTACTGGTAGGTGAGGGTCAGGCTGGGCAGCCACTCGAGGCCGGGCTCCAGGACCAGCGCCTGCTGGGCCCTGGCGTTCCAGGCCAGGGCGCGCAGGTCGAAACGCCGCGCCTGGGCTCCGGGGAGGAGTTCAGCGGCGGCGGCAACCGGCTGCTCCGCCTGGGCCAGCAGCAGCTCCGGCAGGGCCAGCTTGCCGTCGATGACCGCGTCAAGCAGATAGCCCAGCTCGAGGTAGGCAGTCTCCACCTCCCCTTCCGTCTGGGTGGCGCCCATCTCCGCCGTGGCCTGCTCCAGCTCGGCGCGGGTGACGTCGTTGACCGACACCAGCCCCGCCGCGTAGCGGGCGCGCGCGGCCTCCAGGGTCTTGCCGGCGTATTCCAGGCGGTGGCCGGCGGCCACGCGCACCTGGTCGATGGTCAGGGTGGACAAGAACGCCGCGGCGACCTCGAAGGAGAGGCGGCGGCGGGTGTCGGCCGAGGAGAAGCGCTGCGCGCGCTCGGCGAACAGCGCCTGGCGGTAGTTGGGGATCACCGACGGGTTGAAGATGATCCAGCTGAGCGAGGCGTTCGCCGCGACCGCGTTCTGGCTCTGGACGGTGATGGTCTGGCCGTCGATCTGGCTCGTCACGGCGTTGGGGCGGCGGGTGAGGTTGCCGTTGAGGGTGAGCGCCGGGAAGAAAAAGGCCCGCGCCTGGGCGACCAGGCCCTGGGCGGCGCGCAGCTGTTCGCCGGCGGCGAGGGCGCGCTCGTTGCGCTCCAGCGCCAGCCGCACGGCCTGCTCCAGGCTCAGGTCGGCGGCGGCGCTGGCCAACGGCGCCAGCAGGAGAAAAAGGGCCGTTGCCAGCGAAACACGGCCGACAGTGGAAAAATCGAAATACTTTGTTTTCATGCGTTCCCGCTTTCGTCCTCCGGCGTTTCGAGGCAGCCGATTTATCTGCTAAGGGTAATTTACCACATAATAAGGGTAAATCTTATATACGGGGAAATATTTATTTTGGTTTAATCCGGCGGGGAATGCGAGGGCCCGCGGCGCCCGCGCCGGGTTCAATTGTAATAGAACAGGAGGTAAGCCGCCAGGTTCTCGCGGGGATAGTCGTCGGGCAAAGGCGGCAGGGGGGCGCTCAATTCGATGGCATTGAAGGCGGCCTGGTCGAAAGGCCGGACGGCGGAGGTTTTGCGGATGAAGACCCTGGAGACGGCCCCGTCGCGCTCGATGAGCACGAAAATGCCCACCGTGCCTTTCAAGCCGTACTGCGACGCCGGCGGGAAGATCCAGTTCTTCTTCACGCGGTAGACCATGCGCTTGGCCCAGGGGGTGATGTCGTAGCCCCGCGCGTCAAAAAAAGCGTTGCCGGCCAGCGCCATGCTGGCCGTGCCATCGCCCCCCTGGCCGAGCGCGGGCCCAGACGCTCCCCCCAAGTCGGGTGCATCAGTGAAAGGCAGGGCGGCGCTCGCCTGGAACCCTTCCCCGGCGCCTGCGTTTTTTTCCTTCAACTTCCGGGACAGACGGTCAAGATCGACGGTCAAACGGGCGCTGTTTCCCGCGGGCGACCCGGGCCCGATCTTGGCGGCAGGCGGTTGCGGCGCGCCGGCGCCGGCAAGAGAAGGCTGCCGGAAGGGAACGGGGGCGCGGCGCGGCGTGACCGGCTCATGGGAAATCGCCGGTTGCCTGCCGGCGCTTGCAGCGCCGGCGGCGCGGCCCGGAGCTCCGCCCTTCAGGACGAAGGGACGGACATACACGGGGCGCGGCGCCGGCGGCTCCACCGCGAGCGGCGGCGACATCGGCACCACCTGGATGACCTGCGCCTTCCCCGGGATCTCGATCAGGGGGAAGCGGACCTGGAGCAGCAGCAGCAGGAAGAGCAGGTGGACCAGGAGCGAGATGAGAAAGCCCAGGGCCTTCATCCCGTCTCCAGCTCGCGCTTGAGCAGGCGATGCAGCCGGCGGCGCACGGCATTGAAATTCGTTTTCCGGACGCGGGGATGGACGCGGTTGCTCAAGAGGATCCATTGGCGCCGCTTTTCCGCCTCCAGCCACAGCGATGTGCCGGTGAAGCCGCTGTGGCCGATCGCGCCTGGGGCGAGCGCCTCGCCGCCCGAGGCTCCGGGAGAAGAGTTCAGCTGGAAGCCGAGCGTCCGCCCCTGGGGGTCCCGGGGAGTGCGGTTCCGCCAGAAGAGGGCGACGGAGTCGCCGGCGAGCAGGGTGGCGGTCTCCGGGAAGAACTCGCGGCCCAGGGTGAACAGATCGCGGGCGCTGGAGAACAGCCCGGCGTTGCCGGCGCTGCCGCCGGCGTAAAACGAGTTGGCGTCGTGCACGTCGCCGCGAATCAGCTCGCTGCGCCAGGAAAAGCGCGCCGCCGCCGGCCCATGCTCGGCGCGGGCCATGTCCCGCTCATAGCGGTTGCCGATCTCGGTGGGGGCGCAGCGCCGCTTCAGCGCCGGCGGCACGCCGATGAAGGTGTCGCTCAAGCCCAGCGGGGTGAAGATCAGCCGCGCGGCGAGCTCCGGAAAAGAAGCCCCCGAGACCCTTTCCAGGAGGTGGCGCAGCAGGATGTAGCCCACGTCGGAGTACTCGACCCGGCTGCCGGGCAGCGCGTCGACGGCCATGACCATCTGCTGCAGGTCGTCCTGGGGGCGGTAGAGGTAGAACGGGTACCAGGGCTTGAGACCGGCGCTATGGGTGAGCAGCTGCTCCACCGTGACCGCCAGCGGCAAGCCGGGGATGAAACGGCGCGGGGCGTCGTCCAGGCGCCATTGTTTTTTCTCGAGGAAATACACGGCCAGGAAAGCCGTGACCAGGGGCTTGGTCAGGGATGCCAGGTCGTACAGGGCGTCGGCGGCCAGGGGCTCGCTTTCCGGCCAGGAGGCCAGGCAGCCGAAGCGGCGGTCGCAAAGGATCTCGCCCCCGCTCGACGCCAGGATGGATATTCCCGGGAAAACTTTTTTTTCGATCTGCCGCCGGATGAAGGATTCAAGCATCCCGGACCGTTTGCAGGTGACCGGAGATGGCCAGCGCCAGCTGCAGCGCCGCCCGGCCGTCGCGGCCGCTGACGCTGAACTCGCCCTCGCCGGCCACGGTCCTGTAGAAGTTGCGCCACAGGTTGGCGAGCGGCTCCACCGGCTCGATCTCCGGGATGCTCTCGCGGATCTGGCCGTCGCGCAGCTGGAACATCTTCACGCTGCGCTTCGTGTAATCGGCGGACAGGTAGAGGTTCTTCTGGAAGATGCGCAGCTTGCGGGTCTTTTCCTGGGAAACGCGGCTGGCGGTGAGGTTGGCCACCAGCCCGGAATTGAATTCCAGGCGGACGTTGGCGATGTCGATCTTTTGGGATATGATCGGCACGCCGCTGGCGCGGATCTCGCGGACGCCGGAACGGTCCCACTGCAGGATGATGTCCAGGTCATGGATCATCAGGTCCATGATCACATCGATGTCCAGCGAGCGCGGCGAAAAGGAGCCCAGGCGCTGGATCTCGATAAAAAGCGGCTTGTCCACCACCCGGTTGGCGTATTCGATGGCCGGGTTGAACCTCTCCAGGTGGCCGACGGCCAGCACCCGCTGCCGCTGCTCCGCCAGCGCGATGAGCTGGTCGGCTTCCTCCAGGGTGCGGCTGATCGGCTTCTCGACCAGGACGTGCTTGCCGTTCTCCAGGAAAAAGCGGCAGACGGAAAAATGCTCCTGGGTGGGCGTGGAGACCATGACCGCGTCCACGAGCGCCGCGGCCTGCCGGTAATCGCTCAAGGCGGCGATATCCAGCCCCGCGCAGTTCTTCTTCAGGTTCTCTTCGTTCACGTCCACCGCGCACGTCAGCCGCCACTGCGGCAGCTGGGCCAGGACCCGCAGGTGGTTGCTGCCCATGGCACCGGTTCCGATCACGCCTATTCTCATGTTTTCCCCAGTAGAACGATTTTTTTGCCGGCGGCCCGGGCGGCCATTTCGGGCTGGTCGAGCATCAGCGTCCGCCCCGCTTCCAGCACGAAGGCCGCGGCGCGGCACTCCTCGAGCAAGGCCATGGTCCGCAGCCCCGCGACCGGCACGTCGAAGCGCATGTCGTGCCCGGGCCGGCTGACCTTGGCCACCACCAGCCCGGCGCCGGCGATCGCCGCCGCCCGCTCGATGGCGCGGTCGGTCCCTTCCATGGCCTCGACAGCCACGACAGCCCGGTCCTTGACGCACACCGTCTGCCCGATGTCCAGGGCGGCGATGCCCCAGGCCTTGTCCCAGGCGAAAGCGATATCGCGGGCCAGGGACGCCTTGATGCGCAGGCGCGGCGTGTAGTTCCTGGCGGCGACCAGGTGCTCCGTCAGGAAATAAGTGGAATCGATGATCTCGATGCCCTCGCGGGAAAAGAAATCGGCCAGCGCGGCCAGCAGCGAGGTCGTGGTCCTGTCCTTGAGCTGGGCCAGGAAGCGCAGGAACTTGCCGTCCGCGGTCCAGAGCGAAAAGATCGCCGCGTGCTTCACCCGGCCGATCATCAGCGCCCGCCGCACCCCGTGGCGTTTGAAAAAGCGGATGACCCCCCCCAGGCGGCCGAGGGGGAATTCGGCCCAGTGATCCGCCTCGGCGGCCAGCCCGGGAAGCGCCAGGCCCTTCACGGCGGCCACGACGGTGCGCACGCCGCGGCGCCGCGCCTCACGGCAGCTCAGCAGGGGCAGTAGCGACTCCCCGGCGATGATCCCGACGGTTTCATTCATCGCTGCGGAAGTTTTTTAGGATCCCTCGTTTGGTCTTGCTGATGAAGTCGATGATCACCCGGCTCTCATCGCCGCCGGCGTGGTCCTCGCCGATCTTCTTGACGGCCTGGGTGGTGTTGAGGTCGGAATGGTAGATGAGGCGAAAGATATCCTTGACCTTCTCGATGTATTCCCGCGTGAAGCCGTTGCGCATCATGCCGATGGCGTTGGGCCCGTAGAGGCTGAAGGATTCGCGGCTCTGGGTCACCTTGGCGAACGGCAGGATATCCTGGCAGACGACGCTGTAGCCTCCGATGTAGGCGTTGCGGCCGATGCGCACGAACTGGTGCACGGCGCAGAATCCGCTTAAGACCGCGTAATCGCCGATCTCGACATGGCCGGCCAGCGTGGCGCAGTTGCTGAGGATGACGTGGCTGCCGATCTGGCAGTCATGGGCCACGTGGGCGTAGGCCATGAGGTAGTTGTCGTCGCCCAGGCGCGTATGGCCGCCCCCTTTCATCGTGCCGCGGTTGACGGTGGTGAACTCGCGGATGACGTTGCGGTCGCCGATATGGACGAAGGTTTCCTCGCCCTTGTAGGTCACGTCCTGGGGGTCGGTGCCCAGGGAGGAAAAGGGGAAGACCAGGCAGTCCCGGCCGATGCTGGTGTTGCAGTCGATGGTGACATGGTGCTTGATCACCGTGCGCTCGCCGAGGCGCACGCCGGGGCCGATGACCGCGTAGGCGTCGACCTGCACCCCCTTGCCCAGCTCGGCCTGGGGGCTGATCACGGCGGTGGGATGGATCAGCGGCGTGTTCATTCTCCCACCATGCACATCAGGGTCGCTTCGCACGCCAGCTGGCCGTCGACCGAAGCCTTGCCCTCGATGACGGCGAACTTGCCGCGGTCGCGCGTCACCAGCACGTCGAGGTCCAGGCGGTCGCCGGGGACGACCTGCCTCTTGAAGCGCACTTTCTCGATGCCGGCGAAATAGGCGTAGACCTGCTTGCCGACGAAGCGCTGCATCAGCAGCGCCGCCCCCAGCTGGGCCAGGGCCTCGATGACCAGCACCCCCGGCATGACCGGGTTGCCGGGGAAGTGCCCCTGGAAGAAGTCCTCGTTGCCGGTGACGTTCTTGTAGCCCTGGATGGTCTTTGTGCCGTCGCTGGCGGTCACCCGGTCCAGCAGCAGGAAGGGATAGCGGTGGGGCAGGATCTTCTTGATGTCCTCGATGGTCAGCGGACAGTTCATTTCTTGGCGGCGGGAGCGGCAGCGGCGGCGGCGGACTGGGCGTCGTAGGCCTTGACCACTTTTTCGCTGATGTCGATGCCGGGCTCGAAATAGGTGACGCCGGCGGTGTTCAGGTCGAGGATCAGCGAGAACCCGTTCTCCTTGGCGATCTTTTCGATGATGGGCATCAGGTCGGCTTGGATCTTTTCGAATTCCTTCTGCTGGGCGGCCATGCTCTCTTTCTGGGCGTCCTCGGCGAAGCGCTTGATATCGGTCTGCCTGCCCTGCAGCTCACTGGCTTTGCGGTCCCGGGCTTCCTGGTTCAGGGCGGGCGACATGGATTCCTTTTGCAGCTTGTCGATCTCGCTCTGCAGGGCCTCGTATCTCTTCTGCTTGGCCAGCTGCAGCGACTTCAGGCGCTCGATGGCTTCCTTGCCCTTGCTGGAACTCTGCAGCACGGCCTGGGGATTGATGATGCCGAGTTTGAATTCAGCGAAGGCGACGGTGGTGAGAACGATGAGGGCCAAGATCAAAAAAATGTTTTTCTTCATAGTCATCTCCTTATTGTATGTTTAATAAAATGAAGGTCCAACGGCGAACTTGAAGACGAAATGCGCGTCACCCGTCTGCAGCAGGCGGGGGTTGTAGGCGAAGATCAGGCGGAAAGGGACGTTCAGCATGGGCACGAATATCTTCAGCTCGAGCCCGGCCGAAGAATAGACGTCCTTGAGATTGATCGGCGTGCCGACATCGTAGCTGTTGCCGACGTCGTAGAAAAAGACGAAGGAAAACTGCTGGGTCAGGGGAATGGAGTATTCCACGTTGACCAGGAAGGACTTGTTGCCGCCCAGTACGGCGCCGTTCTTGTCCCGCGGTCCCAGGGTGTAGATGTCGAAGCCGCGGATGGAGCGCTCGCCGCCCAGGAAGAACTTTTCATAAAAGGGGATCCCCCTGCCTCCGAACGGCTCCAGGCCCTCATAAACGAAATGCAGCCCCAGCACGTGGCGGCTCCACAGGGGCTGGAAGCGGACCGCTTCCAGCTTCACCTTGTGCAGGTAGACGTCCCCGCCCAGGAAGCCGCCGGAATAGCGGTAGCTGGCCAGGAACTTGCTGCCCGAGGTGGGGAAGATGGGCGAATCGACCGTGGAGTAATACAGGGTGGGCATCAGGGCGGAGATCCGCCGCTTGCCCGCGGCATAATAGTAATAGGCGTATGAATTCTGGAACTGGTAGTCCTGGTTGACGTCGGTGATGGAGACGTCTTCCATGCTGTATACCAGCGACGATCCCCAATAAGTCCAGAAGCGGGCCGACGTGGAAAGGTTGAAACCCTGGCCCTGGCGGGTGTACAGCGAAGGGTAATTGTAACTGGTCTTGAACAGGTCGATGCCGAAATTCGCCGGCAGGTTGAACAGGTAGGGCTCGGTGAAGGCGAACTGGTAGTTCTTGGCGCGGGTGCCCTGCTGCAGGTTGAGGGTGAAGGATTCGCCCATGCCCAGGAAGTTCTGGGTCGAATAGCCCAGGGCGATGAACCAGCCTTCGTAGCCGCTGTAGCCGACGTTGAAGTTGATCATCTGCCGGTTCAACTCCTTGACCTCGGCGGTGATGTTGATCTTCTGGGGGTCCTGGGGATCGGCCTTGATCTCGGGCATCTTTTCCACGGTCACCAGCCCCAGCTGCTTCATGCGCTTCATGGAATCTTCCAGGGCGTTGATGTTCAAGCGCCGGCCCTCGCGCAGGAACCACTCGCGGCGGATGACGTGGTCCTTGGTGAACGTGTTGCCGGTGAACTCGAGCTTGCCGAGGTAAACGACCTCGTTCTCCTGGATGTTGATGGTCAGGTCCGCGGTCTGCTTGACCGGGTCCAGGTTCTCGCTGGGCACGACCTGGGCATAAAAATAACCGATGCCGCCATAAAACTTCTGGATGTCCTCGATGAACTTGTTGCGCTTCTTGATGTTGTAGATCTGCCCTTTCTTGATGGTGACCAGGCGCTGCAGGAAATCGCCGCGGATGACCTTGTTGCCCTCGATGGTTACGGTGCCCACCCGGTAACGGGGGCCGAGCTCCACCGGGAGGCTGACCCTGAACATCTGCTGCCGCCGGCCGGAAATGGTCTTCTTGAAGACGGTGCTGAATTCCGGGGTCCCGACCTTGGCTTCAAGGTAGCCCTTCTGCTGCAGGCGCAGGCGGACCTCCTCGATGTCCTCGTTGATCTTTTCCCGGTTGAAGACGTCCTTGCTGGCGATGGTGGAAAGGAGGCCGTGCACCTGGTTGTTCTTCAGCCCCCGGCGCAGGAAACTGGCGGAGACCGACTTGGCGGGCAGCCCGGGGAACACCACGTCGGCGATGCGGGTCTTGTAGCCGGCGTCGGCGTGGATGGTCAGGGCGATCTGCCCGTTCTCCTCCTTTTCGTCGATGGTCACCGCAGCCTGGTTATAGCCCTTCTCCAGCAGCATGTCGGTGATGATCTTTTTCACCTTGCGGATCTTGGCCGGGCTGTAATAGGAAAAAGCCTGCAGCAGGATGTTGCTACCCTGCAGTTTTTCGGTGATGTCGCTCTCCTTTACTTTTTTGCCGGTCTTGTAGGTGACCGAGGCGATCAGGGGATTTTCCACGAAAACCAGGCGCACGATCTTGCCGCCGGCGCCGTTCTCGTCCTCGATGCGGATGTTCTCGAAAAAACCGGTCTCCCACAGGGTCTGGAAATCCTCCTTCAGTTTCTGCGGGTCGTAGATCCCGCCCTCGCGGGATTTCATGTAGAACTGGATGGTTTCCCGGGAAACCTTGCGGTTGCCTTCGACCTGGATCTTTTCAATGATATCGGCGCACAGGAACTGGGCGGCCAACATGATCATCACCAGCCACGGCATTTTTTTCAGCATTAAGACCTCGCAAAAATTGGACTGAATGTAGTTTTATAGCACAAAACGCCAAAATATTCAATTCCCAGTCCACGGCTTAAGACGCAACCGGGCCGGCGGAAGATTCCATTATTTTTTTATTGACAGCCGGTACTTATTATGTTATACAAAGACATTCGGAGGAAACGGCATGCCGATCTATGAATACAGGTGCTCAAAGTGCGGAAAAACCTTTGAAGCCCTGCAGAGCGTCTCCGCCGCCCCCCTCCGCAAGTGCATCCATTGCCAGGGAAAAGCCAAAAAGATCGTCTCCCGGAGCTCTTTCCAGCTCAAGGGCAAGGGCTGGTACCTCACCGACTATAAAAAGCGCGGCGAAAGCGAAAAAACTCCCGAAATCCCCAAAAAAGCCGCGAGCAAAAAAAATAAAGATGCGAACCTTAATTAGCCTTTCCATCTCTCCCCCCTTAATATAACCATAACCCCCACCTAAAAAAAACACCCCCCCCGCTACATGGGGGGGCTCGCCTTTACAAAGGGGCTGAAGCAAAATCTTGATTTTGGAACGTAGGGGAGGGTCTCAGACCCGCCCAACTTCTTTTTCAATTCCCATGTTAGGCAAACTCACTGCACCAACCACGAACAAGCGGGAGGGTCACATGAACCTCCCCTACGATCTTTCTTCCTGTTGGGGTTGGGCTCTGTGATGTTCCCGCGGACGTTCTTCTCCAGGATAATGGTCACCGGGCCATGGTTGAGCGAGCGGATGTCCATCATGGCCCCGA
The DNA here is from genome assembly GCA_963822075.1 of Candidatus Aminicenantota bacterium. Lineage (GTDB taxonomy): Bacteria > Acidobacteriota > Aminicenantia > UBA2199 > UBA2199 > UBA2199. The sequence continues at coordinate 205,589 of CAWGGP010000013.1, forward strand.
ATATCCCGGCGGCGGTGGGCACTGAAGCGGCGAGCAGGGCGTTGAAGCGCGAGTAGAGCGCCTCGGCTTTTCCCGGCTCCTCGGCGCCGGAGAAGTCCGGGCGGCGCCCTTTTTTGCTGCGCGCCGCCAGGGTGAACTGCGAAACGGAAAGGATCTCGCCGCCGGTTTCCCGGACGTCCAGGTTCATTTTTTCGCCGGCGTCGGCGAAGACCCGCAGGTGGAGCACTTTTTCGGCCATGAAGCCGATCTCTTTCTCCCCGTCCCCCTTCTCGATGCCGACCAGCAGCAGCAGCCCGCGCCCGATGCCGGCGACCCGCCTTCCATCGACCTCGACGCTGGCCTCGGAGACCCTCTGGGCCACCACGCGCATGGCGGTCACTCCCGCTTGCCGCCGGAAGCCGCCGGCAGTTCTATTTTTTCAACCCGGTAGGCGATGCCCGGGTCGACTCTCTGCCAAAGCAATGGCGAATCGGGGTCGACCAGCAGCCCGCCGCCGACGCCTCCGGGTTGCAGGGGAACGACCCAGGGAGATGGAGTGCGGATCTGGAAAGTACTGCGGCAGGCCAGCCAGGCTCGGGCGAGCGGCTCGCCCGGTTCCAGGCGCAGGCGGACGATCTCCAGGCGCATGTTCCAGCTACAGTGGTTAATGAATCTCAACAGGGCCGGCAGCGGCGCCTCCAAGGCAAGCGCCAAGGGCCTGCAGGCCAGCGGTTGGAGCGTGGAACCCGGCTCGGCAAATAGCCTTACCCATGGAAAACGACCGGGAGATACGGAGTTCATGCTTTTGCGGATCCCAGGCATCTCGGCGGCCAGCCACTCGGGTGCCGGCCCTTGGCCGGTCAGTCGGACCGCGGGACCAACCTCTCCACCCGGCGCGGCGGGAAACAGAAGCAGCGCACCGTCCAGGCGGTCTTTTTCAGCCTGCCAACGAAGGCTCTCCGACCACCACTCCAACCAGTTCGCATCATCTTCTATCCAAGGTAACTCCCTGCTAAAACTAAAGTAGCTGCTGTTGAAATGCTTTTCCTCTTCCCGGTCGGGAAAGACGAAGCCCGAAGCCGTGAGGGCATAACTCCTTATCTTCCCCTCCAGGTCGCTCCGTTCGCGCCGCAGCCGGCCGAGATCCCTGACGGTCGGGTACCAATCCAGGACCACCAAGCCCCCCAGCAGGGCCAGGAACGCCAGGGTCCCGATGAGGACGCGCGTTAGCTTGGAAGACATCATTGCCATTCCGCCTGGCCCCTGACCGAGAAGACGTGCAGCCCGCCGCCCCGGCGGGCCCGGCCGGGCATGGAATAGGATACCAAGGTGACGTTTGGAAGGTCCCTGACCACCCTGAAAAAAACGACAAATTTCCGCAGCGCCGCTTCCGGGGTGTCGGCGGCGACCCCGACGGTCAGCTTGAACTTGAGTTCCTGCAGCCCGGCATCGACCTGGACGCCGAGCAGCCGCAGCGGCGGAGTGATGGCGGCGACGCGGCGCACGAGATCGGCGACGGCATAGGAAACGGACGTAGGATAGCCCAGGAAATACTGCGTTTCATAAAAGCGGGTGCGCTCGGCTTTGACCTTGTCGATCGGCCGGGCGCTGACAATTGCCGCGAACTTTTCCTTTTCCCGGCGCAATTCCAGGTCGCGGCGGCTTTTTTCGACATGCAGCAGGAGCGAGAGGAAGGCGGGAAGCAAGAGCCACAGGACCGCACCATGGAAATCGGCGCCGCTGGCGGGCCAGGGGATCGGTTTGCTCGGTCATGGGCCCGGGTTCAGCCGGGGATGATCTTCAGTAGGACCCGGCGCTGGCGCGGGCCGTCGAACTCGCAGAAAAAGATCCCCTGCCACGAGCCGAGGATCGGCTCGCCGTTGCTCACGATCAGGGCCTCCGACGCGCCCACCAGGCTGGACAGGATGTGCGCCGGCGAATTGCCCTCGCCGTGGCGGAAATACTCCTGGGCGGAGACGCGCCGCTTGAAGAATTCGCCGATGTCGTGCGGCACGGCGGGGTCGGCGTTCTCGTTGATGGTCACGCCCGCGGTGGTGTGCGGCGTGAAGACCAGGAGGATGCCCGACGCGCATTTGCTGGCCCGGACGAAATCGCGGACCGCCGGGGTGATATCGATGAATTCGACGTCCCGGGTGGTCTTGACCTCGAGGGTCTGGTAGCCGCTCATGTCCCCTCCGCTTGCTCCTTTTCCCCGAACACGACCGCCTGGAAAACTTCGATCTGCACGCCCCTTTTCCATTCGTCGGGCGGCAGCCCCGCCTTGCGGCAGCCGTAGGAAATGTATTGTTCCAGGTCCCAGCCCTGCTCGACCGGCACCTGGGGCAGCAGCAGGCCGCGCTGGAACCCCTTGCTGATGATGATGCCGTCGCGGCCGACCTGGACCTGGTCGGGGCGCTCCACTTTTTGCGGGACGGTCAGGACCGAGATCTCGATCTCGAGTTCGCCCAGCTCGTCGGCGGCGACCGCCGGGAAACGGGGGTCCTCGAAAGCGGCGGCGACGGCCATCTCCACCACCGCCTCGCCCAGGGGTTTCAGCGGCAGCGGGTAGCCGATGCAGCCGCGTAATTCACCGCCGCGGTGCAGGGTGACGAAGACGCCGCGCTTTTCCTTGAAGACCGGGGCCTTCAGGAACGGGGCTGCCGCCCCCGCCGCCGGCCAGGTGTTTTTTTATGGTCGCGCGCGCCAGTTGCAACAGTTCCTTTTTTTCGGGTCCGCTCAAATCCGCCATTTTCCCTCCCTCCTTCCGGCAAAGGCGCCAGCCGGGCCTTGCGTTCACCCGGCGAAAATTCGCAGGTGAACGCTTCGAGCTGGCCCGGGCGCACGGCCAGGACCAGGTCCTCCAGGAAGCAGTCCAGGGCGAACGGGGGCTTGCGGCAAAAGAACACGCCCAGCAGACGCTCCTGGTAGCCGGCGCAAACGGAGTCGTATACCCGGCATCCGCTCCTGCGGTCAAAATCCAGGGGCAGCAGCCGCTCGACCAGCGCGAAGCGGCCGATGGTCGTCCCCAGCAGGAAGCCCGCCCCCCGGTAACCGGCCTTGCGCAGGACCTCGATCTCCTTCAGCGCCGCCGGCAACAATTGCACATTCATAAGGATTTATTACCACATCGGCGGTTTTTAGACAATATCAAGGACCGATCCAACGCAATGTAGGGGCGACCGGCCGGTCGCCCCTACGATTTTTTCTTTAATTCGTCTTTTATTTTCCGCCAATACGCCATGCGCTCACGGATGCTCTTCTCGAAGCCCATGCTCCCCGGCTCGAAGAAATCCTTCTCCTTCACCCCCTCGGGCAGGGTCTTGAGCAGCGAGGTTTTTTCGGGCAGGTCGTGGGCGTACACGTAGCCTTTGCCCGCCCCCTTGCCGGCGGCGATGAAATTGTCGGGGTTGACGATCTCCAGGGGGACGGGGAGGAGCTTGTACTTTTCGGCGATCTTCTTCATTTTGCCGTCGGCCACGTACAGGGCGTTGCTCTTGGGCGCCAGCGCCAGGTAGACCGCCGCCTCGGTCAGGAACAGGTCCCCTTCCGGGGAACCGAGGAATTCATAGGCCTGCTTGGCGTTGAGGCAGACGCGCAGCGCGTCGGGGTCGGCCAGGCCGATGTCCTCGACGGCCATGCGGATCATGCGCCGCAGGAGATACAGCGGGTCTTCGCCCCCTTCCAGCATGCGGTAGAGCCAGAACAGCGAGGCGTCGACGTCGGAGTTGCGCACGCTCTTGTGCAGCGCCGAGATGAACTGGTAGCGGTCATCGCCGGTCCGGTCGTAGCCGGCGACCTTGTTCTGGATGACGTCGAGGATCAGGGCCTCGTCCACGGGCGAACCCAGGTCGGCCGTCTGGAAAACGATCTCCACCAGGTTGAGCAGGCGGCGGCTGTCGCCGTTGCTATAGCCGACGAGCACGGCCTCCGCCCCCGGGGTGAAGCGCAGGTCGGCCCCGGAGCGCTCGCGGATAAAGGCCAGCGCCCGCCCCAGGATGCGCCGCAGGTGCTCCTCCTTCAGGGGGAAGAGCTCCAGGATCTTCAAGCGCGAGAGGAGCGCGCGGTTGATCTTGTAGGCCGGGTTCTCGGTGGTGGTCCCCAGCAGGATGATGTCGCCGCGCTCGACGTAGGGCAGAAAGGCGTCCTGCACGCTGCGGTTGAAATGATGGATCTCGTCGACGAACAGCGCCAGGGGCAGCTTCGCCCCCGGGCGCGGCGCCTTGGCGCGCTCCATCATCTTCTTGATCTCGGCGATGCCCGAGACGGTGGCCGAGAACTCGGTCGAGGGGTAGCCGGCCTCGCGGACCAGGATGCGCGCCAGCGTGGTCTTGCCCGTGCCCGGAGGCCCCCAGAGGATCAGCGACGCCAGGTTCTTGCCCTGCACCAGGGCCTGGATGATCTTCTGCCGGCCGGTCAGGTGCTCCTGGCCCTCGAACTCGGACAGGCGCTCCGGGCGGAGCTTGTCCGCGAGGGGGAAAAAATCGTGGCGGGCGTCCATGCTGCCGGGGGGGGCGGCGCCTACGGCTGGCGGTTCAGGATCATGGCCGCCAGCAACGGGATCATGATCTCGTGGTGGCCGACGAAATAAAATCCCTTGCCGCCGCGCGCCACCGGCCGCTTGCAGACGTTCTCGAACGGGCGGTAATGGCGGTTGAAATCGAAGACGGCGGTATGGAACTTTTCCAGGGCGATCCCCTGGGCCGAGCAGAGGGATACCGCCTTGAGGAAGACCTCGGGCAGGATGACCGCCGAGCCGATGTTCAGGAATACCCCGCCATCGCTCAACTCGGAGACGATGGAGGCCAGCAGCTGGAAATCCCTCTCGGCGAGGGCGCCGGTGACCTCGCCCGAGAACATCGGGTGGTAATGGATGAAATCGGTGCCGATGGCCGGGTGGATGGTGACCGGGATGTTCAATTTGTAGGCGTTGAACAGGATGCTATGCTCCAGGTGGGGCAGCTTGGCCTGGATCAGGTAGTAGCCCACCGCCTCGCCGGCGCCCATGTTCTTGCCCAGGCCCTCCTTGAGGGCCAGGTTGAGGAACAGGCCGGTCTCCTCGGTGTTGCCGTAATGGCCCTGCAAAAGGTTGGCGCCGACGTCCTCGGAGGTGTGGCCGGCCAGGGCGATCTCGAAGTCATGGATCATCAGGGCGCCGTTGGTGGCGATGGCCGATATCCAGCCGCGCTGCATCAGGTCGATGAGCAGCGGCCCCAGGCCCAGCTTGACCACGTGGGCGCCCATGCCCCAGATGATGGGCTTGCTTTTCTGGCGGGCCTGGCCCAGGAGGTCGCTGAGCTCGCGCAGGTCGTTGGCGGCTAGGTAGGGCGGCAGGGAGTCGATGAACGAGCGGAAATCGCCGCCGGGAAGATAGGGCTTGGGAAAGTCGGCCAGGTGGACCAGCGAACGGCGCTCCTTGATGGAGACGGTCTTCAGCTTCCTCTTGTCGAGCGGGCGGTACTTGGGATACGGCATGGTCAGGATCTGGGCTGGCGGCTGAAGCGGATGACGTACTCGGCCCCGCTGTAGACGGTCAGGAAGACGGCGACGTAGAGGGTGGCGGTGCCCAGCATGCCGAGATAATCGGAAAACGGCAGCTTGCGGTAAATGATCAGTATGGAGAGGGCGACGATCTGGAAGGTGGTCTTGAGCTTGGCCGGGATGGAGGCCGAGAAGGAGGCGTTGTTGACCAGGTAATAGAAGCGGAAGGCCGAGATGAACAGCTCGCGCAGGATGATGATCGCCGCCACCCAGGTCTCCACTTCCTGCAGGTAGACCAGGGCGATCAGCGCCGCCGTCACCAGCAGTTTGTCCGCCAGCGGGTCGAGAAACTTGCCCAGGTCGCTGACCTGCTTGTACTTCCTGGCCACGTAGCCGTCGAGCGCGTCGGTCACGGCGGCGATGACGAAGATGGCCAAGGCGATGAACTCCTTGTTCTGCATCTCGGTCAGCAGGATGACCAGGAAAAAGGGGACCAGGACGATCCGGATAATGGTAATGATGTTGGCCGCTGTCATTTTCACCCCGCCCTATTTTATATCGGTTGCCCGGCAATTGCAATCCGCCGCCCCCGCGCACGCCGCCCTCACAGGCCGAAGGGCTCGGTCGGGCCCGCCCCCCGGCGCAGCAGGGCCGGCTCCGGCCCGCTCAGGTCGATGATCGTGGAGGGCTCGTTGGCCAGGACGCCGGCGTCCAGGATCAGGGCGATGTCGTGGCGGAAGGTCTCGGCGATCACCTGCGGGTCGGTAAAAAAATCATCGTCGCCCTGCGGCACCGAGGTGGAGAGCAGCGGCCGCCCCAGCTCGCGGACCAGCCCCAGGGCCACCGCCGAATCGGGGATGCGCACCCCCACCGTGGGCCGCTTCTGCAGGAGGATCTTGGGGACTTCCTTGCTGGCGCGCAGGACGAACGTGTATTTCCCGGGCGTGACCCGGCGCAGGATGCGGAAGGCGCTGGTGGGGACGTAGGCCCAGTTAGCGACGGCGGCGAGGTCAGGGCAGATGAAGCTGAGCAGCTTCTGGCGCGAGGTTTTTTTCAGCTTGAAGATCCGCTCCATGGCCCCCTTGTTGAAGAGGTCGGCGCCCAGGCCGTAGATGGTGTCGGTCGGGTAGACGATCAGGCCGCCGTTCTCCAGGATGCGGGCCGCGTGCTGCAGCAGGCGCCGGTGGGGATGCTCCAGGTCGATCTTCTGTATCTCAACGGCCATGGCTCTCCCCGCTCCGCGCCTCGGATGCTTCTATTTCAGATCGCTCAGCTTCTGGTAGTAGTCGCGCTTGTTCTTTTTGAAGGCTTCGGCCTGCTCGTAGAGCTTGTCGGCCACCTGCGGGAACTGCAGCTTGAGGGTGGCGAAGCGGATCTCCTTGGCCAGGAACTCCTGCATGCCCAGGGTCGGGTCCTTGCTTTCGTAGAGGAAGGGGTTCTTGCCTTCCAGCGCCAGCGCCGGGTTGTAGCGGTAGAGCGGCCAGTAGCCGGCCTGGACCGCCTTCTTGGCCTCGGCGCTGGAGTGGCCCATGTCGATGCCGTGCATGATGCAGGGGGAGTAGGCGATGACGATGGACGGCCCTGGATAGGCCTCGGCCTCGAGCAGGGCCTTGACCATCTGGTTCATGTTGGCGCCGTGGGCCACCGAGGCCACGTAGACGTAGCCGTAGCTCATGGCCATCAGGCCCAGGTCCTTCTTGCCGGTGCGCTTGCCCGCCGAGGCGAACTGGGCGACGCGCCGACAGCGGCGTGGCCTTGGAGGCCTGGCCGCCGGTATTGGAATAGACCTCGGTGTCCAGCACCAGGACGTTGACGTTCTTGCCGGTGGCCAGCACATGGTCCAGGCCGCCGTAGCCGATGTCATAGGCCCAGCCGTCGCCGCCGATGCACCACACCGACTTTGTCGACCAGGTAGTCCTGGAGCTCGATGACCTTGCGCAGGTCGGCCTGCCGTGCGGCTGGAGCGGCCTTGAGCGCCGCGGGCAAGAGGTTCCTGACGGCAACGGCGGCCGCCTGCGGCGTCGTCGCCGGCTGGCGTTCCAGAGCTCGAGGCTCTTCTTCAGGGCGGCCTCCAGCTTCTCGTCGGGGCCGGCGGCGAGCAGGCGGTCCACGGCGGCGCGCAGCAGCTTGCGGTTGCGTGTCCACCGCCAGGCGCATGCCAAAGCCGTACTCGGCGTTGTCCTCGAACAGGGAGTTGGCCCAGGCCGGGCCGTGGCCGTCTTTGCCGTACGGCGTAGGGGGTGGTGGGGGAGGTGCCGCCGTAGATGGAGGAGCAGCCGGTGGCGTTGGCGATGATCATGCGCTCGCCGAAGAGCTGGGTGGCCAGCTTGACGTAGGGCGTCTCGCCGCAGCCGGCGCAGGCGCCGGAGAACTCGAACAGGGGCTTGCGGAACTGCGAGCCCTTGAACTGGGCGATCGGTGGTGCCGTCCAGGATGTTGTCGGGGAGGTCATCGAAGAACGCGACGTTCTCGTTCTCTCCCGCCCGGCGCTCGTCTTCGATGCGGCTGGAACTCCGAGCGCCTTGGTCTTGGCCGGGCAGACATGGACGCAGTTGCCGCAGCCGGTGCAGTCCTCGATGTAGACCTGCTCCGGTATTGGAGCCGGCGTTCATTCTTGGTCGTGGATTTCAGGGTGACGAACGAGGCCGGCTTGCCGGCGAGCTGCGCCGGCTCGATCTGCTTGGCGCGGATGGCGGCGTGCGGGCAGACCAGCGAGCACTGGTTGCACTGGATGCAGTTCTCGCTGAGCCAGTGCGGCACCTGGGGGGCGATGCCGCGCTTCTCCAGCCTGGCGGTGGCGGTGGGGACCTTGCCGTCGAGCGGCATCAGCGACACCGGGACGCTGTCGCCCTCCAGGTGCATGAGCTTGTCGATGACGGTGCGGGCGAACTCGGAGGCGTCGTCGGGGATCAGCTTGGGCACCGGGGCCGACTGCGTGATGTCCTTGACCGAGGCCGGGACCTTGACCTGCTGCAGGGCGGCGCTGGTGCGGTCGACCGCGTCCCAGTTCATCTTGACGATCTTCTCGCCCTTCTTCTCGTAGGTCTTCTTGATCGAGTCCTTGATCAGCTGGATGGCCTCGTCGCCGGGCAGCACGCCGGAGATCTTGAAGAAGGCGGCCTGCATGACCGAGTTGATGCGCTTGCCCAGGCCGACGGCGTCGGATATTTTCAAGGCGTCGATGTTGAAGAACTTGATCTTCTTGCTGATGATGGTTTCCTGCATGCCGCGGGTCAGGTGGTCGAACACCTCGTCGTTGTCCCACTCGGAGTTCAGCAGGAAGGTGCCGCCGGCCTTGATGCCCTTGAGCATGTCGTAGCGGCCGATGTAGGCCGGGTTGTGCAGGGCGACGAAGTCGGCGGAGGTCGAAAGGTAGGGGGCGCGGATGGGGCTCTTGCCGAAGCGCAGGTAGGAGATGGTGATGCCGCCCGATTTTTTCGAGTCGTAGGAGAAATACCCTTGCGCGTACATGTCGGTGTGGTCGCCGATGATCTTGATCGAGTTCTTGTTGGCGCCCACGGTGCCGTCCGAGCCCAGACCCCAGAAGATGCAGGAGATGGTGTCGCTCTTCTCGATGGAGAAATCCGCGTCGTAGGGCAGCGAGCGCTTGGAGACGTCGTCGTTGATGCCCACGGTGAAGTCGTGAAAAGCAGCGCCGTCCAGGTGCTCGTAGACCGCCTTGGCCATCGCCGGCGTGAACTCCTTGGAGCTGAGGCCGTAGCGGCCGCCGATGATGGTCAGCCCCTTGCCGGCGAGCGCCGTGGCCACGTCCATGTACAGGGGCTCGCCCAGGGCGCCGGGCTCCTTGGTGCGGTCGAGCACGGCGATCTTCTTCGCCGACGTGGGCAGGGCGTTCAGCAACGCTTCCAGGGAGAAGGGCCGGTAGAGGCGGACCTTGATCAGCCCGGTCTTGGCCCCCTTGCCGTTCAGGTAGGCCACCGTCTCTTCCAGGGTCTCGCAGGCCGAGCCCATGGCGACGACGACCTTGTCCGCCTGGGGATGGCCGACGTAGTCGAACAGTTTATAGGGACGGCCGGTCGTCTTGGCCACCTGGTCCATGTATTTCTGCACGATGGCCGGCAGCTTCTCGTAGTACGGGTTGACGGTCTCGCGGCCCTGGAAATAGACGTCGGGCGCCTGCTGCCCGACCTTGAGCACCGGGCGGTCGGGGGTCAGCGCCCGGGCGCGGAACTCCTCCACCTTCTTCATGTCCAGCAGCGAGGCCAGGGTCTCGTAGTCGATCATCTCCACCTTCTGGACCTCGTGCGAGGTGCGGAAGCCGTCGAAGAAGTTCAGGAAGGGGATCCAGGACTCGAGCGTGGCCAGGTGGGAGACGACCGCCAGGTCCATGATCTCCTGAACCGAGGCGGCGGCCACCAGGGCGAAGCCGGTGTTGCGCACCGACATGACGTCGGAGTGGTCGCCGAAGATCGACAGCGACTGGCAGGCCAGCGAGCGGGCCGAGACGTGGAACACGGTGGGCAGCATCTCGCCGGCGATCTTGTGCATGTTGGGGATCATCAGCAGCAGCCCCTGCGAGGCGGTGAACGTCGTGGTCAGCGAGCCGGCGGAGAGGGCGCCGTGCACGGCGCCGGAGGCGCCGCCTTCCGACTGCATTTCGATGACGTCGACCTCCTGGCCGAAGACGTTCTTGCGGCCGTTGGCGGCCCAGGCGTCGGCCAGCTCGCCCATCACCGAGGAAGGGGTGATCGGGTAGATGGCGGCGATGTCGCTGTACGCATAGGCCACGTGGGCCGCGGCGGTATTGCCGTCGATGGTCGCTGTTTTTTTGCTCATGATGTTTTTCTCCTTGCTTTCAGGGAAAAGGCCAGGAAGGCGGAACGCCGTTACTCGAGGAGCCGGGATTTCCTATGACTTTTCCGGGATTGGTAAAAAAAATGTTAACATATAAATATATTACCTGTCAAATAGAAAATCGGGCGCCGGCGAGCGGCCGCCGAAGATCGAGCCCCGGTTGCCGCGATTACAGAATCGCCGCTCCGGAAGCGGCCGTTCCCCCGGGAACAGGCCGGAAAAGCCTTACCACCGCGCCTTGCGGCCCTGACGGACGTCGACATGGACAAACGGGCCGTGAGCGTTCGTCGCGCGATACTTGCCCAGCCCGCCGATCAGCCCCTGCGCCTCCGGCAGGGCCGAGGCCTCGTCGATCAGGCGGTACAGCAACTCCGCGTCGCGGACATCGCAGCGGTGGTCGCCGTTGAGGTCGTCCATGATGCCGTCCCCGTTCTCGTCGATAAAGATGTCCGCCGCTCCGCCCCACTGGTGCATGCTGTACTGCACATTGCCGAGCGACGTATTGTAGGCCGGGGTGCGGTAGCCGCTCATGATGGTGAACGTGGTCGCCCGCAGGCCGGCTTCGTTCACCCGCTTGAGTATGTACTCGAGGGCGAGCGGCAGCCGCTTGTTCAGCACGATGTATTTCCTGGAGCCCGGCTGCTTGCACGCGAACTGCCCGAGCCGGAAGTGCGGGGAGACCAGGGCGTTTTCATTCTCCGGGGTGACCTCGATGAATCCGGCCGGCGGCAGGTAGTCGGCAAGCCCGCGCAGCGGCTTTTCGGGATAGCGGCCGATCCGGTAGCCGTTCAGGACCTCGCCCTGGAGCTGGTCGAAAGGGACCATGACGAACGCCTGCAGCATGACCGATTTTCCCCCGTTCCCCGCTCCTATCTGGATGGGATAGAGGCCGGGCGCCGAAGGTGATTTCCACTCCCAGTTTCCCGCGCCCAGCGGCACGAGCTGGCCGCCCGCCGGCTGGGCCACGTAGTCCGATCCCAGTTCGCGGTTGACCACTTCCAAGGTCACGGTTTCGCCAGGGAGCACCGCCAGCACCTGCACCCGGACGGGCGAGGTCACGTTCTGGCAGCGGAAAGCGATCCCGGGCGCCGCGAAGGCCGGCGGCATGGCGGGACGGACCGCGCCGGCCAGGGTGAGCCCAAGGAAAACCAGTCCCGCGACGGCAACATGCTTGATCACGGGTCGGAGCCGACGGCCGGCCTTCGAGCCGGCAATCGATCCATTTATATCTTGATCTTTCTTTCGCGACATATCTGTTTCCTCCCACACGTTGCAGGCTTTGGCATATCCTCTCAAAACCTGCCGTTTTCAGTCACATCATCCTGGATATAATTATATCATAATAAATGCCCCCAAACCGGTTTTATTTAATTTTTTTTCTTCGCCCGTCGATCGGCTCTCCTTCTTCCCTTGGGAATGGCCATACGACGCCGGGCCGGGATCGCAGATTACCGATGCTGCCTAGTTTTTGGCGGGCGCGGGCGAGCGCAGGGCTGTTAGGAGGGGTGGATCCTGGCCATAGATATCCGGGCGGAATTCGATCGTGCCGTCCGCGTCAGCCCAGGCCGTCCAATAAAGCACGTGGATCGGCATCGGCTCCGGCAGCGGCACGCTGCGGTCCCGCGCTTCGTCCAGGGCACGCAGCAGCGTCTCGCGGCTCCACTTTGGATCCTGGCGCAGCAGATACAAGGCGAGATCGAGCGGCTTCTGGATGCGGATGCACCCATGGCTGAAGTCCCGTTGCGTTTCAGCGAACAGCGGGCGGGCCGGCGTATCGTGAAGGTAGACGTTGAACTTGTTCGGGAACATGAACTTGATGCGCCCCAGGGCGTTGACCGGGCCCGGATCCTGGGACAGCCGGTACGGGAAGCGGGCGGGGGTGAGGGCCGACCAGTCGACCGTCGCGGGATCGATCGCCCGGGCATCCGGGCCCCACCCCTCGTACACCTGCATCTGCTGCTGGGCGAGATAGGAGGGATCGCGCTGGACGAGCGGGAGCACTTCCTTCACCGCGATTTCGTGGGGCACCTCCCAGCACGGGTTCAATACCAGGTAACGCATCGAGTCGCTGAACACCGGGGTGTGGTGATAGGGGCGTCCGACCACGACCCGCATGTCGAGCACGACCGTTTCATCCTCCACCACCTCCAGGTCGAATGCCGGGATATTCACGATGATGTGGCGCCGTCCCAGATCCTGCGGCAGCCAGCGCCAGCGCTCGAGGTTCACCTCCACCTGTTCCACGCGGCGCTGCGCGCTCACGTTGAGCTCGCCGCGCGTCGCCGCGTCCACCACCCCGTCCGCGGTCAGGCCGAAGCGCGCCTGGAACCGCTCCACGGCCTGCTCGAGCGCTTCGTCGAACGGCCCGGGGTCGCCCCCTGCCGACGCCGCAAGATCGCCGCCGAGGCGAAGCCGGGCGCGCAGCGCCGCCACCGGCGGGCCTTGATCGCCCCGCTTCAGGTTCGGCCCGTCGGGGATCGTGGGCCACCCTCCCCGCGCCGCCACGGAACGGAGGAACGCCAGCGCCTGGCGCAGCCTCTGGAAGCCCCGCTCGGGGGGTTCCAGCGCCGACAGGGCGCCGGCGACGTCACCCGCCGCCAGCGCCCGCTCCAGTATGGCGGAGATATCGCCGCCGCGGCGGTTGGCCACCCAATCCGTCTCGAGGGTCTCGGGATTCACCCGGCCGTCGAGCAGGTGGGACCCATACACCAGGAACGCGTCCGTGAGCAGGAGATCGAGTTCCACCCAGCGCCCGGGTACGATCACCCCGCCGTTGCGGATGTCGGCGCGCACCTCGGCGAGCAGGGACTCGATGGCGGCGAGGTGATAGTCTCCCGGCCGCAAGCCATCGCGGTCCGCCCGGCGAATGGCGTTCACCAGGTCGATGGCCGGCCGGGAGACGCGCCGCTTGTCGCTCCACGCCGGGCGATAGAGCCGCCGCACGTAGAAGCCGGGCAGCCATTCGCTGGCATAGACCGGGACGCGGCATATCCGGACATCCGTCCCGCCGCAGGCCGCTTCGATTCGGGTCCGGATTTTTTCCGCAATGAGCGCCGCGGAGGAGTCGGCCGGCGCGCCCGGGGCGTGACCCCTGCGGTCCTTTCCCTTGCAGGACGTGAGCGCCAAGCCGATGCTTACGGCAACCGCCCCGCACAACAGCATTTTTCTCCATAGGCTGACAGGAATGACCATTCGCCGTTACCTCCGCCATTTATATATGGGTGACTGATTGAAATATCAACAAAGATGAAGCAAAACGACTTTTTTTGCTTGATGGAAGCGGAAATTGCCGACCGGCGCCGGCAGCGGCATGGGCATACAAAAGAAATCCCGGGACATTTTGGACCCGAATGAGATATTACGAAAAATAGGTTATATTTATAGACGGTAAGGAAGAAAGCACTCATCGTTCCTTCCTTGAAAAAGCATGGAGGTCTCATGAAACAGACATGGACGGCGATTCTTTTGGCCCTATTGGCCGCGCTGCCGGCACTGGCGGCAAGCATCACGGTGACCGCTCCGGCGGCGGGCGCCAGCCTGGAGATCGGCGCGATCAAGCCGGTCACCTGGACGTTCATCGGCCTGCCGGCCACGACAAAGGTCAGGATCGTCCTGTGGCGCAACGGCAGCAGCCTGGGGACCATCGCCGAGGACCAGGCCATCGGCAGCAACGGCCAGGGCAGCTATGGCTGGAGCGTGGGGACCTACACGGGCGGCCCCGCCGTCGCGGGAACCGGGTACCGGATCAGGGTCCGCACCATGGACAACGCGGTCTCGGCGTTTGGCGATATCTTCGCGCTGAGCGACAAGCCCGGCAATACCGGGGGCGGCACGGGGGGCATTATTAACCCGATCATAGGCATCCCGCATTTCGGGCAGACCGACCACCCCTGCATGTCCGTCACCAGCCCCAAGACGGGCGACGTCGCCGATCCGTACAATGTCGTCAAGGTCAAGTGGGACAAGGCCGCCGGCCTGGACGCGAATGTTTCGCTCACCTTGTGGCGCACGGGCAAGGGGGCGATACTCGGTGGCGTGACGCTGGCCGCCAGCACCTCCAACAGCGGCAGCTTCGAATGGAACCCCGTTCCGCTCAATCCCAATCCGGGCATTTACCGGATCAAGGTCAGGACGCTGGACGGAAAATGCGAAGCGGTCAGCGGCGACTTTACGATGAAGGAGCAGGGCGGGATCGAGATCCTGTCGCCCAAGGGCGGCGAGATCTGGGAGAGCGGCAGCACCCACGCCGTGACCTGGAAACGCCTGGGCAATATTCAAACCCTGGACATCCTGCTCAACCGCGAAGGCAGTTGGACCCATACCATCGCCCAGGGCGTCGACGCCAAGCTGGGGACCAAGAACTGCACCTTCGTCAGGGGCGACACCGACGGGGCGCACCCGAACCCGATCTGCTACAAGATTTTTATCAATCACTCCGGCGGCAATACGGTCAATCCCAGCGGCTGCTTCACCCTGACCGGCAATCCCGAACTGGCGATCACGAATGTGGGTTATTCGGGGCTGTTCAACGTGGGCTACGACATGACGTTCACCGTCAAGGTCGAGAACAAGGGCGCGGTCGCCTCTCAAGCCTGCCAGGGCAACCTGAAGGTCAACGGCGTGACCGCCAAGACGTTCCCCGTCCCGGCCATCCAGCCGGGCCAGAGCGCCAGCGTCCCCGTCACCTGGAAGGTGGCCTGCCCGGGGGCGTTGAAGATCACCATCGACACGGGCGGCGCCAATATCGAAGCGGACAAGGCCAACAACGTCTGGGAGAAGAATATCTGTTGAGCGACCGAAACTGATCGCCCGCGGCCGTGCCGCGGTTGACAAACGCCGCGCCTTTGGCCGAGAATAGGAACTCGCATAAAACAAGTCCCCAGGAGGAGCGATGTTCCAGACCGGGATCCATATCGCGCTGCAGACGCTGGCGCCCAAGACCCTGACCTGGCTGATGATCCAGGTCTCAGCCACCGGCTATTACCGCTTCGTCATCATCGTGGTCATCGCCGTGCTGTTCGGCATCAGCCTGCGCAAAGGGTTCATCCTGTTCCAGATCGTCGCCTGGACGGCCATGCTCAGCGAGATCGCCAAGCAGTTTTTCGGGCTGCCGCGGCCGTTTTTCGCCGATTCCCGCGTCGCCTGCCTGGAAAAGGGCCTGGACGCCGCCACCCCTTTCCGCGCCATGGGCGGGAAAAGCTTTTTTGACCTGCCGGCGCGGGAGGTCATCGACGCCTACCGGCTCAAGGGCATGTCTTTCGGCTTCCCTTCGGGCCACGCCTCGGGGGCGATAGCCATGTGGGGCGGCCTGGCGGTCATCTTCCGCAAGCGCTGGCTGTCCTGGCTCGCCCCGTTTCTGGTGGCGCTGGTCGCCTTTTCCCGCATGTACCTGGGCGTCCATTTCCTGGCCGACATTTTGGGCGGGCTGGTCCTTGGCGGGCTGGTCCTGTTCACCGCCTGGGAGCTCATCGGCGGCGACGTCGGGCGGGAACGCTTCTTCGCGGCGGCCCGCGCCCGCTTGGGCGCCGCCCTGCCCGCGGTCCTCTACTATTTCTTTCTGTTCATCCTGCCCACGCTGCTGGCGCTCCTTTCCCTTTTCAACGCCATGTTCGCCGGCTTCTTCGTCGGCCTGAACGCCGCCTTCACCCTGGCGTTGCGCGCGGGGCTGCCCGATGACCAGGGTTCCCCGGCGGCGCGGCTGGCGCGCGTGCTGCTGGGCTGCCTGCTCATCTGGCTGTCCAGCCTGGCGCTGGGCCTGGCGCTCACCCTGGTCCCCGCCGCCGCAGGCTCCGCCTGGGGGAGCTTCCTGACTGCCGGCCTGGGAGCATTTTTCAGCGTCTGGGGCGGCCTGCGGCTGATGCTGCGGCTGGGGTTGTACCGCAAACCCGCGGCTTCGGCCCGGTAGAGAATGGCCTCCTTCCCTGACGTTCCCGGCTACGCACTGAAAAAATTCCTGGGCAGCGGCGGCGCCGCCGACGTCTTCCTGGCCGTGGACCAGAAGCACGCGCGGCTGGTGGCGCTGAAGGTGATGACCCGCCGGCGCTTCGCCGAGACCGTGGCGGTGAAGCGCTTCATCAAGGAGGCGCAGACCATCTCCCGGCTGCACCACCCCAACATCGTGCGCGTCTTTGCGACCGGCCGCACCCCGGAGCTGCGCTTCATGGCCATGGAGTTCTTCCCCGAGAGCCTGAAGCAGCGCATCCAGGCCCGCGGGCGCATCGAGCCCGACGAGGCGCTGGCCATCGCCAACCAGGTCGCCGCCGCCCTGTTCTACGCTCACGCCAAGGGCTTCATCCACCGCGACATCAAGCCCGACAACATCATGTTCCGCCGCGACGGCACGCCGGTGATCCTGGACTTCGGCATCGCCCGCGTGCTGGCATCCACCACCCAGCTCACGCGCTCGGGCATGAGCATGGGCACGCCGCGCTACATGAGCCCGGAGCAGCTCAACGCCAAGCGCGCCGACGGCCGCAGCGACATCTACAGCCTGGGGGTGGTGCTCTACGAGATGCTGAGCGGCGCGCCGCCCTTCAAGGGCAGCCAGACCATGACCGTGATCATGAAGCACGTGACCGAGCCCATCCCCCGCCTGCCCGGGGAACTGGCCGCCTACCAGCCGCTGGTCGAGCGCCTGATGGCCAAGGAGCGCGCCCGGCGGCCGGCGACGGAGAAGGAGTGGCAGGAGCTGATCAAGCCGCTCTTCAAGCCCTTCAAGCTGCCCAAGGCGGACAAGCCGCGCTTCGGCGACCTGCCCAGGGCGAGCGACCGGGAAAAGACGATCGTGAGCCGCGCCGGCGCCGGCGCCAGGCGCACGCCCAAACCCAAGGCCCGGCGCCGGCCCAAACGCCCCCTGCGCCGCTTCCTGCTCAACCTGGCCCTGGTCCTGGCGCTGGCGGTTTGGATCTTCTTCAACTACGAGCGCATCCCGGGCATGCTGGTTTCATTGGTCGCGCCATCGTTTCCTGGATATCATCTCTCATCGCCAAAATCTAGACTTCGATCTAAAGTGACAAGTGAATATGTGACAAGTGAAAGGATCAAAGCCATAGTTCGAAATCTTGCTGTTCTTACATTTCACTTTTACTTGTCACTTTGTCACTGATAGTTCTTCTTCTGGCAGCTGGGGCAGAAGTGCGAAGAGCGGCCGGAGATGCGGATCTTTTCGATGGGGGTGCCGCAGGACAGGCAAGGCCGGCCGGCGCGGCCGTAGACGTTCAGGTGCTCCTGGTTCTCGCCGCTGCGGTCATCAACGGAGCGGTAGTTGCGCAGCGTGGTGCCGCGGCGGCCAATGGCCAGTTTCAGGATCCGCGGCACGGCGCCGGCCAGGCGTTTTTGCTGCTCCGCTCAAGGCGGCCGCCGGCAGCAGGGGATGGATGCCGGCGGCGAACAGGGCCTCGTCGGCATAGATGTTGCCGATGCCGGCCAGTACCGCTTGGTCGAGGAGCACGGCTCTTGATCGGCCGCCGGGTGCGCAGGCCCTTCAAGCGCCGCCAGCACCGCCGGCTCGCGCAGCGGCTCGGGCCCCAGCCCCGGGCATGACTCGCCGCGGCAGGGCCACAGGCGCAGGCGGCCGAACTTGCGGGCGTCGACAAAATGGAGCGCCGTGCCGTCGGCGAAGGTGAAGCGCGCGCGCTCATGCTTGCGGTCGGGGGCGCAGAGCTCCGTCACCAGCTTGCCGGTCATGCGCAGGTGGATGGTGAAAAAGGTGCCGTCCGCGCCCTCCACGCCGATATACTTGCCGCGGCGGCTGACGGCGGCGACGGTCAGCCCATGGACGCGGCGGCGGAATTCGGCCGGCGCGCCCTGGACGGAGCGCGGCCAGGAGAGGCGCAGGGAGGCGATGGTCTTGCCCAGCACCTGGCGGCGCAGCTGGCGGACGATGGTCTCGACTTCGGGCAGTTCGGGCATGGGCGTCCAGTATAGGCGGGCGCGGCAGCGCTGTCAATTTTTTCGGTCCGGCAAGCCAAAAAATCGGGAGATCCCTTATTGAACCCCGGCTCCTAATCTGCTAAGATTCGGCCATCCATGAAAGACAAAATCCTGATCCTCGATTTCGGTTCGCAATACACCCAGCTCATCGCCCGCCGCGTCAGGGAACTGGGCGTATTTTCCGAGATCCAGCCGTTCCATTATCCCCTGAAAAAGATCCTCGCCCACCCCCCGGCGGGCATCATCCTCTCGGGCGGGCCGGCCAGCACCACCGCCCCGGGCGCGCCGCGCGTCGACGCCAAGCTGTTCGCCGCCGGCATCCCCATCCTGGGCATCTGCTACGGCATGCAGCTGCTCACCCGCATGCTGGGCGGCAAGGTGGAACGCTCGGCCCGGCGCGAATACGGCAAGGCGCGCCTCGACGTCACGGCGGCGACCCCCCTGTTCGCCGGGGTGGCGGACCACAGCACGGTCTGGATGAGCCACGGCGACTCGGTCGCCGCCCCCGCCAAGGGGTACCATATCACCGCCCGCAGCGCCGACGGCACCATCGCGGCCGTCGAGAACGGCGCGCGGAACATTTTCGCCGTGCAGTTCCACCCCGAGGTCATGCACACCCAGGAGGGGACCAAGATCCTGGGCAATTTCCTGTTCGCCATCGCCGGCGCCGCCCGCACCTGGAGCATGAAGAACTTCATCGAGAACGAAGTCGCCCTGCTGCGGGAGAAATGCCGCGGCAAGCGCGTGGTGCTGGGGGTGAGCGGCGGCGTCGACTCCACCACGCTGGCCCTGCTGGCGCAGCGGGCGCTGGGGGACGACGTCACCGCGATCTTCGTCAACAACGGCCTGCTGCGCCTGGACGAGGAGAAGGAGGTGCTGGACAACCTGCGCCGGCGCCTGGGGCTGAAGGTCACCTACGTCAACGCCTCGCGCGCCTTCCTGAAGAGCCTGAAGGGGGTCGCCTCCCCGGAACGCAAGCGCAAGATCATCGGCAAGACGTTCATCGACGTTTTCTACCGCGGCTTGAAGGACTTCGACTTCCTGGTCCAGGGCACCCTCTATCCGGACGTGATCGAAAGCAACCCCGTGCAGGGCCCCTCGCAGACCATCAAGACCCACCACAACCGCGTGCGCGAGGTGCAGCGGCTGGAGAAGCAGGGGCGGATCATCGAGCCCTTCAAGTTCCTGTTCAAGGACGAGGTGCGCGAGGTGGCGCGCCTGCTGGGCATCCCCGCCGACATCCTCAACCGCCACCCTTTCCCCGGCCCCGGGCTCGCCGTCCGCGTCCTGGGCGACATCACCCGCGCCAAGCTGGCCGTGCTCAAGCAGGCCGACGCCATCTTCATCGCCGAGCTGAAGCGCAGCGGCTGGTACGACAAGGTCTGGCAGGCCTTCGCCGTGCTGCTGCCGGTGCGCAGCGTCGGCGTCATGGGCGACGAGCGCGCTTACGGCGGCGTCATCGCCCTGCGCGCCGTGACCAGCACCGACGGCATGACCGCCAACTGGGCCGCCCTGCCCGGCGAGGTGCTGGACGCCGCCGCCCAGCAGATCGTCCGCCAGGTCCGCCAGGTGAACCGGGTCGTCTACGACGTCACCTCCAAGCCGCCGGCGACCATCGAGTGGGAATGAAGAGCTTCATCCACCTGCACCTGCACTCGGAATACAGCCTGCTCGATTCCACGCTGAAGATCGACGACCTGCTGAACCGGGCCCGCGCCTACCAGATGCCCGCCGTCGCCCTGACCGACCACGGCTCCATGCTCGGGGCGGTGAACTTCTACAACAAGGCCCTGAAGGCCGACATCAAGCCCATCATCGGCTCCGAGCTCTACCTGGCGCCGGGGTCGCGCTTCGACCGCCCGAACCGCCGCGAGGACGAGCTCAACTATTTCCACCTGCTGGCGCTGGTCAAGAACGACCAGGGCTACCGCAACCTGTGCGAGCTGATCACCGCCTCCTACCTGGAGGGGTTCTACCGCAAGCCGCGCATCGACAAGGAGCTGCTGGAAAAGTACAAGGAAGGGCTGATCGTCATGTCCTCCTGCATCCAGGGCGAGCTCCCCTACCACCTGCTGCGCGGCCACGAGGACAAGGCGCGGGCGGCGGCCCGCTGGTACCGCGAGACCTTCAAGGACAACTTCTACGTCGAGGTCCAGAACCACGGCCTGGCGGAGCAGCTGGAGGTCCTGCCCAAGCTGGTGAGCCTGGCCCGCGACCTGGACCTGCCGCTGGCGGCGAGCAACGACGTCCACTACCTGACGCGCGAGGACGCCGACGCCCGCGAGATCCTGATCTGCGTCCAGACCACCGAGCTGATCGACAACCCCGACCGGCCGATGAAGAAGGAGACCGACGAGCTCTATTTCAAGTCCAGCGAGGAGATGGCCGCCCTGTTCTCCGCCCTGCCCGAGGCGCTGGACAACACCTTCGAGATCGCCTCGCGCTGCAACTTCGAGTTCAAGCTGAAGAAGTACTTCCTGCCCGCCTTCAAGACGCCGGGCAAGCTGAGCGTCGACGATTTCTTCGAGAAGATCTGCCTCGAGGGCTTCGAGCGCATCCAGCACCAGTACCTGGCCAAGGCCAAGCACCTGCGCCACAACCCCGCCGAATACGAGAAGCGCCTGCTGTACGAGATCGAGAAGATCCGCGAGATGGGCTTCCCCGGCTACTTCCTCATCGTCTGGGACATCATCCGCCACGCCAAGGAGAGCGGCATCCCGGTCGGCCCGGGCCGCGGCTCGGTGGTGGGCAGCCTGGTGGCCTTCGTCATGGGCATCACCAACATCGACCCGCTGGAATACGACCTGATCTTCGAGCGCTTCCTCAACCCCGAGCGCGTCAGCCTGCCCGACATCGACATCGACTTCGACGCCGAGCGCCGCGACGAGGTCATCGCCTACATCCGCGAAAAGTACGGCGAGGACAACGTGGCCCAGATCGTCACCTTCGGGCGCATGAAGGCCAAGCTGGCCATCCGCGACATCGGCCGCGTCATGGGCATCAAGCTGGCCGACGTCAACCGCTTGGCCAAGATGATCCCCAACGGGCCCAAGGTGGAGCTGAAGGAGACCATCGACCGCAGCCCGGAGATGCAGCGCGAGATCAAGAGCAAGCCCGAGTTCGTCAAGCTGATCAACTTCGCCCTGCGCCTGGAAAACAACATCCGCAACACCGGCAAGCACGCCGCCGGGGTGGTGATCGCCCCGCGCAAGCTGACCGAGTTCATGCCGCTCTACAAGGCCAAGGAGGACATCACCACCCACTTCGAGAAGGACGAGGTGGAGAACATCGGCCTGCTCAAGATGGACATCCTGGGGCTGATCACCCTGACCATCATCAAGAACATCCTGCGCGAGGTCCTGGAGAACGAGGGCACGGCGGTCGACCTGGAGAACATCAACCTGCTCGACGCCAAGACCTTCAAGCTCTTCCAGAAGGGCGACACCGACGGCATCTTCCAGTTCGAGAGCTCGGGCATGCGCGACTACTTGAAAAAATCCAAGCCGGCCAAGATCGACGACCT
Organism: Candidatus Aminicenantota bacterium; assembly: GCA_963822075.1. GTDB lineage: Bacteria > Acidobacteriota > Aminicenantia > UBA2199 > UBA2199 > UBA2199. Next base: position 227,316 of record CAWGGP010000013.1, read on the forward strand.
GATCGTGCTCAACGCCCTCTACCGCCCCGGGCCGCTGCAGTCCGGCATGGCGGACGTCTACGTCAACCGCAAGCTGGGAAAGGAAAAGACGACCTTCCTCTTCCCCGAGCTCGAGGAGATCCTCAAGGACACCTGCGGCATCATCGTCTTCCAGGAGCAGGTCATGCAGATCTCGGTGCGCATCGCCAGCTTCTCCATGAGCGAGGCCGACGAGATGCGCAAGATCATGGGCAAGAAGGACGTGAGCAAGATGCCGGCCCAGGAGAAGAAGTTCCTGGAGCGGGCGGCGAAGAAGGGCTACGACCGCAAGAAGGTCGAGGAGCTGTTCGGCCAGATGCGGACCTTCGCCGAGTATGGCTTCAACAAGTCCCACGCCACCGCCTACGCCTACCTCGCCTACCAGACCGCCTTCCTCAAGGCCCACTACCCCGTCTACTTCATGTCGGCCCATCTGAGCTCCGAGGCGGACAAGACCACCACCTCCTCGAAGATCATCCAGTACATCTCGGAAAGCAAGAAGATGGGCATCGAGATCCTGCCGCCCGACATCAACAAGAGCCGGGAGAACTTCCACGTCGAGGGGCCCTGCGCCGTGCGCTTCGGCCTGATCGGGCTGAAGAACGTGGGCAGCGCCGCGCTGGGCATCATCCTGCGCGCCCGCGCCGAAGGGGGCGAGTTCAGGGACTTCAACGACTTCGTCACCCGCGTCGACCTGGGCAAGGTGAACAAGAGCGTCCTGGAGAGCCTGATCAAGGCCGGCGCCTTCGACCGCTTCGGCCTGAAGCGCCGCACCCTGTTCGAGGGCATCGGCGAGGTGCTGCGCCGCGCCGCCGCCATCAGCAAGAACCGCAGCCGCAACCAGAAGGCCCTGTTCGCCGAGGAGATCGGCGACGAGTACATCGCCAAGGAATTCCTGGCGCTCGAGGAATGGCCGGAGAGCGAGATGATCAAGGGCGAGAAGGAGATCGCCGGCATCTACGTCACCCGCAACCCCCTGGAAAAATTCAGCAGCGAGATCAGCAAGGTCTCCAACACCACCATCCTGGCCATCCAGAACTACGAGTTCAAGGGCGAGGTGATCAAGCTGGGCGGGGTGGTCACCGAGTTCGAGCGCCGCACCTCCAAGAAGGGCGACGCCTACGGCGAGATCTATTTCGAGGACCTGACCGGGCGCATCAAGGTCCTGTGCTTCAAGGACCGCTGGGCGGCCCTGGAAAAGGAGCTCAAGGTCGACGTCCCCTATTTCCTAGAGGGGCGCAGCCATTTCCGCGGCGCCGAGTCCGAGAACGAGGAGACCAGCATCTACCTGGAGAACCTGCAGGAGCTGGAGGGCATGCTCAAGAAGAAGGCGCGCAAGATCGTCATCACCATCCACTACGAGCAGATCGACGAGGGCTTCAACGACAAGCTGAAGCAGAAGCTGGAAAAGAACCGCGACTCCGTCCCCTACATGATCGTCATCAACCATCCCGACAGCGCCCGGGTGGTGATCAACTCGGAGGCGGGCCAGGGCATCCGCGCCACCGCCTCGATGAAAAAGGACATCGAGAAGCTGACCGGCCCGAACTCCATCGAGATCCTTTTTTAAAGGCCCATGAAGGAAAAAACGGACAGCGAACTCCTCGCCGAGGCGCGCCAGCGCATCGCCGCCCTGAACCGCGAGCTGAAGAACCTGGGCGCGCTGGCCCGCAACTTCGACGCGCCGCCCAGCGAGCTGCCCGAGGTCCCCTGGATCGACGTCTACGGCGAGTCGCTGCCGCTCAACGGCCGGGCGGGCGGCGACCACATCATCTACGTCGACTTCAAGAAGCGCTACAAGATGGACAAGCTCATCCGCGAGGCCGGCGACGGGCTGAAAGACAAGCTGCGCGCCACCGCCGCCCGGGCGGGCATCGTCGTGCTCGACGTCGAGGGGCACGACTACGGGGCGGCGTTCATCGCCGCCGTGTTCCACCAGGCCTTCCTGCTCGGCGTCTCGTACGAACTGAAATTCTTCGGCGAGATCACCACCACCCTGTTCGACAACATCAATACCCGCTTCTACAATTCGTCGGGCATTCACAAGACCCTGACCATGGTCTACGGCGAGATCACCGAGCGCGGCACCTTCCGCTTCCTGTCGGCGGCCCACCCGCCGCCGCTGGTGTTCTCCAACAAGTTCGACCGCCTGGCGCCGATCAGCGAGGACCGGCTGATCTCCTTTCCCCAGATCGGCACCATGCCCTCGCGCGGCAACAGCGAGAAGACCGTGCCGCTGCTCGGCGTCAAGGAGAAGTACACGGTCAACGAGATCAGCCTCATGGGGCGCGGCGACATCCTGGTGCTCTATACCGACGGCCTTTCCGACCACCGCGACGCCGCGGGGAACAAGTATTTCCCCGGCCGCTTCGAGTCGGTCCTGCGGGCGAACAAGGGGCGGAGCGCCCGCGAGATCTTCGAGCGCATCAAGGCGGACATGCTGGCCTTCCAGCCCACCCCCGAGGACGACATCACCGTGGTGATCATCAAGAAAACATGAACACTCCCGGCACCCGAGTGCCGGGAGCGGAAACAGGAGGGAACATGGCCATCGACACGACATTCGGCAGCGACAATCACTCGGGGGTGCACCCGCGGGCGCTGGAGGCGATCGCGGCGGCGAACAGCGGCCCGGCGGTGGCCTACGGCATGGACGCCTGGACGGAAGGCGCGGTCGCCGCGTTCCGCGGGCACTTCGGCAAAAAGGTGGACGTCTACATCGTGTTCAACGGCACGGGGGCGAACATCGTCAGCCTCTCCACCCTGGCGCGCTCCTTCCAGGCCGTGATCTGCTCCGAGCACGCCCACATCAACGCCGACGAGTGCGGCGCCCTGGAGAACGCCGCGGGCTGCAAGCTGCTCACCGTGCACACGGGCGACGGCAAGCTCACCTGCGAGCACATCGCCCGCCACCTGCGGGGGCGCCTGGACCAGCACCGCGTCCAGCCCGCGGTGGTGTCCATCACCCAGGCCAGCGAGCTGGGCACGGTCTACTCCCCCGCCGAGGTCAAGGAGATCGCCGCCTTCTGCCACCACCACGGGCTCTACCTGCACATGGACGGCGCCCGCCTGTGCAACGCCGCCGCCAGCCTGGAGAAGGGATTGGGCGAGATCAGCGGCGAGCTGGGGGTGGACATCCTCTCCTTCGGCGGCACCAAGAACGGGCTGCTGCTGGGCGAAGCGGTGGTCTGCTTCCACCCCGAGCTGAGCAAAAACAGCATCTTCATCCGCAAGCAGTCCATGCAGCTGGCCAGCAAGATGCGCTTCATCGCCGCCCAGCTGACCGCGCTGCTCAGCGACGGCCTCTGGCTCGAGAACGCCAGCCACGCCAACCGCATGGCCCGGCTGCTGGAGGAGAGGGTCAACAAGATCCCGGGCGTCGCCGTGGTCCAGCCGGTCCAGGCCAACGCCGTGTTCGCCTCGCTGCCGCGCCAAGCCATCGACAAACTGCTGGAAAAATATTTCTTCTACACCTGGGACGAGGAGAAGAACGAGGTGCGCTGGATGTGCTCGTGGAACACCACGGAAAAGCAGGTCGAGGATTTCGCCTGGGCCATCGCCGAAAGCTGCAAATAGAATCAACGGTTCAAACTACCGATAATATTAATTCCGGATTGTTTACTTCGTTTCGATTGCGCAACTGCAACCGAGCAGCATCTTCCCCCAGTCATCTTTTGGTTGGATCAAGAGGAACCGTCATTTTCCTTTTGTTGATTTCCGCCACTTAAATATATCTAACACCTCTACCGAATCTTGCACCTTGCCGGCATAATCTCCCAACTCGTCTTTGGGAACCAAATCGGTCAGGTGTTTCCATCGATCATTGTTTTTATAGGCGCCGACATCGGAGCCGCCGATGGCATAGATTTTCCCGTCCGGAGTGGCGGCTGCGGCAAGGGCGGCGCGCGGTAGGATCATATCGGGCCCTCGCTCCCAGCTGTCTGTTACGGGGTCATAGATGAAGATTGCCGAGGATACATCGTCATATGCTTCGGCCCCGCCCATAATGTATATCTTGCTGTCAGCGGCCATCACCGCTACATGGTCGAAGCGTGGAGTGGGCATTGGTTTCCTAAAAGACCAAGAATCGGTCTTGGGATCATAGACTTCGACCGTGTTCAGAATCGGTGTATTGCGGTCGTCGGACATGCCGGCCGCTCCGCCGAAAACATAAATTTTGTCGTCTTTTCCTGCCACGGCCGCGAATACCATCCGCTCCCGGCTCAGTGGTTTTTTATATTCCCACTTGTTGGTCTTGGGATCATAGCATTCCATGGTCTTGGAAACGATATCTTTACCTGTATTATACATGCTTCCCCATTTATTAATTGCGGTTTCTTCTCTCCAACCGCCCAGTACATAGATCTTTCCGTTGGCAGATACGGCTTGGTGATCACATCGAGCCTCATGCATGGAAGGAATGTTCGTTTGATATAATTCTCGCTGGTCATACTCCCAGAAGGGTTTGGGAGATTGGCGAACTATTTTATTAAAAGAATTTATAAGCCATGCATCAGTTTTCACATTGTAGGGGAAGCTAATATTTTCAACATTCCCTCCAAAATTTTTTCCCCGGTCCAAAATATCTCATTGTCATTTATACTAATCGCAAGGCCATTCCCAATTCGATCCAAATCTGTGTCATAAATCCGCAAAGGTTTTCCATTGGGCACGGATGGCTGACACAACTTATTTAGTTCTTCTCCTGTATAGTTATTTAAAAAACCTCTCCGCTCTCGCCATTGATCCCTCCAATAGTTTTTATTTGGGTCGAATATTGAAATGATATCTGATTTTCTCCATCCAGGGATTAATCTCATGTATTCCCACTCGCTTTTCCGCAAGTCATATGCAAGGTTGGAATATCTCCCATTGTTAAACTTTTTAATAACCCAACTATTCAATTCCTTGTCCTTGCCGAATCCTTTTGCTACCAGAAAAACCAACCCGCCCATCACATAGACCTTGCCATTTGATGCGTACACGGCCTCATGCCCATACCTTCCATAGGGCATAGGCGTGACGAATTGCCAGGGGTAATTTAAATAGTTCCGCTCTACATCCCAGTGTGATTGGGCACTATTACAGTTGATTAACTGCAGCAGCAGAAAGAGAAACAATACTTTTTTCATCAGTTAATCATTCAGATTCGGAATCCTGAAATGAGCTTTTGTTGGATCAAGAGGAACAGTCATTTTACCTGGTTTAAGAGGAATGACCAAAGAAATGGTGTCAACGATATCTTTTTCTGGATCATAACCGATTTCTCCTTTTGTTGGATTAGGATCAAAATTAACAGTTGCATCTAGAATAAGAGGATTGCCTGCTTGTGTGAATTTTGAATTCCCGGATATAGATTTCACTTTTGTTCCAACCACATTGCCATTGATATCAGCACCATTTTCGCCTCCCTTGGGTTCCGAGATATGCCAATGATCATTACTGTCCTTGTGATAGATCACCAATACCACCCTGTCAAAATCACGTGCCTGGCGTTCAGCATCCGGCACCCAGACATTATACTCCACTTTGACTTTGCTCTTGCAGAAACCGCCAACATCTTTGGTTGGCTTAATAAAAGCATTGTCCATTGGGTCCTCATTATAAACCCTTTCCACTGTCCAATCCGAAAATCCCTTGGCAAGCTCCTCGGAAAAATCGTTGATGCGTTTATCTTTGGTCCCTATGTTTGCATGACTGAATATTTTTGTGTGTTCATATTTTTCCGCTAAGGGCTTTTGGACCTTCAACAAAGATAGTTTTGACTCAAGCGTTGAATCAGTTGGTCGGCAGTAAACACTTTTAACTGTAACGAGGCTGTCATGCGGACTTGCAATAAACAAGTTGGTTAAGCCCAACCAGGCACTTTCGTCAGTTCCGGCGAACAGGTTCATGTCGCCGTGAGGGGTGACCGCGGGACTTAATATCGGGGAGTTCAAACGAAAAAGAAATGGATTTTGGTTATATCCTTCAATAGGATTGTTGTCATCATAATCCAGCATATCTGAGGCACCGAAATTCAGTGGCTTGAGAATGCCCAATGCGCCGCCGAAAAGAGAGTCGTTTTCAAATAGATATTTCAGGCAATTGAAAACCCCATGGTTAGGAGTTCCAATCATAGTCATATTGTGAACCCTATTTATACGATTGAAATAAATAAATGTCCTTGAAACCAACCCCCCCATGCTGAAGCCGAATGTATCCAGATAGGGGAATGTCCCGGAAGCTGGGTCATTAGGATCTGCAGCTAAGCCTTTAAAACTGATGTTTTGATCCCGATATTCTCCTAAAAGTTTTTCTGCCAAGGATTGCGCGATCGAAGGAATTTTAGCTTCTGTATTATAAGACACAAATACCGGGCGATATACTCCGTTGGTCGCATCGACGATATCCTCAAGCATCAATTTATAGCGCTCTACATTGTTTGGATTGGTTACTTTTTTATCGAGGCCAAAGAGAGTCAATGGGTCAAAACCGTGGATGACAAGAAGCGGCAAGGCATTGGGATTGGGCTTTTGCTCTGGAGCGGCTTCGGAAACGCAATTCAATTCATTTTTATCAAAAATTCTAACATTCGGCTTGGGAGGAAAGATCGTGTTTTTTATCGACTTTCCTATAATTTTAATGATGATTTCAGTTGGATTGATATCAATTTTTTCAATTTTTTCAGGATTTGATGTAAGTGATATTCTTTTAGTGAACTGAACAGTCGAACCGATTATGCTTCTGGAAAAATCCATTGTCGAATAAACTATATTATTTATTTTATCGACCATAAATTCATAAGGCCTAGGATCTAAAGCCGTAAAATAGCTTCCGTTCCAAGAATACATGAACGCAGTATTCTCATCTAACTGGAAAGTATCCGTGTCTTTTTGCGCGTACCTGGCAGCGAATACAGCTAGGCCATTGAGAATTGGGGCCGGATCGCCTGAATTGACCGGAGCGATTTCAATCTGGGTCATGACACTGGCCGCCTTAACCCCCTCGATCCCCAGAGTGGGGTCCAAGGGCAGATCGCTTCCAATGGGAACATCAGGACCATCGCCGGCATCCTTCAATGTGATCCTGGCGTCGGCGCTGAGAGTCCCAGGGAAGATATGCAGCAAGAAACGGCTGTCTTTGGTGATGATATCACCACCTTCATTGGCCATAATAATGGCGGTGACCGCTTCGTCGACAGTGCTGTTTCCAATATCGATCCTGATGTCAGAAGAAGTGGTCGATGGGGAGGAAGGGCCTTTGTCGGCGATGACCGCTCTGATCCTCGGTGAATCGGGATATCCCAAAGCGGATATTACAATATCATTCAGTCCGGCAGGAACATTATCAAGGCGGTAATTCCCATCGACTCCGGATGTAGCCGTGATCGCTGTTCCACCGACTGTTACCGTAGCTCCACTAACCGGATTTCCAGTTGTGTTATCCAATATCCGGCCGGCCAAGGCTCCGGTCATCGGACGTTTGTTTAACTGCAGGTCGACGGTCGTCGGGGTTAGGTCCTGCACTTCGACATTTTCCACAGATGCGTCTGCATATTCCGCACTTATAATCAGAATCTTGTATGTGCCGGGAGGGACGCCTACCATTTTATATGTCCCATCGCCTTCGCTGGCCGCCGTGAGCATGGCGCTACCTTCGATTTCTATACTTGCTCCAGCAACAGGCTCTCCAGTAGCTGAATCGGTTATCGTACCTTTGATAAGGCCATTGGCTAATGGAATAAGGACAAAATCGGCTCTGTTCGTTTCACCGGGTACTACTGAAGCCATGAAATTCATGGATTGATGGTTAGCAGCTAAAACAATAATCGGGTATGTTCCGATCAATAATTCCGATAGGGAATAATTTCCATTGACATCACTCACCGCTTCCAGATTCAAACCCGGTACGCGCACTTTGGCTCCGGAAATGGGCAACTGACTGATGGAATCTTGAATTATGCCGCTGATGTTCTGGCCAATCGTGATTTGCCCGCCTTCACTGCTGGGTTTAATAAGATCAATAGTAAACGGAGTACGATCAACGGTAAAAGTGATTGTCTCTTCTATAAAATCGGGCTTTTCAAAATAAAAGGTTTGTTCGCCAAAGGGAATATTATCAAAAATAAATATTCCATCGGCAGCCGTTGTTTTCGAAATATTACTACCCTCATGCGTAACCTTTACACCTGCCTCAGGTAATAAGGTCTTGGCGTTAGTGATCTTGCCGTTTATGATGGCAACGACAGATGCATCGTAAATGGCAAAGTCCCATATGTAGACCTGAGCCTGAGAAAAAGTTTGTTGGATCGATTTTGATTGATACCCAGTGAAGCTTGCAGTGATAGTAGCATTGATTCCGAGGGGAATGTTAGTCAGTAAATAAGAACCATCCGCAGCACTAGTAGAGGTTTGACTGGAACCTGAATAAGCAGCTATCACTGTTGCGCCAACGATTGGCAAGTTGGTCTGACCGTCTTTGACCAGACCTCTCAATGTCGCTCCAATCAGGGTTTGGTGAAGTTGTGTAGTTAAATCAAACATCGTGTTGGAAGGGATATTAATGATTTGTTGGTATGAATCATATCCCGTTTTGGTAAAAGATACATTTACGCTCCCAACTCGGAGGTTTGATATTGTGTACTTGCCAGTAACGTCGGTCAATGCAGTTTGTGGAACTCCAGATGCATCCGACGCACTGACCAGTATTTCGTTAAGCGGTTGACTGGTGGCAAAGTCAGTCACGGTGCCGGTCAGCTTGGCCGACGTGTCGAATTCGCTGACCGTGATCGTGGTACTCGCCGTGATCTGGTAGCCGTCCGGGCGGGTGCCGGTGACGGTATAGGTGGTGGTGACGGCGGGCGAGACAACCTTGCTGCCGCTGGCGGCGACCGCGCCAATGCCGTTGTCGATGGTCACCGTGGATACGCCGGTCACATTCCAGGTCAGCGTGGACGAGCCGCCCTGGAGGATGGAGGCGGGATTGGCGCTGATGGTGGCCGTGGGTGGATTGCCGGTTGAGACGACAACCGTGATGCTGTCGCTGGCCGTGCCACCCCGGCTGTAGGCCGTAGCGGTGAGGGTCGCGGTATACGGGAAGTAGTAGACGCGAGTGCCACTCGGTGGCAAATGGTCGCTTGTGATCAAGTCCAGGATCACATAGTCGGCCCCGGTGGAATCCCAGGTCAGGGTGACACTCTCGCTTGGCCGGACCCAGGTCTTGGAAGCAGTGAGAGTGACGGTCGGCGGCGGCACGATGCCCGAGACCGCGAAGTCGAGTCCGGTTTGACTCTGGGATATCTGAAGGTCCATCTCTTCCGGCGAGAACGCCAGGTTAGAGAGCGTGGGCGTCAGCGAGTAGCTGCCCGGCTTCAGGGCGAAGATGAAGTCCCCGGCCGCCGGGGTCAGCTTGGTGCGCAGGATGCCCTCGCCATTCAACGTCATGGTGACGCCGCTCAAGGGGTTGCCGTCCTGCCTGACGTTGCCCGTGATCGTGACCGGCAGCGGGCCGATGAACCTGCCAATCGCCACCGGGGCCGAGCCCAGGGCCAGCGTGGAGATGACTTGGCCGTCGGCGGCGTTCACCATGAGCAGCTTCTTCCCGTAGCTGTCCACCATGAACAGGCGGACACCGTCCGGGTGGACGTCGAACCCCGAGCACGTCCCCATGCCGGTGACAGCGACCGTGGAGAGCTGGGTCAGGCCGGCGGTCTCGACCGTGGTCAGGGCGCTGCCCGACATCAGGTAGACCCGGCTGCCGTCCGGGCTCACCTGCAGGAATTGCGCCCCGGGAACGGCGAGGGACCTCAGGACGGTGAATTGCGCGGCGTCGATTTCATGCAAATAACCGGAGGAGGTCGCGTACAGCTTCTGGCCGTCCGGCGAAACCGCGAGCTCCAGCGGACGCAGAGACCGGGATGGTCGCGACCAGCTCATCGCTCATCATGATCGGGTTCGCGTACCAGCGATGGAGTTTCGCCGTATCCAGCACCAATATCCGGCCATTGTCCGGATCGGCGACGAAAAGGCGCGCTCCATCTCTGCTCACCGCCAATCCCTCGAGAGTGATCCTGCGTGGAAGTTCTACGTCGACCAAACGGATAGGCGAGATACCGTTGCCGTTGGTCTTGATCGAACAGATACTGCCTACGTATTTCCCGGTCTGGGGATCCCAGAAGGGAGCGCTGCTGGTCGTATATACATAGCATCCATCCTGCGCCACGGCTACGTGCCTGGGCTTGCCCTGGAAATTTCCATCCAGCCTAAGCGTATTGGAAACCGTCATGGTCAGGGGATCGATCTGCATCAGGCTGGTCAAGCCGGCGTCGGCCACGTAGACGTACACGCCAGACTCCTCCGCCGCGACCCCCTGCAGGCTGGTGCCGGTGCCGCTGAGGTTGATCGTCTTGAAAAGGGCGTTGGTGTCCGTGTCGATAATGCGCACGGTCTTGTCGGTCGAGTCAGGGATGAAGGCATAGCACTTCCTGCCGCTGGAGACGATCACGATCGTCGAAACGGTCTTGGTCCCGCCGAACCCGGTGGCGGTCAGGGTGTAGGCGGTGGTCGCCGAGGGCGAAACCGTCATGGAGCCGTTCAATTCCACGGCGCCGATCCCGTTATCCAGCGTGACCGAATCGGCGTTGGCCGTGGTCCAGCTCAGGGTCGCGCTCTCCCCGGGCTGGATGGCCTGGGGGTTGGCGGTCAGCGCGGCGGTGGGAGCGGGATAGACGCTCACCTGGACCTGGGCCCCGTCGGTAGTGGTTCCACCCGGGCCCGGTCGCTGTCAGCGTGTAGATCGTGTTGAGCGTGGGCGATACCGCGAGCGAGCCGTTCAGGTCGACGCTGCCTATGCCGTTGTTGATGCTCGCGGAGGTAGCATTGCTCGATGTCCATGATAATGTCGAAGACTGGCCCCTGTATATCGAAACCGGGTCGGCCGTCAGCGAGGCGATCGGGGGCGGCGCCATAGTGACCGTCACGGTGACCGCGGCGGTCACCGTCCCACCGCCCCCCTTGACGGTGATCGTATAAGTGGTCGTGGCCACCGGCGCGACCGCCCGGGATCCGTTCAGCGCGACCGTGCCAATCCCTTGGTTGATGGAGGCCGACGTGGCGTTGGCGGTCGTCCAGCTCAAGGTCGATGACTGGCCGGCCAGGATCGAATTTGGGTTGGCGGCGAAGGTGACCGCGGGCGGGGCCGCCTTGACCGTGACCGTGGCCCTGGAGGTGGCCGACCCGCTGCTGTTCCTCACCGTAATCGTGTAGCTGGTGGTCTTGGACGGCGCCACCGCCACGGAGCCGTTGACCGGGACCGTGCCGATGCCGTTGTTGATGGATGCCGTGGTAGCGCCCGTGGAGGTCCAGGTCAGGGTCGAGGAACCTCCGACGTAAATCGTCGTCGGTGACGCGGTCATTCTCACGGTGGGCCTGGCGGCATGGACCAGGGATGACATGAAAAACGTGACCATCAAGATAATGAAAACGGAAATTCTTTTTAGCTGCACGGACTCCTCCTTGCTCATAGCGCGATGCATGCCTGACTCCTATCTATGCCAGGCAAGCCAACAAAAATATCTAAGCCCATTTGTCTCCTGCGCAGAAAAAATTTGCGCTCTCTCCATCATTTGTAAAACTTTTCATACAACGGGAATTCATAAAGCGCAATAGGGAAAAATGTGCTATTTTCAGAGTCAGACAAATATCGATAGTTTAATCAGAAAACCGAGATTTTTTTCGGAATATGCTATTTAATCCTTGACAGATCGAGGAGAACGATGAATATCACAAAATTCACCATCCCCGCCCTGCTGCTTCTGCTCCTGGCCCCCGCCGAAAACTGTAATTCCTTTTTTTTCTGAAAGGGAACGTTCTCACTCGTAGCGGAGCGCCTGGATGGGATCGAGCAGGGACGCCTTGTAGGCCGGGTAGTAGCCGAAAAAGATGCCCACCAGCCCGGAAAAGCCGAAGGCCAGGACGATGGCCAGCGGCGAGATGACCGTGGACCAGCCCGCCGCCAGGGAGATCAGTTTCGACCCCAGGACCCCGATCAGGATGCCCGCCACCCCGCCGATCAGCGACAGGGTCAGGGCCTCCATGATGAACTGGGTGCGGATGGCCCGGGTCTTCGCCCCCACCGCCATGCGGATGCCGATCTCGTGCGTCCGCTCGGTCACCGAGACCAACATGATGTTCATGATGCCGATGCCGCCGACCAGGAGGGAGACCGAGGCGATGGCGGCGAGCAGCAGGGTCATGACCTTGGAGGACTGCTCGGTGGCCTCCATGATCTGGGTGAGATTGCGCACGGTGAAGTCGTTCTCCTGCCGCTGGCCGAGGTGGTGCCGCTGGCGCAGCAGGGCCTCGATCTGCATCTGGGCGCGGTTCAGGTCGCCGGTGCTCGCCGCCTTGATCATCATGATGCGCACCATGCCGGGGAAGGCGGTGCCGAAGACCCGCTTCTGGGCGGTGGTGACGGGAATGTAGACCGTGTCGTCCTGGTCCTGGCCGGTGGCCGACTGCCCCTTGACCGCCAGGACGCCCAGGACCTTGAAAGGGATGTTCTTGATCCGCAGCGTCTGGCCGACCGGGTCCTGGTCCCCGAACAGGTTGTCGACGATCGTCCTCCCCAGCAGGCAGACCTTGGCGGCGCTCTTGAGGTCCTGGTCGGTGAAGCCCCGCCCGCGCTCGAGCGGCCAGTCGCGCACGACCAGCATGTCGGGCGTGGTGCCCTGGATGCCGGTCGACCAGTTCAGGTGCCGGTAAACGACCTGCGCCACCCCATTGAGCACCGGGGCGACCGCGACCACGGCGGGACAGCTCTTCTTGACGGCGTTGGCGTCGCCCAGGGTCAGGGTCGTCTGGGTGCCGGCCCCCATGCGCGCGCCGCCGGAGGTGGTGGCGCCGGGCAGGACGATGAGCAGGTTGCTGCCGATGCTCGCGATCTGCTCCGTGATCCGCTGGCTGGCGCCGACGCCCACGGCGAGCATGGCGATCACCGCCGCCACGCCGATGATGATCCCGAGCATGGTCAGGGCCGAGCGCATCTTGTTCACCCAGAGGGCGCGCACGGCGATCTTCAGGGTCCAGAGTATGCTGATCACGCTTTCATCTCCGTCCCGGTCCCGGCATGGCGCTTCGCTCGCGGCCAGGTCGCCGAGGGAGGCGATGGCCCGGCCGCGGGCGCCGCTCTCCTGCGTTTCGTCGCTGGTCAGCCGGCCGTCACGGAAGCCGATCGTCCGCTTGCCGAAAGCGGCGATGTCCGGCTCGTGGGTGACGACGATGAGGGTGATCTTGGCGTCCTCGTTGAGCTTGACGAAGATGTCCATGATCTCCAGGCTCATGCGGGTGTCCAGGTTGCCGGTCGGCTCGTCGGCCAGGATGATCGGCGCGCCCTTGACCAGCGCCCGGGCGATCGCCACCCGCTGCTGCTCGCCGCCGGAAAGCTGGCTGGGGAAATGGCTCTCCCGCCCCTCCAGCCCGATGCGGCGCAGGGCGTCCATGGCCCGCGTGCGCCGTTCCCGGGGCGGGACGCCGTCGTAGAGCATGGGGAGCTCGACGTTTTCCACCGCCGACGCCCGCGCCAGCAGGTTGAACCCCTGGAAAACGAAGCCGACCTTCTCGTTGCGGATGCTGGCCAGGCCGTCCCGGTCGAGCGTGCCGACATCGATGCCCTCCAGGAGATAGGTGCCGCCCGACGGCTTGTCCAGGCAGCCGAGGATATTCATGAAGGTGGATTTCCCCGAGCCGGAGGGGCCGGTGACGGTAACGAATTCGCCATGGCCGATCACGACCTGCACCTGGCGCAGGGCGGTCACCCGGACCTCGCCGAGATCGTAGACCTTGCTGACGTCGCGCACCTCGATCAGGGCCATGTTCAGAACATCCGCGGCCCGGCGGCCGCCGGCGCCTTGGAATTGCCCAAGGTCTCGACGATCACCTCCTCCCCCTGCCGCAGGTCGCCGGCGACGAGCTGCGTGTACGTCCCGTCGCTGGCGCCGAGCTGGACCTGGACATGCACGGGCTTGCCGTTGCGCAGGACCCAGACGGCGGGGCCGCGCGCTGCCCCGCCCTCGGGCGGACGCCGCCCGCCCGCCGGCGCGCCCACCCCGGGGAGCGCCAGACGCAGCGCGGCGTCGGGGATCCTCAGCACGCCCTGCGCCCGGGAACTGATGATGGAGACGTTGGCCGTCATGCCCGGCCTGAGCTTCAGCTCCGGGTTGGCCACCTGCACCACCACGTCGTAGGTGACGACGTTCTGCACGACGACGGCCGCGTTGCGCACCTGGAAGACCTTGCCCTTGAAGGTGTCGTCGGGCCAGGCGTCGACCGTGAATTCAACATCCTGCCCCACCGCGACGCCGCCGATGTCCGCCTCGTCGACGCTCGTGTCGATCTGCATCTTGGTCAGGTCCACGGCGATGGTGAACAGCGTGGGCGTCTGGAAGCTGGCCGCCACCGTCTGGCCGACATCCACGTTGCGCGAGATGACGGTGCCGTCCACGGGCGACACGATGCGGGTATAAAGGAAGTTGGTCTCGGCCTGCTTGAGGGCGGCCCGGGTCTGGTCGATCTGGGTCCGCGAGCCGTCCGCCGTCGCCCTGGCGGTTTCGAAGCTCGTCTCGGCCGCGTCCAGGTCGCTCTTGGCCACCAGGTTGCGCGCGAACAGGTCCTTGTAGCGGTCGCGGGTCCGGGCGGCATCCGCCAGCGTGGCCCGGTTCTTTTCCAGGTTGGCCACGGCGTTGGCCAGGTTGGCCCTGGCCTGGTCCATGGCGGACCGCAGGAGCGCCGGGTCGATCTCGGCGATGAGCTGTCCCCTCTTGACCTGCGAGTTGTAGTCCGCGTGCAGGGCGTTGATCTTGCCCGAGATCTGGGTGCCGACCAGGACCGTGGTGACCGGGTTGACCGTCCCGGAGGCGGACACCGACATCACGATCTCGCCGCGGCTGACCGGCTCGGTCAGGTATTTCGGGGCGTTCGTCTTGCCGGCGAGCAGCAGCCAGGCCGCCGCGCCCGCGACGACGATCCCCGCGCCGCCGATGATGATCTTTTTCATTTTGACCCCATGGCCTTTTCCAGGCTGGCCTGCGAGATTTTGGATTGATAAAGGGCGGAATAATACGCGACCTGGGCCGCGACCATGGCCGCCGTGGCGTCGGAGACCGTGACCGGGTTGCCCAAGCCCTCGGCGTACTGGCCATTGGCGATATCGAGGTTCTCCCGGGCCTGCTCGACCCCGAGCTCCGCGACCGGCACCAGCTGCTCGGCCTCCTGCAGGCTGAGATAGGCCTGCTGGACGTCCACGAAAACGGACTGCCTCAGGAGGTCCTCGTCGGCGCGCTGGACGCCGAGGTTGGCCCGCGCTTCCCCGACCTGGGCGCCGGTCAGGAAGCCATTGAAAACCGGGACCCCCAGGGTCAGCCCGAGGTTCCATCCCGGGGACAGCGGCAGGGCGCTGCCCGAGTATTCATAGCCCGCCGTCCCGGACAGCTCCGGCAGGAAATTGCTCCTGGCCAGGGTGACGGAGCTTTGGGCCGCCAGTCTCCGCGCCGCCTGGGACTTCAGGTCGGGCCGGTCCCGGTAGGCCCGGGCCAGCGCGTCCTCGAAGCTCAGGCCGTATTTCCGGAAGCCAGGTCGTCTTCGATGTCGTAGGCGGGGGCGTCGACGACCCCCATGGCCGCGTTCAAAACAGCCAGGGCGCGCTGGCAGGCGTTTTCGGCCTTGATCCGGTTCAGCCGGGCGCCGTTCAGGTTCACCTGGGCCTGGGTGACGTCGAACTTGGGCTTCAGCCCCACGTCGTAAAATCCCCGCGCCTGGTCCAGGTGCAGCTGGAACTGCTTCAGGGCCTGGTCGGCGACATCAAGGTTTCTGCGCGCCAGCAGGACCCCGAAATAGGCCTGCTTGATGGCGAAGGCCAGCGATTGCGCCGTGGAGTCCAGGTCGGATTGCGCGGCCTCGCGGTCATATCTATCGATGCTGACCTGGGCCGCGGTGCGGCCGAAATCGACGATCTTCTGGCTGAGCGCCACCGCCGTCGAATAAAAGTCGCTCGTCCCCGGCCGGGTGCTGGAAGCCAGGGAGGCTTTCGACCGGCTGGCGGAAGAGGTCCAATCGATCTGCGGATAGTAAGCGGACTGCGCCTGGCGGACGCGGCTCGCCGCGGCATCCGCCGCGCTGCGGGCGGCCACGATGCCGGGCTGGTTCTGCAGCCCGATCTCCAGGCAGCGCTCCAGGCTGAGCACATCCCCCTGCTTGACGGGCGGGTTGGCCTGGGCCGGCAGGTGACCTACGGTGAAAAAAAAGAAAAATACGAAAACAGATCTTTTCAAGGGAATCCGGGGCGGTCCATTCGCGGGCCATGGCGACGGTCCGCCGGCGGGGTCAGCACCCGGGAGGAGGTCCCATGGCTGATCGCCCCGCCGCGGAAACCGTTTTACTTCTTTACTTTGACGACTTTGTGCATGTGCTCGCCCTTGGTGGCCAGCACCAGGTACCCGTCTTCCCCGGCGATCCAGATCTCCGAGAGCAGGTAGGTTTCCCCGACCTTGTCGAATACCAGGTGGGCCGTTACCGGCTTGGCCTGATTGGCGGCGGACAGGCGGGTGATGATCGGCGCCAGGACCCCTTTGTTGTCCATGCCCTCGACCCTGAAGAACGTGCCCGCGTCGTCCCGGGTAAACGTGTATTCCCCGGCGTCCAGCATTTTGTTTTCGACGGTGAACGGGAAATCGATGTTGGCTTTGACCGTGAATGGCACGCCGTAGGCGATCGCCGCGGCGAGCAGGAGCATGAGACCCAGTGTCACTTTTGTTTTCATCTTAGACCTCCTTATCATATGGCTAAAATGTTGCGCATTAGATATAAATCATTAAAAATGGATCATTGGCCGTATTGCAGCGAAGGTTTCCCTTATCGGGATGAAACGCCCCATTCATGCAACAAAATGGCCACCCATCATTGTCATGAAACAACGGGATGACGCGATTATGTTTTTGTTTTACGGGGAGGGAAACCGGCTTTTATGCCGTGTAGCCGTTACGCCGGGCTGCCGGGTCAACGGCTTTTTTCCGCCGACAGGATCTCTTGCAGCGGGGCCGCGAGCTTTTTCGGCCGGATATTTTCCAGGACGACCTTTTTACAGCCGTTAAAGCGCGCGAATTCGCCCAGCGCCCGGCCGAGCCCGGGGAGCAGGCCGTCGGCGTCGGCCCCGGGTTCCAGGGCCAGGCGGCGCACCCGGAGCGTCCCGGACTTGCGGTCGGCCTTGGGATCGAGGCGGCCGACGATGTCCTCGCCGAACAGGATGGGCAGCACGAAATAGCCGTGGTTGCGCTTGGGCTTCGGCACGTAGCATTCCAGGGTGTAGTCGAAGCCGAAGCGTTCCTTCAGGCGGGAACGCGAAATGACCAGGTTGTCGAAGGGCGAGAGCAGCCGGACGCGCGGCGCCTGGGCCCGGAAGCGGCTCGCTTGCTCCAGCGCGCCGGTCAGCGCGTACGCCGTTCCGCCATTTCCTTCAACGGCGAGGCGCACGATCTCCGCGGCGGCGAGCATCTCCCTGAGGGCGTGGGCGACGATGCCCTTGTCGCCGATGCGGATATAGTCGCGGATCTCCTTTTCGCCCGCCACCCCCAGGGCGCCGAGGGCGCGGCGCACGATAAAGCGCCCCAGCTCGGCGGCGGTGGGCTCCCGCGTGTCGGTCCCCGCGGGGAGGACGCGTTCGGTCAGGTCGTAGACGCGCTCGAAGCCGTTGCGCTCGCGGATCATCAGCTCGCCGCGCCAGAACAGCATCTCCAGCGCCGCCTTGGCGGGCTTCCAGTCCCACCACGGGCCCCGGCCCTGTTTGCCCGGGTTCGCGAAATCGCGCGCCGCCTTGGGCCCCTCGGCGCGGATGCGCTTGAGCACGGGTTCGAGGTGACCGCCATACCGGTCCCCCCACCCTTTGTACCACGCCCCTTTGGGATCGAGGAAGCCGCGCATCATGGGGATGTAGAAGCGGTAGTCGCTCATGGGCAGGAACGACGCCGCGTGCCCCCAATACTCGAACACGGTCCGGTCGACGGCGTGCGCCTGCTGCAGGTGCTCCGGCCGGTAACCCGGCACCCGGGTCCACAGGGTATGATGGTGCGCCCGTTCGATCACCGAGATGGTGTCGATCTGCACGTAGCCGAGATGCCCGATCGCCTGCTCGACGCCCTCTTTGCCCTTCCTGATCCGGGTCCGGCCGTCCAGCAGCTGGGCATGCAGCACCAGGCGCCGCGCGGTTTTTTGCGAAATGGATTCGTTCATGACCGGAACATCCTAGCAGAATCGACGCCTGGATGAAAGACCGGTTCCCCCCTGCTTGATCCTTTTACCTTTTTGCTTTGGCCTTTTATTCCGTTTCTTTCATCGCCGCCGGCGCCCCGGGGCTTTTCGCTCCGGTAGGCCTGCTCGAGCCGCCTGCCGGCATCCTGGTTATCCGCTGTTCGCTCATTCATGCTGTTCATTCCCATCGATGGACAAGTCGCGCCTTAAGTGTATGCGATTTTACGATTGCTGCAAAGCCAATCAGGGCGGGCAGGACCGCCCCGCTTCCCCCAGAAACGCGGGACATTTGATATTCAGGAAAACGATATTATATATCAGAATTCGCTCTCTTTGCTGCATGCGCCATGTCTGAGCCGCAAAAAAATCCAAATGTGTATCATGCGCACAGGAGGGCAACCATGAAAAAAACAAACTTGCTTTTGTCGATCGGATTGGCTTTGCTGGCGACGAGCTGCTCCACTATCAAGATCAAGTACGACTACTACACCAAGGCCGATTTTTCGAAGTATCACACGTTTGACTTCATGTCCGTCCCGGAAAAGGCCGGGCAGAACGAGCTTTTTGTCGGGCGCATCCAGGAGGCCGCCACCCGGCAGCTGGAAGCGAAAGGCTTCAAAAGGACCTCGGAAAATCCCGACCTTTTGATCGCCGTGCACACCCGGCACAGGGAAAAATTGGACATCCAGTCCTATGGCTACGCGTATTTCCCCTTTCCGTATTACTGGAGGCCGTTCGGCTACTGGGGCAGGCCGTGGGGGCTCGAGATCACCCCTTATGACGAAGGGAAGATCATCCTGGATTTCGTGGACGCCGCCAGCAACAACATGGTCTGGCGGGGAGTCGCCGTGGAAAACCTGCCGGACAATGAAAACCCCACCACGATCCACGACTATATCGAAAAAGCCATAACCAAGATGCTCAGGCATTTCCCGCCCAACGCCTAGGGAACGCCACCGGGAAATCGCTCCGCCGCGGAGCGGGCAGCGCGGACCCGGGCACGGAAGTTGCCGTTCATGCCGCGGGGGCGTCGGGCTCCCGCGCCGGGACCGGACTCACTGGATCTTGAGCGTGACCTCCCCGCTGGCCAGCACCCTGCCGCCCTTGCCCAGGGCCTGCAGCTGGTAGCTGGGTGCTCGGCGCAGGCGCTTCATGCCTTCGTCGGCGGGCAGCGTGAGCTGGAACTGCGCCGGCAGCCTGCGGCCGCGCCCCGCCTCGCCCAGCAGGGCGATCTGCTGCCCATCGCGCAGCAACACGACCTGCACCCTTTCGGCCGGGTTGCCGATCGAGCGCAGCAGTTCGCCCAGGTCAAGCATCAGGCAGTTGGGGCAGCCGGGGATGATCCTGCAGATGATGCGTTCCACCAGGACGATATGGGGGACCGGGCGCGCCACCTGCAGGCATTCGGCCGCTCCTTCAGGACGGTCGTTCTGCCAGCAGCCGGAGTGGGAATAGAGCCTGAAGCATAAATTCGCATTGCTGACGTCCGACGGGGTCACGGTGTACGTCTCTTCGAAATCCAGGGTCTGCCATCCCGCGTCGGCCTGCCGTGCAGCCTCTCCGACCGCCAGCTGCCGTTCTCGCGGGCGACGTACCAGGAGACCGCCTTGGAGCCGGTGGGGTTTGCGCAGACGGCCTCTTCATAGGACGCCGTGACGCTGAATTGGATCACCGATCCGACGACCAGCGGGTGCGGTTGGTGGATGTGCAGGATCGCCGCAGGCCCGGACACGGCCCAAGCCAGCAGGAATGCGGCAAAAAAGAATACCTTACTCATTTTCATGGATCCCTCCTGAATTGAAACCTGCTAGTTATTTACTATAAAACGGGAATTATTCAATCGGGAAAGCGAAATATCACATTTCTCCCTATATGAAAAAAAAGATCGATATATCGGCGATCTTGAAGGCGTTTTTTTTACATAATTCATTGTAAAGCAAATTGGCACTATTGGTGACTGGAAAACGGCGCCATGAAGCGCGGCAGGATCAGCGCCTGCAGGCCATGCCCGGTTCAACGTCGACGCCGGGGACGAGCGGTTCAAGCTCCCGGAGGAGTTGAAATAACGGTTGATCCCAATCTCTAGGTGCGGGGAAGCCCGGCATCCACCTACCGGAGAGCCGCTCCCGGCTGGGCGAGATAGCGCGCCTGGTTCTGTTTATTGAATTCGTACAGTTCCGGCCAGTTTTTCCAGTACTCCTTGTCGCAGGCGGCGAGGTTCTTGCACTGGACGCACGCTTCCATGCCGTTCGCCATGGCGCACTTGCGGATGACACACGCGTCCATGCCGGCTTTCTTGGGCTTGTCCCCGGGCTTGCAGGTGTAGCAAAATACCTTTTCCGGGTCATATTCCATGGCGAACTTCTTCTTCCATCCCCACTTTTCATAGACCTGCTTCTTTATTTTTTCGTCATTTTCCAGGGTCGCCTTGTACAACTCGCACACCTGCGCGCAGGGAACCCCGCAATAGGACAGCTTGGCGAAATCAATGGGTTTAGTTTCTGCTCCTGCTTGTTTTCGGGGCTTTCGTCAGCCGGCAGGTGCCGGGTCCAGGCCAGAACCGCGCAGCAGGCAACGCCGGACTGCGCGCAAACCTTCAGAAAACGACGCCGACTTTGTTTGGCTTCCATCAAGGCCTCCTTTTTTGGCTGTTTCACTTTATTCTTTATTGTCCGGCATTCAACTTTTTCACTGCCCGCCCAATTCCTTCAGCTTGGCCAGCGCGCCGGCGTGGGCCGGGGGCAGGAACAGGGCCTGGCCGAGGCTTTCCCGGGCCCGCTCGGGTTCGCCCGCCAGGCGATACGCCTCGCCCAGGCTCACCAGGGCGTCGGCGGAGCGGGGGTAGCACGCCGCCCGGTAGCGGCACGCCTCGATCGCCCTGGCGTACTTCCCGCCCGCCAGCAGCTGCTCGCCCAGCCCGGCGAGGTCGTCTTCGGGGAGCGGGGCGGCGACGCCGTATTTTTCCAGGCGGCCCTCCACCCGGGCGCGGATCTCGCCGAAGGTATCCTCGGTCAGCGCCTCGCCGATCTTCCAGCCGGCGAACAGGCGGCGCAGTCCCTCCAGCAGCGCGGCGGCCGGGACATGCCCGGCGTTTTCGATGACGGTGAAGCGGCAGGCCAGGCCCGCCGGCGCGATGGCATCGCACGCCTCCTTCAACTCCCCGTTCTGGCTCAGGATGCGTGGGAAAATCGTTCTCCCCCATCACCAGGGCCAGTTTCCGCTTCCCCCCTTGAAGCCGCGGATCAGCTCGTCCCGCTTGGCGAGAAAGTAGGGCACGCGCAGGGTGGCGCTGGCGGCAATGTAGAAATTGGCGAGCCCGGGGTCGCGGAACAGCGCGTGGACCGCCGTAAAACCAGTGTTGGAGGTGCCGTAGAGCACCCGGAACGCCGAGCTGCGATAGTTTTTAGCGATGTACGGGACCAGCTCCGCGCCGATGAAATCCAGGAAGCGGTCGGCCCGCCCGCCGGCCTTGCTGCCATCGCCGTAGGTGAGCTCCTCGGGGAAGCTGTCTTTCCCGCGATCGGTGTTGCGGATGCCCACGACGATGAATTCCGGGATCTCGCCCAGCTGCGCCGCCTGGCGCAACCCGCCGATCACGCCGGCGTTGAAGTTGAACTCCCCGTCCAGCATGAGGATCACGGGATACGACTCACCCGATTCGCCGTAGCGATCGGGCAACGAGACATAGAACTCGCGCATCTCCCCGACCTTCACCGAGGCGATCTTTTCGCTGCGCACCGGGAGCGGCAGGGAGGGGGCGGCGCCAGGGGCGGAGGGCGAAACGAAAAACAAAGCGCCCGCGGCCATAAGCGCGACGGCCATATACTTTTTGATCGGCATGATCGTCTCCTTTGTTGCTCGATGGCTGGCTGCGCCGCCATCCTTTCGCTCAAGGATACGGCGATTTTCGCGGCGGACCATAGGAAAAACGGATGATTTTTCCGAATCATACGAATTCCTGATGCCCGGGAAAGATTGTTTTTCCGCGGGGGCTGATATATACTCTCGTTTCCAATCCTGGAGAAAGCGCAGTGAAACATTTGAACGTCCTGGCCATGGTCGTCAATCTCCTCGTCGGAGTCTGGGCCATCCTCTATTTCCAGCAAAAGTCGCGGCGCTTTCATGACGCCGGCTTGCGCTAGCTTCCTGGGTTTCCTGGTCATCTTCAATTTATTCGAGTTCGACCAATTCATCCTCATTTATTTTTTCAGCAACCTGACACCCGCACAATTGAAGAATTCCGAGCTCCTGCTCAAGGGGGTCAATTGGCCCCTGCGCGCGCTGCTGCTCCTGGGATGCTATTATTTTCAATACCAGGATCATCGCCTGGCAGCGCGAACGCGAACTGCCGCGCTGGCTGTTGCCGGCCCTGTTCGCTTCACCGGGGGATTGACGGCATATTTCTTGCTGGCCATGCGATTCCCCGGCCTGGATGCCCAAAAGCCCCCTGCTCAGCTTCTGGAACCTGTATCTTTGGCCCCTGACCTGCTGGAGGCCGCCTGGCTGGGGAGGCTGCTGGCGGAAAGCCGCCGCCGGCCCGACCCGGGCCACAGACGCGCCGGCATGGCGCTGGCGTGGCTCTTTTTCGGCCACATCCTGATCCAGGTCGCCATATTCCTGCTGGGCGTCACGGGGCTCGCCTCTGGCTGTTTTTCCCCACCAAGCTGCTGATCCTCTACACCAATCTCCTGCCGGTCTTCTGGCTGAAATTTTATTATATCCCGTGGGCGGGCGCCTTCAGCAAGCTCAGCAATGCGGCAGCCAGCTCGACTCCCTGCAGCGGACCCACGGCGTGTCCGCCCGCGAGCTGGAGATCCTGAAATTGATCCTCGACGGCAAGAGCAACAGGCAGATGGAGGATTTGCTGTATATCTCGGTCCACACGGTCAAGTGCCACGTCTATAACTTGTATCGCAAGATCGGCGTCAAGAATTATCGCCAGCTCGCCCACTTCATCGCCACCCGCGAGCAGGAAAACTCCTAAGGGTTTTGCCGGGAGCCGCTGGCGCGGCGGCCAGCCGCGCGCCAAGGCGATCCGCGCCTGTCAGGCGCAAGATCATTGAAAGAGATGGAACCGGCTTACCACCAGCAGGTACAGGGCCGCGAGGACGAAAAACACCCCCAGGCCGATGCCGATCGCTTTGTTGCTGGGCATATGGGGCGAAAGCAGGGCGACGGTCACCATATAGGGGACCCAGGCGACCAGCGTCCCGACCAGGACGAACCACGCGTGCTGGCCCAGCGCTTTTCCTCCCCGCGATTGGCCGATGAAAAAGTACGAGATGAGGGTAAAAACCGGCATCAACGTCGCCAGGCCCGACCATATGCGAAAGCCGCTTTCTTCCAGCATGACGATGAGCGTGGTAACTACGCCGCCCGAGATGAAGTAGATAAGAAGATTCTTTATATTCATGCGTTTCTACCCTCTTCCTTCGCGACCCGGTTTCCGCTGCCGCGAACCCGGGGAAAACCGGGCTTTCCCCTGCCTGCATTTTGAGGAAATGCGCCCGGAAAGTCAATAAGGCGCCGGAGATGGTGATTCATCGATTTTTACGATCCGTCCCCGATTGAAGACCCGCAGCCGGCCCGTATTTGGCGCAGGCGATCGCTTTCATTTTATCCATTTTTATCGCATGCGGGATCAACTTTTACCATCTTTTCCCCTGGCATTCCCGTTGGCAACATCCAAGGCTTTTTTGTATTCCTCGGAGTATTCTTTGTCTTTTTTCGTCGCGCTCATAAAGCCTGACGCAATCCCGGTACAGGTCGCCGGTCTTTTTGTCGTCAACGCCCCTGAGGGTTTCCGCGAAATAGTAGTTCAGCCGGAAATCGTCGGGAAAATCCGTTACGCCGGCATTGAATATTTTCAGCGACTCCGTCGCTTTCAGGCCGTGCTTTTTGTCCAGCTCGGCGGCAAGATAATAATAATCGGCCGCGCTGATCCGGTATTCTTCGTTTTTCTTCAACTCGGACAATTGCGCCAGCGCCTGGTCGATCCCCGCCTGGCCGATCGTGAGCCCGACCGCCTTGGCGATCGATTTTTTAGACTCCGGGATCTCCTTTCCGGCGAGGATGCCGATGATGTCCTCCGTAATATCGTAGCACCACTTGACCCCCACGTCGGTCCGGAAATAATCGTTTTCCAGCATGATGATGTCGGTCCCGTCTTCGACGATCCTCGTCGAGTAGGCTTTGTACCCGTTGGTCGAACCGCCGTGGCTGACCAGCGTCTTTTTTGCGCCCTCCACGTCCAGCGTATCGATCCACCAGCCATATCCGTAATATTGCCAGTCTTTGACGTGGGGAGTGAACATTTTTTTGTACAATGATTTCGCCGTCAGCGTCTGCGCGGCAATACATTCGTGGTTGAACCTGGCCATATCCTCGACCGTGGACAGGATCCCGCCGCTGCCCTTGCAGTGATCCATGGAAAGGTAGGAAGGAAGCTTGTAACCTTCGAGGAGGTAATATTCATAGCCGTAGGCCCGCTTCGGGTTGATGTCCAGGTTGCTGTTCAGCGAGGTGTCGTTCATCTTGAGGGGAACGAATATCTTTTCCCGCAATAACTCCCTGAAGCTCTTTTTGGCGACTTTTTCACAGAATGATCGCCAGTAAATTATAGGCGATGCCGCTGTATTGGAAAGCGCTGCCGGGTTCGAACTTCAGCGACGTTTCCCTGACCAGCTCCAGGTATTGGTCGGAATCGTATATCCAGCGGACCCGTTTCTTCGCCAGGTTGGGGATCGCCCCGTGGTCCGGGATCCCCGACGTATGGGTCAGCATCTGGTGTATCGTGGCCCGGTTTTTCCCCGGGCCTTCGTATTGCGGGATATAGGCGTTGATCGTGGCGTTCAGATCGATCAAGCCCTCGTCCGCCAAAATCAGTACCATCAATGCCGTATAGGATTTGCTGACCGATCCGATCAGGAACTTGGAGTCCAGCGTGTTGGCGATGCCCCATTCGCGGTTGGCCAGGCCGAAGGCCCGTTCGTATATTATGGCATCATCTTTTTTTACAAGGATCGTACCGTTGAACTGACCGCTTTTATAATAGGAATTCATTAATCTGTCGATGTTTTCGGGGACACTCTCCGCGTACAGGGTCAAACCCGAAGCCAGGACGATAAAGACGGTCAAAAGGACAATAAAATTTCGTTTCATGCTTCCTCCGGATAGTCATACCGGCCGGATGCGCCAAAGTAACAAGATAAATTTTTTTCTTTGCTCACGCTCGTCTTCCTCCGGTTTATAAGGCCTTATCAGTGTCTCCCACGGTGATGACCACGCTTCCCTTTTTTTGCCCTTTGGCGACATAGCGGTGAGCCTCGGCGGCTTGCGCCAACGGATAGCATTTGTCGATAACCGCTTTGATCTCCCCCGCCTCGACAAGTTTTTTGATGAACACCAGGTCCTGCGCTTTTTCGCTTGACAAGGCACAGATGACTCTCCTGCCGCCGGTCATTAAAGTCCACAGCATTTGTAAAATCTGTTTCATCTTGAAACTGACCAGGAGGCAGCGCCCGCCGGGATTGAGCGAGCGTTTCACCTTGGAGAACGAACTCTTGCCAAGGATGTCAAAAATATAATCATAGGTTTCATCGCCGTCGCTAAAATCTTCCCTGGTATAATCGATGACCTTGTCCGCTCCCAGGGATCGTACATATTCCAATCGCGGGGTGCCGCATACCCCGGTCACGCTTGCCCCGAAGTGAAACTTGGCGAGCTGTACCACCATGGGGCCTATCCCGCCCGAGGCTCCATTGACCAGGACTCTTTGTCCCGGCCGGAGATCGACTTTCCTGAGCAGGTTCAAGGCCATGATCGCCCCGTATGGGACGGCGGCGGCTTCCTCGTAGGTCATTTTGGCCGGTTTGATCGCCACCACCCCATTTTCAGCCATGCCGAGATACTCGGCATACGCTCCCATGCGCGGACCGCGATATCCGAAAACCCGGTCGCCTTTCGCGAATTTTTTGACATCCTTGCCGACGGCTTCGATCTCCCCGGCAAACTCGCTGCCCAGAATGGTTATTTTCGGTTTTCTGAAGCCGAAATATAATTTCCCCATGAGCCAGAAGAGGAAGGGCATATGGAATTTTCGCGGGGAGACCGCGTTGAAATTTCGCACCAACGTATCCCCGAAACTCACCGGGGTCGCGTGTATCCTGACGAGGATCTCCTTGTCCCTGGGGGCGGGCTTGGCCACCTCTTTGAGCTGCAGGACCTCGGGCGGCCCATATTCCGTAAATACGATCGCTTTCATGAGTATCCCTCCGTTCAAGCGAACTGCCGGTGGCGGACGCCGGCGAGCTGGGCCGGGTCCGCCCCCGATCGCTTCCCCGGATCTATGCCTTGATGCCGATGCGGAAGCTGCACCTTTTGCCGCCGCGCAGGACCGATTCCTCGACCTCCACGGTGACCGGCTTGCCCAGCACCGTGGAGTAGGCGGCCTCGGTCCAGCCCCGGGAGCAGTCGCAGAACTCGGCCGGGGTCCGGCCGGCCTTCACCAGCGGGCAGGCGCAGGGAGCGGGCTTGCCGACCACGCGCAGGATGCCAGTTTTTTCATCGTACTCGGCTTGTTCCACCCACGCGGTCTTGATCTTGGCCAGGAAGCCCTGCAGGTCGCCGCGATACGTGTTGAAGAACGCGCCGTAGTCCCTGGCGCATTCGCGGCCCAGGCCCTGCAGGACCTTGCCGCGGGTGGGGCCGTCGAGCTCCTTGCCCATGACCGCCATCAGCCTGGCGAAGCGCTCGCGCGCGCCTTCCAGCTGCTGCTTCAACTGCTCGTACATCCTCCGGGGCGCCGGCCGCCGGCGCGGCCGTGTCCTCGGCGCGGGCGTCGAGCGGAGCCAGCAGGCCCAGCACGCCGCAGCCGCAAATGCCGGCACCACACGTCTTGAAAAAGTCGTTTCGTTTCATGTTACGCTCCTTATTGATTGAGTAGCCAAACGGTGTCAGAACCGTCTTGCTTCGTGGATGGTACGGCGATTTTCATTATCGGTTACGGGAAAAACGGATGATTCGCGAAAATAGTACCAATTACTTATCCCGGCGGCATCCACGACTGGAGCGCTACGGTGGAATGAACCCGGGACGGACTGACGGACTATTTGGAATTCAGGCCCCTCGGGCGCTGGCTGGCAAGCGCCGGTTGCGCTCCTTATTGCTCCGATCGCCTGACGACCTGGAAGGGAAGATCGTACAAGATGTTCATGATCTCCCGGCTGACCGGGACGTTCTCGCCCAGGATATTGTTCAGCAGGATCACCAGGTGGCCATCCTCGAGCGAGCGGAAGATGATCGCGCTGCCGCTGCCCTCGTGCCAGGCGACTTTCTTTTTCTGCCGGCCGAAGTCCAATTCCGCTACGTCGAAGCCGTAGCCGTAAGGCCGGCCGAAGTCGGCCTGCACGCTGAACATCATGTCCTGGAATCGCTTGGACAGAAGCGTGTTTTCAGCCAGGGCCCGGTCCCAGAGGAAAAGGTCGTCCACGGTCGAGTACAGGGCGCTGCTGCCGTTGAGCGGCAGTTCGTACAATGCTTCCCCCTTGACGGCGAGCGACTCGGCGTAATCGCTCGCATGTTTCCTGGTATTCCGGCGGGCGTGCAGGAAGCCGGAGTCCTTCATTCCCAGGGGGTCAAAGATCCGCTCCTGCATCAGCGCCTCGAACGGCCTGCCGGAGACGGCCTCGACGATGGCGGCCAGGATATCGAAACCGTCGCTGTACTTGAAGCCGGTTCCAGGCGCGAACTCCAGGTCGCCCGAATAATACTCCTGGAAAAAGGCCTCCTTGGACAGCTTGTTCCGATAGGGCAATTTGTTATAGCTCACATAGGGGATGCCGTGGGTGTGGCAAAGAAGCTGGTGGACGGTGATGCGGCCGCCGGTGTCCTTCCTGAAATAAGGCAGATAGTCCAGGATCTTCCCGTCCAGCCTCAATTTCCCCTCTTGCACCATCATCATGGCCAGCATGGCGGTAAATTGCTTGCTGATCGAAAACAGCGAGAACCTCGTATCCACGGCGTTCGGGATGTCCCATTCCACGTTGGCCGTGCCCATGGCCTTGCGGTAGATCACCTTCCCTTTCTCGGCCACCAGGATGGCGCCGTTGATAATTCCGTTATCATGGCAGGCGGCGATCAATGTGTCGATCTTCGCGGCCTTGTCCGCGGCAAAAGCGCCGGGCTGAATGGCGGCGAGAATGAACGTACCCAGTAAGATCGGGAACAATATCCGCTTTTTTTTCAAAGTTTTGACTCCTTGCCGGCAAATCGCAGACCGAAAAGACCCGGGCCTTTTCGTCGTGATTTTATAGCGAATCCGGGCGAAGCGCAATAGGCGGCCGACAGGGGCGAGCGCTTAAGGCAAGATATAAGGAAAGGCCCGGCAACCATGTCCACTAGCGAGACCGGACCCCGGAGCTTCCCCCGCCAATGCTCCCCTTGGGAGAAAATTTGCTTTTCCTTGCGGTTTGGAATACGTTCAGGGATAAAATGGCAAAACGAATTGGCATCATTAGCTTTTCACCCACGAATACGACAAAAAAAGTCTGCCTGGCGGTCGCCATGGGCATGGGGGCAAAGGCCCCCAAAATAATGGACATGACCCGTCCCGATCTTCGCCGGGCCATCGCCGCTGAACCCGACACGGTCATGGCCGATATCGATCACTTGATCGTCGGGGCTCCCGTTTATTTCGGCAGGCTTCCGGCTCCGGCCGCGGAGTGTATCGGGTCCATCAGGGGCAAGGGCAAGGGGGCCACCGCGATCGTCGTTTACGGCAACAGGGACTATGGCGTGTCGCTCCGGCGCCTGGTGGAACGCCTGCAAAAAAATGACTTCACCGTCATGGCCGCCGGTGCGTTCATCGGCCAGCATTCCTATTCCGCCATCGTTCCCGTCGCCATGGGCAGGCCGGACAAGGCGGACCTGGAAAAAGCGCACGGCCTGGGCATGGGCAGTTCAAGCGTGGCCAAGGGCCTGGCCCTCGGGGACATCCCGCTGCAGAATGATTTTTTTTCCAGGTCGGACAAGTCCAAGCCCCTCCAACCGGCTTTCATTTCAGAGTTATGCATCCGCTGCGGGATTTGCGCCGCCGGCTGCCCCATGGGGATCCTTTCACCCGACACAGGCTCCTATCTGAGCCGAGCGGCGGAAGATCGCTGCAGCGGATGCATGGCCTGTGTATTCAATTGCCCGCAAAAAGCAAGGACCGTCAAAGCGAAGGTGATCATGAGACTCGTCATGAAATATATTCTCCGAAAAGCGGCCAAGGAGCGCCAAGAACCTCTTTTGCTTCTCCCTGGCATGCGTGCCGATCGAACATGACTTGAACTCATCAGGGACGGGGATCGCATTTTTTGCCGCGAATGGAAAATTCGCCGCCTCTCCGCCCGGTGGGACGAGTATCATGTCCCGCCGGGCGCATCCCTGCCCGCGATCCCGATCATCTCACGAAATACGGCGCCGGTCAGCCGGGTTCCCGCCGCGGCGGCCTCACTTGATATTGAGCGTGATCTCCTCGCTGGCCAGTACGCGGCCCCGGGCGCCCAGGACCTGCAGCTGGAAGCCGGCAAGCCTCCGCACGTTCTCCAACCGGCGCTCGGCGGCGGGCAGCGTGATCCGCGACTGGGCCGGCAGCTGGCGGCCGCGGCCCGCCTCGCCCAGCAGGGCGACCTGCCGGCCGTTGCGCAGCAGCACGACCTGGACCTTGATCGCCGGGTCACCGATGGACTGGACCAGTTTCCTCAGGTCGAGCGTCAGGCAGCCGGGACAGCCGGGGAAGGGCCGGCATTCCAGATATTTCTTCAGGTGGAAGGGGGGAATGACGAACTTCGTTTTCGGGCATACCTTGGTCTCATGAAGCAAATGGCCTGAAGTCCAGCAGCCCGAAGCCGGGCGGCAGAGCATGAAGCAGAAATCGGGATTATCTATATCGTCGGCGGTCACGGTGTAGGTCTTGGTGAAATTGTAGGTCTTGGCGCCGGAGTTATGGACCGGGACGACTCCCTCCGATCTTCCAGTTGTCGCCGCTGATATAGAGCATCCCATGCTGGCCGGGGTTCACGTTGCAGTCACCCAGCCAATCTTCAATGACGGCGCTGAAATGAAGCACGGTCCCCTCCTGGACCACCCCCGATGGCGTGATGATGATCTCGGTGGCAAAAGACGCGGCAGCGGTTGCCAGCAGCAAGACCGCGAGCACGATCAATGATTTTGTCTTCATGAGTTCCTCCTATCGGCAAATGAATATGAGCGCCGCGGCAAATATCTCAGTTTTTTTTTGCGACCGTTCGTTGCGCTCAAAGGCACGCGAATTGTTCCAGTCGGTTTGACTTTTGCCTGGTTCGCCCCTAAAATCGGCGCGTGGAAAGCATTCCTTATAATTTTTATTGGTTTATAATCGTTCTTGCCAGACTCGCAATGGCGGAGAAAAACCCGGTTCCAAGGAGAATAAAAATGCGTGCCTTTAGTTTATTGGTTTTTTCTTTGTTTTTCGCCGCGATACTGCCTGTGGCTTCGGCCGTCGACCCCAAGGAGATCCAGCAGGTCCTCAAGGATGCGGTGGATAACCGGCACACGGTCGGCATCGTGGCCGGGATCATCGGCAAGGACGGCAAAGCGATCTACAGTTACGGAAAAACCGCCGCTGACGGCCGCGCCGTCGACGGCGATACCGTGTTCGAGATCGGCTCCGTGACCAAGACGTTCACGGCGACGCTGCTGGCCGACATGGTCGAGCGGGGGCTCGTCAGGCTGGACGACCCCGTCGCCAAATACCTGCCCAAGGGGGTGAAGGTGCCGTCGCGCGGGGGAAAAGAGATCACGCTGCTCGACCTGGCGACGCACCGCTCCGGGCTCCCGCGCATGCCCGAAAATTTCGCGCCCGCCGATCCCGACAACCCCTATGCCGATTACACCGCCGCCAGGCTGTTCGAATTCCTCGCGGGTTACGCGCTGCCCCGGGACATCGGCGCGAGCTATGAATACTCGAACCTCGGCGCCGGCCTGCTCGGCGAAGCGCTGGCGCGCAGGGCGGGAAAGAGCTACGAGGCATTGCTTGCCGAGAGAATTTTCCGGCCGCTGAAAATGAACAGCACCGGCATCGTGCTGCGGCCGGAGATGGCGGCGCGGCTCGCCACCGGGCATTCGCAGGAGCTGACGCCGGTAAAGAATTGGGACCTGGACGCCCTTGCCGGCGCCGGCGCGATCCGCTCGACCGCGAACGACATGCTCAATTACGTGGCGGCGTACATGGGGCTGAAGCCTTCGCCGCTCGCGAGCGCCATGGCCATGGCCCGGCGGGATTTCAACGACACGACCATCCCCGACATGCGCATCGGCCTGGCCTGGCACCTGATGAAACGCCCGGACACGGTGATCGTCTGGCACAACGGCGGCACCGCCGGCTACCACAGCTTTGTCGGGTTTGACCCGAAGCGGGAGATCGGGATCGTGGTCCTGTCGAACAGCGCGGGCGATATCGACAACATCGGCCTCCACTTTTTGGACGAGCGCATCCCGTTGGCGAAGATCGAATTCAGGAAGGAACGCAAGGAGATCGAGCTGGCACCGGCCCTGCTGGACGCGTACATAGGCGAGTATCAACTGGCGCCGAATTTTGTGATCGCGGTCACCAAAGAAGGGAACCTGCTGTTCGGGCAGGCGACCGGGCAGCCCCGCTTTCGCCTGCATCCCGAGGCGGAAACGGAATTCTTCCTCAGCGAGACCGACGCCCAAGTCTCTTTCGTGAAGGACGCGACGGGCAAGGTGACGCACCTGGTCCTGCACCAGGGGGGACAGAACGTAAGGGGCGACAAGACCAAATAGCCGGGCTGCCCGGCGGCTGAAGCAGATTACGCTCCAACCATGCCGGTTTTGACTTCTCCGGCGCGCTTGTAATTGGCCAGGATCACTCCGCTGGGAATCGCCGTGCTATCCAGCAGCGTGAAAGCCGCCGGGATCGCGCCATTGGCGAACAGCTTTTTCCCCTTGCCCAGGGTCAGCGGGAAAATTTTGAGCCAGAGTTCGTCGACCAGGTCGTTTTCGAGCAGGGTCTGGACGAGCTTGCCGCTGCCCCAGACGTGAAGGTCGGAACCTTCTGAATTTTTGAGCTTTTTGATATCGGCCAGGCTTTCGAGGAATACCGAATTTTTCCAAGCCGCCGTCTTCATGGTCCTGGAGACGACATACTTGGTGACATCGCTGATGCCCGGCCAGCCGGCTTCATGCTCGGGCCAGAAGCCGGCGAAGATCTCGAATGTCTTCCTGCCCAAAAGAAGGTCCGTCGGCTTCAACTCTTTTTCCAAGGCCTGGTTAAAAACGTCGTCGCCATACGGTGCCGTCCAGCCGCCGTATTTGAACCCGCCGGAGGTATCTTCCTCCGGCCCGCCGGGCGCCTGCATCACTCCGTCCAAAGTTATCATCGTTATAACGATTATCTTTCTCATGTGCTTACCCCCCCCTCAATACTTGAATTGTAATTGGTTTAGCCGTTGAGTTCAATAAAATTAAAATGCCGGCTTGGCGACTAGCAATTACAGAAGTCCGTCCAGGGTCGGGTCTTGAATTATAAGGTCGCGACCCTCACAAATATCATAATGCAAGACCTGACGCCAATGCATCCGTTTCCTAAATACGCACATGCTTGCACCGTCCCCGGTATTCACAGGGATGGAGCCGGCATCGTCCCCCTTATCCCAGCTTGCTTCGGCTTGGCAAATACCCGGATCTGGCCAGAGCGATGCCGACGGCCGTTACCCAAAGCATCAACAGCGGCAGGGAGAGGTACGTCGCCGGCGACAAGCTGTCGAGCAGGAATATAAAACCCAAGGCTGAAAGAAAGAGGGTCACAGCCAGCGCCAAGGCCACCCACGCCAGCCAGGTCGGCAATTGCGCTTTGCCGCTGCGTACCACCCGGAATCCGGCAAAAGCGAAAACTGCCATGAACAGCATCTTCACCCCATCGATGCGGTTGAGAGCATCGAAGGCCAGTTTGGTCGAGCCGCTCGATTGCCGGGGACAGCGGACAGGCAGAGATAGGCGCCCAGGCAGAATTGCATGAAAGAAATGGTTGCCGCGGCCAGGCCCGACGCCAGGATCATTTTGCCGAGCAAAGCCTCGCCCGCGGCAAGCGCATATTTTGCCAGGCACACCATAACCAGCCCCAGGGTGATGGCCGGCAAGCCTTCGGTGAAGAAGAACTGAGCGAGCGCCACGGTTTCATGTCCCACATACATGCGGATCAGCTCCGCGCCGGATCTCGTCACGTCGGCGGATGACGACCAGATGCTCAGCCCGATGAACCAGCTCAAGCTGAATAAAATTCCCGCCCAGGCCGGAAGCCTGAGCAAATAGTTTCTCCGCGAAGACGGAAAAGCGTTGTCATTCATCCTTCGTGCCTCCCATAGCCGATGGTTAGCTTAAAAATGCCGCTACAAGAATTTTAGGAACTCGACATTGAAATTGCAATCTTCTCAGCTTGACTCACATATGCCAAATGCAAAAATGCAAGCACCGTCCCCAATATCCTTTTGATAACCGTTCGTTGTCGCTCGCGGCGGAGCGGAAGGTGCGGAGTTTTCCAGCCGCAATGTCAAGCAGCGATATGAAAGACCTGGCACCGATTCCCCTGCTTATTTCAATGCTACGCTGGCCAGCATGTGGCCCGGATTGTCGGGATTTTCCTTGCCGTTCGCCCCTTCGATGGTGATCGTGACCTTGGTGCCATTGCGGAAGGCCACGAGCATGGTCTGGGTCATGCCGCTGTAGCTGTAGGTTGGTTTGGTCTTGAAAGGGATACCGGCGATGGGGTGCTCTTTCTATCGGCGACCCGTTGTGCAATTCCTGATCATCGAGCCGATGGAGGCTTCGTGCCGTTCCCGCCGCGTTGCCTATCGCCCTCGAAACTTGAAGTAGAGGGGCCCGGGCTCACCTTTCCCTTGGGCAGGAACATTGACCCATGCCCAGGGTCAGCGGCCCCGCCTCCCAGCCCCCGGCCACGGTCATGGTGAAATATGTGCAGTCGTAAAGCTGTGCCCGTGGCGGGAGCGCTCCCTTTCCCGGCGGCCGCCCCGGCCTGCGCCGGCCTGCGCCCTTGTCATTGCCGCAGGAAAACAACACCGCCATGAAGGTCGAAAACATCAGTGCCGTCATCGTCCTTTTCATGGTTTCTCCTTTTTGCTTGTCAAATTGCAACTGCAGAAAACGGGGGACCCCGGGCTGGTTCCGCTCACTCCCGGAGGACCCGGCAGCCTCGTCGAGCACCCGGTCGCCTCCGCCGCGAATTCCGGCACGAAGGCGAAGGCGAGGACGACCTTGTCGCTGGTCCTGAGGGCGACGACATAAGCCTCGGCCCGCATGGGGACGGGGATCGAGGGCTTCCAGGGCCTCGCCCCTGGCCTTTTGGGCGAGGAAGGTCCGCTCGACCGGCTTGCCCGTTCCGGTCGCGGCCAGGAAGGCGGTCTTGACATAGTCGAGCAACTCGGCGTCGGACATGCCGCCCTCGCCGATCGCTTCCGCCGGAAGCGCACCGCGGTGATGCTCATCTTCTCAGCCCCGGGCCTGGCGTCCATGGGAAAGACGGCCCGCAGCGCGTCGAGGCCGGCCTCCGCGGGAGCCGAGAAGAAACTCGGGCGTGACGACGAAGCGCAAGCCTGCATCTCACCGCATGGCCGGCGGCGGCTGAAGCCGGTCGCGGCGGCCAGGACGAGCGCAAACACGATGGTTATTTTATTCATGGCCTCTCTCCTTTTTATCGGCGGTTCCAGCGGGCTACTCCTCACTGCATTCGAGCGCGTCGCGTTCGAGGAGGCCGGCGGTGGAGCGGTCCTTGCCCACAAAGCGGGCGAGGAGCCAGGCCGCAGACGACTCGTTGACCAGGCCGATCGCCTCGACCCAATCGCCCTGGACCACGAAGCCCGGGCGCTGGCCGGACGGCAGAACCCCGACGACGAAAAAGTGGGCCTTGGGCGCGGTCACGCGGCAGCGGAACGGAGGCTTCCAGGAGTCGCGCTGGAAGGTTTCTCCGGGCCAGTTGGCGCCGCAGAACGAGGCGATGCCCGAGCTGGTTTGCATGGTCACCCGGCCATCCTTGGTCGTGAACGCGACGGTGCCCTGCTCGTCGACGTACTCCCAGCGCCCGGCGCCGACGAAGCCCGCCACCCCGATGCCGTCGCACATGTGGGCGGTGGCGCCGAACACCGCCGAATAGGAGAACGACAGCGTGTCGCCGGCGCGCATCAGCACCAGCGGGCCGTGCTGCCCCATCCAGACGCCGCTGGGGTCGAAGCAGCGGTCGTCGGGAGCGGCGCCGGCGGTCGCGCCTGCCACTCCGAGGGCATACACCATAATCAGCAAGACGAAATAAAATCGCTGGCGCACGAGTTCCTCCTTGCGAGGTGCCTCCGGGAGGCAACTTCAACCGCAGATTCTATACAGGGTCAGCCTAAAATGCAACAGTCGTTATTCCCGGGACAACTAATTAATGTGAAAACGATCCGGCTGAACAATGCTCCAGCACCTTCCCCGCTTAACCACTATTGAAATTGCCAATCCCCCCCTTGAAAATCCGCCGGGAAATGGGTATAGAACGCTAATGGGCAATTTTACTGAATCGTTGGCTCCGGGCACGCGCAGGGGCCTGGCCATGGGAGCGTTTTTGTTCGCCGTCGCGCTGCTCGTTTTTTCGGCAGGCCCGAAGGAAAGCGCGACGTTCGTGATCAGCGGCAACGTAGCCGATTTTCATGGGCAGCCCGATCGAGGGGCGCCACGATCCGCCTGAAGAACAGGGCTTTCGAAAATCTTTACGAAACCGTGTCCGACAAAAAGGGGCGGCTACTCCATGGCGGTGAAGGAAGGGGATTACTATTGCCTGTACGCGATAAAGCTGTCGGAGTACCGGGTCAACAGGCTCGAGTATTGGGCGTGGAACGTTCCGGTTCATTCGGACCTGGTGATCGATCCCCGCTACGACAGGATGGAGATATACGCCATCAATGTCTTTGAGCCGCAGGTGACGCCGCAGGAGACCTACATGGCCTATTTCCGGCCCATGAGCCTGGCCAAGACACTGGCGGCCGCCGCCAGGCGGAAGGTCAATGAAAAGAATTTCCAAAGCGCCGGGCGAGCGGAGGGGCTCCTGGCCGAGACAGGCCAACTGGCCGACATGGCCCCCGCCGCCATCACGGCCGACGAGCTGATCGTGGAGGTCAATGGCACAAAAGCGGAAATCGTGGCCATCAACAAGGTAAAGGAATACGCCAGGGGCTTTTTCATGTACGGCTACACGGTACAAATACTGAAACCCAAAAACGACGCGCAATCGGCATTGAAATACGACAGGATCGCCATCACGCTGCATTCCACGGAAACCGGTGAAAGCGGTAAGGGCGAGACGTTCATAAAGAGACGCTGAAACCCTCGCTAGCCTTCGCGGAGCACGGACGTCTCCGGTTCCTGCGTTCTGTAAATGGTGCCAGGTCTTTCAGTATTACTTTCCCTTCAAAGTATAGATCGGGAAATATCCTTTTCGATCAATTATAAAAGCCGGAGACGTCCTACCAGTTCCGGCTGTCGGGGCCCAGCCCATCCGGCTCGGGGATCACGGGTCGTTGCAACTCGCGGCCGTTCAGCCGCTCCACTTCCCGCCTGATCGCCAGGGCGGTGATGGCCGCCGCGCTGACGTCCGCCAGCGGCCCGGCCAGCCACACGCCGTCGATCTTCAGCACCAGCGGCAGCAGCAGCAACAGGGGGATGAGCAGGATCACCTGGCGGAGCAGGTTGAGGAACACGGCAATCTTGGCCTTGCCGATGGCCTGGAAAAAATTGGAGCTGACCACCTGGAAGCCCACCACGGGAAAGGCGGCCAGCAGGATGCGCATGCCCCGCACTCCGATGGCGAGCAGCCGGGGATCACTGGTGTTGAAGAGCCCGATGATGGCCGCCGGGAACGCCTGTACGCCCAGGAAACCGGCCGTGCTGACGGCGGTGGCGGCGACCAGCGCGATCTTCAGGGTGCGCTTGACCCGCTGGAACTGCCGGGCCCCGTAGTTGAAGCCGATGATCGGCTGGGCGGCCATGTTGATGGCGATGACGCAGAAGACGACCATCATGGCCGCGCCGTTGATGAT
This sequence comes from Candidatus Aminicenantota bacterium, assembly GCA_963822075.1. GTDB lineage: Bacteria > Acidobacteriota > Aminicenantia > UBA2199 > UBA2199 > UBA2199. Next base: position 264,739 of record CAWGGP010000013.1, read on the forward strand.
GCCCATGGCGCCGACGGCCAGGTCGCCGCCGTAGTGGATCAGCTGAATGTTGAAAATGGCGTGGATGACGCTGCCGGCCAGCTGCATGGCGAAGGGCGCCATGCCGATGGCCAGGATGCCGCGCACGATGCGGCCCTCCAACCGGAAGTTCCGCCGCCGCAGGCGCAGCGGGCTGCGCTTGCCGGTGAAATGGGCCAGCACCCAGAGGCTGGTGGCGGCCATGGAGATCACCGTGGCCAGGGCGGCGCCGGCCACCCCCATCTTGAGGACGAAGATGAAGATCGGGTCCAGCACGATGTTCATCAGGGCACCGAGGATCATGGTGGTCATGGCCGTCCGGGCGTAGCCCTGGGCGCGGATCAGGTTGTTGAGGCCGAAGCCGATGCCCTGGAAGACATTGCCCAGCAGGATGATGGTGATGTATTTCCTGGCAAAGTCCAGCGTTTCCGGCCCGGCGCCGAACAGCGCCAGGGCACTGTCGCGCAGCAGCAGCCCCAGGACGGTGACGGCCAGGGACGTGCCCAGCAGCAGGACGAAGGCATGGCCGAGGATCTTCTCCGCCTCCGCGCGGTTGCGCTCCCCCAGGCGGATGGATACCAGCGCGGCCGAGCCCATGCCCACCAGCATGCCGAAGGCCATGGCGATGATCATGATGGGGAAAGTCACGGTCAGGCCGGAGAGGGCCAGCGCCCCGACCCCGCGGCCGATATAGACCCGGTCCACGAGATTGTAGAGAGTATTGGCCAGCACGCCGATGATGGCGGGGACAAAATATTTCCAGAGTAGTTTTCCGACCGGGGCCTGCCCCAGTTCCTTGCTATTGTCCAATCCGATCGCTCCGGGAAGTTCCGGCGGTCCGCGCCGGCGACAAAGACGGCTTCAAGTTTAAATTTGATTATACTCCAAAAACGGGCCCGGGGGAAGCCGGCGTCCGTTTCCGGCAGCGCCGATCTTCACTCTGGGGATGGACTGACGATCCGGTTTCTTCTAAAAAATGTCAACCTTATGATCCTCATTCTTTCACTCAAGGTTTGCTAAAATGCAAAAATGCAAGCACCGTCCCCATTGCCCCACTTTGAAATGGGCTTTCCCCCATCGGCACGATAAAGGACGCAGCGCCGAGGCTCTTCAATATCCAATATCGAGACCCGACACCGGAGCTTCACAAAAATGCGAGCACGTCCCCAATATCCTATTGCGCCATGAGGCGTTGCAGCATTTCCACGGCGTTACGGTTCTGGGGATTCAATTCCAGCGACTTGGCATAGGCCTTGACGGCCTCATCCTTTTTCCCCAGCGCGGCCAGGCCCTCCCCCAGGCTGTCCCAGGCGTTGCCAGATTGCGGGAAAGATTCCACCAGGTATCGGAAGAGCGCGACCGCGATGTCGGCCCTGCCGGAGCGCATCATCTCGTAGCCGAGGGCGTTCACCGCCCGCTCGCTGAAATCCCAGCCCCGGCTTCGGTCTCCCGCAAACCGCGCAGCCGCTCCAGCACGGCCTCGGGCCCGCAGGCCAGCAGTTCCGGGGAAACGGCGAAGCCCAATGGCCGCAAAAGCGGGGCGGGGAGCCGCCCGTACAGGATGTCGGTGATGCCCGCGAAGACGGCCTCCAGCGGGGCGTCGCCGGTGTTGTTCAGGATCGCCACGCAGATGCGCTCCTCGGGGATGCGGAAGATGCGCGCATGGACCCAGTAGAGGAAGCCCTCGTGGGTCAGCACGGTACGCTCCGCCTTCCCAGGGCCCAGCGGCGAGCGGCGGATCTCCCAGCCGCAGCCGTAGCCGCCGAGGCCTGCGGTGAACATGAGCTTTCGCGACTTCTCCGACAGGAAGGAATCGCGATAGAGCCCCTGATCGAAGAGCAGCATGTCGCCCACGGTCGAGTACATCGACCCGGCGGCCAGCCCGGTGGCATAGTTCCAGGGGCCGGCGGTCTGGTACTCCAGCCCCCTCTTCATGTAGTGGCGCGCCAACCCGGGAACCACCGCCCGGGGATCGGCGGCCAGGTCGCCCGTGTCCTTCATCCCCAGGGGGAGCAGCACCTGTTCGGCCACCGCCTGGGGGAACGGCTTGCCCGAGACCGAGGCGATGATGGCGCCCAGGAGGAAATAGCCCGAATTGCAGTACTGGTAGCGGCTGCCCGGCTCGAACTGCAGGTCGCCCGAGCACCATTTTTTTGCGAATTCCTCGATGTTCACCGGGGCGACCACGCTCTCGCGCAGGAATCCCTCCGGGCCGAGCCCGGGGATGTGCAGGTAGTCGGGGATGCCGGAGGTGTGGGAGAGCAGGTGGCGCACGGTGATCCGCGACCCGGTGTCGCGGCGGTACCAGGGCAGCAGGTCGGAAACCTTCGCCTCCAGGGAGAGCTTGCCCTGATCGGCCAGCCGCATGGCCGTCACCGCCGTGAAGGTCTTGGTGATCGAGGCCAGCAGGATCTTGGTGTCGGCCTGCAGCGGCACGCCGAGCTCCATGTCGGCCCAGCCGTATCCCTTTTCGAGGATGACCTTGCCGTCGCGGGCGACCAGGACGGTGCCGTTGAGCAGCCCGAACTCCTGGAACCTGGCCAGGAAGGCGTCCAGCTGCTGGACGGGGTCCTGGGCGCGGAGCTCGGGAACAATGAGCAGCGTAAACAAAAGCACGACGATCGGGATGCGGGCGTGACGGCGCATGGGTGCGTTTCCTCCATGGATCTTCCTTTGGCCCGGGCGAACGGGAGGAAGGGTCGATCCCCCCGGCTCGAAATGTCAATTGCCGGTCCGGAAAATCGCATTCATTCCGCATGAGTATACTGAAAAAAAACCCGGGCTGCAAATTTGACCGCACTCCCGCATCCGGATAAAAGGGCACCGCACGCCGTGCCCCTGCGCCTGCTCCCACGCATATCGCTTCTTAATGTAAAAATAAAAGACCTGACACCAATGCCCCTATTCCTAGATGCCAAGAGTGTCTGTGTTTACACACATGCTTGCACCGCCCCCAGTCTTTTCCCACATCTTCGAATCTCTTCAATGTCTAATATCGAGACCTGACCCCAGAGCTTTCCGCCATTTCTCATTAACCAACTTGATTTGACAAATCAAAGCCGGAAGTTTAGAGTTTTGCAGGCTTTTGGAAAAGGAAGTTCCTATCTCTTGTTGGAAATGGCGCAAAATCAAAAAAGAGGAGAACGGGAATGTTTAAAAAAATCGGCCTGGCATTGGCCGCTATCGTTGGCATCATCATCATCGCTTTCTGTGTCTTCGTTCTGCCCTTCGTGATCAGGATGAGGAATTTCACGCCAGCAAAGACTGGAAAAGTTGCCGCCGATCTTTATGCCGTAAACGATAAAATGGTTTCGATGTATGTTCTGAAGTCAGGCGAGGATCTCATCGGGTTTGATGCCGGGAACGATCTTGAAAATATAAGGGCGGGGTTCAAGGAACTGGGTTTTGATCCCCTGAAAGTCAAGGCGGTTTTTCTGACGCATAGTGACGGCGATCACGTTCATGCGCTCCCTCTGTTCAAGAACGCGACGATATATCTGCCGGAAAAAGAAGAACCCGTTGTTACCGGGAAGGAAAAACGGAAATTCCTGATTTTCAAAAAAATCAACGCCCTGCCGGTGAGCAACTACACATTGATTGCCGACGGGGAAGAAATCGATTTTGGCGGGTCAACCATAAAGGCGTATCTCACGCCAGGGCATACGATAGGCTCGACTTCGTATTTAATCAATGGCAAATACCTTGTTGTGGGGGATTTGGCTTTGGTGGAACATGGGAAGTTGGTGCCGATGCCCAAACCGCCTTCCGAGAATATGGATGTTCTGAAGGCATCATTGGCGAAGATCAATGAAATAAAAGGGGTCGAAATGGTTTTGACCGCGCATACCGGGGTTTTTAAGAAATAATTTTGCAAGAATGGGAACGGTGCCTCTAATTTTGCATAAGTTTTTTTAATTTTTTATGCCTCCCCTTTCAGGCCAGACCGGACATTGGTTCCGGTTACTACCTAAAAAATTCTCTTAATACAATTTCATCTTTATAAAATACATGTTTACAAGCAACGCCCCCAATGCCAAGGCAAAGGAGCTGGAATTTACTTCCTGTGAACCATCAGGGACGGTGCTTGCATTTTTGCATAAATCATAATTTCTTCATTTTTTGAATAATGCTACTACTAACCAGGATGGACTGACGATCCGGTTTCTTCTACGAAATGTCAACCTTATGATCCTCATTCTTTCACTCAAGGTTTGCTAAATGCAAAAATGCAAGCACCGTCCCTGGCCCTTCCTTGTCTTTTGACTACCGTTTCCGGTTTGCCTACGTCGCAACTTTCTCAGAATTTTATTAAGCTCTTGACTCAGTGCCTTTTCTGTAGAGCGCAATCAAACATACGGTTATGACCACGAATACAAGAACAAGCACGCTGGAAAAGATCAGCGCCGTGCCCTTGCCCGTGACCTGGTATTGGATCACCGCGTAGAAGATGGCGATGGCGGAAGAGACCAGCCAGACCAGCCAGGAGGTCAACGAAATATCCCGGCTGGACCTGTTGGCGATTATTTTTCTCCATTGCGGGAGATAGGCAAACAACGACAACAGCGGCACGCAACCTTGAAGAAAGTTCGCGATCACTACGGTTCTTTCAGCCGGCATCCCTGGTCTCCTTTTTATTTACAAAAGGATAATAATATATGCCTTTTGCCCGCTCGCTGCAAAGGATGAGGAATAATCGTAGGGGCGAACCTTGTGTTCGCCCAGTGAATTTCCGGGTGTAGGGGCACCCCTCGCGGGTGCCCTTTTATTTGTGGCGTAGGGGCACGGCGTGCCGTGCCCAATATAATATCAATCGTAGGGGCGCGGTCATCGCGCCCTCATATAGCGGAGCTCCCAGAATTATTGCGGGATAACCCCGCCCCTCCCTTTTGATGTAGTTCAGCAGCGGGCGGCGGTTGAGCACGGCGTGCCAGGCGGCGAAGACGACGAAAAGCCACGCCCAATAGGACGTGGGCCATGAGCCAGGCATGCTTGTCGCCGCCGATGGCGCCTTCCGAATAGCCGTGCAGGACCAGGCCGGTGAAGGGCAGGGTCAGGGCGGTCAGCCCGGACATGATGGCGGTGAACGCCCGCTTGTTGAAGGGTCTTTTATTGGCAGCCATTATTTCTCCTTTTAAACTAAAACGTTTTTGCCGCGCCGATTGTTTCATGCCAGGGAGTTTGGGCATATAGTATTATTAGTTCATTGACACAATTATCGGTCCCTGCGTGTTCCATGATACGGACGACAAAGCCGACCCGGGAGGAAAACCATGAAACTCAATGTGCTGCTCTTGGGAGCGATGCTGGCCGGCATGGCGGCGGTCCCGGCCCGGGCGGCGGGGACGCCGGCGTGGAAGATGGACAACCAGCTGACCGTGGGCTTCGCCGTGGGCAAGGGGTTCGTGGCGAGATCGGGCTACGAAATATTCGCCATCCAGGGCCGGGTGGAATTGCGCGTCAGGTGGATATACGTCGCCTACAGGACAAGCTGGGTGGCCCAGGAATGCAACTCGCGGCCCAACCCCACGGAATCGTCGTACCTGGCGGGAATATCCATCCCCCTCGGCTCGGACCGCGACCGCGTCAACATCGGGGTGGGGGTCGGAAAAACGTCACTCTACGACGCCCCGCGCGGGCTTCCCTGCGAAGTGCGCATCAAGTTCGGCATCCTGGGGGTGACCGCTTTCTCGAACTTCAACAAGGCCCACAACTTCCACGGCGTCTGCCTGAGCCTCGATTTCCCGCTCCGGATCTTCCGGAAATGAGGATCGCTATTCCGGGGACGGTGCCCGCAATTTTGAACGTCCCGAACGTTTTTTTTAAACCTGTTGAAATCGACCGGGATCTTTCATACAATTCAGGCGCGGGAGGTGGGGGGAATGAGAAAAACAGGATTCATTTTGACAGGGATCGTGGCCTGGATATTTGCGCCGGCTCTCTACCCGGCCGGGAAGGTTTACAAGCCCGACATGAACAACTGCGCCGGGTTTGCGGCGGCCGACGCCGCGGTGGTCATGAACGTGCCCGCGGCGGCGATAACGGCCAGATCGGAAAAAGTGCACGACCGGCTCTGGATGTGCACGTTCAGCTCCGAGAGGAAGGAGCTGAAATTCAGCGTGGCGCTCGCCCGCAGCGCCGCTGACGCCTCGGCCGACATGGCGCGCTACCGCGAGAGCCTGGAAACCGCGGCGGGGAGCGCCGCCTACCGCGGCCGCCTGCGCCGGGGCGCCTGGAGCGAGGTCCTGCCGCTGGGCGAAGAGTCCACCTGGACCGACATCAACCACACCCTCACCGTCCGCCAGGGCAATGTCACCATCCAGGTGCAGCCGCAGCCGCCCCTGAACAAGCTCGAGCAGATCAGGCTGGTCCGGGCGTTTTTGAAGAAGCTCTAAGATCCGCTAAATAAAAAGGTAAAAGGTAAAAGTAAGAAAAGACAATTTCCGGATGTAGGGGCGAGGTTATCGCGCCCATGATTTCGTCGATCTCTCCAGGTGTAGGGGCACCCCTCGCGGGTGCCCTTTATTCGAGACGCTGGCGCACGGCGTGCCGTGCCCGATGGCGGGGAGATTCTAAGGAGCGACGCCGCCGGCGAATCGCGAGGGGCAGCACTTTCGCCACCAGCAGTTCGTTGAACAGGTCCCTTTCCTCGGAATTGACCATGTGCGCCGCATTCTCGAACCAGACCAGCTCCTTTGCCGGCGCCCGGAGCGCGGCAAAGTACCTGGCGGCGATCTCCGAGGGGACTTCGTGGTCGTGCCTGCCCTCCATGAAAAAGACCGGCACCTTGATTTCCGGCACGCTGCGGAACAGGTCGACCCGGAGCAGCTCCTGCCAGAGGAGCCTCATCGAACCCACCACGCCCCTGAAGACGTTGACGCGGTCGCGCAGGCCGTACTCCCGCGAGAACAGCACGCCGCCGAGCACCATGCCCGTCGCGCCGATGCGGCTGCCGTGGACCTCGCCGCCGAAGCGCCCCACGTAGCTTCTTTCGCCGATCGTCTTGGCCAGCCAGTCGCCCCGGTAGGGCGGCGCCCCCATTTTCTCCAGGGCCCTGACCGCCCGCCCGCGGTTCCTCTTCCTGGCCTGCCCGAGCGTCCAGTCGTAGGAGGCGGCCTCCCCCTCCGCCATGTTGGCCACCTGGCCGATGCCGACGTAACAGGAATAGAGCTCGGGATATTTGGCGACGGCCAGGGCGCCGATGGCGCTGCCCCACGAGTGGCCGGCGAGGACGATCCGCTCCTTGCGGAACTTCTTCATCAGGTACAGGGTCAGCTCCCGGGTATCCTGGATGAACTGGCCGATGTTCATTTTGCCGGCGTCGGCGATGGCGGCATAGGACTTGCCCGCCCCGCGCTGGTCCCAGTTCACGACGGTGAAGAACGTCTCCAGGCGGCGCGTGTTCCGCCGGTTCGACGTCAGCTGCGACGTCCCGGGCCCGCCGTGAAGAAAAAGGATGACCGGGTTGTCGGTGTTTTCCGACCTCTGCAGGACCCATTGGTCGCTGCCGCCGATGGTCAGCTTCTCGAGCGCGGCGATGCTCTTTGCGGGGTCGGCTTTTCCCGAAGGGCGGATCCGCGGCGTGCCTGCGGGGAGGACGAAGCGCGCGACGAAGATCGCGACAATGGCGGCGACGACGATGAGCATGGTGGTCACCTTCTATTCTTGGCAGCGAAGCGCACGACGATCAGCGCGACGATGACGGCGACGATGATGAGCACCACCGGTCACCTCCTGTCTCTTTAGCTATGCGCACGGGGCGTCCTATTTCCAGGCGGCGTTGAAGAACGCTTCCAGCTTCCTGGGGTCCAGGCGGCCGGCGCTGCGCACGCCGCCGCAAAGGTCGACGCCGAAGGGCTGCACCATGTCGATCGCCTCCCTGACGTTGCCTACGTTCAGGCCGCCGGCGAGGTAGACCGGCACCTTGGACTGCTCGACGATGCGCCGGCTGAGGCGCCAGTCGTGGACGCGGCCGGTGCCGCCCAGCTCCTTGACCGCCAGGTCGGGGTTGCCGCTGTCCAGCAGCAGGGCGTCCACCTTGGCGGCGGCCCGCAGCGCCTCGTCGATGGAGCCCTCGCCGCGGACGTGGATGACCTGGACGATCTTGAGGGCGGGCAGGACGGCGCGGACCGTGTCGATGGCGTCCGCCTCGGGCGCGTCCACGAGCTGGACGGTGCTGGTCAGGGTGCGCAGGTGGTGGGCGATGATGGCCCCGCCGCGGGTGCGGCAGGTCAGCAGGAAGGTGGCGACCGGGGGCGGCACCGAGCGGGCGATGCTGCGGATGAGGTCGTCGGCGATCGGGCCCGGGCCGCTGGGCATGTCGGCGACCAGCCCCAGCGCCGCGGCGCCGAAGGAGATCGCCAGCCCGGCCTCCTCCTCGGAGGCGATGCAGCAGATCTTGATCCTCGTTTTCATGATCGGGACAAATATAGCACAAGTGAAAAGTGAAAAGTAAAAAGTAAAAAACAAGAAAAATTTCGATCGATCTTTTCTTGAATTTACGCGAGATCTTTTATACAATTCCAGGCATATTTGACTGGCTGCCCAAAAGCCCGTTGGAGGTGGGGAATGAAAAACAGGGGGATTGACATTGAGCATCGGGGTCGTGATGGCGATAACGGCGCTCGCCGCCCAGGCGGCGGGGGCGGCGAAACCGGGCAAGCTTTACAACCCCGACATGACCAACTGCGCCGGCTTTACCGCCGCCGACGCCGCCGGGATCCTGGGAGTGCCCGCCTCCGGGGTCAAGGCCTGGACGCAAAGGCCCCATCCGTTTTTCTGGACCTGCACTTTCATCGGCGGCAAGCTCAAGCTGGAGCTCAGCGTCGCCGTCTCCAGCAGCGTCGAGGACGCCGTCACCGACATGGAGCGCTACCGCGGGAACATGGAACGGGTGGCCGGGACCGACGCCTTCAAGGACGGCCTGCCCGACGGCGGCCTGGAGCGCGGTCGCCAAGCTGGGGGACGAGTCGGTGTGGACCGACATCAACCATACGCTGCGGGTGCGCCGGGGCAACGTGATCGTCCAGGTGCTGGCGCCGGCGGACAAGCCCACGCAGGTCAAGGCGGCCGAGGCGTTCCTGAAGAAGTTATAGGCCAAGAGGCCCGCTCGCGATTTCTTACCCCTTCTTCGCGTCACCCCTTTTTCAATTCGTTGCCCACGGAGAAGGCGGCGGCGATCTTCTTGCCGATCCCGTAATAGGCCATGGTCCCGAACGAGCCGAAGACCAGGGGGCGGACCTTCTCGATGTCGGGGATCTTCTTCTCGGTCAGCACGTCGCCGTCGGCGACCAGTCCCACGATCTCGCCGATGAACATGGTGTGCAGCCCCAGGTCGACCGTCTTGAGCAGCTTGCATTCCAGGGCATAGGGAAACTCGGCCACGAGCGGGGCGTTGACCCGCCCGCTCTTCACCGCGGTGAGGCCGGCCTCCTTGAACTTGTCGTGGGTCTTCCCCGACACCAGCCCGACGAAGTCGGCCTCGCGGAAATATTTGACCGAGGGGATGTTCACCGTGAAGGCCTTGGCCGCCATGATATTGTGATAGGTGAGCGTCGCCGCCCTGAGGGAGACGCTGATGCACGGCGGCTCGCTGCCGGCGATCCCGCCCCAGGCGGCGTTCATGATATCGGGCTTGCCGTCGGCGCCGTAGGTGCCGATGATGAGCACCGGGCAGGGAGTCAATGTCGTTTGCGGCGGAAGGTTGATCTTCATGCGTGCCTCCTTTTGGCGGTCGGGGATCACCACATTTTACCACTGGCCGGCTGGTAATTGAAGCCGCGGCTCCACATATATGAGTTGAACGTCTGCTGGCGGATGTTCATCAGCACGTTGTGCTTGAGCATGGCGCCCACCGGGTCGTCGCCCTTCTCCGCCGGCCGGCCTTGCCCCGCCGGGGCCTCGCCGGCCGTAAGCGCGAGCAGCCGGCGGCGCGCCGACTCCCGCTGGGCCGCGTCGCCGTGCGCCACCAGGGTGCGCAGCACCAGCCACAACCCCGGCGCGGTGGCGACCTGCCCGCGCTCGGCGGCGCTGAAGCCGGGCCAGGCGCGCAGCAGCTCGCCGCGCGCCGCCGCCGTCGCCTCGTCGCCCACGCCGTCGGGCAGCGCCGAAGCGTCCCGGCGCAGGAGGCGGGCGTAGGCGTAGAGCTCGCAGAAAGCCGCGGCGGCCATCGCGGTCAGCGGCGGCTCGCCGGCAATGACCGTCCGGCCCCGCTCCGCCAGCCGGGCGCGGATCATGGCCACCGCCGGGTCGGACGGCGGCGACTCCTTCAGCCACTGGCGGGTCGTCTCCTCCAGGGTCTTGCGCATCTCTTCCAGGTCGGCCGGGCGGGCGCCGTCCCTTGGGGGGTCTGCCCCGCCTTCATGATCCAGGCCACGACCTGCGGGTAGCGGCCGAAGGTTTCCTTCTCCTCGGCGCTCCTGGCCGCCCACCAGGCGCTGCCGAGCGGACCGAGGATGAGCCGCTCCTGCGCCGCGGTGAACGGGGCGCCCAGGGCGAACTCGAGGACGAAGAGAAAGGAACGGCGCACGCGCTCCAGTTGGGAGTCCGCCGCGTTCGGCGCGTCCGGCGCCGGCGCGCCGACTCCGCCGCCACCCGGCGGCTGAGCTCATTGATGACCTTTGCTTCGGCCGCCTGCCCGGAGGCCAGCTTGGGGTGGACGGACCGTCCCGGGGTGATGATCATCTGCGTGGCCTTGCCGTTGCTTTTGCCGAGGAAAAGGATGTCCCCCTGCCGCGCGCGGGTGGCCGGGATCTCCTCCGCCGCCGCCAGGTCGACCAGGCGGTCCCTGTCGTATACGACCAGCGAGAGCAGCTTGCCCTGGCTCCCGCTCTCCAGGTCGCGCAGCACCAGCTCGATGCCGCCTGCGGCGGCCGGCCGAAGCTCGGTGATAACGTAGGTCTTGTCGGCGGCGGACAGGCCGGCCGCGAACGCCAGGGCCAGGATCAGCAAAGATATGGCGTTTTTCATCATTGGTGGATTGTATGGCTGAGGCTCGGATTAGTCAAGTAGGGGCGTGGTCATCGCGCCCCGCCCCTGCTACTTCGAGACCTCGATCTCCATTCCCGCGTTCCCCTGGGCGATCATGACGCCGCCCGAGCGCGCGGTGGCGAGCCAGCGGATCTTGCGCTGCTTCAGGCGCTCGACCACCTCGGCGTTCGGGAAGCCGTAGGAGCTGTACGCCGGAGCGGAGATCACCGCCAGCCGTGGCTTTACCGCGTCCAGGAAAAGGGCGGACGACGAGGTGCGCGAGCCGTGGTGGGGAATTTTCAGGACCGCCGCGGCGAGCCCGGCGCCGAAGGCGGATACGAGCCCCGCCTCCACTTGCTTCTCGATGTCGCCGCCGAGCAGGAAAGAGCCTCCCCCGCCCGAGACGCGTAAGACCATGGAGTGGTTGTTCTCGGCGGCGGCGGCTTCGATGAATTCGGGCGGGGAGAGGCAGGCGATGGAACAGCCGTCGACCTCTTGCGCGAACCCGCGCCGGATCTTTCTCACTTGCGTTTTTTCCGGCCTGGCGGCCAGCAACTGCCGGTAATAGGCGTCGTCCGTTGACGGCGGAGGAGAGCCACAGTTCCTCGGGCCGGAGAATGGCGATGATCTCCGCCAGCCCCTCGGCGTGGTCGGGGTGGTAGTGGGTCGCCGCCGCCCAGCGCACATGGATCCTTTTTTGCAGCAGGAACGGCAGTACCAGGCGCCGCCCCGCCTGGAAGTCGGAGAAGCTGGAACCGCCGCCGTCGACCAGCAGGGCGTCGCCGTTGGGCAATACAGCGACCTCCGCGTCCCCGTGGCCGACGTCGAGGAAATAGACCTCCAGCCGCCCGGGCCGATACGTCGCCGCCGGGAAAGAGATGTAGCCAAGGAGCGCCGCCAGGAGCAGGGCCGGCGCCGCCCGCCGCCGCGCGCTCAGCCGCGCCAGGGAGACGGCGTAGAACAGCGCCCCGATCACGGCGAGCAGTCCCCACGGCGGCGAGGGCCGGTAGATGCTCAAGGAGAGATGCTGGTAGAACCAGTCGCTGACCTTGAAGAACAGGCCCAGGAAGACGCCGGCGGGCAGCAGCGCCAGCGCGGCGGCGTTGAAGGGCAGGAAAACCAGGAACAGCAGCAGGGCCCCGCAGACCGTGATCGCCGCCGCCAGGGGCGCCAGCAGCAGGCCGCTGAAGAACCCGGAAAAAGCGTAGCGCTGGAAGAAATAAAGCGACAGGGGCAGGGCGAGCAGCGAGGCGGAAACGTTCGCCGAGAGCAGCTCGGCCGTCCAGCGCGGGAGCCAATGGAGCAGCGGCAGGAACAGGCCCCGGCCGACCAGGATGGCGGCGGTGAGCGCGAAGGTGAGGATGAAGCCCGGGTCGAGGAACTGCGCCGGGTTGACGGCGAGCAGCAGCAGGCCGCTGAAGGAGATGATGTTGGACGGCTCCGCGTCCATGAACCAGACCCTGGCGGCGAAGAGCAGCAGCGCCATGAGCACCGCGCGCTCGGCGGAGACGTCGAACCCCGAGACCGTCAGGAACAGCAGCAGCAGCACGGAGGTGAGCGCGTACCGGGTTTTGAGCGGGACGCGCAGTCCGCGCAGGGCCAGCAGGGAGATCAGGGCCAGCATGCCGATATTGGCGCCCGAGATGGCGAGCATGTGGAACACGCCGCTGCCGATCAGCGTCTCGCGCTCGTCGTCTTCCAGGCGGCCGCGGTCGCCGAGAACGGTGGCCTCCAGGAACACGCCCCGGCGACCGCAAGCCGCCAACCTCCAGGTAGCGCTTCTCGATCGCGGCGCGGATGCGCTCGCGCCAGGCGTGGATGCCGCGCCAGAACCCGTTCGCCCGCCCCGTCACCTGCACCAGCTGCGCCGATTTGCAGAAGGCGGTCAGGTGGATCTTCCGGTACAGGAGGTAGTTCTCGAACGGGTTGGCGAAAAAATTCCGGTTCGGCCGGCGCGGGTCGACGCGCGCGGCCACCTCGACGCGGTCGCCGCGGGAGAGTCGGCGGCAGTCGCCGTTGACCACCACCCTGACGTTCAGCCTTCGCTCCACCCCGCCCCCCGGCCAGGCGACGCTGGCATCGCGCAGCAGCAGCACCGAGCGCTCGTTGCCGATCTCGGGGAAGGCGCGCAAAACGCCGCTGAGCGCCAGGTAGCGGTCGGGAGGAAAGCGCAGGTCGCGCTCGCTGGCGAAAGCGCTTTTTTCCCCCAGGAAGGAGCCGGCCAGGAGCAGGACCAGGGCCAGCGCCACGCAGGCGTAGGCGGGCCGGTATTTCTTGAAATAAAACAGGAGCAGGAACAGCGCGAAAAACGCCAGCGCCAGCGGCCGGAAAACGAAAGGGGCGACGTCGCCGCCCTGGACCAGGAACAGGGCGGCCAGCGTGAGCAGGAAGACCGGGGAGAAAATATCGCGCATGTCAGATAGTACATGAACGCCGCCGCATAAAGCAACCCGGGGCCGGCACCAGCGAAAACCCCCGCCGAGGTTGAAATAAGGAGTGAATTGGTATATTATTAGGTGTCTTTGTTGACCGCAAAAACCGAGGAAATATGAAACGAAGGGACTTTATAAAGAGCAGCGGCGCCATGCTGGCGGCGGCGCCCCTGATGAATTTCGGCACGGGCGCGCCGCTCGGCAAGAAGATGCTGGTGCTGGGGTTCGACGGCATGGACCCGGGCATCGTCAGCCGCCTGATCGGCCAGGGGCGAGTTGCCCAACATGCAGCGCCTCGCCGGCCGCGGCGTGTTCACCATGATGCGCTCCACCATCCCGCCGCAGAGCCCGGTGGCCTGGGGCAGCTTCATCTCCGGCGCCGACCCGGGCAAGTTCGGCATCTTCGATTTCGTGCACCGCGATCCCGAAGACCTATTCCCCCATGTTCTCCATGACCGAGACCCTGCCCGGGGGCATGATGGTCCATGTCGGCAAGTACCAGATCCCGCTCAAGTCGGCCAAAATCGTGCTGAAGCGCGAGGGGCCCGCTTTCTGGGATTACCTGGAGAAGCGCGACATCCCAGCCACCATCTTCAAGGTGCCGACCAACTTCCCGCCGTCGGCCAGCTCGCAGCGCACCCTGTCGGGCATGGGCACGCCCGATATCATGGGCGGCTACGGCGTTTACTCGCTCTATACCTCGGACGAGAACGAAGCCCAGGCCGACATTACCCCCAACAACGCCTACTACGCCTATATCAATGAAAACGACGTCATGGAGGGGCAGATCGAAGGCCCCAAGAACGACCTGGTCAAGGACGGCGAAAACGTGGTGGTGCCCTTCAAGGTCTACGTGGACAACAAGCACAAGACCGCGCGCATCGACATCCAGGGCAAAGAGGTCCTGATCGCCGAAAAGGAATACTCCGATTGGGTGGAGATCGAATTCTCGATGATCAGCCACCTGGCCAGCGTCACCGGCATGGTCCGGTTCTACCTGATGGAAATGGGCGACAAGTTCCGCCTCTACGTCTCCCCCACCCACATCAGCCCGCGCACGCCCGCCGTGCCCATCAGCACCCCGTCGGGCTACAGCCGCGAGCTGGCGGACAAGGTCGGCCTGTTCCACACCATCGGCCTGCCCGCCGACACCAAGGCGCTCAGCCAGGGCACCTTTTCCATGGAAAACTACATCCACCAGTCGCTGTCGGTCTTTGACGAGAGCTGCCGCCTGTTCGATTACGAGCTGCAGCGCTTCAGCAGCCAGAAACAGGCGCTGCTTTTCTTTTACTTTTCCTCCCTGGACCAGGGGCAGCACATGTTCTGGGCGTTGAACGACAAGGAGCACCCCTACTACCACCCCGAGGAGAGCCGCAGGTTCGCCTACATCACCGACGAGATGTACCGCAAGTTCGACCGCGTCCTGGGCAAGGCGCTGCAAAAACATCGACCCCGCCGTCCCCGTGCTGGTCATGTCCGACCACGGCTTCGGCCCCTTCCGCCGCGCCGTGAACGTCAACAACTTCCTGGCCAAGGAAGGCTACCTCAAGCTGAGCGCCGGCGAGCCCGGCGAGGAAGTATCGATCCTGGGCTACGCCGACTGGCCGGCCACCAAAGCCTACGCCCTGGGCCTGAACGGCCTCTACCTGAACATGAAGGGCCGGGAAAAAGAGGGCTGCGTCACGCAAGGCGAGCGGCGCAAGCTGCTGGAGGAGATCAAGGCCAAGCTGGAGTCGCTGGTCGACCCCAAGAACGGCCAGAAGGTCATCTCCTGCGCCTACATCTCCGAGGACAATTTTTCCAAGGACCATATCGACCGCGCCCCGGACATCATCCTGGGCTTCGACCGCGGCTACCGCATCAGCGACGACTCCGCCCTGGGCACGCTCGGCAGCGAGATGATCAAGGACAACATGAACTGGTGGTCGGGCGACCACTGCGTCGACCCCAGGAAGGTGCCGGCGTCATTCATCTCCAGCTTCAAGATCCTGAAAACCGGTGCCCGACATCCAGGACGTCGCGCCCACCATTTTGAAATATTTCGGCATCGCCACGCCGGCGCAGATGACCGGCAAGGCGCTAATCTAGGAGGAACACATGTCAAGCAAAGTCAAGCTCAGCAAGGAGGCCGACCAGAAGGCCGCGGAGATCATCGCCTTTCACGGCTACTCTTCCCTGGAGGAGCTGGTGGAGGACCTGATCAGCAAGGAATACGACAAGATCAAGAGCGGCGACAACAAGGAAGAGCTGGCCAACAAGCTGAGCGGCCTGGGCTACATCTCCTAGATGGCGCAGACGTTCAACTATTTCCTGACGCGGGCGTTCGACCTGCTGCTCGCCCCGTTCGCCAAGCTGCCGCCCTTCTGGGGCATTTTTTTCCTGAGCCTGGTCACCTCGCTCTTCGTGCTGGTCGTCTACAAGGCGGTCTCCAGCCCCGGGAAGGTCAAGGAGACCAAGAACAAGATCAAGGCCCACATCCTGGCCATCCGCCTCTACCGCGATTTCTGGCGGACCATCGTCAGCTCGTTCTTCAAGAGCCTCTACTATACCGGCAAGTATTTCGCCCTCAACCTGGGGCCGCTGCTGCTGGTGCTGCCGCTGATGTTCCTGCTCTTCGTGCAGATGGACGTCCGCTACGGCATGCGCCCCTTCAAGCCCGGCGAGACGGTCACGGTCAAGGCGCGCTTCGCCGGCGACATCGACGCCGTGGCGGCGGAGATCGGCGCCGGCCCGGGCTATCGGCCGCTGATGAACCCCGTCTACATCCGGGCGCTGCGCGAAGTCGACTGGAAGCTGAAGGCCGCCGCCGGCGGCGCCGGCGCCATCACCCTCACGGTCGACGGCGCGACGGTGAGCAAGGAGCTGGTCGTCGGCGACAAACTGCTGGCCCTGTCCAACGAAAAAATGGCCGACTCCTCCCTGGGGCACTTCATCTACCCCGTGGAGAAGCTGCTGCAACCGCGCACCGCCCTGCGCTCCATCCACGTCGCCTACCCGGCGCGCAGCATCAACTTCCTGGGCCTGCATACCCACTGGCTGGTCTATTATCTCGCGCTGACCATGATCATCGCGCTGGCCCTGAAGAACGTTTGGAGTAGAGTTTTAAATTCGGTGTTAAGGATAAGAGCCTTGGGTAACCTGGATCGCGCGTCAGTTAACTTCTCCCATTGCCCTGCTCTTCTCATAACATCTCATAACCGTTTCCCCTTGCGTAAAACCTTCCTTAAGGAGATAAACCATGAAAAAACTGTTTTTTGCCATCGTGATCTGTTTTCTTTTCCTTGCCCTGCTCCCCGCCCAGGCCAAGCAGGACCCGGCCGCCGACATGCTGAAGAACCTGCAGACGGTCGCCAAGCCCGAAGCGGTGCCGGCCAAGGCAAAAAACGGCTATGACTCGATAACCGCCGCGGAGATGATGGCCGTCATGGCCTTCCTCTCCTCCGACAACCTGGAGGGGCGCGAGGTCGGCACCCGCGGCTACGACACCGCCGCCGCCTACGCCCAATCCCTGTTCTCCCTCTGGGGCTTGCAGCCCGGCGGCGACCTGCCCAAGCCCGCCCCCGCCTTCTTCCTTCCCGGCCCCGAGCGCCCGGCTGCCCGCAGCGAGCGCTCCTTCCTGCAGGAGTTCGCCATGAAGGAGGCGCTGGAGTCGAGCGCCGGCATGGTCCTGGAAACCGCCGCCGGCGCGGAGCGGCGCTCGCGCTCCTTCGCCGCCAAGGTGGACTTCAGCTTCGATTCCTCCCTGCCGCTCGACCTGAGCGCCCCGGTCGCCTTCGCCGGCTACGGCATCAGCGAAAAGGGCGCCGGCTACGACGACCTCGCCGCGGTGGAGGTCAGGGACAAGATCGTCCTGATCCTCTCCGACGCCCCGGGCAAGGACGACCCCGCCTCGCCGCTGCAGAAAAAAGAGGTCAAGGAAAAATACTTCCCCGCCGCGCCCGCCGGCCGCCGCGGCGGCGGCGACTTCGCCAAGACCGGGGAGCTCTTCAAGCGCGGCGCCCTGGCGGTGCTGGTCGTCAAGAACGACGTCGGCGCCGGCGACGTCCAGTGGGACATCCTCGCCCAGCAGCAGGAGCGCGACGACAAGCCCATCCTGCCCGACAGCCGCAAGCGGCTGCTCATTCCCGGCAGCAAGGGCATGCCCTGGGAAGGCCGCGCCGTGATCCGCGTCTCGCGGGAGACGGCGGACGCCATCCTGGAGGCGGGGAAGGAAACGATCGCCGGCCTGCAGAAAAAGATCGCCGCCAGCTACCGGCCGCAATCGTTCGTCCTGCCCGGCACCCGCCTGCGCCTGACCAACACCGTGCGCTACCAGCTGCTCAAGAGCGCCAACGTCGTCGCCTTCATCGCGGGCAGCGACCCGCAGCTGAAAGGCCAGGCCGTGGTGGTGGGCGGCCACCTCGACCACCTGGGGCGCCGGGGCGATTACATCTTCAATGGGGCGGAGGACAACGCCTCGGGCGCCTGCGGCGTGCTCGCCGTGGCCCGCGCCATGGCCCTGAACCCGGAAAAGCCGAAGCGCAGCGTGGTCTTCTGCCTGTGGACCGGGGAGGAGGAGGGGCTGCTGGGTTCGCGCTGGTACGCGGAGCACCCGCTGTTCGCCATGGAGAACACCGCCGCCTACCTCAACCTGGACATGATCGCCTATCCCTGGGACGAAAGGGGGCTGCGGCGCATGACGCGCATGCTCGGCGTCAACGGGGAAGAGCTGCTCAAGAAGATCAAGCCCGAAAATTTCCTGCCCCTCTCCCTTTCCGCCGAGGCGCCCGGGTTGAAGGAGGCCGTGCAGGCGGCCGACCGCAGCGTCGGCTTCGACATCCTCTACCGGGAGACGCCGCGCAACATGGACCGCATGTCGGGCGGCAGCGACCACGCCACCTTCGCCGCGGCGGGCCGGCCGTGGGCGTTCTTCCTGAGCGGCATGAGCGAGGACTACCACACGCCGGCGGACAGCATGGAAAAATTCAGCGGCGGCGTCATGGAGAAAGTGAGCCGCCTGGTCTACCTGGCGGCGTTCCTGCTGGCGGACAAATAAGAAGAACGGTTACTTGCTGACCCGCTCGATATAGGAGCCGTCGCGGGTGTCGATCTTGATGATCGTCCCCACCTCGATGAACGGCGGCACCGTCACTTCCAGGCCGCCCTCGAGCTTGGCCGGCTTGTAGGAAGCCTGCACCATGGAGCCTTTCATGTTCTTCTCGGTCTCCACCACCACGAATTCCATGGAGAGCGGCGGCACGATGTTGATCGGCTTGCCCTGGAAATATTCCATCTGGTAGGTCTCGTTCTCCTTCAGGTAGTAGACGTTGTCGCCGATGAACTCCTCGTCCAGCTGGATCTGGTCGTAGGTGCCGGTGTCCATGAAGATGTAGCTGGTGCCGTCGTGGTAGGAGTAGGTGACCTCCTTGGTGTCCAGCGAGACCTTCTCCACGCGGTCGGAACTGCCGAAGCGGAACGGGGAGCGGACGTTGCTCTCCAGGTCGCGCATCTTGACGTGGATGGTCGATTTGTAGCGGCCGGGGGTGACGTGGTCCATCTCCTCGACGCGGTAAAGCTTGTTGTCCATCAGGATGATCATTCCCCTGCGGATCTGGGTGGCGTTAATCATATATACCTCCGCTGATTAGCTCGTTGATCTGGGTGCGGTCGTTGCTGCGGGCGTAGAACAGGCGGGCGCCTTCGCGCAGCAGGAAAAAGTAGCCGGCGCCGGAATTGCCGGCGATGAAGCGCCGGCCGCCGTTGGCGCCGTCCTGGAAAGTGACGCGGAAGCGGCTTTCCAGGAAGCGGCGGAAATCGGCATGGAAGCGGGCGCAGTCCTGGGGCGTGTCCCACTGCGCTTCCCAGAGCAGCAGCCGGGCGTCGCCGTCGCGGTAGATGGAGAACAGGTCGCCGCCCCAGCCCGAGGCGAAGTCGGCGATGTCGGGGCCGTTCTTCAGCAGAACGTTCAGGTAGTATTCGCCGACGACCCCGCTGTGGACCCGCTCGCCGCGGGCGGGACGGTAGGCGGTGAAAACGGCCTGCGGCGCTTCCCCGGCGAGGTATTTCTGCGGGTGCAGGATCTGTTCCGAGGAGAGCGGCTTGCGGGCCAGCACCTGGTTCAGCCCCTTCCACTTCTTGCGCTTGACGATCGCCTGGCTGAACCTCATCCCGTCCAGGTAAGGCATGAGCAGCTGGTACTTGACGATGTCGGGGGCGGCGGCGAGGGTGGTCGCGCCCGCCAGTGCGGAAAAGGAGAGGACGTTCTCCGGGCTGAAGGCGTCGCCGACCAGCTCGGGGTCGAAGCCGAGCTGGTGGACCATCACCAGCGTGGCGTCGCCCTCGACGGCCGCCAGCGCGGCCAGCTTGCGGTCGTCGTAGTCGGAGAGGTCGCCGAGCAGGCGGGCGAGGTGGAAGTGCTGGTCCTGGACGGCATGGCGCAGCTCGTGGGCCAGCGCCGGGCCGTTGATCATGTCCACCTTGCGGAATTCCTCGACGGCGAGCAGCTCCTTGGTCTTTTCGTTGTACATGCCGCCGACGTTCTCCAGGATGATCTTCTTGCGCAGGGGCTTCAGGGCGATGCGCCCCTCGGTGAAGCCCATGAGGTTGAGGAAGTCCTCTTCCCTGCCGGCCAGCTCGTCGGGGTAGTCGCTTTCGAACAGGCGCTCGATGTAGCTTTGCAGCTGCCCGCGGTCCAGGTACCTGACCGGGACGTCCTGGGTGAAGCCCAGGCGGCCGATGGCCACGACCGAGCGCTTCAGTTCGTCCAGGTCGGCGGCGATCGCCGCTTGCGCGGCCAGGCAGAAAAAAACCGCGAGCATTAAAAGGGATTTTCGGAGTTTCATCCCTTATCTTATATCATATTCCGGCCCGCGCGTAAATATGGCCCCGGCAAGACGGCCCATGGCATTGGGGAAAAACAGGGGCGGCGAAGGAAAGGCGGGCCCCGGTACGCGCGGCGGCCTAGAAATCGAGGCCCAGGCGGAGCAGGATCTCGTCGGCGGCGGCGGCGCGGCGCCGGGTCTCATGGCGGACCTCGGCCGCCATGTAGACGTCCAGGCTTCCCGAATGGGAGAAGGTATAGCGCCCGCCGAGGCCGAGCCGCCGCTCCACGGTCCAGGAGCCGGAGGCGGCGGCCAGGCCGTCGTCGGCAAAGCTCTCGAGGCGCAGGCTGGCCTCCATCGGGTGGGCGCGGAGGTGCGAGCGCCTGGCCAGGTAGGAGCCGCCCCCCAGGCTGGAGCGGGGCCGGGCCCCGGAGGCCCCGAAGACCCAGGACAGCTCCAGGGAGAACGCCCCTTCCCGGAACGGCCGCGCGAAGCCGGCATAGGTTTCGCGGCGCAGGGCGCGCATCCAGTCGCCCTCGATGACCAGCCACTTCAGGAAGGCGAAGTTCAGGCTGAAGGAAACATTCAGCGTCTCGTTGCGCCGGCCGGCGCCAGGCTCGCTGGAGAACGCGGCACCCAGGCTCAGCGAATCGTCGACCGGGGTGGCCGCCAGGGCCAGCACCAGGGAATCGACCTTCCGCACCTGCGGGTCGGCCCGGGCGACGGCGGCCTCGTCAAAGAGTCCCGCGGCAAAGAGGTGCGTCAGGAGCTCGTCCCCGCGGTAGAGGGTCAGCGACGCGTCGAGCCCCAGGGGGCCGGCCAGGCCGACGGTCATCCCGACCTTCTTGGTTTCATAGGCGTCCTGGGTCAGCGGATCGTTGATCATCGAGCTTTCGAACTGCCCGAAGGGCTGGGTGCGCAGGCCGAAGACGGCATAAAGCGGCGTTTCCGGGACATGCAGGTCGAGATGGGCCTCATCGACCGACAGGATCGCGTCGTTGGCGTGCAGGGAGTCGCCGAGCCATTCGCTGTTGAGGACGATGATGGCGTTGACCCAGTTGACCAGGGCCGAATTGACGCCGATCTCGATCCGGCGCAGGTAGAGGTCGGAAAGCGCGGACGGCGCCAGGAGCGGGTCGCGCAACAGGCGGAAATCGCCTAAAAA
Source organism: Candidatus Aminicenantota bacterium (assembly GCA_963822075.1). Classification (GTDB taxonomy): domain Bacteria; phylum Acidobacteriota; class Aminicenantia; order UBA2199; family UBA2199; genus UBA2199. The sequence goes on from CAWGGP010000013.1 coordinate 286,119, forward strand.
TCCCCCGGTCAGCTTGATCTTGTCCATCCACTTCAGGGGCTCGGGAGCGGGCGGGGTTCCGGCGGCATCCGCGGCCGGGGCGGCAAGCGGGGCGAGCAGGAGCAGCAGCGCCAGGGCAGTCCCCCGGAGCGGAAACGCTGTCCGTCTCTTCACGACGTTCCTCCCTCCTGCAAAGCGCGCGCGTTCGCCGTTCGGCCGGGAAGCCGGAGGCTCAGTCGATGCGGCCGAAACGGGCGAAGGGCCAGTAGCGGAAAAAGGCCTTGCCGAAAATGTATTTCTGCGGCACCGGGCCGAACAGGCGGGAATCGAAGCTGATGGCGCGGTTGTCGCCCATGACGAAGAACGTGCCGCGCGGGATGAGCAGGGCCTTCATGTCGGCGGGAGACAGGGCGCCGCCGGCGTCGCCGCCGGGAAACTGCCTGAGCGGCTTGTCGTTGATCAGCACCTCGCCGGCGCGGATCTCGACGATCTCCCCGGGCAGGCCGATGATGCGCTTGACCAGCGATTTTTCGGGCTCGTCGGGCTTGTAGAGCACCACGATGTCGAAACGGCGCAGGCTGTCCTTGCGCACGGCCAGCTTGGAGATCAGGATGCGCTCCTGGGCGCGCAGCAGCGGCTTCATGGAGTCGCCCTCGATCTTGAAGGCCGAGACGACGTAGTTGATCAGGAAAAACGAGATCAACGCCGCCAGCAGGATGTCGATGACCACGTACTTGACGAAGTGCCGGAACCTGGATTCTGCCATGATGGGCGCATTCTATGCCAAAAGGCCCAGCCAAGTCAAGCTGTCCTTCCTCGATCTTGTCGGACCCGTCGGACGGGTCGGACCGGTCGGACTCTTCCGAGGCTGTTCTACTCTTGACCGTCGGCCTCTTTCATCATATAATGGGGCCTTCTGGGCGATTAACTCAGCGGCTAGAGTATTACCTTCACACGGTAGGAGTCGCAGGTTCAAATCCTGCATCGCCCATTTTTTTTATCATGAAGCCATCGCCGTTTCGCCCGCGACAGTTCGTCGTCCCCCCTCCCTGGTCCTGGTCCCGTATTTCCGTCACGCCTCCATCCTGGCCGGCCTGCGGAAGCAGGCCCTGCGCCGGCAGGAAATCCTGCATTCATCCTGGCTCTGGTTCGGGAACCGGGCGCTGATCACCGGCTTCATCGGTTATCCGCACCTGCTCACCCTGCTGGGGCTGGTCGCCGGTTTGCATGACAAGGAGGTCTACTTCCTGGGCTCCGCCGGCGCGCTGCAGCCCCGCTTCCAGGCGCCCGCGGCGGTCCAGGTGGGCGAGATCCGTCCCAGCTCCGTGTTCAAGCGCTTTTCCCGCTCCGCCGCCCTGCCGCTGAAGACGTTCGCGGACGGCGCTTTCCCGGTCGTCAGCGGCGTCAGCGTGGACATCCTCCAGCGCGAGAACCCCGCCTGGCTCGCCGGGCAGCGCGCGCTGCGGACCGACATCGTGGAGATGGAGCTGTTCCCCCTGCGCTGCTTCCTGGGCCGCCCGTTCCACGCCCTGGTGGTGCTCAGCGACCGGGTGCGGGAGTCGGGGATCACTCCCTTCGCCGCCGGGGAACCGTTCGACCGCGAATTCCAGCGGGCGTTGAATGCCATCACGAGGTGCATCGACCATGAAGAAGAATGAGTGACAGTGTCTGTGACAGTGCCAGCAAGGCCATAAACGAAATCTCGCACAGTTTTTCGCCTGGATTAGCCTCTTGCTGACACTGACACTGTCACTGACACTTTTTGATCCTGGAAAGGTTCCAACAAGAGGCATATAATCCGTCCATGCCCAAATCGGCGAAGCTCGGCCAGAATTTCCTGCACGACAGGAACATCGCCGCCAAAATTGTCGACGCCTTCCTGCCGCAGGTTGGGCCGGACCGCCCCACGCAGACGGGGCCGGTCCTGGAGATCGGCCCCGGCCCGGGGATCCTGAGCGCGCTGCTGCTGGAGAAGGTCCCCGCCGACCGGGTCACCCTGGTGGAGCTCGACCGCTTCCTGGCCCAAAAACTCAAGGAGCGGTTCGGCGACCCGCCGCGGGTCGTCCAGGAAGACATCCTGAAGGTCGACCTGACGCGCCTCTACCCGGGGGAGCGGGTGGCGATCATCGGCAACCTGCCCTACCACATCTCCAAGGAGCTCATCGACTGGCTCATCGCCCAGCACGCGCAGGTCGGCAGCGCGGTCATGATGCTGCAGAGGGACTTCATCGACAAGCTCCTCGCCCCGCCGGGCGGGAAAAACTACCACGCCCAGTCGGTCGTCTTCCAGTTGCTGTTCCAGGCCCGGCGCTGCTTCAACGTTGCCGCCGGGGCCTTTACCCCCCAGCCCAAGGTGGTGTCCACGGTGATCGCCGCCCGGCCGCTGCCGCCGCCGCTGCCCGGCGTCGACGAGTTCTACGGCTTTGTCAAGCAGTGCTTCGCCGAGCGGCGCAAGACCCTGTGGAACAACCTGGCCCCGCATTATGACAAAAAAATACTCCTGGCCCTGGCCGCCTCCTCCGGACTGCCCCCCACCGCCCGCGCCGAGCAGCTGCCGCCCGACGCTTTCCTCGGGTTGTTCGCCGCCCGCAACGGCTGAAGCGCACTGAAGATCCGGGAAGCTGTGGTATAATGCGGGCTGTGAAATTCAAGGAGCCGACGGGCGGACAATGATCAGCAACGAAATCTGGATCCTGGCGGGCACGGCGGTGGGGCTGGGCTGCTTCCACACCCTGGTGGGCCCCGACCACTATCTGCCCTTCATCGCCATGGCCAGGGCGCGCCGCTGGCCGCTGAAAAAGACCCTGACCATCGCCTTCCTTTCGGGCCTGGGCCATGTTCTGAGTTCCGTCATCCTCGGCTTCCTGGGCCTGGCCCTGGGCATCGCCGTGGGCAAGCTCCAAGGCGCCGAGTCCTGGCGCGGCAACGCCGCCTCCTGGCTTTTCATCGGCTTCGGCTTCGCCTACCTTATCTGGGGCCTGCACCGGGCCGTCAAAAACAAGCCCCACCGGCATGAGCACTGCCACGCCGACGGCGACAGCCACGAGCACCTGCACCAGCACGAAAGCGACCATGTCCACGTCCACGAGTGCAAGGAAAAGGCGAACATCACCCCCTGGGTCCTCTTCACCATTTTCGTCTTCGGCCCCTGCGAGCCGCTGATCCCCCTGGTCATGTACCCGGCGGCCATGCACAGCATCCCCGGAGTCGTCCTGGTCGCCGCCGCCTTCGCCGTGGCCACCATCGCCACCATGCTCACGATCATCGCCCTTTCCACCTGGGGGCTGACGTTCGTGCGCCTGGGCCGCCTCGAGCGTTACGCCCACGCGCTGGCGGGCGCCGCCATCCTGCTCTCCGGCCTGGCCGTCCAGTTCCTGGGCTTGTAGGGGCGGAGGGGCCCCGGGCAAGCCCGGGGCGGGCGAACGCGGAATTTAACGAAATTGACATGACCGGTCAATTCCAATAGAATCCAGCCATGGACGTCAAAGACATACCCGATATACAATTGCAGGAGCTGATCGCCGCCATCCAGCGCGACGGCGTGGACAAGACCCGCCAGGAGAGCGCGACGCTGCTCAGCCAGGCCCGCGAGCAGGCCGGGGCGATCGTCGACGAAGCCCAGGCGCAGGCGGACGCCCTGCTGGCCAACGCCCGGCAGGAGCGGGAACGAAGCGAGCGCTCCGGCCGCGAGTCCCTCAAGCAGGCGTCCCGCGACCTGCTGCTGGGGGTGAGGAAGCAGCTGGAGGTCCTGTTCGCCGCGCTGCTCAAGGAGAAGAGCCGCGATGCGCTCCAGGACAAGGAGATCACCGCCGCCATCGCCGCCATGATCGCCAACTGGGCGCCGGAACGCCAGGACAAGATCGAGATCCTCCTGCCGCGGGAGCGCTTCGACCCGCTGGCCAAGGCGTTGCGCGGCGCGCTGGCGGGCAAGCTCGCATCGGGCATCGAGATCAAGGCGTCGGCGGACGTGGCGAGCGGCTTCCGCGTGGCGGAGAAAGACGGGCACGCCTATTATGACTTTTCCGCCGAGAGCATCGCGGAAAGCCTGGCCCTGTTCCTCAACCCGGTCCTGGCCGGGATCGTCGCGGACGCCCTGCGTCAGGACAAGTAAACTTGGCCCAATACTACTATCTCGTGGCATCCCTGCCCCTGCTCCGTTTCGACGACTCTCCCCCGTTCAGCGGCCGGGCCTGGCTCGAGCTGTGCCGGGAGCACGTCACCGCCGGGGATTACGCCCTGCTCTCCCGCATCTCCTTCGCCGCCCTCGTTCCCCGGAGCGGCGATCCCGCCGCCTGGCAGGCCTACGTCGCCTGGGAGACGGCGCTGCGCGACGAGCTGGCCGTGCAGCGCGCCCAGAAGCTGGGCCTCAGCCCCGACTCCTTCCGGCGCGAGGCGCCGTTCTTCGTCGGGCTGACCGCCCTGGCTAAGGAAGCGCTGGCCGCCGAGACGGCGCTGGCGGTCGAAACGGCGCTGGACCGCAGGCGTTGGGCCCGTATCGACGAGCTCGAGGTCGGCAGCCCGTTCGACCTGAACCGGCTGGTCGCCTATCGCTTGAAGCTATTGCTGTTGGAGCGCCGGGCGCGATTCCGGCCCGAGCCCGGCCGCGCGGCATTCGCCAGGGAATACTCCCTGATCCTGGACGGCGCTGCCGGGGCGCCGCTGGACATGGAGAAAGGCAATGACTAAAGGAAAGGTCGTCGGGGTCAACGGCAACATGGTCACCGTCGAAGCGGCGGGCGACGTCTCGATGAACGAGGTCGCCTACGTGGTGAGCGCCGGCAAAAAGCTCAAGTCCGAGGTCATCCGCATCCGCGGCAGCCGGGCCGAGATGCAGGTCTTCGAGATGTCCCGCGGCATCGGCGTCGGGGACGAGGTCGAGTTCACCGCCGAGCTCCTCTCCGCGCGCCTGGGCCCCGGCCTGCTGGGGCAGATCTACGACGGCCTGCAGAACCCGCTCCCGGAACTCGCCGCCCGCTGCGGTTTCTTCCTCGAGCGCGGCGTCTACCTCAGCCCGCTCGACGAAAAGAAGAAGTGGCCCTTCACGCCGACCGTCCGCCCCGGCGACGCGGTCGCCGCCGGCGACGCCCTGGGCACCGTCCCGGAAGGCATCTTCAGCCACCGCATCATGGTGCCGTTCCAGGAACGCGGCCCGCTCACGGTCGCCGCCGTCTCCGCCGCCGGGGACTACACCATCAACGACACGATCGCCGAGCTCGAGGACGGGGCGGGCCGGCGCTTTCCGGTCACCATGGGCTTCCACTGGCCGGTCAAGCGCCCGGTCACCTGCTACCGCGAGCGGCTGCGGCCCGGCGAGCCGCTGGTCACCAAGATCCGCATCATCGACACGTTCATCCCCGTCGCCCGCGGGGGCACCTACTGCATCCCGGGGCCGTTCGGCGCCGGCAAGACCGTGCTGCAGCAGGCCATGAGCCGCAACGCCGAGATCGACATCGTCATCATCGCCGCCTGCGGCGAGCGGGCGGGCGAGGTCGTCGAGACCCTCAAGGAATTCCCCAAGCTCCCCGACCCCAAGACGGGGCGCACCCTGATGGAGCGCACCATCATCATCTGCAACACCAGCTCCATGCCGGTCGCCGCCCGCGAGGCGTCGGTCTACACCGCGGTGACGCTGGCCGAGTACTACCGGCAGATGGGCCTGCACGTCCTGCTGCTGGCCGACTCCACCTCGCGCTGGGCCCAGGCGCTGCGCGAGATGTCGGGCCGCCTGGAGGAGATCCCCGGGGAGGAGGCGTTCCCCGCCTACCTGGAATCGGTCATCGCCGGCTTCTACGAGCGGGCCGGCCTGGTGCGCCTGCGCGACAACGGCAGCGGCTCGATCACCATCGGCGGCACGGTCAGCCCGGCCGGCGGCAACTTCGACGAGCCGGTGACCCAGTCGACCCTGAAGGTGGTCGGCGCCTTTCTCGGGCTCTCCCGCGAGCGCTCCGACGCCCGCAAGTACCCCGCCATCCATCCCCTGGAAAGCTGGAGCAAGTACCCGGGGCTGATCGACGCCGCCGCCACGGACTACGCCCGCGACATCCTGTTCCGGGGCAACGAGGTCAACCAGATGATGAAGGTCGTCGGCGAGGAGGGCACCTCGCTGGAGGACTACGTGCTCTTTCTCAAGGGCGAGTTCATCGACTCGGTCTACCTGCAGCAGGACACCTATGACCCGGTCGACGGCGCCATGCCTCCCGAGCGCCAGCGCCAGGCCTTCACCCTGCTGCTTGCGGTCCTGGTCTCCCGCTTCGACTTCGACGGCAAGGAGACGGCCCGCGGCTTCTTCAACCAGCTGCGCCAGAAGTTCCTCGATTACAACGGCAGCGAATGGCGGGGAACGGAGTTCCCGCGCCTGGAGGGCGAGATCAGGGCCTTCGTGGAAACGCGGCGGGCCGGGACGGACGAAAAGGGGCAGGCGATCTGGAATGGGCTCCGCCAAGGGAAATAGAAGGGCAGCAACATGAAAAAGATCTACAGCAGGATTGAAGCGATCGCCGGCAACGTCATCACCGTCAACGCCGGCGGCGTCCGCAACGGGGAGCTGGCCGTGGTCAGCTCGGCGCGCCGGTCCTCCCTGGCCGAGGTCATCCGCCTCTACGAGGACCGGGTGTCGCTCCAGGTCTACGCCGGCTGCCGCGGCATATCGACCGGCGACCAGGTGCGCTTCCTCGGCCACGCCATGCAGGTCTCCTTCTCGGCGAACCTGCTCGGGCGCATTTTCGACGGCAGCGGCCGGCCCCGCGACAAGGGCCCGGAGCTGGGCGAGAACATGATCGAGATCGGCGGGCCGGCGGTCAACCCGGCCCAGCGCATCATCCCCCGCAACATGATCCGCACCAACATCCCCATGATCGACCTGTTCAACTCGCTGGTCGAGTCCCAGAAGCTGCCCATCTTCTCGGTCTCGGGCGAGCCCTACAATCCCCTGCTGGCCCGCATCGCGCTGCAGGCCGAGGTCGACATGATCATCCTCGGCGGCATGGGGCTCAAATACGACGACTACCTTTTTTTCAGGGACGCCCTGGAAAAGGGCGGCGCCCTGAGCCGGACCGTCTTCTTCGTCCACACCGCCTCCGACCCCATCGTCGAATGCCTGCTCGTTCCCGACATCGCCCTGGCCGTCGCCGAGGGCTTCGCCCTGCAGGGCAAGAAGGTGCTGGTCCTGCTGACCGACATGACCAATTTCGCCGATGCCCTCAAGGAGATCGCCATCACCATGGAGCAGGTGCCGTCGAACCGCGGCTATCCCGGCGACCTGTACAGCCAGCTGGCGTCCCGCTACGAGAAGGCGGTCGACTTTTCCGGCGCCGGCTCGATCACCATCCTGAGCGTCACCACCATGCCCGGCGACGACGTCACCCACCCGGTGCCCGACAACACCGGCTACATCACCGAGGGGCAATTTTACCTGAAGAACGGCCGCATCGAGCCCTTCGGTTCCCTCTCGCGGCTCAAGCAGCTGGTCAACAAGAAGACACGCGCCGATCACCGCGCCCTGATGGACGGCATGATCACCCTCTACGCCGCTTACAGGGAGTCCCTGGAAAAGAAGTCCATGGGCTTCCGCATGACCGATTGGGACCAGAAGCTGCTGAAGTACGGCGTGATCTTCGAGCGGGAGATGATGGACCTTTCGGTGAACATCCCGCTGGAGGCCGCGCTGGACAACGGCTGGCGCATCCTCGCCTCCTGCTTTTCCCCCGAGGAGACCCGGCTGCGCAGCGAACTGGTCAGGCAATTCTGGCCGGCCAAGGCCGCCTGCGCCGTCTGAACATGCCCGCGGTCAAGCTGACCAAGAACGAGCTGAAGCGGCAAAAGGACGCCCTGAAGCGCTACCGCCGCTACCTGCCGACCCTGCTGCTCAAGAAGCAGCAGCTGCAGATCGTCATCCGCCAGCGGGAGGCGCAGCTGGCCGACGAGGCGCGGAACCGGGACGGCGTGATCGAGGGCGCCGCTTCCTGGCAGGAGCTCTTCGGCGAGCCGTTCCCCTTCCGGGACTGGCTCAAGGTCAAGACGCGTCGAGACCGAATCGGCCAACGTCGCCGGCGTGGAGATCCCGGTATTCAAGTCCATGGAGTTCGCGACCGAGCCCCACGACCTGTTCCTGACCCCGCCCTGGGTCGATGAAGCGCTCTCGCCTTTTCGCCGCCCTCTCCCGCCTCGACGTGGAGATCGGCCTGCTGCGCAGGCAGGTCGCCCTGCTGGCGGCCGAGCTGCGGGTGACCAGCCAGCGGGTGAACCTCTTCGAAAAGGTCAAGATCCCCGAGGCGATCGAGGCCATCCGCAGGATCCAGATATTCCTGGGCGACCAGCAGACCGCCGCGGTGGTCAGGGGCAAGATCGCCAAGAAAAGCCTGCTGCGGCGGCTGGGTGAATCATGATCGTCGCGATGAAGAAGGCGACGGTGATCACCCGCGGGGAGGAGCAGGCGCGGGCCCTGCGCCAGCTCCGCGGCTTGGGGGTCCTGCACCTGGACGCCGTTCCCGCCCACGTCCCGTCGGCCCAGGAATGGCGCGATAAAAAAGCGCTCCTTGAAAAAGCCCTGGCCGTTTTCCCGCCCGCCGCGGGTCCAGCGTCAAAGCGCGGCGTGACGGCCGCGTCCAAGCGCGGCGTGACGGCCTTCAGGGAAGACGACCTGGCCACCGCCCGCTCCATCCTGGACAAGCAGGAAGCCATCCGCGTCCTGGGCGAAGAATCCGCCAGCCTCAAGCAGGAAGCGCTCCGCCTGCGCGAATGGGAGGGGGTGTCGGTCGCCGACCTGCGCCCCATCCGCGAGCAGGGCTACGAAGTGGCGTTTTTCGCGGTCCCGCAAAAGCAACTCCACCGCCTCCCGCCCGCGACCGACGCCTTCGTGGTCAAGCGCGGCAAAGCCGTGACCTGGGTCGCCCTGGTCATGAAAGCGGGCACCCCACCGGATTGGGAATTCAAGCCGCTGGAGCCGCCCCGGCGCGGCGCGGACGAACTGCGGGAACTGCAGGACAAGAACCGGTCGGACGTGCGCCGGCTCCGCAAGGAGCTGGACGAGCTGGGCGGCGCGGCGGGCGATCTCGAACGCGCCGTCCAGGCCGCGGAGCGCGAGGTCGAGCTGGCCGAGGCGGCGGCGGCCGTCGGCCAGACCGATTCCCTGGCCTACGTCTCCGGCTTCCTGCCGGTCGACCTCGCCCCGGCGCTGAAGGATTCCTGCCGGGAGAACGGCTGGGCGCTCCTGCTCCAGGACCCCGCCGCCGGCGACGACGTCCCGACGATCGTCCGCAACCGGGGCGGGATCGACATCATCCGCCCCGTGTTCGAGCTTCTGGGGACCATACCCGGATACCGCGAATTCGACATCAGCTTCCTCTTCCTGCTGTTCTTCACCTTCTTTTTCGCCGCCATCATCGGTGACGCCGGGTACGGCCTGATCATTTTTTGCGGATCGCTTTTCGCGCGCGCCCGCCTGCGCCGCCGCCATGAAGAGCCCCCGGCGTTCCTCTCCCTGATGCTGCTCCTCAGCCTGGCGACGATCGCCTGGGGCGTCTTGACCGGCAACTGGTTCGGCTCGCAAAAGCTGGCCCGGCTGCCGTGGCTCTCCTGGATGATCGTGCCGGCGCTCTCTTCGTTCAACCCCAGGAGCGGCGAGACGTTCAAGATCATCTTTTTCACCGTCGGCGCCGTGCACATCTCGATCGCCCATTTCTGGAACTTTCTCCGCCAGGCCAGGGAGAGGCCCTTCATCCGCTCGCTGGCCCAGCTGGGCTGGCTGACCATGGTGCTGGGGCTCTATTTCCTGGTGCTGAACCTGGTGATCAGCAGCGAAAGGTTTCCCGTCCCACTCCTGGCCAAGTGGATGATCGCCTGCGGCCTGGCGGCGGTCATCGTCTTCTCCCGCCAGGAAGGCCGCTTCCTGCGCGGCGTGGCCATGGGCGCCGCCAATTTGCTGACCACGTTCCTGAGCGGCATCAGCGCCTTTCCGACATCATTTCCTATATCCGTCTCTTCGCCGTCGGGCTGGCCGCCATCGAGATCGCCAAGAGCTTCAACGGCATGGCCGCGAACAGGCCAAGGGGACCGGCCCGGCTGTCATCCTCCTCGGCGGCTTGTATTCTGTTGTTCGGGCACGCGCTGAACATGGCCATGGGTGCCCTGGCCGTGGTCGTGCACGGAGTGCGGCTCAACATGCTGGAATTTTCCGGGCACCTTGGCATGGAATGGTCGGGAAGGCCCTACAAACCCTTTAAGGAGTAAAGATGAACATCACGCAAATCGGAATCAGCGCGGCGCTGGCCCTTTCCGCCGTCGGTTCGGGCGTCGGCGCCGGCGTGGCGGGTATGGCGGCGATCGGCGCCTGGAAGAAGTGCTTCGCCCAGGACAAGCCGGCCCCGTTCATGATGGTCGCTTTTGTCGGCGCGCCCCTGACGCAGACCATCTACGGCTTCATCCTGATGAACGCGCTCAAGGCCGCCATCGGGAGAGGATGGACCCGGCGTGATTCTGGGCATCGGGTCTTTGGGGGGCTGGCCATGGGCGTTTCGGCATGGTACCAGGGGATAGCGGGCGCTTCCGCCTCGGACGCCTTCGCCGAAACCGGCAAGGGCTTCGGCAACTACATCATGGTCATCGGCCTGATCGAGACCGTGGCCCTGTTCATCATGGTCTTCATGCTGGGGATCATCGGCTAAAAAGCCAGGCGCTTCATTTGTTCCAGCGGTCGAGCTCCATGAGATATTTTTGCTGGACGGCGCGCATCTGGCCCGGATAGACGCCCGCGCGGTGCGCTTTCTCCCACGCCGTCTCCATGCCGTCATCGATCGCGGCGGCCAGGCTTTGCATGTCCTGGATCATCATCTTGCATTCGGGCGTGTCGGCGGCGTTGATGGTCGAATAGATGCCGAACCACTCGCGGCCGAAGGCGTTGCCCACGGTGACGGCGATCGTCCCCTGGCAGAAATCGCGGTGTTTTTGCCATAAGGCATCGATCTGGTCGGCCTTGGCGGCCATGGCGCTCACTTCGCGGTCATAGGCCCGCACCCCCTCCTCGCGCGTCCGGGCATAGCCAGGGGCATCCGCCTCATCCGCCGCCGCCGCCCCGGGCGTCGCCGCCGGCATCCGGTCTCCGGCCAGGCCGCCGGTTGTCTCGGGAGCGCTTTCATCGCCCTTTTCCTCGCCGGGGACGACCGCGACGGGAGGCGGTTCCGCGGCGGGGGCCTCGGCCCGGGAGTCCGCGAAGCGGGGCCCGGCCTCGGCTGCGCGCTTCCTTTTTTCCAGGTAGGCGGCGGCGTCGCCGGCCAGGACCTGGATGGCGTATTCCCCTTGTAAACGGTGAAAGATCGATTCCCGGAAGCCGCTGCCCGCGGAATAATAGCGGATGGACTTACCAACGCGGTAGCTTTCGACCAGGCCGATGTCCTCGATGCTGCCGCTGATGCGCACCACCTTGCCCGCGTATGGGTCCGGGGCGCTGCCCCGGGAATGGAAAACCCATGCCGCCGCCGCGGTCACGGCGACGGCGAACACCGCCAGGGCGATGATGGAATAGACCTTTTTCCTCTGCGCGAAATACGTTTCCTTGTAGGGCCTGATTTCAGCCATGGCTTCCCCCGGGCACGCATTTTACGTTCCCGGAAAAGGAATGTCAACCGCCGGCGGCGGGGGATCGACGCGTGGACTTCGGGCGGCGCTTGTACTAAAATGGGGGCATGAACATCTCCGCCAAGGACATCGCCCGGGACTTGGAGCTCGTGCGCCGGGAATCGCCGCTGGTGCACAACATCACCAATTACGTGGCCATGAACCTGACGGCCAACGCGTTGCTTGCCGTCGGCGCCTCGCCGGTCATGGCCCACGCCCCGGAGGAGGTCGAGGACATGGTCGACATCGCCGCGGCGCTGGTGATCAACATCGGGACGCTGAGCGGGCACTGGGTGGAAGCCATGCTCAAGGCGGCGCGCCGGGCAAAAAAGAAGGGCATCCCCATCGTCTATGACCCGGTGGGCGCCGGCGCCACCCCGTACCGCACCCGGACCATCCTGGAGCTCATCCAGGCGGTCCCGCCGGCCATTCTGCGCGGCAACGCCTCGGAGATCATGGCCAGCGCCGGGGGCAGCGCCAAAACCAAGGGGGTGGACAGCGCCGCCGCCGCGGAAAGCGCGCTGGCCAGCGCCCGGCGGATCAGCGAACGGCGGGGCTGCGTGGTCTGCGTCAGCGGCGAGACCGACCATATCGTCGACCCAAAAAGAACGGCCATGATCCGCAACGGCCGGGCCATGATGGCGAAGGTCACCGGACTGGGCTGCACGGCGTCGGCGCTGTGCGGCGCCTTCGCCGCCGTCGACGCCGATCATTTCACCGCCGTCACGGCGGCCATGGCGGTGATGGGCATCGCCGGCGAGATCGCCGCGGAAGGCTGCGCGGGCCCGGCCAGCCTGCAGGTCCGCTTCCTGGACGCCCTGCACAATATGACGGGCGAGGAGATCCGGCAGCGCCTGAAAATTTCCTGATAGGGGCGACCGGCCGGTCGCCCCTACGATGCATAGATCTTGTTCACCGCGGCGACCCGGGCGGCGGTGTCCTCCTGGAATTCGCGCACCATGGCCAGGTACTTCGCCCCCGCCCCCTTCACCGCGGCCATGTTGCCCAGGTTGACCCCGCCGATGGCCACGATGGGTATGGAAACCTCCGCCGCGATGCGTTGCAGCCCGGCCAATCCGACCACGGGGTATCCCACTTTGACCGGGGTGGCGAATATGGCCCCGATGCCCAGGTAGTCGGCCCCCTGACGCTCGGCTTCCCTTGCTTCATCGAAGGTGGAACACGAAATGCCAATGAGCATTTCCGGCGGCAGCAGGGAGCGGGCGTCGGCCATGGGCACATCGTCCTGGCCAAGGTGCACGCCGTCGGCTCCGCTCAGGATGGCGATGTCGAGCTGGTCATTGACGATGAATAGCGTGCCGCTCTCCCGGCAAAAGCCACGAATACGGCGGGCCGTCTCCAGTCGCTGCGCGGCAGGCGCCTCCTTCTCGCGGTACTGGACGATGCGGGCGCCGCCACGGCAGGCCTCGGCGGCGACCCGCAGGTGGTCGTTGCTGGTGACGACGTAGGCCCCCCCGGGCAGGTCGCGCCAGCGCAGCCGCTCCAGAAACGGCCGGGCGGCCTTGTCGATGATGCGGGCGTGGCTCTGGAAAGCCAGTTCGGGAAGCCGGCGCAGCGGAAAATAGGCCGCGGCGGCGGCATCGTCGCCCGCCGCCAGGCGGCCGCCTTGGGAGGCGGCCCGATACCCGATCACCAGCACCGCGCGGTACCAGGGGTGCGGGCTCATCTCCATGGCGATCAGCCGCTCGATCCGGCCGTCGATCCCGGTCTCCTCCCGCAGCTCGCGGAGGGCGCATTGCTCCGGGGTTTCGTCCGTTTCCTGGAAACCGCCGGGCAGGCACCATTTGCCTATTCCCGGCTCCACGGCGCGCTGCACCAGCAGCAGCTCCCGGCGCTCGTTGAAGACCACGACCGCCGTCGCCGGCAGCGGGTTCTCATACACCGGCGCCCGGCAGGCCGCGCAGAAATCGCGCTCCCGGTCTACCAGGCGGCGCTTCTCCAGTTTCGCCCCGCAACGCGGGCAGAATTTTTTTTCCATGCATCGGTCCCCTGCCGGCGGCGACCTCGCCCAGCGGCATCCGGCGCCTTCAAAGACCCAGTGTAAGGCATCCGCGCGCTGAAAACAATCCCGCGCCCGGGAAATTGCCGTTTGCCGGCGTTCCTGATACAATCCGTCCTTACGCCCAAGCGGCGAGGGAAGCATCGAGACGTGGAAATAGAAAAAAAAGATCCGCCATCGGGGTCGAGCGCTGCAGGCGGCCATGCGCTTGCGGGAGCCGATCCCGGCGCCCCGGAACTGCTGCTGCGCTACCTGAATCTCGCGCAAGCTGGATCCGGGCGGATCGTCAACGACCGTTACCGGGTGGAGAAACGGATCGGCCAGGGCGGGTTCGGCATGGTCTTCGCCGGCTACGACCTGACCCTGAAGACCGAGGTGGCGCTCAAATTCTTCAACCCCGAGTCCCTGCACGACGAAAAAAAATTCCTGCGCGTGCAGCGGGAGATCAACCTGGCGCGCAAGATCAGCGACTCGCGCATCGTCAAGATCTATTCCCTGGAGAGGTGGTCGGGGATCTGGTTCATGGTCATGGAACTGGTGCGCGGCTCGACCCTGAAGGACAAGCTGCAAGCCGGGGGGCGCTTCGCCTGGGAGGAGTTCCGGCCCGTCTTTCTGGAGATCCTGGGGGGAGTGGCGAGCCTGCACGGCCAGGGCATCATCCACCGCGACCTGAAGCCGTCGAACATCATGGTCGACGCCGACGGCGGGGTCAGGATCCTGGATTTCGGCCTGGCCAAGGAGATCGGCGACCTGGAAAAGACCTCCTCCATCGGCGAGATCGTGGGCTCGCCTTTTTACCTTTCGCCCGAACAGATCCAGGGGCTGGACCTGGATGAGGCCTCCGACATCTACCAGCTCGGCATCCTTCTCTACCAGTCGCTCACCGGCACCTATCCCTTTCCCGACACCACGACCATGAACCTGGTGCTCATGCACCTGAACCATCCACCCGACCGCATCGCGGCGCGGGGGATCCGCGTCCCGGAGGTGGTGGAATTCGTCGTGGCCAAGTCGCTGGCCAAGAAAAGACGGGAGCGCTTCCGCAGCGCGGCCGAGATCGCGGAGCGGCTGCATCGGGGCCAAGTCCCCTTCCAACAACGGATCGCCCGCCGCATTCCTCGCCTTCTCCGGATTGCCGCCGCCCTGGTCACACTTGTCGCCCTGGGCGCCGCCGTTTACTTCAAGACATTCGGCTCGCAAAAAATCGACTCGGTCCAGGCGCGGGGAACCGTGGTCGAGGCCAGGAATCGCCTCGGTAGATCGCTGTGGACCAGGGACTTCGCGCCCTTCAGCGTCCATTTCGCGCGCATTACCAAGGGTCCGTTTCCGGAGAACCGGCAGGATCAGCAAAATCCCATCCGTTTCGTCAACGATTCGTTCCTCACCAAACTCCAATTCCAGAGCTCCCCTTTGGTGCTGGCTTTCCTTTCCCACCCCGGCAAGGGGGTTTTCGCCAAAGACGGCTCGGTCAATTCCGACCGCTTCGACAACCAGCTGGCCGTCATGGACACGCGGGGGGGCTGATCGGCCGGGGGGCTTATGGCAAGATCTTCGAACTGCATCCATACGACTTCGCTCCCGTGTTCACCATGTCCGATTTCAAGGAACTGGGTGAAGGCGAGGGCGGTGGAAAACTGGCTTTGTTCCAATTGCAGAATTTTCAAGGCATGTACCCTTCAGCCCAGGTGGCGGTCAAGGGGACTACGTTCGCGGCCCTGTGCAGCCCCGGATCCATTCAAGAAGTCCATGTGCTCAAAAACAACTCTCGCGGAGTGTCACTTCTGGTCCTGGGCGCCAACAATCTCCTTTCCCACCTGCTCTGTATGACCGAGATGAATTTTTCTCCGGGCCATAGCCGGAACATGGGGATCCTGCCCGACTACTTCCAGGAACCGGGCCAAGCCGTCGGAGATTTCCTGGTCTTCCTCCCCCGGCGCAGCCAGATCGTCGAGAACCGCTGGCTGGACCAGGGCCGGGTCGTCTTGTTCGACAGGCAGGAGCGCGAGCGGATCGCCGTGTATCGTGACGGCCGATTGACCATAGGCAGCGGCGGCCGGATTTCGACCTACCGGGACGTTCCTGAGACTCTGGCCCTGGCCTATGGCCTGATCAACGAGTGCTTCCAGCAAAAGACCGTGCGCCGCAATCCCGAAAAAGCCCTGGAGCTGGCCTCGCGGGCCGGAGGCCCTGCCTGTGCGCAATCCCTATCTGCGCTCGGCGCTCCTGTGGCTGAAAGGCGATTGCGCGGTCGCCCTCGGTCGCTACGCCGAGGCGAAAAAGGATCTGCAGGAGGCACTGCTTCATTTTCCGCGCAACAATGACGCGATCCAGAGGCTCCTGGAGATCATTTTTTTCGAAAAAGGCCCACTACCGGCGATAAAGACCCTTTCCCAATCCTATTCGCAAAGTCAAAATTTTTCCGGACTGAACGATGTAGGGTACAACCTTTTCCTGGCATATCTCCATCTTTCCGCCGGGCAGATGGAAAAAGGCAAGGAATACATCGAAAAAATATACCAGGGATATTTTCCCGATTCCAAAGAAACGCTGCTGGGCATCCTGGAGATCTTCAACGGGAACTACGACCAAGCCAGGCGGATCCTGACCCGGGCCGAGGATAAAGTTCCCGGGTTCTTCGACATCCGCGAACTCCGCTTATACCTGGCCCGCAGTCTGGTCCTGGCCCAAGCGGATCCGGTACGCGCGCGCTGGATCCTGGAAGACCTGGCCAAGTTCTCCCTGCGCCAGGGGCACATGGCCGAAGTCTCCCTCTGCTACCTGCTGGCCCGGGAAGGAAAGACCGACGAAGCCAGGGAGCGGATCGGCCCCGCGTTCGCGCAAGTGCAGAAAATGGCCGTCGGCGACTTCGAGACCCGGCTCTGGCTCTGGTACGACGCCTTCGTTTACGCCAGGACCATGGAACTCCTGGGCGACCGGCGGGAAGCCCGCAAGGGTTACCGGGCCTGCCTGCAGGCCAACCCCCACACCGCCCTGGCCGGCGAAGCGCGCCGAGCCCTCGCCCGCCTTTAAAAGCGGCACCCCCCGCTGAACGGCAATGCGGCGCCGGCCCGGGTTTCTGCTATAATGTCAGGCGATGGCCGAAAAGACCATAAGCGAGATCGCCAAGCTCTGCGCCGACTGCGGCACCTGCCAATCCGCCTGCCCCGTCTACCAGGCCGAGTTGAGCGAGCCGAACTCGCCGCGCGGCAAGGTCAACCTGGTCAAGGCCATCGACGACGGCCGGCTGGCGGCGAACCCGCGCAACCGCAAGCTGCTCTACCAGTGCCTGGTCTGCGGCGGCTGCGAGCAGGCCTGCCCCCAGGGGGTCGAGTTCAACTCCCTGATGATTACCCATCGCAACCGCATCTCGGGCGGCAGCCGCATACCCTGGTTCAAGAAAATGGTCCTGTTTTTTTACCAGGGGGTGGTCCTGCGCAAGCTGCTCTGGCTGCCGCGGCTGCTGGCGCGCACCCCGCTCAAAAAAACGCTCTCCCTGCCCGCGTTCCAGCCGGCGGACCTGAAGCGCATCCGCGGTGGCGACCGGGAAAGGGAATACGATGTCCTGCTCTTTCCCGGCTGCGTGTTCACCTATTTCTACCCGCGCAAGATCGTGGAGATCAAGTCGCTCCTGGAAAAGCAGGGATTGAGCGTCCTCTATCCCGAAGGGCTGCGCTGCTGCGGGTTCCCCTATTTGTCTCAAGGCTGGGCAAAGAAATTCGCCTCCCTGAAAAAGAAGAACCAGGCGATCTTCAAGCGCTTCCGCTTCAAGCAGATCGTGGTCCCCTGCTCCACCGGCGTCATGGCGTTCAAAAAATATTATGACCTGCCCGGCGTCGAGGTCTTCGAGCTGGGCGAATTCCTTTACAAAAAGTTTCCCGGCGCCGCCATCGACCCGGCCTTCGGCGCGGATTTCGCCGGCCCCTTCACCTACCACGACCCCTGCCACAACCTCAAGTCGCTCAAGCTGCAAAAGGAGGCGCGCCATTTCCTGGAACGGTTCGGCGCGCGCTACCGCGACGACGATTCGGCCCTGTGCTGCGGCTTCGGCGGCATCTTCAAGGTCGGCTTCCCCTCGACCTCGGCGAAAATAATGGACAAAAAAGCGGCGAAACTCGAGGAGCTGGGCGCGGCGGCGGTAGTCACCTCCTGCCCGGGCTGCTACCTGCAGCTGCAGGCGAACCTGGACATGCCCGTCTATTTTTTCAGCGATATCTTTTTGAAATAATCTCTGAATTTCCAGAAGCACTTCATTTCCGGCAGGCTTACGCGCCATTCCCCTCCACTTTTTCGCGGAGCACTGACGCCTCCGCGAACCGATGGCCGTCTACTCGCCGTCCACAAGGCGTTCCGGCCTGCGAAGCGTCCCGCTTGCGGGAGAATGTCGCTGCGCCTGCCATATAATGCTTGCATTTTCTTGCCGTAAACCGTCCGCCGTCATCCGTACACCTTCTTTATTTGACAATCATTTCCCCAGCGATTACTATTTGCTGGCAAGGAGCCCCCCCATGATCGTTGAACTGGAAAAACTGACGGTGAAATGTTTGCTGGAGAGGACTTTCGAAAAATACGGCAGCCAGCCGTCGATCACCTTCGTCGAGGAACAGCCCATCGTCTACCTGCAGCTCAAGCAGCAGATCCAGGAGACCGCCACCGCCCTGGTGGCGCGCAACATCAGGAAGGGCGACCGGGTGGCGATCATGGGCGAGAACTGCCCCAACTGGGTCATCGCCTACCTCGCCGTCACCTCCATGGGCGCCGTCGCCGTCCCCATCCTGACCGGCTTCCCCGAGACCGACACCCGCCACATCCTGCGCAACTCCGAGGCCCAGGGCATATTCATCGAGCCCAAGCAGCGCCAAAA
This sequence comes from Candidatus Aminicenantota bacterium, assembly GCA_963822075.1. Taxonomy (GTDB): domain Bacteria; phylum Acidobacteriota; class Aminicenantia; order UBA2199; family UBA2199; genus UBA2199. The sequence continues at coordinate 304,589 of CAWGGP010000013.1, forward strand.
GCTCGAAGGCATGGACCGCTCGGCGCTCAAGTTCATCTGCGACCTGGACACCATGGCCTACGAGGACCTGCACAAGCCCCACGTCGGCTTTTTGGGGAAAACGCTGGCCCTGTTCAAGCGCGGCCGCCCCCGGAGCGCTCCCGACGGCGAGGCCCAGGGCGACTTCCCCGAGCCCGAGCCCGAGGACCTGGCGGTCATCATCTACACCTCCGGCACCACCGGCCATTCCAAGGGGGTCATGCTCACCAACAAGAACATCGTCTTCGACGTGATCAACGGCATCGAGCGCTTCCCCATCGACGCCAACGACCGCTTCCTGTCCATCCTGCCCCTGGCGCATACGTTCGAAGCCACCGGCGGCATGCTCTGCCCCATCGCCATCGGCGCCAGCATCTATTACCTGCGCGGCCTGCCCACCCCGCAAAAGCTCCTGGCGGCCATGGATATCGTAAAACCGACCGCGGTCCTGACCGTGCCGCTGGTGGTGGACAAGATCTTCCGCAAAAAGATCCTGCCGCAGATCCAGGGCAAGCTGATCGTCAACAAGCTGTACCCCCTGGCCTTTTTCCGCAAAAAGCTGCACCAGGTGGCCGGCCGCAAGCTGGTGCAGTCCTTCGGCAACAAGCTGCGCTTCTTCATGTTCGGCGGCGCCTCGCTGAACGAGGACGTGGAGGTTTTCCTGCGCGACGCCGGCATCAGCTACTCCACCGGCTACGGCATGACCGAGACCGCCCCGATCATGACCATCAACCCCTTCGGCCGGGTCAAGGTCGGCTCCTGCGGCAAGCCCATCCCGGGCATCGAGATGTCGATCCACGAGCCCGACGCCGCAGACGGGCATCGGCGAGATCATCGTCCGCGGCGACATCGTCATGTCCGGCTATTACAAGAACCCCGACGCGACCCGGGATATCTTCCTGCCGGGCGGCTGGCTGAAGACGGGCGACCTGGGTTTCTTCGACGACGAGGGCTACCTGTTCATCAAGGGCCGCTGCAAGAACGTCATCATCGGCCCTTCCGGCGAGAACATCTACCCGGAGGCGATCGAGCAGAAGATCCTGCAGGAGCCCTATTTCCAGGAGGTCGTGGTCTTCGAGGACAAGGGCCGGCTGCTCGCCAAAGCCTACCTGGACTACGACGTCCTGGACCGCGAGTTCGAGCGCAACAAGCTCAACGACGCCGAGGCGCGCCAATTGACCGAGGACATCCTGGAGCAGGCCCGCCAGCGCCTCAACGTCCAGCTGCCCGCCTTCTCGCAGATCGCCAGGATCTCCGAGCACCCCGAGCCCTTCGAAAAGACCCCGACCAACAAGGTCAAGCGCTACCTGTACCTGACGCGGGGGAAGTAAGCGCCGGGAGGCTGTCCATGTCGCTGGAAAAAACCTTTTACCTGCTCAAGGCGGCGGAGACGCGCCTCGGCGATCTTTATGCCGACATGGGCCTGAGCGTCGCCGTCACCCATCCCGACCACTACGACCTGTTCAGCGAACTGGCCGGCGAAGAGAAAATGCACTGCAAGCAGATCGAGCTGATGCAGGGCATTTTCATGCAGTGCCAGGACGCCTTCGTGGAAAACCCGGAAGCCGAACGGTTCATCACCGAGTTCACGGAGAAGGTCGACACGGTCGCGCGTTATTTTGCCCAAAAAAACCAGGAGCTGACGCCGGCCGACATGATCAAGCTGGCCCTGGACCTGGAAAACGACCTGGTCGAACAGCACCGGACTTTTTTCATGAAGGTCACCGACCCACAGATCAAAAAACTGTTCGCCAGCCTGAACCTGGTCGACGAGGCCCACGTCCGCAAGCTGGAGGAATTCAGCGCCCGTTGAGTCCTAGTCCAGGCGCCGGATCCTTTCCCCGCCCGGCAGCCGCGAGAGGAGGCGGGCCACCGTGACCTTTTCCAGGGGATGGACCAGCTTGGGAGCGATCTCGAACAACGGCACCAGGGCGAAGCCGCGCTCGGCCAGCCGCGGGTGCGGCACGGCCAGCTCCGGGGTGGCGATGACCCGGTCCCCGGCGAGCAGGATGTCGATGTCGATCGCCCGGTCGCGGTAATGGGAATGGTCCGGGTCGCGCCCCCGGGAAGTCTCGTGCGCCCGGCAGCGGGCCAGCAGCTCCAGGGGCTGGAGCGGCGTTGCCAGCGCCAGCACCTGGTTGTAGAACATGCCCGCCCCGGGCATGCCCACCGGCGAGGTCTCATAGACGGCCGATCGCTTCAAGACCCGGCCGCAGCTCCCCAGGAAGGCCACGGCGTCTTCGAGGTGCCGGCGGCGGTCGCCCAGGTTCGACCCGAGCCCCAGGTAGTAGAGGAGCGCCCGGGGGGCGTCCGCGGCGCCGCGCCGCGCCCGTAGCCGTCGGGCAAGCGGTGCGCCATGCTTTTTTTTTGCCGCCATTTTTTCTCCGCCTGCCATCTTAAGCGACCCGCCGGGGAAAAACAAGCGGCGGCGGCTCAGCGCGTGGACCAGCGGCGGGTGGTGATGGTGACGCCGGCGACGGTGAAGATGCCGACCATCAGCGGGCTGCAGAACAGGGTGAACGCCAGGGCGTAGGGAAATTCCCGGCCGCCCTCGATGCGGATGAAGTAGAGCATGTACAGGAACCCGAAGAGCACGGTCGAGGCGAGCGCGCGCAGGAAGAATTCGCCGCCGGCCAGGCCGCAGGCCAGGAGCGCGTAAAACCAGACCAGGTGCAGCAGCACCAGCACCGAGGTGCTGACGAACTCCAGGACGGGCCAGAAGCGGTTGCCGCGGCGGTTGGGGTGGAACATCACCGAAGCGAACACGATGCTTTCGCGGATGTTGCTCCGCGCCCAGCGGGTGAGCATTTTCAGGATGCGGTCCAGCCGCTCGGGCACGCGGGTGTAGGCCAGGGCGGAGCGCTGGAACAGGGTCCCGTAGCCCAGGCGCAGCATGTAGTTGGCCAGGCTGCGGTCCTCGCCGTACGAACAGGGGCGGCCGAGGAACGTCTGGCCGCGCCAGGCGTCGACCACCCGGTCCAGCGCGGCGGAGCGATAGGCCGAGAAGGCCCCCGACGTGCAAAAGACGCTGGCGAAGGTGGACTCGATGGCCCGGGTGAAGTCGAAGGCCATGGCGAAATTGACGTCGAGCATGCGCGTGAAAAGGTTGGCCTTGCTGTTGAGGATGCGGATGCGGCCGGTCACGGCGCCCGCGCCGGGATCGAGCGCCAGCGGTGCGACCAGTTCGCGGATGGCGTCGGGAGCCACCTGGGTGTCCGAATCCACGGTGACCACGAACGGCGTGTCGGCCCGGCGGAAAGCCGCGTAGAGGGCCTCGCGCTTGCCTTGGTTCCCGGCGAAGCGGATGATCTCGACCAGCCCGGGATGGCGCTCCCGGGCGCGGACCAGGTGGGCATGGGTGTCGTCGAGCGACCCGTCGTCCACGGCGATGATCTTCAGCCGCCCGCGCGGATAGTCGCTGGCGGCGATCGCCTCCACGGTGGCGAAAACCGCCGCCCCTTCGTTGTAGGCCGGCAGCAGGACGGTCAGGTCCGGCCAATCGCCGACCAGGGAAGAGTCCGCTTGGCGGTAGCGGAACCAGAAGATCGTGCGCCAGACGATCGAACTGAGAAAAATGGCCGTGGTCGTCACCAGCAGCAACCGCAGGAATACATTGGCCGGCGGCGCCGGCTCATTCCCCCAGAGGCCGGGAAAGAGACGGCCGCTGCGCAGGGACCAGCCCAGGACCAGGGCGCCGGCGGCCATGACCGCCAGGCGGAACAACGGTTCCCAGCGGTCCCAGGAAAGGGGAAAGGCGACGGAACGGGCGGCGCGGCTCATGGGCGGCGTGGCGGCCATGGCCTCACCTTCTGGATCTGACCAGGGCGGCTCTTGCTTCGTGCGGTGCGCCCGGCCAGCGCCGGAGCGCGAGCGGCTGCCAAGGGGGCGGGAAGCGGCGAAGCAGCGCCACAGCGCCGGCACCAGCCGGGCGAACAGCCCGGGTGGCACGGCGTCGCTCTTGCGCTCCGCCGCCAGGCGCAGGTCGTAGGACCGCGGCTGAAGGCACCGGACCCGGGTCGCGGCCGACGATCAGCTGGTACGGCCAGTGGATCACGCGAGCACAGGTCGCTGCCCGCCGCCGGCGCCAAGGTGAAGGAGCAGACCGGCCGGGGGCGACCCCGCCGCGGCGCGGCCGGACCAGGATACGGCGGGGCGGCGGCAGGGAGGAACCGGACGCCCAGGGCGGCGCAGAGCCAGGAGGGGACATCCCGCAGGGACAGGCCTCCTCGACGCGGCGCGGCCTCTCCCCGGCGATGCCGACCAGAGCGGCACATGGCTGAACTGGCGGTTGAGGAAGCGCACGTGGCCGATGAATCCCGCCCGCTCGCCCAAGTCCCTCGCCGTGGTCGGCGAACACGACTACCGCCGTGTCGCCGGGCGGCGGGGCCGATCTCCAGGGCGCCCAGCAGCAGGCAAACCTGCCCGCCGAATTCCACTTCCCGGCGGGAGTCCTCCAGGACGAGGCCGGGACAGGGCCGGGATGTCCTGGAAGGGCGGAGCTCGCCGCGGCGGGGACGTCGATGACGGCCGCGCCCTGCGCCCGCGGGCGCAGGAGGTGGCGCCGCCGTAATATTCCTTGGCGAACTCGAGGTTCTCCAGCTCCACCCGCATCGCTCCCGCCACCTGCGGGCGGCGAATGATGAAGGACCCGAAATCCTTTTCCAGGGGCTTGCGACCGGATGCTCAGCACGTGCCGGCCCGGGGCCAGCCGAGGCGAAGCGGGCGAAGATCCCGGTGCAGGCGTTGAGCCGCGGCCGGCGTCCGTCGAGCTCGATGCGAAAGGCGCCGCCACTTGCGGCGGCGCCAGGAGTGGCTCCGGGGTCGGAAAATGGTGAGGTCAGGACAGAATTTGGGTTCCCCGAAGCGCATGAGCTGTCCGATGCCCGCGTCGGCGCCGTCGCCGCGGGCGCGTAAATGGCCGCTGCTCCAGGCGGCGCTCGCTGTCGAACCGTGGGCGAAATTCCCGCCCGTGCCGACCCAGAGGATGCCGGGTGCGCCGGCCGCGGATCGACCGCCAGCACTTGCGTCGCTGATGGTAGCGGCGCAGCCGGGGTCGTGGCGGAAAACCTCGAAGCTCCCGGTTTCGGGGATAAAGCGCTGGAGGCCGTTGGCGGTCGCCACCCATACCCGGTTGCGGGAATCCTCGAACACCCGGCGCACGGCCAGGCTGGCCAGGCTGCCGGGCCGGGAGGCATCGGGCCGGAACCCTTTGCATTTTCCCGTTTTCAGGTCGAGCAGCCCCAGCCCGCCGTCCAGGGTGGCCACCCAGAGGCAACCGGGCCGCGAACTCCACCTGGCCAGGTGGGCGATGACGTCGCCGTTCAGCGATCCCGGGTCCCGGGGATCGTGAAGCATGACGGAGAACGTCTCGCTGGCGTAGCGGAAGCGGTTCAGGCCCTTGCGGGTGCCCAGCCAGAGATCCCCGCCCTCGTCCTGGGCGATGGCCTGGACGTAATCATCGCTCAGGGGGTCGGGCAGGGTGTTGGCGCGGCGGAACACCCGGAACTGGATCCCGTCGTGGCGGGCCACCCCCAGGTTGGTGCCGAACCACATGAAGCCGATCCGGTCCTGGAAGATGGCGCTGACCCATTCGCTGGCCATGCCCGAATCGCTGGTGATCAGCACCGCCGGCAGGGTCACCTCCTGCGCCGGGGTCAAGGAAGGGCATAGAAAAGCGAAAACCAGGAAAAAGAAACCCGTGTGGAGAAGTGGACGAGGGCGAAACGACAATCCCTTCCGCGATCGCGCTGGCACTGGCAATCAGCCTCCTCTGGGGCGTATTCTAAAGAGGGTGGGTTCTTCTACTCGATCTCGAACAGCAGGTGGTTGGCCAGGATGTTGTCCCCTTCCTGCACGCCCATGGACTTGATCACGCCCGTCTTGGGGGCGCGGATCTCGTTCTCCATCTTCATCGCCTCATGGATGAGGACGATGTCGTTCTCCTCGACCCGGTCCTGGGGGCGGAAGTAGATCTTCTTGATGTAGCCGGGGATGAAGCTGCGCACGGCGCCGGACTTGGAGGCGCTGACCGGCTTCTCCTTGTAGAGGAACAGGCGGTCGATCTTGAGCAGGGAGGCCGAATAGAACTCCTCGTCGACGTAGATGCCCTGGGGGTAGCCGTTCTCGTCGCGGACGTACTCCACCTGGTGCAGCTTGTTGTCGACGAAGAACGAGAGCACGTCCTCGTCCTTGACCTCGCCGATGAGGATCTCGAGCTTGCTCTTGTCGATCTTGATCTCGGTGGGCGAATGGAAGGTGGCGCTGTTGGCGATCTCCGCCTCCACGACCTTTTTATCCACGTGAAACTTGTACTTCATGGTTCACCTCAATAGGAGCCGAACAGCCGCTTGAGCAACCCGGGCTGCTTCATCTTTTCCAGCTTGGCCTTGTAGTTCTTCTTGCGGTTGTCCAGGTGGAAGTCGGCGGCCAGCAGGGCGGCGGCGACCAGCGACTCTCCTTCCGTGTTCTTCAGCTTGCTGAAGTCGAACTTCAGGTGCAGGAAGTCGATGATGGTGTCGCCGTTGCGCAGGTCGGCGTTCTCCAGCAGGTGCTTCAGGAAGACCAGGTTGGTGCGGATGCCGCGGATGATGATGTTGTCCAGGAAGATGCGCATGTCGTTGATGGCGTTCGGGCCGCTCGACGGCGTAGGTCAGGATCTTGCCGATGAAGGGGTCGTACATCGGCGTCACCCGCGCCCCGGTATAGAGGGTGGTCTTGAAGACGTTGCGGATGGTGGAGTAGTGGAAAAAATGGTTGATCTGGCCGGTGGAGGGCAGGAAGTTGTTGTAGGGGTCCTCGGCCATCAGCGAGACCAGCAGCACGTGGTGCTTGGGCTTGACGATGCGCACGCCGTGCACGTCGTGCAGCAGCTCGCCGCGCGCGATCACCACCTGCTTCTTCAGGAAGTTCGACGTCAGGTGCACCTCGGAGATCAGGGTATTGATCTGGAAGGTGGGGTTGATCTCGGAGAAGAGGCACTCGTTGTTCTCCACGATGAACTCGACGTAGCCCAGCCCGACGTAGTCGATCTTCTTGAGCAGCGCCTGGGCGCGCTCGTAAAGGCTGGCGCGCAGGCGCTCGTCGATGCTCGGCGAGGGCGACTCCTGGAAGATCTTCTGGAAGCGGCGCTGGATCGACGACTCGATCTCGGGCAGGAACAGGATGTTGTCCTTGGCGTCGCGGAAGAAGGGGATCTCGATATGGCGGGCGTAGGGGCGGAATTCCTCGAAAAAGATGCCGCTGCGGGCGTTCTCTTCCCGCTTCAGCAGGTTGGCCACCTGCTCCTGGGCGTCGCGCCGGTAGTCGGCCACGCGGATGCCGCGGCCGCCCGAGCCCTTCAGCGGCTTGATGATGATCGGGTAATGGCAGTCGCCGGCGCAGGCCTCGAAATCCAGGGGGCTCTTGATCAGGTCGGAGAATTTCAGGATCGGCAGGCCGAGGGCGGCGGCGGTCTCCCGGAGCTTGATCTTGTCCTCCACGGCGGCGAGCACGCCGGCTTCGGGCCCGATGAAGCGGATGTTGCTCTCGCGGCAGAGCCGGGCGAACTCCGGGTTCTCGGCCAGGAAGCCGTAGCCGGGGTGGATGTAGTCGGCGCGGACCTCGCGCGCTTTTTCCAGGATGGCCTCGGCGTCCAGGTAGCTGTCCTCGAGGCGCGAGGAATAGAATTTATAGCTGCGGTCGGCCAGCTTGACCGGCAGGCTCAGCGAATCTTCGGGCGAATGCATCAGCAGGGTCTCCATGCCCATGCTGTTCAGCGAATTGATGATATCCAGGGCGATGACGCCCCGGGTGGGGATCAGGACCTTTTCTTTCATGGCCTCTCCTTTAGAGGGGGATGTTGCCGTGCTTCTTCAGGGGAAGCTTCAGGGTCTTGCCGGCCAGGGCTTCCAGGTTCTTGATCAGGAAGGGGCGGGTCTCCACCGGCAGGATGATCTCGTCGACGTAGCCGTAGGCGGCCGGCTCCTTGGGGTTGGCGAATTTTTCCTTGTATTCGGAGATCAGCCGTTCGCGCACCGTTTCCGGCTCGACGGCCTCGGAGATGTCCTTCTTGAAAATGATGTTGATGGCGCCCTGCGGCCCCATGACAGCAATTTCGGCCGTGGGCCAGGCGCAGACCACGTCGGCGCCCAGGTGCTTGGAGCTCATGACGATGTACGCCCCGCCGTAGGCCTTGCGCGTGATCACCGTCAGCTTGGGCACCGTGGCCTCGGAATAGGCATAGAGCAGCTTGGCCCCGTGCTTGATGATGCCCAGCTGCTCCTGGTCGCGGCCGGGGAGGAAGCCGGGGACGTCGACGAAGCTGACCAGCGGGATGTTGAAGGCGTCGCAAAAACGGATGAAGCGCGCCCCCTTCAGCGAGGCGTGCACGTCGAGGGTGCCGGCGAAGATGCCGGGATTGTTGGCGACGATGCCCACCGCCTTCCCGCCCAGGCGGGCGAAGCCGACCACCAGGTTCTGGGCGTAGCTCTTGTGGACCTCGAGGAATTTCTGCTGGTCGACCACCGCCATGATCAGCTCCTTGACGTCGTAGGGCTTGTTGGGGTTGACCGGCACGATCTCGTTCAGCTTGTCGTCCATGCGGTCGAAGGGGTCGCTGGCCTCGCTGTCGGGCGGCGGCTCCATGTTGGACGACGGCAGGTAGCTGAGCAGCTCCTTGACCATGTCCAGGGTGTCTTTTTCGTCGTGGCCGACGAAATGGGCCACGCCGGAAATGGTGGCGTGGCTCTCGGCGCCGCCGAGCTCCTCGAAGGTGACCTCCTCCTTGTTCACCGCCTTGATCACCTCGGGGCCGGTGACGAACATGTAGCTGGATTTATCGACCATGAAAATGAAGTCGGTGATGCCCGGCGAATAGACGGCGCCGCCGGCGCAGGGCCCCATGATCACCGAGACCTGGGGGATGACCCCCGAGGAGATGGTGTTGCGGAAAAAGATGTCGCCGTAGCCGGCCAGGCTGTTGATCCCTTCCTGGATGCGGGCGCCGCCCGAGTCGTTGATGCCGATGACCGGCGCCCCCGCTTTCAGGGCCAGGTCCATGATGTTGACGATCTTCTTGGCGTGCATCTCCCCCAGCGAACCGCCGAGCACGGTGAAATCCTGGGAGTAGACGTAGACCACCCGGTCGTTGACCTTGCCGAAGCCGGTGATCACGCCGTCGCCCAGGAATTTCTTCTTTTCCAGCCCGAAGTTGGTCGAGTGGTGCGCCATGTAGCCCTGCAGCTCGACGAAGGTATTAGGGTCGAAAAGGTACTCGATGCGGTCGCGGGCCGTCATCAGGCCGCGGGCCCGGCGCTGGGCCAGCTTGTCCAGGCCGCCGGCCGCGTCTTTTTCCTCGCGCAGCTTGATCAGTTCCTTGATTTTGGTTTTCATCTGCATCACCTGTGGGGTAAATTGTATAATCATTCGCTTGAAAAAGCAAATCCGCGGCCCCGCTTGGGTCGAAAAACCGGTCCGCCGGGGCGAAACCGCCGCCGCCCCCGGGGCGGCCGCGAAACTTCCGGGCGCGAACGCCGTTCGAGGGTTGAAAAGAGCCTTGATATGTGGTAAAAATGGTGTGATGAAACACATACTCTTCGCGATCAATCCCGGCAACCATAACGGCGATTTCGTCTACCTGATCCAGAACGCCTCCACCGTGGTCAAGCTCGTCCTGCTGCTGCTGCTCTCTTTTTCCATCATTTCCTGGGCGATCATCATTTTCAAGCTCATGGAATACTCCCGGGCCAGGAAAAACAGCATCCGTTTCCTCGAATTTTTCAAGAAAAACAAGAATTTCAGCGAGATCAACAACGCCAAGGCGCTGTACGGCAATAACCCCCTGGGGGAGATCTTCCGCTTCGGCTACCGCGAGATCTCGCAGCAGGGCGCCAGCGGCCAGAAACTGGAGAAGCTCGACCTGGACAGCCTGCACCGGGCGCTGCTGCGGGCGTCCAACCAGGAGATCACCCGCTTCGAGCGCCTGAACGGCTTCCTGGCCACCTGCGCCTCGGCGACCCCGTTCATCGGCCTGTTCGGAACGGTCTGGGGCATCATGACCTCCTTCCAGCAGATCGGCATCCAGATGAACGCCAACCTGGCCACCGTCGCCCCGGGCATCGCCGAGGCCCTGATCGCCACCGCCCTGGGCCTGTTTGCCGCCATCCCGGCGGTCATCTTCTACAACCTGCTGCTGAACAAGCTCAAAGTGCTCATCGCCATGATGGAAGACTTCATCCTCGAGTTCCTGAACCTCAGCGAAAAGCTCCACTGATGTACGTCCAACCCAGGAACCGCATGCACCGCCTGCACGGCAACCTGGCCGAGATCAACATCACGCCGCTGGTCGACGTCATGCTGGTGCTGCTGATCATCTTCATGGTCACGGCCCCGATGATGCAGGCCGGCATCACGGTCAAGCTGCCGTCGGCCGAGACGCGCAGCAACCCGAGTTCGGGCGGCCTGGTCCTGACCCTGACCAAGGACCGCTACGTCTATATGAACGACCAGATCGTCAACCTCTATTTCCTGGAGTCGCGCCTGAAAAGCTATTTTTTCAACAGCGACAAGAAAGTGGTCTTTCTCAAGGCCGACAAGAACCTTTCCTACGGCTACATCATCGAAGTGATGGACATCATCAAGCTCGCCGGTGTGGACACGGTCGGCATGATCGTGGAGCAGAAGTCGCGGCAATGAAATTCAGGGCCACGCTGGTGCTTTCGCTCGTGCTGCATGCCTCGCTGGCCGCCCTTTTCATCATCCAGCCCGCGCGCAAGGCCGGCGGCGAGATGACCTATTACGTCGACCTGGTCCGCATCGGCGGCGGCGGTGGCGGCGGCGGCAGGGCCGGCCGCGGGGGCACGGCCTCCGCTTTGGCGCGGAAGCCGGAGCCGGCGGCCCAGGCGGCGCTGATCGAAGAAAAAGGCGGCGTCAAGAACCTGACGGTAGAGAAAAAATTCCAGTCGCCGCTGCGCTATCCCGACAAGGAAGGCAAAAAAAAAGTCGAGGAAAACAAGATGATCTCGGTCGTGCGCAAGGAGCCGACCATCGGCAGGAGCGAAACTGCCGCCGCGGAAGCCGGCGGCGAGGACGGCCTGAAAACGGGCATTTCCAGCGGCGGCGGGTCGGGCAGCCCGGGCGGCGGTGGGGGCTGGGGTGAAGGCGCCGGCGGCTATTTCCCGCACGCCTATTACATCGACCTGCTGCGCAACCGCATTTCCTCCTCCTGGTACAGCTCGCTGGTCGCCCCGGGGCTGAAGGGGAAATACGTCACCGGCGTGTATTTCATCGTCCGCCGCGACGGGGAGATCAGCGACCTGCGGGTGGAAAAACCGAGCGGCAACGTCTCCCTGGACCTCTCCGCCCGGCGCGCCATCGAGAACGCCGCGCCCTTCGCGCCCCTGCCCAACGATTTCACCTCGCAATACCTGGTCGTACATTTCGAATTCGCATGGGAGAAATGATGAACACACGCCTAATCGTCCTCTTGGCCTGCGCCTGCCTGCTCGGCCCGCCGTTGCGCGGCCAGGAGGAGGTGACCATCCGCATCACCGAGGGCATGCCCATGATCCCGGTGGCCATGCCCGCCTTCCAGTCCAACGAAGCCGCGACCCAGAAAACCGACGTTCTGAACACGGTCTACGAGACCCTCTGGAAAGACCTGGATTTCTCGCGCATTTTCCGGATGGTGCCGCGCGAGCACTATTCCTATATCCCCCGCTTCAACGCCAATGCCATCAATTTCAAGGACTGGGCCTCCATCCAGGCCAATATCCTCATTTCCGGCCAGCTGGAGGTCACCGGCGACGACCGCGTGATCTTCTCCTTCAAGGTATACGAAGTCGCCAGCGAGCGCTTCATCTTCGGCCGGAATTTCGGCGGCAAGAAGGACCTGGCCCGCCTGATCGCCCACCGGGCGGCCGACGAGATGCTCAAGCATTTCGGCGAGAAGCCGCTGTTCACCTCCAAGATCGTCTATGTCTCCGAGTCGGGCAACGACCGCGACATCTACATCATGGATTACGACGGCTTTCGCCCGACGCGCATCACCTTCAGCAACGCCCTGGACATGCTGCCTTCCTGGAGCGCCGACAACGAAAAGATCATCTACACCTCCTACCGCAACCTGAGCCCCGAGCTGTTCATGTTCAACATCTATACCGGCAAGACGGAGCTGCTGTCCAGCGGCGGCAGCAACTACGCCGCCGACTGGTCCCCGGTCTCCGACCGCATCGTCTACACCTCCTCCAAGCACGGCAACGCCGAGATCTACATGAAGGACATGAAGACCGGCCAGGAGAAACGGCTGACCTTCAACCCGGCCATCGACACGTCCCCGTGCTGGAGCCCCAACGGCCGGGAGATCGCCTTCACCTCGCAGCGCAGCGGCACGCCCCAGATCTACATCATGGACGCCGAGGGCAGCAACATCCGCCGCATCACCATGGAGGGTTCCTATCACGACTCCGCGGCCTGGTCCCCGGACGGGATGCGCCTGGCCTTCGTTTCGCGCATCGAGAACCGCTTCGACATCTACGTCTACAACCTCAAGAGCAACGAGATGAGCAAGCTGACCGAGAACGCCGGCCGCAACGAGAACCCCTCCTGGTCGCCCGACGGCCGCCACCTGGTCTTTTCCTCGAACCGCAGCGGCCGCTACCAGCTCTACCTGGTCGATTACGACGGCCACAACGTCCGTCCGATCACCGCCAACGGCGAAAACAAGATGCCGAAATGGCAGAAATCCACCAAATAGGACTTCCGGCCAAAAATTTGACAAATTTTTTTTAATATATTATATTTTTTATATAAACCAGAAAAAAACAAAAATTTAGGAGGCCCCATGAAAAAATGGTTGCTAGTACTGGTCGTACTGTCGCTGATCCTGATGTTCAATGCCTGCGGAAAAAAAGCCGCCAAGGTCGCCCCGGTCCAGGAACCGGTGGTTGAAAAAGTGGAAGAACCCACCGCCCAGGTGGAGAAGCCGGTCCTCAGCGAAGAAGAGCTTTTCCAGCAGAAATCGCTCGAGGAGCTGAACAAGGACCAGATCCTCAAGCGGGTCAACTTCGACTTCGACAAATACACGATCCGCGACGACATGAAGCCCATCATGCAGGCCAACGCCAACTGGCTGCTCAAGTACCCCAGCGTGGAAGTCCTGGTCGAGGGCCATTGCGACGAACGGGGCACCATCGAGTACAACATCGCCCTGGGTGAAAAGAGAGCCGAGGCCGCCAAGAATTACCTGGTCTCCCTGGGCATGAACCCGGCCAAGATCAAGATCATCTCCTACGGCAAGAGCAAACCGCTGGTCCAGGGCGTCGATGAGGCGACCTACTTCCAGAATCGCCGCGCCGAGTTCGTGATCACCAAGAAATAGCGCCCATGAAGCGTACGTTCATTCCGGCACTGATCGCCCTGCTGCTGCTCAGCCTGCCCGCCCGGGCGGTGAAAAAGGACACCCAGGTCATCCTGGACGAGCTGCAGAAACTCTCCACGGCCATCGACACGCTTTCCGCCATGGTCGGAGACCTGCAGAAAAAATCGCTCATCAACGACGAAAAGATCAGTGCCATCGCCAGGAACCAGGCCGACCTGGCGCAAAGCAAGGAGAATTTCACGCTCAGCATGCAGTTCTTCAAGGAAGAGCTGAACGGGCTGAAGGATTCCTTGAGCAAGATCAACGACCGCTTGACGAATATCCCCGCCGCGGCGGCGGGGATGCCCCCGGGGGCGCGGGCGACAATGCCGCCCCCGCCGGCGGCGAGAGCCCGCTGGCCCAGGACCCTTCCAGCATCTATTACGCGGCCTATTCCGATTACATCAAGGAAAATTTCGACCTGGCCATCGAGGGGTTCCGGCAGTTCATCCGCAATTACCCGAACAGCGGCCTGGCCGACAATTCCCTTTACTGGATCGGCGAATGCTATTACGCCAAGAAAAAGTACCAGGAAGCCATCAATACCTTCAACGAGCTGCTCGCCAAGTACAAGGACGGGGACAAGGTCCCGGCCGCCACCCTCAAGAAAGGCTACGCCCTGATCGAGATGGGCAGGCAAAGCGAAGGCATCGCCATACTCAAGGAATTGATCTCCCGCTTCCCCCTGTCCGAGGAGGCCTCGTTGGCCCAGCAGAAAATCAAGGAGTTCAGCGAATAACATGAGCCAAGTCCGCAGTTTGAACAAAGTGATCCTGGTCGGACGGACGGGAAAAGACCCCGAGGTCACCGTGGTGGCGAGCAGCGGCCGGCAGCTGGCCAAGTTCAGCTTGGCGACCAACGAAGGCTATTTCGACAAGAACAGCAACGCCTGGAAGGACCTGCCGACCGAGTGGCACAACATCGTCGCCTGGGGGCCGCTGGCCCAGAAGGTCGAAAAAAGCGTCGGCAAAGGGCGACATGGTGCTGGTCGAAGGGAGCATCCGCACCCGCAAATGGAAAGACAAGAACGGCCAGGACCGGTGGAACACCGACATCCAGGCCGACAACCTGATCGTCCTGGACCGCCGCAAGGATGGCGGCTCGGCGGGCTCCTCCTACCCCAATGGCCGTTCCGGCGCCCGCGACTCTTTCCCCGAGGCGGGCGGCCAGGGCATGCCGCCCATGGAAAGCGCCCGCGAGGGCGATGAACCCGGGTTCGAGGAGGATCCCTTTTAATGGCTTTCGTCAATTACAACAACAAGGAGATCACGGCCAAGATAGTCTACTACGGCCCGGCCTTGAGCGGTAAGACGACCTGCCTGCGCTATATTTTCAACTGCGACGAAGTGGAGAACAAGGGCAAGCTCATCACCCTGGACACCGACGGCGACCGCACCCTCTTCTTCGACTTCCTGCCCATGGAGATCGGCAAGCTGGGGAATTATTCCATCAAGATCCAGCTCTATACGGTCCCGGGGCAGGTGGCCTACGACACGACCCGCAAGCTGGTGCTGCAGGGCGCCGACGGCGTCGTGTTCGTCGCCGATTCGCAAGTGATCATGCGCGAGCAGAACAACGAGAGCTTTACCAACCTGAAGAAGAACCTGAAGCTGAACAACCTGCAATTCGAAAAAATGCCGCTGATCTTCCAGTTCAACAAGCGGGACCTGAAGGAGATCCTGCCCATCACGGCGCTGAACAAGGACCTGAACCCGGACAACAAGTCTTTCTTCCCCACCGTGGCCACCAACGGCGAGAACGTGCTGGAAGGCCTGCACGCCGTCATCAAGCTGGTCATCCTGCACCTGAAGAACCAGCTGTCGATCTTCCAGAAAGACAAGACCGTCATGTTCTCCCGCGAGGAGATGACGTCCAACACCCCGAAGCCCGAAGAAAGGAAAGTCGTCATGAAGGACCTGGCCGAGGACATCCGCGCCGGCGACACCGATGCCGAGGACGTGTTCGAGCTGTCTTCGCCCATGGTCGACGCCGAGGAATCCTTCAAGCCCCAAAGCGATGATGACGTGTTCAACCTGGACGAACTCCAGGAGATCAAAAATGAAAAATCGGACAGCGATATCCCCGAGATCAATTTCGCCGAGGAAGAACGCAAGGACACGGATGCCATCCGGGTCGACATGGACGAGAAAAAGGACGACGACACCGGAGAAAGGCCCATCCTGCCCGAGCCGGCGCGGCAGGTCATCGACCTGCCCATCACCCTGGAGATCCCCGAGGATGCCGACGGCACGCAGATCCAGCTTAACCTGAAGATCACCTTGAAAAAAAAATAACCGCGCCCGCATGAAAAAGGCCGTCTGTTCCCTGTTGCTGCTCTTTTTCTTCGCCGTCAGCGGCCCGGCCCAGGAAGGCGCCGAGGCGCTGATCAACGACGGCGCCGCCTACCTGGGGACGTTCTTCAAGGACCGCTTCGACGTCCGGGTGGCGGTCGTCCGCTTCGAGAACGACTCGGAGCTGACCGACCTGGCCATGCAGAAGATCTACCAGATGCTGATCTCGAAGCTGGAGGGTGAAAAGAACATACGCGTTTCCGACCTGCTGGTCGATTTCGCCGCCGGCAGGGGAGAATTCAACCTGAGCCAGGCGGGCGAGCTGGATTACCTGCTGAACCTGAAGCTCATCCAGAACAAGAGCCGGACCGGCCTGGGCATCACGGTTTTTTCGCGCCTGCAGGACCGGGTCGTGGCCATGAAATATTTCGAGAAGACCCTGGCCCCGGGGGAGAGGGACTGGCTCAATACCAGGGACTTCGCCTTTGCCGAACTCGGCTTTTCCAAGCTGCTCGAATTGGAAAGCAAGGCGGACCTGATGGACATCCAGTCCATCGCCGCCGACGGCGGCGGGCAGCAATACTTTTTTTATTATCCCGACGAGATCATCGTCTACCGGGCGAACGAAACGCGGCTGGAAAAGCAATCCCAGTTCAGGCTCAAGTGGACGCGGCCGTACTACCCCGTGCTGCACGCCGAGGGCCGGCTGCTGCTCTTCCGTTCCGCGGCGGCGCTGGTGCTGACCGCCGGCAACAATTTTTCGCCCTATGCCCAGGTGCTGTCCTGGCGCGACGGCCAATGGCAGGAAGTGCGCCGGATCGATTTCGTCCCCTTCCGCTACGTCGAGCTGAACCAGCGCCCCTACCTGGTCGGCGCCCGCTACGAGGAGGGACGGAATTTTTTCAAGGACAAGGCCTACTTCCTGCCCTTCAGCGACCTCGACGACAAAACGGGCGCCTACGAAAAAAAAACCCGGCCGGCCATGGCCCTGGATTTCTCGGTGCAGGAAGGGCGGCTGCAATCCATGCACCTGATCGACCGCGACTACCGCTACCACCTGCTGACCCCCGAATTCGAGGAAATGACCCCCCTGCCCGAAAAAAAAGGCGCTTCCCTGGCCGCCCTCGACGGGGAGTGGCTGGCCGTCAGCGACCACACCGTCGCCTCCGACCAGCTGTTCTTCTACGACATCCGCGCCGGGGGCCTGAAGCAGGTCTACACGGCGAAGATCGCCGGCGAAGTCCAATTCATCTCCTCCGGTGCCTGGCAGAACGCCAAGGGGTTCTGGGTGGGCGTCAGGCAGAAAGCGGACGGCCCGGAGCGGCTGCTGGTCCAATTCTGGGGCAAGCGCAATGAATAAAAGGCGACTGCTGCTGCCGCTGGCCCTGCTGCTGGCCACCCTCCTGGGTGGCGCCATCAAGCCCTACTACGGCGGCGAGATCATCATCCGCCTGAACGAGCCCACCTCCTTCCAGCTGAACACGGCCAATTATTCGAACCTGATCTTCTATTCCCTGATCTACGAAAACTTTTTTTTCCTGAAGAAATCCGGGGAGATCTCCAGCAACGTTTTCCAGGAATACCGCTACGACGCCGCCGGCAAGACCCTGTTCCTGACCGTCAAGGACAACCTCAGCTTCTCCAACGGCAAGGCGTTGACCGCCAAGAACATCCAGGTCTCGCTGAAAGTGTTCATGGCCTCCGACCTGTTCGCGGCCAGCAAGCTGAGCAAGGCGGTCAAGGACGTGCGCGTCAGCGAGAACCAGGTCGCGGTCGAACTGCTGGCCGACAATCCCGATATCCTGAGCCTGCTCACCGCCCCGGAACTGGTGGTGCTGGCCGAGGACGAGCAGTCCTTCTCCGGCCTCTTCTACCCCCAGGAATGGGAAAAGAACGACCACCTCACCCTGCGGGCCAACCCCTATTACGCCGGGGGCCGGACCTACCTGGACACCGTCAAGGTCACCTTCAGCGAGAACCCGGCGCCCGACCTGTTCCTGGCCAGCCCGAACCAGTTCAAGGACAGCTGCCGGGAATTCGATTCGGGCATCTACCAGAACATCTACCTGTGCTTCCTGCAGGGCGATGTCGGCCAGAACACCAAGATCGCGCTGTATTCGCTGCTGAAGCGGTTCAACGAGGCCTCGGGGTCCAAATACAGGGATCTGCGCTCCCTGACCGCCGACGAGGAATCGCCGGTCTCCATCCAGATCAAGACCCTCTCCCCGCAAAAGACCGCCTCGATCCTGAAAAATTCCGAATTCAAATTGTACATCCTGGCCTCGCTGTCCAACCTGGAGAAGGACCTGACCGCTTTTCTCAAGGCGACCAACCTCAGGATCGAGACCCAGTTCATCGACGACAGCCAGTTCATGGCTTTCCTGGATTCGTCGGCCATCAAGTACGTCCTGATCGACAAGATATTTCAAAAGAAAGCCCCGGCCGAAGAAAAGATCAGCCGCATCCTGAAGGAGTCCAGCTTCAACCAGTTCAACGCCAGGTACCTGCGCATGCTCAGCGAACTGGACGAAGCCCGCTTCAGCAACTCCCAGGAACTGCTCATGGAGCAGATCGCCCGCATCAGCGAAGCGATCGTCAACGACGGCTTTATTTTCCCCCTTTTCCAGAAAAACTATTCCCTGTACGTCCGCAATTCGTGGCCGGCGCTGGAAATCGATTATTACGGCCGGCCGCTGCTGCAAAAAGTAGGTAAAAACAATGAATAAAAAAATCGTCTTCCTGGCCGGGGTCCTTTTCCTCTCCCTGAACGCCTTCGCCCTGGACCTGGGGCTGATCGCCGGGTCGGTCAGCCAGCCCTCCAGCTCCGCCAGCTTCTTCTACGGGCTCTCCGCCGGGTCGGGGACCATCGTGCCCATGCTCAAATTCGAATTCGAGGGCTGCCGGGTCAAGGAGACGGGGTGGGACACCTTGAGCGCCGCCGTCAAGTTCCGGCCGAAGTTCGGCATCTTCGCCCCCTACGCCGTCCTGGGCGCCGGCGGCATGTTCGAAAAACTGAACTTCCATTTCGGCGATTACCGCTTCTACACCTTCGCGGGCGGCGGGTTTCACCTGTTTTTCGCCTCCATGTTCTCCCTGCGCTTCGATCTGCGCTTCCTGCATTTCTCCGACCTTAACCAGACCCGCGTCAGCGGCGGTTTTTTCATCCACCTTTAGCCCGCCAGCACCCGTATTTGACACGCAGCCGTTTTTCGGTTATAAATATCGGCTTAACCGGGAAATTCGTATCTCTAGAAATCAAATTCCGTCGATTTTCAGGAGGCAAGGGTGAACATTTACGTTTGCATCAAGCAAGTTCCCGATACCGAGGCCAGCATCCTGGTCAAGGACGGCAGATCCATCAACGAGGCCGCCATCAAGTGGATCGTCAGCCCCTACGACGAATACGCCGTCGAGGAGGCCTTGAAGCTCAAGGAAAAAATCGGCGGCTCCTCGGTGACCGCCGTCTGCCTGGGGCCGGAGCGGGTGCAGAACGCCCTGCGCACCGCACTGGCGATGGGCGCCGACCGCGCCATGCACGTGGAAAGCTCGGTCGCCCTGGACAGCCAGGGCACCGCCCGCGCCCTGGCCCAGGTCATCCGCGCCGACAAGGAATTCGGCGTCATTTTCACGGGCCGGCAGGCCATCGACGACGACGCCAGCCAGCTGCACATCCTGCTGGCCGAAGAGCTCGCCATCCCCGTGGCGACCAACGTCCTGGCCTTCGCCTGCGACGGCGGCCAGGTCCGGGTGGAGCGGGAGATCGGCGAGGGCGCCAGGGAAGTGATCGAAATGGCCGTCCCTTGCGTGGTGGCGGCGGCGAAGGGACTGAACACCCCGCGCTACGCCTCGATGATGGGCATCATGAAGGCCAAGAAGATCGAGATCAGGAAGATCCCGCTGGCCGAGACCGGCGTCGACGAGGCCCAGAACAAGGTCCGCCTGCTCAAGCTGTCCGCGCCCGCCGAAAAGCCGCAGGGGCGGGTCATCCCCGGCGAAGCCGCGGACGCGGTCCGGGAACTGGTCCGGCTGCTGCGCGAAGAAGCGAAGGTACTGTAGGAGATCACCATGGCCAACATCGGACTTTATATCGAATTGCAGAACGGCGCATTCAAGAAGTCGAACCGCGAGCTGCTGAGCCTGGCCAGGAAAAGCGGCCAGCCCGTGACCGCCGTTATTTTTTGCCCGGACGTGCAGCCCTACCTGGAGGAGCTGAAGGGCATCCGGACCGTCGTCCAGGTCCAGGGCGCCGACCTCGCCTACCAGCCCGACCGCTACGCCCGCACCCTGGCCGGCATCATTGGCGAATTCAAGCTCGACGTTTTCTGCGGCATTTTTTCCGCCCAGGGCAAGGACCTCTTCCCGCGCCTGGCGGCCAAGGTCAAGTCGGGGCTGGTCAACGACTGCCTCGCCGTCGACCTGGGCAACCGCCGCGCCGTCAAGCCGGTCTATTCTGGCAAACTGCTCGCCGAGTACCAGATCGAGGGCGAAAAGGCCCTGTTCACCGTCAGGCCCAACGTCATCCCGGTCGAGCCCCCCGCCGGCGGGACGCCGGAGATCAAGAGCGCGGCCCTGGACGGCGGCGACCTGGGGACGCGGATCGTCGAGGTCATCAAGAGCGCGTCGCAAAAGGTCGACCTGACCGAGGCCGAGATCATCGTTTCCGGCGGCCGGGCGATGAAGGCCAAGGAAAACTTCGCCATATTGGAAGACCTGGCCAAGGTCCTGAACGCGGGGGTCGGCGCCTCGCGCGCCGCGGTCGACGCCGGTTTCGCCACCTCCGACATGCAGGTCGGGCAGACCGGCAAGGTCGTCAACCCCAAGCTGTACATCGCCTGCGGCATTTCCGGCGCCATCCAGCACTTCGTCGGGCATGAAGACCTCGAAGGTCATCGTGGCCATCAACAAGGACCCGGAAGCCCCCATCTTCAAGAAAGCCGACTACGGCATCGTCGGCGACCTGTTCGCCGTGGTGCCGATGCTAAAGGAAGAATTCAAGAAAACGCTAGGTTGATATCACCGAATTATCGCTGAGATCTATGTTCTATCGCTCTGCTTGATGACCTTCTCGTAATCCTGCCGCAGGCGCTTGTTCTCGCCATCCAGCAGCTTGGCCTGGCCGCGCAGGGTGCGCAATTCCAGCAGCCATTGCAGCAGCTGCCGGTCGATCTGCTTGTGCGATATCTTCATCCTGACCAGAAGGATCTCAATGTAGTCGTCAAGGCGCATCGCGTTTTTCCTTGTGCTGATTATAGAACCTCCACTCCCCATTTTCAACATCCGCCCGTTTCAGCATCTGACCCGGAGTAAAGCACCAAGCTCCAAATCCCAAATTCCAAACAATTCACAAATTCCAATGAGCGAATGACCCAAACAAAGGCATTCGCTGTTTCTGCTCTTCGTTTTGGTCATTTGGACATTGGTGCTTGGAATTTGTTTGTTATTTGGTGCTTGGGATTTGGAATTTCATAGATCGCAAGCAAATTATTTCCCCTTTTTCAACTTACCCATCACACGTTTCGCGTTACGGATGCTACATGAACGACGTTGACGTCCGCACTGGATTCGGCTACAATGAGCCTTACAGAGGAGCGTTTATGGCCAAAAAAGCACTGATCACCGGCATCACCGGGCAGGACGGCTCCTACCTCGCCGATTTCCTGCTGGAGAAGGGCTACGGGGTCTACGGCATGGTCCGCCGGCCAGCACGGAGAACTTCGACCGCATCGAGCACATCAAGGACCGCATCCACGATCCACCAGGCCGACCTGCTCGACCAGTACTCGATCAGCAAGGTCCTCGAGGAGGTCCAGCCCGACGAGGTGTACAACCTGGCCGCCATGAGCTTCGTCCCCACCTCGTGGGACCAGCCGGTGCTGACCGCCGAGTTCACGGCCATCGGCGTCACGCGCATGCTGGAGGCCATCCGCGCCGTCGACCCGACGCATCCGCTTTTACCAGGCCTCCTCCAGCGAGATGTTCGGCAAGGTCCAGGAGATGCCGCAGACCGAGAAGACGCCGTTCCACCCCCGCAGCCCCTACGGCGTGGCCAAGGTCTACGGCCACTGGATCACGGTCAACTACCGCGAGAGCTACGGCATGTTCGGCGTCTCGGGCATCCTCTTCAACCACGAGTCGCCCCGGCGGGGCATCGAGTTCGTCACCCGCAAGGTCACCTACAGCGCGGCCAGCGATCAAGCTGGGCCTGAGCAAGGAACTGCGCCTGGGCAACCTGGAGGCCAAGCGCGACTGGGGCTATGCCGGCGACTACGTGCGAGGCGATGTGGCTGATGCTGCAGCAGGAAAAGCCCGACGACTACGTCATCGCCACCGGCGAGACGCACACGGTCAAGGAGCTGGCCGAGATCGCCTTCGCCCACGCTGGGCCTCGACTGGCAAGGATTTCGTCGTCCTGGACCCGAAGTTCATCCGCCCCGCCGAGGTCGACCTGCTCAGGGGCGACTTCAGCAAGGCCAAAAAAATACTGGGCTGGCAGCCCAAGGTCCGTTTCGCCGAACTGATCCGGATGATGGTCGACGCCGACCTGGCCCTGCTCAAAAAGGACTACCGCCTGTGAGCGCGGCCAACGACAAGGAAGAACGGCCCTGGGGCTGGTTCGAGATCCTTTTCGAGGAAGCCGGCCTGAAAGTGAAGCGCATCATGGTCCTGCCGGGCAAGCGCCTCTCCCTGCAGAGCCACGAGCACCGCGCCGAGAACTGGGTGGTGATCCGCGGGCGGGCCACGGTCACCGTCGGGGAAAAAATAGTCCAGCTCGAGCCGCACCAGGCGGTCTTCATCCCGGAAAAAAGCAGGCACCGCATGGAAAACCCCGGCCGCGAAGAGATGGTGTTCATCGAAGTGCAGACCGGGAGCTACCTGGGCGAGGACGACATCACCCGCTACCAGGACGATTTCGACCGCATCTAGGCATCGGGCCGCCCAGGCGCGAACCATAAGGAAAAGAGTCATATGCTGCAAAAAGAAAAGGAGATCGGCCTGAGGGCCGTGGCGGCGGCGATGGCCATGACCGCCGCCATCCAGAAGGAGTTGACCGGCGGGGACACCCTGACCAAGAGCGACCGCAGCCCGGTGACCATCGCCGACTTCGCCGCCCAGGCCCTCATCTGCAAGGCATTGGGCCTTCATTTTCCGGGCGTGCCCATCGTCGGCGAGGAGGACTCGCAGGCCATCCGCCAGCCGGAGAACCGGGAAATTTTCGCCAAGATCGTCCGCTATCTGAAGGTGTACGATCCCGGCCTCGACGAAAAGGTGATCTGCGACCTCATCGACATGGGCGGGGACGAGCCCGACGGCACGTTCTGGACCCTCGACCCCATCGACGGCACCAAGGGCTTCCTGCGCGGCGAGCAGTTCGCCATCGCCCTGGCGCTGGTCCAGGACGGCCAGGTCCGCCTGGGCATCCTCGGCTGCCCGAACCTCCCCCCCGCTTCGGGGGGAACCCTGTTCTGGGCCATCCGCGGCAAGAGGAGCTGGAAGATCCCGGCCAGGGGCGGCATCGCCGCCGCGATCCGCGCCTCGTCCCTGACCGAGGCGCCGCTGATGAAATTCGTCGAGAGCTACGAATCCTCGCACAGCGACAAGGAGACCCAGCTGGAAATTTCCCGACGCCTGGGGATCTCGAGCCCGCCGGAGCAGATGGACAGCCAGGTCAAGTACGGCATCGTCGCCTCGGGATTGGCCGACATCTACCTGCGCATCCCCAACCCCGCCACCCCCGACTACCGCGAAAAGATATGGGACCACGCCGCCGGCAGCCTGATCGTCGAGGAGGCCGGGGGCCGGGTCAGCGACATCGACGGCAAGAAGCTCGATTTCTCGGCCGGCAAGACGCTGCACCACAACCGCGGCATCCTGGCCACCAACGGCGCCATCCACGACCGGGTGCTGGAGATCATCGCTGAGATTTCAGCAAAAAGATAAGACAAACCAAGATGGGCGGTTCCCGAACCGCCCCTACACGCTCCCCAGGTCCAGCGCCCAGGCCGCCTTGTCGGCGGCGGGCGGCCGGTAGGCGGCGAAGCGCAGGAGCAGTTCTTCCGGGGTTTCCGCGTCCAGGATCATCGAGCGATGCGGCGAATCGATAAAGCCCAGGGCCAGGACCTGGTCGAGAAAAGCCAGCAACGGCGCATAGTAATTCGCGACGTTGACCAGGCCGCAGGGCTTGCCGTGCATGCCCAGCTGCGCCCAGGTCAGCATCTCGAAGATCTCCTCCAGGGTGCCCAGCCCGCCCGGCAGGGCCATGAAGCCGTCGGCCAGCCCGGCCATCAGCGCCTTGCGCTCGTGCATCGTGCCCACCACCCGCAGGTCGGCAAGCCCGGTGAAGGCGACTTTCTTTTCATATAACTCCCTGGGGATGACGCCGATGACCTCGCCGCCGTGCTCCAGGGCGGCTCGGGCGAGGTGGCCCATCAGGCCCACCCGGCCGCCGCCGAAGACCAGGCCGATCTTTTTTTGCGCCAGCAGCGCGCCCAGGCGGTCCGCCGCGCGGGCGAATTCCGGATCGGCGCCCGGGCTGGAACCGCTGAAAACGCAGATCCGTTTCAAGGCATTCATTTTAGTTCAGGATTTCGCGCAAATCCGAGCCAACGGTTCCCATGTCCGGCGTCCCCTTGGGCATATGGCTGCCCGGCCCGAAGGCGCCGCGCGCCCAGGCGAACAGCATGGGCCCGTCGATCGGCTCGTTGGCGTTGAAGTTGGCCTTGAAATATTCCTTCAGCAGCCAGGGGGTGCGCGGGAACAGGTGGAAATGCAGCCTGCGGTCGATCTCGCAAAACGACAGGACATAGACGCGTTCCGCCCCAACCGCCCGCTCGATGGCGGAGACGGCCCGTGCCAGCGTCTCCCCCAACGCCCTCGCCGTTTCCGCCGGCAGCTGCGCCAGGCTGGTCGCCTCCCCTTTTACCCGCAAGATCAAATAGCCGGGAATGGGGCATTCCGCGCTCTGCTCCAGGGTGAACGTCTCGTTTTCAAAAACCATGAATTTCAGAGCATGCTGGCTCACGATTTCTCCTGTATTTTTCTGCCGGCTATGGCAGACGGAATGATTTTATTCTGGCAAAAGGGGGATCATTTGTCAAACCGGGATTTTGCCTGAGGGTGGTTCGCGAACCGCCCTTCAGCATTTCTGCAAATGGGATCTCACTATTGTCATTTTCACTTGTCTTGATGATCGCGAACCCATTGACCGCAGACGCGGATCTCGGCCAGCATTTCCCGCAGGTCATCCAGCCCGGTGAAGGGATTCATCAGGGTCGCGCGCAGGTAAATCTCGCCAGCGATGGCGGTCTGCACGATATAAAAACGGCCTCGGACAATGAGCTGCCGGCGCAGCGCGGCGTTGTACGCTCCCCATTGACCGGCCGGCACCGCGCCGGGTTGGTGGCGGAAACAGACGATATTGGCCTGCGGTTCGACGGCCAGGCTGAAATCGCCCGCTTCTTTCAGCAGCGCGGCGAAATCGCGGGACAGGTCATAGACGCGGGTGACATATTCCGCAAAAACTCCTTCGCCGACGGTTTTGAGCAGCAGCATGACCTTCAGGCCCATCATCTTCTTGGTGCATTCGATGGTGTTGCGGGCGATGTCCTGCCAGGGTGTCTGCCGCCGCTCGGGAAGGAGATAGTCCGCTTCTTGCGAAAAAATGCGCTCCAGGACGGTCCCATCACGGAACAATACCGCCGTGGCCAGGGCCGGGCAGAGCATCATTTTATGAAGATCGATGACCAGCGAATCGGCCGCCTCCAGACCCCGGGCCAGGTGCCGATACTTGGGCGAAAACAGGGCGGCGCCGCCGTGGGCGGCATCGACGTGGAACCAGAGGCCGTTCTCTCCGGCGAACTCGGCCATTTCCGGCAGCGGATCGTAGGCGCCGGTGGAGGTGGAGCAGGCGTTGGCCACGAGGGCGATGACCTGCCGCCCATCGGCGCGCGCGCCCCGCAGCAAGGGCGCCAGCGTTTCCGGGCGCACCTGAAAACGGTCATTGACCGGAAGCGTGATCAGCCCGCGGCTGCCGAGCCCCATGATCTTCAGGGCGCGGGCCACGCTGTAATGGGCTTCCTGTGAAACCATCACCGCCAGGGGCGAACCGTCGCCAGCGCCATCTTCGCGGGACGATTGGCTGCCCCGTTCGCGGCGGGCGGCCAGCAGCCCGGTCAGGTTGCCCAGGCTGCCTCCGGAAGTGAGGATGCCATCCGCCCCCGGCCCCACGCCCAGACGCGACGCCAGCCACTCCAGCACGGCTTTCTCAATCGCCGTTCCGGCCGGCCCCACTTCATAGACCGCCATGCTGTTGTTCAACAGGGCCGAGAACAGCTCGGCCAGGGCAGTCAGCGGCGCGGGCGGCGCCACCTGGTGCCCGCAATTGCGGGGATGGTGCAGGTGGATCGACTGCTGCAGCACTTTCTCGACAAGGTCGGGGAATGGCATGATCCCGGGATCGGCGAGCCGTTGCCGCCATTCCCGCCGCAATTCCTCGGGCTCGTGCCAGGGCAGGACCGGAAGATCATCGCGCCCCGAAGCCTGGCGCAAATAGTCGGCCAGCCTGTCCACCAGCTGGTGCCCCTGCCGGCGAAACACCTCGCCGTCAAAAGCCTGTTGCAATAAAGAAGTCATGGCTACTCCCGGGCCGCCAAGGCGGCCTTAAAATCATCGTTTGCCTGCACATCATGGCAGGCTCCCGGCGCTTGCGGAAAGGCATTGCCCGCGCCAGGCTCATGAAAGAAAGGCGATCACTTCACGGGGATGGTCAAAGATGACCCCGGCTCCGGAGGCCCGCAATTCCGCCCTGCCGCGGAAGCCCCATGTCACCCCGCCGGCGAACACGCGGGCGGCGACGGCCGTTTTCATATCCACGGCGGAATCCCCAAGGTAGAGGACCGTTTCCGGCGCAACATTCATTTTTTTGGCAATGGCCAGGACGCCGCCGGGATCGGGTTTTCGCGCGACCCCGGGAAGCGCTCCGCGTACGTCGGCGAATCGGTTCCCTGGAAAAAAATGAGACACCATGGTTTTGCAAAAATCATCACGCTTGTTCGAAAAGACCGCCGCGGGCATGTTTTTTTTTGCCAGGAATGCCAGCAATTCCCCGATGCCCGGATAGGGCGGGCTGTGCCGCAGCCAGAGTCGGTCATAATGCCGGCAATAATCCGCGACCAGCCCGTCTAAAATCTCGCTGGCCGGTTGGCGCGGGCTGCAGGCACGCGCGACCAGGGCCTCAATGCCGTCACCCACCATGCCGGCATACGCCGGGACGGGATGAGCGGCCCAGCCCTGCTCGCCCAGTACGGCATTCATGGCCAGGGCGATCCCTTCCAGGCTGTCAAGCAGGGTTCCGTCAAGGTCGAAAATCACTGCGGCATATTTCATGGCTCACCTGCCGGAATTTTATGCATCAAGGCAAGCCCGGGAGCCTGCCCGACGTGGGAGATTATCTTTTTTTACAGCAGATCTGCTTTCGTGAAGATGGAAAGGAACTTGTAGCCGTGGGCTTCGATGGCCTCGCGGCCGCCTTCCTGGCGGTCGAGCACGGCCATGACCACCTCCACCTTGCCGCCCTCGGCTTCGACCTGGTTGGCGCCCTTGATGATCGAGCCGCCCGAGGTGATCACGTCGTCGAACAGGGCCACGCGCCAGCCGGCGCGGAAATTGCCCTCGATCATCTTGCGCGTGCCGTGGGCCTTCTCCTCCTTGCGGATGATGAAGGCGGGCAGCGGCCGCTTTTCCAGGTGGCTGAGCACGGCGATGGCGGCGACGATGGGGTCGGCGCCGATGGAATAGCCGCCCACCGCGTCCACCTGGAAGCCGCCGAGCATCTGCAAAAAGATCCGGCCGCACAGGGCGGCCCCCTCGGCGTCCAGGGTGGTCACCCGGGCGTCGACGTAAAAATCGCTGGTTTTCCCGGAGGCGAGCTTGAATTCCCGGCCGCGGACGACCGATTTCTCCAGCAGGATCTGGCGCAGGCGTTCTTTCAACGGAGCTGCCCCCGGAAATCGCCCGGCAGGACCTTGCGCAACAACGGGGCGAATTCCACGATGGTCGCCTCGAGGAATTCCATGTTCTCGGGGGTGAAATCCTCGCCGGCGTCGTCCACCGTCTCCCCCTTGCGCGAGAGCTCGATGATGCCGAACTTGAGGTCGCCGGCGCGCAGGACGGTGCTCATCATCTTCCATATTCTCCGCACCTTCTCCCCGGGCCCCTTGATGTACTCGAAAAGGTGGAGGTGCTTCATCTGGTTGAAGCTGTTCTCGATCATCCCCCGGTTCAGCTTGTATACCCTGGCCGCGAAGGCGTCGGGCGAGGAGACCGGGATCATGCCGGCGTTGACCAGGTGCTCGGGGTAGGCGAAGGACATGACCATGTTGTCCTTGTCGGTGAGCAGGATGGCCACCTCGTCGGCTTCCAGGTCGAAGTTGTCGCAGTAGAACCTGGCGATATCGTTGATGACGGTTTTGAAAGCGGTATCCGAATGGCCGTCACCGGTGCTCATCCTGATTTTTTCAAGCAAAAGATTGATGTCCTTCATGTTGGCTCCGTCCTAATAGTAATATTTTTCCCGGCAAAAAACAAGGGGCCTTGAGTAATTTCCCCCGGGCTTTTAAAAGAGCGGCGACACCCCCAGGCGGGTGACGATCTGCCTGGAGTAGCAGGCCTCCCACAGTTCCAGGTCGCCGGTCACGATGCACTCCGCTACCCGCACCCCGGGACCGACGCGGGTGTTCTCCCAGAGCACGGAGCGCTCCACCCGCGCCCGCCGGGAAATGGCGACGTTCGCCGAGAGGGCGTTGGCGCGCAGCAGGCGGCGCCGCGCCATGAATTCCCAGTTGGCCTGGAAATACGACGCCGGGGTGCCGATATCCAGCCAGATGCCGTCATAGAGAACGGTCTTGAAACGCAGGCGCCGGCGGCGGATGCTGGCGAATAAATTTATTATCCTCGATCTTTTCCACCGCTTTTTTCCTGAACAGTCCCGCCCCGGCGTACATCAGCCCGGCCCCGGCGAGGCCGGCGGCGGGCGCCGTGCCTTCCAGGAACCCATCGCCGCCGACGCTCAGGCCGGCGTAGCGGCCGCTATCGTCGCGGCGCGCCAGCAGGACGCCGTCGACCCGCGCGTCCCGGGTCTCCCGCAGCAGGTCGGCCAGCGGGATGTCCAGGTAGGTGTCGCCGTTCAAGACCAGGAGCCATTCGGAAAAAAAAGGCAGCGCCTGGCGCAGGACGCGGCTGCCGCTCAATTCCGCCTCCTCGATGAAGTGGATGCCGCTGCCGCTGCCGGCGGCGGCGACGACCTGAGCGCCCAGGTGGTGCAGGTTGATGAACCCCCGCCGGCAGCCCAGGGCGCGCAACTGGCGGAGCTGCCGGGCGAGCAGCGGCACCCCGCCCAGGGGAAACGCCGGCTTGGGCTTGATCAGCGAGAGCGGCTCGGCCCTCTTGCCGTAACCGCCGGCCAGGATGAAGAACTTCACGGGGCGAAGACCATGTCGCCGGAACGCCCGGAAAGCAGGAACAGCCGGTGATAGGAATCGGTGATGTAATCGCCGCGCGCGAACCCCAGGCGGGCAGCGAGGGCGTCGATCCCGGCGGGATCGCCTTCGATCTCGAGAAAATTGCCGATCGGCGTCTCGTCGAGCATGACCCCCACGCCCGCCACCTGGAACACTTCCCGGTATTTTTCATAGGTAAAACAGGGCCGGAAACCGATCCCGCCCAGGATGCCGGCCATGGCGGCGAAATCGGAGACGTCGGCCTCGGTCTCCCGGCGGACCTTGTAGCCCGCCTCGCCGCGGGCGGGCAGCTTCATGGTCAGGACGCTGCGCCCCGGGCTGTGGCGCAGGCGCAGGAGCGCGCCGTTCTTCTGCAGGCGCCGCCGCGGCGTGTCGAAGACCAGGTTCCGCTCCAGCCCCCGGGGGCAGACCGGCAGCGCGCCCAGGGCGGCCAGTTTTTCGCGCCAGGGCGCCAGCGGGCCGACCCTCAGCTTGATCTCGATCTCGAGGCGGTTTTCAGTATTCACGGTGGCGGATAAACTCCAGCAGGCCTTCCAGGGACGCGCGGCAGGGCGAGGCGGGGAAGGCGCGCAAGAAGCGCCTGCATTTCCGGTGATAGCGGTCGATGATCTCCAGGGACCGTTCCCGGATGCGCAGGGTCCGGCAGCGCTCGAGAAGCGGCTGCGGCCTGGCCGGATCGAATTTTTTTATCAAGGGCAGGCCGCCGTCCTGCAGCAGCAGGATGTACGGCAGGGTGACCTTGCCCTCTTTCAGGTCCTGGAAGCGGCTTTTCCCCGAACGGTCGGAAAAGATGTCCAGGAGGTCGTCGCTGATCTGGAAGATCGTGCCGAAATCCTGGCCGAAACCATGGAAAGCGGCGGCCGGGAGGGCGCCCTTCCCGGGATGCGGGGCCGCCAGGTCGGCGATGCCGGCGAACATGCTCGACGTTTTCCTGCGGATGATATCGTAGTAGGTGCGGGTGCGGATGCGGTAATTGAAGCTGTTCTCGAACTCCAGCATCTGGCCCTCGATCATCTGCCGGGAGACGTCGGCCAGCGTCCGCACCGCCGCGTCCCGGCCGGCGCTGGTCAGCATGCGGATGGAGGTGATGAAAAGAAAATCGCCCCAGAGAACGGACAGATAATCCCCGAAATGGTGGTTGGGGGTCTTTTCGCCGCGGCGCCAGGAGGAATTGTCCACGATATCGTCGTGGACCAGGCTGGACAGGTGCAGCATTTCGATGGCCGCGCCCAGGGCGGGCAGCCCGTCATCGTTCCTGCGCTCGTCCGCGGCAATGCCGGCGACGAGGAAAAGGAAGGAGGCGCGGATCTTTTTCCCCTTGGCGACCGGCGTGATGCGCTGCAATTCCGCAACCAGGCCGACCCTGCTGCCGATATGCCCGGCCAGGATATTCTCCGTTTCCTTGAGCAGCGGCAGCACCGGTTCCTGAACGTTGAGATAATCCATTGTCGGCGCTATTTTAGCATCCCGGCGCCGGTTTGACAATCAAGCCGGGCGGCAAGCGGGGCGCGGCCGTCGCGGGCCGGTGGATCAGCGGCGCCGGGGGCTATCGCAGCCAGCCGGGGGGGACGCCGGCCTTGCGCGCCCTCTCGAAAAGGTCGTCCAGTTGCGCTTGCGATTGGTCCAGGAAAAGCTTCTTTTGCTCGATCTGGGTGGTCAATTGGGAGATCTGGACCCGGATGGCCTCCTGCTCGGCCGCCATGCTCTGCTTGATGTAGAAATCGGACCAGAGCTTGTTCAGGTCCGTTTGGCCGAGTTCGATCTCCGCTTTCAGCTTGGCGATCCGCTCTTCCAGGTCGGTCTGCTGCTTTTTCCAGAAATCGGGCTGCTGGGTCGCGTCGTTTTTCTTGGCGGCCGCGGGCGGGGCCGCGTTTTCCCCTTCCTGGGACGCGACGTCGGATTCCATCTGCACGAATCCGTATTTTTTGTTGCCGACCGAAATGGAATTCACGTTGGTGTCGGTGACCGTGACCTTGGATTTGGCGAGCTTTTTCCGTCTTTCGTCCTCTTGTTTTTTCATGGCCATCAGGTCGATGCCGCGGATGAAAAGCGGCGATGCCCCCGCGGCCAAAAAGCAGACCAGGAGGGCCAGCGGCGTGAGTTTCATTTCCCGTTCACTTCGATCTTGACCAGCCGGTTCTTGCAGCGCTCGGCTTCGCTGCTGTTGTCGTACTGGGGATCCTTTTCGCCATAGAAGAAGGATTCGATGTGGGCGGGATCGATGCCGTACTGGCTGACCAGGATGGCCTTGATCGTTTCCACGCGGTCCGAGGAGAGGCGCAGGTTGTATTCCTCCCTGCCGATGCTGCAGGTATAGCCGCGCAGGGTGATCATGTACTCCGCCTTGCCGGCGACGAAATCCTTGATGGCCGCGAAATCGGCCGCGTGATCGGCGAGCGGCTGCTTGCTGTCGAAATCAAAGAGGATGTCGAATTTCAGGGCGTTGCCCTCCGCCACCACAGCCTCGGCGGCGGCGCCCGCCTCCGGGGCCTGCCCCTCGGGCTCCAGGGTTTCCACGACCGGGATGTTTTCCTGCCCGGCGCCCGCCGCTCCTTCTTCGATCCTGGGCAGGACCAGCACCCGGTCCTTGAAGCGGATGTCGGAGCTGGCGTCCAGGATCTTGACGGTGGAATTGGTATTCTCGCTGTGGATGACGACGCCCAGGCCGATGATCAGAGGCGGCAGGTCGGATGCCAGCTGCCGGTAGAAAAGCAGGAACGTCCCCTTGCCGGCGACGCCTGCTCCCAGGTCCACCGAAACATATTGCGTGTCGCCGGCGATCTCGCCCGCCATGCCCAGCCCCAGGTCGGAATAAACGACCATGCCGTTGACGGCGTTGGCGGGGATGCGGCAGAGCTTGTAGTCGATCAGCTTGGCGAACAGGGTCGTTTCCGGCTGGTAGATGATCCCGAAGTCGCCGATATTGACCGGGTAGCAGCCTTTCTGCAGGGTGATCACGGCCGTGCGATCGTAAACGCAGGTGATCTGCGCCAGGGATTTTTTCTGGAAAAAGCGGCCCAGGCGGTCGTGGTTGCCGGGATGGTGAATGACCCGGCCCTCGCCCATGATCAGCAGCATGTCCCCGTCCTTCAGCCCGTCCTGCGAGCCCTTGTTGATCACCAGGTCGTCGAAGTCCGTGAAATCGGTCCTCTCGCTGGAGGGCAGGTGCTTGGCGATGATGCGAATATCCCGCGGCATGTCGTCCCTGATGAAATAAGCGCAATTCAGGTCGGTATCGGAGATCAAAAGGGCTTCATCCAGGTAGACGTAGGCCTTCTGTATGTTCATGATCTTTTTGCTCTCCTGGGCGCTCACCAGCAACGCGAGCGTAAGAAAAACAAAAATGACCGGAATCAGCATTTTTTTCATTTTTTTCTCCCCTGGTTTTCGCGGAAAAGGCGAATCATGTGAAATTTTTCCCATTACACTGAATTTAATAAATCAAAAATATAGATTTGTCAAGTTTTTCGGCCGTGGCAAAGGGTTTTCCGGCCTCCGGCGGAATAAAAAACGGTCCCGGGCCTACATGCCCACCAATTTCATGGTGAGATACGAAAAGGCGATAAAAACCAGGCTCTTGAAAAGAAAATAGGCGACCATGACGGAAATGCTCTTCTTGAGGCTGATCTTGGCGTAGACGGCGATGCCCAGGGCCAGGGCCGCCAGGTACCAGAGGGAGAAGAAATCGAATTGGGAAAGGACGATGAACGGCAGGCTGCGGAAATCCAGCCCGGGAAAGAACATGGTCAGGCCGGTATGGACGATCAGGGTTTTCTTCAGCAGTATCAGCGTTCCCTTCAGTATCCCGCCCAGCGCCATGTCCAGGATCGACGCCTGCGCCGCCCCGGAGAAAAAATTGACGTAATTCCCCTCGCTGCCGGCCACCTTGAAAAAAAGGTAGATGAAAAAAGCGCCGATGACGATGGCCAGGCCCGAGAAGACAAGGGCGTAGAACGAGCCCATGAAACGCTGGGTCGGCGTGAACTTGTCAAGGCTGGCCAGCTGCTCCTCGCTCAGCTTTTCCGCCATCTGCGAATCGCGGATGAGCTTGGCCTGCTCCACCTTGGTGACCGGGAAGGTGATGAAGCTGACGATGGCGCTGACCAGGAGGACGAGGACCAGCGCGGCCTGCCACCGCTTCTTGTCCATGACCCTGGCGATGGCCGCCCCCGGATTGACGATGACGCCGAAAAAATCGCTCGCAAATTCGTTCATTTTCCCCTCCCTCTTTTCTCTTCCCTGATGATCTCGCCGTCCTTCAAATAAAAGATGCGCTCGGTGAGGTTGGCCAGTTCCTGGTTGTGGGTGACCATGATGATGGTGTTGCCCCGGCGGTGCAGTTCCGCGAAAAGGGCGACGATCTCCTCGCCGGTCTTGGAATCGAGGTTCCCGGTCGGCTCGTCGGCCAGGATCAGCGATGGCTTGTTCACCAGGGCGCGGGCGATGGCCACCCGCTGCCGCTGCCCGCCCGAAAGCTCGTTCGGCCTGTGGGTCATGCGGTCGGAGAGCTCCACCGCCTGCAGGGCCCGGCTGGCGATCTCCAGCCGCGCCGCCTTCTTGACCCCGCTGTAGATCAGGGGCAGCTCGACATTGTGCAGCGCCGTGGAGCGCGGCAGCAGGTGGAAGACCTGGAAAATGAAGCCGATCTCCTTGTTGCGGATATAGGCCAGCTCGTCCTCGGAAAGGGCGCTGACCTCCCTGCCGTTGATGAAGTATTTTCCCTCGCTGGGGGTGTCCAGGCAGCCCAGCAGGTTCATCAGCGTGGATTTGCCCGACCCCGACTGGCCCATGATGGCGATGAACTCGCCGCGCTCCACCACGAAATCGATGTGCTTCAGGGCGTAGATCTTCTCGTTGCCGACCTCATAGGTCTTGCCCAGGTCCCGCACCTCGATGATGGCGGCCATTTTATTTCTTGTTCCTGGTGAACTTGATCTTGTCCCCGTCCTTCAGCTTCTTGAGCATGGCGAAGGGGCCGGTGATGACATCCTCTTTTTCCTTCAGCCCGGCGACGATCTCGATGTACATGTCCCCGGCGATGCCTTTTTTCACCTCGCGAAAGACGCTGCGCCCCCCGGCGGCGACGAAAACGCCTTCCCGTTCCGCCTTGCCCCCTTTTTCCCGGCGTCATCCTTCTCCAGGATCACCAGGGCCGCGATCGGCACCGCCAGGACGTCCTTTTTCTCCTCGATGATGATGTCGGCGGTCGCGGAAAAGCCGGGCTTCAGCGTCAGCGGGGGGTGATCCAGGGTGATGACGGTCTTGAAATCCTTGGATTCGGCCGCGGTGCCGCCGGCGGTATCGGCCGAGGTGATGGCCGAGTTGCCGACCTCGGTCACCGTGCCGTCCATGGTCTTGCCGGGGATGGCGTCCACCGTGACCTCGGCCCGTTTGCCGACCCGCACTTTCACCACGTCGGTCTCGTCGACCAGCACTTCGGCTTCCATGACCGAAAGGTCGGCGATGGTCAGCAGCACGGTGCCGGGGTTGTTCATGGTGCCGATGATGGCCACCTCCCCTTCCTCGACCTTCAGGCTGGTGACGATGCCGTCGATGGGGGAAACGATGGAGGTTTTGCGGATGGCGTCGCTGGTGCTTTTCAGCGAAGCCTTGGCCTGCTCGATGCGGTGCAGGTTCGACTGCTTGTTGGCCTCGGCTATTTCGAACTGGATGCTGGCGTCCTCGAACTGCTCCTTGGAGATCAGCCCCTCGTCGTAAAGCTGCTTGCGCCGGGCCAGGAAACTCCGGGCCTTTTTCAGGTTCGCCTCCTGGGAGACCAGGTCGGACTCGGAGGAGGATATGACCTCGCGGTCGCGGTCGGCGTTGGCTTCATAGATCTCCGAATCGATCTTGATGAGCAACTGCCCTTTCTTGACGATCTGCCCTTCCGCGACCAGGATCTTCAGGATCTTGCCGGCCACGTCGGTGCTGATGTTGATGTTCTTCTTGGGCTTGATCTCCCCGGTGGCCGACACTTTTTCGACCAGGTCCCGTTTCTGCGCTTTTTCCACCGTGACGTCCAGGCTCTTGCCGCCGCCCGAGCTGACGTTGACCAGCACGATCAGGGCGATGAACGCCAAAACGACCGCCACGATCATCTTTTTCTTGCTTTTCATCCTTGCTCCTGAACCTGTTCATACGCTCCCCGGCCGTTTTTGTTTTAAAAAACATGGCCGCCGCCGTTGCCCCCCGCTTCGGGAGGACCTTGTCGCGCCGGGCTTTTTCCGTTATAATGGAAAACGGACCAGCGGTCAAGGAAGAGCGATGAATTACAACTTCACGGAAATCGAGGCGAAATGGCAGGGGATCTGGCGCCGGGAGCAGACCTTCCGCGCCGTCAGCGGCGAAGAAAAGAAGAAATTCTACTGCCTGGAAATGTTCCCCTACCCCTCCGGCTCCGGCCTCCACGTCGGCCATCTCAAGAATTACGTGCCCACCGACGCGTTCTGCCGCTTCAAGAGCATGCAGGGCTACAACGTTCTCCATCCCATGGGCTGGGACGCCTTCGGCCAGCCCGCCGAGAACGAGGCGATCCGCCGCGGCCGCAACCCGCGCGAGATGGTGCCCGAATACGCCGCCACCTACAAGGAAACGCTGATCCGGACCGGCTGCTCCTATGACTGGCAGCGCGAGATCAATTCCAGCCTCCCCGGCTACTACAAGTGGACGCAGTGGATGTTCCTGCTGCTGCACCGCAAGGGGCTGGCCTACCGCGCCACCGCGCCCATCAACTGGTGCCCGGCCTGCAAGACCGGGCTGGCGAACGAGGAGGTCAAGGACGGCCGCTGCTGGCGCTGCGACACCCGGGTCGAGAAGAAGCCGATGCCGCAATGGTTCTTCCGCATCACCGCCTACGCCGACCGCCTGCTGGCCGACCTGGAAAACCTGGACTGGTCGGCGGGGATGAAGGAGATGCAGCGCGACTGGATCGGCCGCAGCGAGGGGGCCGAGGTCGATTTCGCCGTGCCCGGGAGCGACGCGGCCAATCCGCGTCTTCACCACGCGCCCCGACACCCTGTTCGGCGCCACGTTCATCGTGCTCGCCCCCGAGCACCCGCTGGTCGCGCCGCTTACCGCCGCCGGGCGGCGCGCCGAGGTGGAGGCCTATGTCCGCAAGGCTCAAGGCGAGTCGGACATCGACCGCCTGAACACGGAGCGCGCCAAGACCGGCGTCTTCACGGGCGCCTTCGCCGTCAACCCGGTCAACGGCTCGAGGATCCCGGTCTGGATCGCCGATTACGTGCTGATGGGCTACGGCACCGGCGCCATCATGTGCGTGCCGGGCCACGACGAGCGCGATTTCGCCTTCGCCAGGAAATTCTCGCTGCCCATCCTGCAGGTGGTCAGCCGCGACGGCTCCGTCTACGAGCTGGAGGCCGCCGAGGCGACCGAGGGCATCGCCGTCAATTCCGGGCAGTGGAGCGGCCTCAGCCACCGCCGAATTCAAGAAAGAGATCGGCCGCTGGCTCCTGGAAAAGGGCATCGGCCGCCCGATGGTCCATTACCGCCTGCGCGACTGGCTGATCTCCCGCCAGCGCTACTGGGGGGCGCCGATCCCCATCGTCCATTGCCCGGCCTGCGGCGAGGTGGCGGTCCCGGAAGCGCAGCTGCCCGTTTTGCTGCCCGACGTGGAGAACTACCAGCCGACCGGCACCGGCGAATCCCCGCTGGCCGCCATCCCCGAGTTCGTGAATACCGTTTGCCCGCAATGCGGCGGCCCGGCGCGGCGCGAGACCGACACCATGGGCGGCTACGCCTGCTCTTCCTGGTATTTCCTGCGCTTCGCCGACCCCGGCAACGACAACGCCTTCGCCGCGCGCGCCGCCCTCGACTACTGGCTGCCGGTCGACCTGTACACCGGGGGCATCGAACACGCCCGCTCCCACCTGCTCTACGCCCGTTTCTGGACGAAGGTGCTGTTCGACGAAGGGCTGCTGGGCTTCGAGGAGCCTTTCCTGACGCTGCGCAACCAGGGTTCGCTGCTGGCCATGACCCCCGGGCGCCGGCCCCGGCCGCAGGAGGAGAGCGGCGATGGCGCCGAGAAGATCGTCGACTGGATCGTGCTCAAGCACGACGAGCGCGACGCCTATCCCGCCGACCAGGTCGTCTGGCGCTGGGCGCGCATGTCCAAGTCGAAGGGCAACGTCGTCACCCCGGACGACATCAGCCGGCGCTACGGCGCCGATTCGCTGCGCGTCTACGAAATGTTCGTGGCGCCGTTCGAGGACGACGTCCATTGGAGCGAGGAAGGGATCCACGGCTCGCACCGTTTCCTCACCCGCGTCTGGCGCTGGCTGCAGGCCGCGCTGCCGCTCTACCGGCGGGACTGGCGCGCCGGCCCGCCCGACGCCGGGGACCGGAGGCTTCCAAGAAGGTCCGCCGCAAGCTGCACCAGACGGTGCAAAAGGTCGGCGCGCAGATCGAGACGTTCCAGTTCAACACGGCGCTGGCGGCGATCATGGAGCTGCTGAACGAGATCTTCGCCTACGCCCCGCCCGAGCGGGAGGCGTTGCCCGACGGACTCGACCCGGCCGTGGTCTCCGAGCTGGCCGAGACCCTGGTCCTGCTGCTGGCCCCCTTCGCGCCCCACCTGGGCGAGGAGATGTGGCGGCAGCTGGGCCACGACACGACCGTCTACCGCGCCGCCTGGCCGGCGTTCGACCCCGAGGTGGCCGCCGACGAAGCGGTCAATATCATGATCCAGATCAACGGCAAGATCCGCGACAAGGTCAGCGTCGCCCTGGACTGCGACGAGGAAACGGTAAAGGCGGCGGCGCTGCGCAGCGAGAAGACGAAGCGGACGCTCGCCGGCCGTCCGGTGGTGAAAATGATCTTCATCAAGAACAAGATGCTGAGCATCGTCAGCAAATGAAAAAGACAGTCTGGCTGCTGCTCCCCCTGGCGCTGCTGAGCCTGAACTGCGGCTACCGGCTTTCCGGGCGCGGGAACAACCTGCCGCCTTCGGCCAGGACCATCGCCATCCCCGATTTCAAGAACCAGACCTCGCGGCCGCAGGCGGAGCAATTCGTCACCTTCGCGGTCCGGGAGGAGTTCATCCGCCGCAGCCGGCTGCGCCTGGTCGAGGACGAGTCGAGCGCCGACCTGGTGCTGGAGGGGACCATCACCGCCTTCAAGACCACGCCGGTCTCCTATTCCGACGCCGGGGCGGCGAACCTCTACGAGGTGCGCCTGACCATGGACGTCCGCCTGATCGACATGCAGAGCGGCGAGGTGTTCTACCAGGGGAACGGCATCAGCTTCCAGGAGACCTACGAGACGGAGACCGCCGATTTCTTTTCCCAGGAAAGCGGTTCGCTGGCCGAGATCGGGGCCAAGTTCGCCGCCAGCATCGTCGCCTCCATCCTGGAAAATTTCTGATGGTCGAAAGCACGTTCTTCGCCTTTCTCAGCCGCATGCAGGCGGAAAAGAAATTCCCGCCCCTGCTGCTGCTCTACGGCTTCAACGAATTCCTCGGCGAAACCATCATCGCCGAGATCGGGCGCGCCTTCGGCCAGGACAAGACCGAATTCAACTTCAAGCGCTACTATTTCGACAACGAGGAGGAGACCGGCTGGGAGGAGATCCTGGACGAGGCCAACAGCTCCAGTTTCTTCATCAGCGCCCAGAAGGTCATCACCGTCGCCGTGCGCGAGGAAAAGAAGATCGCCTTGAACGCGGCCGCGAAAAAAGCGCTGGCCGCCTACCTGCAGAAGCCCAACCCGCACACCACCCTGATCGTCTTCGTCTCCCTGGACCTCAGCCGCGACGATTACAAGCAGCTGAAAAAAGAAAAGCTGGCGCGGCTGCGCGACAACCTGGACTCGCCGCACACCGTCTGCATCGACCTGGACCGCACCGGCGAGGCCGAGATCAGGAACTTCATCAAGATGTTCATGAAGGAACGGAAGATCACCATCACCGCCGAGGCGGTCGAGCGCATCCAGGAGATCATGGCCGACGACTTCGTGGCCATCATCCACCAGCTGCCCAAGCTGGAGGCCGCCGCCGCCCAGACCCTGCACATCGGCAGCGAGGACGTCGACGAGCTGATCACCGGCATCAACTCCCACTCCATCTGGGAGCTGACCGAGGCCATCGAGCGCGAGGACGCCGCCGTCTACCTGGACATCCTGAAATACCTGTTCATCAACGGCGTCAAGCCGAGCTTCATCATCGGCACGCTGATCTCCTATTACCACAAGATCTACACGGCCAAGTTCCTGATGAAGCACCGCTTCTCGGTCGCCGACATCGGCAAGGTGCTGCAGCAGCCGGCAGTTCATCCTGAACAAGTTCATCGCCCTGGTCAAGAATTTCCCCGACCGCAAGATCCAGGAGGTGCTCAACCTGATCTACCGCCTGGACTACGATTCCAAGACCAGCGGCGAGGAGTCGGCGCGCATCTCGCTGCAGAATTTCATCTTCCAGGTCAAGTTCTTAAGATAGCCGGTGGAGGATTCTTCGCCAATTCATTAATCGTTGTGGAGGGTGAAAGTCACTGTAACCGTAAAAAGCACCGATTTGGCCTTGCCATTCTCCATATAGGGCTCATAAACCCATTGCTTCACAGCCGACAAGGCCGCATCGTTCAGAAGAAGGGAGGGAGAACTGATTATGCGCACATTACGTACCTTGCCTTGCTCGTCCACCATGGCTTCCATGAGCACGACGCCCTCGATCTTGTTTTTCAAAGCCGCCTCGGGGTAGACCGGTTTGACATCTTTGATCATGCGCGGATGCTGGGATG
The DNA here is from genome assembly GCA_963822075.1 of Candidatus Aminicenantota bacterium. Taxonomy (GTDB): domain Bacteria; phylum Acidobacteriota; class Aminicenantia; order UBA2199; family UBA2199; genus UBA2199. The sequence continues at coordinate 344,552 of CAWGGP010000013.1, forward strand.
CATTGAGCCGCGTCAGGGCGCTGCCCGGGCTCTTCTTTACGGCCGGTTCCGGTTCCAGGGTGAACGTGACCGTGACGGTGAAAAGAACTTCCCTGGCAACACCGTTGAGCTTATAGGGCTCATAAGTCCATTGCTTCACGGCTTCCTCGGCAGCCGCGGTCAATAAGGGATCGGGAGTCGAGATCACGCGCGTGTCCCTTACCCTGCCGAGTTTGTCGATCACGGCTTCCAGGATCACGAGACCTTCGATCCTCTTTTCAGAGCCTCGTCGGGATAAACCGGTTTGACGGTCCTACTGATCTTCGGCTTGCTTCTGCCGGCAACGCGGATGGCCTCCCTGGCGAATTCTTTATCCTCCCCCTGGCCTTGCACGTAGAAGGCAATGAAATAGCTGCGATCCTGCGTGTCCCGGAAACCCAGCATGGCCACCTCGCCATCGGGCAGCACGATCTCAGTGTCCAGGAGTACGGCCAAGCTGTCCTTTTTGTTGTAATCCTCAACGACACCGACCTTGAAGTTTACCGCTCCAGGTTTGGGCAGCGGAGTCAACACCAAGACATAGTCCCGGCCGTCGATCTGTACGATCTGCATGACCGAAGCCGGTCCGCCCGAACGCCAGGATAGATCTCCACTGGACAACAGGGTGAGTCCCGGCGCATTGAACGTTTTCTGGAGTTCGGCCAAAAGTGCCTCGGGGGCAAAGTCGACCTGCAGGTTGCGTTGCACCATGGACTTGATATAAAACGATGTGGCCACGCTCGGACCGCCTTTCCCGCCTGTTGCCGGTCCAAAGAAATTCAACTTGATATTCAGGGAGACGTCGGCGCGGATATGAAGTGATACGGCAAAAACCAGGAGTATCATAAAAAACATGGCTTTTTTCATCTTGAACCTCCAGTTTAATTTTTTGTTTTCTCGAACCAGACGATCGTCATCCCCGGCTGCCCGGGTTTGAAGACGACCGGGCGGGCCGATTCATTCCCGATGCGCGCCTTGAGTACGCTAAAGACACGTACATCATCCTCCGCCTCGGAAACGGTGACAGTGCCCTGGGGCAGGTTTCCGGTCGGCACGATGCGCGAGATCCCGACCGCAAGCCCCAGGATGGCTATTGCCAGGAAAAAACCATACGCATAGCTCCAACATGGAGAGAGTGCCCGGAGCCGCTCGCGTCCAGCGGCGAATGGAGCCAGGGGCGGTTCGTTCTCCAGGCAGGCCGGCTTTATGCCCAGGGAACGGATGGCCTCATCGTCGAGGGTTTTGCTCAGGCAGCCTGGACAGCCGTCGATGTGCCTTGCGAACAGGAACGCTCTCCAGGCCGTCAGTGGCAATGCCCGGTATGCGAACCAAACCCATTTACAGGCCATCGGCCACCTCCTTTTTCAACTTGACGCGGGCATTGAACAAGTGGACGCGCGCTGTGCTCTCGGAGCAACCCAGCGAACCCGCGATCTCACGGGCACTGAAATCCTCGAACACCGCCAGGGAGATCGCCGCCCTCTCCTTGGGCGACAGCTTCTGCAAAAGCCTGGCGGCGCGCCCATCGCCCAGGACACCCGCTGCCGGCGCGTCCGCCGGCCCGGGCCATTCTCGGGATTGGCCCACGAAAAACCTCAGGAACGTCCTCCGCCGGCGCAGGCGGTCAAGGCAGCGCTTGGCGCCGATGCCCAGCAGCCATTTGACGAAGCTGCGCCCGGCGTCGAAGCTGGCGAAATTCTGGAAGGCCTGCAGCAAAGCTTCCTGGGCGGCGTCCCGGGCTTCTTCGCGCTCGCCCAGCATGTTCCAGCACAGGGCCAGCAGCTTCTTCTCATGACTGGAAACGAGCCCGGCAAAAGCGTCGCGATCGCCAAGCTGGGCATTGCGGATCAGTTCCGTTTCAGTCATTTGTCTCCTGCCGCCACTTAGTATACTCCCCGGCAGGAAAAAACATTTAGTGAAATGTGGAGAAACTGGCCGGGTTATTCTTTCTTGAAGTTGTGCAGGTCGTCCAGGGTCATCAGGATCTCCCGTGGTTGCGGCTGTTGGCCGGCGAGATGACCCCCTTCTCCTGCAGCTGGTCGATCAGGCGGCCGGCGCGGGCAAATCCCACGCTCATCTTCCGCTGCAGGTAGGACGCCGAGGCCTGGCCGGTGGAGAATAAGGACGGTGCAAGCATGTGTGTATTTAAAGATTCCCTGAAGGGAATTTGATCAAAACAATACCAATGAAAAATTGTTGGCAATCTTTATAATTGAGACTTGACCCCCGGGGACCCCGGGGACTCGCTAAATCTTTTTTTTCTAATTAACTTTTCCCCATGCACCAATTATTTCATTAAATGCAAAACCAAGAAAAATAACAATCCCAACAACTATTACAATGACTCCAATGCTTCGCACAATTTTCGATTTACTTTTAAATTTTAGTAAGATTAAAAATATAAATGGAATTAAAACAAAAAAATAGAAAACCAGTAAATCAAGAAGGATCATTTTAATTGAAAGGATATTGAATTTATTTTGATAGTAAATTTTAATGATGTTTAAAATAAAAGCAATTCCTAGGAATATACAAAGTGCTCGAAAATAATAATAATTTTCAGTCTTTGATTTTAAAAAAAGATCAAAAAAAAATGAACAAAAACGTTAAACATAAAGCAAAATCAAATATATAATTTACTTTTAATTGATTACTTAGTATCAGTGCGGGTAAAAATATTAACAAAGTACAAATTGCATAAATCAAATATACTTTCTTCATGCTTTTTTTCCTTTCAAGTTTATTAAAAGATCTTGGATTTTTCAAACATGCTGTTGCACAATATGTTGCCACATCCCTTCTGCCCAGGTCTCTCATCACTGATCACCCGCTCCATGATGTCGAGAGTTAACTCCACCCGGCGGTTCATCTCGTCAATTATAACCATTATTGATCAGTAACCCTGGGGACGTTCATTTAATTTTTGTATTTGTCTTTCACTGACATAAAGTTTACAAGTTTCAAAGTACCACCCTTTTTTGTCATTGACTTTCATTGTTTTCCTCACTAAATATTTGATTCCGTTTTAATATGTTTGTAAGTTTACTTGGTCTTTTCGTATAAATCGCCATAAACATAATGAATCCCCATAATAATATGCCCAAAATTGTAATTGAATAACCAATACGTTGATCGTTTATCTTATTTCCCATTACAGATCCCCAGATAAATAAAACAAACCAATAAAGAAAAGATACTGCAATTCCAATTTTAATTATTTTTTTATCTTGAATTTCTTCCTTTGGAAAATTCATATCTCGAAAACCGCCGATTTGAATTAAACTTCTCCAAGAATTGTACAATCCTTCTAATTCGTCAATATATGTCCCACCCCTCTCCTTGATATATGATTTTAATCTGGGATATGCATCTTGCCAATCTCTAATTACGAACGGATCGCCTTCGCCGATTTGATTTTTTTCATAATCGAGTATTTTGTAATCTAAAGTGTGGAGTATTTTATAATTAAACTTAATGATTTTCCCCTTTCTCGTATAGATTTCACCTCGCTTTTTATTCCCATTAATACCTATAATCTCTTTCCAATTAAGTCTATGAGTCTCATATCCATCATAGATCTCAATCCCATTTGTCCCGATAATGATAGATTTTCTTTTTATTAGCATTTTATTTGCTCCAGCATATTTTAAATATTTCAGCCATAATGCTTCCACCTAATTCAATTTGAGTGTTGCATCGAATATGTCGTTTAGTTTTCACTTAGGCATAAGAATATTTGACACTTTGCTAAAAAAACTTCTTTTTTTTCCCAAATTCGCTTTTTCTTGATCTTCAATCACTTCACACAATATGCTTTTTGGTAAATAAGAAATCCCATTCCTTTCAAAGACATTTTTAATTTTTGAACGTCTTAAATAATAGATAGGGAAAAAAGCCCAGAAAGAGACAAGAATACCTAAAATAATTTTAAAAAATAGGGCAAAAGGTTCATTAAACAATATTCGATTGGGTTTGAGCATAAGTGAGCAAATCATACTCAACAAGATGACAAGAAACGAATAAAAAATTCCAAAATAAAGTATTTTTAAGTCCTTTTTTTCTTCAGTCGGCAATACGATTTCTTTTTTTCTTCTTAAGGAAAATTTTAATTCATCTATCGAATAAATCCACTCGAGCTCATCAATATAAACATTCCCTCTTTCTTTAATGTAAATTTTCACTTTTTGAAAAATTTTTCCCCAATCATTTATTTTTTCTGGTTTGCCATCACCCACTTTTTTCTGACCATAGTCAAAAACCTCATGTGGGGAAATAAACAACATGGTTGCCCTGAATTTTACCATGCAACCATTTTTTAAGTAAATTTCACCTCGATAAAAGCCATTATTGACCCCGATAACATCTTTCCAATCTATTTTTGTCTTTTTAAGTTGATTCGTCAACACTATTCCATCAATTCCAATTTCAATTTTTTCAGCATACATATTGATCACCTCACGTTAAAAAGTATTATTTTTGCACTTTTTCTAAATAAAAACCACGTAAGGGTGACCCGCTGGTCGCCCCTACCATGCATGCGCCATTGAAATATAAGCTGCCGCCATTGGGATGGGCAGACCGAACAATGTTTTGAGGCCAGATAGGTGCATTCAGAGCGAGCGCAGACTTTCTATTCAATCCACAAAATTAACGATCTCAAAGGAAACCCTCGCAAACTTTGGATTGATCCAAAGGAATTGAGGTAATCCTAAAATAAAGTTTTTGGAACAGGGAAAATTGTATAAAAACCATGCCTGAAATGCAGTTCCCATAAGGTAATTTCAACGAATAGGGAATTTTGTGATATTTGGATTCACCTATTGGACAACATATATTCCAAAAAGGCGTCAAAGTCCACACTTCGCCGGGCTATTCTTTCTTGAAGTTGTGCAGGTCGTCCAGGGTCATCAGGATCTCCCGCTGGTTGCGGCTGTTGGCCGGCGAGATGACCCCCTTCTCCTGCAGCTGGTCGATCAGGCGGCCGGCGCGGGCGAAACCGACGCTCATCTTCCGCTGCAGGTAGGACGCCGAGGCCTGGCCGGTGGAGATGATGGTCTCGGCGGCCTCGAAGAACAGGTCGTCCATCTCCTGCTCTTCCTCGCCCTGCCCCTCCTTCTTGGCGGAGTGCTTGATGATCTGGGTGTTGAACTCGGGCTTGGCCTGCTTGGCCAGGAAATTGACCACGCGCACGGTCTCCGCTTCCGAGACGTAGGCGGAATGGAGGCGGATCAGCGACGCGGTCTTGGGCGGCAGGAACAGCATGTCGCCGTTGCCCAGCAGCTTTTCCGCCCCGATCTGGTCGATGATGGTGCGCGAATCGTACTTGGAGGGGACGGCCAGGGCGATGCGCGAGGGGAAGTTGTTCTTGATGCTGCCGGTGATGACGTCGATCGAGGGGCGCTGCGTGGCCAGGATGAGGTGGATGCCGATGGCGCGGGCCTTCTGCGCCAGGCGCAGGATGTCGTCCTCGATCTCCCTGGCCGACGCCATCATCAGGTCGGCCAGCTCGTCGATGATGATCATGATATAGGGGATGGGCTCCTTGTCCTCGAGCTGGTCCAGCTCGTCGTCCTCGGACTGGAGCAGCATCTCGAGCTTCTTGTTGTACTGCTCGATGTTGCGCACCTGCAGCATGGCCAGCTTCTTGTAGCGGTTCTCCATCTCGAAGACGGCCCAGTCCAGCGCGTTCTTGGCCAGCTTGGGGTTGACCACCACCGGGGTGAGCAGGTGCGGCAGGGTGTTGTAGATGGCCAGCTCGATGCGCTTGGGGTCGATCATGATGAACTTCACGGCCTTGGGCGAGGACTTGTACAGGATGCTGAGGATGATCGAATGGATGGCCACGCTCTTGCCGCTGCCGGTGGCGCCGGCGATCAGCAGGTGGGGCATCTCCTTCAGGTCGGAGATGAAGATGTCGCCGCTGGCGGTCTTGCCCAGGGCCAGGGTGAGCGGCGAGCTGGAATGCTGGTATTGAGAGGTTTCCAGCAATTCGCGCAGGTGGATGGTCTCGCGCTTCTTGTTGGGTATCTCGATGCCGATGGCCTTCTTGCCCAGGATGCGCTCGATGCGCACGTACTGGGCCTTGACCACCAGGGCCAGGTCCTCGGTCAGGCTGGAGACGTCCTTGACCTTGACGCCGACGTCGGGGACGAACTCGAAGGTGGTGATCACGGGGCCCGGCGTGTACTCGGAGATCTCGCCGTTGATCTTGAACTCGCGCAGCCGCTGCGAAAGCTCCTGCTTCTTGTCCTCCAGCTCGTCGATGTCGATCTGGCTTTTCTGGGTGGGGGCGTCCAGGTAGGTCATGGGCGGCGGCTGGTATTGGCCGTCGGGGCGGAACTCCTGCTCCAGCTCGGGGAAAATGCCGCTCTCCTCGGGCAGCTTGCTGGGTTTCTTGAGCAGGACCTTTTTTTCAGTGCGGGCCGGGGCCTCCTTTTCCTTCTCCCTTTCCTTGAGCGGCTGCCGGCCCATGAACACGAAGTTCCCCTCACCGGAGTCGTACTTTTGCTGGACCATCCTGCGGCTCCGGTTCTTGCGGAAGCTCTCCAGCCGCCGGCGGAAAAAAACGCCGAGCAGCGCCGCGCCTTTTGCGAGCAGTCCCCAGAGGAAGACGACGATGTTCTTGATCGAGATCTTGGCGATCAGCACCAGCGAGATCCCCAGCAGGCAGAGGAAAAGGGCCGCGGCGAAAACGCCCTTGATCTGGGCGCTGACGAAGCGGTTGAGCAGCAGGCCGACCATGCCCCCCGACTGGACCGCCTGCCCGGAGATCAGGGCCTGGGGCTTGAGGTTGGCCAGCAGCGCCGCCAGCGAGAAGAGCAGGATGAAGAAGCCGACCCCCTTGCTGACCGCCCGGTCGATGCTGCGGTTGAAGATGAAAAACGCGGTCAGGAAGAGGAAGATCAGGATGAAGAGCGGCGCCGCGAAGCCGAAGATGTTGAACAGCAGCGCCGCGAGCTCGGCCCCCACCCGGCCGCCGAAATTGGTGACCACCCGCGCCGGCGCCGAATGGAAGAAACTGGGGTCCAGGGGGGTGAAGCTGGCCAGGCTGAAGATCAGGAAAAAGGAGAAAAACAGCGAAAAAATCCCGAATATCTCGTTTTTAAGCGACAACTCCTTGTCATCGGGATTCTCTTTTTTCGTCCTTGCCATCGGCAAAAAGTATAGCGGCTGGCTGGAATAATGTCAAGTTGACGCGGTTTTATAGGATTTTCAGGCTGTAGAGCTTCAACTGCTTGTCCAGCTCGCGGCGCTGGGGGAATTGCCAGCGGATCAGGGCCTTGAACTCGGGGCCGTGGTTGTGGACCTTCAGGTGGGCCAGCTCGTGGAAGACCACGAAAGCGACCAGTTCGTCGGGCAGGACCTGCAGCCAGGTGTTCAGGGTGATCTTGCCCAGGGAGCTGCAGCTCCCCCACTTGCTTTTCATCCGGCGGAAGCTGATCCCGGCGGGACGGGCCGCCAGGATCCCGGCGTAGCGCCCGCTCAACTCGCGCACCAGGCCGAGGAATTCCTCGTTGGAGCGGTGGACGAGATCCAGGCGTTCGGCCAGGAGGCGCTGCTGCTGGAACCATTCATGCTTTTCCAGGATCCATTTCTTGTGGCGGTCGATGATCGTCAGCGGGTCGAGGTTGCGGGGCAGGACCATGCGCAGCCGGCCGCTGAGGAAGGCGATGCGCACCCGGCGGCTGTTGCGCCGCACCACCTGGCAGGGGATGCCCTCCAGGTCCAGGGTCTCCAGGGTCTTGTCCGCGCCGTTTCTCAATTCAGCTCGTAGGTGGCGCCGTAGCGCACGATCTCCACCGCGGGGATGCCGATGCCCAGCAGTTCCTGCTGCAGGTGGCTCTGCGCCTCGGGCTCGCCGTGCACCAGGAAGATCTTCTTCAGGCGCCGCAGGTCGTGGCGCTTCAGCCAGGCGCAGGTCTCGGCGTAGTCAGCGTGGGCGGAGAAGGCGTTCAGGGTGGCGATCTCGGCCTTCACCGGGTAGGTCTTGCCGAAGATCTTGACCTCCGGGGCCCTCTCGGCGAGCCGGCGCCCCAGGGTGTGCTCGGCCATGAAGCCGACGATGGCGATGATGTCGTCGGGGTTTCCGACGTGGCGGATCAGGTGATGCAGGATGCGCCCCGACTCGGCCATGCCGCTGGCCGAAATGATGATCGCCGGCCCGGCGAAATCGTTGATCTTCATGGAATCGGCGGTGGAAACGACATAGTGGATGTTCTCGAAGCCGAAGGGGTCGACATTGACGCTGGTGAAGCGGCGGATGGTCTCCTCGTCGAAGCACTCGGGGTGGACCTTGAAGATCGCCGTGGCGTTGACAGCCATGGGCGAATCGATGAAGATCGGCAGGATGGGCACACGGCCCTCCTGCTGCAGGGCGTGGATCAGGTAGATCAGCTCCTGGGTGCGCTCGATGGTGAACGCGGGGATGATGATCTTGCTGCGCCGCGCCTGGGCCTTGCGCATGAGCTCGGCCAGCTCCTCGGAGGCCAGGCCGATCGACTTGTGCAGGCGGTTGCCGTAGGTCGACTCCAGGACCAGGTAATCCATGGGCGGCAGGATCTCGGGGTCGCGGATGATCGGCAGGCCGTTGCGCCCGAGGTCGCCGCTGAAGCCGACGCGCAAGCGGTCCTGGATGGTCAGGTGCACGGTGGCGGCGCCCAGGATATGGCCGGCGTCGAAGAATTCGGCCTGCACGCCCTCCAGGGGGCTGAACGCGCGGTGGTAGCCGCTGCTGACGCAATTGCCCATGACGGCGACGGCCTCCTCGGGGGTGTACAGGGGCGGGTAAGGGGTCAGCTGCCGATCGGGGTACTTGGCCGCTTTTTCCTGGAGGATCTCGAAATCCTTCTGCTGGATATTGGCGCTGTCCAGCAGGATGATCTGGGCGACGTCGCGGGTGGCCGAGGTGGCGTGGATATCGCCGCGGAACCCGTTCTTCAGCAGGATGGGCAGGGCGCCCGAGTGGTCGAAATGGGCGTGGGTGAGGATGAGGGCGTCCACGGTTTTCGCGTCGAACGGCAGTTGCCGGTTTTTCTCGTAGGCCTCGGCGCGGCGGCCCTGGAACATGCCGCAATCGACCTGCAGCAGCCGGCCGTCGATATCGAGGAAATGCTTGGACCCGGTGACTTCCTGGCAGGCGCCATGGGAAAAAAACGTTATGGCCATCCTTATTTATACTATTTTCTGCCCTAAATTGCAAGCCCGCCGGATCTCAGTGCGAGTACCAGTGCAAGTGAGAGAGATGGAAAGCGATAGCTTTTAGGCTCATTGTCACTCGTGACTGGTCACTTGTAACTTGTTCGCTATTGAGCGGGCCCTATGCGCAGGATGAACCAGCGCGATGGGGTGAGCCAGGTGCGCAGGAAATCGTTGAATTCCTCGAGTCCGATCTCATCCAGGCGCGCAGCGAAGCTCCCGCCCAGCCGATGGGAGAGCCCCATGCCCTCCAGGAAGGCCAGGGTGGCGGCGCGGCGTTCGCGGGTCTCGTTCTCGCGCCAGAAATCGGCCCGGGCATAGGCCTTGGCCGCGTCCAGTTCGGCGGCGGCGATGCCCGCGGAAGCGATCTCTTTCATGAGCCGTTCCAGCTCCGCCTGCGCCTCGGCGCTGCGCCGGGCATCGGTTTTCAGCGAAACGCTCAGCAGCATGGCTTCCCGGTTGGGCTGCACGTCGGCGTACACCCCATAGGCCAGGCTGCCGCGGCTGCGCAGGCGCCACAGCCGGCTGCCGATGCCCTTGCCCAGCCAGGATTCCAGCAGCGAGGCCATGACGAAGTTCCCGGCGTTCAGTTCCGGCAGCTGCACCGCCAGGGAAACGAGGACCTGCGACGTTTGCCGTTCCACGGCCAGCGCGGGCTGCGGCGGGCGGCGCAGGGGGACCGCCAGTGGCGGCGGCTTTTCCCCGGCGGCGATCCCTCCCAGGCGGCTGGCGAGCAGGGGCCTGATCTCGGCTTCATCCAGGTCGCTGATGACCACCAGGGTCATGTTGCCGGCCACGTAATGGCTGCGCAAAAAAGACTGAATGTCCTTCCTGCCGATGCGCTCCAGGGAGGCCGGGTCGCCGAAGCGCGCCGCCCCGTAAGCGGCGGATCCATAAAAAACTCCGGCCAGGGTCTTGCCCATGAGGGAGTCCGGGTCGTCGGACTCCGCTTTCTGCAGGTGGCGCATCAGGTCCTTGACGCCGTCGACGCGCAGGTCGGAAACGAGCGGCTCGCTGATCATGGCGGCCAGGACGGAAAGGGTGGCGGCGAAGTTACGGCTCAGGGAACGGATGGTGACCAGGGAATAATCGCCGGCGGCGGACAGGGAGAACGACGAACCCAGGTCCATGAGCTGCTGGAGCGCGGACGGCTCGGTGATCTCCAGGCTCAAGCGGGCGGCAAGATAGGACAGGCCGCCAAGCCCGGGGGGATCGTCGCGGTCGCCGCCGCGGACCAGCAACTGCGCCACGGTGATGGGCGCGGCCCCATCCTGCTGCAGGATCACGCTCAAGCCGTTTTCCAGGGTGAACGCCAGGGGTTCGCCGCCCAGCCGCCAGGAGGCCTGGTCGCCGCCGTTGAGCGCCGCGGCCGGGAACGCCAGCAGCAGGACCAGGAGGAAGACGGCGGCGGGCTTCATCGTTCCTTTCCCGGGAGGGGCAGGATGACCAGCACAGTGCACTTCTTGCCGCTGAGGAACTTGCCGGCGGCGCGGCGCAGGTCGTTCGAGCTCACCTTGTCCACGCTCTCCAGGTAGGAGCCCTTGACCGGGGTGCGGTTGAGCAGCAGGAAGCGGGAGCAGGCCAGGCTCAGGTTGAGCGTTCCTTCGCGGAAATTGGCGTCGCCGTACTCCATCTGGTTCCTGGCGCTCTCCAGGTAGTCCAGCACGTACATGCGCTCCCGGGGCAGGACGTCTTCCTTGCTGAAGTTGAAGGAGCCGACCCGGCTCAGGAAAGCCGACACCTCGTTCCTGACGCCGCGGATGTCCTGCGGCTTCAGGATGACGTGCAGCAGGGCCATGCCGCCGCTGCGCATGGGCAGGTAGCTCATGTCGACCCGCTCCACCTGCTGGCGGCCGCCGCGCAGGACCCCGCCCAGCAGGGGGTTGAGGCCGCTGCCCAGGATATGGGTCAGCAGGCTGAACGGCAGGCGCTGTTCATTGTTGAACTCGGGGGCCCGCCAGCCGAAGAAGAGGTGGCATTCCTGGACGTCCAGCGCGACCTGCTGCTCGCTGTTCTTCTCCAGGCGCCCGACCACGGGGACGTCCGCCGCCGGCGCCGTTCCCGCGGGCATGGCCCCCCAGTTCCGGCGCACCTCGGCCTCCATCGCCGCCAGCGTGAAATCGCCGATAAGCGACAGGGCGCAGCGGTTGGCGACCAGCCGCGGGGCGCAGAAGGCCCGCAGCTGCTCGATCGTGGCCGCCCGGATGGCGCTGCCGTCGCCAAATACCGGCCGGCCATAGGGGTGGCCGGCGAAAAGCCGCTCCATGACCAGCAGGCGCCCCAGGTAGGCCGGGTCGTCGCGCAGCTGCAGGATCTCCTCGCCGATGACCCGCTTTTCGCTTTCCAATTGCAGGGGATCCAGGCGGCCCGAAAAAACGGCCTGGCGCATCTGCTCCAGCGCCCAGGCGCTTTCCTCCGCCGGGCAGGAGACCTCGAAGGTCATCAGGTCGTGGTCGGTGTGGGCGTTGTGCGCCACCCCGTGGCGGCGCAGGTCTGCCAGCCGGGCTTCGCTGTCCGCACCGGCGCCGGCGCCGAAAAGGAGCATGTGCTCGAGCAGGTGGGCGTAACCGCTGGTCGCCTCGCTCTCGTCCTTGGTGCCGAGATCGATGGCCAGCGTCATGCCCGTCAGCGGCAGGTCGTGCTTTTCCTGCAGCAGCACCTGCAGCCCATTGTCCAGGACAAAATACGAAGAAGGGGCGGGCTTGGCGGCGGCGGCGCGGGAGCTTGCCGCACCGGCCAGCATCGGCAGGCAAGCCAGGGCGGCGATCAGGAAACGGCGCTTGCGGGGCAGCATGCCCCGGATTGTAGCAAACCAGGGACAAAAAGAACAGCCGGATACCCGGCCGCGCCCCGGTTTCGAGCCTATTCCACGACCTCCAGGTAGCCGTACATTCCCCTCTCCTGGTGACTCTTGGAGAAGGGGACCTTGTGCGAGCAGATGAACATGTACTTGCCCGCCTTGGTCGGGGTGAACTTGATCGACTTCGGGTCGGTGTCCAGCGCCTCCTGGAAGTCGATCCCGGCTTGCGGTTCATGAAGCACGATGTTGTGGCCAAAGCCGCCCGCCGTCCTCTTGACCACGAGCTCCACCAGGACGTTGACCTTGACCACGATGACGTTCGGGTCGAAGTAATAGGCACCGGCGGTGATCTCGACCCGCTGGACGCCGTCCTTGTCCGTCACCGCCTCCACGCGCTTTTCCTTCCAATCGGCCGCCGCCAGGGCCAGGGATACGGCGACGAAAACGCCAGCGGTCAAAAATATGAAACGTCTCCTTTTCATTTCATCCTCCTTTTTCCCCACGGAAGGATTTTACGCAACTATTTTTGTCTTTGCAATGACCGCAGGGAGAAAGTGAAGTTATCAGACTACCGAGATCGAACGCAGCGCATCATAGAGCTCGGCCATGTCGAAGGGCTTGGCCAGAACCGTACGGATACCGGCTGAAAGCGGATCGATCCCCTGCAGCAACTCGTTGTATCCAGTAATCAGGAAAACCGGCAGGTCGGGTTCACGCTGATGCAATTGTTCTGCCAGTTCGAGACCATTGCTGCCGGGCATGTTCAGGTCGGTGATCACCAGCTGGTAGCGTCCCGGAGTATGAGCATGCAGGAGCAGAGCCTCCTCGGCATTGGCCGCCGCATCGGTCGGGAAGCCCAATTCTTCCAGCACTTGTTTTTCCGACAAGCGGATATGCTCATCGTCGTCGACAAAAAGGATATGCAGCGGCTTGCGAGCCCCGGTCAGGGCGATGCCACTATACGTCTCCACCACCTCATCTACGGCCATAAGCGGCAGGTCGATAACGAACTCCGAGCCACGGCCCGGTTCGCTGGTGACGCCGATGCGTCCATGGCAGGCCCGGACGGTCTCCTGCACCATGACCAAGCCGAGACCGCTGCCGATGCCGGCCGGCTTGGTCGTGAACAGGGGTTCGAACAACCGCTTACGGACCTCGACGGTCATGCCGCACCCGGTATCGCGAACGGTCAGGCGGACGCAAACAGGCTTCGCCGCGGTTGCCATGTCAGGCTCCGGCCGGGCCAGGGCGATCGTCAGCACTCCCCCGCCTTCCTGCATGGCATGGTAGGCGTTGGTGCATAGATTCATCAGCATCTGCTGGAACGGTCCCGGAGCGCAAGCGACCGGCAGAGGCTGGTTCCCAAGCTCACTTTCCACCGCGATCTTCTTGGGCAGCGTGGCTTTCAGGATGGCAATGGTTTCCCGGCATATGGCGCGAGCATCAGCGTACTGGGGGCCAGGCAACGCCGGCTGGGGGAAAGGCAGGATGCGCTGGATCAACTCCCCGGCGCGGTGGATGCCGGCAATGATCTCGCGCAGGTTCTCCCTGGCCGGACCGGCGGCGGGCAAATCGGCCATGGCCAGGCGGGCGTAGGCCAGCATATAGGTCAGGATGTTGTTGAAGTCATGGGCGATACCGCCGGCCAATGTGCCGATGGCTTCCAATTTTTGCGTGAAGCGCTGGTGCTCTTCGAGCTTATGGATACGCTCAATGTGGTCCCGGAAGGCGGCGACCAGCTGGTCGGCCTGGGCGGCGACGGCGCGAAAGTCGACGCCGATTTGCCGGGCATCGATCTTCCCATCCATGCGGTCATGCAGCACGCCGTCGATCAGCGATTTCAGCTGGCTGCCCACGCGCCCGATATTGCGGCCGATGAAGTGGGTGATGACCAACGCCAGGATCAGCACCAGTAATGCGGCGCCGCCGGTAATGGCGAGGACCTCGGTGTTCAGGGCGCGGCGGATCTGCTGATCGATCTCGGCCACGTCGATCTCCGCCAGGATGACCCAGGCCAATCCGCCAACCGGCAGCGGGGCGAACGCCGAAAGAACCGGGATGCCGCGATAATCGCCGATCACCGCCGTGCCGGTCTCGCCGCCCAGCGAGCGCGTTACGCTTTCGGTATCGGCCCCGTTGACCGCGACCGTTCCAGCCAGGGAAGCCAGCACCGAATGGTGGCCGGGATCGAGGTGGGAATCGGAACGCATGCGGCGGTCGGCCCCGACCAAGTAGGTTTCGCCTGTCATCCCCATGCCGGATCTTTCCTTCATCAGGCGGTCGATGGGTTCCATGGACAGCCGGGCGACGATGACGCCATCGACTGTGGAATTGCCCCCCAGCGGAGCTGCCAGATACTGGGCCACATGGTCGCCATTTGCCCCGTAGCGGCTGATGTCGGTCAGGATGGCGTGCCCCGATCGGCGCGCCTCCTGCCAGGCATCGGGCGGCAGGGAATTCCCGGTCGTGCGGGTCGATGGAGGACCATTTTCGCAAGATAGCAGCACGGCCCCATTCGAGCCGTCGACGATGTATAGGCCTGCATAGCCGTATTGGCTGAGCAACATCCTCAGGTACGGTTCATGGCGCTCACTCGCCTTCCGCCCGGCAGCCGCATGACGGTCGCGGCGCGCAATGGACAATTCGCGCCAGGCCTGCTGCAAGGAAGGTGTGGACGAAAAGACGCGCAGGTCGGCGAAACGCTCCTGAAAATAGCGCAGCACCTGCTGGCGTTTGATATCGCGCACCGCCTCCAGCTGCCGGAAGGCCTGCCGTTTGAGCTGCTCGTGCGCGGTCCGGTAATTTGCCAGCGAGAGGATCATCAGCGGGATCAGGCCCGAAATAAGAAATCCCCCGACCAGCAACACTCGCAGCGGCACGTCGTGCAGCAACCCGGCCGGTCGGCCGGTCGTTCCGGGCCGCGTTTCAACCCGGGTCATGAAAGCGGTAACCCACGCCGCGCACGGTTTCCACCCTGTCGGCGCAAGCGCCGATTTTTTTTCGCAGGCCGGCGATCAGGAAATCGACCACCCTTTCACTGACCGGGTAATCATCGCTGCGGATATGATCGATGATCAGGGCGCGGCTGAAGACCCGGTTCGGTCGCGAAGTGAGCAAGGCCAGGATATCGAATTCGCTGCGCGTCAACGCCACCGCTGTTCCCGCCACCTCGACCTGCCGGCATTCCGGATCGACCAGCAATGGGCCGAAGCGCCGCTGCGCAGCCGTCTGGGACGGCGCCCGCCGGCGCAACACCGCCCGCAGACGGGCAAGAAGTATGGCCGGTTCGAACGGCTTGGTGACGTAATCGTCGGCAAACTGATCCAGGCCGGCGACCACATCCTTGACCAGCGCCTTGCCGGTCAGCATGACGATGAAGGCGCGGGCGGTCGCCATGCGTAGCTTTAATTCCCGGCAAACGGCGAAGCCATCCATGTCGGGCAGCAGCAGATCGAGCAGCACAAGATCGGGTGGGGCGGCCTGGGCCAGGCGCAAACCCTCGCGGCCCGTGCCGGCGCTATCGACGGCGAACCCCTCACGCTGCAGGATGAACGCCAGGCTTTTCCGCAAATTGACATCGTCCTCAATGAACAGGATATGCGCAAGGCTGTTGGATTCAGCGGCCATGATTAATAAAATTATAACACAAGCCTAACACGGCGCAAATAATCACCTGTAATACTATCGCCATGCTCCGCATCGTTTCGGCACCTGATCGCCCGGCAACCAGGCGTCCGGATTCCGCTTTTTCCATGTCAACTATCTTTTTCAAGGAGGTTCCCGATGTTTGATACAGGCAACACCGGATTCATGCTGTTGGCGACCAGCCTGGTCATGCTGATGACGCCCGGGCTGGCCTTTTTTTACGGCGGCCTGGTCGGCCGGAAAAACGTCCTGGCCATCATGATCCAGAGTTTCGTGTCCATGGGCTGGACCACGGTTCTCTGGTACATTTGCGGCTATTCCCTTTGCTTTTCCGGCGGCGAGGGCGCCGTCATCGGCAATCTGAAGATGGCCTTCCTGAAGGGTGTCACTCCGGATACCGTGCTCGCCGGCAACAATATCCCGCTGCTGGTATTCATCGCCTATCAAATGATGTTCGCCATTATTACGCCCGCGTTGATCACCGGCGCTTTCACCAACCGCGTCCATTTCAAAGCCTATATGCTCTTTCTCACCGGCTGGCTGGTGCTGGTTTATTTCCCGATGGTGCATATGGTCTGGGGCGGCGGATTGCTGCAGAAACTGGGCGTACTCGATTTCGCCGGCGGCATTGTGGTCCACGCCATTGCCGGCATGGCCGCCTTGGCTTCTATTTTGTTCGTCGGCCGGCGCAAAGTGTTGGACAAGGGCATGCACAGCATCCCGCTGATCGCCCTGGGCACGGGGCTGCTCTGGTTCGGCTGGTACGGCTTCAACGCCGGCTCCGAATTGCGCGCGGATCGCATCACGGCGCTCGCCTTCCTCAATACCGACATCGCCGCCTCGTTCGCCGCCGTCACCTGGATGTTCATCGAATGGCTGCGCTCGCGCAAGCCCAAATTCGTCGGCCTGCTGACCGGCGCCGTGGCCGGGTTGGCCACCATCACGCCCGCGGCCGGCTACGTGACGCCGACCACGGCGGTGATGGATCGGCCTCATCGCCGGCCTGGTCTGTTATTATGCCGTGGCCTTGAAGAACAAATTGAATTGGGATGACGCCCTTGATGTCTGGGGCGTTCATGGAGTGGGCGGGACATTGGGAGTCGTTCTGCTCGGGGTCTTCGGTTCCGTGGCGGTCAATGCCGCAGGCAGCAATGGGCTGCTCTATGGCGGCGTCACTTTTTTCTTCAAGGAACTGCTGGCTGTGGCCGCTGCCGGCGCGTACGCCTTCATTTTTACTTACGGCATGCTTTGGCTGATCAACAAGATCACACCGGTGCGCATCAGCGAAGCCGACGAACAGGGATTGGACGAGGCGCTGCACGGTGAGCAGGCCTACGAAATGTGATTCTCGGGGGGCAGGGAGGAGTTCCCCCCCCGCCCCTTTCTTTTTGTGTTAGTATTTCTCAAGCCTGTGTTGCCTGTTCATTCGGGCGACTCAAGAGGGGCATATGAAAAGATCCGTTTTGTTGCTTCTGACCTGCCTGGCCGGCGCGGCGCTGACGCTGTCTGGCGCGGTCTCCGGCCAGGTCGACCTGGTCAGCCGCTACATCTGGCGAGGCTTCGACCTGCTCCCCGATGACCACGCGGCCATCCAGCCTTCGCTCACATTCGATCTCGGCAAGAGCAGGTTTTCGCTGGGCGTCTGGAGCAGTTTCGCCCTGGCCCATCGCGAGGTATTCAAGCATTCCGACGAAATTGACGTGACCCTTTCATACTCGTTCAAGGTTTCGGAGGGGTGGGAATTGGCGGCAGGCTTTACCAACTACTGCTACTGGTTCGCGGACGATTTCAAGTTCAAGGACAATCTCTCCCAGGAGATTTACGCCACCGCGGCCAGGACCGACCTGCCGTTGTCGCCGCAACTTTCCGTCTACTACGATTTCAATCTGGGCAGCGGCCTTTATGTCACTCTCGGCGGCAGCCATGAGCTGAAAGTGAGCGAGAAGGTGGCCGTGGAATTGGGCGGGCTCATCGGCTTCAACAGCAGGCAGTATATCGACACGACGGGGTTCACGGACATCGACTTCTACGCCAAAGTGCCGCTGGCGGCAGGCAAGCTGACGCTGACCCCCTCGCTCAACGTAATGATCCCGCTCCTGGACGAGGTCAACGAGGACACGGAAATCTGGTTCAGCTTCTCCGCGACCCTCTGAACCGGGATAGTTCCGGTCCCGGCTTTCTGCCGTATTTCACGGTCAGGTGGATGCTGATGGCGTTGACCGCCGCCGGCGTGACCCCGGGGACGCGCGCCGCTTCGCACAGGGTCGACGGTCGCACCCGGGCCAGCTTCTGCCTGATCTCGCTGGACAGGCCGGAGACGGCCGCGTAGTCGAGGTCGGCAGGGATGGCGCTGGCGGCCATTTTTTTCGTCTTGGCCACTTCCCGCTTCTGGATGTCGATGTAGCCCTCGTACTTGACGCAGGCCTCGACGTAGGAGACGTCGGTCAGGGTCTTTTTTTTCAGCAGCGGCCGGCCATGCAGCTCCTCCAGCCCGGCGAAGGTCATTTCCGGCCTTTTCAGGATCTGGGAAAGCGTTTCGCCCTTGCCGGCGAAGCGGGCCTTGGTGGCGCCAAGCTTGGCGATCAGGCGCCGGCGCCGCGCCAGCTTGCGCATTTCCCGGTCGTGGTCCGCCCGCGCGACCAGGCCCAGGCGCAGGGCGTGCCCGCCCAGGCGCTCGAAGACGTTGTCTTCCCGCAGCTGCAGGCGATACTCCGCCCGCGCCGTGAACAGGCGGTAGGGCTCGTCGACGCCGTTGTGCACGATGTCGTCGATCATGACCCCGATATAGGCTTCTTCGCGGCCCAGCACGAACGGCGCCTCGCCCCTGGCCTTGAGCACGGCGTTGATCCCGGCCATCAGCCCCTGGCCGGCGGCCTCCTCGTAGCCCGAGGTGCCGTTCACCTGGCCGGCGAAGAACAGGTTGCCGATCTCCCGGGACTCCAGGCTGGGGCGCAGCTGGGTGGGCTGGATGGCGTCGTACTCGATGGCGTAGGCCGGGCGCATCATGCGCGAGCGGTCCAGCCCGGGGATGGCGGCCAGGATCAGCCTCTGCACGTCGACCGGCAGGCTCGACGAAAGGCCGTTGACGTAGATCTCCTTGTTGCGCAGCCCCTCGGGCTCCAGGTAAAAATGGTGCCGCTCGCGGCCAGGGAACTTGACGATCTTGTCCTCGATGGAGGGGCAATAGCGCGGCCCGACGCCCTGGATCTTTCCCGAGTACAGGGGAGACAGGTGCAGGTGGTCGCGGACCACGCGGGCGACCTCGGGCGTGGTGTAGCCCAGGAAGCAGCGCACCCGGTTCCGCACCCGGGCGCGGGTGTACATGGAGAAGGGCTGCGGCGGCTCGTCGCCGGGCTGGGGGGTAAAACGCTCCCAGTCGATGCTGTCGGCGTGCAGCCGCATCGGCGTTCCGGTTTTGAGGCGCAGGATCGCGAAGCCCAGGCCGCGGATGTCTTCGGCCAGTTGCAGCGCCGGCGGCTCGTTGGCGCGGCCGGCGGCATAGGCGGCCGGGCCGATGAAGATGCGCCCGCCGAGGAAGGTCCCGGTGCAGACCACCACCGCGTCGGCCTCCAGGACCTCCCCTTCCGCCAGCCTGACCCCGCAGGCCCTGCCGTTCCTGACCACGATGCCGGTGGCCATGCCCTGGTACACGTTCAGCCGCGGCACGTTTTCCAGGAAATTTTTCAGGTGGTTGCGGTAGGCGATCTTGTCGTTCTGGGTGCGCGTGGCCCGCACCGCGGGCCCCTTGCTGCGGTTCAGCACCTTGAAATGGATGCCCGTGGCGTCGGCCGCCCTGGGCATGACCCCGCCCATGGCGTCGATCTCCCGGACCAGGTGGCCCTTGGCGATGCCGCCGATGGAGGGGTTGCAGGACATCTGGGCCACGGTCTCCAAGTGCATGGTCAGCAGGGTGGCGTCGGCGCCCATCTTCGCCGCCGCGAAGGCGGCCTCGATGCCCGCGTGGCCCGCGCCAACGACGATGACCTTCATTTGCCGATGCAGAACGCGGCGAACACGCCGCGCAGGATATCGGCGGAGCCGACCGCCCCGGTCAGCTCGCCGATGAGCGCGAGCCCCTGGCGGATCTCTTCGGCCACCAGCTCCGCCGGGGCGGGCGTCCGTTCCTGCAGGCCCACGATGAGGCCGATCTTTTCCCGGAGCTTTTCCAGCAGCAGCCGCTGTCGCAGGTTGAGGGCGATCGCCCCGGGAGGGTCAGGGATCTGCCGCGGCAGGCTCTTGAGGAAATCGACCGCCGCCTCGAGGTTGTCCCCGTTCCTGGCCGAGACCAGGTGCACGGCCTCGCCCGGGAAGGCGTCGCCGAATGCAGCGAACGGCGCCTTCCCGGGACAGGTCGCTCTTGTTCGCCAGCAGCACCCGCTTCTTGCCGGCGAGCAGCCGGTAGATCTCCAGGTCGCCCGCCGCCGGCGGCTGCGAGGCGTCGACCATGAAGATGACGGCGTCGGCCTGGGCGATCTTGTCCAGGCTGCGCTGCATGCCCTGGCGCTCGATCTCGTCCCCGGCGGCGGAGCGGATGCCGGCCATGTCGGTGACGCGGAACGTGAAGCCGTCCAGGTGCAGGTTCTCCTGGATGTAATCGCGGGTGGTGCCGGGAAGCGCGGAGATGATCGAGCGCTCCTTGAGCAGCAGGGCGTTGAACAGGGAGGACTTGCCCACGTTCACCCGGCCGGCGATGACCACGTGCCAGACCCTGGTTCAGCACCTCGTTGAAGCGGCTGGCGGCCAGGATCCGTTCCAGGGCGGCGCCGGCGGCCGGCAGGCCGCCGCCGGCGGCGGGCGCCTCGATGTGCTGGTCCTCGGCGAACTCGATGCGCGTCTCGGCCTCCACCGCCGCCTGCAGCAGGGCGTCGCGCAGCGCCGACACCTCCCGGGAAAGCCGCCCCTCCAGGTTGTTGAATTCCATCAGCGAATAGCGCTGCGAGTTGGCCTGGATGAGGTCGTTGACCGCCTCGGCCTGCAGCAGGTCCAGCTTGCCGTTGCGGAAGGCGCGGTAGGTGAACTCGCCGGGCAGCGCCGGGCGGGCGCCGCAGCGGCAGATCAGGGCCAGCGCCCGCTCGATGACGAAGAGGTTGGAATGCAGCGAGATCTCGGCCATGTCCTCGCCGCTGTAGGAAGCGGGCCCGCGGAAGAGCACCGCCAGGCATTCGTCGATGCGCTCCGCGCCATCGTGGATGAAGCCGTGGTAGCTGTGGCGGGCCCGCGGTTTTTCGGGAAGCGGGGCGACCGCGCGGGCGAGGATGTCCGCGCTCTGGCTCCCGGAAAGGCGAATGACGGCGATGCCGGCCCGCCCCGGCGGCGTGGCCAGGGCAACGATCGTCTCGTCATCCATTCGGTTTTTTGCGGATGGTGATGACCTTCAGGAAGTTATCACCCTCGCTCTTGGACTCCAGGTCGGAATATTTGTTGATGGTCATGTGGATGATGCGCCGCTCGAATGGGTTCAGCTCCGGCAGCTCGACCGGCTTGCCGTTGCGCCGCACCTGGCGCGCGTGGCGGTGGGCCTGGGCGCTGAGCTCCATCTCCTTTTTCTTGCGGTAATTCTCGCATTCGCAATAGATCTTCTTGCCGATCTCGTCGGCAAAAAGGCGGTTGATCAGGTATTGCACGGCGTTGAGCAGGTTGCCGTTCTGGTAGAGCATCAGCTTGTAGTCCTCGCCGACGAAGTTGACCCGCAGGAATTCCGCCTTGCTTTCCAGTTCGAAACGCAGGTCGAGCTTCATCTCGGAGAGCAGCAGCTTGACGAAGTCCTCCAGCCCATGCTGCTCGCTGCCGTCGGAGCGCCAGGCCTCGATGAAGATCTCCCGCTGCTTGTGACCGAAATATTTGGTTTTTTCCGTGATGATGCGGTACTTCAGTTTTTCTTCCTGGATGCCGAAATCCTCGGCGGCTTTCAGGATGGCGTCTTTCAGAGAATTTGCGACGAATTCCTTTTTTTCCGTCATTTCTCTTTGGCTCCTTTTTTCCTCTTCAAGGCCTTGATCTCATGCTCTTCTTCCTTCTTCTGCTTGTGGATCTTCTCGTTGACGATGTACTGCTGCCCGATCTGCAGCACGTTGGACATGCACCAGTACAGGTTCAGGCCGCTGGGGAAGGAGGCGAACATGATGACCATGACGAAGGGCAGGATGTACATCAGCTTTTTCTGCATGTCGTCGCCGCCCGAAGGGGTCATGCGCTGCTGGATCAACTGGGTCACGCCCATCAGGACGGGCAGGACGTAATAGGGGTCTTTTTTCGACAGGTCGGTGATCCACAGCATCCACGGCTCGTGGCGGACGCTGATCGAGACCGAAAGCAGCCGGAAGAAGCCCCACAGCAGGGGCAGCTGCAGCAGGATGGGCAGGCAGCCGCCGGCGGGGTTGACCTTCTCCTGCTTGTAGAGGGCCATCATCTCCATGTTCATCAGCTTGCGCTGCTCCATGTCCTTGGTGTTCTTGTATTTTTTCTTGATGGCCTTCATCTTGGGCTGCAGGTTCTGCATCTTGGCCATGGAGGCGCTGGAGGAATAGGTGAGCGGGAAAAGGAGCAATTTCAGGAACAGGGTGAACAGGACGATGGCCCAGCCGTAGTTCGGCAGGAAGCCGTGGACGAAGTTGATGCCCTTCAGCATGATCTTGGCGATGGCGCCGAACCAGCCGTACTCGATGATCTTGTTCAGGTCGGGAAATTCCTTTTCCACCGCCGCCAGCTGCTTCTCGTCCTTGGGACCGATGAAAACGGCGGCGGGGTCGGTCACGATCATGTAGGAATAGAGCTTGGCCGGGTTCTTGCCCTGGGGCTGCTTGAGCACCTGGAAGGAAAGCTTCGAGCGGTTCTGGGGCGCCGACTTGAACACGGCGGCGAAATAGGTCGTTTCGTAGGCCGCCCAGTAGAAACCCGACCCCTTCTCGCCGGAGGCCATTTCGAACGTCTTGCCGGCCTGGGGCATGGTTTTCTGCTTGACGAACTCCACCGACTCCAGCTTTTCGTTGGCGTAGGCGGCGATCTTCAGGTTCATCATCATGGCCCGGTCGCGGCTGTCGTTGTTCTCCAGGTCGGGGCCGAAGACCACCGGCAGGTCGGCCACGACGGCCCCGTTCCTGCGGACCTCGAAATCCAGGCCGATCACGTAGCTGTTGTCGTTGAATATGAATTTTTTCGTGGCCAGGAGGTTGCGCGTCGCGTCGGCGTAGGTGAAAACGACCTCGGTCAGCCTTTCACCGCCGAGCCGGACGGTGGTCGCGCCCTTGTACGAGAACAGGGCCTTGTTCAGGATGGCGGAAAAATCGTCCTTTTCCGAAAAAAAGTAGAACGGGTAAAAGCTCGACTCCCTGGCGCTGCGCGAAACCAGGTCCATGGGCTTTTTGGCATCGTCCTTGTACTTCTTCAGGACAAAAGAGGTCAGCCCGGCGCCGCGGTTGGTGAACACGGCGCTGAACAGGGAGCCGTCCACGGTGACCGCTTGTTCATTCACCGCCGCCACGTCCTCCTGCACCTCCGGGAGCGGGACCCGGTTTTCCTGGGCGGCAGGCTCGCCCTGGCCCAGGAGCGAGCCGATGTCGGGCGCCGCGCCGCCCTTGCTTGCGGCCGCCGGCGCCGCGTTTTGGGGCTGGACCGCGGGCGCGGCGACGGCGCCCTGGGGTTTGGGGAGGGGCTTGGGCATGAAAAAATACTGCCAGAGCAGCAGCACCGCCACGCAAAGGACGATGGCCAGGATTAATCTTTTTGTATCCATCTTGGTTTCACCTCGAATAATTCGGGAACGGGGTCATGCCCGCCGGCGTGGAAGGGGTGGCACTTGAGGATCCTCCTCAGGCCGAGGTAGGCGCCCTTGGCGGCGCCGAAGCGCTCCACCGCCTCGTAGGCATATGAGGAACAGGTGGGCAGGAAACGGCAGTGGCGGCCGAGCAGCGGCGACAGCGTCAGCTTGTACCCGCGGATCAGCAAGAGCAGGACGTTCTTCATGATTATCTATACTTGATCTTGGTCAGCGCATCGAGGAACAGGCCTTGCACCCGGGCGGCGTTGCCGCGCTCGAACTTGCTTTTCATGGAGACCCACAGGTCGCACGGCTCGGCGAGCAAGGACCGGTTCAGCCTGAACCATTCTTTCATTTTCCTCTTGATGTAGTTGCGCTCGACCGAGTTGCCTATCTTGCGGTTAACGGAAATGGCAAACCGGCTGGCCGGGAGCCCGTTTTTCAGGAAATACAAAAAAAAAAGTCATTTTTCAATTTTGCGGCATTTTTCAACAGAAAGACAAAATCGCTTTCTTTTTTAATCCGCTGAAAATCCCTGAACGTAAAGGCCATGGATCAAACGGTCAGCTTCTTTCTTCCCTTTCTTCTACGGCTGTTGATGACTTCGCGGCCGCCTTTCGTCTCCATCCGCGCCCGGAAGCCGTGGGTTTTCTTTCTTTTTAAGTTGTTGGGTTGATATGTTCTTTTCACCAAACCACCTCTTTCTATATTGGAGTTAAGGGTTAACTATATAGAAAAAATCAATGCTTGTCAAGAACGGGAGCTTCCACGGCCGTGCCGCCCCCGGTTCCGTTTCATTTTCCCGGCGCTTCGTTTATAATGGCGGCGGAGGTCCCCATGAAATATCCCGACCTGTTGGAACGGTTCCTGAGTTACGTCCGCATCGATACGCAGTCCGACGACGCGTCCGCCACCTTTCCCTCGACGGCCAAGCAAAAGGACCTGGCCGCCAAACTGAAGATCGAACTCGAGGCGCTCGGCCTGCGGGATGTCCAGGTCACTCCCTGGGGCTATGTCCTGGCCGCGTGGCCGGCCAACCGCCCCCCGTCGGAGCGGGGCGGTGCGGCGGGAAAGGTCCCGACCATCGCCCTGATCGGCCACCTGGACACGTCGCCCGACGTCTCGGGAACCGGGGTGGAGCCCCAGCTGCATCGCGATTACCAGGGGCAGGACCTGGTGATCTCGGAGAGCGACCAGGTGATCCTGAAAGTGGAGGAGAACCCGCACCTGAAGGAACAAATCGGCAAGACCATCATCACCGCCTCGGGAAAGACCCTGCTGGGCGCCGACGACAAGGCGGGCATCGCCGAGATCATGGACGCCCTCACCTTCCTGGCCGGGCACCCCGAGGCGCCGCGGCCCAACATCAAGGTCGTCTTCACCCCCGACGAGGAAACGGGGCGGGGGGTGGAGCACATCACCGCCGCCGACATCGGGGCCGACTACGGGTATACGCTGGACGGCGAGACGCTGGGCGAAATCGAGGATGAAACCTTCTGCGCCGATTCGCTCGAGATCAACGTCTCCGGGATCAACGTCCACCCGGGGTTTGCCAAGGGCAAAATGGTCAACGCGGTGAAGATCGCCGCGCGCATCGTCGAAAAGCTGCCCAAGGCGGCGCTCTCCCCCGAGACCACCGAGAAGCGGGAGGGCTACGTTCATCCCAACCAGGTCAGCGGCAACGTGGAAGCCGCGACCATCAAGTTCATCATCCGCGATTTCACCGAGAAGGGCTTGAAAAAATCGGAGAAGATGATCGTCCAGCTGGCCGCCAAGGTGGCCGCCCAGTTCCCCGGGTCGAAAGCCGAGGTCAAGGTCAGCGAATCCTACCGCAACATGAAGGTGATCCTCGACAAGTACCCCGACGTGCTGGCCAAGGCGGAGAAGGCGGTGGTCATGGCCGGGCTGAAGGTGATCCGTTCGAGCATCCGCGGCGGCACCGACGGGGCCCGGCTCAGCTTCATGGGCCTGCCTACGCCCAACCTCTTCACCGGCGGCCACAGCTTCCATTCCAAGCAGGAGTGGATCGCCCTCGAGGACATGAAAAAGGCCTCGGAGGTCATCGTCCACCTGATGAAGGTCTGGGCCACGGAATAATTTCCGGGTGACCCTTTCGCCCTCGTAGCGTGTTACGGGGAGTGAACGAAATGCCCGCGGAGGGGCCACCCATGAAAAAGCACTATCTTGCCTGGCTGCTTTTGCTGCCGACGGCCGTTTTCACCACAGCCGGCCTCGGGGCGCAGACGATCCTGTCGCAACAGGCGAAAAAGCCGTTTTTCATCTGGGGCGGCGCGCAGATCGGCGCCTACGGTAATGTGGCCGTGATGGAATGCAGCTTCTCCGCGCAATTCAGCCGCAAGGGATATGCCTCGGCCTACTGGCTCGGGGGCAGCGAGCCGTTCGGCAACGATTCGGTCAGCGAGTACGGCTTCATGGTCGGCCGCTGCTTTCGGACCCGGAGCACATTCACCGGCGCGGCGGCGGGAATCGGCGTCGCCAGTGGCTGGATCGGTGCCCACTATACGGCCCAGGAGTTCGGGGTACCGCTGAAATTGGAAGGCTCCCTGATCATCGGCGGGGTCATGGCCCTTAACCTGCAGTTCCATGCGTTTATCTGGAAACGCTCCAACGCCGGAGTATCCCTGGGCTTGCAGCTTGGAAAAATGCGTTGATCGCTTTCATTAGGGACGATCCGGCCGCTTGTAATTTTTCTCCGGCTTGCGCTACAATGGCGGAATAAAAAGCGAACCGGAGGTTCTGCCATGAAAAAAATCTCGCTCATCCTGCTATTGATCCTTGTTTCCAGCGTGACGTCCGCCTGGGCCGCGGAAGCGCGGTTCATGACCTATCCCGACATCTACCGGGACAAGATCGTCTTCGTCTACGAAGGGAACCTGTGGCTGACCACGGACAGCGGCGGCACGGCCCCGTCTGCGCGGGGCGGTACGGCCCGGCGCCTGACCAGTTTCCCCGGGGCGGCGAACGCCCCCAAGTTCTCCCCCGACGGGAATTGGATCGCCTTCAGCGCCGACTACGACGGGCAGCCCTCCATTTACCTGGTGCCGGCCGGCGGCGGCGAACCCCGGCGGCTGACCTGGCAGCCGGGCAACCTCCAGCCGGTAGCCTGGACCCCGGACGGCAAGCGCGTGGTGTTCCGCGCCGACACCGAGCAGTTCATCTATCGCGATCCCAACCTGTACGCCGTCGGCCTGGACGGCACGGCTCCCGAGCGCCTGCCCATCGACCGCGGCACGCTGTGCAGCTTCAACCGCGACGGCAGCCAGATGTTCTTCACCCGCAAGGGCAACGAGGAGTACCAGTGGAAGCGCTACAAGGGCGGCCAGCACACCGACATCTGGCATTACGACTTCGCCCGGCGCCTCTTCACCCCGGTCTCCGACTACATCGGCAAGAACGCCTACCCGATGTGGGTCGACGACAAGCTGTATTTCGTCTCCGACCGCGAGGGCGGCATCGCCAATATCTATGTCCAGGACATCAAGACCAAGGCGGTCACGCGGGTGACGCGCCACGAGAAATATGACGTCATGATGCCCGAGACCGACGGCGAGCGCATCGTCTACGTCCAGGACGGCTACCTGCACCTCCTGGCGCTCAAGGACGGCACGACGCAAAAGCTACCGCTCGACCTGCCCAGCGACCGCTGGCGCCTGCGTTCCCGCTGGATCAACCCCAAGGGTTATATCCACAGCATGGACGTGGGCAACGACGGGAAAACCGCCCTGCTCGAGGCCCGCGGCGACGTGTTCCTGCTGCCGGCGCGCAAGGGCCAGACCCCGTCGTTGCGGGGCGGTACGGCCCTCAACCTGACCCAGACGCCCGGGTCGCGGGAGATCCACCCGCGCCTCTCGCCCGACGGCCAGTGGCTGGCTTTTTTCTCGGATAAGAGCGGCGAATACCAGCTTTACATGCGCAAGGTCACGGGCGGCGAGTGGATCCAGCTCACCCAGACCCTGGACCGCGCCGTGTACCGGCTGGCCTGGTCGCCCGACGGCAGGAAGATCCTCTTCGGCAACAAGGACCTGGCCGTCTTCTACTGCGACGTCGAGAAAAAGCTCCTGACCCGGATCGACGAGGTGCACCAGCTCAAGAACGACGAGTTCACCTGGGAGATCGACGACTACTCCTGGTCCCCGGACAGCCTCTGGGTCTGCTACACCATGGTGGCCCGCAACCGCAACAGCCAGGTCTTCCTGTACAGCCTGGACCAGGGCAAAAAGATCACGGTCACCGACGATTTCTACAACAACCTCAACCCCTGCTTCGACGGCGACGGCGAGTATCTCTACTATCTCTCCAGCCGCAACTTCGACGTGCGCATGGACTTTTACGAGGACAACCATGTCATCGCCACCCCTTTCCAGGTGATGGCCGTGCAGCTGCGCGCCGGGCAGAAGCCGCCGTTCGCGGAAGCGGACGGGGAAAAACCAGAGCATAAAA
The DNA here is from genome assembly GCA_963822075.1 of Candidatus Aminicenantota bacterium. Taxonomy (GTDB): domain Bacteria; phylum Acidobacteriota; class Aminicenantia; order UBA2199; family UBA2199; genus UBA2199. The sequence continues at coordinate 372,427 of CAWGGP010000013.1, forward strand.
AAAGAGAAGGCGGACAAGGCCGGGCCGTCCGGCCCCGCCCCCCGCCTGCGCATCGACGTGGAAGGGCTGGCGGCGCGCACCTTCCCGCTGCCCGTCGCGGCCGGGAATTACTTCTTCCTGCGCGCCGGGAAAGGCAAGGTGACGTGGTGCCCGTGCCGGAGTTCGGGGAAGACGAATACGAAGAAATATTCAAGCCCAGGGGCGAGGTCAAGTGGACGCTGCACGTCTTCGACATGGACGAGAAGAAAGAGGCCGCCATCGAGGAGAAGATCGGCGACTACGCGCTCTCGGTCAACGGCGAGCAGGTGATCATCGCCAGGGGGGAGGACTATTCGGTCACCGCCCTGGACAAGCTGTACGCCGACAGGAAGACCGCGGAAAAGATCCCGCTCGACGGCATGACCTACTGGGTGGACACGCTGGCCGAGTGGAACCAGATCTTCAACGATACCTGGCGCTGGTACCGCGACTTTTTCTACGACGCCAACATGCACGGGCAGGACTGGCGCGACGTGGGCGAGCGCTACCGCGCCGGCATCCCCCAGCTCTCCTCCCGCTCCGGCCTCAACTGGCTCATGTCGCAGATGGTCGGCGAACTGAGCGTCGGCCACGCCTATATCGGCGGGGGCGACATGGGCGGGGTCACGCTGCCCGAATCCCCGGTCTACACGGGGCGGCTGGGCGCCGACCTGGCCTATGATGCCGCCGCCGGCTTTTTCCGCTTCGCCCGGATCTACGGCCCCAGCGAGTACAACCTGGACCTCAAGGCGCCCCTGGTGCGCCCCGACCTGCAGCTGAAGGAAGGGGATTACCTGATCGCCATCAACGGCCGCACGCTGCAGAAGAACGAGGATTACTACCGCTGGCTGCAGGTGGCCAAGGGCCAGAAAGTGGCCTGACGGTGAACTCGCTGCCCTCGCCGGCGAACGCCCGCACCTACGAGGTCGAGCCGCTGCGCAACGACCGCGCGCTGCGCTACAACCGCTGGCTGACCGACAACATCCGCACGGTGCTGAAGGCGACCGACGACCGCGTGGGCTACATGCACATCAACGCCATGGGCTCGGGCAACATCGGCGAGTTCGACAAGTTCTGGCGGGCCTTCCGCACCAAGGAGGGCATCATCATCGACGTGCGCCGCAACTCGGGCGGCTGGACCGAGTATTTCATGATCGACAAGCTGGAGCGCCGCCAGGTGGGCTTCAACGTGCTGCGCGGCATGGCGCCCTTCCTCTACCCGGGCAGCGTCGGGCCGCAATGCTACGTCGCCGTGTCCAACGAGTACAACGGCTCGGACGGCGAGGCCTTCATCCAGCATTTCCAGGAGCGCCAGCTCGGCAAGGTGGTGGGCACGCCCTCCTGGGGCGGGCTGGTGGGCATCGTCAACGCCCAGGCGACCATCGACAACGGCTCGGTCAACCAGCCCAACAACGCCTTCTACGGCAAGGCGGGGCAGTGGTGGGTGGAGAACCGCGGCGCCATCCCGGACATCGAGATCGAGAACGATCCCAACCTGGTCATGGCCGGCCGCGACCCGCAGCTGGAGAAGGCGATCGCGACCATCCTGGACGAGATCGCCAAGAACGACAAGAACCAGTTCCCGCCCGTGCCCGCCTACCCGGACAAGAGGTAATTTTTATATGCAGGGGCACGGCGCGCCGTGCCCCGGACGACCGTCAGAACAGCCCGGTGATGTGTGCCGGCGGCGTCGATGTCGATGACCTCGGCGGCGGGGTTCCTGGGCAGGCCGGGCATGAGCATGATCTCGCCGCAGACGGCGACCACGAAGCCGGCGCCGGCGGAGAGGAAGACCCGGTCCACGTCGACGTCGAAATTCTCGGGCCGGCCCAGGGCCTTGGGGTCGTCGGAGAGGGAAGTTGGGGGTCTTGGCGATGATGACGTGCAGCTTGTCGTAGCCCAGCTCGTTGAGCAGCTCGATGTCCTTGCGCGCCTGGCGGGTGTAGTTGATGCGCGCGGCGCCGTACATGTCCGTGGCGATGGTCTCGATCTTTTCCGTGATCGCCACTCGGGCTCATAGAGGGCGTGAACTGGCCCCGCTGCGGTGGCCGCCTCGACTGCCCTGCGCCAGGTCCAGGCAGCCCTCGCCGCCCTGGTTGAACGGATCGCGAGAGGGCGATGGCCTTCATCAAGCGCCGTGCTTACCGGAGCGCCAACTCCTCGGCGTCGTGTCGGGGAAATGATTGAGGGCCACCACCAGCGGGACGCCGAAGTGCCTGCATGTTCTCGATGTGCTTGTCCAGGTTGGAGAAGCCCTTGTCCAGCGCCTCGACGTTCTGTTCGGCCAGGCCGTCCTTGCCGGCGCCGCCGTGCATCTTCAGCGCCCGGATGGTGGCGACCAGCGATGACCGCGCAGTCCGCGTCGAACCTGCCTGTCCGGCAGACGATGTCGAAGAACTTTTCCGCGCCCAGGTCGGCGGCGAAGCCGGCCTCGGTGACCATGACATCGGCCATCTGCAGGGCGTACTGGCGTGGCGATCGATGTTGTTGCCGTGGGCGATGTTGGCGAACGGGCCGCCGTGGATGAACGCCGGCGTGCCTTCCAGGGTCTGCACCAGGTTGGGCTTGATGGCGTCCTTGAGCAGCAGCGCCATCGCGCCGACGCGCCGAGGTCGGCCGCGGTGACGGGCTTGTCCTTCGTAGGTGTAGGCCGACGACCATCCGGGCCAGGCGGTCCTCAGGTCCTGGAAGTCGTCGGCCAGGCAGAGCATGGCCATGATCTCGGAGGCCACGGTGATGTCGAAGCCGCTCTCGCGCGGCGAAGCCGTTCTGGCCGGCCGCCCAGGCCGACGACGATCTCCCGCAGCGCGCGGTAGTTCATGTCCATCGCCCTGCGCCAGGCGATCCGGCTGCGGGTCGATGGCTGAGCGCGGTTGCCCTGCTGGATGTGGTTCTCCATCATGGCCGACAGCAGGTTGTTGGCGGCGGTGACGGCGTGGATGTCGCCGGTGAAATGCAGGTCGATGTCCCACATCGGGTAGACCTGCGCGGCGCCGCCGCCGGTCGCGCCGCCCTTGATGCCGAAACCGGGCCGAGCGACGGCTCGCGCAGGGTGACGATGGACTTGACCCCCAGCCGGTTCAGGGCCATGGACAGGCCGATGGCGGTCGTGGTCTTGCCCTCGCCCGCCGGGGTGGGCGTGGTGGCGGTGACCAGCACCTGGCGGCCGCAACTCTGGCAGCGGGTCAGGCGCTGCGCCAGGGACGGCTCCAGCTTGGCCTTGTACGGGCCGTAATAGTAAAGCTCCGCCTCGGCGATGCCGAAGCGGGCGGCGACGTCCTTGATCGGCAGCATTTTTTCAGCCATGTTCCCCGCCTCCTTGGGCGCGGCGCCAGCAGGCGCCGCCGCCATGAAAGGCTCCCGGCCGCTCAGGCCGGGAGCTCGATGACGAACCTCGCCCCGTGGGGCGGATTGTCGCTGATCGAGATCAGCCCGTTGTGCTCCTCGACGATGTTGTGGGCGATGGCCAGGCCCAGGCCGGTGCCCGAGCTTTTCTTGGAAAAATAGGGCAGGAAGACCTTCTGCTTGTCCTCGTCGCTGATGCCCGGCCCGTTGTCGGCGATCTCGATGGTGACGAACTTGCTCTCGGGGTTGTAGTCGGTCGAGATCTCGATCTCGCCCTCCTTGCCGATGACCTCCAGGGCGTTGTCCAGGATGTTGACCAGCACGCGCTTGATCTGCTCGACGTCCAGCTTGACCAGCGGCGGCAGGTCGACGTCGAGCGTGACCTTGAACTTGACGTTCTGGTAGATGGAGGTATAGACGGCCAGCAGCTTCTCCAGTATCTCGTTGATGTCGCCCTGGCTGAACTTGATCTCGGGCAGGCGGGCGAAGTTGGCGAACTCCTCGGCCAGGTTCTTGATCGAGTCCAGCTCCTGGGAAATGATGTTCAGGCTGTCCTCGACGATGGCGCGGAACTTTTCCGGGGGCTGGTCCAGGCTGCGCAGGATCCGCTGCGAGGAGATCTGGATCGGGGTGAGCGGGTTCTTGATCTCGTGGGCGATGCGCTTGGCCACCTCGCGCCAGACCAGCATGCGCTGGGCCTTGATCAGCTCGGTCAGGTCGGTGAGCACCACCAGCAGCCCGGCGAAGCGGCTGTTGATCGGGTTGCGCAGCTGGGTGATCTTGACGGCCAGGTTGATGTACTTGCCCTCCAGCTTGACGTCGATCTCCTTTTCGATCAGCTTGAAGCGGGTGGCGAAGGCCTTCTTGATCAGGTCGTGGATATCCTGGTAGATGGTCTCCGAGATCACGGCGGCGTAATTCTTGCGCATGGCCGCCTCCACGTCCAGGGACAGCATGCGCGCCGCCTCCGGGTTGATGGCCATGATGTCGCCGCGCACATTCAGGGCCATGACGCCGGACGTGATGTTCTTCAGGATGGTCTCGATGATGCTGCGGCGGTGGCGCAGCTCGATGGTGCGCCGGGTGAGCTTGTCGCGGTTGTCCTTCAGGTCCAGGGCCATGCGGTTGAACTCGTTGATCAGGGTGTTGAACTCGTCCTTGGCCGCGTAGTCGATGCGCACGTCCAGGTTGCCCTTGGCGATCTCGGAGGTGGCGGCGACCAGCTTCTCGATGGGCACGGTGATGCCCTTGGCCAGGTAAAATCCCAGCCAGGAGGCGGAGAAGATGATCAGGATGGTGATGAAAAGGAAAAGCAGGATATAGGTGTTCTTGACCGGGTCGCGCAGGACGCGCATCTGGCTGTGCTTGTTGACCATGCCCGCCAGGGCGTTCAGGCTGCGGGTGTAGCTCTCGGGAAAGTATTTCCCGGTGATGATCAGCAGCTTGTCTCCCTGGTCGATGTCGAACGCCACCCCGTTGCGGATCAGCTCGCCGGTCTTCATGGCGTCGATGGTGGTGAAGCCGGCGCCGCCCAGGCCGCGGTAGACGATGTTCAGCGGCAGGTTCTTGTACTCCTGGGTCGGGATGCGCGGGTGCAGCAGGGTGTAGGTCTCGGTGCTGTTCTTGTAGATGCTGACCACGTCGAGCTTGTACTCCAGCATTTTTTCCTTGAGCTTGTTCTTCAGGAAGATCTTGTTTTCGTCGGCGTACATGCGTTTTTCGACGATCATGCCCGCGATCAGTCCCGAAAAATGCTCGAGGTCCCGGGTGATGTTGCCGTAATAATTGCTCTTGATCTCGTCGACGTTCTTCATGATGTTCTCGATGGGCGTCTTGAACCACTGCTCGATGCTCTGCGAGATGACGTCGGTGGCGAAGAAAAAGAGCAGCAGGGTGGGGACGATGGAGAAGGCGATGAAGAAGAAGACCAGCCGGTTCTTGAAGCCGTGCCCGGCGCCGCCCTGGTTCCTTTCCAGGTACATTTTCAGGATGTTGCGCGCCAGGATGAAGAGGAAGGTCAGGCCGAAGAGGATGATGATGATCCACAGGCCGAAGATCACGGTGTTGCTCTTCAGGGCCAGCGGGGAGAAGTTCTTGCTCTCCTCGAAATAGATGCGCAGGATGACGAAAACGATAAAAAACAGCACGATGGCCGCCACGATCAAACGCACGCCCTTGATGTTCTTGTTCTTCATTCTCCCATTCCTCAGCAGCAGAAACGGTTCGCCCATCCAATCTAGCATGATTGGCCGCGCAGGTCAATTGACACGGGCGGCGAAAGATGATATGGGTATAACCTTGCGCCTGTAGCTCAAAGGATAGAGCATGGGATTCCTAATCCCAGGGTTGGATGTTCGAGTCATCTCAGGCGCAAAATAGAGGTCAACATGAAAAGAAAAGAGAAGGAACACCTGAAGGCCGACCCGTTCGTCCATTTTTTCGAGCAGGCCTTGGCTTTTTATAAGCATCACCGCCGGAACATCTTCCTGGGCGCCGGCGCCGTCCTCCTGGCCGTGATCGTCCTGCTGGGCGTTTTCATGTTCCAGAACCTGAGTTCCACGGGCGAGAACAAGTCGTACGCCGCGGCCTGCCGCGTCCAGACCGCCGCGGACCTGAGCGTGGACCAGAAGATCGCCAAGCTCCAGGGGATGAAATTCGGCAACGGCATATCCGCCGCCGGCCGGCTGTTCCTCGCCTCCCTGCTTTACGAGAAGGGCGACCTGGCCAAGGCTGAAAGCCTGCTGAAGGAAATGCCCAGAAGCCGCGTCGCCATGGTCAACGACGAGAAGCGCACCCTGACCGCCCAGGTGCTCGCCGCCGGCGGCAAGAAAGCCGAGGCGGAAGCCGTGCTGGAGGCGATGCTGACCGACAAGAAGACCGCCATGGCCAAGGAGATCATCCTCCTGCAGCTGGCCAAGATGCGCATCAAGAACCAGCGCAACGAGGAAGCCGCCGCCGCCCTGAAGCGCATCCTGTCCGAATATCCCGACACGCCCAGCGCCAACGAGGCGCAGACCCTGCTGCCCGCGCTGGAAGGCGTCGCCTCCCGCTGAGCGCGAGCCGCCCCGCCCGCCCGCGCCGCGCAAGCCGTTCTATTTACAGTCCCGGCGAAGCATGGCATAATGCCCGGTATGGTAGACGAACGCGGACTCATCGAGGAAGCCCGCTCCCTGGGCGGTGACTATTTCCTGCTGAAGATCGCCGCGCCGCGGATCGCCGCGGCGGCGAAGCCGGGGAATTTCGTCATGGTGCGCGTTTCTCCGCCTTCGACCCCCTGCTGCGCCGGCCGCTGGGCATCCTGGAAAGCCGCCCCCCCTATGTCTGGCTGCATTACCGGGTCCTGGGCCACGGCACGCGCCTCCTTTCCAGGCTCGGCCCCGGGGACGGCGTGGACATGCTCGGCCCGCTGGGCAACGTTTTCCCGGAGCTGCCGGGCAAGCGCGTCCTGCTGGTCGCGGGCGGCCGGGGCATCGTTCCCCTGTTCCACTACGCCCGGGCCTACGGCGAGCGCCGGCCGCTGCTCCTGCTGTACGGCGGCCGCGCCCGGGCCGACCTGGCGCTGCTGGAACGGGTCAAGACCCTGCGCCTGCAGGGGCTGTTCATTTTCAGCGAGGACGGCTCGCTCGGGCAGAAGGGCCTGCTCACCGACGGCCTGGAAAAGATCGTGCGCGAGGAGAAGGTCGACGCCACCCTGTCGTGCGGCCCCGAGCCCATGCTGGCCCAGGTGGCCCGCATCCTCAAGTCGCGCGGCCTCGAGAACCACGCCTCGCTGGAAGCCCTGATGGGCTGCGGCTTCGGCGCCTGCCACGGCTGCGCGGTCCGCACCGCCGCGGGCGCCTACCGCAAGGTCTGCGACGAGGGCCCCGTCTTTCCCCTGGAGGAGATCCAATGGCGGACCTGAAGGTCGACCTGGGGTTCGTCACGCTGAAGAACCCGGTGATCACGGCGTCGGGCACCTTCGGCTACGGCGAGGAGTTCCTGCCGTTCTTCGACCTGGACATCCTCGGCGCCATCGTCACCAAGGGCATATTCAGGGAGCCGCGGCCGGGCAACCCGCCGCCGCGCCTGCAGGAGACGCCGGCGGGCCTGCTGAATTCCATCGGCCTGGCCGGCCCGGGCAGCTCGGCGCTCAGGAGATCATCCGCCGCCTGCGCGTCCGGACCTCCGTCCCGATCATGGTCAACGTCTGCGGCGAGGACGACGACGAGTTCGCCGAGGTGGCCGCGATCTTTTCGGCCATGGACGAGGTGGCCATGCTCGAGCTGAACATCTCCTGCCCCAACGTGAAAAAGGGGGGCGCCTGCCCGGCCCAGGACGCGGGCCACACGGCCCGCCTGGTCAAGCGGGTCAAGGAGAGGATACGCAAGCCCCTGGTGGTCAAGCTGTCGCCGAACGCCGCCGACATCGTCGCGGTGGCGCAGGCGGCCCAGGATGCCGGCGCCGACGCCCTCTCCCTGGTCAACACCTTCCTGGGGCTGGCCGTGGACCTCGACCAGCGCCGGCCCGTGTTCGCCAACGTCTATGCCGGGCTCTCCGGCCCGGCCGTCAAGCCGCTGGCGCTGCGGCTGGTCCGCGAGGTATGCCGCCGGGCCTACGTGCCGGTCATCGGCATGGGCGGCATCACCAGCGGCCGGGACGTCCTGGACTATATCCTGGTCGGGGCCGCCGCCGTCCAGATCGGCACGGTCAACTTCTGCGAGCCCGCCGCCGCGGTGCGCATCATCGGCGAGATCGAGGCGGAAATGGAGCGCTTGCAGATCAAGGACCTTTCCGAGATCCGCGGCAAGCTGCAGGCCGGGTAGCCGCTTACGCCGTTTTTTTCCTGGAGAACTTCCGCGTCAGATCATCCAATAACGAATAGACGACCGGCACCACCACCAGGGTGAGCACGGTCGAGCTGATCAGGCCGCCGATGATGGTGAAGCCGATCGGCGCCCGGAAATCGGAACTGGTGCCCAGGCCGAAAGCCACGGGCAGCATGCCCAGGATCATGGCCAGCGAGGTCATGAGGATCGGCCGCAGCCGGGTGGCGCCGGCCTCGATGATGGCTTCGTTGCGGCCAGGCCGCGCCGGCGCAGCACGTTGGTGTAGTCGATGAGCAGGATCGAATTCTTGGTCACCAGTCCCATCAGCATGATCAGCCCGATGAAGGCCACCACGTCGAAAAGCTTGCCGGCCAGCAGCAGGCCGAGGACGGCGCCGATGAGCGAGAGCGGCAGGGCCAGCATCAGGGCGAACGGCTGGATGAAGGAGGCGAATTGCGAGGCCAGGATCATGTAGACGAACACGACGGCCAGGATCAGGGTCAGGAACAGGGTGGCGAACATCTCGGTGTTCTGCTCAACCTGGCCGCCGAAGGTAAAGGTCACGGTGCCCGGCAGCGTCAGGGCCTGGAGGCGGCTTTGCACGATGGCCTGGACCTCGTTGAGGGCCACCCCTTTCAGGAGATTGCCGCCGACCACGATCTGGCGCATGCGGTTCTTGCGCTTGATCTGGCTGGGGCCGGCCTCCACCTTGAGCGTGGCCACCTGGTCGAGGGTGACCGCGCCGCGGGAAACGGTGGGGATGAAGACCCGGGCCAGCCGGTCGAGGTTCTCGCGGATGGCCGGCAGCGCGCGCACGCGGATGTCGATCATGCGTTCCGGGGTGCGGAAGCGCGAGGCGATGTCGCCGTCGACAAAGGTGCGCATGGTCGAGGCGATCTGCAGGGTGTTGGCGCCAAGCCGGGCGGCGCGGTCGCGGTCGACCTGGACCTGGATCTCCGGCTTGGGATTGCGGTAATCGCTGTTGATGTCCACCAGCCCGGGGACGGTGCGGATGGCGCCCTTGACCATCTCCGCCGCCAGGGTCAGGTTTTTCAGGTTGGTCCCCCAGGTTGATCTGGATGGGCAATTGCTGCAGCGAGCTGGCGGCGGCGCCGCCCAGGGTCATGACGTCCTGGAAGGTGATGGCCGCCCCCGGGATGCCGGACAGCAGCGGCCGCAACCGGTCCTGGAACGCCTTGTTGTCGCGGACGCGGATCAACTTGACGTTGATGCTGGCCTCGTCGGAAGCGCCGTCCTTGGTGCCGATGATGGAGAACACGTCACCGATCTCCTTCTGCCGGTGCAGGATCTCCTCGATCGAGCGTACCACCCGCTCGGTGCTTTCCAGGGAGCTGCCCGGGGTACACTGGATGACCAGGTTGAATTCCGGCCGCTGGCCGCGCGGCGAGCCGCCGACGCCGACCACGGTGAAAAGGAAAAGGCTGGCGGCGAAAACGGCCAGGGTGACGAAAACGATGGCCAGGCGGTGGCCGATCGACCATTTCAGGACCGGGCGGTAGGCATGGCCCAGGCGGTCGTAGAAGCGGGCGATGGCCGCCTGGAAGCGGCCGGAGAAGGAATGCTCGTTGCCGGCCTTGGCTTTTTTGAAGAAATAGGCCGAGAGCATCGGCGCGAAGGTGAAGGCCTCGAAGAACGAGATCAGCACGGCGGCGGTGACCGTGAGGCCGAACTGGCGGAAAAACTTGCCGGCGATGCCGGTGGCGAAGGCCACGGGCACGAACACGGCGACCAGCGTCAGGGTGGTGGCGGTAACGGCCAGGGCGACCTCGCTGGTGCCGTCGCTGGCGGCCGTGCGCGGGTCCTTGCCCAGCTTGTCCATGTGGCGGAAGATGTTTTCGCGCACGACGATGGCGTCGTCGATCAGCAGGCCGACCGAAAGGCTCAAGGCCAGCAGGGTGATGATGTTGACCGAGAAGCCGAGCAGGTCCATCACGGCGAAAGAACCGATGATGCACACCGGCAGCCCGGCGATGGTGATCAGGGTGTTGCGCAGGTCGCCGAAGGAGAAGAGCACGACGATGCCCGCCAGCAGCGCCCCGAGGATCAGGCTGTTGATGACGTCGTCGCGCGATTCCTTGATGGCCACCGATTCGTCGGTGGCCAGGCGGATCTCCAGGTCGGGAAAATTCCGGCGCACGCGGCCCATCGTCTTGTTGACGCCGTCGGCCACCTCGACGCTGTTGGTGCCCGACTGCTTGCGCACCACCATTGAGATGCATTCGACGCCGTTGACTCGGGAGATGGCCTGGCGCTTCTTGAAGCTGTCGCTGACCGCCGCCACGTCCCGGAGGTAGACCGGCGCGCCCTGCGGGGTGGCGACCACGATGTTCAGCAATTCATCGACGCGCACGAATTCCTCGCTGGTGCGCAGGATGAAATCGAAATCCTTCTGCGTCACCTTGCCGGCGGGCAGGTTGAGGTTCTCGCCGCGGATGGCCTGGCTGACCTGGGCGATGGACAGGCCGAGGGCGTTGAGCTTGTCGACGTCGACGTCGACGTGGATCTCCCGCTCCAGGCCGCCGAGGATGGTCACGGAGCCGACGTTGTCCACCGACGACACTTCCTGCACGATCCGGTCTTCCACCAGGGCCCGCAGGTCCATCAGGTTCAGCCGCTGCCCGCGTGAGGTGATGGTGTAGGAGACGACCGTGGCCGCCGAGACGTCGAACTTGTCGATGACCGGCTCCTGGATCTCGCGGGGCAGGGTGTTGCGGATGGAGGTGATCTTTTCGCGCACCTCGGTGGACGCCTGCTGCGCGTCCTTTTCCAGGGCGAATTCGGCGACGATCACGGCGACGCTCTCCGCCGAGGTCGAGCTGATGTTCTTGATGCCGTTGAGCGCGCTGAGCGCGTCCTCGACCGGCTTGCTCACCTGCGATTCCATTTCCTCGGGGCCGACCCCGGGGTTGACCACGGTGACGGCGACGATCGGCAGCGAAATATCGGGCATCATGTCGACGCCGAGGCGCGTGTAGGAGACCAGGCCCAGCACCACGATCAGGCCGATGACCATGGTGATGAACACCGGCTGGCGTATGGAAATGTCCGCGATGCGCATGGCTTACCGCGCCTGGACGTTCAGCCGGTCGCCGTTTTCCAGCCGGTCGGCGCCCGCGGCGACGACGGTTTCATCCCCCCGCAGGCCGGAAACGATCTCGATCTCGTCGCCGTCGATGGCCCCGGTCGCCACCGGGACCATGCGGGCCCGGCCCGCGGCGACGAGGAATACGAACTTCTGGCCGCCGCGGTCGACGATGGCGGCGATGGGCAGCGCCAGGCCGTTGTGCCGGTTCTGGACCATTTCCATCTCGGCGTACATGCCGGGTTTCAGCCGCGAGCCCGGGTTGGGGACGGTGATCTCGACGTCGATGGCCCGGGTCAGGGGGTTGGCCACCGGGCTGATGGCCGTCACCCTGGCGGTGAACGCCTCGTCGGGGTAGGCCGCCACCTGCAACTGCACGGAGAGGCCGACGCGGAAAAAACGGATCTTCAATTCGTCCACCGCCATGACCGCCTTGACCGTGTCGACATCGACGATGGCCATGATGGGGCTGGCGGGGCTGACGCTGGCGCCGGGATTGAGCAGGACGCGCGCGACGATGCCCTTGCCCTCGCTGCGGACCTCATAGGGCTTGAAATCGTAGCCGACCTCGTCGCGGTTGATGACCGAGACGATATCCCCTTGCGGACCGGGCTGCCCATCTGCACCAAATTGCGGACGATCTTGCCGCCGACCTTGGGGAGCAGCAGGACCTCGGCGCGGGCCTGCAGGCTGCCGGAGGCGCGGACCTTTTCCACGATCTCGCGCAGGCGGGGCTGCACGACGCGGACCGGGACTATTTTTTCCGGGACCGTCCGGCTCAGGGCCTCCTTCTTGGCGCGGATCGTGGTGCAGGCGCGATAGGAAACGACGCCGACGAACAGGACGGCGATGGCAACGGCGATGAATTTTTTCATGGCTTACTCCTGAACGATTTTGCGGCCCACGGCCCGGAACAGGCCGTAGCGGCCCAACACGTAATTGACGGTCAGCTGGAGAACGCTGAGGCGGGAGGCGGCGACGGTGTTTTGCGCCTCGATCAGGTCGGTGGTCGAGATCAACCCCCTGGCGCTCCGTTCTTCGGCGATCGCCAGCGCCCTCTGGGCATGGCCCAGCTTGATCTTTTCAATGGCCATTTTCTCTTCCAGGTTTTTCAGCTCGGAAGCCAGCTGGCCGATCTCGGCGGCGACGGCGTTCTCCTGGTCGCGGCGCTGCCGGCGCAGGGTGTTCAGGCCGATCTCCGCCTGGCTCACCTGGGCGCGGGTGCGGAAGCCGTCGAAAAGCGGGTAGGCGGCCGACGAGCGACAGCGTCCAGTTGCCGCGCAGCTGGTCGACGCTGGGCAGGAAGCCGTTGCGGATCTCGTAAACGAAGGAGGCCATGAGGCTGGGCTTGTTGCCGGTCCGGGCCAGGGCGGCCTGGGTGGCGAGCAGCGCATCCTGGTCGCGGAGCTGCTTGAACTCGACGCGGTTGGCCAGCGCCTCCTGCAGGAGCTGCGCCTCGTCGACGGCCAGCGGCTGGAATTCCAGCCGGTCGTCGATGGCCAGCCCCGCTTCCAGGGGGCGATCGGCGATGCGGTTGTACGCCAGAACCAGCTTGCGCACCGAGTTGCCTACGTCGGCCTTCTGCGCATCGATGGCGCTCAGCTGCACCTGGATCAGCGAAAGGTCGAAATCGGAGGCCAGCCCGGCCTCGTAGCGCGTCCTGAGGATATCCAGCTTCCGGGCGAACAGGTCGCGGGTCTCGTCCAGCACCTTGGCCGCCTCGTCGGCAAACAGCAGGTTGTAGTAGAGGGGAACGACCTGGTAGGCGGTCAGCTGCCTGACCATGGCGGCCGCGTCCTGGGCCAGATCGACCCCCAGCCGGCTCAGGCGCACCGCCTTCTGCGTCCGTCCCCAGTTGAAGACCTGCTGGCTGGCGGACAGGCGCAGGCTGTAGCTGTTGGGCGACATGAACTTGAAATGCAGCGGCTGGCCGCCCAGGTTGATGTCGAACTCGCTGACCAGGCTGAGCCGGGCGTAGGCGGCCGTCAGGCTCACCTGGGGATAATAGAAGCTCTGGTTTTCCGTGATCTTCTGTTCGGCGCCCGGGACGGCTTCGGCGGCGATCTGGACGCCCTGGTTGTTCTTCACCGCCAGGTCCACGAAATGCTGCAGGTCGAACCGTTCCTCGGCGCCGCGGAGCAGCCAGGGGAGAGCAAGGACAAGCAGCCCGAGCCTTATTTTCTGTCTGGGCATGGCGTCACCTCGTTTTGCTTTTCGTCTGCGGGCAGGCATCGTCCCGCCGGCAGCTCAGGGATATCTCGACCAGCGAGCCCAGGGCGCCCAGGAACGACTGGCGCAGGGCGGCGGGCAGCGTGCCCAGGTAATCGTTCATGACGCGGACGAAGGTTTGCTCGAAGTCTTGTATCGCCGCCCGGCCCGCGGGAGTGACGGCCAGGTCGGTCTTGCGCCGGTCGCGGTCGTTGCTGCGCCGCAGCACCAGGCCGTCGCTGACCATGCGGTCCAGGAGCTCGGAGAGGGTGTTTTTCTTATAGCGCGCGCAGCATGGAGATGTCGGTCAGGCAGCGGGCGCCGCGCGCTGTCCAGCGATTTCAGGATCATGTAGCGGGCGATGTTGGTCCGCCGGTCCGGCGGTGGGAACCCAGGAAAGCGCCGCCGCCCAGCAGGTCGTGGAACAGCGAGCCCAGCTCGTTGAGATGGGCGGCGACGAAAGCCAAGCGGTCATTTTTATTCATGATACGAATATATCATGATACGAATCAAATAGCAAGGGCGGCGGCCGCGGCCTAGGGGATCATGTCCTTGAGCCGGACCTCGGGGTGATGGTAGCGCGAGTAGGCCGGCGTCTTTTTGCCGAACTGGATCGACTCCTGCGGGCACCACTGGATGCAGGCCAGGCACTGTTCGCAGTGATGCGCCCAGGCCGGCCTGCCTTTTTTCATTTCGATGTTCCCCGCCGGGCAGATGCGGACGCATATCTCGCAGGCATTGCACTTGTCGTCGCACCAGAAATCCCTGTCCATCTTGGGCACTTGCTTGCGGGTCAGCTGATAGATGGCGGTGAAGACGATCCGCTGCCACAGGGGGCCTTTTTCGATGGGGCCGGGTTCACGGTCGGCGATGACCGCCGCGACGGCCTGCAGTTTGGCGCGGGCGCCGGCGAAGCGCTCCTGCTGTTTCGCGGCCGGGGCGGCCCCGCCCCAGGGGATGTAGTTGCTGGGCAGGACGATGCTGTATCCCGCCGCCAGCGCCAGCCCGCGGCCGGCCAGGACCCCGCGCAGCTGGAGCAGGGTGCGCGCGACCTGCCCGGCATTGACCGCCAGGGCGAAAAGGTACGTTCCCGGGCGCAGCGACACCTTCTCGATGAAGCGCAGGACCGGGAAGGGAATGCCCCAGGCGTGGACCGGGAAAGCGAAGCCCACCGCGTCGGCGTCGCCGGCCGCCAGCGCGTCCGCGCCCTTCATGGGCAGCAGCCTGGCCGCGTCCAGTTTCTCCGCCAGCAGCCGCGCCGACCAAAGCGAATTGCCGGTTCCCGAATAATAGAAAATGACCGTTTTCATCGTTGACCTCGTTGGCGAGCATTTTAATGAAAAACCGGAGAAAAATTCAATGAACCGCCCGGGCCCGGCCGGGCGAAACTCTTTCGCGGGGAATTCGTTATATAATAATAAAACATCCTGAATCTTTGGACCGGAGGTGCCCATGAGAAAAACAAGGAACGTCATGCTTCGCCTGCTCCCCGTCTTCATGATCCTGGCCCTGGCCGCGCCGTCGGGCGCGGTCGTCAGCGGCGCGGACGAGAAACTGGCCGCGCGGATCGACAAGGTGATGAGCGAAATCTATACGCCCGGCGAGCCGGGCGCCGCGGTCATCGTCCGCCGCGGCGGCCGGACCCTTTTCCGCAAGGGCTACGGCCTGGCCGATCTGGAGCTCGCCGTCCGGGTCGAGCCCGACATGATCTTCCGCCTGGGGTCGATCACCAAGCAGTTCACCGCCGTCGCCGTCCTGATGCTGGCCGAACAGGGCAAGCTGTCCCTGAACGACGAGATCGGCAAATACCTGCCGGCGTTCCCGACCGGGGACAAGAAAGTCACCATCGAGCACCTGCTGACCCACACCTCGGGGATCAAGAGCTATACCAACATGGAGGAATGGCTGCAGCTGTGGCGCAAGGACATGACCCCGCAGGAGATCATCGACATGTCCAAGGACAAACCGTTCGAGTTCACCCCCGGCGAACGCTGGAACTACAACAACAGCGGCTACGTCATGCTGGGCGCCATCATCGAAAAGGTCTCCGGCCAGTCGTACGAGCAATTCATCCAGACGAGGATCTTCGGCCCGCTGGGCATGACCCATTCGTGCTACGGGAATACGGAACGGGTCATCCCGCGCCGCGTCCCCGGCTACCAGAAGAACAATGACGGCTTCATCAACGCCCCCTACCTGAGCATGACCCAGCCCTACGCCGCCGGTTCCCTGCTCTCCTCGGTCGACGACCTGGCCACGTGGAACGACGCCGTCCTTTCCGGCCAGCTGCTGAAAAAAGAGTGGCTGGACAAGGCCTTTACCCCCTACCGCCTGGCCAACGGCGAATCGACCGGCTATGGCTACGGCTGGTTCATCTCCGATTTCCGCGGCCATCGCTGCATCGAGCACGGGGGCGGCATCAACGGTTTCATGACCTACGGCCTGTCCCTGCCCGACGACAGGGTCTACGTGGCCGTGCTGACCAACAGCGTGATCGCCGGGCGCGATCCCGAAACGCGGGCCGTGCGCATCGCCGAACTGGTCCTCGGGCTGGCGCCGCTGGCGCGCCAGCACGTTACGCTCGCCCCGGCCGAACTGGACGCGCTGGTCGGGGTCTACGCCAATCCAAACAACGAGGAGCGCTATATCACCCGCGAAGGGGAAAAACTCTTTTCCCAGCGGGCGGGCGGGGCCAGGTATCCCATTCTGCCCGCCTCGGCGAGCGAATTCTTTTTCGAGGACACGCCGACCGTCATCCGCTTCACCAGGGACGGCCAGGGCGGGATCGCCGGCCTGCGCGTGCAAGCCCGCATCGGCCCGGCCGAGGTCTACAGGAAAATTGAAAAGCCCCTGCCGATCGAGCGCAAGGAGATCGCCCTACCCCCAGCGCTCCTCGCCCGCTACGCCGGCGAATATGAGCTGATGTCGGGCTATCTGCTCAGCGTCACCGCCGAGGGTGGGCGCCTGATGGGCCAGGCCACCGGCCAGCCGAAGTCGAGATTTTTGCCGAGTCCGAAACGAATTTCTTTATCAAGGCGGTCGACGCCCAGATCCTGTTCGACCTGGATGCCGGCGGCCGGGTCACCGGCCTGACGCTCTGCCAGGGCGGCCAGAAGCTCCCCGGCAAGAAGATAAAATAACGAGCCGGAAACTACCGGCGCTTGAGCACAGCTTCTTTTAGCTTCTCGTTCACCGTCACGCCATTGCCTTCGGCCTGCCGGAGGTACTTGCGGGCGCCGGCCGTGTCGCCGCGCGCCAGGCAGATGCCGATCAGCTTGGCATAGGCGTCGGCATGGCGGGGATCGGCCAGCAACGCAGCCTGGTAGAACCCTTGCGCCTCGTCGAGGCGCTGCAGTCTTGCGAGAATGTCGCCGTGGACGAAATGATACTCGGCCGGCAGGGCGCCGGCGGCCGCGGGCCTCCAGCGCCGCAACTCCTCATCATTCAACGCCAGCGAATGCCGGGCATCGCTGACCAGCATTTGCGAGCCCCCCGCATTCACCAATTCGGCGAGCCGCTCGGCCGCCCGTTCCCGCTGTTCACGCAGGCGGGCGAAACGATCCCGACCGGAGGCCGCATGGAACTCCCTGATGGCGCCGAAACCGGCCTTGGCGTTCTCGATCTCCTTGAGGGCGGTTCGAAATTTCCCTCCTGGCGGCGGAGCAGCGCCAGCAGCAAGTGCCCATCCGCATAGCCGGGGAAGATCTCCAGGCTGGCCGCCGCCTCTTTTTGCGCCTGCGCCGGGTCGCCGTTCTTCAGGAAGTCGAGCCCCTTGGCGAAATGCGCCTTGGCGCGCTTGAACTTCCCGACGGTCGCTTTTTCGCCCCGGTCGAAATGCGTTTGCGCGGCCAACGGGAATACCAGCGGCAGCGCAAAGGCAAAAATGGCCAGCATGTTCCGGCGAACGAGCCTCCTGGTTTGGCGGTTCACGTTTTCTTCTGGATCAGTCGGGCTTCCGCTCCAGGACGGCATTCTTCAGCTTTTCGTTCACGGTCACGCCGTTGCTCTCCGCCTGCTGCAGGTACTTCAGCGCGTTGGCCGCGTCGCCGCCCATCAAGTAGATGCTGATCAGGTTGTTGTAGGCGTTGGCGTAGCGGGGATCGGCCTGCACCGCGGCCAGGTAAAGCCCCAGCGCCTCGTTGAGCCGCTTCATTTTAAAGAGGATATTGCCGTGGACGAAATGATATTCGGCGGGCATGGCGAGCGAGACATCGGGCTTCCAGTTGCGGAGTTCCTCTTCTTTCACCTGCAGCGCGTGCTGGGCGTCGCCGATCAAAATCAAGTCCCCGCCCGCGGCTTTCAATTCTTCGAGCCGGGCGGCCGCCTCGTTGCGCTGCTCGCGCAGGCGGGCGAAATGATCCTGGTAGGAAACCGCATAGAATTGGCTGATGGCGCCGAAACTGGCCTTGGCGCTCTCGATCTCCTTGAGGGCGGGTTCGAACTTTCCCTCCTGGTAGCGGAGAAGCGCCAGCAGCAGATGGCCGTCCGCATAGGAGGGAAAGATCTCCAGGCTGGCCGCCGCCTCCTTCTGCGCCTTTTCCAGCTTGCCTTTGTTGAAATAGTCGAGCCCCTTGTCATAATGGACTTTGGCGCGCTTGTAGTTTTCGATCGTCGCCTTTTCACTCTGGTTGAAATCCTTCTGCGCGGCCAGGGTGAAGGCCAGCCCCAGCGCCAGCACGGCGGATACCATTTGCCGACGGACATGTCCCGCGGACCGCTTCGTCATTTTTTCCATACCGCCTCCTCGCTTTTGGATATTTCCTCGCTATCGATGCAAATCATTTTTGCTACAGTAGCCATAGCAACATTCGTGCCAAAAGGGGGCGAATCCAGGGATCGTCGCGGCGCCGGGGGCGAAACGTCGCGGAATTCCCGGTCTGTTCTGGATTTGCAAGAACCCTCAGGTGATCGGGATCAGCGGCGGGCGGGCTCGCCTGAGGGTTCTCCCACCCCGGGAACATTCAATTTTCATGCGCTTGCGCCCAAAAAATGCGGAAAAATCCAATATATTGAAGCCTGGCTTCGGCTCAGATCTTGTCCAGCTCCGCCAACCAGGTCGAGGCAAAGCTGCGGGCCGCCCCGGTCGCTTCCTTGCCGGCGCGGAAGCATGGAAAGCGATGAAAGCCGGGTAGCGGGGGATTTGCCCGCCGGGCGGTTTTGCGTTACAATGAAGCTCCCGCGAGGTGAGGCCATGGGCTGGACGACCGTAAAGAAAATCTTCGCCGATCACGAGCAACTGCTGCAACGGAAGCTGGAAGTGCGCGGCTGGATCCGCACCCAGCGCGAGTCGAAAAATTTCGCCTTCATCGAGCTGAACGACGGCTCCTGCTTCAAGAACCTGCAGGTCGTCTACGGCGACGAACTGGCCAATTTCGGCGAAGTGGCCAAGTACCCGCTGGGGTCCTCGCTGAAGGTCACGGGCACGCTGGTGCCGTCGCCCGCCGCCGGCCAGCCCTTCGAGCTGAAAGCCGAAACGATCGAGGCCATCGGCCTGTCCGCCCTGGACTACCCGCTGCAGAAGAAGCGCCACTCCTTCGAGTTCCTGCGCACCATCCCCCACCTGCGGCCGCGCACCAACACCTTCATGGCCGTTTTCCGCGTGCGCAGCCTGGTGGCCTACGCCCTGCACAAGTTCTTCCATGAGCGCGACTTCGTCTACGTGCACACGCCGATCATCACCGCCAGCGACGCCGAGGGGGCCGGGCAGATGTTCCGCGTCACCACCCTGGACGCCAAGGCGCCGCCGCTGAACGAGGGGAACGAGGTCGACTTCAGCCAGGACTTTTTCGGCCGCGCGACCAACCTGACCGTGTCCGGCCAGCTCAACGTCGAGGGCTTCTGCCTGCGCCTTCAGCCGCGTCTATACCTTCGGCCCCACCTTCCGCGCCGAGAATTCCAACACCCAGCGCCACGCCTCCGAGTTCTGGATGATCGAGCCGGAGATCGCCTTCGCCGACCTCGCCGACAACATGGCCCTGGCCGAGGACATGCTGAAATACGTCATCCGCTTCGTCCTGGAGAACGCTGCCCCAGGAGATGGAGTTTTTCAACCGCTTCATCGACACCTCGCTGCTGCAGCGCCTGCAGCAATGTCCTGGATGCGAAATTCGAGCATGTCACCTACACCCGGGCCATTGAACTGCTGCAAAAGGCGGACACCGCCTTCAACTTCCCGCCCAAATGGGGCTGCGACCTGCAGACCGAGCACGAGCGCTACTTGAGCGAAAAGGTCTTCCAGAAGCCCGTCTTCGTCACCGACTACCCCAAGGAGATCAAGGCCTTCTACATGCGCCTGAACGACGACGGCCGCACCGTCGCCGCCATGGACCTGCTGGTCCCCGACGTCGGCGAGATCATCGGCGGCAGCCAGCGCGAGGAGCGCTACGACGCCCTGAAGGAACGGATCGCCGCCATGGGGCTGAAGAGCGAGGATTACGAATGGTACCTCTCCTTGCGCAGGTTCGGCGGCGCCCCGCACGCCGGGTTCGGCCTGGGCTTCGAGCGGGCGGTCATGTACCTGACCGGCATGGAGAACATCCGCGACGTCATCCCCTACCCGCGCACCCCCAAGAGCGCGGAGTTTTAGGTAAACAAGGAGAAAAAATGAAAAAGATCATTTTGCTGCTGGTTTGTTTTTCACTGCTCAATTTTGCCGGGCTGACCGCGGCCGGCGCCGTGCAAAACAAGGCAAAATACGAAAAAAAATACCGGGATCCGCTGCTCGAGTCCATGAGAGTGGCCCGGGAGAAAGAGCAGGCGGCCCTGGACGAGGAGACCGCCAGGATCAGGAAAAAACAGGCGGAGGAAAAAGAGAAGAACAAGGCGCTGGCAAAGGACCTGCAGTCCGACATGGCCGGGGTATACCCGCCCGCGAACCCCGCCGCCTGCAAGCCGGTCTTCCACTTCCCGCCCATGGCCCAGTACAACACCAATACCTGCTGGAGCTTCTCTACGACTTCGTACTACGAGTCGGAGATCTTCCGCCTGGGCGGCAAGAAGATCAAGCTCTCCGAGATTTGGACCGTGTATTTCGAATACCTGGAAAAGGTCCGGCGCTTCGTCCGCGAGCGCGGCGACTCCCTGGTCGCCGAAGGGGGCGAGGGCAACGCCCTGAACCGCATCTGGAAGACCTACGGCATCGTGCCCGAGGAAGCCTATCCCGGCTTTTGCAACGGCAAGGAGAAACTGGACCACGAAGCCCTGATCGAAGAGATCACCCGTTACCTGGATTTCGTCAAGAGCAACAATCTCTGGGACGAAGGGGACGTCCTGGATCACGTCACCTTGATCCTGAACAAGACCCTGGGCGTCCCGCCGCAAAAGTTCGTTTACAACGGCAGGGAAATGACGCCGCAGGAATTCCTGAAAAAGGAGACCCCGCTGAACATGGACGACTACGTGGACGTGATGTCGACCAGCTATTATCCCTTTTATACTTTCCAGGAATTCGCGGTGCCGGACAACTGGTGGCACAGCAAGGATTACCTCAACCTGCCCCTGGATGAGTGGTACGGGGTGATCCTCAAGGCCATCCAGTCCGGCTACAGCGTGGGCATCGGCGGCGACGTCTCCGAGCCCGGCAAGCTGGGCTTCCAGGACGTCTGCTTCGTCCCCAGCTTCGACATCCCCGCGCCCTTCATCAACCAGGACGCGCGCGAATACCGCATCAACAACGAGACGACGGCGGACGACCACGGCATCCACCTGGTGGGCTACAGCCGCGTCAAGGGTCACGACTGGTTCCTGATCAAGGATTCCGGCCGCTCGGCCCGCTGGGGCAGGCACGAGGGGTACTACTTTTTCCGCGGCGACTACGTCAAGCTCAAGATGCTGACCTTCACCGTGCACAAGGACATGGTCAAGAACATCCTGGCCAAGGTGAAATAGCGGTTTTTTTCGGGAGGCAGCCATGGGCAAGGTCATCGCCGAAGTCACGGTGGTGCCGCTGGGCACCGCCTCGGCTTCGTTGAGTTCGTTCGTGGCCGAAGCGGAAAAGGTCCTGAAAAATTTCCCGGCCCTCAAGTCCATGCTGACCCCGATGTCCACCATCCTGGAAGGAGAGGCGGACGACGTCCTGGCGGCGGTCAAGGCCATGCACGAGGCGCCTTTCCGCATGGGCGCCCTGCGCGTGTCCACCACGCTGCGCATCGACGACCGCCGCGACAAGCCGCTGACCATGGCCGGAAAAGTGGCGGCGGTAAAAAGCAAGCTATAGGCTGCCCCCGGCCCTTCTACCGTTGCCGACGACCTGGATGCGGCCGTACATGGAAACGACGACGCGGCAGACCTTCTGCCGCGATTCCAGGGTGATGGTGCACAGCGGCGACACGTTGCCCAGCGGCGAGAACACCGGGCGGCTGTTGGCGCGGATGGCCAGTTTTTCGCTCAAGGGAAAACTGCGCGTCACCCGCCAGCCCGGGCCGTCGTCCACGCTGAGCTGCAGGCGCCCGGGCACGATCTCGGCCCGCACGGGCCGGCCTTCCAGGATGGCCTGGCAGCGGGCGGTGTTCAGGCCCGCGCTCACGGCGCGCAACGCCGTGTGCATCTCCAGCCGGGCAAACAGCGACTGCAGCGCCGGGACCGCCGCCGTGACCAGGAACGAGAACAAGCCGACCGTGACCAGCAGCTCGAACACCGTCAAGCCTTTCCTATTCATCGCCGCCCTCCCGGATGAAATGGACGCGGAAATTTTTCAGGAATTTGCAGCTCGGCAGGCGCACGAAGTCGTCGAAGGCGAAATCCCCCCGCAGCGCGCCGATCCGCAGCCGCCCGGAATTCTCGATATCGCCGGCCACCAGGCCGCCGGTGATCTCGACGGCGCCGCCTTCGTTGACCAGGGCCCCGGCGGCGAGCACCTGGGCCTGGACCGTCGGCGTGCCCGGGGCGGCGATGACCACGTCGGCGTTGACCGCTTCGCCGCTGAAGAAATCGCGGCCACTGGTCATGAGCAGCACGCCGGGAAATTTTTCCCTGCCCAGGGCCAGGCTTTCGCCCTCCAGCCCCGAGCGGACGACCAGACGGCCGCAGGCCAGGAGCTCGATCCGCGCCGCGTCCAGGAACGCGGCGTTTCCCGCCTGGCGGACGTCCCAGACATTGCCGTGGACGACGATCTTTTCCCCGAAGCGCGCGCCGCCGACCGCCGGTGCATCGGGGCCGCACCAGGCCAGGGAGTCCTGGCCGGGCGGGTAACTGAGCTCGCAGCGGCGGCCGTCCTGGTAAAAAACGATATATTGCCGCCCGGCGCCGGCGGCGAACTCCAGTTTTTGCAGGTCGCCCTGCACAAAAACCGCCGCCACCGCATCCCCGTCCCGCGCCAGGTACACCCCCGGCGGGATCGGGCCGTCCCCGGGCTCCAGGTTGAATTTTTCCCTGATCAGCCGCCAATCCGGGACCTGGCCCGGCAGCCCCAGGGCCTCGCCGAGCAGGAGCCCGGTTTCGTGAACGACAGTGAAGTCCCCGACCAGCGGCACCGTGGAAGCGGCGATTTCCACGCCGCGGCCGGAGAGGAAAGCGGCGGGCGCGTCCGCGCCGCGCCTGGCGATCAGCAGCCCGGGCTCACTGGCGCTGAAGCTTCCCTGGTACAGGTCCACGCCGGCCCGGCCGCCGAACCCCAGCCGGCCACCCTCGCGGCTCACCTGCATGAGGTCGAGGACGCGCAGGACGCGGAAACCCTCGCCCTCGCTCAAGGGGGTGCTGCTGAATTGGTGACGGCACGCGAACCCGTCTTCCAGCAGGTCGGGAAAGGTGCCGCGGTTGAAGAATCCGCTTTCCGGTTCCGGAAAGGCGTTCATGTCCGCCGTCGCCAGCTTCTCGCGGTAGCGGTGCAGGTTCAGCACCAGCGTGCGTTCAAGGGCGGCCGCCGCCAGGCGCTTGTCCTTGCGGGCGGCGACGATCTTCAGGTGCAGGCCGGTGTGGGTCAGCAGGGCCAGCCCGGAAACGGAAAGCAGCAGCAGGAACAGCAGCGCCAAAACGATCTGGCCGCGCTCCGCCATGGCTACACCAGGTTGAGCAGGAAGATGTAGCCGCGCACCTGCTCTTTCTTGTTGACCTCGATGCGGTACAGGAGCGAGTTGGCGTCGGGGAAAAAAGTCACGTAGAAATCGCTGACCTCTTCCAGCAGCGGCTGGAAATTCCCCTTGTCCGTTTTTCTTTTCAGCACGCGCTGGCCGGGGTAATACCTGTATTCGACCTTCTTGAGCGCCACCACCGTGCTGGCTTGTGCGAAATCGTTCTGCAGCGGGTTTTTCAGGACCAGGACGTCGCCCAGGCGGTCGGCGATCTCGTTCATTTCCCAGGCCTGCTTGGCGAGGTTGTAGATCAGCACCGGCTTGTCCTTTTTGAAGAGTTCATCGGCGGCGATCTTCAGGGTCAATTGTCCCCGCGCCGCGCCTTCCAGCAGGGATTCGTCGGCGATGCCGTAGCTGCCGGCGAAACCGCCGGTCGTGGCGGCGAAGGGGGCGATGCCGAAAAATTGCCGCGCCTCCTGCAGGCGCATGCCGCATTTGTTCAGGTCGGACTTGAGCGTGTCCACGGTATGGAATATCGCCTCCAGGCGTTCCTGGCTGCCGGTGATCTTTTTGCCCAGCCGGGCCGAATCCGCCGAGTGGGCGATGATCACCGTCAGCAGGCCCAGCCCCAGGGAGAGGGCGACCAGCATTTCCAAAAGTCCGAATCCTTTAATCATGGGCCACCTCCGGGAAATAGCCCGATTTGTAAAAGTCCAGCGGCAGGGAATAACCCGGGGCCGCCGCCGTCAGGCGGACGGATTTCAAAAAGGGCCCCGCGAGCTGCACCCGCCAGGCGATCTTGAATCCCCTCCGCTCTTCCTCGTGCGCCCCGGCGGCGAGGCCCGGGGCGGCAAAGGACAGGGAAGACAGGTAATTCTTGTAATCGTCGAGCGTTTCGACCAGCCGGAAACGCAGGGACGACCGGCGCGATGCTTCCAGGGCGAAAACAATGATGCGGGCGCTGAACAGGACCGCCAGCATGACCAGGACCATGGCGACCATGGTTTCGATCAGGGTGAAGCCTTTGTTCATCTTTTCCTCCTGGAAAGGGGTGATTCAATTTTGCTGCCAAGACGGTGCCAGCGGCGCGAACCGCGCTGCGACAGGGTTTTCGCCTTGCGGTCTCCTCGCCCTCGCGGCCATTTGTTTACATCACCGGTTTTCAGCGTATATATTCGTTTACGTTCACGAAAAAAAGCGGCACCGGGATCGCTCCTGAATAGCAAGGGATATCGCCATTCCGGGCCCTTTCCTTTCTCCCCGTCGCCATTTGGCAGCGAACGTGATTGGCGCTGGGCAGGAGGTCAACATGACGCAGACCAAAAAACTTCTCACCCTGATGGTCATCCTGGCGATGGCCGCAGTTTCCGCCGTTTCCGTGAGCGCGGCCGACAAGCCGGCGGCCGGGGACAAGGTCAACATCAATACCGCCGACGCCGGCCAGTTGGTGAACCTGCCGCAGGTCGGGCCCAAGATGGCCCAGCGCATCCTGGATTTCCGGAAGAGCAACGGCAACTTCAAGCGGGTCCAGGACCTGATGAAGGTCAAGGGCATCGGCGAAAAAATATTCGCCAAGCTGCAGCCGCTGATCACCATCTAAAAAGACAAGGGGGGGAGCCGCCCCGGCTCCCCCCCGTCAAACAGGAGGAAAAAATGGAAGAAAAGATGGAAGAAAGGGTCAAGGACCTGAACCTGTTGCTGATGCTGCTGACCGGCTGGGAAGAAGACTCGCGCAAAAACCCGGGCGAAAAGATCTTCCGGGCCTGGAAGGGCTACCTGTTCGAAACCCTGAACAAGCTTGCCGACGAGAAACTGATCATCCAGTTCCAGAACACCAAGTCGGTGACCCTCACCGATGCGGGCAGGCAGAAAGCCGAGCAACTGAAGAAACAGTACCTGCACTGAAACACAATTCCCCTCCCCCTCTGCAAAAAGAGGCGCGGCGGAGCCCGGATCCGACCGCGCCTCTTTGTTCAGGCGGGACCCGGTCGCGGCCCCGAGCCGGCGGAAGCGGGATGCCTTCAGTGAATCCAGCGGCGCCCGAAAAACTCCGCTGATCATTGACATTTCGAAAATTCGTCTTCATAATCGACCCATTGGGGAAAGTGATTTTCACTGAGGCAAAGGAGGGGAACATGAAGAAAGGCACGGTACGTTTGATTATTTTACTGGCGGTGGTTTTCGCGGGCATGGCTTTCGCCGCCGGCGGGGGGAAAGGCAAAACAGACGGCTTTTATTTTGTCCAGCTGTCGGACACGCACGTGGGTTTCAACGATCCCAAAATAAACCCGGATTTCGCCGGGACCCTGAAAAAAGCCATCGCCATGGTCAACAACCTGAAACCCCAGCCGGAATTCGTTGTGTTCACCGGCGACGACACGCACACCACGGACGATCCCGCCGAGCGCAGGAAAAGGCTGGCGGAGTTCCTTGAATTGTCGAAAACGCTCAAGGTGAAAAAGATCAAGTATCTCCCCGGCGAGCACGACGCGGGCCTCGATCAAGGTGCCGCCTACAAGGAGCTGTTCGGGATCTCGGATTATTCCTTCGATCAGGACGGGGTCCATTTCGTGGCCATCGACAACGTCTCCCAGCCCCAGTCGACCATCGGCGAGCAGGGGCTGCAATGGCTGGCGGCGGACCTGAAAGGCCTGAAGCCCGACCGGAAAATAATCGTGCTGACCCACCGGCCGCTTTTCGACCTTTACCCCGACTGGGACTGGCACACCACCGACGGCGCCAAGGCCATCGAGATGCTGGCGCCCTTCAAGGACGTGACCGTTTTTTACGGCCACATCCATCAGATCAACAAGCACACAGAGGGTGACCTGGAGCTGTACGCCGCCAGCGGCATGATGTACCCGCTGCCCGCCCCGGGTTCTCAGCCCAAGAAGGCGCCGATCCCCTGGAACCCGGAAAAGCCGTATGACCAGCTCGGCTTTCGCGCGGTCGAGCTCGATAAAAATACGGCCCATGCCGTGATCACGGAATATCCGCTGGTGCTGCAGGAAAAAGAGATCGAGGTCAGCGCCAAAAAATTCGCCTTCATGCCGAGCGAGATCAAGCTGAAAAAAGGCGAGCCCGTCGTCCTCAAGACTGAAATCCCTGGACCGGCAGCATGGTTTTTACTGCAAGGAACTAGGCATCCGCGAGGACGTGAATCCCGGCAAGGTCACCGAGGTGCGCCTCATCCCGGCCAAGGTGGGCACGTTCAACTTTGAATGCGATATCTTCTGCGGCGCCGGCCACGACGACATGACCGGCCGGATCGTGGTCACGGAGTGAGCGTCACGTTGCCAAGGTAAGGCAGCCGAAACTTATTTTACTCGGGGCGAAATAACGAAGGGCGAACACAAGGTTCGCCCCTACAGAAAATGTACAATGAATTTAAATATCGCGGCCGTCGATCGATCCGCCTGAAGGGATGGAAATATTCCTCGCCCAGATATTATTTCACCACCCTCTGCACACAAAATCGGGAATGCCTGTTTGGAGATATTTCAAATGGGGAAATGACATTAAATGCCGCCGGGGAGATATTGAAAGAAGAATGGCAAAAATTACCACAAAGATTTGATATTTTGGAATTGGACCAATATATCATCATGCCCAATCACATCCACGCCATTTTGCATATCATCTGTAGGGGCGAACCTTGTGTTCGCCCAGAACCTTGTATTCGACACGGACCTGGTATCCGCGCTATATCTTGTTTCCACCCAGGATCTGCCATTAATTCCGAAGCTCAGGGCGATCACAAGGATCGCCCCTACGGAACGGAATCAAGATCTCTTGGTCGGATCATCTAGGCATTCAAATCCCAAACCACCCACCATTACATCCAACAAATGAAATTTTTTCATTGGCCGGAATTTTACAAACGTCTTTGGCAGCGCAATTATTATGAGCATATCATCCGCAACGAAACTGAGCTTCAGCAGACCCGCAACTACATCCATACCAATCCAGTTAATTGGACTTCGGACGAAGAAAATCCCGACACAAGAGAATTGGTTTACGACTTGACAAGTAAATTCTCAAATTAAGAGGATTGAACACATCAAATACCTATCTCACTATAATATTACTATAATTACCACCTAATTTTTGCTCAAAAAAATTGTTGAATAATTCTACGACTTTTTTATATCTGCCGTCTTTAAAAATATCAATTTCAAATCCATAAAACTTGTGCTCCCTCTTTCCTATTCTAATGAAATAAATAAATTCAATAAAACTAGTTGCGCTGGGAATTTGAGTAAAACTATCTTCCCAAGGATTTTCAGCACTTTCCTTTGCAGGCAACTTTGTTAAATCAATATCATTCATATCAAATATCCCAACATCGATAAGTTTTTTTATAAAAGCATCATATTTTTGATTCTCTATTCGTTTCATTATTATGCTTTTATATTCATTTTGGCTTTCTCTACTGATTCCGCTTATAATTATCTGCTGTGCCTTGCCATTCTTTTTGAATACGAGTAATTTAATCGGACCTCTATACACGCCATTCACACAATATACCATCTCACACCATGCTTCAGAGTCTGCTCCTTCAACAATTTTTTTGATATCATCTATATTTTGTTTAATATCTGATTGCATAATCGAACATCCAATACAAATGAGCATGGGCCACAAAAGGATTCTTTTCATATAGATCTCCCCATTCCTTTTAATTAAATTACCTTACTCAACAATGTTGAAATTGATTGAAAAATCTATTTTCCATATACTTGCATTTTGAGAATATCTACCTTAATTGTCAACAGGCAATTTGTAAACAAAAGTCAAAAATTGATGTTGCACTTACTGATATTGCGATTCGTGCATAAGTGCTATTTCCTAATTGAAAACATTATTCCAATCCCATACAATTTTATTATGAAGAAAGTATTTTTCGTATTTGTATTATTATGTTTTTCTTGTCAGGCTGATGGAAAATGTTTTCAAATCGTTCAACTGGATGAAAAAGATGATATAGATATCGGCTCACTATGTAGTATGGACGGATTTACGAAATCAACCAGTGAGCATATCATTGTTTTCCTTAAAGAACCATTCATTGTAAAGATAATATCTGGGAGAATTTTTATGGAAGATGGTACGCCTTTGGGAACGCCTTTGCCAGAAGTACTTTTTGAAATAAGAAAAAAAGATATGAATTGGAAATCTCAAACAATTCACAGAGTACTTACTGATAAAAATGGTTTTTTTCATTTTAAGCATATCCAACGAGGGACATATTGCTTTAAAGCCACACTTGATGGATGGCAATCAGTTGTAGGTGAAATAAATATTTCAAACAAAGCAAAGAAAAAGGCCATATTTTAATTAAAATGAATCTTGGAGTTTAGCAAATAGAATTTTGAATAATCGTATTGCCAATCCTCTTTACAATTTGGTAGGGGCGAACCTTGTGTTCGCCCCAAATCTTGTTTACGCCGCGGATCCTTTCCGCTCTTGATCTCCGTCTCCGCCAAAAATCTCGTTATGTAAACGCATATGGGCGAACACAAGGTTCGCCTATGCGGATTCTTTGCGGTCACTGTTCCCGGTTGAGGACGTAGAAGCGGCGCTCCAGGCGATGGCCGTCCTCGTCCATGAGCACCAGCAGGTGCTCGCCCGGGCCCGGGCACAACGGCGACCTGGTGGAAGTGGCGGGTGGCGGCCAGGTAGCGCCCGTCCAGGTGCCAGAAGATCGCGGCTTCGCGGTCGCGGTGGACGGCCTCGAGGACCACCTGCCCGGGCCGGCCGTCGAGATCGACCGGGACGTAAACGGCGGTCCTGGCGTCGGGGTAGACGAGGCTGATGACCTGCCGGCCCGACTCGGCCTGGAAAACGTCGGCGCAGTCCCGCCGGAAAGGGGGCAGGCCGCGATACTCGGGGTGGTAGCGCCGGTAATAGTATTCCTGCACCGGCGGCAGGACGAACCACGGTTCGTGGACCATGCGCGCGGGCGATTCGCAGCTGGAATCGACCCGGTAGCGCCGGCTTGCGTCCAGGTGCACCAGCTGGTGGAAAGGGCACGGCTGCTGGAAGTGGCTTTCGACGGGCATGTCCACGGTGGCGGGGGGGCAGAGTTCGCCGGCCAGGAACCCGGAATCGCGGCAGACGCGGATCTCTTTCAGCCACAGGCGCGGTTGCGGGATCGCCCCTCCCGTGTCCAGCGCCTGCAGGATCTCGAAAAGGACCGGGGCGGCGGTCGCGAGGCCGGTCAGGTCGGGGTTGCCCTCGCCGTCGGCGTTGCCCCCCCAGACGCCCACCGTGTACGCCGGCGTCACGCCCACCGCCCAGGCGTCGCGCAGGCCGAAGCTGGTCCCGGTCTTCCAGGCCACCCACTTGGAGGAGGAGAACTCTTTCCAGTAGCCCTCCTGGTCGGGACGGTTCACCTCGGTCAGGGCCTGCAGGGTCAGCCAGGCGGCGGCGGGCCCGAGATCGGCCATGCGCGAGCGCCGGGGAACGTCACTGCGCAGCAGGCGGATCTCCCGGCGCGTGACGGCGTCGCCCAGGGCCAGTTGCGCCAGCCGCGAGTACAAGCCGGTGATATCGAAGAGCGTCCCTTCCGCCCCGCCCAGGATCAGGGTCAGGCCGTAGTTGCCGGGAGAGCGCGCCAGCGTGGAGAATCCCCACTTTTTCAGCAGGTTGTAGAAGCGCGGGATGCCGAACTCCTGGAGCATGCGGATGGCGGGGATGTTCAGCGACCACGCCAGCGCGTCGCGCGCCGGCACGGCGCCGCGGAAGCGGCGGTCGAAATTTTCCGGCACGTAGCCGGCGAAATGGACGGGGGTGTCGGCGAGCAGGGTGCGCGGGGTGAGCCCGCCTTCCTGCAGCATGGCGGCATAGAGGAACGGCTTGAGGATGCTGCCCGTGCTGCGCGGGCTGCAAACCAGGTCCACGTCCTGCCCGTTCTCGACCGCGGCGGCGCGGCTGACGTTGCCCACGTACGCCACCACCGTCCCCGCCCGGTTGTCGACGACCATGGCGGCGAGGTTGCGGATGTTGCCGCGCAGCAGCCTCTCGCCGTTGGCCTGGACGATGCGGCCCAGCGTTTCCTGGAGCCCGGGCCGGATGAAGGTGCGGAACAGCCGCTCCCCGGTCCGGCGCGCCGCCAGGGTATCGAGAAGGTGGGGCGCCAGCCGCGGCACCGGCCGCGGCCCGCCGGGCAGGGGCTCGGCCAGCGCCAGCGATGCTCAAGGGGGGAAAGGAATTTTTGCCGCCGCAGGCGCTGCAGCAGCCGGTCCCTTTTCAGCTTCAGCCGGCTCCGGTTCCGGGCGCCGGCGACGAGCGCGGGATCGTTGGGCAGGACCGCCAGGAACGCCGCCTCGCCCCAGCTCAGGGCCTCGGGGCCGCGGCCGAAATAAAACCAGGACGCCGCGTCGATGCCCACGATGTTGCCACCGAACGGGGCGTTGGCCGCGTACAGGTCCAGGAGCTCCCTTTTCGAGAAGGAGAATTCGAGGCGCAGGGCCAGGATCATTTCGCGGATCTTTTCCAGGTAGGTGCGCCGTGGGTTCTTGCGGGAGAGGCGCACCACCTGCATGGTCAGGGTGCTGCCGCCGCTGGCCACCCGCCTTTTTTTAATGTTCGTCCACAGGGCGCGGGCGATCGCCCGCGGGTCGACGCCGCGATGGCGGTAGAAGCGGCGGTCCTCGTACTGCAGCAGCGCCTGGAAAAAGCGCTCCGGGACCGCCTCCATCCTGGGGAAGCGCCATTGCTCGTCGGCGGCCAGGCGGGCGCCCAGGAGGCGGCCGTCGGCCGAGAACAGCACCGGCGAAAGCGGGTCGTTGAAAAGCCGCCGCGGCAGGCTCATCCAGAACAGCAGGCAGAGAACGAGCAGCAGGCCGCCCAGCAGCAGGAGGGCGCGGCGCCGCTTGCGAAAAAACGCCTTCAGCGTACGATCTCCACCCATCTCCCGGTGCTGTTGGCGTGGTAGGCGGGATCGTACATCGAGTCGACGCTGATGCCCGGCAGGTAGAAGCGGCCACTGAAGGAAGCGTTGAGGACCACCGTGAAGGTCTTCTTGACGCCGCCGTCCAGGCTGAAATAGGTGTAGATGCGCTCGTCACGGACGTCCTGGTAGTCATAATAGCCGCTGGCCGGTTCTTCGCTGAACAGGCGGGGGTTGGCGATCTGGCAGCCGGTGGGGACGAAGTGGGTCAGCGCCAGGTTGTGCAGCGCGACCTTGCCGAGGTTGGTGACGCTGATCTTCACCTGCAGGTCGCTGCCCTGCGCGATGCGCTCGACGGCGAACGGCTCGCCCTTCAGGTCCTGGTAGGCGACTTCCAGCCGCAGGTTGTTCTCGTGGGCTTTCTCGGCCCCGGCGGCGGGAATGCCGGCGATGGTCGCGGTCATGTAGAGCCTGCCCTGGCCCGGGTTGTCGACCCGCAGCTTGCGCTCCATGGCGTTGAAGGGGGAGATGACCTGCTGGAAGAAAGGCACGGCGGCTTCCACCTCCCGGGGAACTTCGCCTTCCCAGCCCAGCTTGAAGCGGAACGGCTTGGCCGGCGAGCCCCCGTAGTAAGCGGCAACGGCCATGAGCCCATAGGCGGTTTCCTGGGTGGAGTACCAGGTGTCGGCCGACAGGCTGGCGACGATCTCGTCGAGGAACTTCCTGGCCCGCCCGGCCTGGTTCATCTGCACCAGGGTGCGCACCATGACGGCCTTGTCGCGGAAATCGGATCCGAAGGTGCGGCTGTCGTCGCGGTACTTCGCGACCCGCCACGTGCATTTCCCGAGCAGGTCCTCGGCGGCTTCCTTCTGGCCGCTGGCCTGGAAGGCGCCGGCGAGCAGCACGGCGGCGGCGCTTTCCAGGTCGGAACTCTCGCGCAGGCGGTTCATGGCGCCCATGTCCGCCGCGCCGGCCAGGGCCAGCGTGAACAGGCGGAACGCCTGGACCAGGCGGCCCGTCTCCGGCGCCGCGGTCCAGGAATTGGCCAGCGCCTTCTGGTTTTTCTTCCAGGAGTCCAGCATGCCGGCCGGGACGTGGTAGCCCAGGCGCGCGGCCTCGAGCAGGAAATAGCCGGCATAGGAGGAGGTCCATTGGTGCACCTCGTAGGCGCCCGGCCAGTAGGTGAACCCGCCGTTCGGCGCCTGGAAGCCGCGCATCTTCTCGATCGCCACCGCGACGAAATTATCCACTTTTTTCTGCTGCCCGGCATCCAGCTTCATCAGGTATTTCAGGTAGAGCTGCGGGAAGGCGGTGGACAGGGTCTGCTCCAGGCAGCCGTGGGGATACTGGATCAGGAACTGCAGCCGCTTTTGCAGGTCGAAGGGCGGCAGCATGGAAAATTCCAGGGTCACGTCGTTGGTCCCCTTGAGCCCGAAAGCCTTGACCGCGATCTCGCGGGATTCGCCCGACCCGATCTCGGCGCGCAGCGTCTCCAGGATCCTGGGGTTGGCGGCCAGCACGGGCATGGCCACCCGGCTCTCGGCCTTGCGCGTGCCCGCCACGGCCTTGATGTACACGGACCCTTGGCCGATGGCCTGGACGGTGGCCATGGGAAAAGAGACGATCTCGTCGCCGGGCTTGGAAAACTCGACGGTCTTGATCTGCGGGCCGTTGACCCGGAACATGGAGCCGGGCTCGACCTGAACCTGCACGCTGCGGATGTCGGCCTGGTTGACGAAGACCGACACCGGCAGGTCGAACGACTCGCCCGGGCGCACGACCCGCGGCAGGGTGGGCAGGATCATCAGGTCCTGCCGCACCGGCACCGATTTCTCGGCGACGCCGAAGGCGCCGTCGCTCCCGGCGACGGCCATGACCCGCACCGCCCCGACATACTGCGGCATCCTGAACTTGTGCTCCGCCGTTTTCCCGGGCTCCAGCGAAAAAGGCCCGGCGAAGAGCACGACCGGCGGGAAGCGTCGCTGCTTCTTCTCGGCGCCCGCGCCCGCGCCTTCTTCGCCGCCGCCCAGGGCCAGTAGCCGCGACAGGTCGGTGCCGTAAGCCTCGGCCACGTCGTCAAAGAGGTCCCAGGTGAGGACGCCCAGGGCTTCGCGGCTGTAGAATCTCTTGCGCAGGTCGGGGGCGGAGTAGCGCGTCAGCCCGAGCAGGCCCTCGTCGACCACGGCCAGGGTATAGGTCATCGGCCGCCCGGATTTTTCCTGCACCGCCACTTTGAAATCCTCCATGGGCTTCAGCTCGGCGGCCACCTTGAGCTGCGGCTCCAGCCGGGTCGCCGGGTTCTCCACCATGACCGGGATCACGCCGTACAGGCGGATGGGCGTGTCGCTCTTCTTGCCCGAGTGCGGCTGCAGCAGGGTGACGTGGACGTAGATGTTGGGGCTCATGCTTTCGTCGAGGTCGACCGTGAAGCGGTTCTCCCCGGCCTGCGTGCTCACCCACATCTGCTTCAGGATCCTGGCGTTGCTCTCCAGCGACACCAGCGCCCGCCCCTGGGGCGCGTCGGGAAGGAAGAGGGTCGCTTTTTCCCCCACCCGGTAGCGCTCCTTGTCGGCGCTAAAATTGAGCCGGGTGGCGCCGCTGCCCTTTTCTTCGCGGGCGCGGCCGGCCCAGCCCGGCCAGTCGATGTAAAGGGTCTGCCCGGCGGCATGGCCGCTTTGCGGATCGACCACGCGCACCAGGTAGCGGCCCCACTCCGGGTAGTTGATGCGGAACTTCCACTGGCCGCTGCCGTCGCGGGTCGAGACTTCGCCTTTGAGCAGCGGCACGTGGCTGGGGCTGGAAACGTACTGGGCCAGGGAGTCGCCGCTCTTGTCCCACCACCACTTCCACTCGACCTTGTAGAGGGTGACCTGCAGCTTGGCGCGCGACAGCGGCCGCCCCTCGGGGTCGACGGTGACGATCTGCAGGACGTGGTCCTGGTCGGTGAGCAGCATGCCGCGGGCCTGGTCGCCCTTGGGCAGCTTGACGCCCACGAAGCTGGCGAAGGGATAGAAGGGCAGGGTGAGCGCATCGCTCGAGAAGTCGCCGCTCTCCTCGAAAACTCGGGTCATGAACATGGCGTCCATCAAGCCGGGGGCGGCCTGCTCCATCTCGAGCGCGATGGGGAAGCTGGCCCGGCCGTCGGCGTCCAGCTTGCCTTCGGCGACCTGCTGTTCGGACGACGTGACCTCCCGCGCCGGGTCGTCGAAGACGAAGTCGGGCCAGCGCGGGAAGCTTGTCGGCCGCGGCGTCAGGCGCACCTTGGCGTCGAACTTCAGGTTGGCCGCCACGGCGCCGTGCAGCCACTGGCTGCTCAGTACCGCGTTCAGCGGCTTGCCCTGCAGTATCTTGTCAGCTCCGGGCTGGAAATTGATCTTCAGGCGGTTGGGCACCACCGTCTCGATCTTCACGTTCTGCTCGAAGGTCAGGCCGCCGACCAGCACCCTGGCCTTCCAGTTGCCGGTCAACGCCGCCTCCTCGGTGCGGATGCGGAAGGAATGGAAGGCGTCCAGCGACCGCGTCGGCTTGCAGGTCTGGATCAACTGTCCCTTGGGGTTGTAGAGCTCCAGCACCACCGGGTGCTCGCTCGGCAGAACGTGTTCGCGGTCAAAGAGGACGAAGGTGAGATAGAGGTCGTCGCCGGGACGCCAGACCCCCCGCTCGCCGTAGATGGCCCCCTTGATCCCCTTCTGCACTTTCTCGCCGCCCACGTCGAAGTGGCTGGTGGCCAGCGCCCCTTCCTTGCTCAGGCGCAGGTAGCCCCTGTCTTTGCCCAGCTGGGCCTCGATGAAGAACGGCTGCCCGGGGAGAACCAGGGTGAGGAAACCCGAGCCGTCGCTGCTCCCCTCGCCGAGCAGCTGGTTCTGGAAATTGAAGGCGCGGACGCGAACCCCGGATAGGGGCTCGGCGCTGCGGATGTCGGTGGTCACCACGTGCAGGTCCAGGTTGCCCCCGAGCTTGGCGACCAGGCCGATGTTCGAGGCCAGGAAATTGCGCGCCTGGACCGCTTCGGCGTTGAAGCGCGGGTTATAGTATGCGTCCTTGCAGGGATCGCCGCGCTCGGCCCAGCCGTCCCGGCCTTCCTCGTTATAATAGTCTTCCGAATAGTCCCAGTTGGAAAAATCGCGCCAGGAAACGTCGTCCTGGTCCTGCAGGGGCGGTTCCGGGACCGGCTTGTCGCTGTTGCTGCAGGGGAAGGCGGAGTTGCCGCGGTTGAAGGAGATCATGATGCGGAACAGGCTGCCCGGGTTCTCGCCCAGCAGCCGGGTCACGTCGAGGCTGTAGCGCCGCCAGTTGGCCGCGTCCCCGGCCTTGTCGGAAAGGAGCACGGTCTTGCGCCACAGGAAGCGGCCGACCATGGAAAGGTTCTCCTTGCCTTCCAGGTTGTTCTGCTGGAAGAACTGCGCCATGTTGTTGCTGAAGACCTGGAAGGCCGTCACCTGGACCGCGCGCAGGCTGACCGCCTCGAAGGGGATGGTCAGCTTGTCCTTGTCCGGGAGGATGGTCCCCTGGCCCACGAAGCGCACCTGGGGCGCAAGCCTCTGGAAGGCGACCGAGCGCGTGAGCCGTTTCTGCAGGCGCCGGTCGTTGAAGTTGCGCACTCCCGGGTTGACGACGACCTCGATCGCGCCGTCGAAACCCTTGGCGGAATAGACGCGGACCACGTTGTTGTCGATCTCGAACGTGGGCTGGTGGCCGGCGATGGTGATCAGCCCGTTCAGGTTCTGGTTTTTTTTCAGGGGGTCGGAAAAACGCAGCAGCACGCTGGTGGCCGGATCGAGGACCGCCTCGGCGTCCAGGAGCTCGAACTGGCCCAGCGAGGGGACGTCGACCGCGCGCGACCCTTTCTGCGCCGCGCCGACGGCGGCGCCATCCCACTGCACCTCGACCCGGCTCGGCTGTTCCAGGCGCTGGATGGTCTTGATGACGAAGCTGTGGCTGCGGCCCTCGTTCTCGTGCGCCCAGGCGACGGCCAGCGCTTTCCCCTCCTGGCGGGCAGAGAGGATCTTCTGGACGGCGGCGCCCTCCTGGCTGTCACGGGTGGTCAACAGGCCGCGCAGCAGGAACTGGTTGGGCGATATCTCGTCGAGCGGCGTGAGTCCCTGCAGGTCGATGGTCAGCGACTCGCGGACCGCGGCGAAGGTGAACTCGAAGCGCGCGTACTCGCGCGGCAATTTCATGAACTTGCGGATGTTCAGGACGGCGTGGTAGAGCGTGCCCGGGACCAGCTCGCGGTCCGGGGTGAAGACCAGCTCGCGCGGAGATTTCCACTCGCTCCTGCCGGAGAGGGCGGGGCTGAATTCCAGGTAGCCCGCGAGCTCGGACGGGCTCTGCCCTTCCGTGCCGACGTTGCCGACGAAGAGGACGCGCACCGGGGCCCGGCGCGAAATGTCGCCCGAGGTGTAGGCGCTGATGTAGCGGTACCATTCCTGGTCTTGCGGTTTCCTGGCCTTCTTGCAGGCCAGCGGCGCCAACGAAACCAGCAAAAGCCCCAGCCCGACGATCGCCAATAATTTTTTCATTCGTCCCCTCCTTTCATGAAAAGGGAAATATATCATAAAAGACGATAAAATGAATCAGGAGGCGTTCCCGGCGCCCGCATCCGCAGGCTGCGACTTTTGGCGGCACAAAAAAAAATATTTGTCCAAGGGGATTGCTTTTTTTTTAAAATCCGTATATATTGCCGCCAATGACCGGGATAGGAAAGGTTTTCCACGGTCGAATTCAAATAAGGAGATGATCATATGTCAAAAGCAATGACCAAGGGTCAGATCGTTGCCGGAGTCGCCGAGAAGGTCGGGATCACCAAGAAGCAGGCCGGAGAAGCCATCGAAGCGCTGGCGGGCATGGCCTACAAGAACGCCAAGAACGGCTTTACCGTTCCCGGCCTGGGCAAGCTCGTGCTGGTCAACCGCAAGGCGCGCATGGGCCGCAACCCGGCCACCGGCGCCGAGATCAAGATCCCGGCCAAGCGCGTCGTCAAGTTCCGCGTCGCCAAGGCCTGCAAGGACGCCATCCTCGGCTAGCTGCGGTTCGCTTCCGAACAAGGACAGGATCAAGGGCCGCGGTCTTCGGGCCGCGGCCCCTTTTTTTGCCAGAATTGCGTCCGTAATACAGTAATCCACAAAGCCAGCGAGCCGGCTCCGGCTCGAGCTATTTCCAGAACAAGCATTCCTGCACAGCGGGGATTGTAGCAACTATTTTTCCGTTGCTGATTTTTGCGCGCGCAGCCAGGCGGCGTCAGGCCAGGAAAAGCAGGACGACGCCCAGCAGGGCGACCAGGGTCCCGACGATCGCCCGGGACGTGATCCTTTCCTTGAAAAGGAAATGGGACACCGGCAGCAGCAGCACGGGGGTCAGAGACATCAGCGTGGAGGCGACGCCGATGTGGGCGTGGGCGATGGCCTCCAGGGAAAGGATGACCCCCAGGACCGGCCCGGTCAGCGAACCGGCGGTGATCTCCAACAGGGCTTTCCTGTCTTTCATCTTGGCCAAATGGGCGCGGAGTTTTCCCTGGGCGAGGCCGACGGCCGCCAGGACCAGGCCGGCGCTGCCGACGCGGACCAGGGTGGCGGAGATGGCGGAATAGCCTCCCGCCAGTCCCAGCCTGGAAAAAAGCAGGCCCACCGCCTGCCCCGCCGCCCCGCCCACGGCCAGCCATATCCCCCGGCGGTATTTCCGCGGCTGCAGGGAAGCCGGCGCGCCATCCGGAGCCGTCCGTTCCGCCACCACCCAGGCCACGCCCGCGATGGTCACCAGGATGCTGAAAATTTCCGGGAGCCGCAGCGTCTCCCCCAGCCATAACCAGGCCAGCAGGGTGCTGAAGACCGGCACCAGCAGCGCCAGCAGCATGGCCAGGCGGGGGCCGATCAGCAGGAAGGATTCGAACAGCATGGTGTCCCCGAGGACGAAGCCGACGAAGCCGGAGATCCCCAGGTAGAGAAAGCGCTGCCGCTCGATGCCCAGGGGGAGCGGCGTCCCGAACAACAGCCAGTGCAGCAGGATCAGGGCCGGGAGAGCGGCCCACAGGCGCATGACGTTCACGGTGACCGACCCGACCCGCTTCCCCGCCCGGGTAAAGACCACGGAGTTGAACGACCAGCATACCGCCGTAAGCAGGGCCGCGATCTCGCCGTAAATACTCAGCATTTGCGTCAACCTGGAGGAATCATTTGGGGAAGCCTGATTATAGCAGGAATCAGGGCATTAGATAAGCGGCAATGACTGGCTAGCGGGTGGAGATCTGCTGCTCCGCCCCCGGCAGCCCGCCATCGGAAAAAACCGGCTTTCCGGCGAAGAAAGTCAGCACGACCTTGACCTTGCCGATCTCGCCGGCCGGCACGCGGAACAGGTTCTTGTCCAGCACGATCAGGTCGGCCGCCTTGCCGACCTCGATCGAGCCCGTCGTGTCCTCGATAAAATTCGCATAGGCGCCGTTGCGGGTGAAGCTGGCGATCATCTGGTCCAGCGTCGCCCTCTCCTCGGGCCAGAGGACCTCCCGGGGATCGCTGACCCCCGGGACGCTGCGCGTGATGCCGATCTGGATCGCCTGCAGCGGGTCGCAGGGGATGGTGACAGCGTAGTCGCTCCCCGAAGCCACCACCACGCCGGCCCTGAAGAAGCTTTCCATCGGGATATTCCTCGTCGGCGCGCTTCTGCCCGAGATACGGGACCTGCAGGTTGTAATAATAGTCGTCCTTCATGAACCAGTAGGGCTGGGGGACGGCGACGACGCCGAGTTCCCTGAAGCGCAGAATATCCTGCGGGGCCACCAACTGGATGTGCGTGACCAGGTTCCGCGCATCGCGCCTGCCGTTCTTCTCCAGGGCGAAGGCGAAGGCATCCAGGATCATCGCGGTCGCGGCATCGCCGATCGCGTGAACATGGATCTGGAATTTATTCTTGTCCAGCGCGGCGCACATGTCGTTCAGTTTATCCGCGTCCCAGCGGGGCTCGCCGCGGAAACCCGGCAGATGCTTGTAGGGTTCCTTCAGGTACGCCGTGCCGCCCTCGACCACGCCGTCGATATACACCTTCGCCCCGTTGGCCTGGAAAAGCGGGCCGCAGTTCTTCGCCCGGTCGGCGATGAGCCCGGCCACCTGCTCGAGCCCCTTCTTCTGGTCCACCCAGAGCGAGGCGCGGAAGCGCATGGCCAGGCGGTTCTCCTTCTCCAGGTTTTTGTAGGCGTGGAAGTCGTTGCCTTCCACGTCGAGCGTGGCGTCGTGCGCCGTGGTGATGCCGAAGGAGGCGGCCATCCTCTGGTAGGACTCGATGGCCTGCATGAGCTGCTCCACGGTATAATCGGGGAAGAGGGACGAGACCAGGCCGGCGGCGCCCTCGCGCAGCGTGCCCGTCGGCTCGTCGGTGGCGGGATCGTGCTCGATCACCCCGCCGCGCGGACTCTTTGTCTCCCTGGTGATGCCGGCCAGCTTGAGGGTCAGCGAGTTCACCCAGGTGGCGTGCCCGCCCTCGTCGTCGAGCGCCACCGGGATGTCCGGGATGATCTCGTCGATGATCTTCTTGTCGGGGCCGGTCTTGCCGAACAGGGTGTTCTTCCAGCCCCGGCCCTTGATGAACTTCGCGTCCCGGTGCGCGGCATGCGAAATCGCGGATCGCCTTTTTGTACTCATCGATCGACTTCAGGCCGGTGAACATGATGTCGAATCCCTCATGGGCGGCCCCGTAAGCCGCGTGGCAGTGGCTGTCGATGAAGCCGGGCAGCACCATGCGCCCCCGCAGGTCGATCACGACGGTCCCGCTGCCGATGTATTTGGCGGCGTCGCGATCGCTGCCGACAAGGACGATCTTGCCGTCCCTGACGGCGACGGCGGCCGCGACGGTGCGCCGGCCATCGACCGTATAAACGAAGCCGTTCTTCAAAACAAGGCCGGCGGGGGCCGCGTCATCCTGCGGGCCGGCGAAATTGAAGCCGGCCGAAACCGCTATCCAGAATGCGAGCAGAAGGAGTTTCGTTGTTCTTCCGTTCATCGATCGCCTCCATGAAGCCGGCTGAATCTTAATCGTAATGATTTTAACTGTCAAGGAGACCGGGGCGCGCCTTCCCGCCGCGGGGAAAGACTTGCCTGTTCGGAAATGGAAACCGCCATAGTTTGGTGGATCTATCCTGAACGATGTCACTGCCGGGGGGACCCGGCCCCTGGTCGTGAATGCGAAATGATTCCGTTGCCGGCACGTATTTCTACGAGCCAGCGATCCTCTTTTTGCCCGCTGACCTTCAGCTCCAGGCGACCCATTGGGCCTCCTTTGCCTTCAGAGGGGCGAGCGAAAGCCCTGGCGTGGAATTCCTGGCGGCGGCCGGGATGCAGCCGGCCGGCACCCGCTCAGCCGCGTCTTCTTACTTCAAGGGCACGGTCGTATGGGTGTGCTTGGCTTTCGTGGTCGACATCAGGTAGCCGTCCTCGCCGGGAAGCCAGATCTCCGCGAGCGTGTTGCGGTCAGCGATCGTATCGAACACGACATACGAACTTTTGTCGGCGGCGCGCGCGTCCCCGCTCAGCCGCGTCAGGATGACGGCCGTGGCCACGTTCCTGCCTTCTCCCAGCACCCTGAAGGCCATGCCGTCCTCGACCTTCATGAATTCATACTGCCCGGCCGGAAGGGTCTTGGCCTTGACCATGAAAGGGAATTCGATCGTCGCTTTGAGCGATACCTGATCCCCGGCCAACGACAGCGCGGCGAGCACGAGCAAAACCCCCAGCGGCACCATGATCTTTGTTTTCATTTTAGACCTCCTTTGCCCATCGGCTAAATTGCCTCGACAATGCAATCCATCCGCTACGGCTCCCCTTTCATGCCCCGGGAGCCAGCTTGTCCAGCATCAGTTCCCGGTGATCGATGGTCCTGCCGTCCACCGTGAACGTCCCGTCGCCGTTGGCGTGGAACGTCCGGCGCTCCTTCCGCCCGGCATCGATCCAGGCATATACGGCATCCAGGACGAAGATGCCGTGCTTGTCGATATAATCGATCACGCGGCACTCGATATTGGCCAGGCATTCGGCGATCAGGGGAGCCCGCACCGACCGGGCTTTTACCGGCGTCAGGGCGAACGTTTTGAACTTGTCGGTATCGGCGCCGGAGCAGGCCCCGATCCTGACGACCGTTTCGGAAAGATCGACGGTCGGGACGGCGATCACGCATTCCTTGTTCTCCCTCAAGGCGTTGAAGGAGTAATTCCAGGGGCCGGTGACCAGGGCGAACCGCGGCGTGAAGTCCATGACCATGTGCCAGGAAATGGTCATGATGTTCTTCTTGCGGCCGGCGGCCGTCGTTACCAGGACGACCGGGCCCGGTTCCAGCAGTTGAAACGCCTGCGACAGAGGAAACTTTTTCATTTTCCCGGTCCCGCCCCGTTTCCGGGAATCAGGCCATGGAAGGGGCCGGGGCCGCGCCCATCCGCAGCTTTGGCCCGGCGCCTGGCTTCCAGACCCGGCGCGAATTTCCCGGCCGGGGTCATGGCGGTTAATCGATGACCGCGGAGACTTCGCCGCCGATCTTGGGGTTCTTCTTGTCCCAAACCTTGAAGGTCACCTTGTCGCCCTTCTTGAATCCGGGGTTCTTGAAATAGATCTTGGTCCGGAACCCCCGGAAACCGTACATGGACCCCGAGTCGACCGCCAGCGCGGTCCGGCGCAGGGTGAGCGGGGGGAAAAAATCCACCCCTTGGGCGAAATTGTAGAAGCGGATCCACGAGGAGATGATGCCCTCCTTGCCCAGGTGCCTGTAGAAGTCGACATCGTGAATCTCGCCCTTGTATTTCTCCCGGAGTTCCTTGAGCGACGGCATCTTGTACTCGTTGCCCTGGTAGACCATGACGACCGTGTCCCGCCCGACGACGATGTCCTTGTTCTGGTCCTTGGCCGCCATGTACATGACGAACATGACGTAGGGGCTGTTGATCTGGAAGTCGACCAGGGCGGCGTCGACGGCCAGCAGGATCTGGCCGTGCTCGTTGGCGAAGGCCCCCATGCCCAGGTCTTCCGTCTGGCCATAGGCGAAGACGCACAGCAGCAAAAGCAAACCAATGGATTTCACGATCTTCACATTATCCTCCTTGAAAGCGCTGCCGCCCGCGGCAGCGACCGCGGGCGCAGCAACGACGGGATCCTACTTCATCATGTGCACCATCTTGTGCATATGCTTGCCCTTCATGACCCCGACCAGGTAACCGTCTTCTCCGGGGAAC
Source organism: Candidatus Aminicenantota bacterium (assembly GCA_963822075.1). Classification (GTDB taxonomy): domain Bacteria; phylum Acidobacteriota; class Aminicenantia; order UBA2199; family UBA2199; genus UBA2199. The sequence goes on from CAWGGP010000013.1 coordinate 415,010, forward strand.
CAGATCTCCGAAAGCATGTTGGTGTCACCGGCATTGTCGAACACCAGATAGGCGCCCTTCTTCAGGTCGCGCATTTCCCCGGCCAGCCGGGTAATGATCATTGCCAGGACCCCTTCCTTGGCTTCCTTGCCGACTCCCTGGACCCTGAACGCCGTGCCATCGTCGGTGCGCGTGAAAACGTACTGGCCGGCGGGAAGGAGCTTGCCCTCGACGGTGAAAGCGAAATCGATCGGCGCCTTCACCTCGATGGGCTGCCCATAGGCAACCGCGGCGGAAAGCAGTACCATCGCTCCCAGCAGTACCATGATTCTTGTTTTCATTTTAGACCTCCTTTTTTTTTGGCTAAAATGCAGTCGCCACAGTTATAAATGAAAAGAATGGAAAATAACCATTATTGCAGCGAAAGAACCCGGGCTTTGGACGAAGTGACTCATTCGCGCAGCAAAAAAACGTGCCCATTACCCCCGGACAAATCGCCGGGAGGCATTATTCAACGGCAGGCGGGACGGAATTCGATGCAAGGCAAGGGTACTTTTTCGCCTGCCCGGGAATTCCCTGGCCCGTCCCACTGGGATCAGGCAGGCCCGTGCCGGTCGAGCTGCTCCAGGCGCGGTTCAACGCGGGCGGCGAAGCGGAAAGATTCGGCGAGCATGAGGTAGAAGACCACCACCGCCCCGGCGATGAACAGCGCCAGGGCGAAGTGATGCGAATGCCAGCTGCGCAGCGGCGGCGCAAAGGCGATCAGCACGAGCAATGCGGCGAGGACACTGATCGCGTCGAAACTGGCCCGCTGCCAGTAATCGCCGCCGAGATGCAGCCACATCCCGAACTCGTCGAAGGTCAGGGCGAGGCCAAAACCGTAGCCGACGCCAGCGACCGCCCTCCCGCGCTCCGACGGGCGAACGAAAAGGAGATAGGCTCCGACCGCGCTCAGCAGGAATATGCCATAGTTCAGGTGGTGGATGTGGGTACCGCCAAGATGGATATACAAATCGGGAATCCGGCGGGCCATGATCAGGAACGTGGAGACGCGGGCGGAAATGAACACCAGCAGGAAGGTGACCAGGACGAGCCGGGCCCGCCGCCGGCCGTCGCCGGCCGGGTCATGGATCGGCGGCATATTTGCCGGTCGTGGGCCAACGGGAAAATCGGTTTGTACCATGGGCCCATTTTGCGGATGGCCGAGGGAAATGTCAATGGCCGGCATGGTCGATCGCGAAGCGCGGGGATGTTTTCTTACAGACATTTCCTATATAAAAGATTTGGTATACAATAGGCGTACCAGGAGGTGTTGAAATGCCAGACATGGGTACGAAGAAAAAATTGACCCGGGTGGATGGCGGGGACAGCTCGCCGGCAACCGCGGCCAGGGAGACGAGGCCGTTCGCGGCCAGCGACGAAAGCAGGGCCAAGGCGGGAAAATTCCGCCTGTTCGCCATACTATCCTGGATCGTGGCCATCGGCCTCGAGGTCGGCGCCATCCTACTGCTGCGAAAACCGCCGATCAAGATGGCGTGGCTCATCGCCCTGATCGCGGCCGACCTGGTTTTCGCCGTCATCGGCAACCTGCTGTGGAAAAAAGCGAACCGCTTCGACCCCGCCTCGGAAAAGGATACGTTCAGGTTCTTTGTCCAGAACCAGCTGGGCGCGATCATCGCCGTGATCGCCTTCCTGCCCCTGGTCATCCTGGTCTTCACCAACAAGGACCTGAAAGGGAAGCAGAAAGGCCTGGTGGGCGCGATCGCCGTTGTCGCCTTGCTCATCGCCGGCGTCACGGGCATCGATTTCAACCCCCCGTCCCAGGAACAGTACGCGGCGCAGACGGAGAAGGCCGAATCACTGTCGCCGTCGGGCACCAACCTCGTTTATTGGACAAAGTCGGGCACCCATTACCACCTGTACTCGGATTGCCCCTACATCAACACCAAGAAGACAAACGAGATATTTGAAGGCACCGTGGCCAAGGCGAGGGAACTGAAGAACATCACCGAGCTGTGCAGCTACTGCGAAAAAAGAGCCGAAAAGGAAAAAGGCTTGCCTGCCGCGACGGATCCCCCGGTCGAGGCGCCCACGGAATAGGTAGGGCAATCGTTCCCGGGACCGGACGCCGGGAAGGAAGCGGGCTGCCGCTGCCGCCGGGTTAGATGAAGCCCGGACAAAAACGGGCATCCGCTTGACCGCTATAAGCGAGCGCACGCTCGCCGGCGAAGCGCAAACGGCATTGGGAAAAAGAATGAGAAAGTTTCTCTGGACACTGCTGATCATCGCCGCCGCGGGCCCGGGGCCGGGACTGGCCGCCGCCCGCCTCCCGGCCCAGGAGCCGGCCGCCGCCATCCGCGACGCGGCCCAGCGGCTCGACCTGCCCGGACTGCCCAATTTTTACCGCGTTTCGCCGCAGCTCTACCCGGGGCGGACAGCCGCTGCCCGCCGGCGTGGCCGAGCTCAAGAAACTGGGGATCAAGATCGTGGTCAACTTCAGCGGCGCCGAGGTGGACCACCAGTTCTTCCGCGACAGCGGCATCCGGGTTGAACACCTGCCCATGTCGGCTTTTTTCCCCAAAAAACGGCTCTACCGGCAATTCCTCGACCTCTTCGCCGACCCGGCGAACATCCCGGTCTTCGTTCATTGCCGCCACGGCTCCGACCGCACCGGAGCCGCGGTCGCCCTCTACCGTATTTATATCCTGAAATGGGACAAGGAAAAGGCGATCGCCGAGATGGCGGCCCCCCCTTTCGGCTTCCACCGCATTCACTCGCACTTGAAGCACTTCATCCGCGATTTCGCCTACCCGGCTCATTGAACCGTCATGAACCGCGGTCACGGGCGCCAGGTCCCGCTCTGAAGGCAGGGCTTGCATTCCCTTGCGCCCCTTGCTACCCTTGGCAGGAGGGGCGGCGGCGGAGCCCGCCGGCCCACCCTGCCTTCAACCCCGCCTACAGCTGCGCCCGCCCCCAATAGCAGATCGTATCCAGCGCGTGGTTGAAGATGCCGCGCGCCGCGATGGCGGCGGGGAGCACCCGGACCGAGCGCTCAAGGTCGGCGGCAAAGGCGCGCGCCGCTTCCGCGGCGAGGCGGCGGCTGGCGATGACCACCCCGAATTCCGCGTTCAGCGCGAACGAACGCGGGTCGAAGTTGATCGAGCCCACCAGCAGGAGCTCGCCGTCGGCGATGACCGACTTGGCGTGCATCATCGCCGGCTGGAATTCGAAGATGCCGACGCCGTGGGCGACCAGGCGCGGCCAACTGCGGCGGCTGGCGCGCCTGACAAACTTCTGGTCGTGGTAGGGGCCGGGCACGAGGATGCGCACGTCGACGCCGCGGTCGCTCGCGGCGCAAAGGGCGTCGATGAAGGCCGGCGTGGGGACGAAATAGGCGTTGCTGATGTACAGCGTGCGCGCAGAGCCGGCGATGAGCGCGGCCATCACGCGCTGGGCGGCCGAGGCGCCGTTGGCCGGCGTACTGATCACGGGGCAGACGGGGACGTCGCCGGCCGGCGTCAGGGGCGGAAAATCCCGGCCGTCGAGCAGCAGTTTCTCCGTGCTCTGATTCCAGCTGTCGGTGAACGCGCTTTGCAGCGCGGCGACGACGGGCCCCGTGAGGCGCACGTTCGTGTCGCGCCAGTGCCCGGGCCCCTGCGCCCGCCCCGTCCACTCGTCGGCGATGCCGACGCCGCCGGTGAAGGCGACCGTGCCGTCCACGATCAGCAGGCGGCGGTGCGTCCGGTGGTCGTATTCCATCCAGTCGAACCACTGCACCGGGCGGAACCAGGTGAGCTTGCAGCCGGCGTCGCGCATCTGCCTCACCAGCTCGCTGGGCATCGGCTTGCTGCCGTTGCTGTCGAGAACGAGCCGCACCGTCACGCCGCGCCGGGCGGCGGCCGAGAGCTCGTCGGCGAACTCCCCGGGCACGGCCCCCGCCCAATAGACGAACGTCGAGAAATGGATCGTCGCCTGGCTGGCGCGGATCGCGGCGAGCATTTGCGGGAAGATCTCGTCGCCGTTCTGGAACAGCTCGACCGCGTTGCCCTCGACCAGGCGCTCGCCGGCGGCGCCGTGCAGCGCCCGGAGAAAGGCCTCGCAATCGGTCCCGATCGACGGCACGCTCATCACCCGGTCCTGGTGGTTCGACTGGGCGTTCTCGGAGATCGTGATGTAAAGGAACGCCACCACCAGGGCGCCGAACACTCCTCCGAGCATGAAGTAATACGGCGTCATGCGCTCAACCGCCGCCGTTCTTCAGGCGGCGCATCACTTTTTCCCAGGAGCGGGTGATCACGAAACTGTCCTCGATGTTGGCGACCATGCGGGCGAATTTTTTCATGGGCGCGGCCAACGTCAGTTCAGCGGCGCCGACGCAGGGACGGGCGGAGACATCGAACATGCCCAGCACGCACCTGGGGTTCTGCCGGCGGTTCTCCAGGAACGGGTAGTGGATGATGGTCCCGCAGCCCGCCGCAAAAGGGTTCAGTTTCAGGTCCATGGCCGGATTTTATGGCACTTTTGAAAAAAGCGCAAATCGCATCCCCGTTCCATTCAGACGGACAGGAATCCTTCGGGAGCCAGGGATGTGGCCAGCATGACGGCGTTGATGTCGCCATGCCCGATCCAGGTGTCGGAGCGCTGCCCGGCGGGTCCGAGCCAGAAGTCTTCAATGGCCGGGGCGCAGCGGCTGAAGCGGAGGATGGCGGCGATCTGCCCGGCCCCGGATGCCGCCGGGAAACAGGAGCGGTTGTCCGTCAGCAGCCGGTCGAGCCTGTCCGCGGCATGCAGGCCGATGGCGAGGCCCAATTCGCGGAAGGGCAGGCGCTGCCGGGCGGGCAGGGCGAGCGGGTCGGCGCGCCAGAAAAATTCCAGCCCCGCCCGCGCCGAAGCCAGGATGTCTCCCAGCATCTCCGGCAAGGCCATGACGCCCTTGAGGGTCAGTTGTCCCAGCCGCAAGGCATCGGCGAGCAGGCCGCCCAGGCCCAGGGGATCGTCGGTCGTCCAGTCGCGAGCACGGCACAAAGCGGCAAGCTCGGCGATCTCGTTTTCCAGGCCGGGAGCGGCGTCGTCCGCCTGAGCGTTCCCGCGCAGTTCATAATACGTGATCAGGCCGTCCAGCGGATCGTGCAGCCCCATCGACGCCACGAGCGGGCGGGACAGGTCGATGCTCATTTTCCAGTACATGCGCTTGGGGCCGCCCGCCGGCGGCGTGTAGGTGAACCGGGCATGCGCCACCTGCGCCAGTTCCCGGGCCAGGCGCTTGAAGTTCGCGTCGCCCGTGACCTGGCCGGCCCGCTGGAGGGCGTGCATCCATTTCGTCAGGTAGTGGAAGTATTGCCCGTCCTGGTCCCATTCGCGGCGGTCATCGGCAGGCTCTCCCGGGCCGCGCTCGGGCAGCGCCTTGCCGATGCGCAGCCCCCCGGCCGTCGGATGTTCCCGCCCTTCGTTTTCCGCCAGCCCGCTGATCCAGCCCCGGCGGGAGTCGTCGGGCCGGTGACGGCCCAGCGTTTCATGAACCTGGTCGATGAGGGCCAGGGCGAGTTCCCGGAACCGCCGCTCCCCGGTCCGGCGGAACAATTCGAAAAAATTGCATACGGCGAACGCGTCGGTCCAGAGATAGCGCCGCGGCGGATGGGTCGGGGAAGACAATCCCGTCCGCTCGGCAAAAGCCAGCATCAGGGAACGAGCGCTGGCCAGGGGATCGGTCGGGCTCATCCGGGTCTCCCCGCGCTCACGACCAGACGCCGGCGATGGCGGTTCCGCAATACGGGCACCGGCCATCCTTCAGCTGCGAATCTTCCAGGCCCATGTACTGTCTTTTTATGATTTGCCGGTGACACGAATGACAGAACGTGTTGCCCCCTTCCATGACATTGCCCAGATAAATGTAATTCAGGCCCGCCTGTTGGCCTATTTCCTTTGCCCGGCGCAGCGTTTCCAGGGGGGTGGCTTGGTGATCGCTGAACTCGTAGTCCGGATGGAAGGCGCTGACATGCCAGGGGATCATGCGGTCCACGCCCGCGAGAAACTCGGCGATATGCCGCAATTCGTCATCCGCGTCATTTTCCCCGGGGATGACCAGCGTCGTCACTTCCAGCCAAACGCCCAGGGACTTCATGGCCGAGATGGTATCCAGCACGGGCTGCAGGCGGGCTTTGCAGTTTTTCCTGTAGAAATCGTCCCGGAAGCTTTTCAGGTCCACGTTGGCCGCGTGCAGGTAAGGCCGGATCTCGTCCAGGGCCCGCCGCGTCATGTAGCCGTTGGTCACGAACACGTTGTACAGCCCCGCCTCAGCGGCCAGCTTCGCGACGTCGTAGGCGTACTCGAAGAAAATGGTCGGCTCGGTGTACGTATAGGCGATGCTGCGGCAATCATTTTTCAGCGCCTGCTCGACCACTCTTGCGGGCGAGCGTCTCCCGCCCGGAATGGATGCCGCCTTCGTCTGCCGCCGCCTGGGAAATCTGCCAGTTCTGGCAAAACGCGCACTTGAAATTGCAGCCGATCGTGGCGATGGAATAGGCCAGCGACCCGGGCAGGAAATGGTAGAGCGGCTTCTTTTCGATGGGGTCGACATGGGCGGCGATCACGTCGGCGTAGACCAGGGTGTCCAGCGTTCCCCGGTCGTTCCGCCTCACGCCGCAGATCCCCAGCTTCGCTTCCGGGATTTTGCACTCATGGGCGCACAGGTAACAATGAACTTTGTTGTGATCCAGCTTTTCCCACAGACGGGCTTCCTTGATCATGACTCCGCCCCCCACGCTTGATTTGCATTCCCCTGGAACTGATTGTAAAGATCTTTTATCGAGATAGCAAGCGCCTGGCGGGATCTTCGGGGTCAAATCCCGACGACGACATGGGTCACCTCCGGCATGCGGTCGGTGGGCGTCGTTGCCGCCCGCTATGGTTTGTCGTATACTGGCGGACATGGGAAAAAGAAAAGAAGGAATCGGGAAGCCCGACAAGAAGCGGGCGGCGGTGTGCGGCCTGTTCTGCGAGGCCTGCAGCCTGTACATCGCCACCCGGGAAGACCCAACGCGGCTGAAAAAGCTGGCCGCGCAGTTCGGCATTTCCGAAGAAGAGGTGAAGTGCTGCGGCTGCCGGTCGGAGAAGCGCGGCCCCTACTGCCGGATCTGCCACATGGCCCCCTGCGCCGCCCGGCACGGCGTCGAGTTCTGCTCAGCCTGCCCGGAGTACCCTTGCGCCGAGCTGAAGGCGTTCCAGGCGGAGCGGCCGCATCGCATCGAGCTCTGGCAGAGCCTGGAGCAGATCCGCGGCCGGGGATGGCAGCGCTGGATGGCGGACATGCGGCAACATTACGCCTGTTCCCGCTGCGGCACCACTCAACTCCGCCTACGACCCGACGTGCCGGAAATGCGGCGCCGAGCCGAGTAGCGAATACACGGCCCAACATGGAGAAAAGGTCCGGGAGTTCCTGTCCCGCCGCTGAGCGGACGGCTCCTTCTTCCCATGGCCAACAATGATCCGCTCGATCCGGTCAAGGAAACCTGCCGCCTGATCCGGCTGGCCCGCTCGTACTGGGACGCCCATCGCAATCCGGCCTGCCGCACCCACCGCGCCATGGCCCTAAAACTGTATGAGAGCCTGTCCCGGGAGCAGAAGGAAAAAATCCCCCAGGTGCTGCGGGTCTGGCTGCGCTACCGCAGCGAAAAATACTTCGGCCCCCAGCGGACGGCGCCGGGAACCGGGAGAAGGAAGAAAAAGCGCTAGCCTTGAAAATACCTTGCCACCATTCCCGTGAATGATGACTATTTATGGAACTTGCGGATGAACTCTTCGACCTCGGGGATGCCGCCCTGGAATATTAAATATCCATTATAGGGTTCGCGTTCCGTGATTTCGCCGGCGATGGGGGTGAGCATCAGGTCCTTGACTTTTCCAAGATCCTCGGTCTGCCCCAGCGCCCAGGCCAGCTTGACGTAGGCGACTTCCGGGAGCATGTTCTCGGCCGGGATGATCCCCTTGGCCATCAGGTCGCGCCCGGTGTCGTAGACGAACATGTGCACGTAGCCCCACAGCGTCTGCACGGTCATGTACATGGCCACCCCCTTGGCGGCGGCGCGCTCGATGGCCGGGTAGAGCGGCTTGTTGACGTGCCCCAGCCCGGTGCCGGCGATGACGATGCCCCGGTAGCCGTGGTCCACCATGGAATCGATCATGTCGGGCTGCATGTTGGGGTAGTAATAGATCATCCCCACCTTCTCCTCGAAGAAAGGCAGGATGTCCACGTTGCGGTCGCTGCGCCGGCGCTTGTAGTCCGGGCGCAGCGGCGTGATCCGCTTGCGGTCGACCATGGCCAGCGGGATGTCGCCGATGGTGCGGAAGGTGGAGCGGTAGGAGGAGTGCATCTTGCGCACGCGCGTGCCGCGGTGCAGCAGGCCGTACTCGTCGGAGGTGGGGCCGAACATGCAGACCATGATCTCGGCGATGTCGGAGTCGGCGGCGGTCTTGGTGGCGTGCATCAGGTTCAGGGCCGCGTCCGACGACGGCCGGTCGGACGAGCGCTGCGAGCCGACCATGACGATGGGCACCGGCGAATTCTGCACCATGAAGGAGAGGATGCCGGCGGTATGGTGCATGGTGTCGGTGCCGTGGCCGATGACGATGCCGTCGATGCCCTTGCGGATCTCCTCGCCGATGGCTTTGGCCAGCCCCTTGTACTGCTCGGGCCCCATGTTCTCGCTGAACACGGCGAACAGCTTTTCCGTGGTCAGGTTGCAGATGTCGGCCAGCTCGGGCACGGCGCCGTAGAGCTCGCCCGGCGAGAAGGCGGGGATGACGGCGCCGGTGCGGTAGTCGAGGCGCGAGGCGATGGTGCCGCCCGTGCCCAGCAGCTTCACGTTTTTTTTGTCCTGGGAGAACGGGAACTGCTTTTCCGGGATCTTGTAGTGCGCCTCCTTGTAGCCGAACTCCTGGATGTCCAGGACGTTCTCCACGGCGATGCCCACGTTGTAGCCCGTGATGAGCTTGAGGACGATGTGCGCGTCGTCGTCGTTCTCCGAGCGCGGCAGCACGATGCCTTTGAAATCGCCGCGCGTGGTCTTGACCGCGGTGTCGCTCCAGACGCGGACGTTGAATTTTTTCAGCAGCTCCAGCGCCGGCCCCTTGTAGCCCTTGAACAGGTCGCTCATGGTCATTCCCCCCTGGCCAGCCGCGCCGCCACGTCGCGCATGGGCATGTTGCCCAGCGCCCGCTTGCGCAGGTTGCCGGCGATCCAGCGCCCGGCGGCGGCGGGGTCCTTGGAGGTGGCGATCTTCGCGAACTTCTCCCGCAGCGCGGGCAGCGGGGCCAGGACCTGGTCCGGGCTCAGCTTCTGGAACTCCACCGTGGTCAGCACCGACTGGAAATCCATGTTCGGGTTGGCGAACACCACCGGCAGCATCACCTTGACGATCTCCCTTTCCAGCCGCTGCTCCGGCGATGAACGCGAACAGGTCGTGGAGGCGCTGGAAATTGAAGGCACGCGCCGGGCTGCCGGCCGAGCAGGTTCTTGAGCTCGTGCCCGAGCAGCGCGGCCGCGAAGCGCGGCTCGACGCCGAAGTCGGCGCTGATCTTTTCCAACAGGGGCGCCAGGTTATGCTTCAGCAGGAAGGTGAAGGTGTCGGCGGGGACGCCCCAGGCACGGAACTGCTCGAGGCGCCGGCTGACCTCGGGCGGCATGGCGGCGCGCACGCGCTCGATCAGCTCCTCCTCGACCGGGATGGGCGCCGAGTCGGTATCGGGATACATGCGATCGGGGCCGGGCAGGACGCGCTCGAAGATGGTGCGCCCGTCCGGCAGCCCCTTGCGCGTCTCGTTAGGCACGCCCTGGAACGCCAGGCGGCAGCGCTCCTCGATGGTCTCCAGCGCGGTCTTGACGTCGTCGTCGGCCGCCCAGAACAGGACCTGGGCGTCCTCGGCGCCGGCCTTGAGTGCCTTGGCCAGCGCCGGAGAAAAGTCGCCGCCCACCCCCGGTTCCAGGGACTCGGAATGGAGCATGTTGGGCTTTTCCAGGCAGGCGATGACCTTCAGGCGGTCGCTGATCTCGTCGGCGAACATTTTCCCGGGCTGGGTGAAGCGGGAAAGCAGGCCCCGGAACCCGGGCAGGTTGACGGCGAGCAGGCGCAGCTTGTTCTTCTGCGCGGCGCGCAGCGCGGGGAAATCGCAGCCCAGGACATCGGCGTCCACCTCCTTGCTGGCGATCTTCCACTCCTTGCCGTCGCCCAGGCGCCCGGCGCAGTTCGTCGCGGACCAGCAGCAGCGCCTTCTGGCGGAAGGCCTCGTTGTGCACCAGCTCGGGGATCCAGGCGATGTGCGCCACCCCCTTGATCTCCACGCGCGTGCCGCCGCTGACGCTGACGTTGACGTCCTCGCGGGCGGCGCCGATGCCGGTGCGCACCTTGCCGGTGCTGCGCGCCAGGAAGCGGATGTAGTGGGCGGCCTCGGCGGCCTCGTCCGGGGTTCAGCATCTCGGGGTAGGTGACGGTCTCGATCAGCGGCATGCCCAGGCGGTCGGTGGAATAGACCCGCGTGTGGCCGATATCGGACACTTCGCGGCAGGAATCCTCCTCGACGCTCAACTGGATGATGCGCACCTTTTTGCGGCTGAGCGGGATCTCGCCCTCGATGCCCAGGATGCCGGTGCGCTGGAAGCCCGTGGGGATGCTGCCGTCCAGGTACTGCTTGCGCGTGATGTGGAACTCGCCGACGATGTTGCACTTGAGCAGCAGCGCCACCTCCATGGCGATCTCCACCGCCTGGCGGTTGAGCAGGAAGGGGGGCGTGTCGTCTATTTCGTAGGTGCAGGTGGTCTCGTTCTTGATGCGGTAGACCACGATCTTGCGGGTCTTGAACTCCATCAGCGCCGTGCCGTCGTATTCGCCGAGCTCGGAGAGGGTGGGCCGCATGTGGCGGATGATCTCGGCGTCGTAATCCTCATGGCGGTGGTAGCGGCCGGCCGGGCAATGGCAAAAGAGTTTCTTGGCGGTCAGCAATTGCTGGTGCACTTCCAGGCCGCACTTGAACCCCATTTCGGCGTAGGTCGAAGCCGCGGTCTCCCGGCGCGGGGTATAGCCGAGCTGTTTCTTGCTCTGTTCGTAATTCTGCTGAGGCTCAAAGGGTTTTTTCATTATTTTCCTCGGCGAGTCAGGGACTACTATATGTCCGATCCCCTTGCGTGTCAAGGATATCCCGGCTCGCGCGCGTCTCCGCGCGCCAACGGGGAAAAAGCGCTCAGCTCTGCCGTCTAACTTCACCTTGAGGAGGAAAAAAATGAGAAAAGCGAGCGTTCTTTTGTCGGTGTGCATCGGGTTGCTGGCGGCCGGTTCGTCCCTGCGGCAGGGACCGCGTCTGAGCGCGGCGATACGGCCTTCGGGCCCCGCATCCAGCTGGCGATCCTGCTGGACACGTCGGGCAGCATGGACGGCCTGATCGACCAGGCCCGTTCGCGGCTGTGGAAGATCGTCAACGAACTGGCGACGGCGAAAAAAAACGGCCTGGCGCCGCGCCTGCAGGTGGCGCTGTACGAGTACGGCCAGGACTCCATCCCCGCCGCCGCCGGCTACCTGCGCCGCATCATGCCCCTGGGCGATGACCTGGACCGCGTTTCCGAGGAACTGTTCAAGCTGAAGACCAACGGCGGCGAGGAATATTGCGGCCGGGTCATCGAGCGCGGCGGTGCGCGACCTGGCCTGGAGCGGCGACGGCAGGGACCTGAAAATGATCTTCATCGCCGGCAACGAACCGTTCACCCAGGGCGGGGTCGACTTCCGGAGCTCATGCCGCGAGGCGATCGGGCGCGGGATCGTCGTCAACACCATTTTTTGCGGCGCTTACCAGGAAGGGCTGCGCACGGACTGGAAGGCCGGGGCCGACCTGGCCGACGGGCAATACCTGGCCATCGACGCCGACAACGCCCCGCCGCCAGTCGCCGCACCGCAGGACCCGGAGATCGCCCGCCTCAGCCGGGAGCTGAACCGGACCTACGTCGCCTACGGCAAGGACGGCGGCGCGGGCAAGCGGCGCCAGGAGGCGCAGGACAAGAACGCGGCCACGGTGAGCGGCGAGGTGCTGGCGCAGCGCGCGGCGGCCAAGGCGGCGCCGCAGTACAGCAATCCATCCTGGGACCTGGTCGACGCCAAGAAGTCGGGGCAGGTCAAGCTGGAGGAGCTGAGCGAATCCGAGCTGCCGCAGGAGATGAAGGGCATGTCCGCCAGGGAGCGCGACGAGTACGTGGCGGCCATGCAGGGCCGGCGGGACCAGCTGCAGAAAAAGATCGCGGCGCTGAACGGCGAGCGCGAGAAATTCGTCCGCGAGAAAACAAAAGGCAGCGCGGCGGCCGGCACCCTGGACGAGGCCATCCTGCGCGCCCTGCGCCGCCAGGCGACGAGAAAAATTTCACTTTCGACAAATAACGGGAGCCGGCCATGGAAAAGAAAATGCTCGGACAGAACATCCTGGCTTTCCGCCTTGCTGGTCCTCTCCGTCATACTCGCCGGTCGGGCGCCCTTGGCTCGCCGACGGCTTCATCGTCATTCCCCGCGCCCCGGCCGGTGCCGGGGCCGGCCTCGCCCTTTCCGCTGGAGGTGGTAAGGCACGATGTCCGCGTCACGATCGAGGGGCAACTGGCCACCACCGTCGTCGACCAGGAGTTCTACAATCCCAACGATTCCCGCCTCGAGGGCTATTACCTGTTCCCCCTGCCCGAAGGCGCCGTGATCCGGAACTTCAGCATGTGGATCGACGGCCGGGAAACCCGGGCCGAGCTTCTCGACGCCGCCAAGGCCCGGGGCATATACGAGGATATCGTGCGCCGGCTGCGCGACCCCGCCCTGCTGGAGTACGACGGCCGCGGCGTGTTCAGGATGCGCGTCTTCCCCATCGAGCCCCACAGCAGGAAAAGGATCAAGATCTCCTATCACGAGGTCCTGGAAAAAAACAACGGCGCCATCTCCTATCTCTACCCGCTGGGCACCGAGAAATTCTCGGCCAGGGCCATCCCGGAGGTCAGCATCGTACTGGACATCCATTCGCCGGAGCCGCTGGCCGGCATCCACTGCCCGACCCACCCGGTGACGGTCACGCGCCCCGCCGCCGGCCGGGCGTCGGTGCGCTATGCCGCTCGCGACACCTGCCCGACGGCGACTTCAAGCTTTTCTTCACCCCGGCGTCTGGCCGCCTGGGCTTTTCGCTGCTGGCCTTCCGCCCCGCCGGCCAGGACGGCACGTTCTTTCTCAGCGCCGCCCCCGCTATCGCCGCGGACCGTGACGAGGTCATCGCCAGGGACATCATCTTCGCGGTGGATACGTCGGGGAGCATGGCCGGGAAAGCGATCGAACAGGCCCGCAAGGCCATGCGGTACTGCCTGGGCCGGCTGGGCCCCGGCGACCGCTTCAATATCGTCCGTTTCTCCACCGAAGCCGAGGCCTTCTTTCATGGGCTGGCCGCGGCCACGCCGGGCAACCTGGCCCGGGCGAAGGAGTTCGTCGCCGGCTGGCAGGCCGCCGGCGGCACGAATTTCGAAGAGGCGCTGAAGGTCGCCCTGGATACGCCCGAGACCTCCGGGCGCCCGCGCCTGGTCATCCTGGTCACCGACGGCAAACCGACCATCGGCGAGACCGGCGAGGAGCCCCTGCTCGGCCTCGTCGGCCGCGCCGGCGGCCGGAACTTGCGCCTGTTCCCCGTGGCCATCGGCAACGAGATCAACACCCACCTGCTGGACCGGCTGGCCGAGCAGACCCGCACCTTCCGGACCTATATCGCCTTGGGAGAGGAGATCGAGAGCGGCATCTCCCGCTTCTACGACAAGATCGGTTCCCCGGTCCTCGCCGACGTCCGCCTGGACATTTCCGGGAGCGTCCGTACCTCGCAGGTCTATCCGCGCGACATGCCCGACCTCTACCGCGGATCGACATTGACCATTGTCGGGCGCTACCAGGGATCGGGAGCGGCCGTGATCACGCTGAGCGGCCAGGTGAACGGCCGCGCCGAAACGTTCACGTTTCACGCCGACTTCCCGGCCGAGAGCCTGGACCACGATTTTCTGCCGCCGCTGTGGGCCGCCCGTCGCGTCGGTTTCCTCCTCGACCAGATCCGCCTGCACGGGGAGGAAAAGGAACTGGTCGAGGAAGTCGCCCGCCTGGCCAGGCAATACGGCATCGTCACCCCCTACACGAGCTACTTGATCGTCGAGGATGAGAAAGGCCGCGTAAGGCGGGGCGACCTGGCCGAAAGCGACATGACCCTGGGGGGCGGCGCTGCCGCCGCGCCCGCCGCCGCCAAAAAGCAGCGCGAGCAATTCGCCGCCATGAAGGACAAGTCGGGGGCCGGCAGCGTGCGGGCCAGCAGCGAGCTCCAGAAGCTGAACCAGGCCCAGGCGGTCGCCGAGACCCACTCCGGCACGGAGGCGGCGCCGGGAGACCGGGTGAAGATCATCGGCGGCAGGGCCTTCTATGCCAGCGGCGACGCTTGGCTGGACGCCCGCGTCCAGGAGGCGGCCGGGCTGCCGCTGACGCGCATCGCCTTCGCCTCCAGCGACTATTTCGCCCTGCTGAAAAACAGGCCGGAACTGGCAGCGGTGCTGGCGCTGGGCCGCAACATCCGCTTCGTATCCGCCGGCCGCGTCATCGAGGTCTTCGATGCCGGCACGCCGACGGAGGCTTCAGCGGATAGTGGTATACAGGTTGAACTTGGGCGGGTTTTCCAGGTGTTTTTTCACCGTGCATTGCTGGGCCGCTTGCACCACGGCGGCCCGGTATTTTTCCGGGAAGGAGGCGGGCAGGACGATCTCGATGTTGATGCGCCCGATCAAGTGGCTCTTGGGATCCCTCTCCATGCGCTGATGGAGCTCGATCCCGGCCAGGTCGATGCCGCGCTGCTGGCAGAAGGAGAGCACGTAAAAACCGGCGCAGGTGCCCAGCGAGGCCAGGAAGAGATCAAAGGGCGAGGGCGCGCTGTTTTCGCCGCCGCTGGCGGCCGGCTGGTCGGTCTTGTGGGTGAAGCCGTGATACTCGGTTTGCACTTTTTTCCCGCCATGAAACGTGATCTTCATGTCCATGTCCTTTCTCCTTGTCTGAATGCGGATTTTCGCTTTGCCCGCTTGGACATCACATGCGAATGCCGGAGGCCGCCAGCAATCGCAGGACCTCCACGTACGCTTCCTGGCCTTGCTTGCTCAGGTTGCCTTCCGGGTCGTAGATCCGGAAATAAGGGAACCGACTGCAGGTCATACTGGCGGGCCAGGGGCGAAAGCCAGTCGATGGCGCCGGCCCCCTTGCGGTCGATATCGACCTTGAGCACGACCAGGTCGGGCCGTTTTTTTTCCAGCTTCTTCAGCAGCGGCGAGATCTGCCGGCAGGGCGGGCAATGGTCGCTGTAGAAATCGACGATATTGGTCTTTCCCCTTCTGCAAGATGGGATTCGATGGCGAATTCGGCCCCGGGATTGAAGGCGTTGATGGCCTGGCTGCGGTTCGCATTGGCGACCGCCACGTAGCCCAGGACCCCCAGCAGCCCCGCGAGGAGCAGCATCCAGGGCCGGAAAAAGCCGGGCCTGTCGCTCCGCGTCGACGCGCCCGTAGCCAGGTCGGCGGCCAGGTCCTTCCTGGGGGTCTCGGCCCCGCAGTTGATGCACTTGAACCCCTGGTCGGGGGTGAACAGATGACATTTCGGGCAAACCATGGCGTCTCCTGGGGCACCATTATAACCAAAACGTTCCCGATCGGCAAACGGCTCAGCGCCGCTTGGACAGCAGCTTCAGCCGCTGCCGGGATCGTTCGGCCAGCTCGGTGTGGGGGTTGGCCTCCACGCAGGCCCGGTAGCCGCGCGCCGCGCCGCCGCTGTCGCCGGCCAGATCCATGGTCCGGGCGAACACATAGGCGTCGTAGAACAGCCAGAACCGGGTCATGAAGTCGCCGCGGGCCCTGGCCTGCAGGCGCGCGAACGCTTCGTTCGCGTTCTGCCGCGCCTCGCGGATCCGGCCCTCGCGGGCCGACAGGTACCAGGTCAGAGATCTCGGCCAGGTGGCCGTATTCCAGCGAATTGCGGAAGATGTCGTCGAACAGGAACTTGGCCCGCGCGGGATCCGTGTCGGCCAGCAGCAGGGACCGGCCCAGCAGCAACCGGAGCTCGCGCAGGTCGGTGGTGCCCAGGGGCTGATTCTCCAATTCGCGCCATTGGCCCAGGGCGGCGGCATACTCTCCCTTGAAAAACGACACCAGGGGCCGGGAAAACAACGCCACGCTTTGATTGACAGGCATGATCTTTTCAATTTCAACGGCGGCTTGGCCGAACAAACCAGCCTGGAGAAAAATGTAGCTCCTGAAAAGCAGGGCGCCAAAGCCGCTGAAACCCCAAACGTTCTGGCCGTCGGAGTACAAGGTCGCGAATTTGTCGTTGGCAGCCAAAGGATCCCCTTTCAGAAAATCAATTTCGCAAAGCCGCTGCTTGGCATCGCTGTTGCCTTGATAAAAATCCAGTGCTTTTTTTAGCACCTCTTCTCCGGCGGCATACTTCCCGAGGCCGACCTCCAGGTCGCCTTGCAGAAACAGGAGGGTCGACCGCAGGTAGGGGTTCTGCAGGGGAAAAGCGGCGGCCTGGTCGATCCGTTCGCGGGCCTTTTCCAGGTTGCGGTTCTTCACTCTTTCCTGGTAGCTGGAGTTGATCAGGGTATACACCCGGCGCAGGATGTCGGGAGGGTCCATGTAGGAAAATGACCCGTTTTTCTTCTGCACTTCTATGCGCCCGCTGCGGTTCACTTCCAGGATATCTCCGTTGGCACAATCGCTGAAACGGGCGCTGCCCTTTTCCCGCCAGCGATTTTCCAGGAGGCTCGCCTGGCCGGGCAGCAAGACCAGGAGATTTTGCTGTTGGATATTGTCTCGTTCATCCAAATTGGCATTGGGGATCCCCCGGATCACGTCATCCTGGTCATGCGATATGTCGAACCCGATCTCGGCGACGAACAGCATGTGCGCGGCCAGGTTGTTGACCCCGAAAAGCATGAACGACGCCCTGGCTCCGGAGCCGGGCAGCGGGGTGATCATAAACGTTCCCGGGTTGGTGAAGACGAATTTATTGATCCCGTGCGAAAAAATCATGGCGGCGGGGTACATGCTCTGGAACTGCTGGATGGTAACCAGCGATTCGGTCTCCCCTTCCCGATTCGTGGCCAGCATCTTTATCGCGTGCAGCTTGAGAATTTTCATGTAATCATACGCTTCATATTCATATTCCTGGGGGAAGGGCTCGCGGCGCAAGACTTCTCCCCGAGCGTCGAGTATGACCTGCTGGTCGCCCAGGACGGAACTGGCGATGGAAAGCGCGGGCGGAAAGACGGGATCCGGCGGCTGGGTCAGGAAAACCATGACGACTTTCCGGTCGCCCAGGCGCAGGTGGAAATTTTCGGACTCGAAACCCGCCAGCGGCAGGAGCGGGGCAATGTTTCGCGTCTGGTACGCATGATACACGATCAATGGGGAGAAATCCTTTGCCCACAAGCGGACGCCGAAGCGGTTGCGGGCCTCCAGGCGGCCGCCGTCGTTGCGCAGCGAGTGGACGGCGCGGGAACCGAACGTGGCGAGGTAGGCGGAAGCAGCAGCGGCGGCCGCGGCCAGAGCCGCCAGGACCCATTTGACGGGCCTCGCGGCGGGCGGCCGCGGCCAGCCCGCCCACCGGGAGACTTTCCCCGCTTGAAGAAGCGGGCCATGGCGCCGGCGTCGCTGAAGCGCCGGGACGGGCGATTTTTCCAGCGCTTTTTCCAGCCCGAAACGCAGGAAACGCGGGATGGCGTCTTCCCCGCGTGCCCAGCGGCTCGGGCTGCTGGTTGAGCTGCTTGAAGATCACCTCCATGGTGCTGGGGTGCTCGAAGGGGTGGCGGCCGGACAGCGCGCGGTAGAGGATCAACCCCAGCTGGTAGACGTCGGAGCGAAAGTCGACCGCCTCGCCGCGGATCTGCTCGGGCGACATGTAATAAGGCGAGCCGACGATCTCGCCGACCGTGGAGGTCTTGTCCATGTCCGCCAATTCCTTGGCCAGGCCGAAATCGAGGACCTTGATCTTCCCATCCCCGGCGATCAGGATATTGGCCGGCTTCAGGTCGCGGTGCACGATGCCGTTGCGATGCAGGACGTCGACCGCTTCCAGGATCTGCAGGAATATTCCCTTGAACTCGGGCCAGGGGCAACGCCCTTTATCCTCCAGGAAGGATCCGAGGCTGTTTCCGGCGACCAGCTCCATGACCAGGAAATAGATCTCCTGCCACTTCTCCAGCGAGAAGACCTTGATGATGCGCTCGTCGCTGATCTTGCGCGACAGGTTGATCTCGCGCTGGACGCGCAGGAATTTTTTCTCGTTGCCGGTCAGCCTGGGGTTGAGGAACTTGACCGCCACCCGCGAGTTCAGCGTTACGTCCAGGGCCGCGAAAACGATGCCGAAGCCGCCCTGGCCAATCAGCTTCTCCAGGCGGTAGCGCTCGTTGACCACGGTCCCCTGCTTGAGCTTGACCAGGTTGAGGTAGGCGAGCTCCAGCGGCCCGCTCCCTTCCCGGCGGTCGTGGCTGAACGTTCCGTCGGCATCTATTTTTTTGTCCATGACTTGCCGCTGCAGGAATCCGGCAAAATAGTAGCAATTCCGCTGCGCAAAAGCAATCGGGCGTCTTGCCTGCGGGCGGCCGGCGTGCTATGATTTTTTTTCGGAGGAAAAAATGAAAAAAGCGATTTTGGCTTTCATGCTGCTTGTGCCGTTCCTGGCCCCGGCGCAGGACGCGGTGGAGTTCGAGAAATATTTCGTCGACCGCACCATGCGCATCGACGTGTTCCATACGGGGGACGCGAAGCAGGAGATGTTCACCGTCGACCGCGTCATCCAGGAAGGCCCCTGGGCCGGCAACCCGCTGCGCCTGCTCATGCCGTTCGAGCTGGGGCGCTACCTGCTGCGGGTGAGCGACCCCGCCTCGGGGACGCTGGTCTACAGCAAGGGTTTCGACAGTTATTTCGGGGAGTACAAGACCACCGAGCCCGGGGGGAACGGCATCCAGAAGACCTTCGCCGAATCCCTGCTCATCCCCTTCCCGAAAAGCAAGGTCCGCGTCGAGGTGCTGCTGCGCGACCGGGAGAACCGGCCGCAGCCCGTATTCAGCCGCGAGATCGACCCCGCCGACCCCTTCGTCGTCCGCGAAAATCCGGCCAGTGATGTCCTGGCGCTGGAGCAGGTGAAGAACGGGCCGCCGGCGGCCAAGGTCGACCTGGTCATCCTCGGCGAGGGCTACACCGCAGGCGAGCAGGAAAAGTTCCGCAAGGACCTGGCCGCCTTCAGCGACGTCCTCTTCAGCCAGGAACCCTACCGGACGTACCGGGACCGCTTCAACGTCACCGGCCTGTTCAAGCCGTCGGCCAAGAGCGGCTGCGACGAGCCGAGCTACGGCTCGTTCAAGAACACGGCGCTGGGCTGCTCGTTCGACTCCTTCGGCTCGGAGCGCTACATGCTGACCGACGACAACCGCGCCTGGCGCGACGTCGCCGCCCATGCCCCCTACGACGCCGTCCTGATCATGGTCAACTCGCCGCGCTACGGCGGCGGCGGCATCTACAACCTGTACTGCACCTTCACCAGCGACAACCAGTGGCGGCAGTACCTGTGCATGCACGAGTTCGGCCACTCCTTCAGCGGCCTGGCCGACGAGTACTACACCTCGGCGGTCGCCTACAACGAGTTCTATCCAGCCGGCGTCGAGCCGCTCGAGCCCAATATCACCGCCCTGCTCGACCCCAAGAACCTGAAATGGAAGGAGCTCGTGACCAGGAAAACCGCCATCCCCACTCCCTGGGAGAAGGGGGCCTATGAGGCGATGGAACAGGTCTACCAGAAAAAGCGCCAGGAGATGAACGAGACGATCGCCGCCCGCAAGCGCGCCGGCGCCCCGCAGGCGGAGGTCGACGCCCTGCAGGCGCAGAGCGAGGAGATGTCGCGGCTGAACGGCCTCGAGGTGAACGCCTTCTTCAAGAAGAGCCGCTTCCAGGGCAAGGTCGGCGCCTTCGAGGGGGCGGGCTACGCGTCCAAAGGGCTCTTCCGCCCCATGCTCGACTGCCTGATGTTCAGCCGCGGCCTGCGCCCCTTGTGCAAGGTCTGCGAGCAGGCGGTGGCGCGCACCATCCGCTATTACAGCGAGTAGGGGCCGGGGCTATTTCTCCGCCAGGAGCTTCTTGATCTTGGCGGTGATGGCGGCCTCGTCGCCCGAGCCGACCTTGATGTCGAATACGTTGCCGGCCTTGTCGATGAAGATCATGGTCGGGATGCCCGTGACGCCGTAGTCGTTGAAATTCTCGCCCTTGTCGGAGATGGCGATGGGGTAGTTCAATTTCCAGCGCTCGACGAAGCCCCGGATCAGCGCCCTTTCATCGTCTGCCCCGACCTTGCCCTTGTTCTGCGTCTCGTCGCGGTAGCTGCCATACAGCTTGGTGAAGCCGATCACGACCAGCCCCTTGTCCTTGAGCGCGTCGAAATCCTTGGCCAGGGTGGGGATCACCTTGCGGCAGGGTGGGCACCACGGAGCCCAGAAATCGATGATCACCACTTTTCCTTTCAGGGCCTGGAGGGACAGCGGCGCGCCGTTCAGCCAGTTCTCCGCTGCGATCGCCGGCGCGGGCTTGCCGATGAAATCAAGTTGCTTCAGGGCGGACTGCAGCGGCTTGGCCGCCTGCTCATCGGTGATCGTCTTCAGGCCGTCCAGCAGGATCTTCCGCGCCGCAGCGACATCCCGTTTTTTCATCTCGATCTCGGCCAGGATCATGACCAGGTAGCCCCGGTCGCCGGCGTACTCCTTGGGCAGGTCGGCGGCCGCGAGGAGCTTCCGGCAATACTCCTTGCGCACCGCGTCGTCGGGGGCTTCCTGGGCCAGGGCGACCGCGACCGCGAAGAAATCGGCGTTGCGCGCCACCTTGGCCTCGACGTGCTTGAAAATGGGGACCGCCGCGCCGATCTTGTCCGTCTCGGTCAAGATCTTGGCCTGGTAGAGCCGGGCCTCGTCGCGCAGGGGATTCGGCTTCCCGGCGAGCGCGGCCAGCTTGGCATCGGCTTCCGGGTATTTTTTAAGGTCGATCAGGATGCGCGCCCGCAGCAGCTCGACCGCGCCGTCGGCGGGGTCGGAGGCGTGCTGCTGCAGCAGGGCTTCCAGGCCGCTCTGCCTCTCGGCCATGAGCTTGTCATAGTCCTCCCGGCTCTTGACGTCGGCCATTTTCGCCGCGGTCGTCGCGCTCAGCGTCTCATATTCGATCAAGAAAGGACTTTTTTCCGCGCTCCCCGCGGCGGGGACTTCAAGAGCGCCCAGGGGGGCGGCCCCGGCGCAAAACAGGGACAGGGTGAAAGCCATCGTCAGCATTCGCTTCATTGCGAACCTCCTTGGTGAAGAAATGAAATGATCATGGCCTGGGGCCGGCGGGCTTCCGGGCCAGCTTGACCCGGATCGCGATCCGCTGCCCGCGGAGCTCGGCCCGGCCGAACAGGTTTTGAAAATCCTTGAACACGATGAAGTCGTCGCCCGCTTCCAGGACCTGCAGGTAGGGGTCGAGACGGCGGCGCAGGTTGGCGAAGGCGGCGCGGGCCAGGGCGGCGTCGCCGTAGGGGGCGACGATCAGGGTATAATCCGTCCCGTCGGCCTCGCGGTAAACGGCGGCGGCGGCGAAGGTCCTGCCGTTCAACTGCAGCACGTCGCCGTCGCCCAGGGTGAAGACCGCCTGCAGGGAATAAGGGCCGCGCAGCAGCAGCGCCGTGCCCGGAACCTGGCCGTCTGCCGGCAGGATGTCAAGCTCGCGCACCGGGGCTGCCGGCGGGATCGCGGCCGCCACCCGATTGGCCAGTTCCACCACTACCGGTAGCAGTTCCTCGCGGCCGCTGAAATTGTTGACGAAGACGAAGCAATCGCCTTTCACCAGCGCGACCTGGAAGCGGTCGCCGCTGTGGCGTCCGGCGATCCCCGCCAGCGGGGTCTCGCGGCTGCACTTGAGAAGGTAGATGCCCAGGGCGGCGGCGGGGTTCTCCATGCGGTAGGCCTCCACCGCGATCTCCGCGCCCGCGCCCCGATATTTCTGCACCTGCAGGTCGGCGAACCCCATTTCGAGGAAGAGCTCGGCGCCGCCGTCGATCACGTTGTACAGGGCGGCTGCGCCGTAGGCCGCGACCGGCCCGGAGCGCCGCCAGCCCGGAGCGAAGCCGTCGGCCGGGAACTCCACGGCGGCCAGCGGCGCGCCAAATGCCAGGGCGGCCAGCAGGGCGAAAAGCAGGGGGATCCTCACGCTGCGCTCAAACCTGGGTGAAGGCGATCTTCGCCGGGTCGGCGACGCCCAGCCCGAGGCGCTGGGCGTAGCGCAGGTACTCGGTATATTTGGGATGTTCATTCACCTGGACCTTCATCTCCTTGCGCTTCTGCAGCAGCAGGTTGTGGCAGGTCATGTCCAGGGCGAAGGGGTCGGTGGCGAAGTAAAGGCTGTTCAGGAACCAGGTCGCCTGGGCCAGCGGCCCCGGGCCGCCGTCATACTGGGCGCGCAGGCCGTCGGTGACGTTGAGCACCAGCTTGTCGCGCATGACCGGGAAGGCCAGCACCTCGGTGCAGACGTCGAAGAACAGCGGCTTGTGCAGGCGGTTGGTGTTGCAGATGGCTCCGTAGCCGAGGTTCTTGGTGGCCATGGAAATGCCGTTGCCCGTGTTCTTGAACACCGGGACATTGATGATCTTGGTCAGCTTCTTGGTCAGCAGCTTGCCGAAATAGGAATACTTGCCGTTGAACACGTGCTGGTTGAGGTAGGGCTTGTCCTGGGGGGCGTCGACGTCGGCGAAATAGAACGTCGTCCAGGTCGAAGTTCTTTTCGCTGACATGGCGGCCGTCCGCGTCCAGCCAGCGGCTGTCGTCCGCGGCTTTGCCTGAAGCTGCCGCTTCTGCGGCGGCCTCGTCCATGGTCTGCAGCCCCTCGATGCCGATCCCCGGGTAGCGCGCCGCGGTGAAGCCGGCGTCGGCCAGCATGTAGTCGAAGCGGTCCCAGATGACGATATTTTTGGCCGGCAGGCCGCCATGGCGCAGCCAGGCGACGATGGCGTCGACCACCTCCAGGCGGGTGGCGATCAGCCCGGCGCCGACGGGGTTGACCTTGATGCCCACGATATCGTTCTTGTCAAAGAACAGTTTGAAGCTCTTGGCCATGGACTTTCCCGGTCAGGGCGCGGATCCCCTTCTCGAACATGGCGGCCACGACCTTGCCGTTCACCCCCTGTTCGTTCATGGCCCGGTCATCCTTGACTGCCACCACCTTGCCGGGGAACAGGCCGGGCAAGGAATGTTTCGTGCGCGGGACGGCCATGGCCTCATCGATGTTGGTCTTGGGCTTGGCGGGCGGCTCCGACTTTGGCGGCCTCCTGCCCGAACAACGGCGGCTTTCCCAGCAGCAGCCCGGCCCCCAGCAGCGAGCCGCCGCCGATCTTTAGGAAATCGCGGCGCTCCAGCTTGGAATCCAGCTCGATCGAACGATAGCCTTTTTTCTTCATCCGTCACCTCCGGGTTGTGGACATGCCAACGATTATAACCTTCCCGCCGGATTGTGCAATATACTGGTACGCTCCCGGCCGGAGTATGGTTTTGCCACCGGGGGGCGGCGGCGGCAGGCAATAACCGCGCGGCCCGGCTATTTCGCGTAGCCGACGGGGTGGTTCAGGAAAACGGTCTGGGCGTCGGTCAGCTTGAGCAGCTCCTTGATCCTGGCCTTGTCCATCGAGGCTTTGGGCCGGGTCTTCAGGCCGGTGGCGGCGCAGAACAGCGAGATGTTCTGCGAGACGATGCCGGCGTCGAGCGCGCCCCACTCCCGCTTTTGTTCGGGCGGCCCCATGCGGAAGCGATCGCCCGTCGGAGCACCAAGACGATCTGGATCGGAGGGATTGGCGGCGGCGGCGGTGGCGGCATGGCTCCGGCGGGGGGCCGGGAGGAGCGGCGGGTGCGAGCCTCCGGAGCGCGGCGGGGCGCTGAGGAGGGCAACAGGCCGAGGAGGCCGGGCCATCATGATCTGGGCGCGAAAGTCGCCGGCCAGGACCGGCGCAAGCTCGTGCTTCGGCGCGTCGTAAAGGTAGACCCCGTCCTTCATGAAGACGTAGATGCGGATGTCGTGGGCGTTCATGGCCGACGAGGCCGTGCTCTTGTTCTCCACCGGCCGGTTGATGCCGTCGGCGGCCCACAGCAGGTCGGAGAGGTCCTGCAGGCTCAGCTCCTTTTCGGAGAATTCGCGCGCCGAGGCCCTGGCCGCCAGCGCCTCCATGAACGGCAGCCCGCGCTTCAGGTTCGGCGGGTTCAGCTTGACGGCCTGCAGTTCGGCGGCCGGTGTCCCTGCATTAACTCCCGCGAGCGCGTCATCGGCCACCGCCGCGCCACCAGCCGCCGCCAGTCCGGCCGGCAGCAGGCCTGCCGACAAAGCGAGGACCAAGATGATTGTCCCGAGCCACGCACGCCCGGAATTCCCGGCATTTATTTTCTTCATATTTCACCTCCGGCTATCGAGCCATACAGATTATACAACTTTCTTTTCATGCTTTCTTCCTGCTGTTGCCTGCTTTTTGCTGCTATGGCCTTGTTCTTGCTAACGTCTAACGTCTGACGTCTAACGTCTGGCATAGCAATACAGGCAGCCGTGGCCACAGGCGCCGTAACTCCCGATGTCGACGCTTTGCTGGCAGAGGCACAGCTTGCGTTGGGCGGGATCCTTGCGATACGCGAGGCCCAGGCCGAAAAGGTCGTTCAGCAGCCTTTCGTCGATGCATTTGCCAGGACTTACTCCCGCCGCGATCGCGACCTCGGCGCAGCTCTGTATCTCCAGCCCCGAGCGCGCCGCCACGGCGGCGAAACGCCCCAGCAGGTCCAGCTGCTGTGCCGGGCTGCCGGCCGCCGTCTCGACGGCGACACCCGCTTTCTGCAGCCGGCGCAGGGCCTTGGGATAGGGGTCGAAGAAACTGACGATCGCCCGGGAAGTGAAGGGGGCGAGCCGGGCGGCCAGCCTGGAGAAATTCGCGACATGAAAAGCGAATGGGGTCGCCCCGGAAAAGAGCACCGGGTCATAGCGCCAGATGACCCGCCGCCGGCCGATGAGGGCGGCCAATTCCCCGAAAAACCCGGCCGCGTCCTCGCTGGAGGGAACCCCCGGTTCGAGTTGCGCGGGATAGCCGGTGGCCGTGATCAGAAAATAATACGGGATGCCGGCGCGGTCGATCGCGGCCAGGTGCGGCAGGAACGGCCGCGGGTCGCGGCTCCAGAAAACCAGGGCAGCGACGTCTTCCTTTTTCAAGCTGACCGTCCTGGCCCGGGACGGTCGGAAAGGGTTCTTGACCGTGACCTCGCCGCGGCGCAGCCGCTCCATGAACCAGGCGCCGGCGAAGGCCGGGATGTCGCAGCGGCGCGAAACGCTGACGATCATGGCGGTCGCCGCTGTGCTGCCGCGCCTCTTTTAGCGGCCGCGGCCGCTCAACTCCAGCAATTCGGGATTTTGCGGGAATTTCTGCAGCGCCAGCGCCAGGGTCTTGCGGAAATTTTCCCTGTCCTTGGCCGCCAGCAGGACCTTGAGCCGCAGCAGGTAATTGTCCAGGTTGGCGGCCAGGAACAACGCGCTCCGGGAGTACAATCCCGCCGGGTCGAGCTGCTTCTTCTGCAGGTAGAGCAGCGCCAGCAGGTGATGGTTCTCGGGTTCGAACGGGTTGCCCTCCATGGCTTCCTCGGCTTTCTGCATGGCGCCGTCGAAATCGTTCTCCAGGAAAAGGTTCCGGGCTTCGACGTAGATGGGGTTGCCAGGGGCCGCCTCGGCGGCTTGCGTAACCAGGGCGAAGGGATTCATCAACTGCGGCTCGACGGGAGCTGCGCTTTCTTCGGGCAGCGGCAGGTCGACATAATTCCTGAAGGCCTGGCCGAGAGCGTCCTTGTCCTCCGCCGCCGCCAGGGAAGAAACGAACAGCCTCAGCAGGCTCGCGTCTTCCGGGAAGCGCCGCAGGGCTTCGGTCAATTCCTGCAGGTCCGCGCCGCCGCGGCCCATGGCCCGCAGCAGCAGGACCAGGTTGGCCTGGATGCGGGGATCTTTCTGCAGGAACAAGGCGTAGCGCAGGCATTTTTCGGCCAGGTCGAAATCGCCACGGTTGAGGTAAATGACCCCCAGGTCGTTATGGGTCGGGACCGGGTAGACATTGCGCCGCTGCAGGGGCAGGAAGCGCGCCAGCGCCGCGTCGGCATCGCCGGCATAAAGATCGGCCAGGGCCAGCAGGAACTCCTTCTTGTCCCTGAAAAAGGGCGAGTCGGCCACCCGCTGCAGATGCGCCCGGCAGCGGGCCGGGTCGCGCTTTTCCAGGAAGACCTTCCCCAGTTCGAAATTGACGAAGTCGGAACGGCTCTCATTTCCCGCCGCCGGCAGCAGCAGCTCCAGCTTTTTATCGGCATCGCTCAGCAGCAGGCTCTTGATGAACTTTTCATATTCGGGCAGGGTGAGGTTCAGTTTCGGCATGGCGACCTCGCGGAGATCCCCGCCGACCGCCCTGACGACCTCCTTCAGCAATTCCTCCTGCAGCCTGTAGATATCGACGAAGTTCCCCTTGACCAGCGGCAGCTGCTTCTGCGTCCGCTCGGCGATGTTGATCAAAAAAAGCTGCACCTGCATCTGGGCGGACTTCTTGTCGCTGTACAGGATCTTGCCCCAGAGCAGCAGGTCGGCCTGGCTTTCCCCGGCCAGCACCATGGCCGTCGCCTTGGTGATGCCGAAAGGGAAACGGACCAGGTTGCGGTTCAGGAGGGCCTGGACCTCCTCCTCCTCGCTCACCGGCAGGCCGTTCTGCCCGAGGCCGGCGATCAGGTAAAACGAAACGGCCTTGCCCAGCCACTGGAAGGACGCGTGGTTCTGGATGTCGACCGCCAGCGGCAGCACCACGGTCTTGGCCGCCAGCCCGGCGGCAAGCAGCAGCAGAACGATCGTCGCCCGTATTCGCATCATGTCATTCCGGATACAGGACATGTAGCAGGCCCTGTAAAAAAGAGGCGCCGTTGATCTCCGCCCGCCCCCCGCCTTCCAGCCTGAAGGCGAACGCATAGCGCGGTTTTTCGAACGGGAAAAAACCGATGATGACGGCGTCCAGACCGCCCGCGGGGTTGGCGGCGGTCCCGGTCTTGATGGCCAGCCGGACCGCCTGGCCGCGGAGCCGCCGCCCGGTGCCGTTCTCGTCCTCCACCACCGCCACCATGGCTTTTTTGACGCGCAGGAAATTCAGGTCGTCGGCCAGCAGCAGCTGCGGGCGGGACGCATGGCGGGCCAATCCCAAGCCGAGGATGTCCTTGGCATCATCGATGAGATACGGCGGGAAAAACCGGCCGCCTTGAGAAAAAACCGCCGCCAGGACGGCGGCGTGGACCGTGGTCAGGGATATGCCCTCCAGACCGGCGGCGAGGCCGGCCAGCCGGAAGTCGTCGCCCGCCCGGGGATCGAACCTGCCGGTGGCGAAGCTGCAGAACTGGTCGGCAAAGGGGGGAGCGTTGAAAAAGAATCGCCGCAGCAGGCCGGCCAGGGCGGCAAAACCCGCCGCCCGCCCCATGCGGGCGAAGCTGACGTTGCATGACCGGGCGAGCGCCTGGGAAACGTCCCGCACCGGGCCGTGCTTCTCCAGGTCGTAGATGATCCTGCCGCCCACGACGAGCAGGCCCGGGCATTCCAGGGGGAATATCCCCTCCCCGGAGCTGCGCAGGTAAGCCAGGAGCGAAATGAGCTTGACGATGGAGCCGGGTTCGAATTGTTCCGTCCAGGCGGCGTTGGCGGCGCGGGAGGACCTGGGCTTGGAATAGGCGACGGCGATGCCGCTTTCCGGCAGGTCGAGCAGCACCAGCGTGCCGAAGTAGCCCTTGAACAGGAGCTCGGCTTTTTTTTGCAGCTCGCGGTCCAGGGTCAGCCGGTAGCGCCGGAAGCCGTTTTGGCATTGCGCGGTAAAATCGGCGAAGTCCAGGCCCGGGACCAGGGAGCGCGTGGCCCGCCGGCCGAGATCATAATAAGCCAGGGGCAGGTCGTTGCGGTCGAACACGTAGTCGACCCGCCCCGAGCGCAGGGAGCGATTGAACGCGGACAAGAGCTCCAGGGCCTTGGCGTTGGCTTTGCGGTAGCGGGCCGAGAGCCCGGCCGCGGCCTTTTCCGAGCCCGAGGGGTCCAGGAAAGCGGCCTGATAAAGCGCGTGGAACCAGCGGACGTCATCCGCGCCCCGGGGCAGCAGGTAATCGGTGTATGCCTTCAGCTCCCGGTATTGGCCGCGGTCCGCAAAATACCTGAGCATCTCCCCGGAACGCAGCGACGTCGAGGCCCGGTCCCGGCGCAGCTCGTCCAGCCGCGCCGCCGCCGCCTCCAGGCGCCCGCGAAAGAGCTCGTTCAGGGCCCGCAATTCGCGGAAATTGCCGCGTTGAAAGAACGGCGAACCCGCGGCTTGCAGCCGGCGGTCGGCGTCGGCCTGGCGGCCGGCCAGCAACAGTTCCTGGATGTCGTCCACCGCCGCCCCGGCTTTCAGGGCGCGAAAGCCGAGAAACACCGCCAGGGCCAGGAAAGCCAGCAGCAGCCAGCGCAGCTTCTGCCGGCGGCGGCGGATCTTCCGGTCGCGGAAGGAGAAAGAGACATCCTTGTAATCCAGCATCAGCACCCCGCCGCGCCGGGCCGCGCCCGGCCGCCCGGATGCGCCATGGAACTAGCGTTCATGGTGCAGGTATTCCTCCAGCTTGCCCAGGCCCTCCTGGATGTCCTGCATGGAGGTGGCGTAAGAGATGCGCAGGTGATTGGGGGCGCCGAAGGCGGAACCCGGCACCAGGATGATGTTCAGCTTCTCGAGGATATCCATGGCCAGCTGGTTGTCGTCCCGGAATTTTTTTCTCTGGATATAGTGTGAGAAATCGGCGAAGAAGTAAAAGGCGCCGTCGGGAAGGGCGTAGGTGATGCCGCCGATCTCGTCCACGCGGCGGGCGAAGTAATCCCGGCGGCGGCGGTATTCTTCCACCATGGCCCGCACCGTGTCCTGCTCTCCCGAAAGGGCCTCGACCGCCGCCTTCTGGGAGATCGAGCAGGGATTGGAGGTCGAATGCTCCTGGATCTTGGTCATGGCCGCGACCACGGCCTCGGAAGCGATGGTATAGCCGAGGCGCCAGCCGGTCATGGCGTAGGTCTTGGAAAGCGAGCTGACGACCGCCACCTGCTCGCGGGCGGCGGCGACGAGGTTGAAGGGCGCGGGATATTCCCCTTCCGTGTAGATGATCTTGCGGTAGCAATCGTCGACGATGACCAGGATGTTCTTTTTATGGAAAAAATCGATCAGTTCCCCCAGTTCCTTGCCGTTCATGACCTTCCCGGTCGGATTGGAAGGGGAATTGACGATGACCGCCTTGGTCCTGGCGCTGCACTTCGTGATATAGGAGGCGGCGGTCAGTTCGAAGAGGCGGTCCGGCTTCATATGGTCGGCATGGACCACGACGCCGCCGCAGAACTTGACCATTTCCGGGTAGGAGACCCAGTACGGCAGGGGGACGATCACTTCGTCCCCGGGGTCGATGACGGCTTGCAGCAGCAGGAAAAGCCCGTATTTGCTCCCCGGGGAGACCACGATCTGGTTATCCTTGGCGGCGTATCCCTGCTCGCCCTGGTAGGAAGCCTGGATGGCCTTTTTCAACTCGGCGATCCCCGCCGTGGGCGTGTATTTCGTGAAATTGTTCTGGATGGCGGCCACGCCGGCATTCTTGATGTTCTCCGGGGTGGGAAAATCGGGCTCGCCGGCGCCGAAATCCAGGATGACCTTGCCTTGGGACTGCAGTTGCTTTTTGATCTGCACAAGCTTCAGGGTCGGGGAACTGGTCATGGTTTTGACCCGCGCGGACAGTTCAATCATGTTTTCCTCCAAATAGTTTCTTTTCAACGGCTTCGGCTATGACGTGAAGCAGGAACAGGTGCATCTCCTGGATGGTCGGCGTATCCTCGTCCGCCACCGGCGACCAGGACATCCACGGGGATGGCGAGCAGCTCATCGCTGCGGTTCCCGGCACAGGGCCATGGTCGACATCCCCATTTCCCCGGCCTTGGCCAGGCCGCGCAGGACGTTCTGCGACCGGCCGCTGGTGGTGATGCCCAGGGCCACGTCGCCGCTGGCGCCGAACGCTTCCACCTGCCGGGAGAACACGGATGCGAATTCGTCATCGTTGGCGATGGAGGTGATGTTGGCCATGTCGGCGCTCAAGGCCAGGGCGGGCAGGGCGGGGCGGCGGAAATAAAACTTGTTGACCAGCTCGGCGGCGAAGTGCGAGGACTGGCTGGCCGAACCGCCGTTGCCGAATACCAGTATCTTGCCCCCCTGGTGCAGGGCCTGCGCCATGGCGTCGATCATGCGGACGACCTGGGCGCTTTCATTCAGGCTCGCGAGCAGGCGGCCGCGGCGTTGGATCTTTTCGGGATCGATGATCTTCATGTTCGCTCTTCCCCGTAAATTTTTTGCTGGATGTCCCTGATGGAACCGGGCAGCTCGCTCTCCGGCGTGTTCCCCAGTTCCAGGAGGGGAAAAAAGTCGATGGTGACCGTGCCCGCGCCGCAGGTTTTCCTCCCCGGCGGCAGCAAGCTGCGGGTCCCGGAAATCTTCACCGGCAGCAGCGGCGCGCCGGACCGCGAGGCGATCAGGAAACTGCCCTTCTTGAAATCCTGCATCACGCCGCTCTTGCTGCGCGTGCCTTCGGGAAAGACAAGGAACGAATACTGTTTCTTGGTTATTTTTTCGATGGCTTCGGCCAGCGCCGCCTGGCGGCGCTGCGGGCTGGAACGGTCGACGAAGACGAAATCGGCCAGTTGCATGACCCAGCCGATCAGGGGGATCCGCCGCGCTTCCGCCTTGATCATGACGCGGGGGTTGACCGGCAGGACGCTGAGCAGCAGGGGCCCGTCCAGGTTGGAAAGGTGGTTGCAGATCACGACCGGGGGACGGGAAAAATCGGCGGCGCGAAAGCCCCGGACCTCCACCTTCACGCCCAGGACCTTGAGGGCCGCCCGGATGACGATTCGGGCCGAAGAATAGATGAATGGATCGTGCTTAAACAGCCCGGAAACGATCAAGACCGGGAAAAACAGCAGGAGAATCAGGAAGAAAGCGAGACCATAAGCCAGGATGTTCCGGATGAGTCGCATGTTTCCCATTAATAGAGTTTTTTTGGCGGTTTGTCAAGGCGGCAGTTGACATTCCCCCCGGGTTCTGCATATACTTGATTTCCGCAACCACGAATAGATGACCACACGCAACGGTTTTTCAAATCTTATCGCCAAGGAGAAATAAAATGTCCATGATGAGTGAACTCATTGAAAAGGTCAAGGCCAAGAACCCCAGCGAACCGGAGTTCCATCAGGCGGTCAAGGAAGTCCTCGAGACCCTGGAACCCACGGTCAAGAAACATCCGGAATTCGTCAAGGCCAAGATCTACGAGCGCATCGTCGAGCCGGACCGGGCCATCATCTTCCGCGTCCCCTGGGTCGACGACAAGGGCGAGGTGCAGGTCAACCGCGGCTTCCGCGTGCAGTTCAACAACGCCATCGGCCCCTACAAGGGCGGCCTGCGCTTCCACCCCTCGGTCAACCTGGGCATCATCAAGTTCCTGGGCTTCGAGCAGATCTTCAAGAACTCCCTGACCACCCTGCCCATGGGCGGCGGCAAGGGCGGCTCCGATTTCGACCCCAAGGGCAAGTCCGACATGCGAGGTCATGCGCTTCTGCCAGGCCTTCATGCGCGAGCTGTTCCGCCACATCGGCGCCGACACGGACGTCCCGGCCGGCGACATCGGCGTGGGCGGCCGCGAGATCGGCTACCTGTTCGGCTACTACAAGAAGATCCGCAACGAGCACACCGGCGTGCTGACCGGCAAGGGCCTGGAGTGGGGCGGCTCGCTGATCCGGCCCGAAGCCACCGGCTACGGCTCGGTCTATTTCGCCGCGGAGATGCTGGCCACCCGCGGCAAGGATTTCAAGGGCCAGACGCTGCGCGGTCAGCGGCTCGGGCAACGTCGCCCAGTACACCACCGAGAAGATCAACCAGCTGGGCGGCAAGGTCATCACCCTCTCCGACTCCAACGGCACCATCGTCGACGAAGAAGGCATCGACGCCGAGAAGCTGGCCGTATCATCATGGACCTGAAGAACGTCCAGCGCGGCCGCATCAAGGAATACGTCGCCAAGCATCCCAAGGCCAAGCTATTACGAAGGCAAGAGCGTCTGGGACGTGATCAAGGACGGCCTCAAGATCGACGTGCGCCTTCCCGTCGGCGACCCAGAACGAGATCGACGAGGAGCACGCCAAGGCCATGGTCAAGAACGGCTGCTTCTGCGTTTCCGAAGGCGCCAACATGCCTTCCAACCTGGCCGCCATCAAGGTCTACCAGGGCAACAACGTCCTCTACGGACCCGGCCAAGGCGGCCAACGCCGGCGGCGTCGCCACCTCCGGCCTGGAGATGGCCCAGGAGAGCCATGCGCCTCTACTGGAGCCGCGAAGAGGTCGACCAGAACGCTGCACAGCATCATGAAGAGCATCCACAAGCAGTGCCTGGACGCCGCCGAAAAATACGGCAGCAAGGGCGATTACCTGACGGGCGCCAATATCGCCGGCTTCATCAAGGTCGCCAAGTCCATGCTGGCCTACGGCATCGTTTGAAGTAGTTTTTTTCGCCATCCCAGGGGGAGTTCGCCGCGAACTCCCCCTTTTTTTTTACGGATTTTCCCGGCTTGAATTATTGCCATAAATAAGATATATAAACGGAACAAGGAGAAAAAATGGACAAGAATAATGAATTGTTCACGGACATCACGGAAAAAGTGCCGTTTTACCGGCGAACCAAATTCTGGGCCTCGGTGCTCCTGTGCGTCATCGCGATCGTTCTTGTCGTCGTTTTCTATAAGACCGTCATCCAGGACACCATGACCGACAAGGAAGTGGCCGAGTCGATCCAGATCGTCTGGCACGACTCCATCTGGGTCGACAAGAAAGTCAGGCCCGACGAGGCGACCATCGTGCCGGCGATCCGCTTCAAGATCAAGAATACCGGCCGCCGCCCCCTGCAATACGTGGGGTTCAACTGCATATTTGTTTTTGAAGAAAGCGGCGAGAACCTGACCGACGGCTATATCGAGGCGGTGAAAAAGCCCCTGCTGCCCGGGCAGGTCAGCGACGAGATCTTCGTCAGGGGGTTCTTCGGCTACCGGGCGACGTCCAAGCCGGCCTTCATCAAGAACATGGCCAATTGGAAGAGCGTCAAGGTGAAGATCTACGCCAAGAGCAAGAATTCGGGCCAGGTCCTGCTGGGCGTATTCCCCATCCAGAAAAAGATCGAGGGCATCCAAGTCATTTACCAGAATCCGGAGACCGGCAAATAACCATGGCGGCCCGGCCGGCGCGAGCGTGATGAAAAACCTATCCCGGACGCTGCTCCTCATCCTGCTGACCGGCTTCGCCGTGATGGCGGCCGTCCTGTTCTGGCAGCAGAATTTTCTTTCGCCAAGCCGGCTGAACTGGGGAACGGCGGCCTTATCCATAGTGAACGCCCTGGTTTTATTCATTTTTTTCCTGCTGCTGTTTTTTTTCCTGAAGGCGACGATCATCAAGCCGGTCGAGCAGATCCACGACAGCCTGCTCCTCTTCCAGCGCACGGGGAACGTCCGCACGCCGCTGCGCCGGCCGTTTTTCTTCAAGGAGATCGGCAAGATCTTCGCCAGCCAGGAAAAGATCTTTTCCCAGTTGCACGATAAGATCGGGGAAACCAGCGAGACGAAAGAATACCTGGAAAAGCTCATGGAGACCTCGCAGTCCATGGTCGTCACCCTGGACGCGCGCCTGCGCCCGACCTTCATGAACGAATACGGCCTGAAGATATTCCAGGCCGGCAAGGAGGCGATCGCCCGCTTGCGTTTCGGCGATTTTTTTGAAAAAGCGTTCATCCGCCAGACGGCGGCGGAACTGCGGGACAACGAGCAGGTCGCCAACAAAGAGACCACGATGACCCTGAAGACCGGGGAAAAGATCGACATCGCCATCTCCCTGGCCAAGATCCGCGGACTCGACAAGAGGCTCAACGGCTACCTGGCGGTGATCACCGACATCAGCAAGCGCAAAAAGGCCGAGATCGACCTGAAGAACCAGATCCTGTTCTCGCGGCAGATATTCCAGTCGATCCCGGAGATGATCATCATCGTCGACCGCCGGCAGCGGATCACCTTCAGCAACAAAAGGACCAGCGACCTGATCAAGGCCCGTGTCGGCAGCATCATCGGCCAGAACCTCAACCACATCCTGACCAAGAATTCCCTCGAGAGCGGCTTCGACGAGCTGGTGCGCAACGTCCTGGAGGGGAGCGGCAGCGTCCACCGCATCAATACCCTCAGCCCCGTCCTGGAGGAGGAGAGCTACGTCGACCTGATCGTGGAACCGCTCAAAAGCGGCAACATCATCATCGGCGGCATCATCATGCTCCGCGACATCTCCGAGTGGCGCGGCCTGACGGCCCAGCTGCGCTCCCTGCAGGGCTTCATGCAGAAGCTGATCAACGCCAGCCCTTACGCGGTGATCTCCATCAACGAGCACAACCTGATCACCACCTGGAATTCGGCGGCCGAAAAGATCCTGGGCATTTCGTTCGCCAACGCCTTCGGCAAAAACCTCTACGCCCTGTTGCCGTTGTTCGACAAGTACAAGGACATCATCAACGAGATCATGATCCTGAAAAAGACCATCTACCTGAACGACGAGCAGATATTCATCGGCGAAGAGGACTTCAAGGTGGCCAACCTGACCCTGTACCCCGTCACCGCCGACCCCAACGGCGTGGTCATCCACATCGAGGACGTGTCGGCGCTGAAAAAGCTCGAATCCTCCCTGCTGCAGGCCCAGAAAATGGAATCACTGGGCCTGCTGACCAGCCATATCATCCACGACTTCAACAACCTGCTCAGCGGCATCATGGGCTACGCCTCGCTGCTGGAAAAGAAGATCGCCGACAACCCCAAGGTGAAGAAATACGTGACCACCATCATCAATTCCAGCGAGCGGGCGTCCACGCTGATCAACCAGCTGCTGAACTTTTCGCGCAAGAAGATGGCGGAAAAAGAGATCATCAACATCAACGACCTGATCAAGGAATCGCTGGAATTCCTGGCCATGAACCTGAAGGTGATCAACCTGGACATCCAGCTCTACCAGAGCCAGATCCTGCTCCAGGCCGACAAGACCAAGATCTCGCAGATCCTGATCAACCTGATCATCAACGCCCGCGACGCCCTGGAGAACGCCGCCAAGCCCATCATCCGCATCCGCACCGACCTGGTCGACATCAACAACCAGAGCAACCTGCTGGACGGCCAGTACGCCCTGATCGAGATCAGCGACAACGGCAGCGGCATCAGCAGCGAAATCCAGAAAAAGATCTTCGAACCGTTCTTCACCACCAAGGGCCAGGGCCGGGGCACGGGGTTGGGCCTGGCCATCGTCCATGAGATCATCAAGGATTACAACGGCAAGATCGAAGTGGAATCGGAGATCGGCCAGGGCACCAAGTTCAAGATACTGCTTCCCGTTTTCCAGCAGGAGGCGTTCAAGGCCAGCGCCGAGGAGGAAGCGGAACCCGAGGCGCCCCTCGAAGGCCTGGTGCTGCTCATCGACGACGAGGAAGTCGTGCGCGAGATCGGCTCCGACATGCTCAAGGCCCTGGGCCTGAAATGCCTGACCGCCGCCAACGGCACCGAGGGCATCGAGCTGTTCAAGAAGAACATCGCCGATATCAAGCTGGTCCTCCTGGACATCGAGATGCCCGGCATTTCGGGCGAAAAGGTGTTCCGCATCCTGAAGGAGCTGCGCCCGGAGATCAAGATCCTGATCGCCAGCGGCTACGGCAGGGAATACCTGGAAGCGGAGATCTTCAAGGGCAAGATCCATCATTTCATCCCCAAGCCGTTCAAGATCGAACAGCTGTCCTACCAGGTCATCAAGCTGATCGGCGGGCGCGATGTTTGACGACCTGTTCATCCGCGTCGCCAGCGAGCGCCTGGCCGGGGACGCCGACGCCATCGCCGCCCTGGGCGCCGGGCCCGAGGTCTATATCCGCGCCGAACAGCTCGCCGCCTTCACGCCGCGGGCCATCGCGGCGACCCGCAAGACCCTCGCGCGTTTCCCCAGGCATACGGTGCACGCCCCCTTCATGGACATCTGGCCCGGGGCGGCCGACGAGGACGTGCGCCGGCTCAGCCTGGAAAAAATGAAACGGACCATGGGCATCGCCGCCGAGCTGGGGAGCATGCTGGTGGTCATGCATTTCAACTACGATCCCATCTATTACCGCCAGCAGTTCCCGCAGTGGCTCGAACGCGCCGCCGGCTTCTTTGCCACGCTGCTGGCCGAGCATGAAGGCCCGCTCATCGCCCTGGAGAACATCGCCGAGCCGACCCCGTATATCGCGCTGCAGCTCCTGAATAAAGCCGGCCAGCCCCGCCTGGTCCATTGCTTCGATTTCGGCCACCACCATGTCTTCGCCCGCATCCCCTTCGCGGAATGGCTTTTCTATCTCGCCCCCCGGGGCCACATCCACTTCCACCTGCATGACAATCCCGGCAACGCTGACGACCACCTGGCCCTGGGACAGGGAACCATCGACTGGCAGGAGGTCAAAACGGCGCTGGCGGCGCTGCCGTGCCCGTTCTCCATCGCCCTGGAGCCCAAGTCGCGGGAGGTCATGAGCGCCTCGGCCGCCTATTACCGCGACCATTTCCTTACCCCGCGGGCCCCCGGGCATTAAGCGCTCCCTGCCTGCCTGGAACCACGGATCCCGGGCGTGCGACAAATCAGATCACATCATATAGTTTCGAATGAAATTCCGTGGGTATCGCTTTTGCAGTTATAGGGCAAGATGAAGTTTCCAGCAACTATTTTTTAAAATTTAACTAAGATATAATAGATAAAATGAGTCACTGCACATATGACTCCGGTCTGACATCCTGCAAAAAAAAATTATTCGACAACAAATTTTGTATTTTCCATTCACCTGAAATTGATAAAAAATCAGCAGCTTTTGAAACTGAATTTTGGAAAGAGTTTGAAATTCAAAAATCAAAAAGAAATAAATTTGATTTTTCGGGATATATCTTCCCAACTTATTTTGAATTTAATCATGCGATTTTTACAAAATCAGTTAGTTTTTATTCGGCGATTTTTACAGGATTTACAGACTTCTCCAATTGTTGTTTTAATGGACCTGAAACCACCTTTAATCAAACAATATTCCTCGGCGAGACAACTTTTGCAAACGCTATATTTCATGGAGACAAAGCTGCATTCGGCGGGTCTTGTTTTATAGCAGACTCAACGACGAGTTTCCACAAGGCAATTTTTAAAACGAAAGAGTTTTATTTTTATATTGTTAACAGTATAAGTAAAAATGATGATGAATATTCGCAGTTGAATATCCCAGCATTTGAAGAATTGAAATTGGATCGCGAAATGTCATCCCACTCGTATCTAAGTCACTTGGAGATTTTGGTGGTCCCGGCATTTCATTCTGCGGAGCGAATTTTCATGGATCAACGAGTTTTTGTGATATACGCATTTCTACTAAAGTAATAGCATTTGATAATGCTGTTTTTCATTCAGACTTAACATTTCTTGATACAAGTTTTAATTTAGATTGTTTCGCAATGAACGAAGCAATCTTCTTAGGAAAAGTAGATTTTGAGACGCATGGATCTTCTATTCAGTATTTGTAACAATTGAAGTTGTCCTGGGCTATATTATGCTTGGTGGATTAATCAGTATATTTTCAAATAAACTAGCAAGAAGAAGTTAGAAAATATTAATGGCATATATTGCATTTTACTTTTCAAGCCCAAACTATGTTTAGCAAAGTGGAACACGAATTCATGGTGGCCGGATCGGGCCCCCTGACCATCACCTACCGGTCGCGCCACACCGGCCAATTGGAGCCGGACCGTCACCCTAAATGTGCGGACGATCCGCCCCCGCTCCAAGACGGC
This sequence comes from Candidatus Aminicenantota bacterium, assembly GCA_963822075.1. GTDB lineage: Bacteria > Acidobacteriota > Aminicenantia > UBA2199 > UBA2199 > UBA2199. Next base: position 453,040 of record CAWGGP010000013.1, read on the forward strand.
GACCCGGTCGGCCAGGGCGCGCACATGGCGCGGGTGGTGGCTGACGAACAACACCCCCAGGCGCAGGCGCAGGAAGATGCGCTTGAACTGCAGCAGGATACGCATGGCCGTCAGGTCGTCCAGGGCGGAAAAAGGTTCGTCGAGCACCAGGAATTCCGGCTCCGGGACCAGGGCGCGCGCCAGCGCCACCCGCTGCAGTTCACCGCCCGACAATTCGTGGGGCAGCCGCCGCAGGATCTCGCCGGGCAGCTCCAGCAGGTCCAGGACTTCAGCGATCTTTCCCGCGGCGGTCTCCTCGCCGGGGACCACGTCGGAGCGTGGCGGGAGGCCGCGTCGGGGCGCGGCGGTACGGTCTTCATGACGCGCAGCGGCTCGGCGATGATCTGGCGCACGGAAAAAACGGGGTTCACGGCCAGGTAGGGATTCTGGAAGACCATCTGGTTGCGCCGGCAGAAGTCGGCTCGCGAAGCGGCGGACAGGGGGCGCCCGCGGTACAGTACCTCGCCGCTGTCATGAGCCTCGAAGCCCATCACGATCCGGGCCAGGGTCGACTTCCCGGCCCCCGAGCTGCCGACCAGGGCGTTGACCTGCCGCTCGTGGATATCGAGATCCACGCCCGCCAGCGCCGGCACCGCCGTGGCGCGGCCGAGCCGGCGGCCGCGGAAGGTCTTGCCGACGGCGCGCAGGCGAAAGCGGATCGCCATCAGGTCGCCGCCAGATACGCGGCGATCTCCCGCGTGTAGGCGTGGCCGGGGGAAGCGAGAACCGCCGCCTGGGAGCCGCAGGCCACGACCTCCCCATGGGACATGACGCAGAGGTTCTGGGCGATGCTGCGGATGAATCCCAGGTGATGCGAGATCAGCAGGACCGTCAGGGAACGGGCGCGCTGGTAGTCAAGCAAAACCCGGACAAGCTCAGCGTGGGCGCCGTCGTCGATCTCGGACGTCGGCTCGTCCAGGATCAGCACCTCGGCGCCGCCGGCCAGCGCCAGGGCCAGCAGGCAGCGCTGGTTCTCGCCGCCGCTTAAGGCGAAGGCGTGTGAGCGCAGGACGCGGCGCGGGTCGGCGAAGCCCAGGCGGGCGAGCAGGTCCTCCAGCTCGGCGTCGGCGATGCGGCTGTACTCGCGTATCTGCCGGCCGATGGTCAGGACGGGGTTGAAGCTGGCGGCGGCGTTCTGCGGGGCGTAAAATATGCCGCGGCCGCGGACATCGTCCCATGAACCGGGGGTGGCCAACGGCCGCCCGCGAAAGAACACCTTGCCGCGGCAAACGCGAAAATCCCCGGGCAGGAGGCCGGACAGCGCCCGGGCCAACAGGGTCTTGCCGGCCCCGGATTCCCCGAGCAGGACCGTGACCTGGCCGGCCGGAACCCGCAGGTCGATGCCGCGCAGGATGGGCCGGGACCCGCCGGCAACGGCTTTTTCAACCCAGAGATCCTCCGTGCGCAGCATGTCCGTTCAGCAGCGGCGGCGCAAGCGGCGTTCAGTCCGCCATGGCGGCGATGGCCTCGATCTCGACCGCGGCGCCCAGGGGCAGCTCGGCGACGGCGACCGCGGCGCGGGCCGGATAGGGCGGCGGCACCTCGGCGGCATAAATCTCGTTGACGGCCTTGAAATGGGCCATGTCCTTCAGGAACACGGTGGTTTTCAGCAGGCGGCGGGAGTTGATCCCCGCCGCCGCCAGGACGGCGGCAAGGTTCTTGAAAACCTGCCGGGCCTGGGCCTCGACGCCTCCGGCGACCAGCTTGCCGGTCGCCGGATCGATGCCCACCTGGCCGGAAAGGAACAGCAGGTTGCCGAAACGCACCGCCTGGGAATAGGGTCCAAGCGCTTGCGGCGCCTGGGTCGAACTGATGGCATGCTTTTCCACGAACACCTCCTTGAACGGGACGGACTTAAGGCCGTATTTCCCCGAGCGGTTCCTCTTTGGGCGTGAAAAACTTCAGCAGCAGGAAGCCCAGGATGAATCCCCCGACGTGGGCCAGCCAGGCGATGCCCGAGCCACCGGCGCCGGAAAGGAACTGGAAGAGGAACCAGATGACCAGGAAGACGGAAGCCGGGATATCCATGGTCGTGACCAGGACGAAGAGGAAGACCAGGGTGCGCACGCGCGCCGTGGGGAAAAGCGCCAGGTAGGCGCCCATCACCCCGGAGACCGCCCCGCTGGCGCCGATGACGGGAATGAGCGAACCCGGGTTGAACAGCACGTGGGTCAGGCTGGCGACGATGCCGCACAGCAGGTAGAAGAAAACGAACTTGATCCGCCCCAGCCGGTCCTCGATGTTGTTGCCGAAGATCCATAAAAAAAGCATGTTGCCCAGCAGGTGCAGCCAGGAGCCGTGCATGAACATCGAGAACAGCAGGCTGAGCGGGGGGAGGTGCGCCGCTCGTAGACGACGGTCCGCCCGAAGCGGTCCGTTCCCACCGGTATCTCCAGGTTGCGTCCACCGACCAGCTCGGCCGGGATCAGGCCGTCCTTCAGGACGAAATACTCCAGGCTGGAAGGCCAGGCCAGCGCCCGCATGTCGGAGGCGCGCAACGGATGCTGCACCTGCTCGCGCGACAGGTATCCCTGGTAGATGAACACGGAAAAATTGAGCAGGATGATGGCGATGACCGCCACGGCCGGCCGGCGCGTCGGGTTGTAATCCTTCAGTGGTATGAACATCTCCCTTGGCTTCTCCCGCGCAAAAAGAAAACCCATTCTAACAAGCCGGCCCGGCGATGTAAAGCACGACCCCAGCGGCGGATAGCGCTAAACCCTCAGGAGCCGCCCCACCGTGCGGCGGCGGCCCGCACCTTGGGGCCCAGGACCATCATGCGGAGAGGGCTCGCTGATTTCGAGAAATGACTCCCAGATGCCGATTATTCCAAGTCGAGGGTGGCGTGGCCGCCGTAGACGCCGATGCCCATCTTCGCGTAGCCGCCGAGCATGTTGGCGTTGTGGCCGGAGCTCGCCTTCCAGGCGTTGAAGGCGTCGCTGGGAGCGTCCGAGCCATAATAGATATTTTCGGCGGAACAGGAGCAGCCGGCCCACTGGCAGCGCGTGGCCTCTTCGCTGCCGTTCTTCCCGACATGGTCGAAAACGTTGTTGGCGACCATCCATTCGCTGTGGCCCTGCGCCGCGCTGCTGATGCAGGGATCCAAGGCCAGCGCCTTCAAGCCGCTGCTTTGCCGATGCTGGTTGATCAGCGCGGCCAGCTGTTGGCGATAGTTCGCGGTATAGTTTTCATACACGTCATTGGCTATCGTCAAGCCGGGCAATTGTTTTTCATTGTTGCCCATGTCGCGGTCGATGTCCTCGGGCTTGGCCTGGATGCCGGGAGTGAAAGCGATTTTTAACGTGAAATTTTCGGCATAGAGCGCCCCCCCGGAGAATGTGGACTATAGTCTTCAGAAACAAAAAATTCGACCTGGAACGACTGCTGGCTCGCCAGGGTGGTGAAATTTTTTTGCGCCGCGATTCCCGCGCCGCGGAACAGCGTGGCCGTGCCGCTATACTTGAATTCCGTGGGGCTGATGTTCTTCACCGTGCCGATTATTTTCAGGTCCGCGCCGAACTGGTGGGTTATTTTCACGATCTGGTAGGTCAATTGGGTGACGGCCGGATCGGGCCGCGTCAAGGCCATCCCGATCGACTTTCCCTTTATATTTTCGGTGCCAAAGATAAGCGGACGATCCTTCTTTTCCTTTTGATAAATGGGGGGGGCAGAAATCGTAAAGGGCTTGCTGATACCCACTTCGGTTCCCTGGGCCTCGCGCACGCGCAAGGTATACGTCCCCGCCGTCAACGTATTGGGCACCGTCCAGGCGTAGCTGCCGCCGACAACGCCCTGGATTATATCCATGACCTTGACGTCCTCATGAAAAAGCCTGATCAGCACGGGAGTGTTTATTTTCCCCGGCCACGTCCAACTGATCGTATAGGCGCTGTTCATGTTCCAGGTAACCCCGCTTGCCGGGCTGGTGACGTTGATTTGCGCCTGCAAAGCGACTAGCGCGCCGAACAAGATAAGGAAACAGGCCGTGATCTTTTTCATGACTCCCCCCTTTTTATTGCCAAGGCTCTGCGCCATGGGATCCGTTGAAACAGACAGGAAAACCGATTTCCGCCACGATCGGATAATAAGAAAATCGTGAAGAAATTGCAATAGGATGTGTGAGGCGCGGAATGAAAAATTATCCAAGCCGGAATCAAACTGAGATTTCCGCCCGCCTGCCCCTATATATTTGATGAAAAAGGAGGTACCCATGAGGAAGAAACTCGCCTATGTCATGCTCTGCACCCTGTGTGCCGCCGCCGGGTTCGGCCAGTCGGCCGTCTTCACCGAGCCTAAAGCAGGTACAACACTGGTCATGGGCAGCGCGCAGCTCATCGCCTGGAACAGCAGCGGCGGCGCTTCCGTCAAGCTGGTGCTGGTGTCCAAAAGCGACGGCACGCAGTGGATCATCAAGAGCGGCATCGCCATCAGCGCCGGCTCGTGGGCGTGGACGGTCGGAGCCCTGGAGAGCGGCAAGACCGCCCCCGCCGGGACCAGCTACCTGGTGCGCATGCAGAAAATGGCCGACGACACGATCCTCGCCAAGAGCGGCCTCTTCTCCATCGTGGCTGCGCTGGCCCCCGTTGCGGAAGCCAAAGGCAGGATGAACCGCCCGGCGGAGACGTTCTCGGCCCTGCATCCGCAAGCCAAGGAAATGCTCCTTACGATGATACCACCGCCGGCCGGCACCCCATTCACCATCAAGAAGATCGACTACAATTTCATAATGGATGGCAAGGTAGGCACCGTGATCATGACCATCTCGACGAACTCGCCCGCGGGCTTCTACATCTCCCCCAACTACGGTGACCCGGAATACGGCGCCCAATGGATCGATTACGTGATCGAGAACCCGCAGTACGAAGGTTTTGTCTGCGCCGGCAAGCAATCCTATTCCGGAAGGGTTTCGGTGAAGGGGGGAGGAGGCTCGGGCAAGTTGAATCATCCTTGGTCCCCTGTGCCGGCGGGGCCATGCGACTACTTCATCTCTTTCTATCCGGACTACGACGGCCTGGCCAAGGGTATCGGGCTGGCCCAGAAAATGGCCAGCCTTCCCCTCCAACCCGGAAACCTGTGCCTCCGAGAATTCTACCCGAAGTTGAAGGTCTATCTCTCAGCGCATACGGCCGCGGGGACGGTCAAATCCTCATCGACGGTCTACCTGGTGTACAATTCCAAGGCCTGGCCGCTCTGCTGGCTAAGCTTGCCCGGGGAGACCAACTCCTGCGCCAAAGGCATCCAGAACTGGTGAGCACGGCGCGGCGTATCACTTCTCCCGTTGCGACTTCTCGATCTTGGCCCAGGAGTCGCGCAAGGTGACGCTGCGGTTGAAGACCAGCATGCCGGCGGCGGAGTCGGCATCGGCGCAGAAATAGCCCTGGCGCAGGAACTGGAAGCGCTCGCCGGGAGCGGCGGCCGCCAGCCCCGGCTCGACCTTGCAGCCCTTGAGGATCTCCAGCGAACCGGGATTCAGGTATTCCTTGAAGTCCTTCTCCTCCTTCTCGGCCGCGGGGTCGGGGACGGAGAGCAGCTTGTCGTAGAGGCGGACCTCGGCGTCGACGGCGTGGGCCGCCGACGACCCAGTGGGAGGTGCCCAGCACCTTGCGGCCGTCCTTGGTCGAACCGCCGCGCGACTCGGGGTCATAGGTGCAGCGCAGCTCGGTGATGTTCCCGCTCTGGCGTCCTTGACCGCTTCGTCGCAGCGGATGTAATAGGCGTGCTTGAGCCGGATCTCGCGTCCCGGCGAGAGGCGGAAGAATTTCTTGGGCGGGTCCTCGCGGAAATCGTCCTGTTCGATGTAAATTTCCCGCCCGAAGGGGAGCTTGCGCGTGCCCGCCGCAGGGTCCTCGGGGTTGTTCTCGGCGTCCACTTCCTCCACCTGGCCCTCGGGGTAGTTGGTGATGACGACCTTCAGGGGCTGAGCACGGCCATCGCCCGCCGGGCCTGCTTGTTCAGGTCCTCGCGCAGGCAGTACTCCAGCATGGCCATGTCGACCATGCTCTCGCGCTTGGCCACGCCGACCGTCTCGGCGAAGTCGCGGATGGCCTCGGGGGTGAAGCCGCGGCGGCGCAGCCCGGCGAGCGTGGGCAGGCGCGGGTCGTCCCAGCCGCGCACGTAGGCCTTGTCCACGAGCTCCAGCAGCTTGCGCTTGCTCATCACGGTATAGTTCAGGTTCAGGCGGGCGAATTCGATCTGCTGCGGGTGGCAGGGGACGGGCAGGTTGTCCAGCACCCAGTCGTAAAAGGGGCGATGGTCCTCGAACTCCAGGGTGCAGATGGAATGGGTGATCCCCTCCAGGGCGTCGGAGACGGGGTGGGTGTAGTCGTACATCGGGTAGATGCACCAGCGGTCGCCGGTGCGGTGATGGCTTTCGCGGCGGATGCGGTAGAGGACGGGGTCGCGCATGTTCAGGTTGGGCGAGGCCATGTCGATCTTGGCGCGCAGGACCAGGGCACCGTCGGGGAACTCCCCGGCGCGCATGCGCTGGAACAGGTCCAGGCTCTCCTCGGCGCGCGCGCTCGCGGCAGGGGCTGTTCGCCCGGCATTCGGTCAGCGTCCCCCGGTACTGGCGCATCTGCTCGGCCGTCAGGTCGCAGACATACGCCTTGCCGTTGCGGATCAGGTGCAGGGCGAACTCATAGAGCCGGTCGAAATAATCCGACGCGTAATGCAGCCGGTCGGCCCAGTCGAAGCCCAGCCAGCGCACGTCGTCCATGATGGAGTCGACGTATTCCACGTCTTCCTTGCCGGGGTTGGTGTCGTCGAAGCGCAGGTTGCACAGCCCCTTGTACTCGGCCGCCAGTCCGAAATTGAGGCAGATGGACTTGGCGTGGCCGATGTGCAGGTAGCCGTTGGGCTCGGGGGGAAAACGGGTGTGGACGCGGCCGCCGTTCTTGCCGGCGCGGATGTCGGCCTCGATGATGGAGCGGATAAAATGCAAACCCGGAGTTAAATCTTCATTGGCCATTTCGACCTCGTATTTTGGGAGCGGCCTGCCGGTCCGCGTGCCTCATTGCTCTTCGGCGGGCGTGTCGGCGATCCACTTGGCGGCATTGCGCAGGCGGCGGAGGACGGTTTCCCGGCCCAGCAGCTCCAGCATTTCGAACAGCCCGGGGCCGTAGCTGACGCCGCTGACCGCCAGGCGCGTGGGATGGATCAGCTTGCCGGCGGACAGCCCCATCTCCTCGGCGAGCCGGCGGAACAGCCCCTCCAGGGCGTCGCGCGTGAAGGGCTCCAGCGCGGCCAGCCCGGCGCTCAGGGTGTCAACGAGGAGCTGGGCATCGACCTTGAAATACTTCCTGGCCGCCTGGGCATCATATTCGCCGGGGTCCCGGAAAAAATAGACCGACCTTTCCGCGATCTCCGCCACCTTCTTGCTGCGCTCCCGGAAAAGGGCGATCACCTTCATGGCGAAATCGTCGTCGGCGAACGCCGCCGGCGGCAGATCCAGGTTCGCCCACGCGTCCCGCACTTCGGGAAGCAGGGATTCCACGCTGCGCAGCTGCAGGTATTGACCGTTCATCCATTCCAGCTTGGTTTCGTCGAAGACCGCCGCCTTGGCCTGGACGCGTTCCAGGGAGAAGGCGGCGCACATCTCGTCCAGGGTCATGATCTCGCGGTCGTTGCCCGGCGCCCAGCCCAGCAGCGCCAGGAAATTCACCAGGGCCTCGGGGAGAAAGCCGGCGCGCTGGTAATCCAGGACCGAGGCGGCGCCGCGGCGCTTGGAGAGCTTGCCGCCGTCCGGGGCGAGGATCACCGGCATGTGGGCGAAGACGGGCGGCGACCAGCCGCAGGCCTCGTAGATCAGGATGTGCTTGGGGGTGGAAGCGATCCACTCGTCGCCGCGCAGCACGTGGGTGATACGCATCAGGTGGTCGTCGACCACGTTGGCCAGGTGGTAGGTGGGGAAGCCGTCCGACTTGAGCAGCACGAGGTCTTCGAGCTGGGCGCTGTCGTAGGTGATGTCGCCGCGGATCAGGTCGCGGAAGGCGACGGCGCGGTCGTCGGGGACTTTGAGCCGCACCACGTACGGGGCGTTCGCGGCCAGGAGTTTTTCGACCTCCGCCCCGCCCAAGGCCCGGCAACGGCGGTCGTAGCCCGAACCGTGGGCCATCTTGGCCGCCTCCTGCTCCGCGCGCAGGGCGGCCAGGCGGTCCTCGCTGCAGAAGCAGCGATACGCCCTGCCGGCGGCGAGCAGCTCTTCGGCGTGGCGGCGGTAGAGGGCGGTGCGCTGCGACTGGAAATAGGGGCCGGCGTCACCGCCGACCTCCGGGCCTTCGTCCCAGAGCAGCCCCAGCCACTTCAGGCTGGCGAAGATCTCGGCCAGGGCCTCGGGCCGGTACCTTTTCTGGTCGGTGTCCTCGATGCGCAGGATGAATTTGCCCTGGTGGCGGCGGGCGAAAAGGAAATTGAACAGGGCGGTGCGGGCGCCGCCGACGTGGAGATAGCCGGTCGGCGACGGGGCGAAGCGGACAATGGGGGCCATTCCTTCTTTAAAGTCGGCCATTTCGCTTATTTTTACCGCAAAACGCCCGGCGTGTCAATCCGCCCGCCGCGCCGATTATTCGGCCGGGCGGTTTTCCTTATTGAATTTTGCCTGGCGTTGTATTAGAATCGGAAGCGTGGACAACCTGATCGAGATTCAATGCCCGGTCTGCCATGCCAGCCTGTGGGTGGACGCGGACAAGAAAAATGTCGTCCAGCACAAGCGCAGCGAGAAAAAGGAGGTCTCCTCGTTCGAGGAGCTCCTGAGCAAGGAAAAGAAGAAGAAAGAGGCGGTGGACGAGCGCTTTTCCCAGGCCAAGTCCCTGGAACAGGCCAAGAAGAAAAAGGCGGCGGAATTCTTTGAACAGACGATCAAGGAAAAATAAAAGGCAAGCAGGAGAATAAAATGGATTTTAGCGATTTGAAAAAAGCGGTCCGGAAGCAAGTGGCCCTGCAGGAACCCGAGTTCCTCAAGGAGAACGAGGAAGCGCTGAACCTGGGCTTTCTGGACATGAACGCCACCCAGAAGCTCATTTTTTCCATCTCGACCTTCAAGGGCAAGAAGTATTTCAGCGTCCGCACCTGGTTCCAGGCCGAATCGGGAGAATGGGCGCCGACCAAAAAAGGGATCAACCTTTCCTTCGAAAAATTCGCCGATTTCGAAAAAATGGTCAAGCTCTTCGCCCAGGCCATCGAACTGGACAAATAGACCGCGCCCGGCAGACCGACGGTTCGCTCCCTTAGAGAGGTCCCATGCCCAAACAGATCGGTTTTGACAATGAAAAATACCTGAAGGAACAGACGGCGGCGATCCTCGAGCGGGTCAACCTGTTCCACAACAAGCTTTATCTCGAGTTCGGCGGCAAGCTGCTTTACGACATGCACGCCGCGCGCGTCCTCCCCGGCTTCGACCCCAACGTCAAGATGCGCCTGCTGCAGCAGCTCAAGGACAAGACCGACGTCCTGCTCTGCATCTACGCCGGCGACATCGAGAGGAAAAAGATGCGCGCCGACTTCGGCATCACCTACGACGCCGACGCCCTGAAGCTGATCGACGACCTCGGCGCCTGGGGCATCACCCTGCGCGCCGTGGTCATCACCCGCTTCGCCAACCAGTTCGCCGCCAAGGCGTTCAAGAACAAGCTCGAGCGCCGCGGCGTCAGGGTCTATACCCACAGCTTCACCAAGGGCTACCCGACCGACGTCGACACCATCGTCAGCGACGAAGGCTACGGCGCCAACGATTACATCGAGACCGCCAAGCCCATCGTGGTCGTCACCGGCCCCGGCCCCGGCAGCGGCAAGCTGGCCACCTGCCTCTCCCAGCTGTACCACGACCACCGGCGCGGCCAGCGCTCCGGCTACGCCAAGTTCGAGACCTTTCCCATCTGGAACCTGCCCCTGAAGCACCCGGTCAACATCGCCTACGAGGCGGCCACCGCCGACCTGAAGGACATCAACCTGATCGACCACTATCCACCTCGAGGCCCACGACGTCAAGGCGGTCAATTACAACCGCGACATCGAGGCCTTCCCCTGGTCCGGCGCATACTGGAACGGATCACCGAGAACCCCCTCATCTACCAGTCCCCCACCGACATGGGGGTCAACCGCGCCGGCTTCGGCATCAGCGACGACGGGGTGGTGCGCGAAGCCGCCACCCAGGAGATCATCCGCCGCTTTTTCCGCTACCAGTGCGAATACGCCATGGGCGTGGTGGACAAGGACACGGTGGAGCGCCTGCACCTGTTCATGGAGGACCTGGGCGTGAACGAGGAGAGCCGCCGTGTGGTGCATCCGGCCCGGCAAGCCGCCTCAGAGGCGCAGCGGGCCGGGAAGGGCCATGCCGGCATCTGCTGCGGGGCGGCCATCGAGCTGGCCGACGGCACGATCATCACCGGCAAGAACTCGCCGCTGCTGCACGCCGCTTCCAGCCTGATCCTCAACGCCGCCAAGCACCTGGCCGGCATCCCCGACCAGATGCACCTGATGCCCCCCAGCATCACCGAGTCGCTGGGCCATTTGAAAAAGGACGTCCTGAAAGGGCGCGAAGTGAGCCTGAACCTGGACGAGACCCTGATCGCCCTGGGCATCAGCGCCAGCAGCAACCCCGCCGCCCAGGCGGCGGTGGAGAAGCTCTCCGAGCTGCGCGACTGCGAGGTGCACATGACCCACATGCCCACCGCGGGCGACGAGGCCGGCTTGCGCAAGCTGGGGGTCAACCTGACGTCCGACCCGGGCTATTCCAGCCTGTCGCTGTTCGCCGGCTAGCCCAAGGCCAGATCCGGTTTTTTACTCCCGAACCACTTCGGCGTTGCGAATCTCGCCGTTGACCTTCGAGTCCTTGTCAACATAGACCATGACCTTGCGCTCCGGGTCGCGGACGTCGATGCCGCCTTCCACCGTGGAGCCGCCCTCGACGCGGATCTCCAGGACGTTGCCGTGGCCGCCGAAGAAATGGCCGCTCCGGCCCTTGATGGCGATGCCGCCGCGCACCACGCTCTTTTCCTGCAGCCGGACGTCGCCGTTGACGGTGCTGACCTCGTCGTCCACCACGGTGCCGCGCAGCTCGACGCTGCCGTTGACCGTGCTCACCTCGCCGTGCACCTTGCTGCCCGGGCCGCTCTCGATCGAGCCGTTGACCGTCCCGGCGTTCCCGCCCACGTCGACCTTGGCGCCGATGCGGATGCGGCCGTTCACCGTCTCCAGCGCCTCGACCTGCGAGCCGTCACCGACCTCGATGCGGCCGTTGACCGTGTGGCAGTTGCCGTCCACGATGCAGTTGGCGCCCACGGTGATGCTGCCGTTGACCGACGTCAGCCCGGTGCTGCGCTCGCCGTCGCCCAGGCGCCGGCTGCTGTTGACGCTGGCGTCACAGGCGCAGAAAGACAGGAATGAGATGATCAAAACGGAAAGCCATGCATTTTTTTTCATTTTTCTCCTCGCTCAAAAAATATAACGGATTTCCCGGCCAAAAGTTCCGCCAGGGAATGGATGGAACCCGGGGCGGCTAGAAGATCTTGCCCGGGTTGAGCAGGTTGTCGGGGTCGAAGACCTTCTTGACGCGGCGGAACAGCTCCAGCTCGACCGGGCTGAACTGGTAGCGCATGAAGGGCTTCTTGCTCAGGCCGATGCCGTGCTCGCCCGAGATGGTGCCGCCGATCTCGACGACGCGCGTGAAGATCTTGTCCAGGACGGCGTCCACCCGCTTCATCTCCTCGGCGTCCGCCGGGTCGACCATGAGGTTGGTGTGGATGTTGCCGTCGCCGAAATGGCCGAAAAGCACGATGCACAGGTTGAATTCCGCCGCCAGCGCATCGATGAACTCCACCATTTCCGGGATGCGGCCGCCCGGGACCACGATGTCCTCGTTGATCTTTTTCGGCTTCAGCCTGGCGATCGCCGGCGAGATGTTGCGCCGGGTCGTCCAGAGGGTCTCCTGCTCGGCGAACGTCTCGGCCCGCTGCCGGTCAAGCGGCCGGGCGGCGGCGACCAGCCTGGCGAACTGCGCCTCCCTCTCGGCCACCTCGGCCGGGCTGCCGTCGATCTCGACGAGAACGGCCGCCTTGACCCGCTCGTCCAGGGCGAGCCCCTGGTAGGCGTAAACGGCCTGCAGCGAACTCCGGTCCATGAACTCCAGCACCGAGGGCTGGACATGGGCCTGGATGAGGCTCTGCACGAAGCGGGCGCCCGCGGCCAGCTGCGAAAAATCGACGCGGAAGAGGAGCCGCCGCGGCGGCAACGGCAGCAGGCGCAGCACCGCCCGGGTCACCACGGCCAGCGTGCCCTCCGAGCCGATCAGCAGCGACTTCAGGTCGTAGCCGGCCACGTTCTTGATCGTTTCCGAGCCCAGGCGGACCTTCTCGCCGTTCATCAGAAAAGCGTCCAGCCCCAGGACGTAATTCCCGGTCACCCCGTACTTGAAGCAGCGCGGTCCCCCGGCGTTCTCGGCCACGTTGCCGCCGATGGTCGAGGTCTTCAGGCTGGCCGGGTCGGGTGGATAAAAAAGGCCGGCCTTTTCCGCCGCCGCCTGCAGGTCGGCCGTGACCACCCCCGGCTCCACCACCGCCAGGAAGTTCCCCTCGTCCAGGCGCAGGATGCGGTTCATGCGGGTGAAGACCAGCACCAGGCCGCCGTTGACGGCCAGCGCCCCGCCGGTATAGCCCACGCCGGCGCCGCGCGGGATCAGCGGGATCCCCCGCCGGCGGCAGAAGCCGATGACCGCGGCGACGTCCCCTTCGTTTTCGGCGAAGACGACCGCGTCGGGCGGGTAATCCAGGCCCGTGGCGTCATACGCATAGGCGAGCCGGTACTCCTCGTCGCTAAAGACCTTGCCCCCGCCGAGGAGCGTGACCAGCTCGCGCAATGCTTTTTTTTCGATCATCGTGGCGCTGCCGCCTCCACGGCCGATTATAGATGATGCGCCGCGCTCCCGTCAAATAAGCGGGGGTTACGGAGCCCGCGCCCTTGATTTTTTTAGTCCCCTGGAGTAATATTTTTTTTATGAAGGATTACTACGAGATCCTCGGCGTCGGCAAGAACGCCAGCGTCGCCGACATAAAAAAGGCCTACCGCAAACTGGCCCGCAAATACCATCCCGACCTCAACCCCGGCGACAAGACGTCCGAGCAGAAGTTCAAAGAGATGAACGAGGCCTACGAGACCCTGAAGGACCCGGAAAAAAAGAAGCAATACGACCTCTACGGCTCGCTGGGAGCCCGCGGCGGGCCCGGCGGCCCGGGGCCCGGCCCCCAGGGCGGCAATTTCGAGGGCTTCGACTTCAGCACCAGCGGCAACAGCTCGTTCGGCGACATTTTCGAGACCATCTTCGGCAACGCCGGCGGCCCGCGCCCGCAGGCGGGCAAGAAGAGCCGCCGGCCCGAGCGGGGCGAGGACCTGCTCTACTCCATGAACCTCAACTTCATGGACGCCGCCACCGGCATCGAGACCACCATCCAGGTCGGCCACAAGCAGCCGTGCGCGACCTGCAAGGGCAAGGGCATCGACCCCGCCTCCAAGCAGACCGTCTGCCCGACCTGCGGCGGCCAGGGCCGCGTGCAAAAACAGTCCGGTTTCATGAAATTCGGCTCCCTGTGCCCCAATTGCGGCGGCAGCGGCGTCCTGCCCGGCGCCCCCTGCCGAACCTGTGGCGGCGACGGCCGCGTCGAGACCACCACGCGCCTGCGCGTCAAGATCCCCGCCGGCGTGGACAACGACTCCAAGGTGCGCATCGCCGGCAAGGGCAACGCCGGCCGCAACAACGGCCCGGAGGGCGACCTGATCATCACCATCCACGTCACGCCCCACAAGGTCTTCCGCCGCAACGGCCTCGACCTGGAAATGTCCCTGCCGGTCACCTACTCCGAGGCGGCGCTGGGGGCCAAGATCGAGATCCCCACCCTGGAAGGCTCTTCCCTGTTCAAGGTCCCGCCCGGGACGGCGTCGGGGCAGAAGCTGCGGCTGAAAGGCAAGGGCATCGCCAACCCCAAGACCCGGGAGAACGGCGACCTGTACGTGGAGATCAAGATCGTCCCGCCTTCGACCAAGGACCTGAAGGTGCGCGAACTGCTCAAGGAGATCGAAAAGATCTCGCCCTACGACCCGCGCGAGGAATTGCTGCGATGAAAGAAAAAACCTACTTCATTTCGGCGGTGGCCAGCAAGTACAACATCCACCCGCAGACCCTGCGCCTCTATGAGCGGGAGGGGCTGCTGATCCCTTCGCGCAGCAAGGGCAACACGCGCATGTTCAACGACGAGGACCTCAAGAAACTGGAATTCATCCTGAACCTCACCCGCGAGATGGGGGTCAACCTGGCCGGCATCGAGATCATCATGAACATGAAGGGCAAGATGGAGAAGATGCAGTCGGAGTTCGCCCTTTTCCTTGAAGAGTTGAAAAAGGAGTTTTTCGTCGGCAAAGAGGAGATCTTCGAGCAGAAAAAGATCGCGCTGGTCAAATTCTCGTCGCCACCCATGGCCCCGTTCAAGGATGAAAAAAAGGAAAAGTAGCGAATCGCTCGATTCCCTGAACCTCTATTTCCAGCGCATCAAGAAGATCAGGATCCTGAGCGCGGAGGAGGAGAGGGAGCTGATCGCCAAGGCCAAGGCCGGCGACGAGGAGGCGTTCCGCAACATCATCGTCGCCAACCAGCGCCTGGTGGTCCGCGAGGCCCTGAAATACTACTTCAAGGGCGACAATTTCCTCGACCTGATCAACGAAGGCAACAAGGGGCTGATCGAAGCGCTGAAGAAGTTCGACCTCAGCCGCGAGAACCGTTTCTTCACCTACGCCCTGTGGTGGGTGCGCAGCGAGATCCGGCGCTACCTTTCCAAGAACCAGAACATCATCTCCCTGCCCGACATCTTCTACAACGACTACCTGAACTTCAAGAAAGCCTATTTCAAGCTCAGCAAGAAGCTGAAACGGCACCCCAGCGAAAAGGAACTGGCCGAGGAACTGCAGATCCCGGAGAAGAAGGTCAAGGTGATGCTGGCCGTCCCCGACGAGATCATCTCGCTGGACAAGGGGATCAGCGACGACAATTCGTCGAGCCTCACCTCCTTCCTGCCCGACGACTCCGCCGTTGACCCCCAGGACATCCTCATCGGCAGTTCGGTGCGCGACATGGTTAACGAGGACATCCAGAAGCTCACCGCCCGCGAAGCCGAGATCATCCGCCTGCGCTTCGGCTTCCAGGGCGAAGAGCCGCAGAAGCTGCGCGAGATCGCCAAGCAGTTGAACATGAGCCCGGAGGGCATCCGCCGCATCGAGATCAAGGCCCTGGCCAAGCTGAAGAACCAGCTGGGCAAGCAGGGCGTATATGGAGCGCTGAACTGATGGAAAGCAAATGCACGAAATGCCACGACAGCGGCTGGGTACTGGCCAAGGTCGACGGACGCGAAGTCGCCCGCCCTTGTTCATGCCAGCAAAAGGATACCCAGAGCAGTTTGTTTTCCAAGGCCAACATTCCTCCCCGTTTCGAAAACATGGACCTCAGAGGCTATAAGCCGGAGAAAGAAGGCTCCTCGCAAGCCAAAGCCAAGAAAGAAGCCGAGAAATTCATCAACGATTACCCCGCGGTCGGCGGTTATGGCCTCCTTTTGCAGGGCGGGACCGGAGTTGGCAAGACCCGGCTGCTTTGCTGCATCGGCAATCAACTGATCAAGGAAAAAAATGTCGACGCGGCCTATATCGATTGGAACGACCTGACCCGCGAGATGCGATCCGGGGAAGACACATCCAACCGCGATTTCACCACGATCGGCCAGTTGATCCAACGCCTGGCTTTGGTTGAACTTCTGCTTTTCGATGAGCTCGGGTCTTCCAAACCAAGCCCCTGGGTCGAGGATAACATCTATTACCTGATCAACCGTCGTTACAACACAAACCGTATCACTCTTTTCGCCAGCAATTTTTTTGACAGGGCGGTCGGCGGCGAGGAGACCTTAAGCGAACGCATCGGCAAGCGCATCCGCAGCCGCCTGTATGAGATGGCCCGCAGCGTCGAGATCATGGGCGCGGATTACCGCCAGAAGCACTACTAGGAGGACGAGATGGCCCAGGACCTGGCATTCATCAACGAGAAAATAAAGGAGGACAGCGTCGCCGTCGAGCAGACCCTGGCCGAGATGGCCAAGGTGATCGTCGGCCAGAAAGAGCTGCTGGAACGGATGATGATCGCGCTGCTGGCCTCGGGGCACCTCCTGCTCGAGGGCGTGCCCGGCCTGGCCAAGACGCTGGCGGTCAAGACGCTGGCGCGGGTCACCGACCTGAACTTCAAGCGCATCCAGTTCACCCCCGACCTGCTGCCGGCCGACCTCATCGGCACCATGGTCTTCAACCCCAAGACCGCCGAATTCTACACGCGCAAGGGGCCGATCTTCACCAACCTGCTGCTGGCCGACGAGATCAACCGCGCGCCGGCCAAGGTGCAGAGCGCCCTGCTCGAGGCCATGCAGGAGCGGCAGGTGACCATCGGCGAGGAGAGCCACGCCATCTCCCGCCCGTTCATGGTCATGGCCACGCAGAACCCGATCGAGCAGGAGGGCACCTATCCCCTGCCCGAGGCGCAGATCGACCGCTTCCTGCTGAAGGTCAGGATCACCTACCCGCAAAAGGCCGAGGAGAAGGAGATCGTCAACCGCATGGCCGGCGGCCTCGACATCCCGCTCGCGCCCGTCTTGAGCCGTGCCGCGCTGGCCAAGCTGCAGAAATCCTACCAGATGGTCTACATCGACGAGCGCATCAAGGATTACATCATCAACCTGGTATTCGCCACCCGCTTCCCCCAGGAGGCGGGCATCGCCAAGCTGAAGAACCTGATCCAGTTCGGCGCCTCTCCCCGCGCCTCCATCTACCTGACCGAGGCGGCCAGGGCCCTGGCCTTCATCCGCCGCCGCGGCTACGTCACCCCCGAGGACGTCAAGACCATCGGCCGCGACGTCCTGCGCCACCGCATCATCCTGAGCTACGAGGCCGAGGCCGAGGGGCTGACCAGCGACGACATCATCAGCGACGTGTTCAACAACGTCGTGGTGCCCTGAGCCCGGTGGAGAGATCATGATCCGCAGCAAGATCCGCAAGATCAATCCGCGGAAAATCGAACAAACTGATCCTGGCCGTCGCCGGCGGCCTGGCGGTCATCCTGATGGTGTTCTTCACCCTGGTCATCATCAGCGGCAGCCGCGGCGGCGACCACCAGGCCATGGCCAAGACCCTCGCCTACCTGAAAAATACCGAGGGGCTGGTGACGGTCAAGACGCTGGACGCCGAAAAGCGGGCGATCATCGTTTTCAACAGCGATTCCAAGAACGCCCGCAACTTCGAGAAGATCGCCTATTACGCCGCCCTGCGGCTGTCCAGGCACTGGCCCGATTGCGAGGTGCAGCTGGCCAGGAACAGCGTCGAGCGGATCGTCTACGGCGTCCGCTTCCGCGCCGGCCGCCTGGTCACGGAAGGCCCGCTCCCCGCCCGGCTGCCCTGATCGTCCCCGCTCAGCCCTTGACGACCAGCAGCGGCCGCAGCCGGGCCACTTTCGCCGGAAATGCCGCTGGCCACGGTGACGTCCACCACGTCGTCGACGTCCTTGTAGGCCTCGGGGATCTCCTCCTTCAAGCCCTGGCTGGAGAGGCTGAACACCAGGATGCCGCTTCTCCCCATGCGCTCGCGGACGTCGCCCTGCGCCGCGAAGCTTGACGGCCTGGTGCCGGCTCAGGCGGCGCCCGGCGCCGTGGGCCGAACGTCGAGGAAGGCGCCGGCGGCCGCCTCGGACGCCGTGCCGCGCAGGACATAGGAGCGGCTGCCCATGCTGCCCGGGATGAGCACCGGCTGGCCCGACCGCCCGGTACTTTTCCGGGACGTCGGCATGGCCGGGGGGAACGCCCGGGTGGCGCCCTTGCGGTGGACGAGCAGCTCGACCGGGCCGGCGCCCAGCTCGTGGGTCTCGAACTTGGCGATGTTGTGCGCCTGGTCATAGACCAGCTGCAGCCCGAGCTTCTCCGCGGCCCAGGCCCAGGATCTCTTCCAGTATCTTGATCACGTCCTCCTGCAGCAGCTGGCGGTTCGCCCAGGCGAAGTTGCTGGCGGCGTTGAGCGCCTGCAGGTAGTTCCGCCCCTCGGCGGAGGCGATGGGGGCATGGACCAGCTGCGGGTCTTTCAGCTTCAGGCGGGCGAGGTTGCGCCTGCGGAACGTCTCGATATAGTCGGAGGCGACCTGGTGGCCGAAGCCGCGCGAGCCGGTGTGGATCATGACGGCGACGCGGCCCGCTTCCAGGCCGAACAGGCGGGCGGCCTCGGGGTCGTAGATCTCTTCCACCGCCTGGACCTCGATGAAATGGTTGCCCGAGCCCAGCGTGCCCAGCTGCGAAGAACCGCGCTCGCAGGCCCTGGGACCGACGACGCCCGGCGAGTCGAAAGGCAGGCAGCCGCCGGATTCGATGAACTCCAGGTCGCCCGCCTCCCCGGCGAAGTTGCGGACAATTTCGCGCGCGCCGCCGGAGAGGACGCGCTGGAACTCCTTCTTGTTCAGCCGGTAGTTGCTGCGCGGCGTCAGCCCGGTGGGGACGCGCTGCAGGATGGCGTGGCCGACGCGCTCCGCCACGGCGGCGAATTCGCCGGCCGGCAGGGAGCTGGCCAGCAGGCGCACGCCGCAGTTGATGTCGTAGCCGACGCCGCCCGGCAGCACGATGCCGTCCGCGGCGGGGAAGGCTGCCACGCCGCCGATGCAGAAGCCGTAGCCGTAGTGGATGTCGGGCATGGCCAGCGAGGGGCCGACCAGCCCGGGCAGGCAGGCCACGTTGACCACCTGCTCGAGCGAAGCGTCGTCCTGCGCCTGGCGCAATATCTCCCGCGAGGCGAAGACCTCGGCGTCGGCGCTCATCGCCCGGTCGGCGCCCTTGGCCAGGCGCCAGCGGCCCGGGGCGATCTCCGCGAAATCCCGGGACACGGGGCTCACACGTCGAACACGATCGCCGCGCGCTTCATGCCGGCGTTCTCGACCAGGCGCAGGTTGTGATACGTCGCCGCCTTGACCTCGATCCCGGGCGGGCGACGCCAGGGGCGCACCAGCAGGTCGGCCTCCAGGAAGGCGCGCCCGGCCCGGCCGAAGCGGACCGCCACCACCCGGTTCCCCTGCTGGTAGACCTGGGCGAGGACCGCGGCCAGGAAGTTCACCAGCACGGTCTCCGGCCCGTCGCCGTGGAAGCGGAACGGCACCGCCGCGCCGCCGGCGGACGTGCGCAGGTTGGCGCCGAAGAGAAGGACGTTCAAGCCGCGCAGGGCGTTGCGATAGAGTTCGCGGAAATCCCGGCCCTGGAAGCGTATCCCCATGTCCGCCGTGGTGGAGAAGGTCTCATAATTTCTCATTCTTTGCCAGGTCGCGCAGGAGCCGGCGGGTGAAATCGCGCGTATCCTTGCGGTGCAGGGCCACGTGGATCAGCGTCTCGATGTAGCCCAGGGTGGTGCCGGCGTCGAAACGCCGGCCTTCGAAGAAATAGCCCAGCACCTGGCGCTTGTTCATGAGCTCGACGACGGCATCGGTCAGCTGGATCTCGGAGCCGGCCCCGCGCACCTCTTTTTTCAACAACGGGAAAATGTCGGGGGTGAGGATGTAGCGGCCGATGACGGCGTAGTTGGAGGGCAGCTCGGCCAGTTTCGGCTTTTCCACGAGCGTTTCGATGTGGAATACCCGCTCCTCCAGGAAGGTGCCGGCGGCGATGCCGTAGCGCGGCGCTTCCTCCCGCGGCACCTCCATGAAGGCGATGACCGGGGACTTGTATTTTTCATACACCTCGAGCAGCTGGGCCATGACCGGCCGCCGCGCCAGGATCAGGTCGTCGGGCAGCGAGATGGCGAAGGGTTCGTCGCCGACGGCCTTTTCGGCCAGGGCGATGGCGTGGCCGAAGCCCAGCGCCTGTTCCTGGCGGATATAGGTGAAATTCTTGTGATGGAACTCCTGCAGCCCGTCGAGCAGGTGCGCCTTGCCATGGTGCTCCAAAAAGCGGTCCAGTTCGAGGTTGGGGGCGAAATAGCGCTCCAGCGCCTCCTTGCCCGGGGCGGTGATGAAGACGAAGTCGGCCAGGCCGCTCTGCAGCGCCTCTTCCACGGCATACTGGATCAGGGGCTTGTCGATGACCGGCAGCATCTCCTTGGGCACTTCCTTGGTGGCGGGCAGGAAGCGCGTGCCCACTCCGGCGACGGGGAATACGATTTTCATCGGCATGGCCCCATTTTAACCCGAACCCGGCCGAGTTTCAACCTTTGCCGCCCCCTGGCGCTTGACAGGCGCTTTCCTTGACAGCCGGGGGCAAATAGGGTATATATTGTTCTCACCGGTCATTTATTTCAAAAAAAAGGAGTGTGATCGCAAGTGGCATTTGTAGAGCTATCACAGGGCGAATCGTTCGAGAGCGCCCTGCGCCGGTTCAAGAGAAAAGTGCAGATGGAAGCCATCATCAAAGAGATCAAGAAGCACAGCGTCTACTTGAAACCCGGCGAACGCAAGCGCCTGAAGGCCGCCCAGGCCAAGAAGCGCATGCGCAAACGGATGCGGAGAGACATTTCCGAGTTGTAGAGACCTTGGCGAACGGGGCGTAGCGCAGCCTGGTTAGCGCGCCTGCCTTGGGAGCAGGAGGTCGGTAGTTCAAATCTACTCGCCCCGATAATCAGGCAGGCACCCGTAGCTCAAAGGATAGAGCAGTTGACTTCTAATCAACAGGCTGAAGGTTCGAGTCCTTCCGGGTGCGTGGTAACGCCACCATTCCAGGCTTTTTCATCTCCATCTGTGCCTGGCCGGCGCCCAGCCATTTTTAAAACTGATTTTTCAAGAAAAACCCCGAAGCATTGAAAAAAAAATGCTGACTGTGCTACTATGGATGCGAATTTTTGATTTTTTAAATATCGGCCATTGGGCGGCAAAATGGACAGTTCGTCGCCCCCGAGGGCATTCAGAACTAACGCAAAGGAGCGTGACCATGAAACAAAAAACGGTTGGCATTCCGGAGAGCCTCATTCTCGGCATGGCGGTGCTGGCCCTGCTGGCCCTGCCGCTGTTCACCCAGACCAACTTCAACATGGACGAGAAACTGCTGATCGAAAGCCATAAGCGGGCCAACCCGCTCTACCTCGACGGCGCCAAGCAATTCGCCAAGGGCAACCTGGACAAGGCCGAAAAAAAGCTCCTGGAGGCCCTGGCGATCATGCCCGAGCATGCGGACGCCTCTTACGTGATGGCCCAGATCCAGCTCAAGCGCAAGGATCTTCCCCTGGCGCTGGCTTCGATACTCAACGCCGAGAAGAACTACGCCGTCATCGCCAAGTTCTACACCTTCACCCACCAGCAGTACCTGGACCGGCTGCGCCAGCAGCGGCAGGATCTGACGGACCAGAAGCGGCAGATCATGGACAACCTTTCCCGCACTCCCGCCAAAAGCCGGGCCGAATCCACGGCCGGGACGCAAGAGATCGACCGCAGCATCGCCCAAATCGACTCGCGCCTGAACTCGCCGGTCCCGCAAACTCTCGAAATGCCCGCCGATTATCACTTCATTCACGGCAATATCCTTTTGCAGATGGGGAAGCGCGCCGACGCCGAGGCGCAATACCGCGAGGCCATCCGCCTGGACCCGGCCAGCGGCAGCGCCTACAACAACCTGGCCCTGGTATTGTTTTCCCTGGGCCGCTACCAGGAGGCGCTGGACTGTCTGCTGCGGGCCGAGGCGGCGGGAGTGAAGATCAATCCCGACTTCAAGCGGGACCTGATGGCCAAGATCCCCCAGAACTGACCGGAACTTCCTGAAGACTTCCCGGCGGCAGGCTACAGGTCTGAGTTCAAAAATATTTTTTTGCTGAAATGACTGTAAAGAGAAGGAACCGGGAGCGTTGGCGCCGGGCTCGTTATCGCGTTCCGGTCCAGGTGCCGTTCAGCGTGGCCAGCGGGTAATTCGAAAAATAGCCGACCAGGGTGCCCGACATGTTCGTTTCGTCGCTCAGCGAACCGTTGAACAGGTAGACCAGGTTGCCCGAAACTTCGTTGTAATAAACCCGAACGTCGAACGACAATGACGGGTAAGCGAGATGGTAGGAGCCCAGGACGGTACCTTTGTTGTTCTTGACGGTTCCGCCCGTTTCGCTCCCCGCGAACGTGACATAGAGGTCCGCCGGGGCGTTGCCCGGGAAAGCGAGACGCAAGGTCCAGTTCCCTTCGATCCTGGACGTTTCATTTTTTTTGCACGCGGTCGAGAAGACCATCATGAGCAAGACCGCCGCCGCGGCCATTTTCAGCATTTGCCGACCTGATCCCATGGTTACCTTCCTGTTAGGGCGTGATTGAGCGATCTCGCCGGCACCCATGATACAAGATCGGCAAAATAAGTCAACCCGGCGGCAAGGGAGCGCCCGTTGCAAACAGGCGGCGACTATGATAACGTTGAAAGTACCTATTAAGGAGGAGAATCATGAAATCGGGAAAATTCAATTTTAACTGGCAGAGCTTTTTGCTGGGCGTCGTGCTGTGCGCGGTGCTGGTCGTCTTTGTCGGCAGCAAGATAGCCGACCCCCAAAGCGGCCCCATGCAGCGGAACATGCAGCGGCAGGTGAACTTGATGGACGTCTGGGAGAAAACCAGCGCCCTGGATGCCCGGATCATCGCCATGGACGAGCGCCTGGTCTCCATGGACGGGCGGCTCAATCGCGTTCTGGATGGCGTCGACCAGACATACAAGGAAGTGCTCCGACTGAAGAAAGCCCTGGGCAAATAAGGCAACACCCGCTTCAACAAGGCCCGGGGCGGCTCGCGAAACCGGCGCACCCGGAAAGTAAAAAGCAGGCCGCGGTTCCCCCCGGGCTCAGTTTTTCGTTTCCTTGCCCGTGTAGACCTGGAAGGCCTCGTCGACGGACTTGCCGTACACGGTGATGGCCGTGATGGCGTTGGCCAGGCGCACGGCCTCGTCCAGGGGCTTCTGGTGGATGTTGCGGCCGGTGGCATTGCCCGACGCCCCGGAGATGAAGATCTGGTCGTGCAGCTGCTGCAGGAACGCCCTGGGCTCCATGCTCGAGCCGCCGGCGCAGACCACCTTGGTCCTGCCCGCCGCCTTGATCGCCTGCTTGAAGATCTCGGCCGATTTCTGCCCCTCTTTCTTCGGGAAATTCACCTTGACGAAATCGGACCCCAGGGTGGCCGCCACCCCGGTGGCGCCGGCGATCAGCTCGGGCGCCTTCTCGTCCTTGATCGCCTTGCCGCGCGGGTAGATCCACAGGACCGTGAGCAGGCCGTGATAGTGGGCCCAGTGCACCGCCTGCGCGGCCTCGCGGATCATGGCGTTCTCGTGCTCGCTGCCCAGGTAGACGGTATAGCCGACCCCCAGGATGTCCAGGCCCGTGCTCTTCTTGAATTCCACCACCTGGCGCACGTCGACCATCTGGGTGGAGAGCGGGTCCTGCTGGGCCGTTTTGACCAGGTTGGTCTTGGAATTCAGCTTGACCAGGTAGGGGATGTCAGGATAGTCGTTGCCATAGAGCGAGATCAGCCCCAGCTGGGTGGCGAACACGCCGATCTCGGCCTGGCTGGCGATCTTGAAAAGGTGCTCCGGGTCGGCGTCGTCCTCGGCGATCCCCTCGCCGTGGAAATCGTCGTTCAGGTGCTCGATCTTCTGGTCGCCGGCAAACAGCATCAGGCGATCCGATCCCAGGGTTATTTCATCGTAATTGCTCAAATATTCGTTGAGTGACCCATTGGGCACATCGGCCGGGATATAACTTTTATCTTCCATGTGAACCTCCTTTTTTGTAATCCGCCATACTATATAAAACAAATTAATTATTTTCAACCGTCGCCCGCACGCAATCGGCAAAGGCGCGGGTCCGGGCGAGATTTTTCGCTCACCCGTACAACAAAAGTTGTATTCCATTTTCCACGGTACTATAATTTCCCCGATGACCTTAAAGAAAAAACTTGTTTTTTTCATAGCCGGGTCCGGGATCTTTTTTTCCATTTTATACCTCTGGCTCAACCACATGACCATATTCCATTCGCAAAGCGAGCAAAAGCGCATTTTCACCTCCAAGGTGGCGTCGCGCGTCTCCATGGTGATCGAGAACGAAAAAAAGCGGATCACCACCATCTGTTTCGACTGGGCCGCCTGGGACGTCATGTACGCCTACGCCGAGAAACCGACCCGCGAATTCGAGTCCCAATCCATGCCGGCGGCGGTCATCCCCGAGTACGACCTGAACCTGGTCATCATCATGAACCGGGAGCGCTGGGCCATCTACCACGAGGGCTACGACCGCACGGCGCGCCGTCCCATCCAGTTCACCCCGGGCAAGCAGCAGAACGAACCGTTTTGGGAGAACATCGCCGTGGATTTCGACCAACCCTCCTTACGGAGCTTCGTCAGCGATTCGGAGCACGGCCCGATGATCATGGTCTCGGCGCCGATCCTGCACAGCGACGCCCGGGGGCCGATGAACGGCCGGGTCGTCATGGGCCGCATGGTCAACGCCGATTTCAACCGCAGGATCGGGGCCGCCATCCAGGAAAAAACGAAGCTGCTCAGGCCCGAGCAGGCGGCGGATCTCTTCGACGCCGAACAGCGGCGGCAGCTGCGCCTGGATAACTTCTGCCTGAAGGAGAGCAAGGACCTGCTGCGCATCTTCTGCGCCTATGCCGATCCCGCGGGCCGGACGGCCTTCCTGGTCCAGGTGGACAGCGACAAGACCCTGTTCAACCTCCAGGAAAAGGCCGCGGGCAATTTCCTCCTGGCCCTGTGGCTGATCACGGTGCTCTACGGCTCGCTTTTCTTCTGGGCGATCGACCGCATGCTGCTGAAGCGCCTGAAGGACATTTCCCGGAAAACCAGCGACATCACCACGTTCGAGGACCTGTCCATCCGCATCCCCGAGGACCAGCACGACGAACTGGCGCAGCTCGGCCACAACATCAACAAGATGCTGGAGCGGCTGGAGAACGAGAACGTCCGCCGCCAGGAAATGGACAACCGCCTGCTGATGAACGAGAAGCTGGTCGCCACCGGCAGGCTGGCGGCCAACATCGCCCACGAGATCAACAACCCGCTTTTTGCCATCGCCAACTCCCTGGCGGTCATCAAGGGGCACCTGAAAAACGCCCGCAGCGACGTCCGCGAGGTCCTGACCCTGTCCGAGAACGAGATCGCCCGCGTGCGCAAGATCACCCGCAAGCTGCTGGACTACGGCAAGATCAACCTGGAGACGTTCAAGGAAAGCGACATCGACGCCATCATGGACACGGCCTGCGACGTGCTGAAACTGAGCCAGCTGACCCGGAACACCGTCATCGCCCGCGAACGCCGGGACGGCGAGCGGCCGATCTTCTGCAACCCGGACAGCCTGCAGCAGGTGTTCATGAACCTGATCCTGAACGCCAGCGAAGCCATGGACGGCGCCGGGGAGATCGCCATCGGCGTGACGGGCGGCGGCGACGCCTACGAGATCCACTTCCGGGACACGGGCCCCGGTTTTGCCGACGACATAAAAAAAAGGATATTCGAGCCGTTCAACTCCTCCAAGGACGCCAAGGGCGCCGGCCTCGGGCTGTATATTTCCTACCACATCATCAAACGCCACGGCGGCAGCATGACCCTGGACGATTCGTGCCGCAGCGGATCGCATCTGGTGGTGACGCTGCCGCGGCGGCGGGGCCGAAACATGCGTGAAAAACCGCGCTTGCTGATCGTGGACGACGATCCCGAGGTGCGCAAAAGCCTGCAGATCTGGCTGAGGAACGAGGGGTTCACCGTGTTCGTCGCCGCCAACGAGAGCCAGGCCCGGGACGTACTGAAAAGCGAGGACATCGCCCTCTGCCTGGTCGACCTGCGCCTGAAGAACGAGGACGGCCTGCGCCTGGCCGGCGAATTGAAGGCCCTGGACGAGCAGCTGAAGATCATCGTCATCACCGGGTACCCGACGTACGAGACCGCCATCGCCGCCATGAAGACGGGCATTTTCGACTACCTTTCGAAATCGACCGACAACGACGCCATCCTGCGCAAGATCAACGCCGCCGTGGAAGAAAGGGAGCGGGACCTGGCCCGGGCGGGGGGAGGCGGCCAAAGCAAATACGACGTCATCCTTATCGGCCATCACCAGCTGGTCAAGGAAGGCCTGGAGAATTTTTTCAAGGAAAACCCGGAATTCCGCCTGCGCCACACCTACCATTCCTATGAATACATAAATAAAAGCGACTTCAACCTCGAGGCGGCCCTGCTGCTGATCTGCGCCTCGTGCAACGGTGACTTCCTTCAGGACCAGGAAACGTTTTTCGGCCGGCTGAAGATCGTCTTTCCCAACGCCAGGGCGGTGATCATCAACTGCGATTGCGACGACGACAGGAAGAGGGAACTGATCCGCCGCGGCGTCAAGGGTTTCCTGCCGGCCAACATCAGCAAGAGCCAGCTGAAAAAGGCACTGGGCTGCATCCTTGGGCGGCCAGATCTGGATCAGCCGCGATCTGTCGCACCAGCTGCTCAGCGAGCTGCTGGATGACGCCAGGCCGGCGGCGGCCTACAGGAAGCCGGTCAACAACTTCGAGCCTGACCACCCGCGAGATCGAGATACTGCAGGCCCTGGCCTCGGGGCTGTCCAATTTCGGACCATCAGCGAAAAGCTTTTCCTGAGCGAAAAGACCGTCAAGACGCACACCCACCATGTCTTCAAGAAAATGGCGGTCAAGACCCGCACCCAGGCGGTGATGAAGGCCCTGGAGTTCCACATCATCTGATCCCGGCGCCGGGGGAAGCCGCGGCAGGGCGGGAGCCGCGCCTTATTCGTTATTGAAGATCTTCAGCCACTGCTCCACTTCGTTCTGCGAGACCCGGGTGTTCACCCGCTTCAGCGTCTCCTCTTTCTTGCCCTGCGAGACGAACGCCTTTTTCAAGGTATAATAAAATTCGATGGAATTGACGGTGCGAACCCCTTTTTCCTTGGCGAAGGTCTTCAGCTCACGGTCGGTGGTCACCAGGATGGTCTCCTTGACGTACTGGTAGTTGTCCAGGATGCGCTTGATCTCGTCGTCGGCGCTGAGGCCGTAGCGCGGATAAATGACGGTCAGCTTGGCATTGATGGGATTGCGCAGCTCGCTGCCCTGCGGTTCGCCGTCAAAGACGACCGTGACCTTGGTGTTCTTGCTTTCCTGGAATTTCCGGATGATGGAAACCATCTTGCCGCGCGCTTCCGGGTCGCCGAGCGAAAAATCGGGGGCGCAGCCGATCAGGTTGTTGCCGTCGATGATGTAGGGCATCTAGATCTCGACTTCCATCAGCCCGGCGGCCAGGCCATGATGCGCCCGCCCAGGACGTGCAGGTGCAGGTGCGGGACCGACTGCCCGGCGTCGGCCCCGGTGTTGATCACCAGGCGGTATTGTTCCAGCCCGGCGGCCGCGGCCGCCCGGCGGGCGGCCGCCAGCAGGCGGCCCAGGAGCCGTTCGTCACGTGACATCGTTCAGTGAAGCCGTGTGGCGGCGCGGGACCACCAGGATGTGGACCGGCGCCTGCGGCTGGATGTCATGGAACACGACCACGTCGTCGTCCTGGTAGAGGAACGGGGTCGCCGTCCCGCCGGCGGCGATACGGCAAAAAATGCAGGGTTCCATTTTTTTCACTCCCGGGTTATTCTAATCGCCGCGCCCAGCTTTTGCAATTTGTCGGGCATGTTCTCGTAGCCGCGGAACAACTGGTAGGAATTTTCGATGGTGGTCTCGCCCGCGGCGGCGAGGCCGCCGAGGACCAGGGCGGCGGAAGCGCGCAGGTCGGTTGTCTTGAGCACGGCGCCGTGCAGCCGCGAGCGCCCCTTGATCACGGCCGTGTCGCCGCTGACCTCGATCTCCGCCCCCAGGCGGTTCAATTCGCCCACATGGCGGAAGCGGTCGTTGAAGATGGTCTCCCTGACCCGCGAGACCCCGTCGGCCTGGGTCAGCAGGGTGGTCAGCTGGGCTTGCAGGTCGGTGGGAAAGCCAGGATAGGGGGCGGTGACCACGTCCGCCGGCGCCAGCGGCGCCCCGCCCTTGACGTGCAGCGACTGCGCCGAAACGGTGATGGCGGCTCCCATCCCGGCCAGGATGGCCAGCAGGCTCCGCAGGTGTTCGGGAACGACCCCCCGGACCTCGATCTCGTTGCCGGCAAAGCAGCCGGCGATGAGGTAAGTACCCGCCTCGATGCGGTCGGGAATGACGCGGTGGCCGGCGCCGTGGAGGGCCGCCCGGCCGCGGATGACGATGGTTTCGTCGCCCGCGGCGGAAATGTCGGCCCCCATCTCGCGCAGCAGCGCGATCAGGTCGGCCACCTCGGGCTCCTGGGCGCAGTTGCATAAGACGGTGGTGCCGTCGGCCAGGGCGGCCGCCATGAGCAGGTTCTCGGTCCCGGTCACGGTCTTGCCCGGGAACTCGTATTCGATCCCGCGCAGGCGGTCGCAGCGGGCGATGATGTAGTCGCCCTCGGAACGGATCTCCGCCCCCATGCGCTCCAATCCCTGGAGATGGAAATTGATCTTGCGTTCCCCGATGGGGCAGCCCCCAGGGAAGGAGACCTTGGCCAGCCCGTGGCGGGCCAGCATGGGGCCGAGAAGCAGGACCGAGGCCCGCGTGGTCCTGGCGGTCTCGTGGGAGACCAGCGGCGAACGCACGACCGGCATGGCCACGCGCAGGTCATTGCCGCGGATCTCCCCTTCAGCGCCGATCGCGTTCAAGGCGGCGAACATCACCTTGATGTCCTCGACCAGCGGCACGTTGCTGAATTCGATGGGGGCGCTGCTGAGGCACACGGCGGCCAATTCGGGCAGGGCGGCGTTCTTGGCGCCGGAAACGTCGACCGTGCCCGTCAGCGGCCGGCCACCCTGGATCGAGATGATGATGTTTTGCATGTTGCGAAATCAAGCCCGCAGAGGGCCCGACGCGGCCTGTGGCCGGGCCCAGGCCGGGGCCGCGCGGACCACTATACATTTTTAGCCGGGCAAAGTCAAGGAAGGCGGCGCCCCCGGGCGCGCTTGCCAACCCGGGGCGAATATTTTACAATGGCGGCGATGGCACCCCGATCGAGCGCTCGCCCGCCGCTTCCCCGTCGCCTCCGGCCGCTGCTCATGGCGGCGCTCCTCTGCGCTTTCCCCGGCTGCTTCAGTTTCCGGGTCACCGTGCCCCTCGATCCCGAGTGCGTGATCGGCGCCCTGGCCATCATCCACAGCGAGCCGGGAACGCTGGATTTCGAAAAACCGATCCTCGACGAGCCCTTCAGCGCCGATGGCGCCGGAGTCTACGCGCTGCTCAAGGTCCTGCAGGTGAGCAAGCCGTTGACGCTGCAATGGCAGTGGTATTCCCCCGACAACCGGCTTGTCCGCCGCTCGCCCACGGTACAGATCAACGCCAAGGGCAAATACCTTTCCTATTTCGCCGCCTGGGACAACCTGTCCCGCTCTTTCTACTCCGAAATAAAAGGAACCTGGACGGTGCTGATCACCGCCGACGGGAGCTACCTGGCCAGCCGGGAATTCACCGTCAATTAGGCGGAGCGGACGCGGACAGGACGGCCCGGCGCGTTTTTTTGGCGGCTGCCGGGAAGCGCAGTTCCCGGGCCGCGGCTTGCGCCCGGGCGGCCGCCTGATCCCCCCACGGCCCGATCGGGACCACGGCCACCACCGCCCCCGCCGGGTCGATTTCCAGTCTCAGGACCCCGCCATGGGGAAACCAGGACCAGGAATCCAGGAGCCCGGGATCGCTCAGGTCGGCACGCGAGACATCGCCGGCGATGCGGATGGCCGGCCGCGTCGCCTGAGGCACGATCTCCACGGCCGGCATGATCGCGTTCTTCTTGTCCTTCTCGGCCGGTGCCTCGGTCCCGCCCAAGACACCGCCTACGGCCCCGCCCTCCACGCCCTCGGTTCGGGCCCTGTCCGCCGCGGCGGTCCCTGGCGCGATCTCTTCCTTCGCAGGCGGGGCAGCCTGCGCGGCCGCTTCAACCGCCGGCCGGGCCGCACGTCGGTCGGAAACGGCCCCGCCGACCGCGAGTTTCTTCGCCATTGCCGATTTTTCGTCCCTTGCGGCCTGGACTTCCTGGACCGTGCGCGTCGCCTCCCGCCTTCGGGCCGGCCCGGCATAGGGGACCTTGTCCAGGGGTTGGTGATCCCCGGCGATCGCGGTCGACCGCGTCATCCCATTTTCGCCTGACCCTGGTAACTTGTACCCGTTCACGGCCGACAAAGAAAAAGCCGACCATGATCGCGACCAGGAAGACGGCGGCGATGCCCAATACCAGGCGCATGGGGGGCACGGCCTTGGCGGGGCGCGGTTTCTCCCCAAGGGCTTGGCGCAGGAACTCTCCCGGGATCTTCACGGCGCTGCCCTGGATGTCGACGATCTCGGCCAACGCCGCCAGGCATTCGGGGCAGCGGCAGAGATGGGATTCGAGCTCGGCCCGCGGCGCGCCCCGCAGCGCCCCGTCCACGTAAGCGGCCAGGTCTTCGTCGGCGATATGGTCATTCATGGGCTTCCCCCTGCAACGCGTCTTCGATCTCGGCCCGGCTGAACCCGGATGCGTGTTCCATCTCGGCCCTGATCTTGTTCAGGGCGCGGGCGACGAACTTGTAGGCCGAGGGCAAAAGGAGCAGCTTGCCGGCATCCTTGATCTTCAGCCCCTGGAAATAGATCAGCTGCACGGCCAGCCGTTCCCGGTCCTCCAGCTTGTCCAGGGACCGCCGCAGGTCGCTTTCCAGCAGCTGCCGCCGTTCCCGCCGCTCCAGAGCAGCCAGTTCCGTTTCCGGGGTGGCGGTGTCGCGCAGAAGTTTCAGATAACCGGGTTCGCCGTCGATGGAGACCACGCGGATCTTTTTCAGGCCGAAATCGCGGCCATACCTGCCCCGCAAAAAATCCAGGGCCAGCCGCCGCGCGACCACGGTCAGCCAGGTCGACAGCTTGGCCCTGAAAGCGAACCCGCGCAGGCGGGCGAAGCGGTTCTCGCGCAACTTTTCCAGGACATGCAGGTAAACGGCCATTTTTTCGTCATAGTCGTCGGTGTATTTGATGATGGCGCGAAAAATGAAATTGGAATACTGCAGGATGAATTTCTGCCAGGCGCCGGTGTCGCCCGCGAGGACGGCCTGCAGCAGCCGGGTGTCGCTGTCCCAAAACCCTTTCATGATCCCGATTATAACTAAAAAAACTCGCCACCGGTCAAATTTTCGCAAATTTCCCCGTTCATGGCCGCTCCCGACGACAAGGATTCCGTTAAAATCGGCCGGCATGCCCCTCCTCCTTCAAAACGCCGCAAGCGATTAGACGGCAGCAGGGGGAAAATTCCCGGCGCCGCGCCCGGGCCGTTGTTGACTTTCCCCGCATTTTTTTTGATAATCAGGGCTGGCGAAAGTTCTCGCGGGGACTCAGACGAGGAGACGACATGGAATATGCGGAGATCGGCATCATCGGCGGCAGCGGTTTCTACGACCTGGAGGGGCTGGAAGGGGCCCACGGCGTCCGCCTGAAGACGCCGTTCGGTACGCCGTCGGAAAAACTCATGCTGGGCAAGCTGCACGGGCGCGCGGTCGCCTTCCTCTCCCGGCACGGCCACGGCCATCGCCTGAACCCCTCCGAGGTCAATTACCGCGCCAACCTCTTCGCCCTGAAGATGCTGGGCGTGGAATACCTGTTCTCCATCACCGCGGTGGGCTCGCTGCAGGAGGAGCTGCGGCCCGGGGAGCTGGTCATCCCCGACCAGTACGTCGACCAGACCTTCAAGAGGGAAAAGACCTTTTTCGAGAACGGCGTGGTGGCCCACGTGCCCATGGCCGACCCCACCTGCCCGGCGCTGGGGCAGCTGGCTTTCCGGCTCGCCAAGGACGCGGGCCTGGCCGCCCACCTGGGGGGCACGTACTGCAACATGGAGGGGCCGCAGTTTTCCAGCCGCGCCGAATCGCTGGCCAACCGCCACATGGGGCACGCGCTGATCGGCATGACCCAGGCGGTGGAAGCCAAGCTGGCCCGGGAGCTGGAGATGTGCTTCCTGCCCCTGGCCTTCGTCACCGACTACGACTGCTGGCACCAGGGCGAAGAATCGGTCAGCGTGGAGATGGTCATCGCCAACCTGAACAAGGGAGTCGAGCGGATCAAGAAGCTGCTGCCGCTGGTCGTCAGGGAACTCCCGGAAAAACGCGGCGCCTGCCCCTGCGCCGGCGCCCTGGCCACGTCCATCATCACCGCGCCGCAGCTGATCCCGGAAAAGACATACAAGAAGCTGGAACTCATCATCGGCAAATACATCAAGTCCCGCATCTAGAGGAGAGCATGCCCAAAGAACTGATCCTGGTCATCAATCCCGGCAACACCTCGACCAAGGTCGCCGTCTATGATGGCCCGGCGCCCGTATGCGTCGAATCGATCAAGCACAGCGACGAGGAACTGGCGAAGTTCAGCGACATCAACGCCCAAAAGGATTTCCGCGAAGACCTGATCTACGATTTTTTGCACAAGCGGGCGATCGACCCGGCCGGCCTGAGCGCCATCGCCGCCCGCGGCGGGCTGCTCAAGCCGCTGGCCAGCGGCACCTATATCGTGGACCAGCGGATGGTCGACGACCTGCTCGAGGCCAGGAAGGGGTCGCACGCCTCCAACCTCGCCGCCCAGATCGGCTACTCCATGGCCCGCAAACTCGGGATCACCTGCTATATCGTCGACCCCGTCTCGGTCGACGAGGCCGAGCCCCTGGCCCGCTACTCGGGGCACGTCAAGTTCACCCGCGTGATGCTCACCCACGCCCTGAACATGAAGGCGGTGGCCAAGCGCTTCTGCGCGGAAAAAAAATTGCCCTACGGCGACGTGACCCTGCTGGTCATCCACCTGGGAACGGGAAACTCGCTCTCGCTGCACCACCGGGGGCGCATGATCGACGCCGTCAACCCCTCCGAAGAGGGCGCTTTTTCCATGGACCGCAGCGGCGGCCTGCCCATCCTGCAGGTGGCCCGCTATATCTGCGAGCACAAGCTGACATACAAGGAATTCGAAAAAATGGTCTTCGGCAACGGCGGCCTGTTTTCCTACCTGGGCTCCAAGGACTTCCTCAAGGTCAAGGACAACTATCTCGCCGGAGACGCCCGGACCGTGGAAGTGGTCCAGGCCATGGCCTACCAGGTGGCCAAGGAGGCCGGCGGTCTTGCCGCCGTGGCCGAGGGACGGGTCGACGCTATTATCATCACCGGCGGCATCGCGTTCAACGACTTCTTTACCGAGCTGATCCGCCGGCGCGTCGCCTTCATCGCTCCGGTTCACGTCTACCCCGGCGAGGACGAAATGCGCTCGCTGGCCGAAGGCGTGTCCCGGGTATTGCGCGGCGAGGAAAAGGCCAGGACCTATTAAATGGGGAAAAAAGCATCGCGCCGCGCCGCTTGGCCCGGAAAAAGGACCGCTCATGCCGCTGGATGAGCGCTTGAACCCGGCCTCGGCGGCCACGGAAAAGCAGATCGTCGACCTGGAAAAAAAGATCGACGACCTGAAGGCCGAATATCTCCTTTTTTTCAACGGCGAGACCAAGCTGCCCCCGGAAAAAAAACGCGAAGACCTGGAAAAGGCGGTCCGCAAACTGATCTACGGCGGCGCCAAAACGGCCAGGCTGGACATGATCATCCAGAACCTGGCGTCGCGTTTCAGCCTGTACAACAACCTCTGGCTCAAGAAGCTCAACGAGCTGGAATCGGGGGTTACCACGATCCAGAAGAAAAGATCGTTTCAGCCGCCGCCGGCGCCGCCCAAAAAGGATAAGGAACAACAACGCGAAATATACCTGACCCTGAATGACGAGACCACGTTCGAGCGCCTGGTCGCCGCCTACCGGGAATTGCTGCCCAACGGCCAGAGCGCCGACAAGGACAGGGTCAAGATCATCGAAACCATGAAAACCAAGATGCTGACCCACAACCTGGTCGAAGCCCGGGTCACGTTCGCCGTGCAAAAGGGCAAGCTGAGCATCCGCATCAAGAAATAAGGCTCAGTGCGTGTATAAATAGCGCTTGATCTTGCTGGTGGCGGTCTTCTGGAACGGCTCCTTGTGTTCGACGAAGTGGGCGATCTGGGAAAACGCCGACAGCTCCGGGTTGATGGCTTCTTTCAGGCGCAGCAGCAGGTCGTCGATGTAGTCCAGCTTCTGTTGCGGGCTTTTGTTCCTGGTCTCGTCGTCGATCAGGTCGTAATCCAGGTAGACCCAGGCATCCAGGTGGCCGTTGTCCTCCATGACCAGCGATTCCACCACGTGCATGCAGGAATTGATCTTGTCCTCGATGGCTTCCGGATAGATGTTTTCGCCGTTGGACATCAGGATCATGTTCTTGGAGCGGCCGCGGATGTACAGGTTGCCCAGCTTGTCGAAATAGCCCAGGTCGCCGGTGTGCAGCCAGCCTTCGTCGTCCAGCGCCTCGCGGGTCGCCTGCGGGTTCTTGTAATACCCTTTCATGATATTGGGGCCGCGCGCCAGGATCTCGCCGATGCCGGTGCGGGGATCGGCATCGTCGATCTTGATCTCCACCCCCGGGATGGGCTTGCCCGTGGAGCCAACGGCGATGGTCGGGTCGCCCCAGGGGCCGCCGGCCAGCAGCGGCGCCGACTCGGTCAGGCCGTAGCCGATCAGGTAGGGGAACCCCGACTTCTTCAGGAACATCTCGGCCTCGCGGTTGATCGCCGCCCCGCCGATGGCCATGGTCTTCAGCTCGCCGCCGAAAAATTCGACCAGCTTGTGGGCGATCTGCCGGTAGATCCTCATTTTCAGGCCCGGGATCTTGGCGACGACCTTGAGCACGAATTTCTTTTCGAAGGCGGCCAGGACCTTCTTCTTGTAGATCTTTTCCATGATCAGCGGCACGGCCGGGATGATCTGCGGCTTCTCCACCGCGCAGATCTTCTCCAGGACGCTCGGGGTCGGCGTCTTGCCCACATAGACGATGCGCGAGCCGCTGAGCAGCGGGAAAAGGAAGCCCAGGGTGAACTCATACGTGTGGGACAGGGGAAGAATGGAGAGGAAGGTCCATTCGGGAAAGACCTCGAGCAGATGGTTGGCGGTGGTGAGCACGTTGGCGATGAAATTCTTGTGGCTGAGCATGACCGCCTTGGAATGCCCCGAGGTCCCGGAAGTGTAAATGATGGAGGCGATGTCGTCTTCGTTCACCGCCGTGGATTTCAGGCCGATCTTGTCCGGGATCTGGCGCAGGAAGTTCCGCGCCTTTTCGAAGAAATTGGAGATCGGCTCGACGGTCAAAAAATCGGCGTCGGCCTTGAAATCGTCGAGGGTGATCACGGTCAGCAACTTGTGGTCGCGGGCACCCAGGACCTTTTCCATCTGCCGCTGGGTGGTGAACAGGATCTTGGCCTCGGAATCGGCCAGGATATGGTGGATGTCGGCTTCGGGAAAATCGGGCAGGATGGGCACGACGATGGCCCCGATGCGCAGGGCGGCGAGGCAGGAGATGCCCCAGTTGGGAGAATTCTCGCCCAGGATGGCGATCTTGTTGCCCTTGAGCACCCCCTGGCGCTTCAGCATGGCGGCCATGCCGTTGACCGAGCGAAAAAGTTCGCTGTAGGTCATGGGCTTTTCCAGGGCCATGCCGAGCGCCGGCCGGGCGCCGAATTTCTCGACGCTGGTCTCCAAAAGGCAATTGATGGTGTTTTCTTTCAAAAAATTGTTTCGCGCCATGAAAGAAATATAACCCAAAATTCCTTTTTTGCCAACTTTTCCCGGCAAACGCGCCGGCGCTCCCTGCGGGCGAGATTTTTTGCCGGGATACTTGACAAGTTTTTTATTCTCTGCTACATTACACTCTACGATCGAGGAGGTCCGCTATGAGTGTTGACATTGGTGCCAGCAAACAAAAATCAGAACCCAACGTTGTCCCCCTTTGCGATATTCTGCTTGTCTTGCTGATCATTTTCATGGTCATCACGCCGGTCATGCAGAAAGGGATCGATGTCAAGCTCCCGGAGACCCAGGCGGCCGGCGAAGGCGAAAATCCCCAGGACGTCCGCGGCATCGTCCTGACCCTGGAAAGCGACCAGACCATAAAAATAAACCAGGACCCCGTTGATCTGAACCTGCTGGAAAACACCCTGCGCGACCTCTACCAGACCCGCACCGACAAGACCATCTTCATCCGCGCCGACGAAGGCCTTTATTACAAGGACGTTCTGCGCATCATCGACATCGCCAAGGGCGCCGGCATCGAAGTCCTGGGCGTGATCCCGGAACGTTACAAGTCCGGTAATTAACCCTTTCTCCCGATTTTTCGTATTTTCCGGAAACGCGATTTCAAGGGCTTTTTTCTAGTTTTCCCGCCGGGTCGGCCGCATGGTTGAAAAAAGTGTCCAAAAGGTGTAAAATACAGGCTCGGAGGTTCTGACAGCCATGAAACTTAAAGAAGAAAAGGAAATGCAGGCCATCAGCGAGGAATACGAGAAGGCGCTGCAGTTATTCCATAAAAAAACCTACGCCAAAGCCGGCGAAGCCTTCAAAAAGATCATCGAAACCTACAAGGATTCGGAATTTTACAGCGTGCTGGAGATCCAGACCCGGGCCAAGGTGTTCCTGAGCATCACCGCCGCGCAGACCCATCCCGTGACCCTCAAGCTGGAAGGCGCCCAGGACCACGTCTGGGAAGGGGTGTACCAGCTGAACGCCGGGAACATCGACAAGGCCCTGGAGCATTTCATTCACGCCGAGAAGGGCAATTTTCGCGACGCCTATCTTTATTACCTGATGGCCGCTGCCTACCTGCGCAAGGAAGATACGGAAAACTCGCTGCGCTATATCGAAAAATGCCTGAAAAAGGACGAAAGCTACAAGGTCATCGTCTACAACGAACCCGACTTCGAGCCCCTGCAGCAGAACCAGGATTTTCTGAAACTGGTGGAATGATCGCTGCCGTCGTCGACGACGTCGGGCGCGCCGGCGCGCGTTTCACCTGCCGCGGCCGCGACCTCGCCTACTGGCTGTCCAGGTCCTTCCCGTTCTGCCGTTTCATCGACCTCCCCTGCCCCGGTCTTGATCCCGCCTCCCTCCTGGTATTCAACCCGGCTTTTTTCCCGGAGCCCAGCGCCGCCGCCGTCCGGGAGCTGCGCCGCCGGCTACGCCAACCGGGCCAGGCCTTTTTCGCCGCCCCGGGCAGGTCTTTCTTCCTGGTTTCCGGGTCTTTTTTGCGAGCGAACGGCATCGCCCTGGAACAGGGCATTTTTGCCAGGCTGAGCGCGCTGGTCTCCCCCCCGCCGCAACCCCTCGCCCAGCCCATCACGCTCCTCGACCCGAAACACGACGCCCGCGAGGTGGAAGCCGCGGTCGTATCCCTGCAGCTCCGCTGGCTGCGGAAAAGAGGCGTGCGCATCGAGAACCTGGGGAATTTTTTCGTGGAAGGCCTGCCGCTCATCGGCCGGGACTCCCTGGTCGGCTCCGGGGTGAGCATCAAGGGCGACTGCCGCATCGGCCGCGGGGTGACGATCTACGCGAACAGCTTCATCGAAAATTCGCGGATCGGGGACGGCTGCGTCATCCTTCCCGGCTCGGTCATCCGCGATTCCGTCGTGGAAAAGAACGTGCAACTGGGGCCCTACTGTCACCTGCGCGCCGGCGTGCTGGTCCGCCAGGGGGCCAAGATCGGCAATTTCGTGGAAATGAAGAAAAGCGTCCTGGGCCGCGGATCCAAGGCCATGCACCTGACCTATATCGGCGACGCCCGGGTCGGCAAGAAAGTCAATATCGGCGCCGGCACCATCACCTGCAACTACGACGGCGCGAAAAAGAACCCCACCACCATCGGCGACAACGTCTTCATCGGCTCGGGCACGGAGCTGGTGGCCCCGGTCACGATCCACAGCGACAGCTACGTCGGCGCCGGTTCGACCATAACCGAGGACGTTCCGCGCCATGCGCTGGCCCTGGCGCGCCAGCGGCAGAAAAACATCGCCGGCTGGGTGACACGAAAAAAAAAGAAATAGGTTCGACGTTGGAAAGTTTATAAAAATCGAATTCGGTAGACGGTTAACGGTAAACGGTTGACGGTTAAAGAAAACGACGAATCAGAGATGAGTTCCGTCTCATTGCAGCTACCGTAAACCTTATACCGTATACCGTAAACCGAGATCAATTCTTTCCATTCCACTGGGCTACGATCACCCGCTCGATGCCGGCGTAGTCGCGGACGCACTCCAACTCCCGCAAACCGGCGCCCGCAAGAAAGCGGAGCACGGAACGGCGCTGCCCGCGGCCGATCTCGAGCAGCAGGTGCCCGCCCGCCGCCAGGCGGCGCCCGGCGCCGGCGGCGATCCTGGCCAGCACCTCGGTCCCGGCCGGGCCGGCGACCAGGGCCGCCCGCGGTTCAAAGCGCCTGATGCCCGCGGGCGAGTCCCGCCACTCCCGCGCTGAAAGATAAGGCGGGTTGGCGACGATCATCTGGTACCGCCCCTGGCCCGCGGGGAACAGGTCGCCCGCCAGCGGCCGCACGCGTCCCGCCAGCGCGAAGCGGGCGATGTTTTTTTTCAGGATCCTCAGCGCCGGCCGGCTCTTTTCCAGGGCCGTGACCACGGACCGCGAGCGCAGGGCCAGGACGATGGCGATGTTGCCGCTGCCGGCGCCGATGTCCAGGACGGGCACCGGGCGTTGCCCCAGGAGCGCCAGGGCTTTTTCGACCAGCAGCTCGGTCTCTGGCCGGGGGACGAGCACCGCCGGGGTGACCAGGAACGACTCCCCGTAAAATTCCTTCGCCTTCAGGATATAGGCCAGGGGTTCGCCGGCGAGCAGCCGGCGAAAACGGCGCCGGAACCTGCGCACGCCGTTGGCGTCGCGGATGGGCTGGTTCTTGCGGACCCAGAACTGCTCCCGGCTGAGGGCGAACGAATCCTCGATCAGGACCTGGACCGCGGTGGCCAGCTCGTTGTTCTTTCGTTTTTTCAGGGCCGCGGCAAAAAGGTCCGAGTAACGCACTAGGCGATCATGCTCTTGATCTTCTGCTCGATCTGGGCGCGGATATGGCCTTCGCTCAGCTTGGCCACCAGCTCGTCCAGGTCGCCGTCGATCACGAAGCCGACGTTGAAGTTGCGCCCCTCGACGCGGTGGTCGGTGACGCGGCTCTGGGGAAAATTGTAGGTGCGGATCTTCTCCGAGCGTTCGCCCGACCCCACCTGGGATTTGCGGCTCTGGGCGATCGACTCCGCCTGCTTGCTGCGTTCGTGCTCGAACAGCCTGGCCTTCAGCACCTTGAGGGCCTTGTCCTTGTTCTTGTGCTGCGACTTCTCGTCCTGGCAGGTGACCACGATGCCGGAGGGAATATGGGTGACGCGGATCGCCGATTCGGTCTTGTTCACGTGCTGCCCGCCCGGGCCCGACGCCGCGTAGGTGTCGATGCGGATATCCTTGGCATTGAAATCCACTTCCACGTCCTCGACCTCGGGCAGCACGGCCACGGTCACCGTCGACGTGTGGATGCGCCCCGAGGCCTCGGTCGACGGCACGCGCTGCACGCGGTGCACGCCGCTCTCGAATTTCAGGAACTTGTTCACTTCCGTGCCCCGGACGTAAAGGACGACCTCCTTGATGCCGCCGATGGAAGAGTAGGCGGTGGAGATGATCTCGGCCTTCCACTTTTTTCTCTCGGCCACCCGCATGTACATGCGCAGCAGGTCGGAGGCGAAAAGCGACGCTTCGTCGCCGCCGGCCCCGGCGCGGATCTCCAGGAAGGCGTTGCGGTCGTCCTCGCCGGGATCGGAAACCATCAGGACCTCGACCTCCGCGACCAGCGCCGCGCTTTCCCTGGCCAGCGCCTCCAGCTCCTCCTGGATGAGTTCGGTCATCTCCTTGTCGTCGGCGGCGGCCAGGAGCGCCTCGGCGTCGAGCCGGCGCGCGCGCATCTTCTTGAACGGGTGGT
This sequence comes from Candidatus Aminicenantota bacterium, assembly GCA_963822075.1. Lineage (GTDB taxonomy): Bacteria > Acidobacteriota > Aminicenantia > UBA2199 > UBA2199 > UBA2199. Next base: position 492,964 of record CAWGGP010000013.1, read on the forward strand.
ATTTTTCCTCCAGGGGCTTGAGGGAGAACAATTCCTTGGAAAGTTCGCGGAATTTTTTCTGCTGGGTCGCGGTATCGGGCAGGCTCAGCTCGGCGCTGATCTGCTCGTAGCGGGCATGGATGTTTTCAAGATAGGAAAATACCTTTTCACTGTTCCTTGTAGCCATACTTTTTCTTGAACTTCTCTATCCGGCCTTCGGTATCGACGTATTTCTGCTTGCCGGTGAAAAAAGGATGGCAGGAGGAACAGATCTCCACTTCGATCTTGGGCAGGGTGGAACGGGTCTTGAAGGTATTGCCGCAGGCGCAGACCACCGTGCATTCCATATATTTTGGGTGAATATCTTTTTTCATACTTCCTCCGAACCTGGATTTTAACACTATTCGGCCACGGTTGTCAACTAGTGCCGCCCCGTCCTTGCCGCCGGGCCATTGATTTTATGGCGCCGATGATTTATAATTTCCCCCTTAACAAAAGGAGAACAACATGAATTTCCTGGTCCAACTAGCCGACCTGATCGCCAAGAAAGAAAATGTCCATATCAACCCCAAGCGCCGCGACCTGATCAAGGCCGCCGTGAAGAACAAGGAGGTCCTGGTCAGCGCCAGCGGCGCCCTGGCCACCTGGACGCGCATCGAGTCGACCGGCCGCAGCCCCAAGGACACCCTCACCGTCCGCCGGCCCGAGATCGAGGCCGAGATCGACTGGGACTCGCCGAACAACCTGCCCCTGGCCCCGGACACCTTCGCCATGATCCTGGAGGACGCCCTGGCCCTGGTCGCCAAGAAGGACAAGCTGTACGTGACCGACCGCGTCGTCGGCGCCGACAGCCGCTACGCCCTGCCGGTGCGCACCGTCAGCGACCATGCCAAGACCGCCCTCTTCACCGCCACCATGTTCCGCCCCGAGCCCCGGGACATTCAGCGCAGCATCTACCACGACCAGCCGTTCACCCTGCTCGCCCTGCCGGCCGACAAGCTCGACAGGCAGCGCTACGCCGGGCGGCTGCGCAAGCTCCCCGACGGCAGCACGTCGGACATGGTGGTGGCCATGGACTTCGTCCAACGCATCGGCGTCGTGATCGGCTCGGCCTACATGGGCAGCGTGAAGAAGCTGATGTTCACCGTGATGAACTACCTTCTGCCCAAGTCCGGCATCCTGCCCCTGCACGCGTCGGCGAACGAGGGCCAGGATGGCGCTATCGCCCTGTTCCTGGGGCTGTCCGGGACCGGCAAGACCACGCTGTCCGCCGACCCCGACCGGGCCCTGCTGGGCGACGACGAGCACGGCTGGGACAAGCACGGCATCGCCAATTTCGAATTCGGCTGCTACGCCAAGCTGATCAACCTGAACCCGGCCAAGGAGCCGCAGATCTTCAACGCCATAATGCATCCGGCCCCCTTCCTCGACCATGGCGCCATCGTGGAGAACGCCATGACCTACCCCGACGGCACCTTCGACTTCAACGATTCCCGCCTGATCGAGAACTCCCGCGGCTCCTACCCGCTCTCCTTCCTGCCCGGCATCAAGAAGTCCTCGCGCGGCAAGCACCCCAAGACCATCATCTTCCTGACCGCCGACGCCAACGGCGTGCTTCCCCCGGTGGCCAAGCTGGACCAGGACCAGGCCATGTTCTGGTTCCTGATGGGTTACACCTCCAAGCTGGCCGGCACCGAGACCGGCATCGTCGAGCCGGTTTCGACCTTCTCGCGCTTTTTCGGGCAGCCCTTCATGCCGCGTAACCCCAACGATTACGCCTCGCTGCTGGGCGAGAAGATCAAGAAGCACCGCACCCGCGTTTACCTGGTCAACACCGGCTGGAGCGGCGGCGCCTACGGCGAGGGCAAGCGCATGGACATCAACATCACCCGGGCCATCATTCGCGCCGTCCTGAACGGCGAGCTGGACAAGGCCGGCTTTACCGACGACCCGACCTTCCATATCCAGATCCCGGTCGCCTGCCCCGACGTCCCGGCCGAGATCCTGCAGCCCAGGAATACCTGGAAGGACCCGGAAGCCTTCGCGAAAAGGGCGCAGAAACTGGCGGGTGAATTCAGCGCCCAGTTCGACCGCGTCTACGGCAACAAGGAGTTGCCCGCCGCCGTGTGTCGGCAATGCCCAGGGAAGTAGGCGCCCGAAGACAAGAGATCAAGTAAAAAGTGAAGGGTGAAAAGTGAAATGGGAAAGCCCTAGTTCGGTATTTGGCTGGTCACTTTTCACTTTTCACTGATTGCTTTTCACAAAAGTTCCGAAAGAGATCTAGCGGTGCTTGCCGTCGACGCGGAACAGGGCCCGCGAGTAGGAATTGAGGTAGCGGTCATAATAATTCAGGTTGGGATAAGCCACGTATTTTTCGTAGCCCAGCCAGGCGATCATGGCGGCATTATCGGTGCAATAACGCGGTTCAGGCAGGTACAACGCCAGCCCCTGCCCGGCGCAGGCCGCGGCGAAGCGCTCGCGCAGGAGCAAATTGCGGCTGACGCCGCCCGAAACGATCAGGGAACGGACGGGCATTTTTTTTGCGGCCTCCAGGGTCTTGTCCACCAGGTAGTCGACCAGGGAGCTCAAAAATGAGGCCAGCAAGTCAAAATACTCGTTGCTGCCCGGGCACACCCCCGCTTCCCGGGCCTGGCGCAGCAGCGCCGATTTGTAGCCGGAAAAGGAAAAGTCGTCGCTGCCGTCGCTCATGCGCGGCCGGGTGAACGGGAAGCGCCGGGGGTCGCCCTTGGCGTACAGGCTTTCCAGCAGCGGCCCGCCCGGGTAACCCAGGCCGAAATACTTGGCGACCTTGTCCAGCACCTCGCCGGCCGCGTCGTCGCGGGTCTTGGCGATCACCCGGCTGTTGAATTTCTCCTCCAGGTAAAAAAGCGACGTGTGCCCCCCCGACACCACCAGGGCGAGCAGCGGGTAGGCGATCGCGGCATGGCTGATGAACGGCGCCTCGATATGGGCGGCGATGTGGTCCACCGCGACCAGCGGCAGGTCCTGGGCCATGGCCAGCCCCTTGGCGAACGCCAGCCCGATGAGCAGCGAACCGACCAGCCCCGGCCCCAGCGTGACGGCCAGCATCTCCACGCCCTCGATGCCGATGCCGGCCTGGCGCAGCGCCTGGCGGCAGAGGAGGTCGATGGCTTCGTAGTGGGTACGGGCGGCGATCTCGGGAACGATGCCGCCGAAGGGCGCGTGCAGGTCGACCTGCGATTTGATCGCCTCGGCCAGGACGGAGTTCCGCTCTCCCCTTTCGACGATGGCGACCGCCGTCTCGTCGCAGCTGGACTCGATGCCCAAGATATACAAATTTCCTCCCGCGCCGCCATGATAGCAAACCGGACCGCCGCGCACAACCGACCCGCCGCCAAACAAAAATCTTTAATACAAATAACAGTGAAACCGGCATTTTGCCTGATCTGCCGGGGCGTGGCCGCCTAAGCGTCTTGAGATCGAATTTCTAGCGGCGTCGCGGGCGCTCGCTGCCCCGGCGCGGAAGCAAGGAGTTTTTCACCAGTCGCGGTAGTACGTCCCGTCCAGGGCCTTCTTGCCGGAATCGCAGTAGACGTCCCAGACATTCTGCCCGCCCCAGTGGCGAGAGCCGAGCTTGTCCTGGTAGGAAAGCAGCCCCCAGTCGTAAGTCTCGCTGATCGGGTCCCTGGGGATGCGGCGCAGGAACTTGGCCACCCGGGACTTGTTCTTCTTGTCCTTGTACTCGATGCCCGTGACCAGGAGTTCCAGTTTTTCCGGGTAGCCGTAGGTGTCCTCGTCGACCTCGATCTTGTTTTCATCGACGAATTTTTTATAGGCGTCGAGCCCGGTGCGCAGCATGCGCAGCGCCCGGCGCAATTCGATCTCTTTCTCGCGCTGGAAGGCGTTATGGGCCAGGGGGATGGTGGCGGCGGCCAGGATGGCGATGATCACGGTCACGGTGATGACCTCGATCAGGGTGAAGCCGCGCCGGCAGGCGCTGAATTTGCGCATGAGCGGGAGAGCCTGTTTCGCTGCTCGTTTGCGGCGATCCTGCATGGTTACGCCTCCAGGCGGCGGGGAGCCGGCGTTACTGGTTTTCTCCGTCGCGCGACTGATTTTCCAGCACCTTGTGGCTCAGTTTCATTTTGCCGTCGCGGTCCAGTGACATCACTTTCACGTCGATCATCTGGCCGAGCTTGTATTCCTGGCGGACATCGCGGACGCGGCGCTGGGATATTTCCGACACGTGCAGCAGCCCGGTCACTCCGGGCATGATCTCCACGAACAGCCCGTAGTCCTCGATGCGGTTGATCTTGCCGTTGTAGATCTTGTCGACCTCGGGCGAGCCGGTCATGGCCTCGATGCGGGCGATCACCCGCTCCCCGACCTCGCGGTTGGCGGCGGCGATGGAGACCTTGCCGTCGTCCTCGGCGTTGATCTTGACGTTGAAGGTGGCCACGAGTTCCTTGATGTTCTTCCCGCCCGGGCCGATCAGGTCGCGGATCTTGTCGACCGGGATCATCATGGTCAGGATGACCGGGGCATACTCCGAAAGCTTCGCCGACGGGACGGGGATCGCCGCCTTCATCTTGGCCAGGATGGAAAGATAGGCCGCGCGGGCGTCCTCGATGGTGCGGCGGATGACCTCGTCGGTCAGGCCACCGATCTTGATGTCCAGCTGGATGGCGGTGATGCCCTTCTCGGTCCCGGCCACCTTGAAGTCCATGTCGCCGAAATGGTCCTCGTAGCCCGCGATGTCGGTCAGCACGGCAAAGTCGTTGCCTTCCTTGACCAGGCCCATGGCGATGCCGGCCACCGGCGCCTTGATGGGCACGCCGGCGTTCATCAGGGCCAGCGTGCCGCCGCAGACCGTGGCCATCGAGGAGGAGCCGTTGGATTCCAGGATGTCGGAGACCACGCGGATGGTGTAGGGGAACGCTTCGTTGTCCGGGATGATCTGCTTCAAGGCCTTTTCGGCCAGGTTGCCGTGGCCGATCTCGCGCCGTCCGGCGCCCCTGAGGAAGCTGACCTCGCCCACCGAGAAGGGTGGGAAGTTATAGTGCAGGAGGAACTTCTTCTTGAAATCCTCGCCGCTGAGAAGATCCAGGCGCTGGGCATCGTCCTCGGAGCCCAGGGTGACGGTGGACAGCGACTGGGTCTCGCCGCGCGTGAACACGGCCGAGCCGTGGACGCGGGGCAGGATGCCCAGCTCGATGGAAATGGGGCGGATCTCGGTGTAGGCGCGGTTGTCGGTGCGCTTTTTTTCCTTGAGCAGGGTTTCGCGGAAGACCTGGGCTTCGACGGTTTCGAAGGCGCCCTTGATGCGGGCGATCTCCGCCGGGTCATCCTTGCCTTGCTGGATCTCCTCCATGATGGCCTTGATCTTCAGGCGGCGCAGCACGCGGTCCTGGGTGAAGATGGCGTCGCGGATCTGGGCGGAGAATTTACCGCGGATGTCGGCGGCCAGGGCGGCCGTCTCCGGCTTGGGAGAGAGGGTCATTTTTTCGGGGTTGATCAGCTCCTTCTGCGCCTGGCAGATGCGGGCGATCACTTCCTTGGCCCGGCGCAGCCCCTCCAGGAACACCTGGTCGGAGAACTCGTTGCCGCCGGCCTCGAGCATGACCACCTCGCTCTCGGTCCCGGCCACCAGCAGGATCATGTCCAGTTCCTTGCGCATGTCCAGGCCGGGGTTTACGAAATACTCGTTGTTCTTCCAGCCGATCTTCACGGCGCCCAGGGGGGTGGTGAAGGGGATGGTGGAAGAGAGCAGGGCGGCGGAGGCACCGATGATGCCCATGGCGTCATAATCGATGCTGAAGTCGGCCGAGAGCAGCATGGCGATCACCTGGGTGTCGTTGTGGTAGTTTTCGGGGAAGAGGGGGCGGATGGGACGGTCGATCAGGCGGGAGAGCAGGACCTCCTTCTCCGATGGCTTGCCCTCCCTCTTGAAAAACCCGCCGGGGATCTTGCCGGCCGAGTAGGTGTTCTCGCGGAAATCCACCATCAGCGGCAGGAAATCCTGTCCTTCTTTCTCCTCGTCCCGCATGTTGGCGGTGACCAGGATAATGTTGTCCTTGTAGGTGAGCAAGGCCGAGCCGTTGGATTGCCTGGCCCAGCGGTGGATGTCGATTTTAAGGGTAGAACCCTCTATTGCGATCTGAATTGTTTTTTGCATGTATGTCTCCTGAATAAAATTACTTTCTCAGTTCCAGTTCCTGGATGATTTTGAGATATTTGTCGTAATCGGTCTTGCGCAGGTAGTTCAGCAGCTTCTTGCGGGTCGAGACCATGGTCAGCAAGCCCTTGCGGGAATGATTGTCCTTCTTGTGGGTCTTGAAATGCTCGGTCAAATTCCGGATCCGTTCGGTCAAAACCGATATCTGCACTTCGGACGAACCCGTGTCCTTGTCATTTATCTGAAACCGGCTGATCAATTTCTGCTTGGTTTCCTTGGTAATGCTCACAATTTCCTCCTAATTAGTTATGCGAAATTAGACCATATCTTACCAGAAAACAATACCCTTGTAAACAAGCGGCGGAAAATCGGCCCGAATTATTTATTTTTCGCCAAAAAATCGTTGAATTCGATGTTGTTCTTCTCCAGGGTCGTGCCCAGTACCTTGCCGACCCGGGAGAGGGCCAGGCTGTAGTTGATCAGCGATTGCAATTCGGCGATCTGGGCGTTGGCGAAGTCGCGCTGGTATTGCAGGACCAGGTAATTGGTCGAAAGCCCGACCGACAGTTTCTTCTGCTCGGCGGCCAGCTTCTGCTCGGCCAGCTCCCGCGAGATGCGGTTGGCCTCGACGATCTTGGCGTTGGTCTCCAGGTCCATGATGATCTGCCTGACCTCGGAATAGACGGTGCTCTCGGTCTTTTTCAGCAGCAGCAGCGATTGCTCCAGGTTCAGCCGGGCCTGGACCAGGTCGGCCTTGGCCGAGGTGTTGAACAGGGGGATGTTGAGCTGCAGGCCGATGGAATAATTCTTGTAAAGGCTTTTCAGGGCATCGCGCAGGGAATCGCTGAGGTTCCCGCCGATGGCGCCGCTGCCGGCGACACCTCCCAGGTCGATGACCACGTCCTGCGGGGTGCCGCTCAGCCCCTCGGTATAATAGGAGGCGGTGAGCTGCAGGTCGGGGAGCATCTGGTTGCGAAAATAGCGGACGTCGATGTTCTTGCTTTTCAGGTCGAGGCGCACCTGCTCGATGTCGGGCCTTTTTTCCAGGGCGGTCTGCAGGAAGTCGTTCAAGTCGGCCTGCACCGGGGTGAACAGCGGCTTGTCCTCGGGAACGATGGATTCGGGCATCTGGCTCAGGTTCAGGATGAGCCGCAGGTTCTCTTCATAGGTCTGGATCTGGCTGCGGGCCTGCAGCGTATCGCTCTCGCGGGCGGCCACCTCGGCCTGGGCGGTCAGGATATCCATGGGCGCCGAGACGCCGACCTTGACCTGGATCTGGTTCTGATTGAGCAGGTCCTTGGCCAACTGCAGCGATTTTTCCATGACGGCCATGTTCTGGTGGGCGTAGACCAGGTTCCAGTACGCCTCTTCGGTCTGGTAGATCAGGTCGATGATCTGCTGCTTCAGGACGAATAGCGACTTGTCACGATTGTAGCGGGCGATATAGATCCCCCTTTTGGTGGCGGTGAGACCGAAATTTTTCAACAGCGGCTGGGTCAGGTCGAAGCGCAACTGGGAATTGTAGCGGGGGTTGATCTGGCTGAAGCGCGAGTTGGTCGTGTTGCGCGAACTGTCCAGGCTGACAGCCAGGTTGCCGCCCAGCAGCAGATTCTGGGAGAGGGAGAGCCCGAGCGATCCGGAATCGGCGCGTTCGACATCGGCCCCGGTGAACACGCTGGAACTGGGGGTCGTGTTCGAGACGAGGTTGTAATTGACCGAAAAGGTCGGCACGAAAATGGCCGTATTCTTGTCCCAGAGGGCCTTGGCGATCTCCGGGTTGGAGATCTCGATCTGCAGGTCGAGGTTGTTTTTCAAGGCCTGCTCGACCACCTGGGCCAGGGTCATGGATTTTATCTGCGGTTCCTGGGCCAGGTTCATCAGGGCCAGGGAAACGACAAGCAGGCAAACAAAGAGTAATTTTTTCATTAGGCGCCTCCGGCTTAAAGAATAATATACGCATGGGAAACAAAAAAGTTCCGGGTAGCTTGCAGTCCACCCCGATAATCAAGCGGATTTTCAAAAATAGGTCAATCCAGTCCTTTTTCCCTCAGCCAGTCGTCGTTGTAGATCGTGCTCAGGTAGCGGGAGGCGCCGTCGGGGAAAATGGTGACGATGCGCGCCGGGCGGTTTATTTTCTTCGCCAGCTGGCGCACGCCCCACAGGGCCGCGCCGCTCGAGCCGCCGGCGAGGATCCCCTCGCGCCGCGCCAGTTCCCTGGCGGCGTGGAAGGCCTCCTTGTCGGTCACCTGGTACATGTCGTCGATGACGCTGAAATCGGCGCAGCGGATCAGGAACTCGTCGCCCAGCCCTTCCAGCATGTACGGTCCGGGCTTGCACCAGCTTTTTCGTATGGAAGTATTCATAAAAAACCGAGCCGACGGGGTCCACGGCGACGACCTGGATGCCGGGGTCCTTTTCCTTGAGGAAGCGGGCCGTGCCGCCGACCGTGCCGCCGGTGCCGATGCCGGCGACGAAGAAATCGATGCGGCCTGCCATCTGCTCCCAGATCTCGGGGCCGGTGCCCAGGTAATGGGCCTCGTTGTTGTCGCGGTTGTTGTGCTGGTCGGGAAAAAAGCAGTTCGGCGTCTCGCGGGCCAGGCGCGGCGTGATGTTGTTGTAGCTGTCGGGATGCTCGGGCGGCAGGCTGCTGTCGACCATGTGGATCTCGACTCCCAGGGCCTTCAGCTGGTCGAGTTTTTCCCGGCTGATGCGGTCGCGCACCACGACCTTCAGGCGGTAGCCCTTCTGGATGGCGATCAGCGCCAGCCCCATGGCGGTATTGCCCGAGGAATTCTCGATGATCAGGTCGCCCTTCTTGATCTTGCCTTCCCGCTCGGCCTTCTCGATCATGTGCCGGGCGATGCGGTCCTTGCTGCTGCCCATGGGGTTCAAGAACTCCAGCTTGGCGAAAACCTCGCCGGGGATGTCCCCGGCCACCTGGTTCAGCCTGACCAGCGGCGTGTGGCCGATGACGTCGATGATGCTGTCGTACGCTTGCTTTTTTTTCACTTTTTCGTTCCTTCGGGCGATCGCGCCGGGTGAATTTTGATTTTATATTAAATCGCGGCCCCTGTAAATCGTTTTGTTGAAAAAGCGACTTGCCCCGGGAGGTCAGATTTTCCGGGCATAGACGTCGGCCAGTCCCATGAACCCGACCGCGACGAAGCGCCCGCCCAGGGAAGGCCGGCGCGCCAGCCAGCCGCAGCCTCGCTTCAGCGCCTGCCCGGGCAGCAGGGGCGCGAGCCGCTCGAGCAGGTAGCCGAGATGGAGGACCCGGCGGTGGCGCTGCCAGGCCACGACCGCAAAACCGCTCTCGCGCAGCAGGCGCCTCAGCGTCGCCGAGGAAAAATGCGCCAGGTGCATGTCCATGAAAAAAGGATAGCGCCGTCCCGCCAGCCGGGCGGCGGCGCTGTCGACCAGGTGGGTGCTCAGGGCGAGGGTCCCTCCCGGCTTGAGCAGGGCATGGACCTGCCGCAGCACGGACCGCGGGTCGCTCAGGTGCTCGATCACGTCCCAGAGCGTGACCACGTCGAAGCTCTCGCGTTCCAGGCCGGACTTCTCCAGTTCGCGCTCGACGACTTCGCCGCCGCCTTCCCGGCGGGCGATGGCCGCCGCCCAGGCGCTCAGTTCCAACCCGGTCACCTGCCAGCCCGCCGCCACCGCCAGCCTCATGAACACGCCGGTGTAGCAGCCGACATCCAAAAGCGTCCCCGGGGGGGCGGCGAAGCGCTTGAGGCGCCCAAGCTGGCGGGCGAAGGTTTTTTCCCGGGCCGGGGTTTCTTCCAGGTAGTGGGGATCGACGACCTCGCGGTAACAGCGGGCGATTTCCTCGGGGGCGGGCTGGGGATTGCTGAAAAGCATGCGGCAGTGGCGGCACTGCACGATATCGCCATAGCTGGCCAGGAAGGGCGACGTGCAGCAGTAGCGCAGCGCGTCCGCGGTTTCTTTCGCTCCCCGGCGGGAGGCGAAACGGATCTTGAAATCATCGGCGCCGCAGAGCGGGCAATGCACCCGGACGGGGAGCGGGGCTTTACTTTCCATTCCCGTGACGCCGGCCGGCGAAACGCAGGCGCAACAGCGTCAGGACGCCGCGGAAGATCTCGCCGCGCGAGATCTTGGAGATCCCCATGGTGCGGTCAAAAAAAACGATCGGCACCTCCGCCACCCGGGCCTTGTTCCTTTGGGCCAGGAAAAGCATCTCGACCAGGTAGGAATAGCCATTCGAGCGGACCCGTTCGGGAACGATGGCTTCAAGGATGCCGCGGCGGTAGGCGCGGAAACCCGAGGTCAGGTCGGCCCCGGTCAGGCCCAGGAGCGCGCGGGCGAAGCGGTTGGCCAGCCAGCTCAGGAGGATGCGGCGGATCCGCCAGTTGATCGTCCCGCCGTCGCGGATGTAGCGGGAGCCGATCACCACGTCATGGTCCCGCCCGGCCTCGAGCATGGCCGGGAGATGGAGGGGATTATGGGAAAAATCGGCATCCATGGTCACCAGCACGGCGAAATCATGGTCCAGGCCGAAGCGCAGCCCCTCGCGATAGGCATGGCCCAGGCCGCGGTCGCCGGCGCGCTCGATCAGCCGGACAGCCCCTTCGTGGCCGGCGCGGATGAACGCCCGGACCGCGTCCCCGGTCCCGTCGGGAGAACGGTCATCGACGACCAGCACCTGCGCGCCCGGGACGATCTCGCGGATCTGCCCGAGCAGCTCGGCGATGTTTTCGCGCTCGTTGTAAGTGGGAATGATGATCAGGGTCTTTTCAGGAACGAGGTAGGCGCTGAAGCGAATGCCTTGTACGATCCTCATGCTGTCCCCCCCGCCGTGCGAAAGAGCAAGACTTGGACTTTATAGGGAAGTTCCCCATAGCGCAAGAAATACTCGCGGACTTTTCTTTTGCTGGTCCGCATCGCTCCAGACGAAGAAACCGCCGTCGTTGAAGAAAAGCGTGGTCATTTTTCCCTTGAGGAGCGCGGGCAATTCGTCTCGCCCCGCTTCGCCTAAAAACGCCGAGCGCGGGTTGACCCAGGAAATTCGCCAGCGGCGCCAGGAACACCTGCTCCCAGATCGCCCTTTTCCTGACGAACAGCAGCTTGTTGTATCCCTTGACCGACGCCGCCATCTCCTGCACCGCCTGCCGCTTTCCCAAATCGATGAAAAGCAGGGGCCGGTCCGGCGGGATTTCCCCCTGCACCCGCTCATACATGGCCGCCACCCGTTCGTGCAGCTGGCCGCGCAGGCGGTAATCCCCGATCTCCCATTGCAGCATGATCGCCTGCTGGGCCAGGTAAAACAACAGGGGCAGGCCGAGTACGACCGCCGCGACCCGGCGCCGCTCGGGGCGGTGCCTGAGAAAAGCCCGGGCCTCCGCCGCGGCAAAGAAAACGACCATGAGCCAGAATCCCATCAGCGGGATATAGTTGTAGCGCGCCGGGGCATAATGGATCGGCAGGGAGACGCCGACGCCCAGGCCGAGCCAGATGAACCCGAAAAGCGCCATCCGGTTCCGGCGGCGGATAAAAAAGAAAAGTCCGGCGGCCGCCAGCAGGAACAACAGGGCCAGCTGCCACCACGCCCCCTGGAAGCGCTCCCCCAGCCCGAAGTACTTGCTTAGCAGCAGGCCCGCCTTGTTCAACATCCCCCGCCAGCCGACCTGGCCATAGGTGGTGAAGGCGGCCCGGCCCGCGAGCATGGGGCGGGCGATGAATAAAGCCAGGTACAAGCCCAGCATGACGAATAACGGCAGGGTGCGCAGCAAGGCTTTTTTAAACGGCAGTCCTGGACCAGCCAAAGCATAGCCAGGGCAAGAAAAGGGAGGATGACCCAGGATTCCTTCGCCGACGCCGCGCCCGCGGCCAGGAGCAGAAGCAGCGCTTGCCTGGCGAGACCCGCGCGCGGCGCCGCCCCGGGGCGGCGGGCCAGAAGCAGCAGCGCGCCGAGCGTAAAGAGCATGAGCAGGGAATCGGGGCGCCCCGCCGCCCACAGGGTGACCTCGCTGTAGAGCGCGGAGACACCGTAGGCCAGGACGGCGATGACCGCGGGCATGACCTGCCCGGACAAGCGGACCAGCAGAAGGAAAAAAAGCCAGAGGTTGGCCAGGTGCAGGAATATGGTGAACAAGTTGTAATAAAGAACCCGGCGGCCGAAAAGCGAATAATTCAGCCAGTAGGAGAACTTGACCAGCGGCCGATAGAAATTATTGATCTTCGCAAAAAACAGGCCCGGCCGCTGACCGCCCTGGTAAACCGAATTCAGCCATTCAAAATCATCCCCTTGCAGGTAATTGCCCAGGGCGGGGACATATAAAAGAAAAACCAGCAGCAAAACGCCGGCGCCCCAAAAGACATGGTTTCGCGTCGGCGGTTTTTCAGCGGCGATGCTTTCCGTCACCCGGGCTCTCCTTTTGGTCCATCGACTGTTCGCTTACCGGCGGATTCCGCCGGTCTCCGCGCGAGTGACCCCCATGATATAGCAAACGGAAAAAAATGCCAACCCTCGGCGGGCGATCTTCTATACCGATTTCTTCAGGCGGCGGGGAGGAGGAGGCAAAATCGACCGGACATACCTTTTGTATTCCGGCACCGAATCCCGGATGTGAACGCCCACGCCCGCCGGAATATCTTCCCCATGAAGGGGATCCCTTTTCGCGCACCACGCCACCGTGCCCGTGAGAGCGTATATATCGTCGGCGGCGGCGACCAGGATCCGCAGCTTGCTGCGCTTGCGAAAGGCCTCGGTCGTGGCGATGCACATGCCCCCTGCGCGAAATATTCACGGTGACGCCCATCAGCTGCTGCCCCTTCCTGCTGATATCGACCAGCAGGCTTTTCAGGATCCGGACCTCATTTCGTTTTTTCATGGTTCTCGCAATCGAATAGTATACGGTCACATTCTATAATTCAATAGCAAATCGGATGCCATTCCCGACGCGCCGGCCCGGAGCGCCGCGAGCGACTCGCCAAAACGCGCTCCGATCGCCCCCGGCTCGAAAAAAAGACGTGGCGAGAACGCGAATCCATCTTTGCCAGTTGAATATAAAAATCAATCTGCTTAAAACGGGTAAATAATATACAAATAACACTCAAGTGTTCCATAAAAAACTGGAAATATTTTATTGACAAGAAAAAAAAGCGATGCTATATTTATGATATCATTTCGATAGCACTGAAGGAGGCATTCATGACTAACGAAAAGAAAGGAACGTCGTTCAAGGGCTGGAACGTCGTCGCCCTGCATGCCCTGCTGGTGGCGGCCATTCTCGGGATCTTTGTTTCCGGGGTCAACACCGTCCATTGGACGTTCCCGCAGATCCTGCTTGTCATAGCCATGCTGATCGTGGTGGCCGGCATACTGCCCCCGGGCTATTTCACCCTGCAGCCCAACGAGGCCAAGGTGCTGGTCCTGTTCGGCAAATACAAGGGGACCGTCATCAGCGACGGCTTCCACTGGACCAACCCGCTGCAGCTGGCCGTGCCGCGAGGAAAGTTCACGGTTTCGCGGCGCATCCGCAACTTCGAGATCGAAAAGCTGAAGGTGAACGACAAGCGCGGCAACCCGATCGAGATCGCCGCCGTGGTGGTGTGGCGGGTGGTCGACACGGCCCACGCCCTGTTCGACGTCGACCATTACGAACACTACGTCAAGATCCAGAGCGACGCCGCCCTGCGCCACCTGGCGAATTGCTACCCCTATGACCACGGCGAGGAAGAATCGGAGATCACGCTGCGCAGCGGCATGGACGAGGTCGCCCTGGTCCTGAAGAAGGAGCTCCAGGAACGGCTGGAAAAGGCGGGCGTCCAGGTCGACGAGACCCGGCTCACCCATCTGGCCTACGCTCCCGAGATCGCCAACGCCATGCTGCGCCGGCAGCAGGCCGAAGCCATCATCGCCGCCCGCCGCAAGATCGTCCACGGCGCGGTCTCCATGGTCGAGATGGCGCTGGAAGACCTGAAGACCAAGAACGTCGTCGACCTGGACGAGGAGCGCAAGGCGGCCATGGTCAGCAACCTGCTGGTGGTGCTGTGCGGCGAAGCCGAGGCCCAGCCCGTGATCAATACCGGCACGCTTTACAAGTAAGCGGACCTGCCATCGGGCCATGCCTGCAAAAAAGTCATTCCTGCTGCGCCTCAGCCGGAGATGTGGGAAGAGCTCGAGCGCTGGGCCGCCGACGATTTCCGCAGCGTCAACGGCCAGATCGAGTCCATCCTGCACGAGGCCATCAGCCGGCGCCGCAAAAAGGCGCCGGCGGCAGGCAAGGCGGCCGAACCGCCCGCGGCCAAGGAGGGATCATGAAAAAGATCGTTTTTCTCATCCTGCTCTTCATCCTCCTGGCCGCCATGGTCAGCGGCGTCGCCGAGCCTCCGCGGGCCCGGGTCGCGGCTTGCGCCGGCAGCCCGGCCGCGCTCGTGAGCGAAAAATAAAAAAAGGAGAACGATCATGAAAAACGGAACCTGCCCGCTGTGCGGGGCCAAGGAGATATACAGCGGCGCCGGAGTGAAGGGGAAGTCGGGGATGCACGACAGCAACTGCATACCGGTCTCGCTTTTCCGGGCCGCGGCGCTGGACAACTTCGTTTGCGGCCAGTGCGGATTCGTCCAAAGCTTCGTCGCCAGGGAAAAGGACCTGGAGGCGATCAAGCGGAAGTGGCCGCTGGTCATGTGAAACGGAAGCCCCTCCCATGGCGCGAAATTCGCTGGAAAACCACTGCCGGGAGCTGGACCGGCAGGAGAAATTCGATTTCCGCCGCCGGGCATTGCGCGCCCTGGTGGGCGGACATCTCCTGCCCGGAAAAACCCTTGATCTGGGCTGCGGGTACGGCCATCTGAGCATGGAACTCGCCCGCCGCGGATATCCGGTCACGGCGGTCGATATCTCGCCGGCCATGATCGAATCCTTGCGCGCCCAGGCCCACGGCTTGCCGCTGCGCGCGGAAACCATGGCGGCCGAGGAGATCGGCAGGCTGGGCGACGGCCCCTTCATGAACATCGTATCTCTGGACGTTCTGGAGCATATTTCGGAAGATGTCGGGCTGCTGAAGGCCCTGTTCAACCTGCTGCACCAGGGCGGACGACTGATCCTGGTGGTCCCGGCGGTACCGTGGCTATTCGGTCGGCGGGACATCATGCTGGGGCACCACCGGCGCTATTCCCGCGCCGACCTGCGCCGCAAAATCATGTCGGCGGGATTCGCCATGGAGCGCCTGCGCTTCTGGAACGCGACGGCGCTGACCCCCTACTTTTTTTTTGAAAAGGTCTTGCGCCGTGAGATCAGTGATGCTCCGCGCACCGATCCCGGAAAAGCCTGGCGGCTTGTCGGCGCGGCAATGGCCGGACTGCTGCGTCTGGAAAACCGCATCGCCATGCCGCTGGGGCTATCGCTTTTCGCCGTGGCCCGCAAACCATGATGCCTCGGGCCGTGCGCGGCGCCCCAAAATCCATGACGCTCATATCTTCGTTCAAGAACGGGCGTGGCGGACGCCTCTGGAAGAGCGTATTTGATAGACGGTCAAGCGGGAAAATTTGCGTTTCTGCAAAACCTGGAAGCGAGATTTGATCCGCGCTTCGATCTCGGGTCTCTTTTGGGAATCAACATCATTCACGATCACCCAGATTTCCGCAAGCGGCTGAGGCTTTGCCAGGATCGCATATAACGGCCGCGACTGAAAACGTGAATCATGACGATAATAGCGATATAGCGAGTCGAAAAATTTTGAACCGGTCAAAATATCTCTTGGCTGAGCCCGCTCTTCAATCCAGGCATAGGCTTGCCGCCAGGCCGGACGGCGGGATTGGGCGAAAAAAGCGGGAAGCGGGAAAAGGAAGGCCAGCACCAGGATCGCGTTCATGGCTTTTTTCAGCAAACTATTTTTGAACGATCCCGCTCCCCAGACCAGAACGAGAATATAGGCCGGAACGATCCCCAGCAGATAGCGTACCATCCCGAAAACAGGCTGGCGGACGATCGCATAGCCCACGTGCATGCCCAGCGGCAGGACAAACCACATGACGCTCAGGAGAGCGGCGCGGGACGAAATCACGTCGTTCGCGCCGGGAATGCCCGATCCGCAGGCGCGCGTCTCCCCGCTCCATGCGGCGGCCCGCGAATCCGCCGCGCGCCGGGAACGCCAGGCGAAGCGAATCACCGCGCCCAGCAGGATAAAAAAAAGAATGGTGACGAGGGTCCCGACCCCGGCGAATCGCTTTACCAGCGGATTATCAAATGGACAGAGCCAGAGGCTCCGGAAAAAATTCGCCACCACCTTCAGGCTGACCGGGGGCAGAAACCCCGTCACGCCGAGACGGGGGAGCCGGGAGTAAAAAATCGCCATGGGCAGGTAGAGAAATCCCACCAGCGACCAACACCCGGCAAAACGAGCGAACCGCCGGCGCCGGGCCAACACCCAGACTCCCTGGACGAAGATGAACGGCAGGGTGGTAACGGTCAGGTAAAGATTCGCCAGCGTGGCCAAACCATATCCCGCCCAGAGCGCCGCCCCCGACTCCTCCTGCAGGCGCCAGAAAAAATAGAACGAGAGGAGAGTGGCCAGCATGACGAACGAGTACATGCGCGCCTCGTGGGCATAGTGGATGGCCGCGGTGCTGATGGCCAAGAGAAAGACCGCCAGCAGCGCCTGCCAGCGGCGCGTAAAAAAGCGACGCGCCAGAAGCCAGAAAATCCAGAGGGCGGCCATCGAGGCCAGCACCGATGGGATCCGCAGCGCGACTTCGCCGGTCCCGAAAATGCGGGCCCAGGGATAGATCAAGATGAAATAAAAAGGAGAATGATGGTTGCCCAATCGATTGGCGATCATCTGCTTGACCGGCATGCTCACGGCATTGGCCGTGATCACTTCATCGAGCCAGTAGCTTTCTGAAAAAATGGGAACCAGCCGCAGCAGGAGACCCGCCAGCAGGATCAGCCCCAGGACCCACCGCCCGGGCAAAAAGCCAATATCCCGTTCCAGGGGATTCATCTTTCGCTTTCCACCTGGTAATCGCGACGGGTGTTTTCGAGGAAATGGCGGGGATAGAAGCGGAGGATCAGCAGGTCTTTGAGCACCTGGAACGCGCGCCGTACCTGCCTGTACTTGGATCGTCCATGCTGGCGAGGAAGGTAGCGGACCCGGACTCGGTAAAACGGGCACCCCGATGCTTCAGGAGGATCGGCAGGTAGCGATGCCGGCTGTGACGCAGCACCAACCCCTGGAAAAAACGACGATCGAGTATTTTCAAGGGACAGGCCATGTCATGCACGGGCATCCGCAAGAAAAGGCGAAAAACGGCATTCCCGAAAGCCGAGAGCAAATGCTTGACGCGCAAGGGGCGCCCGAAACGATGACCAAAAACGGCATCGCTTCCCATGCGATATGCAGATAGCAGTGGCGCGATGTCGGCAACGGCGATCTCCAGATCGGCATCGAAGGTGACGAAGGTCCCCCCCTCGGCGCGGTCGAAAGCCGCCTGCATGGCGCTGGCCTGGCCGAAACGCTTCTTCAGGCGTATCACTCGCACCCGGACGCCTTTTCCCTTGAGCGTGGACAGTATTTCGCTCGAGTCGTCCGTCGAGCCGTCATCGACGTACAGGATCTCCCAATGCCCCCCATAGCGAGGAATGCTTTCCATGAATTGGGAGTGCAGATCACGGAGAGAGCCATCTTCGTTGCAGATCGGGACCACGAGAGAGAAAGACTCCCGATCCAGCGCGGAATTTTCTCTCTCCCGGTCAAGCGATGAGTTCATGTTGAGCGCATTATATTCCAAAACCAGGAAAATAAAAGACACTGTCGCGCTTGATCTGAGGGGACCTGACCGTGAAAATAAACGGCAAGCCCGATCGGGCACGCACTCGCCCGGATCCGCGAAGGGGAAAAAGCTTGGAAACTCGGGTGGGAAGTGGGGTGAGTGACGGGACTTGAACCCGCAGCGGTCAGATCCACAGTCTGATACTCTACCATTGAGCTACACTCACCGCTCGAGGCCCATTTTATAGCATAAACCCGCTCCTGTCAACGCGGCCGGGGCGCGGTCGAATCCGGCTTGGCCGGGCGGGACAGTGGATTTTCGCGGCTAAACACGCTATAATCAGGAAAAACCCGGACCAAGGAACGTGAACCATGAGCAAAGCGAAGGTCGCCATCTTGAAAACCAGCCCGGCCAGCGTGCTGGACGACTACATCCGCCTCTTCGAGCTGGGCGGCGGTCCCGCCGTCCTGGACAAGGGCTGCGGCACCATCATCAAGGACAACATCTCCTGGCATTATCCCATGCCGTCGGCCAACACCACCCCCTGGCAGCTGGAGGCGACCATCCTGGGCCTGAAAAAGCACGGCTTCAAGGACATCGCCTGCGTGCAGAACAAGACCGAGGTGACCGACGCCTTCAAGGGCGAGGACCTGAACAACTACAAGCCGATCTTCAGGGACCACGGCCTCAAGGTCCTGTTCAACTTCCGGGACGAGGACATGAAATGGGTGGCCTTCAAGCCCAAGGCCAAGATGCTCGTGCTGGACAAGATCTACGGCGACGAGCTGCGCATCCCCGATTATTTCATCGGCAGGAACATCGTCCACCTGCCCACCGTCAAGTGCCACATCTACACCACCACCACCGGCGCCATGAAGAACGCCTTCGGCGGCCTGCTCAACCACAAGCGCCACCAGACCCACACCCATATCCACGAAACGCTGGTCGACCTGCTGGCCATCCAGAAGGAGATCCACCCCGGGCTGTTCTGCATGATGGACGGCACCATGGCCGGCAACGGCCCGGGCCCGCGGGTGATGACCCCGGTGCAGAAGAACGTCATCCTGGCCAGTTCCGACCAGGTGGCCATCGACGCCGTGGCGGCCAAGCTCATGGGCTTCGACCCCATGGCGATCGACTACATCCGCCTGGCCCACGAAAGCGGCCTCGGCGTCGGCAAGCCCGGGGAGATCGAGATCGTGGGCGACCCGGACGCGGCCCGGGAAAACTGGCATTTCCAGGTCGGCCCCAGCTTCCACAGGTTCGTCGGCTGGGTCACCTGGTTCGGCCCCACCCGCTTCCTGCAGAAAGCCATGACCCGCCCGCCCATCCTCTACCTGGGCAATTTCTATTCCTATTTTTATCACGACGTCCTGCACTGGCCGTTCAGCGAAGGCAAGATCTATAAAAAATGGCTGAAGAACAACGAATGGGGCCGATTATTCCAGCAATACCTGGATGAAGGATCGCTCGGGGCGAAATAGCGACTGTTCGGCAGACGGCGCACGGCAGACGGCAGGTAAAATTCCAAATTCCAAGCGCCAAAATACAAACAAGCACCAAATTTCAATGAGCCAATGACCCAAACAAAAGGAATAGCACGTTCAGGGCTTTCGTTTCGGGAATTTGGAACTTGGAATTTATTTGGAATTTGTTATTTGGTATTTGGTGCTTTTCCATCCGACCGCATGCCGGGTTTTAGTGAATCGCGAAACTCACAATATACTCATAATTGGCCGGCGTCTCCGGCAGCCGGGGATCCTTATCCTGCCATTCGCCATCCAGGCCGGCGTCGGCTGCCGCCGCCTGGAAATGGCAGATGGCGATGCCCAGGTCGATGCGCTGCAGGTCGGCCAGCGGCATCATGGCGCTGTAGGCCTTGTCGCGGCTCAGGAAAAAATGAAAAACGCCGCCTTCCAGGATGAGGCGCCAGGGCTGCTTGTTGGAAGCCGAGGGCGCCAGGCGCACGCAACCCAGGACCGGGGCCCACTGCGGCCATTGCTCATAAGGCAGCGGCGTGCGCCAATCGCCGGCAAAAAAAAGCTCCGCCGGGTTTTTGCGCAGGTCGCCCTTGGCGCTCCAGCGCACCAGGCGGTCGCGCAGCGACGGCCTGGCCGCGGGGCGGCCGAGGGCGATGACGGCCGGCAGTTGCTCTCCGGCGCCGATGGCCAGCGCCCGGCCGAAGCGCTTGCGGTCGAAAACACCGCCGATCCAGCAGCTGCCCAGGCCCAGGGCGGTCGCCTGCAGAACGGCGGCTTCCAGGGCGAACCCGGCGTCTTCCCAGCGGCGCGGTTCGTCCTTTTGCACCAGGGCGGTCAGATAAAAGCGCGCCCCGCGGATCAGCCCGTAGCTGCCGGCCGAGAACAGGTTCTCGGAGCGGACCTTCTCATTGTCGATGACCCCGAAGCGCAGGCGGCTGGCAAAGGGCCAGGCCAGCCCGGCGCAGAACTTTTCCAGGTCGCCAGGATCCCGGGCGTCACGCCGCGCCCGTCAAAGCTGCGGCAGGAATGGCGCCGGCGGGCAAGGTCGGCGACCGGCTCGGCGAAGGCGATTTTCTGGAGCATGGAAAAAGTATAGCATAAACCCCGGTTCTTGCCAGCATCCCGGGGAAACGCTATAATGCAGGCCGCCGGCGGCGCCCGTAGCTCAAAGGATAGAGCGGCAGCCTTCGAAGCTGTGCGTTGGGAGTTCGAGTCTCTCCGGGCGTACTCGGCCCGTGAACAAAAATTAATTTTCTTTCCGCGGCGTGAGATGGGCGGAAAAAACTCATATGTAAAAACGATGATCTTCAGACGACTGCTGCCCTGGCTGCTGCTGGCCCTGCTGCTCCCCGCCGCTCCGGGGGAGATCCGCATCGTATTCCCCAACGGGGGAGAAATCCTGAAAAGCGGCAGCGACGTGCGGGTCAGCTGGAGCTCCGTCGCGGTGGGCGGCGACCTGGCCATCCTGCTTTTCAAGGGCGGCGAGCAATACGCCGTCATCGCCGCGTCCGTCCGGGACAGCGGCTTTTTCCTGTGGCGGATCTCGCCGACCCTGCCGGACAGCGGGCAATACCGCCTGCGCATCTGTTCCCGGCGCGACCTGCGGATCAACGATTTTTCCGACCGCGATTTCACCATCCGCAAATAGCCCAAAGCACCGCACATAGTGAAAAGTGATCAGTGAAAAGTGAAAGGCAACTGGCATAATATCGAACGATGGCTTTCACATTTCACCTTCACATTTCACTTTTCACTTAGATCCTGCCGTCAGCTGAGTTCCTTTCTTTCGACCCATGCTATAATTGTCCCGGATCAAAAGCGCCATGGAAAAGAACATCATCCTCAAGGGCATACGCACCAACAATTTGAAGGATATCGCCGCAGCCATCCCCCTGGGAAAGATCACGGCCATCGTCGGCGTCAGCGGCGCCGGCAAGTCTTCGCTGGCCTTTCACACCCTGTACGCCGAAGGCTATATCCGCTACATCGAATCCATCTCCCCGTACATCCGCCAGTTCCTGGACCAGATCGAAAAACCGGATGTCGACTCGATCGACAACCTGCCGCCGGCGATCGCCTTCCGCCAGAAAAAGCCGCACAAGAACCCCCGCTCCATCGTGGCCACCGCCTCCGACATTTTCGACTACCTGCGCATCCTCTACGCCAAGATCGCCGATTTTTACTGCCCGGGCTGCGGGGACAAGATCGAAAAATTCAGCATCGACGAGATGATCCGCGAGCTGCTGGCGCGCCCCGGCGGCCGGCTGCAGGTCTGCTTCTCCTACCAGGGCGATATCGCCTTCCTGATCAACCGCGGCTATTACTCCCAGGTCGGCGCCGGCGGCGTGAGCCGCATCGACGGCAAAAGCAAGAACAAGCCCATCCAGGTGCTCGTCGACGAACTGGAGAACCGGCCGGAAAACCGCAGCGCGGATCTTCGAGGCCGTCGACAGCGCCATCGCCCTGAGCCGCAACACGGTGACCGTGTTCCACGACGGCGTGGCCCGCCACTTTCCCTTCGGCCTCTTCTGCCCGCGCTGCCAGCGGGAATACGAAAGCCCCGACGAAAACCTTTTTTCCTTCAACAGCGCCCGCGGCGCCTGCCCGGAATGCAAGGGCTACGGGGACGTGCCCGCCATCGACCCGGAGCTGGTCTTCGACGAGAACCTCTCCCTGGCCGACGGCGCCGTCCTGCCCCTGAATACCCCGGCGAACCGCGAATTCCGCGAGCAGCTCCTGCAGTACGCCCGCAGGGCCGGCCTGGACCTGCGCCGGCCGCTGCGCGAGCTCGGCGCCTCGGCCAAGGATGCCCTGCTCCGGGGCGACCGCCGCTTCCCCGGGATCGAAGGCCTCTTCGCCTATCTGCGCAAAAAATCATACCTGGTGCAGGCGCGCGTATTCCTCAGCCGCTTCACCTCGTACCGCCCCTGCCCGGCCTGCGGCGGCAGCCGCTTCAACCCGCTGGTCCTGTCCTTCCGCATCCAGGGGCGGACCATCGCCGATTTCCTGGCCATGACCATCCGCGAAGCCGACGCCTTCATCCGCAGCCTGGACAAGGACCTCTACCGGAACCGGATCTCCCCCGACGTTTTCCAGGAGATCGCCGCCAAGCTGAAGTTCCTGATCCGCAGCCGGCTCCATTACATCCAACTGAACCGGCCGACCTTCACCCTCTCCAAGGGCGAGCACCAGCGCATCAACCTGGCGTTCATCATGGGCTCCACCCTCTCCGATTCCCTGCTGATCATCGACCAGCCTTCGGCCGACCTGCACCCGGCCGATTACGAAAAAATGGATTTTTTCCTGCAAAAGCTGAAGGAGAACGGCAATACCATCGTCCTGGTCGAGCACAACCCGGTCCTCATCCGCCGCGCCGACCACGTGATCGAACTCGGGCCGCGCGCCGGCAGCGAAGGCGGCCGCGTGATCTTCAGCGGCGGCCGGGACGAGTTCTTCGCCGGCGAGGCCACGACCACCCAAACGTATTTCCGGCGGCGGCCGGAGGCTCCCGGCGAGAAAACGCCCCGCTCCGGCTTCATGGACATCCGCGGCGCCCGCGCCCACAACCTGAAGAACTTCGACCTGCGCATCCCCCTCCAGGCGCTGACGGTCATCGCCGGGGTCAGCGGCGCCGGCAAAAGCTCGCTGCTGTACGACGAGATCTATCTCAAGAACAAGCACATCCCGGGCATCAGCGAGAAAGTGCACATCGATCCGGGCATCGGCCCCATGCGCCCCAATACCCACATCGCCGGCTTCCTGGATGCCTCGGCCCCGCTGCGCGAATTTTTCGCCGCCCTGAAACCCAGCCGGCTGCTGGGCTACCAGCCGGGGCACTTCTCGTTCAATTCCCCCCTGGGCCGCTGCCCCGAGTGCAAGGGCCGGGGCTACCTGGAAATCGAGATGCAGTTCCTGCCGTCGGTCAAGACCACCTGCGGCCATTGCCGCGGCAGCGGCTTCACGCCCGATGTGCTGAAGATCACCCACCAGGGCCGGAACATCGCCGATGTCCTGGCCATGAGCATCGACGGGTTCAGCGCCGAACTGGGCGCCGATATCCCCCAGGCCCGGGCCGCCCTGCAGAACCTGCGCGACAACGACATGGGCTACCTGCGGCTGGGGGAGAAGCTGAGCAGTCTGTCCACGGGCGAACTGCAAAAGCTGAAGCTGCTCAAATACCTGAACCAGGAAAAAAAGGACATGCTCTTCCTGCTGGACGAGCCGTCCTTCGGGCTGCACGCCTACGACATCGAGGTGATCCAGAAGCTCATCGCCCGGCTTGCTGCGCAACCGCAATACCGTGGTGGCGGTCGAGCACAACCTGGCCATGATCGCCGCCGCCGACCACGTCGTCGAGCTCGGCCCCGAGGGCGGCGCCGGAGGCGGTTACCTCGTTTTCAGCGGCAGCCCGGCCGGGATGCTGCGCAGCAAGGACTCCCTGACCGGCCGCTATCTGAAAAAATATTTGCAAAACACTTGACAAAAAGATTTTATCAAATTAAATAGAGACAATAAAAAAAAAGAGAAGGAGTGAGCGCCGATGGAACAGTTGGAAATCATTTCGTGGCAGACGCTGGACACGCTGAAGGCGGCCGCCACCAAGATCACCGAAGTGATCGGAGACCTGGACGCCGACGAGCACATGTCGGTTTTCTGCTATATCGAGGACGACTACCTGGAGCTGTTCTACAGCGAGCTGGACGCCAATTTCATCCGTCATTACGAGGACGAGGATGAGTTCTACAAGGCCATCGAGACGCGCAAGAACGAATTCGGCGAAGAGGATTTCGACGCCGTGAATTACTACGAGGAAGAGGAGAATTTCGGCGACGAGGAGTCCGAGGAGGACCTCGACGGCTTCGACCTCAAAGATGACGAAGAGGACGAGGATTATTGAACGGCCGCCGGATGTCCCCGGCCCGAGGTAGCGCCTTGGCACTTCTCCCCACCCAGGAGCCCGGGAAAAAATGGCTGGACTATTCATCGGTCGGGCTGATGTTCCCCGCCTCCATCCTGGTCGGCTTCGCCATCGGCTTTTTCCTGGACAAGTGGCTCAAGACCGACCCGTGGCTGAAGATCGTCTTCATCCTGTACGGCATCGTGGCCGGCTTTTACAACCTGTTTTACCAAACGCGCCGCAATGAGCCCAAAAAATAAGCCGGGCCTTTTCCGGGACTGCGCCCTGCGGGCGGCCGCCGCCGAGGCCGTGGCCCTGCTGTTGATTTTTTTTTTACAAAAAACGTCAAGTATTGTATAATTTCCCTTACGGGCGCCGCCGTCGGCAGCGCTGGTTTTTTCATACTGGTCCGGCAGACGGACCGCATACTTGAAAAAGGCAAAGGAAAAACGATGTTTTTTTTATCGGGCTTGGCGAAACTCTTGGTCATTGCCGGAGCGTTTTACGCCGCCAGCCGCCTGGCCGGAAAAGGCGCCGTTTTTTTCCTCCAGGGGCTGGCGATGATCTACTTGGGCATCGCCGCCGCGGGCCTGCGGCGATCGCCCGGCCACCGTCGCCATGGAACATAATCCCCTGTTCGCGGTCTGGATCAACCGGCTGCTCAAGGCCGCCGCCGGCCTGGTGGGCATCCCGGTCCACGGCGACCCCCTGCCGGCCCACGTGATCATGGCCATGATCGCCACCCTGATCCTGGTGATCTTTTTCAAGTTGACCGTGAAGAACCTGTCGCTCTTCCCGGCCAAGATGCAGACCCTGCTGGAATCGATCTATCTTTTCTTCCGCGGCGTCGTCGACGACATGATCGGCCACGAGGGGCGGAAATTCATCCCGGTGCTGGGGACGCTCGGGCTGTTCATCGCCGTAGTCCAACCTGCTGGGGCTTCTGCCGGAAATGTCCTCGCCGACGGCGAACCTGAACGCCCCGGCCGGCTGCGCCGTCTTCATCTTCCTGTACTACCATGCCCAGGGGATCAAGGAGCACGGCGTCCTCGGCTACCTGAAAAAGTTCGCCGGCCCGAAATGGTGGCTGAGTTTCCTGTTCTTCCCCATCGAGGTCATCTCGCACTTTTCCCGGCCCCTTTCCCTGACCGTCCGCCTTTTCTGCAATATCTTCGGCGAGGACCTGGTGATCATCATCATCGTCTCCCTGGTGCCGTTCGTGGCGCCGCTGCCGATGATGGCCATGGCCATCTTCACGTCCCTGCTGCAGGCGTATATCTTCATCATGCTCTCTTCGGTCTACCTGGCCGGCGCCATCGCGTCGGAACACTAATATAGGAGGAAATTATCACATGAAAAAAAAGACATTCCTGCTCGCCGCCGGGCTGCTCGCCCTGACCGCGGCTCTGCCGGCGCAGGGCCTGGACAAGCCCATGCCCCCCACCTCGCTGTTTTTCTGGACCATCCTCTGCGGCAGCGTCTGCCTGACCGTGGCGGCCATCATGGGCATTTACGGGCAGTCCAAGGCGTTCTGCAACGCCTCGGACAATATCGCCCGTAACCCCGCCTCCGCCGACTCCATCCGCGGCCTGCTGATCATCGCCCTGGCGCTGATGGAATCCCTGGTCATCTACGTCCTGCTCATCGACCTCATCCTGTTCTTCGTCAAATGGGGCAGCTACACGGTTAAATAAACCCGCAGAAAAAAGGGGAGGCCCGGGGGCCCTCCCCTAATTCCCGGTCATGAAAAAAAAGAAAAGCGCCGTGACGCCTTGGAAGATCCTGAAAAGCATGTGGCAAGCGCTGACGGGTTTCCTCGGCGAGAACGGCATGGACAAATGCATCGATCCTGGCCTATTACTCCATCTTTTCGTCTTTCTTCCTGCTGATCTTCTTCTCGTATCTCTTCTCCGGCTTCAGCGAAGGCGCCGACAGCGCCCTGCAGAACGTATATCCCTTTTCGCCCGAATTCTTCCAGCAGATCGCCCCGATCTTCTTCCGCCACGCCAGCGACCTGACCGCGCGCATCGGCCACCTGGGCCTGTTCGGCCTGGGGGTGTTCCTGTTCATGGGCATCCTGGTCTTCAAGAAGATGGTCCAATTCATCAACGACATGTTCTTCATCGACATCAAGCGCGTGTTCTTCGTCAAGAGGATGAAGGAATTCGGGCTGCTGATCATCGTCGCCGTCCTGATCGTCTCCTCTTTCCTGCTGACCGGGCTGACGGCGACCGTCACCACCGTTTTCGAGCAGGACCTGGCCGCGCGGACCCGCATCGACCCCGCCCTGTTCCAGGCCATCAACGGGTTCTTCATCAAGTTCATCATGCCCTTCATGCTCACCTTCCTGTTCTTTTACATCCTGTTCAAGTGGATCCCGGAAAAAAAGGTCGGCGCCATCGCCGCCCTGGCCTCGGCGCTCTTCTCGGCCCTGCTGTGGGAATTGGTGAAAAGGGGGTACACCTACTACCTGGTGAACGTTTCCCTGCTGCGCAGGATGCAGGACCCGGTCGTGGCCATCATCCTGTTCGGGTTCTGGATGGAGATCACCATGGGCATCATGCTGTACGGGGCCAAGTGGACCTATATCCTCGACAAGGAGAAAAATGCCTGAACTAAAAAAAATCGCCGACCTGCTCGGGGCTGAATGGAGCGGAAACGGGGACCTGGAGATAACGGGCGTCCACGCCCTGGCCAAGGCCGGCCCGGGGGATATCGCCTACCTCGCCAGGGGCAAGGAGGGCAGCGACCTTTCGCGCGTGCGCGCCGGGGCCCTGATCGTGGCCAGCGCCTGCCCGCCGGCGTACGCCAACCGCATCCTGGTACCCGACCCGCAGCTGGCCTTCGCCCGCCTGCTGGACTATTTTCACCCGCGGCTGCCGTTCTGGACGGGCGTCGCCGACAACGCCCATGTCTCGGAAAAAGCCAGGCTGGCGATCGATGTCAGCGTCGGGCCTTTCTCCTTCATCGGCGAGAACTGCCAGATCGGGGACGGCACGGAGATCCACGCCAACGTCACCATCTACAACGACGTCACCATCGGCCGCGGCTGCCTCATTTATGCCAACGTCGTCATCCGCGAGAACGTGGAGATCGGCGACCGGGTGATCATCCACCCCGGGGCGGTCATCGGGGCCGACGGGTTCGGTTTCGGGCGCGCCGCCGACGGCAGCACGGTGAAGATCCCCCAAAAAGGCAAGGTGATCATCGGCTCGGGCTGCGAGATCGGCGCCAACACCTGCATCGACCGTTCGACCATCGAGGAGACGGTCCTGGGAGAGAACGTGAAGCTGGACAACCTGGTGCAGATCGGCCACAATGTCCGCATCGGCCGGGAAACCGCCATTTCCGCCCAGACCGGGATATCCGGCTCCACGCGCATCGGCGCCCGGGTGATCATGGGCGGCCAGGTGGGCATCGCCGATCATCTCGAGATCGCCGACGGCGTGATGATCGCCGCCAAGTCCGGGGTGAGCGGTTCGGTCAAGGGGGCCGGGATGATCGTGGCCGGCTACCCGCACCAGGAGATCGGCGCCTGGCGCAAGAACATGGTATTGGCCAGGAACCTGGCCGAAATGAAAGAGAAACTGCGGCTGATCGAAAAGAAAGTAAAAGAACTGGAGGAAAAATGAAGAAACGCATCGGGATCTCGCTGTTTTTACTGTCCGCGCTGATGTTCGCCAAGCCGGCGATCAAGTTCAAAAATACGACCGTCGATTTCGGCGAGGTGTCGGGCGGCAAGATCGTGGACGTCGCCTTTGAATTCGAGAACACGGGCTCGGACGTCCTGGTCATCAAGAACGTCATCCCCTCCTGCGGCTGCACCACGGCGGCATTGGCCAAAAAGGAATACCAGCCCGGCGAGAAGGGCACGATCGCCAGCAAATTCAATACCAGCGGCTACAACGGCAAGGTCATCAAGACCATCACCGTGACCAGCAACGACACCGACGTCCCCGAGACCCGCCTGACCCTGACCGGCACGGTGATCATCAAGGACTTCGCCCAGGCCGACATCAAGCCCGAGCAGATCGCCTTCGGCGGCGTCAGCGTGGGCAAGGCCTACGTGCGCAAGCTCACCTTAAGCAACCTCGGCAACCAGGACCTGCGCATCCTCGAGGTCAGCTGCAGCCCGGAAGTGACGCTGGCGTTCAAGACCAACGCCCTGCCGGCCAAGAAAAGCACCGAGATCACCCTGACCTTCACGCCGTTCGAAAAAGGGACGTTCAACAACATGGTCAAGATCCGCACCAACGACTTCCGCAACCCCTACGTTTTCGTCAGGCTGGAAGCCCAGGCCGACTGATCAGTTCCCCGCCGCGCCGGCGGCGGGCAGCTGGTGCAGCAGGAAAAGATAGGAACCCGGGCTGGCGCGCAGGCCGTCCGCCTTGGCCCGGATGCGGGCGAGCCGCTCGCGGAAGGCCGGATCGTCGGCGGGCAGGCCGTCCAGGTCATGGATGAACACTAGCGCCGCGGCATAATCCGGCTCCAGGTCCAGCGCGGCCTGCGCCTGGCGCCGGGCCTCGGGGATGCGGCCGAACCTGCGCAACACGCCGGCCGCCTGCAATTTCAAAAA
The DNA here is from genome assembly GCA_963822075.1 of Candidatus Aminicenantota bacterium. Lineage (GTDB taxonomy): Bacteria > Acidobacteriota > Aminicenantia > UBA2199 > UBA2199 > UBA2199. Next base: position 521,787 of record CAWGGP010000013.1, read on the forward strand.
AGGATTGAACGGGTCGAGTTCGCCTGGCCCGCCACAGCGGCGCCAGGATCTCATCCCCCAGCGCCGGATAGCGGCGCGGATCCGCCGCCAGGTCGGCGAAAAGCGCCGATTCCAGGATCAGCGCCGAGGTGCCGTAGCCGTCCATTTTCTGCGCCAGGCGCAGGTTTTGCAGGGCGTCGGTCCAGGCTTCCAGGCTGGCGCGGGTCGCGGCGAAAGCGCGCAGCATCCGGGCCCTGGCCAGGGGAGGCTTCTCGTCCAGGGGGCCGAGCAGCGCCGCCCGGTTCAAAAGCGCATAGCGCCGGATAAAATCCTTTTCGCCGGCCGCCGCGGCCAGGCAACGGTCGGAGAGGAAGGGGAACAGGTAGAGGATCAGGGCCGCGAAAACGAGCAGGCCGGCGACCGAGGCCCGGAAAGCGGGCTGCAGCGAAACGAAACTCCGCCGCTCGAACAAAAAATCCTGCACGAGCAAAAGGAAGAGCAGGAGAAAAAAGAAATTGAACACGAGGTTGATCAGGAGCATCTGGGCCAGCAAAAAAGCCAGCAGCAATTTCGGCAGCGGGAACCAGGGCGGGGACAGCAGCCAGCGGATGGCGAAAAACACGCCCACGACGACAAGGATCAACCCGGCAAGCCCGTTCTCGGCGATGACCTTCCAGTAATCGCTGTGGGCCGACTCGGGCAGCTTGAAATAGCGAGCCGGGCCGTTTTCCTGGGGAAAATTGTATTGTTTCGCGGCCGCGGCGAAAAGGTCCGGGCCCACCCCGGTCCAAAAGTGTCCGCGGAACATGCGCGCCGACATGCGCCAGATGTCCAGGCGGTTCAGGACATAGGGGTCGTGGCGCAGCGAATGCTCCACCATGCGCCGCATGGGGTTGGGGAGAAGGACGAGCAGGGCCAGGACGGCGATGAGATAGGGCAGCCACTTCCGCCTGCGCGCCAGGATCATCGCCGCCGCGAACAGCGCCAGGCCCAGGAATGCCGCCTTGGAAGCGCTGATGACCACCGCCGCGGCGTTGAGGACCAGGAAAAGCATGTCCAGGCGGTGGAATTTCCGCAGCAGGGCATGAAGAAAAACCAGGGTGCCAGCGCGGAGGCGACGGCCTGCAGGATCGGGTTCTTGAAAACGGGGGTCACCGGCAGCCGCCCGCCCTGCAGCGCGAAAAAAACGATCACCGCGGCGGAAGAGACCGTGATCCAGAACGCCGCCAGGCGCAGGTAACGCTCCATATCGCTTTTCTCGACATAAAAGAACAAGAACCAGAGGGAGGAGAGGAACACGTCGCTGACGAACAGGACCGACGTGACGAAGTGGGGGGAGAAAAAGGCGCTGAAGACGAAAAGGGCGTTGAGCGCGAGCAGGAAGTAGGAAAACCGGGACACGACGATGTTTTTCAGCTCAACGATCTTGCGCAGCAGCACTAGGGCCAGGAGGGCCGTGAAACCGAGAAAATAGAGGTAGGAGAGTTTGTCCGGGAAGAGCAGGGCCCAGCCCAGGAGAAGCGAGAACTCAATTTCCTGGAAGCGCGGGTTGCTCGGCAAAATGGCTTTGAACGGTTTCATGCCACCTCTGGTATTCGTTGTTTTTCTTGTCTTCGCCCGCGGCGCGGCGGGCGTGGAATAGCGCGGTCAGATAGGCGCCGCGGCTCCAGGCCGCCCGCGACGACAGATAATTCGCGTACGGCTGATCGGGGAACAGGCGCAGGACGTTTCCGGAGAATCGTTCCGTCGCCGCCAGGTCATTGTTCTCCCAGGCGATATGGGCCAGCCCCAGCCAGGCCCGGAAGGCCCAGGGGGACCAAGCCAGGGCGCGGCGATAGTGGGCGCGGGCCTGCGCCTGGTCCTGGCGGCTGAGCCAAAGGTCGCCGCTGCGCTGCTGGCTGGCGCCGGCTTCATTGACCAGCAGCGGCACCGCCAGCAGGACGACGGCGATGAAATGGCGCGGCCGCGGCGGGGAGTCCGCGGCGGCGATCTGGGAGGCGACCACGGCCAGGCTGATCCCGGCGGCAAAGAAATAAATGCCCACGTCGAAGAAGCAGAAGAACAGGATCTGGATGCTCGCCGCGGCGAAGAGGGCGTTCTCCCGGCGCAGCAGGCGGGCCAGGTTCTTCTTGATGAATGGCAGGGAAACGGCGAGCAGCAGGATGAACAAGGGGACGCCGGTCTCGGCCGCCAGCTGCAGGAAAAAATTGTGGGCGTAAATGGAGGCGGGCTCGCCGGGAAAAACCTGCGCCGGCACCGCCGCCTCGTAGTTGCCGAGGCCCACGCCCAGGAGCGGGGCTCCGGCGAGCACCCGCCCGGCCTGCAGCCAGTTGACGAAGCGGAGCTTGGCCGGGGCCAGTTGCCGGGCCTCGGAAAAACGCAGGGCCGTGACCAGGAAGAAAACCAGCGCCAGGACCATCAGCAGCGGCGCCAGGTACTTGACCTCGAAGATGCCGGCGGCGAACAGGTAGAAAAGCGCGCCGATCGTGAAGAAAAGGATGCCGCCGAAGGATTGGGTCAGGAACAGGTTGGCGCCGCCGAGCAGCAACAACGCGGCCCAGAAGAACCGGGCGCGCCGCCGGGAGCGCAGGAAATAGTGAAGAATGAAAATGAGCAGCAGCCCGCAGACCATGGCGTAGAGGGTGGGCAGGGTAAAGATCGCGAAAATGCGGCCCGAGGCGACGCGGCTGCGCAGGGATTGCTCATACAGCGAGGCGCCCGGGCCGACCTGCTTCAGGATCAGGGGGAAGATGAAAAATTTCTGGACGATGCCGTACAGGAAAACGATCAGGGCGATGCCCGCGCTCAATGGGGCCAGGATCGCTTGCAGGCGAAAATGGCGGCAAAGCGAAAACAGGGCCAAAAGCAGGGAAAAATAAGCCAGGCGGAGAAAGAACAGGCTGTGGACGGAACTGGCCGAGAAATTGAGCAGTAAAAAAAAAGCGGCTGGAATGAACTTCCAGCCGCCTTTGAAAAACGAATTCGCTGCGATTATCTCTTTACCCTGGGACCCACGGTGAAGAGACCATTGGAATACATGATGTCGTTGTTGAAGTTGGCCAGCGAAACGACGTCATATTCCGTGTCCGGACCGCTGTCAACCTTGTCGCGGCCATAGGACTCGACGGTGTACAGGTCCTGGTCGATGGTGTTGACGGCGCCGCGGCGATACTGGAAAATGGTCCCCCAGCCGTCGCGGATGGGCAGGATCTTGATGTAGAAGGGCTGGAACCAGTTCTGCTGCAAACTGGAGATCGGGCCGGCGGCACCCTGGGGCGCGAAAGCCCAGTCGGTGATGTAGGACTCGATGGAGTTGCCGATCGACTTCATGTCGCCCATCGTCGCTTTCTGCTTGCCTTTCTGCAGGGCAACCAGCAGGTTGGGGATGGCGATGGCGGCGATGATGCCGATGATAGCAACGACGATCAGCAGTTCAATCAGGGTAAAACCTTTTTTGTTCATAAGAACCTCCTTAAGGATCTGCTTTATCCAAGCATTTTCACTGCCAAATGAAAATCACGCGGGTACAACGATTTTCGAGAAACGGATTGTGCTTTTATGCCAATAAAAGTCATTTAAAGTGACAATTTTTGTCAAACCGGCACCTTATGAGAGGGCTAATTTTTGACCTTCGGTCCCACGGTAAAGAAACCGTTTGAATATATGATATCGTTGTTGAAATTATACAGCGAAACCACGTCGTATATCGTGTCCGGTCCGGAGTCTATCCGGTCGCGGCCATAGGATTCGATCGAGTACGAATCCAGAGTGGCGACGATGCCGCTCCTGTATTGGAACACGGTACCCCAATAATCGCGGGTGGGCAGGATCTTTGTATAATAGGGTTGGAACCAGTTCTGCTGCAGGCTGGTGATCGGCCCGTCGGCGACATGTGGAGCGAAGCTCCAGTCGGTGATGTAAATTTCCACGGAGCTGCCGACCGACTTCATGTCGCTCATGGTCGCTTTCTGCCTCCCCTTCTGGAAGGCGATCAGCAGGTTGGGAATGGCGATCGAGGCGATGATGCCGATGATGGCCACGACGATGAGCAATTCGATCAAGGTGAAACCATTTCTTTTCATGGAATACCTCTATCTCTTATAAATGCAAGCGATTTCAGTGCCAAGTCGGGAACGTTGCCCGCGCCGTTGGCAAAAATCCCGGGTGACTGCCCGGATCCATCCGTCACGCTTGCGGGTCATCGTTTGCTTGCGGCGCACGGTTTTGTTAAGATGGACCCAAGGAAAGAACATGTTCGGCAACTGGATCAACATCCACGACCTGGGACGTCTCAAGGAAAAGATCGAACGCGGCGAATTGCTTCAGGTCATGAAAAAACTGCGCGCCGACGGCCCGGCCAGGACACGCGCGGCCTGGGAGCACACCCAGGCTCCCCCGATCCACGCCTGGGACATGCCGGCGCTCCGCCGCCGCTGGAACAAGCTGGTCTCCGGGGACGAGGCCGAGGACCACGTGGCGTTCGTCGCCCGCCGCTTCCTGGCCGGCCGCAAAGGCCTGAAGGCATTTTCCCCGGGCTGCGGCGGCGGCGGCAACGAAATGCGCTGGGCCGAGACCGGCATTTTCGAGCGCATCGACGCCTGCGACCTCTCCGCCCCGCGCATCGCCGCCGCCGTCGCCATGGCCGAGAGAAAGGGCCTGTCCGCGGTCGTCAAGTTCAGCACCGGCGACATGCGGGCCAGTGACCGGGCGGGAACTGTACGACCTGGTGATCGTCGAGGGCGCCCTGCACCATTTCTTTCCCATGCGCGCCGCCCTGCTCCGGATCAGGGATCTGCTCAAGCCCGGCGGGCTGCTGGTGGTCAATGATTTTGTCGGCCCGTCGCGCTTCCAGTGGACACCGCGGCAGCTGCAGGCGGCCAACGCCATGCTGGCCTTGATCCCGGAAGCCTACAAGCGGCGCTGGCCCGACGGCAAGGTCAAAAAAAAGATCTTCGCCCCTGGGCGGCTGCGCATGATGCTGGCCGACCCTTCCGAGGCCGCCGAGTCCTCCCTGATCCGGCCCCTGCTCGCGGAAACCTTCACCCCGCTGGCACTGATGAACAAAGGGGGCGCCATCGCCGGCCTGGTTTTTTTCGAGATCGCCCACCATTATGTCCAGGGAGGCGAGACGGCCGAGCGGATCCTGCAGCTGTGCTTTGCCCTGGAGGACCTGCTCATGCAAAGCGGGGAGATCGCCAGCGACTACATCCTCGGCGTCTATCGGAAACCCGGGTCCTGAAAACGGGGGAGCGAGCGTTCCCCGCGCCCGGAAAACGCCGTCACGCCGGCTTGCAAAGCCAGGGGGAAAAATGTATGATGAACCGGGAACAGCTTGAATCGATGCCCATTGTCGCCCATTCGTCGGACCGGCAAAAAGTGAACGGCGGCAGCTTAGTTTGAATTCAGGCCCGGCCGACCTGAAGTGTTTTTTGAGAAACAAAACCAAAGGAGAAATAGAAATGCAATTCATTGACCTGGCAGCCCAGCAGAAACGGATCCGCGGGGCGATCGAAGCCGGCTTCCGGAAGATCCTGGACCACGGCCAGTACATCCTGGGACCCGAGATCAAGGAGATCGAGGAAAAACTGGCAGCTTACGTGGGCATGCCCCACGCCGTTTCCGTGGCCAGCGGCACCGACGCCCTGCTCATGCCACTGATGGTCGAGAAGATCGGCCCCGGCGACGCCGTGTTCACCAGCACATTCACTTTCATCGCCACGCGCCGAAGTCATCGCGCTGACGGGGGCGACGCCGGTGTTCGTGGATATCGACCCGCAAACGTTCAACATCGACCCGGCCAATCTCGAAACGGCCATCCGGCAGACCGTCGCCAAAAAAAAGCTGACCCCGCGCGGGATCATCCCGGTGGACCTTTTCGGCCAGCCTGCGGAATACGAAGCCATCCAGGCCATCGCCGACAAGTACAAGCTCTTCGTCCTGGAAGACGCGGCCCAGAGCTTCGGCGCCAGCCAGCAGGGGAAAAAAGCCGGGGCCCTGGCCAGGGTGGCGGGCACCAGCTTCTTCCCGGCCAAGCCCCTGGGCTGCTACGGCGACGGCGGCATGATCTTCACCGACAGCCAGGACATGCGCGACCAGCTGCTATCCATTCGCGTGCACGGGCAGGGCGTGGACAAATACACCAACGTGCGGGTGGGGATCAACGGGCGCATGGACTCGCTGCAGGCGGCCGTGCTGCTGGCCAAGATGGCGATATTCCCCGAGGAGATCGACCTGCGCCAGGAGGTCGCCGCCCGTTACGACCGCCTGCTCGAAGGGAGCGTCACGGTGCCCGCGGTCCTGGCCAAGAACCGGTCGGCGTGGGCCCAATACTCGGTGCTGCACCCGCGGCGCGACGAGATCATCAAAAAATTGCGCGCCCATGACATCCCCACCGCCATCTATTACCCCATCCCCCTGCACCTGCAGGAGGCGTTCGCCGGCCTGGGTTACCGGGCCGGCGCCTTCCCGGTCGCCGAACGGATCGCCGGCGAGATATTCAGCCTGCCCATGCACCCCTACCTGGAAAAAGACTCCCAGGAAAAGATCTGCCAGGTCATTCGCGCCGATTGAGGATGAACGCCCGCCAAGGTCAGGAAACGAAAGTAGCCATGCGCGGGCAGACCGCTGGCGCGGTCCCGCCGGTCGCCGGGACGGCCCAGGAAAACACCGCGATCATCATCGACTCCGTCCCGCGCAATTTCCGTTCCTTGAAGGAAATCTGGGCGAACCGGGAGCTCCTGGCCTTTTTTATCTGGAAGGACCTGAAGGTCCGCTTCAAGCAAACCCTGATCGGCGGCCTCTGGATCATCATCCAGCCGCTGGCGACCATGGTGGTCTTCAGCCTGTTTTTCGGCCGGCTGGCCCGGATGCCCTCCGGCGGGATACCGTACCCCCTCTTCTACTTCAGCGCCCTGCTACCCTGGTTTTATTTCGCCAATGCCGTCGCCCAGGCCACCCACACGATGGTCGAGAACCAGCGGGTCATCACCAAGGTTTACTTCCCGCGCCTGCTGCTGCCGATCGCGGCGGTGATCTCCGGGCTGGTGGACCTCGCCATCGCCTTCATCCCGTTGCTGGCCTTGGCCGTTTTCTATGGCATTTCCCCGTCGCCGCGGCTGCTGCTCATCCCGCTTTTCGCGCTCATGGCGCTGCTGGCCGCCCTGGGGATCGGCCTTTGGCTCTCCGCCCTCAATGCCCTTTACCGGGACGTACGCTACGCCCTGCCGTTCCTGATCCAGCTGTGGATGTTCGCGTCCCCCGTGGTGTACCCGGTGGCGATCATCCCCAAGCCCTGGCGCTGGCTGTACAACCTGAATCCGCTGGCCGGGATCATCGAGGGGTTCCGCTGGGCCGTCGTGGGCCAGGGCACCCCGCCGGACCTGAACCTGCTTGTCTCCCTGGCCGTGATCGCGATCCTGCTGCTGTCCGGCCTGCACTTTTTTTTACGCGTCGAAGGCAAGATCATCGACATGGTGTAAACCCGTGCCCGAGCCGACCATTCACCTGGTTTCCATCGCCGCCCCGTTCAGGATGGGAATGGCGGACATGAAGCGCCCCCCCTCCGCACTGCTGTACGTGGGAGGATTCCTGAAGCAGCACGGATTCCATGTCCGGGTCCACCATATCCATGAATCGCAGATCCCGGAGGTGACCGCAGGCATTTTGCATGATGCCCATGTCCTCTTGGTGGGATTTTCCGTCATCACCGGGGTGCCGGTCGCTTCCAGCCATGAAGCCAGCCGGATCATCAAGGCGCAGAGGCGGGAGATCCCCGTGATCTGGGGCGGCATCCACCCATCGATCATGCCGGAGAAATGCCTGGAAGATTCGCCCGTCGACTACGTGGTCATCGGCGAAGGCGAGAACACCATGCTGGAACTCGCCAATTACCTGCTCCACGGGGGACAGGGGGACCCCCGCCGCATCCGGGGCCTGGGCTTCAAATCCGCCGCGGGGATCGTCATCACGCCGCCGCGGGATTTCGAACCCGATATCGACCGCTTCCGCCAGGACTGGTCGCTCGTCGACATGACGAATTACATCCGCGCCGACCGGTCGTTCTATTTCATCACTTCCCGGGGTTGTCCCCACAATTGCGGATTCTGCTACAACCAGCAATTCAATCAAAGGCGCTGGCGCGCCCATTCGCCGGAATTCGTCATGCGGGAGTTGGGCGCCATTCAGCAAGCCGCGGGCATCCTCCAGGTGATCTTCGACGACGATAATTTTTTCACCGACCCCCGCCGCGGCCTGGAGATCATCCACCGCTTGCGGGATATCGGCATCCGCTGCCAATGGGTGGAGATCCGCTGCGATTATATAACCGAGCCCCTGGTGCGGGAACTGGCCGCCGCCGGGGTCGAAAAACTCTTCATCGGCTGGGAATCGGGAAGCCCGGGGACCCTGGAGCGGATAGCCAAGGGGATCGACCGGGAATGCATCACGGAATCGTTCCGCATCATCGGCAGGCACAAGTCCATCCAGGTCGACGCTTCGGCCATCATCGGCTTCCCATGGGAGAAGCGGAAAAATGTCCGCCAGACCATCCGCCTGGCCCTGAAGCTGTTCCGGCTCATGCCCTTCCGCATCCAGTTCAACCTCGGGACCTATGTCCCCTACCCCGGCTCGCCGATACTGTCTGAAACCCTGCCTTGGCGGTTTTCTTTCCCCGCCGCCCCGGACGGCTGGCGCGGCTACGACATCCTGAACGGGCGGATGACGTTTCCTTGGGCTGACGCCCACCGCATCCGGACCTATCAACGGATCGATCAATACGCAAAACTGCTTTACATGCCGCGCCATTCCAGCCGAAAAAGATATATACTGGTGATCCTGGCCTACCTGAGGCTCCGGCTGGGAATTTACGTCCTGCCCTTTGAGCTGTGGCGAGAAAACCGCCTGGCCATGAGGGCGGCCAGGGAGGCCTGCTGAGCGGGGCATGGCAATGAGCGACATCGCCATCCGGGTGGAAAAGATCGGGAAGAAGTATCCGCTCGTTCCGCCCGCGCGCTACATGACGCTGCGCGACCGCCTGGCCTTCGGGCCGCGGTTCATCGAGATGATGACCCGGCGGCCGTCCCGTCCCAGGCAGCAAAAGGACGGCTGCTTTTGGGCCCTGCGCGATATCGATTTCGAACTGCAGCATGGAGAAATCCTGGGGATCATCGGGCGCAACGGGGCGGGCAAAACCACGCTGCTGAAGATCCTGTCCCGCATCACCCGCCCCACCACCGGCAGGGCCGCCATCCACGGGCGCGTCGGCAGCCTGCTGGAGGTCGGCACCGGCTTCCATCCCGAACTGACCGGCCGCGAAAACATTTACCTGAACGGCGCCATCCTGGGCATGAGCCGCGCCGAGATCGCACGAAAGTTCGACGAGATCGTCGCCTTCGCCGAGATCGAGAAGTTCATCGACACCCCCGTCAAGCACTACTCCAGCGGCATGTACGTGCGCCTGGCCTTCGCGGTCGCCGCCCACCTGGAACCGGAGATCCTGATCGTCGACGAGGTGCTGGCGGTCGGCGATGTCGCAGTTCCAGAAGAAATGCCTGGGCAAGATGGGCGACGTCGGCCAGGATCGGCGGACGGTGCTGTTCGTCAGCCACAATATGCCCGCCATCTCCACCCTGACGAAAAAATGCCTGGTCCTTGCCCACGGCAAGTGCGTCTTCCAGGGGCCAACGGCGGAGGCGGTGCGCCTGTACCTGGAATTGCACGCCAGCAACCCCGGGCGCTACCAGGCCCCCGCCGCCGCCGACCGGCCCGCCATCACCCGGGTGGAAGTGATCACCTCGGAACCCAACAGCGTGCAGGCCCACGGCAAGCCCATGGAGATCGAGATCGACATTTCGACCCCGATCGCCCTGAAAAACGCGGCCCTCTCCTTTCAAGTGCTCAACGCCCTGCAGCAGCCCGTCATGTATACCTGGATGTTCGATTCGGTGCATCCGCTTTGCCGGACACCCGGCATGCACCGGGTTCGCTGCCGCATCCCCAAAGTCCGCCTCTACCTGGGCCACTATACGCTGACCGTGAATTTTTCAGAGCAATTCGGGAAAAACTTTTCCGGAAAATTGGAGAACATCTGCCCCTTCAGCGTCGAGATGCTGGGCATCGCCCACGACTTCAGCTGGAGCCCGGACTATGGACAGTACATCGATGACTACGAATGGGAGTCGGGGCCGGCGTGATCATTTAGTCCCATGAACCCCAACCGCTGGTTTCGCCACAAGGATCCGCCGCAAAATTCCCGGGCCAGGGACGCGACCGCGGAGACCTTGGAAAAAGATGCGGCGTACGCATTGAAAACGATTCGCGGCTACCTGGAGCAGCTGCCTGGAAGCGACCCCGCCTGGCTGCGGGGAAAGGACGTGCTGGAGATCGGTCCCGGGATCCATTACGGGGTGCCGCTGATCCTGGCGTGCTTCGGGGCCCGCGTCGCCGTCGCCGACCGCTTCCCCCCGGCCTGGCAGCCCGCTTACCACCCGGCTTTCTACGGCCGCCTGCTGGAGCGCTTCGTCGGCGAATTCCCGGGGACGGACCCGGGTCCGTTGCGAGCCGCCATGAAAGATCAAGCCTCGCTGAAAGATCACCTGGCCGAGATCAAGGCTCCGGTCGAGCGGATCCCGCGACGGCTGCGGAACCGCTACGACGCGATCTTTTCCAACGCCGTGCTGGAGCACCTTTTCCTGCCCTGCCGGGCCATCCGCAGGCTGGCGCGGGTCACGCGCCCCGGCGGGCTAGGTTTTCACCAGGTCGATTTCCGCGACCACCGCGATTTCGCCCGCCCGCTGGAATACCTGCTCCTGAGCCGGGTCCGGTTCTGGAAAGTGTTTTACTGGAGCCACGGGGAATGCGGCAACCGCCTGCGCCCCGAGGAATTCTCCCAGCGGTTCATCAGGGCCGGTTTCGCCGTGTCCGCTTTCACGATCAACATCGCCGCCGATGATCCGTACCTCGAGCGCTTCATTCCCAGCCTGCGCCGGGCCGGCTCCGTCTACGCCCAATGGCCGGCGGCGGGGTCGAAAACGCTTTCGGGGCGTTTCCATCTGGTCAAGGCATGACAGGAGGAGCACCATGAGCAAATCCGACCAGCCCCACGCCGCCGAGTGGAACCCCGAGCGGATCCGGCGCTACTGGAATTGGCTGGGCCACAACCCGTTCAATCAAGCCACCTATTTCTCCTTCCGGGTCGGCCGGGGCGTGGTCCGCGTTCTCGATGCCGCGGGCATTCTCCGCGGGCGGGTCCTGGATTTCGGCTGCGGCACCGGCCACCTGCTGAAAGAGCTTCTCGGGCGGGGATTGGAGTGTTACGGCGCCGATTCTTCCGATGAAGCTGTCGCGCGCGTCAACCAGGATTTCTCCGCGCTGGCCAACTGGCGGGGGGCGGAACTGACCGAGCGCTTCGCCACCCGCCACCCGGATCATTTTTTCGACCTGATCGTCTGCCTGGAAACCCTGGAGCACCTTCCCGAGGAGTCGACCGCCTCCCTGTTCCGGGAGTTTCGCCGGATACTGAAGCCGGGGGGAAAGCTGTTCCTGACCGTGCCGTTGGCCGAGGACCTTGAGCGGGAAACGATCTACTGCCCGTTCTGCCAATCGCTGTTCCACCGCTGGCAGCATATGAATTCGTTCACCAGGGAAAAACTGGAAACGCTGATCGGCAGGCAAGGATTGAGGGTCGAACTGTGCGCCACGATCGATTTCGAGCAGTTCCAGCTCGATTTCACGTTTCCCCGCCTCACGCTGCTGAACTTGTCCAACCTGCGCATTTGGCTGCAATTCAACGCCAGGAGAGTTCTCGACCGCCTGATGCCCCGCCCCTTCCCGGGGGGCCGCGCCACCCGGTTCCGCCTCGGGCGGAGCGCGCACACCCACCTCTTCGCCATCGCCGGCACGCTCCCCGGATAGGGAGCAGGCGGACGGCCCGCACGTGAACACCGCTTTCTTGAAATCGTTGCGCGAATCCGAGGCCGGACTGGTCCTGCCTCTGCTCCCCGCCGACGGCCGCATCCTGGAGATCGGGGCCGGGGCGGGATGGCAGGCGCGCATCTTCGCCGCCCACGGCCACCCCGTCACCGCCGTCGACCTTCCGGGCAGCCAGTACAAGCCCTGGCAAGATTTCCCGGTCAGCGAATACGACGGCGCCCGGCTGCCGTTCGCGGACGGATCGTTCGCTGTCGTCTATACTTCCAGCGTGCTCGAACATCTGGCAAACTTGCCCGAAATCGACCGGGAAATCCGCCGGGTGCTGGCGCCGGGAGGGATGGCCATCCACGTCCTGCCCCGCGGGCGCTGGTGCTTCTGGACCCTGGTCACCCACATCCTGAAAGGAGTGCGCCACCCGGGCGCCCTCGTCCGCCAACCTTTCCCTTTGCGTCACGGCATGCAGGGGCGCTGGTACGGTGAATTTTTTCTTTTCGGCAAAAGGCGCTGGCTGAAGCGCTTCCGCCAGCTGGGATGGGACATCGCCGCCATCCATGCCAACCGGCTGCTCTACAGCGGCAACTCGCTGCTGCACGAGCATCTGAGCCTGCGCCGGCGCCGGGCCCTGGCGGGCATTTTCGGCGGGGTGTGCCTGATCTATGTCCTGCGCCGGAAAGCGCCGCCGGGGAACGCGTGATGAGGAAATGACATGCACATCGCCCTGTTGACCAGCGAATACGTCACCGAAGCCAATTACGACGGCGGACTGGCCAACTACGTCCACCGGCTGGCCCGGGCGCTCCGCGCTCACGGGCACGAGGTGACGGTGATCGTCATCTCCGACCGCGACGAGGACAGGGAGGACGAAGGCGTCCGCCTGCTGCGCGTCCGCTTCACCCTGCCGAAGTGGGCCGCGGCGCTCGACCTGTTCTCCCTGCGCCGCTTCACCAAGCTGATCTACCTGCTGCGCATCGGCTGGCTCCTCAACCATACGCTGCGGGCGCTGCAGCGCCGGACACCATTCGCCATCGCCCAATATTCGCAGTTGGGCGGCCTCTCTTTTTCCATCCTCCGGGGCCCGCCGCCGTGGTGCGCCTTTCCAGCTACACCCCCCTGTGGCGGAAGAACGGGGGCTATGACGGCGAGAGCGCCCTGCGCATCTGGCAGCAGGAGCGGATCGAGCGCCGGGCGATGAAGAAGGCCGACGCCGTCTTCAGCCCCAGCCGGCTCATGGCCGCCGCCGTCAGCTCCCTGCTCGGCCACCCGGTCCGGGTCATCGAAAATCCGTATTTCCAGAGGAGCCGGCTTCCCGGGACGAGCGCATGTACCGGGAACGGCTCGCCGGGAAAACCTATCTCCTCTTCTTCGGCCGCCTGAACGCATTGAAGGGCGTCGCCGTCATCGCCGAGATCCTGGCCCCGCTGCTGGAAAATCACCCCGAGCTTTTTTTCGTCTTCGTCGGCAGCGATCCCGGGAAATACCGGGGCCGGACCATGAGCGAACACCTGAAGTTCATGGCCGGCGTCCACGGCGACCGCGTCCTGTGCCTGGGCAAGATGCCGCACGCCGCCCTTGATCCGGTCATCGCCGGCGCCCTCGCCGTGGCGCTGCCTTCCCTGGTGGATAACTTTCCCAACACCTGCCTGGAAGCCATGGGCATGGGCAAGGTGGTCGTGGGCACCAGCGGCGCCAGCTTCGAGCAGCTGATCCGCGACGGGGAGAACGGCCTGCTGTGCCGCCCCGGCGACCCGGGACAATTGCTGCAGGCCCTGGAAAAGGTCCTGGCCATGAACCCGGCCGCCCGCGCGGAAATGGGCCGCCGGGCGGAGGAACGGATCGCCGAGCTGAAACCCGAACGCATGATCCCCCTGCTGACGGCATGGTACCAAGAGGTCATCGCCGCCAAGGCGGGGCGCCGGGGCTAGCCAACCTCCATGTGCGGCATTTGCGGGATACTGAACATCGACGGCAAGCCGGCCGACGAGGCCGTGCTGCGCTCCATGACCGCCGCCATCGCCCATCGCGGCCCCGACGGCGAAGGCGTCCACCTGCGGGGCCCGCTGGGGCTGGGGCACCGCCGCCTGGCGATCATCGACCCCGAATGCGGCGCCCAGCCCATGGGCAACGAGGACGGGACGGTCTGGATCACCTACAACGGCGAAATTTACAACTTCCAGGAGATCCGCGCCGAGCTGGAGACCCGCGGCCACGTCTTCCGCACCCGCTCCGACACGGAGATGGTGGTCCACGCCTACGAGGAATGGGGGACGGATTGCCTGAAGCGCTTTCGCGGCATGTTCGCCTTCGCCATCGCCGACCATCGCCACGGTGAGTTGTTCCTGGCCCGCGACCCCCTGGGCATCAAGCCGCTCGTCTACTATTACGACAAAGGCACCTTCGCTTTCGCGTCGGAACTGCAGGCCCTGCGCGCGCTGCCCGGGGTCGAATGGCAGGTCGACCTGCAGGCGATCGACCACTATCTGTACCTGCAGTATATCCCCGCCCCGCGCACCGTTTTCCGTCACGGGCACAAGCTGCGGCCGGGCCACTTTTTGACCGTGCCCTTCGCCGGGCCGCCCGCCGCCCCCGAACGCTATTGGCGGCTGCGCTTCCAGCCGCTGGCGCGAAAGGAGTCCGACCTGCTTGACGAGCTCGACCAGGTCCTGCGCCGCTCCGTGGAGATGCACCTGGTCGCCGACGTTCCGTTCGGCGCCTTCCTGTCGGGCGGGATCGACTCCAGCGCCGTCGTGGGCTACATGGCCCAGTCCCTGGCGCGGCCCGTTAAAACGTTCAGCATCGGTTTCGAGGACAGCGTGTTGAACGAATTGCCCTATGCCCGGCAGGCGGCCGCGCGCTGGGGGACCGAGCACCATGAGGAGATCGTCCGCGCCGACGCGCTGGCCATCCTGCCGCAGCTGGTGAAGCACTACGGGGAGCCGTTCGGTGACGCGTCGGCCATCCCCACCTATTACGTCAGCCGCATGGCCCGCGAGCACGTGCCCATGGTCCTTTCCGGCGACGGCGGCGACGAGGCCTTCGGCGGTTACAACACCTACCGGCAGTGGCTGCGCTGGCTCGGCAAGGTCGGGATGGCGGCGTGGAAGAGGCCGCTGTTCCCCATCGCCTCGTCCCTGTTCCCGGAGCGCTGGCCCCGGCGCGAGCCGCTACTGGAGAACTGGCTGGGCTTCATGCAGTACATCGGCCCGGATTGGCGCCGCCGCCTGTGGCGGCCCGAGTTCCGCTCCGCCTGCGTCGGACCCCCGGAAGCGCTGGCGGAGGCATTCACCGAGACCGAGGGCTGGGACCCGCTGCAGACCGTTCAATACATGGACATGATGACCTACCTGCCCTACGCCATCCTGACCAAGGTCGACGTGGCCAGCATGATGAACAGCCTGGAGGTCAGGACCCCGATCGTCGACATCCGGGTCATGGAGTTCGCCGCCACCATC
This sequence comes from Candidatus Aminicenantota bacterium, assembly GCA_963822075.1. Lineage (GTDB taxonomy): Bacteria > Acidobacteriota > Aminicenantia > UBA2199 > UBA2199 > UBA2199. Next base: position 537,143 of record CAWGGP010000013.1, read on the forward strand.
CCCTCAGCGGCGAAGATGCCCGCGACCGGCCCGGGCCGGTTCGAGGGAAAATGGGTATTCAAGAAACTGCTGCGGAAATACTTCCCCGCGTCCTTCCTGGAGCGCCCCAAGCAGGGATTCGGCATCCCCATGCACCGCTGGTTCGGCGCCGAGGGCGAAACCTTCGCGGCGGCCAGGGAACGCCTCCTGCACCCGGGTTCCGCCCTGCAGGACTGGTTCGAGCCCAAGGCGCTGGCCGCGCTCGTGGACGGCAGAAACACCGGCGCCACCTGGCTGCTGCTTTTTCTCGAGGAGTGGCTGCGCCAGGAGAACCATGAACTCTGAACCCCGGGGCGAGACGCAGGCGGTCCCGGACTGGCGGGGCAGGACCATCCTGCTGGTCCTGCGCACCATGGACCTGGGCGGGACGGAGCGGCAGGTCGGCTACCTGGCTCCCTGGCTGCGCCGGGAAACGGGGGCCCGCGTCGTGGTCTGGGCATTGGAGCGCGGCGGGCCGCTGGCCGCGCGGCTGGAAACCCAGGGAGTGGAGTGGGAATTGCGGCTCGGCACCCTGGAGCACGGCGGGGCCGCCAAGCTGGCGGCGCTGCTCGGCCTGCTCCGGCGGCTGCGCCGCCTCGCCCCCGACGCCATCCTCTCCTTCAACGACTTCCCCAACAAGGTCTGCGGCGCCCTCTGGCCGTGGAGCAAAGCCGGGGTATGCGTCTGGAACCAGCGCGATGAAGGACGCGAGGTCACCGGGGGCTTCCTGGAGCGGCGGGCGCTGCGCCAGGTCGGGGTGTTCACGGCCAATTCCGTCCAGGGCGCCGAATTCCTCACCGGCAGGTTCGGGGTCGCCGCGGAACGCGTCACCCTCATCCCCAACGGCGTGCGCCTCGACCCGTCCGGGCGCACCCGGAACGAATGGCGCACCGCCCTGGGCGTCGGCCCGCGGGCGGTCCTGGCCGCCATGATCGCCAACCTGCACCATTTCAAGGACCACGAAACGCTGCTGCGGGCCTGGGCCCGCGTCATGGCGGAAAACGGCGGCGACGGCCCGCGCCTGGTGCTGGCCGGCCGGCCCGGGGACACGTTCGCCTCCCTCCGGGACCTGCGCCGCGACCTGGGGCTCGAAAAAAGCGTCCACATCATCGGCCCGACCGACGATGTCGCCGGCCTGCTCGCCGCCAGCGACATCGGCGTCTTCAGCTCGCGCCTGGAAGGCATGCCCAACGGGGTCCTGGAATGCATGGCCGCCGGCTTGCCCGTCGTCGCCACCGGCATCCCCGGCATCGCCGCCGCCCTGGGCGAAGACTACCCGCTGCTGGTGCCGCCGGCCGACGCGCGGGCGCTCGCCGCGGGGCTGCGGTCCCTGATCGGCGACGCGCGGCTCCGCCGCCGGCTGGGAGAGCGGAATCAGCGGAGGGCCGGTGATGAGTTTTCGCCGGGCGCCATGGGCCTGCGCTTCGTCTCGCTGCTGCGGCCGTTCCTGTCGAGGTCCCATGGAAAAGCCAACTAAGCTGAAAGTGCTGTTCTGGCCGGGCTGGTGGTATCCCAGCCGCATCGACCCGCTCAGCGGCATTTTCATCCAGAGGCACGCGCTGGCCGTGTCTGCGTTCTGCGATGTCGCCGTGCTCTATATCGTCCCCGATCCCGGCCTGGCAAGGAAGCGGGTCGTGGAAACGACGAGCGAAAACGGCCTGCGGGTCACCCGGATATTTTTCCGCCCGGGCACCCGGCTCCCGGGGCTGGCCAAGCTGGCCGACCTCGCCCGCTACTACCGCCTGAGCCGGCTCGGGCTGAGGACCGTCAACGAGGATTTCGGCCCCCCCGACATCCTGCACCTTCAGGTCAACCCGCCGCTGGGCCAGATCGCCTATGTACTGGCCCACGCGGGCGGGACGCCGTGCATCTTCACCGAGCATTGGTCGGGATATTTCCCCGAATCCGGCGCCTACCGGGGCTTTTTCCGCAAGCTCTTCACCCGGCTGCTGGTCAGGAAGGCCGGGGCGGTGACGGTCGCTTCGCGGGCGGCGCAAAACGCCATGCGCCGCCACGGCCTGGAAAACGAATACCACGTCATTGCCAACGTGGTCGACCCCGGGCGGTTCACCCCGGAGCCGGGAAAAAGCAGGGGCGGCAAAAAGATCATCCTGCACGTTTCCGGGTTCAACCCCTGCAAGAATATCCCCGGCATGCTGCGCGCCGTGAAAAAACTTTCGCAGCAGCGCGACGATTTCGAGCTGCACCTGGTCGGCGACGGGGCGGCGCGGGCCGACCTGGAAGCGTTGTCCGCCGAACTCGGGATCCTGGAGCGCTTCGTCCGTTTCCACGGCAGGAAGGACGAAGCGGAGGTCGCCGGCTTCATGCGCCGGGCCGATCTTTTCCTGATGTTCAGCGACTACGAGAATTCCCCCTGCGTCATCGCCGAGGCCTTCGCCTCGGGGCTGCCGGTGATCGCCACGCGGACGGGCGGCATCCCCGAGCATGTTCGCGACGACAACGGCATCCTGGTCGCTCCGGGCGATGAAGAGGGGCTGGCCCGGGCGCTCGCCTCGCTGCTCGACCACGCCGGGGACTACGACGCGGGAAAGATCAGGAAGTACGCGCTGCGCAATTTCAGCCCCGACGCCGTTGGCCGCCGCTTCCACGAACTGTACCGCAGGATGGCCGCAGCCGCAGGCCACCATGGGAAATAACCGCCTTCGGAGGACGCGCCCTTGAGGATACTGTTCATCGCTTATTATTACCCGCCCATCCAGGGCCCGGGAGCGACCCGGGCCGTCAACCTGGTCAAGCACCTGCGCCGGGCCGGCCATGACGTTTACGTGCTGACCCAATCGTACGGCGGCGAGCGGACCGGCGACCCCGAGCTGCTGCGCGTATATGACCCGGGCTTCAACTGCCGGCGGAGCGGCTGGCGGCGCCTGGCCTGGTTCGGCCGCCGCGTCGCGGTCGAGATCCTGAACCGCTCGGGGGTATACGCCAGCATTTTCGGGGCCTGGAAAAACCGGCTCCTGGCCCGCGAGAACAAGATCCTGGAGAGCACCCGGCCCGACGTCATCCTGGCCACCTATCCCCCGGTGGAAACCCTGCAGATCGCCATGCGCCTGGCCAAAAAGGCGGTGCGCCCGCTGATCGCCGATTTCCGCGACGGGCTGCTCTTTGAAGCCATCGAGAGCAAGCGCTTGCGCCGCTTCGCCTGCGTCCGCAACGCCTACGCCACTATCGAGCGTTGCGCCGCCGCGGCGGCATCCTCTTTGGTCACGGTCTCGGAACCGCTCAGCGACTACTTCCGCCGCGCCTACGGCCACCCGCGAGTCATCACCGTGGCCAACGGCTTCGACCCGGACGAAAGCGCCATGCCCCTTCCGGACGTGGCGCTGGAACCGGGCTGCCTCCATATCGTCCACACCGGGCGCTTCGCCCTTTCCGACGCCGGCTGCTCCATCGCTCCCCTGGCGCAGGCCGTGCACGCCCTGCTGGCGGCGCGGCCGGAACTGGCGCGCACCCTGCGCCTGCATTTCCTGGGGGAACTGACCCGCCGGGAAAAAAAGATGCTGGCCGGTCTGGCCCGCCGCGGCGTGGCCCGCCTGCACGGCCAGGTCAGCCGCTCCCTGGCCATGGCCTACCAGCGCCGCGCCGGGCTGCTGCTCCTGGTCACCTCGGCGGACCGCAGCAGCGTGGCCACGGGCAAGCTGTTCGAGTACCTGCAAGCCCGCCGCCCGGTTTTGGCGCTGACCGGACAAAGCGCGGCCGCCGCGATCGTCGCCGGCAGCCTCAGCGGCTGGGTCGCCTCGCCGCGCTCCGCTCCGGCAATCGAGGAAACGCTGGAGCGCCTGATCGACGACCCCGACCGCGACCGCCGGCTGGACCTCTCCGCCGCAGCCGTGCAACACTTTACCTTCGCCGCCGGCCTGAGGCCGCTGCTCGACGCGCTGAGCGCCCTGCGGGAAGGGGGGGGCTGACATGTCCCCCGCCCTGAAGCGCCTGCTGGCCGCGTTGGTTTTTGCCGGCATCCCGCTGCTGTACTTCAGCTTTTTGCCGGTCAGCTACAGCTTCGACGGCACGGTCTTCAGCCAGATGCTGCGTTTCGCGCTGCTGAAGCGCAACTGGCTGGACATGGTGCAGATCCACCACCTGGTTTATTTCCCGCTCAATTACCTGGTCTATCGCGCCCTGGCGGCCCTGTTCCATTACCGCGTGCTCGAATTTTTCCACCTGCAAATGTTTTCCCTGTTCTTCGGGGCGGCGACCCTGCTGCTGGTCGAGCGCACGCTGAAAAAATTGGGCCAGGCGCTGGAGCTGCGCGTGATCGGCGTCTGCCTGGTCGCGTTCTCCTACGCCTTCTGGTCGCTGGCGGTCGATGCCGAGGTTCACATCCCGGGGCTTTTTTTCACCATGGCCGGCATGTACATATTGGTGTTCCGCAAGGCGACGTTGGGACCGTTGGTCGCGTCGGCTTTCTGCTTCGCCGCCGCCGCCGGCTTTCACCTGACCAACATGCTGATCGCCGCCACGGTCTTTTTATTCTTGCTCGGCCGTCGGGCCCGCTGGGGGCGTTTCGCCGAATTCTACCTCAGCTACGCGGGGTTCACGCTGCTCATGTACGGCGCCTATTCCGCCCTGGCGCGCCAGCCGGTCCTGGGCGTGCTCCGCGACGTCCTTTTCGGCGCCGATCGCTACAGCGGCTACCACATCCCCTATGCCCATCCCCTGTCGTGGGCGACGCTGCGGGCGACGCTACACTCGGTGCATGCCGCTCTGGTCGCCGGCGGCGGCGCGCCGGCGTGGCTCGTCCTGGCCGCGGCCCTGTTCCTGCTGCTCCTGGGCCGGCGCCGGGAGCCCGTTGAAGAGAGGCGCCTTTTCCGGCGGGCCATGCTTCTCTGGGCACTGCCTTTCTTCGTGTTCTTCAGCTTCTGGGACCCGGGCAACATGGAATTCAAGGTCCATGTCGTGGTCCCCCTGCTGCTGCTGGCCGCCGCTTCCCTTTCCCGGCTGAAGCCGGCGCCGGCGGCCGCGCTGGGCGCCGCCCTGGCCGCCGCCTTGTTGTGGATCAACCTGTCCATGGGCATCCGCCCCCAGACCGATATCGCCGCCAACACCAACTATCAGGTCGCCCTGGCCATCGGCCGCCTCACCCCGGCGAACTCGCTGATCCTGATCACCGGCAGTTTCGCCGGCTACGGCTACGGCAAGATCTATATCCCCTATTTTGCCGGGCGCGAGGTCCTGATCCTGGATTGGCTGCTGGGCAAGGGCCATTCGCTTGCGGAGATCCGGGCCGCCCTGTCCGGCCGGGACGGGCAAGGGCAGCCGGTGTATACGCTGGACGAGATCGCCCTCCCGGGCAAGGCGCTGCCCGGCGTTCTGGGTTTTCACCGGGTGGCGGAAAAAGACCTCGCCCGCTTCTCCGGCTCGATCCGCTTCCTCCCGGTCGCCGCGCTGCCCGGCGCCGACCACCTCTACCGCCTGGAATTCAGGACGCCGTAGACCGGATTTACTTTTTTCAGTTTTCCCTTTACAATCAATTCGTGGAAACTCTACGCCGCCGCCAGGCCCGAAAATGAGCGCTATCCGGTCGAACGCCGACATCGCCCCCTGCCTTTCCGTGGTCATGCCCGTCTTCAACGAGGTCGCCACCGTCGAGGCGATCATCGCCACGGTCCTGGAGCAGCGCCCGGTCCAGGAGCTGCTGGTCATCGATGACGGCTCGCGGGACGGCACGCGCGCCGTCCTGGAGCGCCTGGCGCCGGCGACGCCGCGCCTGCGCCTTTTCCTGCAGGAGGCGAACCAGGGCAAGGGGGCGGCGCTGCGCCGGGGATTCCGGGAAGCGACGGCGCCCTTCGTGATCGTCCAAGACGCCGACCGCGAATACGATCCGGCCGAGTATTACCTGCTCCTGGCGCCGCTGCTGGAGGGCCACGCCGACGTGGTTTTCGGCTCGCGCTTCAAGGGCGCCTGCGCCCACAGGGTGCTTTACTTCTGGCACTCGCTGGGCAACAAGTTCCTGACCTTCCTGTCCAACATGGCCACCAACCTCAACCTCACCGACCTGGAAACCTGCTACAAGGCCTTCCGCCGCGAGGTGATCCAGCAGGTCCGCCTGGAAGAGGACCGCTTCGGCTTCGAACCCGAGGTCACGGCCAAGATCGCCAGGCGCGGCCTGCGCATCTACGAGGTCGCCATTTCCTACTACGGGCGCACCTACGCCGACGGCAAGAAGATCGGCTGGCGGGACGGGTTCCAGGCCATCTGGTGCATCGCCAAGTACAACCTGATCAAACGCGGCTAAGCGATCCCGTACAGGCAGACGGAGCCATGCCGGAACAGCGGCACCAGGGTCCGCAGGAACAGCAGCAGCTTCTCCATTTCCGCGGCGCTTAAGTTGGCATACCCTTTCTGCAGGCGCTCCAGTTCCCCGAAGCTGACCACCAGGTAGGAAAAGCCGTCGTTCTTCATCGCGGCGACGAACGCGCCCGCGTCCGCGCTGCCCAGCAGGTATTTTTTCAGGATGCAGTAGTCCAGCGCCGTGGAAAGTTGGTACGGCCTTTTCAGGTAGAAATTGCGCGCTTCGCCGGCGAGCAGCACCCGCGCCTCGGGCGGCGCGTTCTTGTTGATATAGGCGAACACCGGGTAGGCGGGGAAAAGGCGCTCGCGGTAGCCCTCGGGGTCGCTGGCGCCGCCCAGCAGGGTGTGGGCCTGGTAAAATTTCTCCAGCATGGCAAAACCCATGACGAAATTCATGGCCAGCAGCACGTAAAAAACAGCCTTGAGCAGCCTGCCGCCCGCCGCCTCGTACGCCCGCACGGCGAAGACCGTCAGCATCACGAAAACGATGTAGACGAAGCGCAGGCTGGCCGTCAGCCACGGGGCGGCGGCCAGGACCAGCAAGGCCCAAAAAAGCCAGCGCTTGCCCCTGACCGTCCCCAGGAGGAGCAGCGGCAGGAAGACGAGGAACAGCGGCCCGACCAGGCCGCCGTAGCCGTGGTTGAAGAACGAGAGGCTGTAGGGCAGGCGCAGCAGGTCGCCGGGCGTGCGCGCCATCCGGCCCACGTCGTCCTGCAGGCGCTGGAAGCGGTCGGCGTCCCAGTAGGCGGCGGGGAAGGTCTTCGCCAGGAAGGGGAAAAAGGGATTGCCGGTGAAGCGCAGGTTCTTGACCAGAAGCGGGGAGACGGCCAGGACCACGATCAGCCCCGTGAGCAGGGCTTTTTTCAGTCCGGCTTTTTTCCACGGCGCGAAGGCGACGAGCAGGAAAACCGCCAGCGGCAGCAGGTTGAAATACTTGATGCCCACGGCGAAGCCCCAGAACGCCGCCGCCAGCTTCCAGTGCCCGCGCTGGAACTGGCGGATGGCCAGGAAAATGAAGACGGCGGAGGCCAGGTCGTTCTTGCAGGTGACCAAGAGGAACAGGGTCATGGGCAGGGAGGCGAGGGCCAGGACCACGTGCGCTTTTTTTTGCACGCCCCAGCGTTCGACCGCCTCGTCGGCCACCGCCAGCACGAAGATCGCCCCCAGGAAAAAGTGGAACAGGCGCGGGACCAGGTCGCCCAGGAAGACGGCCGGGATCAGTGAAATCTCATAATAGATGAACGTGTTGGCATAAACGAATTGCGGGGTGGCGACGAAGCCGCCGCTCTGCAGGTAGAGGTTGGGGATGCCCAGGTGATAGACCAGCGAGTCGTAGAACGTCGGCGGCAGGACCGCGTATACCAGGGGAAAGAGAAAAACCGCGAATTCGGCCGGCGGCCGCGAGAGGAATCGAAGCAGGCTTTCCCGGCCGCCCGGCACCGCGGGGGGACCGCCGCGGCGAAAAACGAAGCGCGCGCAGAAGATCGCCGCCGCCGCCGCAAAAAAGAACATGACCGTCCAGCGGTTCAGCAGATGAAAAAAACCGGCCAGGTAAAAATAAGCGGTGCTGGCCATCATGCCCAGGCCGATCCTGTCCAGTACCCCGGCGGCGGGGACGGCCAGCCAACCGGCCAGCGCGTCCCCCAGGCCGGCCAGCGCCAGCAGCAGGAGCAGGGCACCCAGCAGCGGCAGAATGAGGTGCTGGCTGTAATTGAAAAGGAGCAGGTTCAGGGTGAAGATCAAGGCGGCGGCGGAGAGGATCGCGCGTAAAATCGGCTTGCCCATCGCTGGCAGTATAGCATTTTTCGCCGCGCGAAGCCATTTGACATCGACCCCCTTTTCACGTATATTTTCCGGGCAAGGAGGACGCACGATGGCGGGGATCGATCTCCGTTTCCCGCATCCCGCGAGCTGATGCTTTCCTATCTCAAGGTGGAGAACCTGGCGGTCGTGGAAAAAGTCGAACTGGATTTTTCCCGAACCTGAACATCCTGACCGGCGAGACCGGGGCGGGGAAATCGATCCTCATCGACGCCATCATGCTGCTGCTCAACAAGAAGACCCCGCCGCACATCGTCCGCGGCGGCAAGGAGAAGCTGACGGTCGAGGCCCTGTTCTGCCGGGGCGACGAGGAGACCGTCCTGCGCCGGGAGGTCGGCAAGAGCAAGTCCCTGGCCTACATCAACGGCGAGCTCGCCCCCTTCGCCCGGGTCAGTGAAAAAGCCGAGGCGCTGCTGAACATCTACGGCCAGAAGGACCACGTTTTCCTGCTGCAGACCGCCAACCACCAGGTCTACCTCGACCAGTTCGCGCAGAACGGGGAACTGCTGGCCGCCGTCGCCGAAAAATGCAGGCAGGTCCGCTCCCTGCAGGCGTGCTGGAACGGGCTGCGGGAAAAGAGCACCCAGGCGCGGGAACGGACGGACTACCTGAATTTCCAGCTGCAGGAGATCGAGAGCCTGGACCTGAAGCCCGGGGACGAAACGCTCTGGCAGGAGCGGCTGAAGATCCTCGCCGCCGCCGAGACCATCCTGGAAAAGGCGGACGCCCTGGAGCAGGAGTATTACCAGAAGGACAACTCGGTCTACAACCAGCTGGCCCAGTCGCTGCCCGCCGCCGCCTACCTGCAATCCCTCTTCCCGGAATTCGCCCATTACAAGGAGGAGATCGACCGCTTCTACAACCAGCTTCCCGAGCTGTCCGCCTACCTGAATTCCCTGGCCGCCAAGGTGGAGTTCAACGAGGGCGAGCTGAACGAGATATCCGAAAAGCTTTCGCGCCTGGAAAAACTGAAAGCCAAGCACAAGCTGCCCCTGGAGGGGCTGTTGGAAAAATACGCCCAGCTGCGCCGGGAGCGGGACGAGCTGCTCAACCTGGATTTCTCCCTGCAGGACACCGAAAAGGAGATCGCCCGGGCGCTGGCCGAATACAAGGCCCTGCTGGAGCGGCTCCGGCAGGCCCGCACCCTGGCGGCCAAGAAATTGGGCGCCCTGGTCGTCAAGGAGCTGGCCCTGCTGGAGATGGAGAAGGCCCGCTTCGAGATCCGCAGCGAGGAGATCGAGCCCGGCGCCGACAACGTCGCCGAGGCCGGCACCGACAAGATCGAATTCTATTTCAGCTCCAACCCCGGCCAGCCCCCGGGACGGCTGAAGGACGTCGCCTCGGGCGGCGAGCTGTCGCGGCTGATGCTGGTGCTGAAATCGCTCAGCGGCGACGAGGCCGGCGCCACCTTCATTTTCGACGAGATCGATTCCGGCATCGGCGGCAAGACCGCCGAATTCGTCGGCGAGAAGCTGCGCAAGATCTCGGCCCGCAACCAGGTGATCAGCATATCGCACCTGCCGCAGATCGCCCGCTTCGCCGACCGCCATTTCCTCATCCGCAAGGAATTCCGCAACAACCAGACCTACAGCTCGGCGGTGGTGGTGGAGGACGACGAGCGCGTCCGCGAGATCGCCCGCCTCATGGCCGGCAGCACCATCAACGCCGACGTGCTGAAAGCCGCCGAACTCCTCCTGGCCCGATCGCGCGGATGACTTTTTTCATCAAGACCTTCGGCTGCCAGATGAACGTCAACGATTCCGAAAAGATCCGCCACCTGCTGGAGGCGGCGGGCCTGACCCCCAGCCCCGCGGAAGAGTCGGCCGACGTCATCATCGTCAACAGCTGCGCCGTGCGCGCCAAGGCCCAGGAAAAGATATTTTCCTATATCGGCCAGTTCCCGCGGGCGAAGCGGGTGATCGTCGCCGGCTGCGTGGCCCAGGCCGAGAAGCAGGAGATCTTCAAGAAAAAGGTCAGGGTGGACTACGTGGTGGGCACGCACCAGTTCTACCGCATCGCCGAGATCGTGGCCGGGCTCGACGCCGGCGGCGCCCCCGGCAGCGCCGTGGCCTTCAACCGCCAATGGCAGGAGCTGGTCCCCGCGGCCCAGGCGCGCAGCAGCCCGGTCACCGGCTACATCTCCATCATGGAGGGCTGCGACAACTTCTGTTCCTACTGCATCGTCCCCTTCACGCGCGGCCGCGAAAAGCACCGCCCGCTGGCGGCGATCCTGCGCGAAGCCGAGTACCTGGCCGCGCAGGGCTTCCGGGAGATCGTCCTGCTGGGCCAGAACGTCAACCACTGGCACGACGTGGGCAGCGGCAGCTCCTTCCCCGACCTGCTGCGCCAGCTCGCCGCCCGCGTGCCGGTGCGCTGGATCCGCTTCGTCACGTCTTACCCGGGCTACCACGACGCTGAGCTGGTGCGGGTCATGGCCGAGAACCGCTCCCTGGCCCGCCATATCCATTTCCCCGCCCAATCGGGCTCGACGCGCATCCTGAAGAAAATGTCCCGCACCTACGGCCGCGGCGACTACCTGGGGATCATCCGCGCCTTTCGCGCCGCCATTCCCGGGATGAAGTTCAGCTCCGATTTCATCGTGGGCTTCCCGGGCGAAAGCGAGCGCGACTTCGCGCTGACCCTCTCCCTGCTCGAGCAGGTGGAATACGAATCCGTTTTTTCCTTCGTCTACTCCCCCCGCCCCCGCACCCCGGCCGCCTCCCTGGCCCAGGGAGCGCCCACGGCGGCGATCAAAGAGCGCCTGTACGCCCTGCAGGAGACTCAGGCCGGGATCCAGCTCAAGAACAACCGCCGCCTGATCGGCGAGACCATCGAGGTGCTCATCGTCGAAAAACACCCCAAAAAAGCCGGCGAGGTGATCGGCCGCAGCGAAAGTTACCGGGTGGTCAATTTCGTTTCCACGACCCCGGTCGGAGAATTCGCCAAGGTCAAGGTCACCGCCGCCGGCCCGCACTCCCTGCGCGGCGAGGAGATCCGCCCGCGGCCCCATGGCTGAATCCGGGGCGCGCCGCGATCCCGGCGCCGTTGCGGCCCCCCGGCCGCCGGGAATGACCGCCGCGAGCGGCAGCCGGGGATTTTTATATCCCTTCCTGTTCAGCCTCTACCCCGTCTTTTTCCTGTACCTGCGCAATATACGCGAAGTGACCGTTTACCAGGCGCTGTGGGCGTCGGCGGGCTCCCTGGGCATCGCCATCGCCGGCTGGTTCCTGACGCGGATTTTTTCCGAAGAGCTCGAGAAACGGGCGCTGGTCCTGTTCCTCTTTCTATTGCTTTTCCATTTCTACGGGCTCTACTACGCGCTGATCGCCGGCTGGCTGCTGGAGCTTTCCCCCCGGTCGCCCACGCCCTGGCCTTCAGCCTGCCCGGCGGCGCCTGGATCGCGCTGACCATCCTCGTCATCCGTTCCCGGCGCGGCTTCGCCGTTCTCGGCCGCGTCCTGAATTTGATCGTGTTGGCGCTGCTGTCCTGGAGCCTCGCCGGCATCATCCTCACCCGGGTCGGTTCGCCCGCCGACGCGGCGGGGAAAGAGCAAGGCGGCCCGACGGCGGCGGTCGCCGCGCCGGCAAGGGCGCCGGACATCTACTGTTTCATCCTCGACGAATTCATGGCCCCGGAAGCGGCGCTGCGCATCTTCGGGCACGACGACCGCGGTTTCAGCGCCGGCTTGCGCCGGCAAGGTTTCTTCGTCGCCAGCGGCAGCAGGGCCCGCTTCACGCTGACCGAGCCGGCGATCGCCGACATCCTGAACCTGGGCGAATTCCCCGCCCGGGCCGACCCCGCCGCTCTGGTCCGGCGCAACGCCGTGGCCGCTTTTTTAAAAAAGCGGAACTACCGCATCATCGAATTCGCCTGCCTGCCGCCGCTGTTCATGGCGGCGGCCGATCAGCGCTTCTACTATAACCTGGCCCACGCCTCGATTTTTTTCGACGACTTTTTCCGCGTCCTGTTCGAACGATCCCTGCTGCGCATCCTGCCCGAACTCTGGCTGCGGAGAAAAACCGACCTGACCCGCTTCTACCGCCAGCGCGTCCTCCAGGTTTTCGCGGAACTCCCCGGCGTGGTCAGGGAGCGGGGGCCCAAATTCGTTTTCGTCCACCTCTTCTCACCCCATGAGCCGTTCGTGTTCGACGCCCGTGGCGGGCCCGGCGACCCCGGGCATATCTGGGACCACCGCGATCCCCGCTTCTACCTGCAGCAATATGACTTCATCAGCCGGCGCCTGGCCGAGACCGCGGCCATGATCATCCGGGACTCCCCCGCGCCGCCGGTCCTGCTCATCCAGTCCGACCACGGCTATCGCGGCTCCAAGCGCCCGGGGAACGAATCGCGGCCGATTGCCAACGAGGATATGCTCGACGTGTTCAACGCCGTATATCTTCCGGGCGTTTCACCGCTGGGGATCGATCCGGCGCTGTCGCCGCGGAACAATTTCCGCCTGGTCTTCAACGCCTGCTTCGGCAGCCGCTATCCGCTCCTGAAGAACTAGCCGGCGACTGAGCTTGAGTTCGGAGACGATCTCCACGTTGCCCTTCAGCATGGCCCACACCGGGCAGAACGACTCTTCCGACATCTGGACCGCCTTCTGCAGGTCGGCGGCGGCGGCATCAGGGGAGGTCAGGATGAACTCGAGCTGGATGCGATCGAACGAGGTCGGGTGCTGGGCGCGGCGCGTGCCCTGGGCGTTCACGCGGAAGGCGGCGACCGTCTTTTTCATGCGCCGCAGCAGGGAGACGACGCTGGTGGCGCTGCAGGCGGCCAGGCTGAGCAACAGGAGCTCCAGGCCGGTGTAGCCCTCCCCGTCCCCAAGCGGCGGGAAATAATCGGCGCAGACCGCGGGCAGGGCGCGGGCCCGGCCTCTGAAGCGGACCTTTTCACCTTCCAGTTCGACCGCTGCCGACAATGATGCATCCATGCGTATCCTCCCGGGAATTATTTTTTTGCCAGCCGAGCGCTGAATTCGCTTTCCGTGACGATCGGGATCCCCAGCTTTTCCGCCTTGGCCCGCTTGGAGCCGGGGTGGGCGCCCGCAAGCAGGTGGGTGGTGCGGGCGCTGACGTTGTCCGCGACCTTGCCGCCGCGCTTCTCGATCTCCTCGGCCGCCAGCGACCGCGGGCTGAACTTCTCGAAGGAGCCGGTGATGACCCAGACCTGGCCGGCGAACGAATCGTCGAGCCGCATGGAGCGCGCGGGCTCGGCGGCGAATTTCAGTCCGGCCTGCTTCAGGCGGGCGATCAGGCCCAGGTTTTCCGCTTTGCTGAAATGGCCGACCAGCTGCCGCGCCGTGGCCTCGCCTATGCCCTCGACGGCGGCGAACGTTTCCCAGTCGCCGCGGGCGGCGACGGCGATGATCTTGTCGATGTCGTCGAAGCCGTGGGCGATGAGGTCGCCAGCCACCGCGGCGGCCAGCCCCTCGAAGCCCAGGGCGGCCAGGACCCTGACGAAGGGCCGGGACTTGCTCTTCTCGATGCTGGCGCGGATGCGGGCGATCTTCTTCTCCTTGAAGCCTTCCTCGCCGGCCAGCTTGCCGTAATCGAAGGAATACAGGTCGGGGATGGCGCGCACCCAGCCCTTGGCGTACAGGAAGGCGATGGTCTTTTCCCCCAGGGTCTCGATGTCCATCTGGTCCTTGGCGCAAAAATATTCTAGCCCGCGCCGGCGGCGCTCGGGGCAGGCTTCATTCTTGCAGAAATGATGGGCGCCTTCCTTGACCAACGGCCGGCGGCAGAAGGGGCAGCGCTCGGGCAGCCGGAAGATGGAAGGGTGCTTGTCGCTCTTTTCCAGCACTTCTTCGACGGCCGGGATGACGTCGCCCCGCTTGGAGATGCTGACCTCGTCGCCGATGGCCAGCTCCAGCATGTCGATGTAGTCCTGGTTGTGCAGGGTCGCCCGGGTGACGGTGCTGCCCGAGAGCGTCACGGCCTTCAGCAGCGCCACCGGGGTCACCCGGCCGTTGCGCCCCACCTGGACCTGCACGCCCAGCAGGACGGTCCGGGCTTGCGGCGAGTCGAACTTGTAGGCCATCGCCCAGCGCGGATGGTGGGAGGTGGTGCCCAATTCCTGGCGGAGCTCCAGCTCGGCGACCTTGACGACCAGGCCGTCGATCTCGTAGGGCACGTCCTTCCGGGTTGCGGTCCGGCGGCGCAGGTAGTCGTCGACGGCGGCCAGCGGCGCCGCGGTCAGGCCGGGGAAAATCTGCCGCGCCCGCAGGCGCTTGGCCGGGTCGTCGGAGAAGTATCCCAGGTCCGGGTTGACGCGGAAGCCGAGCTCGCGCAGGCGCTGCAGGATGTCCAGCTGGTCGCGGCTGAATTCGTTCTGAAAAAAACCCTCGTAAACGAAGATGTTCAGGGGCACGCGGGCCGTCTGCGCCGACTTCAGGTTCCGCAGCGAGCCGGCGGCCAGGTTGCGCGGGTTGGCGTATTTTTCGGCCAGGCCGGCGTTGTAGAGCTCGAAATCGGCGCGCTGGATGTAGATCTCCCCGCGCACGGCCAGGCGCCCGGTCTCGGCGATGCGCAGCGGCACCTGGCTGATGGTGCGCACGTTGTCGCTGACGTCGTTGCCGCTGAAGCCGTTGCCGCGGGTCAGGGCGTAGGCCAATTCCCCCCGGTCGTAATACAGCACGATGGAGGCGCCGTCGATCTTCTCCTCCACCGTGAAGCCGACGCTGGCGCCGGAGATGGCCGCGGTCTTGAGCAGCCACTGCTGGAGTTCTTCGCTGCGGTAGACCTTGTCCAGGCTCAGGACCGGGACCGTGTGCGCCCGCTCGGGGAACGTGTTGTCCAGGTCGGAGCCGACCCGGCGGCTGGGGGAATTCGGGCCGGCGAACTGCGGGTATTTCTCTTCCAGCAGCAGCAGCTCATCCAGCAGCCGGTCATATTCGGCGTCGCTGATCTCCGGCCGGGCCCGCACGTAGTATAGGTGCTGATGGCGGAGCAGCTCGCCGGCCAGGAATTCCATGCGCTTGCGGGGATCCATGCGCCAATTATAGAAAAATAGCGGGACAGAGTAAACAAAAAGCAAAAAACCGGTCGTTTTCCTGATTTTTTTATAAATCTTGACAAAACTCGGAAAAATCTATACTATTCATTTGCAAAACTGTTTTTAACAAGAGTGAGTACTATGAGCTTAAAAGGATCACTGAGTTCGATCAACCTGGCGGATATCATCCAGCTCGTTTCCAATTCCAAGCAGACCGGCCGCTTCGTCCTGACCCGCCCCAACGGCTTGAAGGGCGGGATCTATCTCAAAAACGGCGAGATCGTCCACGCCGACGTCGAGGAATTCAAGGGCGAAGATGCCATTTTCACCCTCATCTCCTGGGATGACGGCGAATTCGTCTTCGAAGAGGGGGTATTCGAAACGGGCAGCAGCGTGATCCGCCCCATCACCTCGCTGCTGATGGAGGCCGCCCGGCGCATCGACGAATGGAAGCTGCTGCGCAAGAAGATCGGCTCCATCGAGTCGATCCCCGAGTTCTCCGACATCGACCGCCAGGAGCGCCGCAAGATCTCGCTCTCGACCATGGAATGGGTGATCATCGCCAAGATCGACGGCAAGAAAAGCATCAACCAGATCTCGCGCGAATGCGGGGTCAACATCTACGACACCTCGCGCATCATCTACGGTATGGTCACGTCCGACCTGATCAAGCTGAAGTAAAACCCTCTCTTACTCGATCACCACCAGGGCCACGGCCATCTCCCGGGTATGCGACAGCGAAAGCAGGGCCTTCTTCAGCTTGCGCTTCCTGAACTGCTGCAGCGCCACGGCGGCCAGCCGCAGCTGGGGCTTGCCCAGGGGGTCGTTCTCCACTTCCACGTCCTGCCAGCCCATGCCGCCGCGGAATCCCGTGCCCAGGGCCTTAAAAAAAGCCTCCTTGGCCGTGAAACGGGCCGCGTAGTGCTGGGCCTTGAAGAACTTGCTTTCGCAGTAGGCGATCTCCCGGGGGGTGAAGATCCTCTCGGCGAAGCCCAGGTCTTTTTCGATCAATTTCCGCACCCGGTCGATCTCGACCATGTCCACGCCGATTCCCTTGATCATGTCACCACCTGCGGCTGAGTATAGGAAAACCGCGGGGAAAAAGCAACTGCCCGCCGGCGCCCGCTGATTTTCTTCGGGCGCGGGATATGGTATACTGACACCGGCCCATGAAACGATTTTTCCAAAAAAACCTGAGAGTACTGCTCATCGCCTTCAGCCTGGCGGTCACGACGCTGCTGGGCATCCTGGTCGGCCTGGTCCTGGTTTACCAGAAGGGCTTCCCGCAGATCAAGAACCTGGAAGACCTCAAACCGGTGGTCATGACCACGGTCTATGACGACCAGAACGCCCCGATCAAGGATTTCGCCATCGAGAAGCGCATCATCGTCAGGAGCGCCGACATCCCCGACGCGCTCAAGAAGGCGATCGTCGCCGCCGAGGACAACCAGTTCTATTCCCATTGGGGGATCAACTTCCGCGGCTTCATCCGCGCCGTGGGCGGAGTGCTGCTGCACAAGAAATGGGGCGGCGGCAGTTCGATCACCATGCAGCTGGCCCGCGGGCTCTTCCTCACTCCCGAATTCACCCTCTCGCGCAAGCTGAAGGAGATGCTGCTGGCCATTCAGATCGAAAAAAAATACACCAAGGACCAGATCATCACGTTCTACTGCAACAAGATATTCCTGGGCGGCAGCATTTACGGGGTGGAGGCCGCCGCCCGCTACTACTTCGGCAAATCGGTCCGCGAGATCGGCCCGGCCGAAGCGGCCCTGATCGCCGGCATCATCCCCAACCCCAACGGGATATACTCGGTCTTCCGGCGCCAGGAAAGGGTGCTCAAGCGGCGGAACTACGTTCTGCTCAAGATGATGCTGCTCAAATCGATCGGCATCAAGGAATACCAGGAGGCGCTGGCCGTCAAGCTCCCGGAAAAACCCGCCGACGCCGGCAGCGAATCCCTGGCCGATTATTTCACCGAGGACACGCGCAAGTACCTCGAAGCCAAATACGGCGACAACCTGCTTTATAAAGGCGGCCTGAAGGTCTTCACCACCCTGAACGGTGAAACGCAGAAAATGGCCGAGGAAGCCCTGCGCGAAGGCCTGCGCAATCTCGACAAGCGCCGCGGCTGGCGCAGCCGCGAAAAGCTGTTCAACCTGGCGGAAAACAAGCTGTCGGTCGACCGCTACCTGCTGCCCGCCTGGGAGAACGCCAGGATCGAGGCCAACCAGATCATCGAGGGGGTGGTGATGGAGGTCGGCAAGAACAAGGCGCTGGTGCGCATCGCCGCCTTCAACGGCGAGCTGCCCGCCGCCGCCGTCCAGTGGACCCGCCGGCCGCTGGCGCGCCTGTTCAAGGTCGGCGACGTGGCTCTATTCAGGGTCCTCGCCGTGGACAAGGGCAAAAACAAGCTCGACCTGGGCCTGGAACAGGAGCCCCTGGTGGACGGGGCGATCCTGGCCGTCGACAACAAGACCGGCGAGATCAAGGCCATGGTCGGCGGCTACGCCTTCGAGAAGAGCAAGTTCAACCGCGCCATCCAGGCCCTGCGCCAGACCGGCTCCACCTTCAAGCCGATCATCTACACGGCGGCCCTGGAGCACGGCTTTTCCGCGGCCACCATCATCCAGGACGAGCCCTTTTCCTACGTCGACGAATGGACCGGCGAGCTGTGGGAGCCGCACAACCACAAGGGCGACTTCCTGGGCCCGCTCACCTTCCGCCGCGCCCTGGAGCTGTCGCGCAACGTGGTCACGGCGCGCATCCTGCAGGCCATCACCCCGCAGGTCGGGCTGGAATACGCCAGGAAATTCGGCATCACCTCGGACCTCAAGCCCTACATGTCCATGTCGCTGGGAGCCTTCGAGGTCACCCTCAAGGAAATGGTCGAGGCCTTCACTGTGTTCGCCAACTACGGCGTGCGCGTCAACTCCTATTTCATTCGCAGCATCCGCGACCTGAACGACAACATCATCGAGGAAAATTTTCCCGAGCGCAAGCAGGTGATCGAAAAGGAAACCGCGTTCATCATGAATTACATCCTGCAGGGCGTGGCGCGCAACGGCACCGGCTGGCGGGCCCGGGTCCTGGAGGCCCCGGTGGGCGGCAAGACCGGCACGACCAACGATTTCACCGACGCCTGGTTCATCGGCTTCACCCCCAGCCTGACCGTGGGCGTCTGGGTCGGCCTGGACAAGAAAAAGAGCCTGGGCCAGGAGCAGACCGGTTCCGAGACGGCCCTGCCGATCTTCGTGGCCTTCATGCAGAATTATCTGAAGAAATACCCGGAAACGGGAAAATTCCGCCCCCCCTCCGGCGTGTACATGATCAATATCGACAAGTACACCGGCAAGCTGCTGACCCCCGATTGCCTCTACCCCTTGAACGAGGCTTTCCTGCCCGGGACCGAGCCCATCGAATTCTGCAACGAAGAGGAACACCAGAAGATCTATAATTACTACAAGACGGAAACGGAAAGCGGCGACGATTGAGCCGCGCGGCGACTCTTTCTAAATAAGGGGACTATTTCTTGACCAGGAAATAAACCAGGAACCATTCCTCCTGAGTGGTGACTTTGATCCTGATATATTCATCGCCCG
The DNA here is from genome assembly GCA_963822075.1 of Candidatus Aminicenantota bacterium. GTDB lineage: Bacteria > Acidobacteriota > Aminicenantia > UBA2199 > UBA2199 > UBA2199. The sequence goes on from CAWGGP010000013.1 coordinate 555,889, forward strand.
ACATCACGGCAATGTCCACGTGGAAGTGGGACTTGGTGCCTTCGCGGGCATGGGCCTTGACGATGGCCAGTTCCTCGAAGAGCACCGCCTTCTGGGCGTCGCGCACGGTGAAAAAGGAGCGGCCTTCAGTTGTCGTGAGGGTCAGCCAATAGTCTCCGGCCGGGTATTCCTGGTCGGCGTGGATGAACGCCTGGGAAAAGTGGAACTTTTCCAGATCACGGCTCTGCGCTGGGGCCGGCGCCGGCGCGGGGGGCTGAGCCGCGACCTGGGCCTGCTGCTCGTCGGGCTGGACGGGCAACTGTTCCTGGCCCAGGACAATGAGGGAAAACATGGCCAAGGCGACCAATAAAAGTGATTTCTTCATCGGGATCTCTCCTTGGGAGATATTATAGGAGAGCGGCGATTCCAATGTCAAGCGCCGCGGCCGGCGTGCCCGGGCCCGGGAATAAAGAAGGGCCAAGTCGCGGGACTTGGCCCTTCGCCGGATAACGCCGCTGACGAACTAAAAGATATAACGGAAACCCAGCAGTATCTTATGGTTATTTTCGAAGTTGCGGTCCTCGGTGATGATCGGGGCGCGCAGTTCGCCGAAGATGGAGCCGACCGAATCGTCGGAGCGGAAGAGATTGAAGCCCACTTCGCCGACCAGGTCGATGCCGCCCTTCTTTAACGGCCGGTCGCAATCCTTGCTGCTGAAACCGAGGCCGCCGGCCAGGTAGGCCGGCCCGGCATGCACGTTCAGCAGCGCGTTGCCCATGAAGAAAGACTTCCAGGGATCGCCCTTGATCGGGATGCCGCCGCCCAGGGTCAGGATGAAATCCAGCTTCTCCGGGGAGAGGTTGAACAAAAGGCCGGCCCGCGCCCAGACCATGGCCGTGTAGGTGCCCTTCAGGAGCCCGGGGCCGCCTTCGATCAGGAAATGCAGGCGATTGACCCTGGCCGCGACCGGAGCGACGACCGGGGCCTCAACCGGGGCGGGTTCCACCACCTTGACCGCGATCTCGCAGCCGGCGGGTGACTTCATGGCGTACTGGCCCTCAACGACCGCGTTGACCATGTACTCGCCCAGCTTGTCCATGACGACGTCGGCGCTGCAGCTGCCCGGGGCCAGTTCCATGGTCTTGAAGACCGCGCCGGCGGCGTCGGTGATCGTGACCACGGTCTTGACGGCGTTCTGCGATTCGCAGACGTCGATCTTGATCGCGTTGCCGACCACGACCTCGGCCGGGGTGACATTCAGCTTGCAGATCGGGGCGGGGACTTCGTTGACGTTCCTCAGCGAGATGTTGCCGCAGATCTTGGGGACGATGAACTCGTAGAGCTTGCCGTCGCGGTAGATCGTGAAGTCATAGGCGGTGAAGGGCTTCTTGCCCGACCAGATCACGTCATTCTTGACCTGGACCTTCCGGCCTCTCTTGAAGAGCATCCAGCTGAAGGTGTCGCCGGGGTTCAGCTCGATGGTCTTGATGTCGGCCATCTGGATCTGTTCGAGGAATGCGAACACCAGCTCGCGGGTTGCCGGCCATCTCGAATCCCTGCTTGACATCGCCCGCTTTGTCCAGGGCGATGACCTTCAGGTCGGCGGCTTTCAGGTCGCGACTTTTATAAAACGGGTGCATGCCCAAATGGGAGACTTTCTCTTCCGCGGTCGCGGTGAACGCAAAACAAAAAATCAGCCCCAAAAACAATAATTTTTTCATGGTCAGTTCTCCTCACTTTGAAAAATTTATAAACCTAAATAAATTAAATGTCAAGAATTTTGAGGGTTGCCGCCCACGAACCATTTTTGCCGTGTTATTTTTATATTAGCCATCTTTTATCAATATTAATTAAGCATGTTATATGCCAATCCCCATCCCTGGCCTTGACGCGGCCCGGACTTCCGATCGCCGTGAACATCCGCGGCGAAATTTCCAGTATCCGAATCCCGGGCGCTGGAGGCTCGCCCCACCCCGATGGCCGTACAGCCGGCGTCTTGGGATATTCCCTCCGTTCTGGCGGGCGGGAGCCAGGCGCCAAGGGCGGCGCCCCGATCAGTGGCCCGCGATCGAAGGGTGGAGATGCGTCATGTTCAGCCAAGACAAAATGGCTGGAGATGTGTTGAAAAACAAGAAATGTCCTGTTTTATGGGTTCATTCGCCAACCGGAAATGCTATTTTTCGATCCCGGTCCGCGCCTGGAGGCCTTTCTGGTAGTAATGGCGGACCTCTTTCATTTCGGTCACCAGGTCGGCACGATCCAGTATCGCCTGGGGGGCGTAGCGCCCGGTCAGCACCAGTTCCACCGCGGGCGGCCTCCGCTCCATGAGGCGCAGCACCGGATCGGGCGGCAGGATGCCGAAATGGAGCAGGGTGTTGATCTCGTCCAGGACCACGATCCGGTACTCGCCGCCGGCCAGGGCGGCCTCGGCTGCGGCCAATCCCGCTGTGGCGGCGGCGATCTCTTCGGCGCTGACGCCCTGCCCCTGGTGGTGGAACTCGGGCAGGCCGAACTGCTCGATGGTGACCAGACCGGCCAGATGGCGGACGGCGGCGAGCAACTCGCCGTATTCCCCTTTTTTCAGGAACTGCGCCATGTAGGTCCGCATGCCGCGGCCGGCGGCCCTCAGGGCCAGCCCGAGGGCGGCAGTGGTCTTGCCCTTGCCGTTGCCCGTGTAGACCTGGATCCGCCCCGCGAAATCCACGGCCGCCTCAGGTCATCTTCATGGAATACATCTTGGAAACGCCGGGCTCGTCCATGCTGATGCCGTAGATATAGTCGGCCTCCTCCATGGTCTTGAAATTGTGGGTGATGATGACGAACTGGGTCTTGTTCTTCAGCTGGTGCAGGAATTTCAGGAAGCGCTGGATGTTGGCCTCGTCGAGCGAGGCGTCGACCTCGTCGAAAACGCAGAACGGCGAGGGCTTGTATTCGAAAAGCGAGAAGAGGAAAGCCAGCGAGGTCAGGGTCTTTTCGCCGCCGGAAAGCAGGCGCATGCTCTGCAGCCGCTTGCCCGGGGGCTGGACCTGGATCTCCAGGCCCGCCTCCAGCACGTTCTCGCTGTCGGTCAGGACCAGCTCCGCTTCGCCGCCCTCGAAAAGGATCTTGAAGTTCTTGACGAAATTCTCCTTGACGGCGTTGAAGGCCAGCAGGAAGCTTTCCTTGGATTCGCTGTCGATGCGGGCGATGGCGGAGTTCATGTCGGTGATGGATTTGACGATGTCTTCCTTCTGGGCGAGCAGGAAATTGTAATCCTTGTCCAGGATGTCGAATTCCGCCTCGGCGGAAAAATTGAGGCGGTCGCTCTCGCGCATGCGGTTGAGCTTGTTGACCAGCTCGTTGTACTGCGCGTCGAGCTGGGCGGGATCGTTCTGCAGCAGGCCGGCGTCGGCCTGGATGTCCTTCAGCTCCATGCCCAGCTCCTGGCCGGAGACCTCTTCCAGCTGGAACAGGTCCTTCTTCACCGAGGCGATCTTGATCTCGCTGTCCTTCTTGTTCTCGCGCCACTCTTCCAGGACCTTCCTGGCGGCCGCCAGGTCGGCGGAAATCTTCTTCACCTGGGCGTTCACCTCGTCCAGGGCCTGCTCTTCCTTTTTCATGCGCTTTTCCAGTTCGGCCTTCTCCAGGTCCAGGACCTTGCCGCGCGCCTTGATCTCCTTGATCTTGTCGGCGCTCTCGACGATCTCCAGCTCCAGGCGCTTTTTTTCCTCGGCGGCGGACTGGATCTGCTGCTGGCGCTTCTGCCAGCGGGCCTTGCTTTCCTGAAGGGCGTTCCGCCGCGAGCTGATCTTTTCGCGGATCAGGTTCAGGGCGCTGTCGTACTGGAGTTTTTCCTTCTCCTTTTCATTGGCCTGCTGCAGCAACTTCTCGCTCTCGCGGGCCGCCCGCTCCTTGTCGCGCTCCAGGCTTTCATTCTGCCGGTCGAGCCCGGCCTTCTTGCCTTCCAGCTCGGCCAGGCGGCCTTTCAGCTGCCCGATCTCGACGGCCAGGCCTTCGATCTCGGTCCCGGTGACCTGGATGCGGTTCAGGCCGAGGTCGCGGTTCTTTTTCAGGGCCTCCAGCCGCGAGCGCAGGGAGATGCTCTCCTCCTTGTGGGCGCTCAAGCCGGCTTCGGCCTGCTGCAGCCGCTCCCCCGCTTCTTTCCTGCGGGCCAGGCTGGCGTCGAGCTGCGAGCGGATCCCGGACAGTCCCTGGCCCAGGGCGGCGACCTTCTTCTCGATGGCCTTGATCTCGTCCAGCACTTCCAGGATACCGCGGTCGCGGTTCTTGATCAGCACGCCGCCGGCGCCGATCACCTCGGCGTTCTCGGTGACGACGTCGATCCCGTACTTGGCGTAAAGCGCCAGCCCGTTCTTCAGGGTGTCGACCAGCGCGCCGTCGCGGAAATAGGGCTTCAGCTCCTTGTCTTCCAGTTCGAACAGGTTCTTGACGGAATCCTTGAACCCGGGTTCGCTGCGCACGGCTTCCGGCAGGGCGGCGGCGGCGGAGCGCTTGAGAAAGGCCTTGCGCAGGTCGGGCTGCAGGGCGGCCTCGGCGTCGACGATGGGCGCGTCCAGCTCGTCGAAGTAAAAGCTCTCCAGGGCGGCGTGCAGGGGCTTGGGCGCCACCAGCAGTTCCTGCAGGAAGCCCCGGCTCCGGCCGGCGGGGACCTTCCCCTGGCCGCCGGTGAGCTTGGCCTTGATCTCCAGGTACTTTTCCTTCTGGCGCTCGAGGTTGGCGATCTCGTTGCCGGTCTCGCGCAGCTGTTTTTCCATCGCCTCGACATCGGCGCTGGTTTTTTTGAAGGCGGACGCGGCGGCGCCGGAATCCTCTTCCCGGGCGCGCAGCGTTTCCGTCAGGGCGAGGACGGCCGTCTCGATCTGCGCGATCTCGGGGTCCTGGCCCTGGTTCTGGAGCTCCTGGATGATATGCCTGCGGCTGGCCACGTCCCCTTCCAGGCGCAGCAGGTTCTTTTCCAGCTGGGCGGACTCGTTGCGGTTGCGCGAGATCTCCACCTGCAGGTTGAACATCGCCTTCTTCAGGTGGCCGTCCTCGATGTTGCGGTCGGCGCTGGCCTTGCGGATCGCTTCCAGGGCCTGGTCCAGTTCGCGGTCGGAGCCCGACTGTCCGGCCAGCTCGCGGTCGAAGCCGGCCAGCTCGGCGGCGAGGACCTTGTCCTGCTTTTCGATCTCCTTGATCTCGGCCTCGCCCTCGGCGCTGGCGCGATCCAGCTCCGCCATCTTCTGCTTGATGAATTCCTGGCGCTGCTGGGTCTTTTCGACCTCCTTGCTGCCCTCCAGGAGCTTGTTGTTGTGGTCGAAGATGAACTGCTGGTTGTTCTTCAGGCTCTGGTCCAGGTTCCAGCGCTTGCCCTCCAGCTCGAGCAACGCATGGTCGAAATCGCCGATCTCCTTGATCATGGCCGCTTCGCCGTTCATGAACTCGACGATGCGGCCGCCCTGCAGGTCGAAATCCTCCTTGAAGACCTGGTATTTCTTCTGCAGCAGGGCCTTGAGCAGGTCGTTGCGCGAATTCTTGACCTCGCGGTAGCGGCGGGCGAAATGGACCTGGTTCTTCAGCTCGCGCAGGCGGTTGCTCTTTTCCTGCAGCACCAGCTCCAGGCTGTCGAGGTTCTGCTGGGCGATGATCAGCTTGCCGGCGGTCTCCTTTTTCCTTTCCAGGTACTGGGCGATCCCCGCCGCCTCCTCGATCAGGATGCGCCGCTCGCTGGGCTTAAGGTTGACCATCTTCTCGACGCTGCCCTGCTCGAAGATGAAGTAGTTGCGCTCGCCGATGCCCAGGTCGAACAGCGTGTCCTGCACGTCCTTGTTGCGGCAGAATTTCTCGTTCAGGATGTATTTGCTTTCGCCGCTGCGGAAGAAGCGCCGGGCGATGTAGGTATCGGCGTCATGGTTGGCGAAGTAGGCGCCGACCTCGGTCATGCCCAGGGGCTTTTTCGAGGCGCTGCCCGTGAAGATCAGGTCCTCGTTGTTCTCGCCGCGCAGGTTCTTGATGCGCTGCTCGCCCAGGACCCAGAGCAGGGCGTCGACCAGGTTGCTCTTGCCGCAGCCGTTGGGGCCGATCACCGCCGTGATGCCGCGGTGGAATTGCACGACGGTTTTTTCGGGAAATGACTTGAAGCCGTGCAGTTCGAGTTTTTTCAGATAGATTTGCATGATCTCCGTCCGGGCCGGGCTTGCCGGCTGCCATCAATTTATCACAACTCGCGGCGTTTGTAAATTTGTCGCGCTGCCCGCGGGGCATGCGTCCGCCAGGCAGGGCGCCGGGCGGCGCTAGCCGGCATAGGTCGAATAGGCGATCGCCTTCTTGCCGCTGCGCTTCACGGCGTACATCAGCTCGTCGGCCTGCCTCAGCAATTCTTCGGCCGCAGGCGGGGCGGCCTTGCAGGTCACGACCCCGATGCTGAACGTCACCGACCAGTTCTTCGCTTGCATCGCCCTGGCCATGCCATCCCTGACCTTGGGGATGGTTACCCGAGCGGAGTCGCCATCGGTTTCGGGCAGCAGCAATGCGAATTCATCGCCCCCCAATCGCGCCAGCAGATCGGTTTTGCGCAAACACGTTTTGGCGGCCCCCACGACCATGTGCAGGACCTCATCGCCCACGGAATGTCCGAACTGGTCATTCACGGCCTTGAAGCTGTCAAGATCGATATAGGCCAGGGTGAATGGATGCTCATACCTTTGAAAGCGGTCGATTTCCATTTGCAGCAACTCCAAAAAGTACCGGGAATTGATCGCCCCGGTCAGATAATCCATGCGCGCCAATTCCTTTTCCCTTTTCAGCGCCGTCTTCAGGTTGGCCAGGAGAAATACGGTGATCATGAAAAAAATGAAGCGAATGAGGGTGTTCCAGGCATAGACGAAAGGATAGGCGTAGGAACTTCCGGCCAGCACGTCGGCAACGAGCCAGGCGAAGGCGCTGGCCACCGCGGCCGCGACCCCCAGGCCCTGGCCGGCATACCAGGCGAGGAGAAAAATCGGGATCAGGTAAAACAGTGAAAACGCGAGCTCATACCCGGTCAGGATGTCGAGGAAACCGATCCCGGCGATGAGGGTGAACCCGATCAGTATCCAATAAGGCTTGCCCAGCATCTCGAAATGCCTGAAAAATTTCACGTTCATGGATTTGCCGAAACGTTCAGCCCGCCTGCCTGCGCAAGACGCGCGCCGTCTCGGCCAGCAGGAAAAGGCTTAAGACCAGCAATATCAGGCCGAAGGCGGCCGAAAGCAGGGTGTCGAAACCCGTGCTGCCCGTTAAAAACGGCTTGACCAGCAGGAGCAGGGACCACAGGCTCATGACCAGCATGACCGCCAGCGGCAGCAGCACGAAGCCGATGCGGCGGCCGCTATGCTTCAGCCACACCGCCAGCGCCAGCAGGGTCAGCGCGGCCAGCAGCTGGTTGCTGGAACCGAAGATCGGCCAGGCCACCAGGTAGCCCTTCTCCTTGGTCGAAAGGAGAAATAGCAGGGGCAGCGCCAGGGTGGCGGCGGTGGCCAGCCAGACGCCGGCGCGCCCCTTCAGGCCGGTGAACTCCTGCAGGATGTAGCGCGCCAGGCGCGTGCAGACGTCGAGGGTGTCGTAGACGAACGTGGAGAAAGCCAGCAGGGCGAACGACAGGGCCAGGGAGGGATCGATCCCGGCCATGCCCAGGTAGCGGGCGATGCCGCGGGCGTAGATCAGGTTCGGGTCCTCTTTCAACTCCGGCGAACCGGGCGCCAGGGCCATCACCGTGGCCAGCGCCAGCACCGCCACCAGCGCCTCGAGCAGCATGGCCCCGTAGCCGACCGGCCGGGCGTCGCGCTCGCGCGCCAGCTGCTTGGACGTGGTGCCCGAAGCGACGATGCCGTGGAAACCGGAGCAGGCGCCGCAAGCAATGGTGATGAACAGGATCGGGAACAATTGCTTGCCGTTGAGCAGGCTGTTCAGCCCCACCAGGTTGACGGCGGGATACGCCGCGGGGATGCCGCCGAATATCGCCCCGCCGAGGCCGGCGGCGATGACCAGGTAAAGCAGCCAGCCGCCCAGGTAGCCGCGCGGCTGCAGCAGCAGCCAGACCGGGATCACCGAGGCGAAGAAGCAGTAACCCAGGAGCACGACGTCCCAGCCCTTGACCGGGACCGAGGCGATGAGCTGGAGCAGGGACGCCGGCAGGTGCGGGCCCAGCCAGATGATCAACATGACCAGGGGCAGGAAGACCAGGGTCGCTTTCCCCGCCTTCCAGCCGAAACGGTACAGCAGGACGCCCATGACCATGGCCGCCAGGATATAGAACACGGAGGAGGCCGCCACCCCGGCGCCGAACGCCTCGCCGTCCCCGCCCACGGCGCGAAAGGTCTGGGCCGTAATGTCGGTGAAGGCGGCGATGACATAGATCAGGCAGAGCCAGACGAAGGTCAGGAACAAGCGGTAGGCGGTCGGCGAAAGGTTGCGGCGCACGATCTCGCCGATCGACGCCCCTTGGTGGCGCACCGAGGCGATCAGGCTGGAAAAGTCGTGGACGCCGCCGATGAAGATGGAGCCGAGGACGATCCACAGCAGCGCCGGCAGCCAGCCGAACCAGATGCCGGCCAGGACCGGCCCGACGATCGGGCCGGCGGCGGAGATGGCCGAAAAGTGCTGGCCGAGCAGCAGACCCGCGGAAGCGGGAACGAAATCCTGGCCGTCGTTGACCGTCACCGCCGGGGTGGGCCGGGAGTCGTCCAGCTGCAGGCGGCGCGCCAGGAAGCGGCCGTAGACCAGGTAGGCGGCGCCCAGGATCGCGGCCGAGATGAGTACGACCGGGGCGATCACCGCCGCCCCCGCGGGGCTTCATGACGTGGCATATATCATTCTACCACCGCCGGGGCGAAGGGGCAAGGGCCTGCGCGCTCTTCCTTATTCTCCGAACCTTCGGTAAAACCAGGTTTTGACCAATTGCGTGAGCAGCACATAGCCCAGCAGCATGGCCGCCAGCAGCAGCCAGTACAGCGGCGGCAGCGGGACGAACCCGAGCGTGCCGGCCAGGGGCGAAACCGTAAGCCAGGCGCCGGAGGCGACGATGATGATGGAAGTCGCAATCAGCGGCCAGCTGGCCCGGCTCTGGATGAACGGGATCTTGTTGGTGCGGATGACGTGGATGATCAGCGTCTGGGTGAAGAGCGACTCCACGAACCAGCCCGTATGGAACAGGGCCGGGTCGCTCCAGGCATGAAAAATATTGAGCATGACAAAGAATGTCAGGTAATCGAAGATCGAGCTGATCGGGCCGATAAAAAGGATAAAACGCTGGATCGCGTCGATCGTCCACTGGCGTGGCTTGGTCAGCCATTCCGCATCCACCGCGTCCGTGGGGATGGCGGTCTGCGAGAAATCGTAGAGCAGGTTGTTGGTCAGCACCTGGATCGGCAGCATGGGTAAAAAAGGAAGAAAGGCGCTGGCCCCTACGACGCTGAACATGTTGCCGAAGTTGGAAGAAGCCGCCATCTTGATATACTTGATGATGTTGCCGAAAACGCGGCGGCCCTCGATAACCCCCTGCTCCAGCACCAGCAGGCTGTTTTCCATCAGGATGATATCGGACGACTCCTTGGCGATGTCCACGGCACTGTCGACCGAGATGCCGACATCGGCGGCCTTCAACGCCGGCGCGTCATTGATGCCGTCACCCATGAAGCCCACCACGTGTCCCTTGCTTTGCAGGGCACGGATAATATGCTCCTTTTGCGCCGGCGCCAGCTTGGCAAAGATACGGGTCACGCTGGCCGCTTCGGCCAGTTCTGCTTCGCTCAGCGTTTCGATCTGTGTGCCAAGCAGGATCTTGTCCACCGGCATGCCCACCTGCCTGCAGATATAGGCGGTGATGATTTCATTGTCGCCGGTCAGGATCTTGACGTCCACATGCAAGGCGTGCAGCCGCTGCAAGGCCTCGGCCGCGGTTTCCTTGGGCGGGTCGAGGAAGGCCAGGAACCCCAGCAGGGTCATGCCGGCTTCGTCCTGAGTCCCATAGCGCGGTTCATGATCATCGCCGGGCATCGCCTTATAGGCCACGGCAACCACGCGGAAACCCTGCTCATTCAAGCTTTGCACGAGCCGCTTGCGATGAACGTCGTGTTCCGGCTGGACATCCAGCACCTCGCCGCCGACCTCCACCCGCGATGACAGGCGCATGATCTCTTCCACCGCGCCCTTGCAGATCAGGACGTGCTGGTCCTGCTTGTCCTCCACGATCACGGACATGCGCCGGCGCTGGAAATCGAAGGGGATCTCGTCGATCTTGCGGTAGTCCGTTTTCACCTTGAGGTCCTCCTCCAGGTGGCCGTGATCGAGGATGGCCTCATCCATCAGGTTTTTAAGGCCGGTCTGAAAATAACTGTTCAGGTACCCGTAATGCAGGACGCGCGGACTTTCGTTGCCGCTGACGTCCAGGTGTTTCTCCAGGATGATCTTGCCCCGGGTCAGGGTGCCGGTCTTGTCGGTGCACAGGACGTCGGCCGCCCCGAAGTTCTGGATGGAATTCAGGCGCTTGACGATCACCTTCTTGCGCGCCATCATCAGCGCGCCCTTGGACAGGTTGACGGTCACGATCATCGGCAGCATCTCCGGGGTCAAGCCGACGGCCACCGCCATGGCGAACAGAAAGGCTTCCATCCAGTTATGCCGGCTCAGCCCGTTGATCAGGAACACGGCCGGCACCATCACCGCCATGAAGCGGATCATCAGCCAGGTGAACTTGTTGACCCCCTTGTCGAAGCTGGTCAGCTGGCGCTGCCCGACGATGCTGGCGGCCAGCGAACCGAAGTAGGTGAGGTTCCCGGTGTGGACCACCACCCCCGTCGCGGAGCCGCTCTCCACGCTGGAACCCAGGAAGCAGATATTCGGCAGATCCAGTGGATTGAGCACGGTGCTGGCGATCGGCGCGGCTTTCTTTTCTACCGGCAAGGATTCCCCGGTCAGCGCCGCCTGGTTCAGAAACAGGTCTTTGGCGGCCAGAACCCGCAAATCGGCCGGCACCATGTCCCCGGCATTCAGCCGGATGATGTCACCGGGCACCAGCAACTTGAGAGGCACCTCGGCATCCTGGCCAGCGCGCACCACCGTCGCCGTCGTATTGACCATGGCTTTGAGCTTTTCGGCCGCGTTGTCGGCGCGCATCTCCTGAAAGAACCGCAGCACCACTCCCAACACCACCATGGCGAAAATGACGATCATCGCCCGCTTGTCGCCCGTCAGATACGAAAGCACGCCCAGCGTGATCAGCAGGATATTCAGCGGATTCCGGACATTGCCCCAAAGGCGCATCAGCCAGGTCTGGCGTTTCTCCCGGGCGATTTCATTCCAGCCATAGCGCTGGATGCGCGCGGCGATCTCATCCGCGCCGAGCCCGTCCAAGCGCGATCCGAGATCTGCCAACGCGGCCCCCGGGTCCATGCGCGCCTTGGCCAATAATTGCTCGGAGACTTTTACTTTGCTTTTGCCCGCGAGATCCCCGACCGCTTTCAGTATTGTTTTCGGCAGTGCCATTCATTCCCCAGCGACAACAGGCGGCCGCTCGACTTTAAGGAATCCCTCTCGACGTAAACCAGGCGACCGCTCCAAAGCGCTCTTGAGCGTCCCGTTTCGCCGCATCCGTTTGGGCAGCGTTTCAAGGCCCTCCGTCCCGATCCTGACGTTGAACGTTATTTGCAAAAGTGCTTGCGCACCTTGGCGGCGATCTGGGGCTTGGTCATCTTGTCGACCGTCTCGACGCCTGCGATGCGCCCGCCCAGCCCGTTTTTTTCCAGGCGCTTTTTCAGCTCGCCCTTGGCTTCGCCGGGGCCGAAGATCAAGATCGCTTCCGCGTCCCCGAGGGCCGCGATGACCGCGTCGTAATAATGGTCGAGCTGCTCGGTCAGGACTCTCTGGCGGATGTCATCCGCGATCGCCCGCCTGGGCTTGCCTCTCCCTTGCGCAGGCTCGGTGTCAAAACGCCGGGGCTGCTTTTCCGACTGGGAAACGACCAGCCCGATCTCCTCTTTCTTGCCCATGACAGCCACGACGATCGCCTGTTTGTGGTCGATCCATAAGCCCACCTTTTTCTCCATCGCTCCCTCCTGTGTCGGCCTGATCCGTTTCTGCCGCTATTCTAAACCATTTCCCCACTGCCCGGCAACCGTGGATCCGATTTTCCACAAAATACTCAACGCGCCAGCCGCGGTCCGCTCATTTCGCGGTGGCCTCATCGATCCAGCGCAGGTAACCCGCCGCGCCCTCGCAGAACGGCAGCAGGATGACCTCCGGGATCTCATAGGTATGGTTGGCGCGGATGAACCTCTCGAGCTCGGCGTAGAGGGCGGCCCGCGTCTTGATCAGCAGCAGGTACTCGGGTTCATGGAGGGTCTCGCCCTTCCACTTGTAATAACTCCCGATCGCCTGCACCTGGACGCAAGCGGCCAGCTTCCCGGCGAGGATCTTCATGGCCAGGTCCCCGGCCGCCGGCTCGCTCCCGACCGTGGTCATCACGATCGCGTAGTCGTTTTCGGCGTTCATTGGCGCCGGCCGCCCTGAAAGCGGTTCTATTTCTTCCGCAGGCAGTGAAGCTCCATCGTCTTCACCTCGCTGCCGTCTTCCTGGACCATGAACTGCTCGTAGAGATATTCGTCGTTGTCGAGAAAGGTCGTCCGCGCGTGAACCCGGACTTCTTCCCGGTCAGGGGGTCGGTCATCTCCCCGGTTTCGGAGAGCACGTCGCCTTCCTGCGCGGCCTTGGCAACGTACACATGGGTCGAGGTGTTGTCCATATAGAATACGTTGAACATTTTTTCCAGGTTGTCATAGCCGATGATCTCCTGGCCCTCGTACGGCTTGCCCATCATTTCGCCGGTGAATAAAAGGAACAGGAAGCGCCCGCCGAAGCGGACTTCGCCCTTGGAAGTGGCCTGGCTGATGACGGGCGGCTTGCCGGGAGCGGTCCAGAAGGTCATCTTTACATTCCAGTCGCCGACGAATTTCTTGAGGAAATCGTGGTGCTCGTTCACGGTATTCGCGGCCACGATGGCCGCCATGCGATCCACCTCCACCGTGACCTTGGGCTTCTCCTGGGCGGGCGCCAGAATGCCCAGCACGGCCAAAACAAGGACGATTATCCATGCCTTTTTCATTTTCTCCTCCTTGCGAAAGTTATTTTCACATATTTTAATGTGATTTTTTTTATTTTCGCCGGCAAACCGGCGAAAAGGCCTTTTTGCGCAACGATACCGCGGAAAAACGACTCCAGGGGAACAGCGGTATGGAACCGACCCGGCTACGAACGATCGACCCGGCCCAGGGCATGGTCCACCGCCGCCCGGGCATGGATCGTCGTGGTATCGAAAAGCGGGACGGGGCACCCCTTCTGGCTGACCAGCAGCGGCAGCTCGGTGCAGCCCAGGACGATGGCCTGGGCCCCCTTGGCGGTCAGTTCGCCGATGACGCGCAAAACCGCGTCCCGGGACGCCGGCTTGACGTTTCCCAAAGCCAGCTCGTCGATGATGATGCGGTGCACGCGCTCGCGGTCTTCCTTGCCCGGCGTGAGCGCCTCGACGCCATACCGGGCGAGCAGCCGGCCGGAGAAGAACTCCTCCTCCATGGTGAAGCGGGTCCCCAGCAGCCCGACTTTTTTGCAGCCGGTTTTGTTGATCTCCCGGGCGGTGGCGTCCACGATGTGCACGATCGGGATGCCGATCTCCCGCTCGATCCCGGCGGCGAGCTTGTGCGCCGTGTTGGCGCAGAGCAGCAGCAGGTCGGCGCCGCCGCTTTCGATGTCCCTGGCGGCCTTGAGCAGGATCGCCAGCACCTCGTCCCAGGCGCCGGACTCCGTCAGCGGCTGGATCTCCGCGAAATCCACGGAGACCATGACGCTCTTGGCCGCGTGGTGGCCGCCGAGCTCCGCCCGGGTCATCTCGTTGATCAGCTTGTAATACAGCAGGGACGATTCGCAGGTGATGCCGCCCAGAAGGCCTATGGTTTTCATCGCTCCTCCTTGCCCGAATCCCGATTATACCAAGAAAAAAACAATGTGCCATCCTCCCGGCGAACGGTTTCGCCGTAGGACCCCCGGGCCCCGCTCCTTGACCTCGTCGCGACAAGCGAATATATTTGTACCGTCTTTTGCCGGTCCGGTTGAAGCAAATCGCCGGCGCCTTGAAACGGGAGGAAGCGAACATTCTCCGCCAGTCGATGAAAACCCTGAAAAGCGCATGCGGCCTCCCGGCCCGGCCGGGCGAAAAAGAGTGAAGTAGGGCCATGCCGCCGCTGCGCCGCATACTGCATTTCGTCAAACCGTACCGGAAGCTGGCCGTCCTGTCCCTGCTGCTGCTGACCTCACTGGTATTCATGGACCTGGCCATCCCGCGGCTGATCCAGCGGATCATCGACCAGGGCATCAAGGGCAGAACGACCTCGCCGTGGTCATCCAGACCTCCGTTATCGATGCTGGGCATCTCGCTGCTGAGCACGATCATCGCCATCGGCAACAACAACTTCTCGGTGCGGGTGGGCGAGAGCGTGGCGCGCGACCTGCGCGAAGCCCTGTTCCTCAAGATCCAGAGCTTCTCGTACGGCAACCTGGACCGATTTACGACCGGGCAAGCTGATGGTGCGCCTGACCAGCGACGTCGCCGCGGTCAAGCGCCTGACGCAGATCTCGCTGCGCATCGGCACGCGCGCGCCGCTGCTGATGATCGGCAGCCTGATCCTGATGATCAGCGACCAGCCCGCAGCTGGCGCTGACCATGCTGCCGCTCCTGCTGGTCACCTCGGCGCTGATCGTCTTCTTCATCTGCAAGATGGAGCCGCTCTTCCGCACGGTGCAGCAGAAGCTGGACCGGCTGAACACGGTGCTGCAGGAGAACATCGCCGGGGCGCGGCTGGTGAAGGCCTTCGTGCGCGCCGACTTCGAAGGCGAGCGCTTCGAAGCCGCCAACGAGGACCTGACCCGCGAGATCGATCGCGCGTGATGCAGTTCATGTCGACCATGACGCCGGCGCTGACGATCTGCGTCAACATCGGCATGGTCATCGTCATCTGGGCGGGCGGGCTGCAGGCCATCCGCGGCGGCCTGACCATCGGCCAGATCGTGGCCTTCACCAACTACCTGCTCACCACCATGACGCCGCTGATCATGATGACCATGCTGTCCAACACCTGGGCGAACGGCATGGCCTCCGCCCGGCGCGTCAACGAGGTCCTGGACACGGTGCCCGACGTGCAGGACGTCGCCGGACGCGCAGCCGCTGCCCGACGCAGCGCCCCGGCCGTGGTGGACTTCCAGGACGTGTCGTTCCACTACCATGGCGGCAGCGACAAGCGAACGTGCTGGAAGACATCGACCTGCGTGGCCGAGCCGGGACAGACGTGGCCATCCTGGGCGCGACCGGCGCCGGCAAGTCGACGCTGGTCAACCTGATCCCGCGCTTCTACGACGTCACCGCGGGGCGGGTCCTGATCGACGGCCTCGACATCCGCGGGCTCAAGCAGGATTCGCTGCTGGCGCACATCGGCATCGTGCCGCAGGAGACCATCCTGTTCTCCGGCACGGTGCGCGACAACATCCGCTACGGCCGCCCGCGAGGCCAGCGACGAGGAGGTGATCGCGGCGGCCAAGGCGGCCCAGGCGCACGAGTTCATCCTCGGCCTGCCGCAGGGCTACGACACCCACGTCGAGGAGCGCGGCGCCAACTTTTCGGGCGGGCAGAAGCAGCGCATCGCCATCGCCCGCGCCCTGATCATGCGGCCGAAGATCCTGCATCCTGGACGACAGCACCAGCTCGGTGGACGTGGAGACCGAGACCCGGATCCAGGACGCGCTGGCGGCGATCATGCGCGACCGCACCAGCTTCGTGGTCGCCCAGCGCATCAGCACCGTGCTCGAAGGCGGACAAGATCGTGGTCATCGACAAGGGCCAGCATCGCGGCCGAGGGCACGCACCGCGAGCTGATGCGCTCCAGCCCGATCTACCAGGAGATCTACGAGTCGCAGCTTGGCGACGGGCTCGCCGGATGAGACGGCGCTGACCGCCGAGGCGAGGGCTGACCATGGCGCGCGCCATCCGCCCGCCAGGGCACCGCCGAGCCTGCGCGCCAGCAATTGCAGGCGCCGGGGCCCGCGGCGTCCAGCCGGCAAGATCGAGAAGGCCAGGGACCCGCGCCGCGCCCTGACCCGCCTGCTGCCCTACCTCAAGCCGTTCAGGCTGGGCTCATCGGGCTGGTGCTGGTCTTCGTCCTGGTCTACACCCTGCTGGGGCTGGTCGGCCCCTACCTGATGGGCGTGGCGATCGACCGCTTCATCGGCGGCAAGGACGCGGCCGGCCTGGCGCGGATCGCGCTGCTGATGCTGGCGGCCTACCTGCTGAACAACCTGTTCCAGGCCGTGGCCAACTGGCTCATGGCCCGGCGTCTCGCAGCGACGCGCTGAAGCAGCTGCGCCGCGACCTGTTCCAGCACCTGCAGACGCTTCCCGCTCGCGCTTCTTCGACACGCACCCGGCCGGCGAGCTGATGAGCCGCCTGACCAACGACATCGACGCCATCAACCAGGCCGTCTCCCAGAACGTCACCTCGCTGCTCGCCAGCGTGCTCTCGATGGTCGGGCATCCTGATCGCCATGTTCGTGCTCGAACGCTGGCTGGCGCTGGCGTCGCTGCTGGTCGTGCCCATCATGTTCTGGTTCACCGCGTTCGTGGCCAGTTACACGCGCAAGGGCTTCCGCGAGCTGCAGAAGAGCCTGGGCGGCCTGAACGGCGTGATGGAGGAGGCGATCAGCGGGCAGAAGGTGGTCAAGGCCTTCCGCCGCAACGAATCGGTGATCGACGCCTTCCGCCAGCAGAACCAGGCGGTCTACCAGGCCGGCGTCTACGCCAACACCTACGCGCTGCTGCTCATGCCGCTGACCAATGTGCTGGGCAACTTCTTCGTGATCGTGCTGGCCGGCCTGGGCGGCTGGCTGGCGCTGCAGGGCTGGTCAGCGTCGGCATGATCGCCACCTTCATCAACTACGGGCAGAACTTCATCCAGCCGCTGCGCCAGCTGGCCAACCTGTACAACACCATCCAGGCGGCGCTGGCCGGCGCGGAGCGGGTGTTCGAGATCATCGACACGCCCGCGGAGGTGGCCGATGCCCGGACGCGGCGCCGCTGGAGGCCATCCGCGGGGACGTGCGCTTCGAACACGTGAACTTCGGCTACACGCCCGGCGACGCCGATCATCAAGGACATGACGCCTGGAAGCCAAGGCCGGGCAGATCATCGCCCTGGTCGGGCCGACCGGCGCGGGCAAGACGACCATCATCAACCTGCTGACCCGCTTCTACGAGATCCAGGGCGGGCAGGATCACCATCGACGGCAAGGACATCCGCGCCGTCACGCAAGGCCGACCTGCGCCGCAAGCTGGGACTGGTGCTGCAGGACACCTTCCTGTTCGCCGACACGGTGATGGAGAACATCCGCTACGGGCGGCTGGAGGCCACCGACGAGGAAGTGATCGAGGCGGCGCGAGATGGCCGACGCCGACCACTTCATCCGCCAGCTTCCCGCACGGCTACCAGACCATGCTCTCGGAGCGGGCCAGCAACCTCAGCCAGGGCCAGCGCCAGCTGCTGGCCATCGCCCGCGCCATCCTGGCCGACCCGGCCATCCTGATCCTGGACGAGGCCACCAGCAGCGTCGACACGCGCACCGAGGCGCGCATCCAGAAGGCGCTGCTGCGGCTGATGCAGGGCCGCACCAGCTTCGTGATCGCCCACCGCCTGAGCACCATCCGCGACGCGGACAACGTGGTGGTGATCAACAACGGCGAGATCGTCGAGCAGGGCACGCACCAGGAGCTGCTGGACAAGCGCGGCTTCTACCACCACCTGTACGTCGAGCCAGTTCAAGGGCCAGGCGATCTGAGCGAGCGCCCGCCCCGCGCCGGCCGGCCGGAAGCGAACATTCGGAATCAGGTTGCCGGCGAAGATCCCCCTTTTTTCCGTTCCGGCTCGACGGCATGCTCCATCCAGAGATTGGGATCTTCATAAATGCCGAGGTCCTGTTCGCGGTCGACATTGACCGGCTGCAGGGCGCCCGGCACCAGGTAGGAGCCGCTGGCCGGGAATTCCCTCCCGGTCCACTCCCGCCATTGCCCCGGCGTGCCGCTTACGGTCACGGTGGCGGACGCCGGGCCCAGCGGCAGCGCCCCCAGGCGCCAATGGACGCGCAGCCAGGGGTCGAACGGCGCCCCGTCGTCCCGCCGCCACTCGACATACCGCTCCAGGGGGACCAGCGGGTAGCGGCATTTCCAGGTCGGGCGTGCCGGCGCGATCAGCGAGCGGCAGCCGCGGCGGCCGGCCAGCGCTTTCATCTCGCACACGACCGCGACGCTCAGGTCGCGCCCGCGCTGCGCCGGGTCGACCATGGCCGCCAGGGCGGAGAGGGCGTTGGCGGGCCGGCCCTCGGCATGGGCACTGCCGGCACGGACGATGATCTCCTCGATGGTCGCCGGCAGACCGGCAACGCTCCCGTCCCAGAAAAGGGGCACGGTGTGGCCCACGGCGAGGAGGTCGCCGCCGGGGCCGCACAGCAGGAGCTGGCAATCAGGGAACATCTCGAACAGCAGATGCCAGCTGCGGACGTTGCCGTGCAGCATGAATGGCGGCCAGGCCCGGCGTTCCAGGCTTTCGATGCCCGGGCGCAACTCCGGCCTGTCGGCAAACGTGCAAAGGGTATGCTCCATCGCCCCGAAGCTACCGGGAAGCCAGTTCCACGGTCAGCGTATTCCAGGCGTTGGCTTCCGGGTGCAGGTTCGGGTCCTTCAGGCGCCGCAGCAGGAGCAGCGTCGCCTTGGCGCCCGGGGCGATGCCGTCCAGCAGCTGGGAAAAATGGGAGAAGTTCGTCACCCGGGCCCCGTTGACCTCGATGACCATGTCCAGCGGGCGGATGCCGGCCCGGTCCGCGGCGCCGGCGATGGCCACCATGGTGACCAGGACGCCCGCCCCGACCGGCCGGCCGTCCCGCCCCGCTACGACGGGGCCGGCGTCCGCGGCCTGCGCCGGCGTCACGTTCTCCCACATCAGCCCGAAGCGGGAGAACGCCAGGTCCATGCCCCGCTGCCTGAGCAGGGAAGCCACGGCGTTGATGAAACCGCGGGCGGTCTCCTCGGTCGCGAAAAAAAAGCTATAGCGCCCGCCGGCGATCAGGTTCACGTTCCAGTTGCGGCCGTCCGGGGCCTTGGGGAAGCGCTCGCGCAGGTTGGGTATGAAATGCAGGTCCATGCCGCGGACGGCGTCCAGGGGGATGAAGCAGTAGGAGGAGCCCCGGTACTGGTTCATCTCCCCGGTGCGCCATTCGGTCTCGATGCGCAGGTCGTCCGCTTTTTCCGGTCGCTCCGGGTATTTTTTCCGGTCGCCCGACTTCCCCCTGGTCAGGCGGAACTGCTTGGCCAGGAACACGGTCACGTCGAAGCGGGGGTCCATGAACGCCGCCCCTTCGGCGAGCGCCGCCTTGAACACGGCTTCGACCTGGGCGGCGGGGTAGTCCGCTTTGGGCTCGATCGAGTACCACAGGTCCCTGCCCGTCTGCGGCCAGATCCCCGCTTGCGGGACTTGGGCGACCGCCGCGACCGCGCCCAGCCAGGCGCACAAGGCGCAGGCCGCGCCGAGGCGCAGACAGGGTTTCCTTATTGCGTGTCTCATGATGCGACCATGATACCACACTCGCTTCCGCCCGCAACGCGGCCGGGCCGGGCGCGCCGGCCTAGCCAGAGAATTCGATCTTCTGTTCGGCGATGGCCAGTTCCTCGGCGCAGAGTTCCGCCGCCGCCGACCGCTTCCTCTTTTTCTCGCAGAGGATGATGGCGAACGCCAGGAAGGAAAAGAGCGCGCCGGCCCAGAAAGGAAGGCTCATGCCCAGGGAAAACAGGACGCCGGCCAGGACCGGGCCGACGATCATGCTCAGCGACATCACCGATGACAGCATGCCCAGGATCATGCCCTGCTCCCTGGCGTCGCCGATCTTGGTGATCCGGCTGGTCATGACCACGCGCAGCGTCGACTGGGCGACGCTGTAGAGGACCAGCCCCGCCAGCAATGTAAATAGAAAGGAGGCGCCCATGAGCAGGAACCCGGCAAAAATGATGAAGAAGAAATAGATGATCAGCGTCTCCTCGGAAAAACGCTTCAGCCAGACCCGCTTCAGGAAAAAGGCCTGGTTCAGGACAAGGATGATCCCGGTGCCGACCATCACCAGGCTGATCCGGAAGGAATTGAAGCGGAAAGCGCCGGCCAGGTAGAGGGAGAGCACCGCCTGCTGCCCGGCCAGGGCCAGGCCGAACAGGAACCAGGCGCCGAATCCCGGCCGCAGGCAGGCGCTGCCCATGGCCCTGCCGATGGGCCGGAACGGATTGAACGAAATCCGTTTCTCCTTGTCGCGGTTCTGGTTGGTTTCCGGCAGGTTGAATAAAGCCAGGACCACGTTGGCGAACGCCAGGCCGCCGACGAACCAGAACGGCAGACTGAGGGAGACCTGGCTGAGCACGCCGCCCAGGAACGGGCCGATGATCAGGCCGACGCCGAAGACCGCGCCGATCAATCCCAGGTTGGTGGTCCGTTCCCCGGGGGTCCTGGCGATATCGACCAGGTAGCTTTGGGCGATGGGAAAATTGCCCGCCGCAAGCCCGTCGATAACGCGGCCGATGAAGAGCCAGTAAATGTTGGGCGCCGCCGCGAACACCAACCAGCCCAGAGCCGTGCTGGCGATGCTGACGATCAGGACCGGGCGGCGGCCTATGCGGTCGGAAATGGCTCCCAGGAGCGGGGCGCTAAAAAAGGAAAAGAAGGAAAAGGTCGCGAACAGCAGGGTCACGATGAAAGCCGAGGCGCCGAACGATTCCACATAGAAAGGCAGGACCGGGATGATGATGCCGATGCCCAGGACATCGATCAGCACGGTGAGCAGGATGATCAGCTTTTTATTCATATTCCGTATTCGTCAATATTCCCCCGTTATGTGATTATAAGACCCACGCGACCGGTTTGCCAGCCCGGCGAAGCGCTTCAGGCATTCCCTGCGCTCCATCAAACACCTCCTTTGTGGCTTGCCATGAAGGCGTCCAGTTCCTTGTGCCAGGCGTCGGGGTCGGTGGTCCCGGGCAGGGTCTCCTCGGCGAACAGCAGGTCCACCAGGTACCTGGGACGCTTGCCGGCGACGAACATCGACTTGCTGCACGAGACGCAGTAGACCAGGACCTCGTCCCGCGGCATCTCCGCGCCCCTGGCCAGCATCCGAGCGATCACCTGGGCGGCGGGCAACGCGCCGTAAAAAATGTCGCCGCAGCAGGTGCCCTTCTCCCGGGTGCGATCCGGCTCGACGATGACGATGTTCATGCGCCCGGCGAGCAGGCGCACGGCGTCGTGGATCCGTTTCCGGTCGCGCGTGGGGCAGGCGTCGATGATCGTCATCTGCCGGCCGCGGTAGTCGGGGAAGGGAAAGGCGTCGTCGCCGGCGAGCAGCTCCCAGAGGGAGACCGCGAGCGGCTCGGGATAGTCCTGGCGGTAGCGGCGGTCGCAGCCCGGGCAGGTGGTGACCACCCGGGTGCCGGAGGGCAGCGGCGGCGTGTGGTGGCAGCAGGCGCCGAGCACCGGCAGCGGTCCACGGCGCGCCTCCAGGTAGGCGCGCATTTTTTCGACCAGACGGGGTTTGTACAGGAACAGGGCGCAACCCGGGGCGAAAACGAATTTTTCCACTGCCAGTCTCCAATTTATTGCCGCCACGCGTGGGTGGGGGATCAACGGCTTGGGGTAGCGGTCATTCGATCACAAAACGGAAATCGCGGCGGCGCTGGCCCGCCTGGCCCCTAACCGTTGACCGGCGCATAGCAAAGCAAGACGTTACCGTTGCCGAAGGTCCTGCTCCTCAACAAATGCAAATGCAGCCTTTGGCCAAGGCCGCGGATCAACGGCTTGCCGCTTCCCAGGACGACCGGGTTGACCAGCAGCCGGTATTCGTCGATCAGCCCCAGCTGCGCGAAGCGGGAGACGACGGTGCCGCTGCCAAAAATCGCCATATCCTTTCCGGCCCGCTTTTTCATTTCCAGGATCTCGCCGGCCAGAATGTCCGGCGCCAGCCCGGTATTCGCCCAGGCGGCCCGGTCCAGGGTGCGGGAAAAAACGAGCTTGGGCAAGGCGTTCATCCTGGCCGCGACCCGCGGGTCATCCCGGGTCGCCTCCGGCCCCGGCCAGTAACCGGCCATCAACTCGTAGGTCACGCGGCCGAACATGAGCAGGTCGACCGAGTCGAGCATGTCGATGGCATACTCATTGAACTCCGCGTCGACGTTGTGCCAGTCGATCTCGCCTTTGGGCCCGGCAAAGAAACCGTCCACGGAAACCATCTCGGAAACGAATATTTTTCTCATGATGCCCTTTCACCTCCAAAAATCATTTTACCAGCCGTCGACGTGCAGCCGCGCGTCGAGGTCCTCCTCCTCGTTCTCCCCGGGCGGCTCCTTGGGGTAGCCGAAGGGGATCACGGCGGCGATCTCGTGGCCCGCGGGCACTCCCAGGAACCGCTTCAGCCCCCGGGATTCGTAGGGGGTGTAGGTGCAGCCGAAAAGACCCTCGGCGGCCAGCGCCAGCATGATGTTCTCGATGCACATCCAGGCGGAGGCGAGCGGGTTCAGCTCGAACAGGGTGCGGCACTCCTCCTGCGGCTTCATCTTGTAGCAGACCAGCAGCAGCCCGGGGGCTTCCAGCATCATGCTCAGCTGCCGGGGCAGCGAGCGGCGGTAGACCTCCTTCAGTTCCGGCTCGGCGAAACGCGCCACGAAGCGCTCGATCTCGCCGGGGTCCTTCATGTCCCTGGCCTTCAGCCCGTCGAAGACCGCCTTGTCGCGCTTCTCCAGGTCGCGCAGCAGGATGAACTGCCAGCTCTTCAAGTGGGCGTTGCACGGCGCCCGCAGTCCCGCCGCCAGCGCTCGCCGCAGCGCCGCCTCGGGCACCGGCGTGTCCTGGAATTCCCTCACCGTCCGCCGCATTTTCACCACTTCATAAAATTCCATGCTCGGCTCCTTTTTATTGCCATCCGCCCGACGCGAGCCGTTGCCGGCCCTTCCCTACAGCGCCGACTCCAGGGCGGGGACGACCAGCAGCCCCTGGCAGATGGCCCACAGCTTTTCCTCGCTTTCCTCGTTCCTGAACTTGCAGTGCGCCTCGTGGCGCAGTTCGAAGAACTTGCCGCTGACCCCCTCCACCTCGGGGCTGCTCGCCAGCCAGATGGCGGTATCGGCCCCCTGGGCGACGCTGCGCCCGATGAAAAGGCCCAAGCCGCGCATGATGAGCATGGCCGCCCGCGAGGTGTCGCGGTAAAGGCGGGTGTTGACGACCAGGCCGGGCGCCATGGCGTTGGCGGTGACGCCGCTGCCCGCGAGCCGGCGGGCGAAGCGCCCAGGTGAGCATGCGGTCGCAGGCCTTGGACTGGGCGTAGGCTTTCCGCCCGTCGTACGCCCGGCGCGCGAACTGGAGGTCGGCGAGGTCGGGGGCGATGGCGTAGGTGGAGGCCACGTTGACGATGCGCGCCGGCGCGCTCGCCCGCAACAGGTCGAGCAACTCCCGGGTCAGGAGAAAGTAACCGAGCACGTTGGTGGCGAAGGTGAGTTCGATGCCGTCCGCGCTCTACCTGCCGCCGGGCGCGGTTGATGCCGGCGTTGTTGACCAGCACGTCGAGGCGGGGGAACCGTTCGCGGCATTGCCCGGCGAATTCGCGGATGGAGCGCTGGTCGGAAGCGTCCAGGCTCATGACCGCGCACTCCTTCGCGCCCGTGCGCCGGGCGATCTCGGCGGCGGTCTGCTCGCCGCGTTGGAGGTCGCGGCAGGCCAGCACCACCTCCGCGCCGCA
The DNA here is from genome assembly GCA_963822075.1 of Candidatus Aminicenantota bacterium. Lineage (GTDB taxonomy): Bacteria > Acidobacteriota > Aminicenantia > UBA2199 > UBA2199 > UBA2199. The sequence goes on from CAWGGP010000013.1 coordinate 579,728, forward strand.
CGCCGCCAGTTGAAAGGCGATCTCCCTGCCGAAGCCCGAGGTGGGGCCGGTAACGATCACTCGCTTGCCGGCCATGGAATCGTTCGGGGGCTGCTGGCTGTTCATGTCGTTTTCCTCCTTGGCCCGGAATCGCCGCCACGCGGAGCCAGCTCCTATATATAAGCCAGGCGAAAAAAAGTCAACTTGACGCTGCCGCCCCCTGTCCGCGCCGCCGGGTGCGCCGGCCTGGGCGTCCAGCGGTCAATGCACCTACCAGCAGGGAGAAGCGAAGGCCACCTGGCCCATGTCCAGGTGGCGCCAGCTCCAGGTGAGGTCGAAATTCCTGTTGAGCGCCTCGGGCGCCGCCTCGGTCAACTCGACCAGGATGCTGGCCGGGTCCACGTGGTCGAAGCATAAATAATACAAATCGGGGTTCGTGGGATGGACCGGCTCCACGGTCACGCGATAGCCGCCCGGGGCATTGTACACGACCAGGGAATAGTCGACGATCCCGCCGCCGCCGAAGGCGACCGTCTGGGAACTGGCCACCCGGGTGCCGCTCATGAGCTTGACCTTGAGCTGCAGCCCGTTGAGCCACTCGACGTGCGGGCCGCCGGCGATGATCCGGCCCGACACCCTGGAGATCTTCCGCTCCATGCGCATCCGCGGCAGGCACTCCAGCTCGAAGACCGCCTTGTTGGACAGCAGGGAGTTGGGTGCCGTGACCTCGATCCGCTGCCAGTGGTCGGGATAGGTCCCCATGGTCCCGCCGAGCTCCCAATAGGTGGCTACCGTCCGCGTCCCCGCCGTGGTGAAAGCCAGCGTTTCCACGGCGCCGGCGGAGCCGTCGCTGCGCAGCCAGCGGTAGCGCACCGTGCCCTCGCGGTTGGCCGTGATCCGGCCGCTGAAATTGAAGCGGTGGGGGCAGGAGCCCCGGAACTCGGGTTCGGAAACGGAAGCCGACGCCGCCGTCACCTTGAAGGCCTCGATCGGGAAGGCCGCCAGGCTGGCGGCTATGAAAACAAAAATGAAAATCAGCAGTTTCACGCGCATGGGCACCTCCGTTTTCCGCGCGGCGGGTCGCTCCGCCGGCCAGGGGAATATATAGGATTTACCGGACGGATATCTCAGGCCTTGAATACGCTGCAGGGGGCTTTTACCCGCCTACGCCGGGGCAGCGGCGATGGCCCGTCCCGGCTGTCCTTGCTATTTTTGCGCCGGCGGGGCCCCCTTGTGCAGGTAGAGTTCGGGGTGAGCCTTGAATTCGCGCAGGCAATGTTCGCTGCAGAAATAATATTTTTCGCCCGCGTACTCGTATTGGTACTTGGAATCGCCGGCTACCGCCATGGCACAGACCGGGTCTACATGTTCATTTTTTTCTGCATTTACTTTCGTACTCATATCTTCATCCTCCTCCCGGACTTCTCGGTGCTCGGATCACAAATATGAAATGGCATGGCCCCCGATCGGCCGCTCCCCGTCACTCCAAGTCCTTCTTCATGCGATCGTAATCTTCCTTGCTGATCTCTCCCTTGGCGTAACGCCGCTTGAGAATATCCAGGGCCGAGTCCCCCTGGGGGGCCCCCGGCCTCTGGCCAGAGATCCACTTGACCAGGATAATGATGCCCCCGACGATCAGGATCCAAAACAGGATCATGCCCATTCCCCACCCCCATCCCCAATGACCGTTCATCCAATGCATTTTCGCTCTCCTTTTACCTTAAAAGTAATACAAAAATGCAGCAAATACACAAACAAATTTCATTTTAAAAAACGACGGGATCGCCGACTCGCCGGGACGACCCCTTCAGTGCGCGCTATCTCTTCTTCAGCGCCCCGGCGATCTCCCTGGCCCAGGACTCGATGGCCGGCCAGTCGCGGAAGTCGCCGCTCGCGGCCTTGACCTTTTTCATGATCCAGCGCTCGAAGAAGCCGGCCTGCTTGGCGTCGAAGGCCCCGCGAAAGACCGTGACGCCCCGCGGCTTGATCCGGTCGGCGACCGGCTGCAGCCCCGTGGGGAAGGTCCAGCCGCTCAACAATTTCTCCAGGTCGCCCGCGCCGGTGGGGCCGCTGGAAAAAAGCCACACCGGCATCCCGGCCAGTTCCGCCTCGTGGGCCTTCAGGTACTTCGCCGCCGAACGCCGCCACATGCCGGCGTAGACCCCGGCGCCCAGCACCACCGCGCGGTAACCCGATGGCGCGCCGGCGCGCTCCACGCTGGCCACCTCGGCATCGACCCCTTGGTCGCACAGGACCTTGGCGATCCGTTCCGCGATCTCCGCGGTCATGCCGTGTTTGCTCCCGTACGCCACCAGAACTTTTTCGCCCATGTCATCCTCCCGAAGTCTTCGGGCTCGACGATGCGTCTTCCCGGTTTTTATTAAATTCCGCCGCCATAATATCGTTCATTGGCTTTGCCGCAGGAGGAGCATTGCTCCAGGTACCAGGAGAGGCGCGCGCCGCACTGCGGGCATTGCCAGGCTTTTTCCTGCTCTTTCAAAAAACGCTCCAGCCCGTTCGCGCGGATGAACTCCAGGTTGGGCTTGCGCGCCGCGGTGTGCGGCAGCTTGCGGTCCAGCTTGCGCAGGCGCACCACGATGTTCATCATGGTGAAATAGAAGCAGGGATATTTTTTGCACAGGGCGCAGTTCTCCACCCCCTTCTTCCTGGCGCACTTGACCAGGGGGCAGACCTTGCAGCCGCTGAAAACGACGTCCGACTTGCAGCCGTGGCAGACGACGTCGGTCTCCTTGATGGCTTGCCTGAAGCGCTCGGGCATCTCCTGCCACCTCGCCTTGACCCCGGTCCTCTCCCCCTTCTCCGTCAGCCGGTAGATGTCGCAGCCGCCGCAATAAAGACCGCAGTAGCCGTCCAGCTTGAATGGAGTCAGGCCCATATCCGCTCCTTGTTCGTTGAATTTTCTCTTTTTTGCGGCCCTTCACCGGCGCCTTCCACCTGGATGACCACTTTCCCCCTGGCGTGCCCGGCGAGGAGATAGCGCAGGGCGTCGGGAACGTCGGCGAGCGGGTAGACCCTGTCGATCACCGGAACGACCTTGCCGGCCTCCATGAGCCCTTTTATGAAAAGCAGGTCTTCCTGGTTGGCGTGGGCGGTGATGCCCCCCATTTTTTTGCCGCCCGACATGGAGTACCAGGGCGCCAGGAGCATGGCCTGGAAAATCTGTTTCATCGCGCCCCCGGTCATGACATAGATTCCCCCGGGAGCCAGCGCCCGCTTGTAATCAGCGAGCGGGTGGAAGCCGTTGGCCCCCAGGATCAAGTCGTATCGTTTCCCGCTCTTGGTGAAGTCTTCCTTGCTGTACTCGATGACGTGGTCGGCCCCGAGCGAGCGCGCCATGTCCACGTTGCCGCTGCTGCAGACCGCGGTGACGTCGGCGGCGAAAAATCTGGCGAGCTGCACCGCGAACGTGCCCACGCCTCCGGAAGCGCCGTTGACCAGCACTTTACCGCCTTTCCGGATATGTCCTTTGTCGCGCAGCCCCTGCAGGGCGGTGAGCGAGGCCATGGGCGCCGCCGCCGCCTGCTCGAAGGTCATGTTCCCGGCTTTAAGCGCCAGCGCCTTTTCCGGGGCGCATACGTACTCGGCGCAGGCGCCGCAGCCCCAGCGGGCCAGGTCGCCGAACACCTCGTCACCCGGCTTGAATTGATTTGCGTTCGCGCCCGCCGCCTCCACCCGCCCGGCCATGTCGGCCCCGAGGATCCTGTTCTTCGGCTTGAGCAGCCCGCCGCCCATGAAGCGGACCAGGAACGGGTCGGGCAGCAGCATGTGCCAGTCGAAGGCGTTCAGCGACGCCGCCCGGACCTTGATCAATACTTCATTTTCCCGGGGAACGGGCTTTTCCACCTCCGCGAGCCTGAGAACATCGGGCGTCCCGTATCTTTCGACCACGATGGCTTTCATTGGCGGTCTCCTGAAATCGTTTTCTTTGACCGGGCCAATAATAGCATGAAACCGCCGATGGCGGTGAGCGTGAGCCCGGGGACCAGGAAAAAATAAGGCAGCGCGAACATCAATCCCCCGGCGGGCAGAGCCAGCACGCCCAAAAGACAGAGCAGCAGGCCCAGGATCAAAAATATCCAGCCAAGCAAGCGGAATGCTTTTTTCACTTGCGCCTGATCGGATGCGATCCGTGCCCGACCCTCTTGCGGATGGCTATTTCCTCGTGAGCTTCACCAGGGCGAAGGGCTGCAGCTTGCCGCCCGCTTCGCCTTCCATGCGCCACTCCCAGGCACCGTTCTCCTTGCCATAAGTGAAGGTGTTGTGGAAAACGCTGCCGTCTGCTCCCTTGAACTGGAACGCGATCGCGTCGCCGCCGCGCCCGGCATGGCCGATCGCCTGGCCCACCAGGCCGCCGCCGCCCGTATTGTCGAGCCACAGGCACGCGTACTCGCCCAGCGCCTGGTCCCAGCCGATGAAGACGATCGCCTCATACTCCGCCTGCCCGGCGGCGTTCTTCTCGCGCGACACCTCTTGCAGGCGCATATACTGATGGCCCAGCACCCAGTCGCACGCGACATCGTGCGTGGTCTCTTTTCCCGCGATCGTCCCGCGCAGGACCCACTCCCCGGCCAGATGGTCCAGCAATGGATCCTGGAACGTTTGCTGCTGCGCCAAAGCCGGGAAGGAAAGCAAAACGATCGCCATAAAGACTTTAAAAAATAGTTTCATTGGCTTTTCCTCCGTTGACGACCGGATATTTCCGGTTCGGTTGTAGGTTAAAATGCCGTCCCCGATGGCACCCGGGCGTTCAAAGCAGTGTCATGGTGCCGTCCTGCCAGGCGATCCATTCGCCTTCGATCTCGGCCCGCTTTTCAACCCGCGTGATATCGCACGTTTCGCAGCGGAGCTTCAGGAGCGGCGCCTTGGCCGAAGAGTTCGCCCCGACCGGAAAAACTCCTTCGTTTGTCGTGTTCATCACGCTGCCGCACTTGTTGCACAGGAGTTTCTTCGGGCCATAATGGATCTTTAATTTCGCCGGGACAACGTAGCGGATCGTGACTTCCTTTTGCGACAGTTCGTAAATGGCTTCCCATTCGCCGGCGGTTTTGCCAATTCCCAAAAAGCCTGGCCGCGCCTGCTGGGTGCAGTCGATCCCGGACAGGGTCTTGCAGGCGGACTCCTCCCGCGAGATGTTCGCCCCGGCATTTTCCCTGGCTTCGGCTTCGCTGAACGCCCGGATTTTTTTGCTCTGCGAGTTCTTTTTATCCGCGATCTCGACGCTCACAACCTCGGACCGGGGCGGGACCTTCTCCCTGGCGGTTTTTTCGGCATCGCTCGCCGAAGCCGTATCGACCGTGACGACCATGGTCGCCGCGGTCCCATCGCCGAGAACCTCCTCGCGCAGGACGCAAGAATCGGCGGACTCCGGAGGCTCGATCTTTTTCCTGGCCTCGTCCAGCGACCTGGCGGAGATCTCCGCCGTCCATTTCGCCCGCTTCGTGGCGCCGTCGATGCGCCGCCCATCCCGGGTCAGCCGCAGCGGGGCACTGACCTCCGTGACGCCCGGGTCCGAGAAGCCGGCGGCTTTCAGGAACGTGGCGTAACACTCGGGGCCCGTCCCCGAATAGCCAAAGGTCAGGAGGGAAAAGGGATCGGTCCCGCCGAGTTGGGCGGCAACCGCGAAAGCATATCCCTCGCCGCGAATGTCGTAGCCGCGAAAACGGTAGGCGACGGGCAGCGCCGTCCCGTCCGAAAAAACGAGGATGCTGTCCTTGTTGTCGTTTTTCAGAAAAAGCACCTCCTGCAGATCGCCATGGAGTTTTATCGCCCCCTTGGCCAGCGCGATCATCTGGGTTTCATAAGCCATCTGCTTCCTCCTTTATTCCCGAACCGCAAGGTAGCGCACGATTTATCCGTTTTTATAATAAAAAATAGTCGAGCGCCGGGATCCTTTGGCAAAACAATGAAGGTGTGCGGAAAAGAATTCATGGCTCCCCGGTTCATTTGTTAGCGATGCCGACGAGCCGGGAATATTCGGGATTGCGGAACACCGGGAAGCCGCTGACCGGGTCGTTGCCGATCCTGCTGTAGCGGACCCAGGTCCACGCTTCCCGCCAGGTTTTGAAGGAGCCGGTCAAGCGCAGGGCGAATGTTCGCAAGCCGTCCCTGACAAATCCGGATATGGAGCCCACGAGGATCGCCAGAACCAGGAGCGCTATAACCTGCACGGCCAGTGAGATCGTTTTCGTAAGCGAAGAAGCTCCCGAAAGCCGCGCCTGCCGCCCCAGCTCGGCCGCGAAACCGATGCCGAAAAGGAACGCGAAGGCAAGGATCGATAAAATTATGGCCAGTCCCCGCCCGGCTGTCCGCTTGCGGCGTACGCAGTCCAAGCAGATCGGGACATTGAGGCTCGTGGATTTGTAATTAGCCACGGTCGTGACATATTCCTCGTGATCGGGCGGATTGGAGCAGACGTAGCAGACCTGGGGAAGGACGATCGTGTGCTGAGCCATCTATTTTCCTCGCAACTTTAAAGGTCTTTATTTTCCTTGAATCAAAACTTATTTGCAATGTGAAGATCCATCCCCAAAATCCCTGCTGAAGTGAGCCCCCTGATTTTTCACTTTTTCTCTCGCGGTCTTTCGATCTTAGTGCTCGCCTTCTCTTTTGGCGCGCCTGCCGCCGAAGACGTGGATGGTCCGGGTGCCGGCGCTGCATTCCCCCGAATGGATCACGCTCTTTGGGATATGGTACTCTTGCCCGCTGCCGAGCGGGATCTTTTTTTCTCCGATGATCAACGTATACCGCCCCTTCACCACCAGCATGTACTCGTCAAACTCGTGCATGTGCTCGCCTGACTTCGTGCCGGCGTGGCACTTCCAGAAAGCGGCCTGGCTGCCGTCAAGGCCGTCAAAAACATAGCCCTCGGTTTCCGCCGTGTATTGCGAGGAACTCGCTATCCGGTTCAATGGGTTCTTCAAGAAATCGGGGAAGTCATTCATGATGTCTCCTTATAGCGCTTTGTTTAGGTTTCTAAAAATCGACCCCCAGGGAACGACTAACCGTGGCCGGGATAAAGCATTTGTATGTTCAGCTTCAACATATGATCGCTGCCGCTGGGGAGTTTACTCTAGTTAACATGCAAACACACCGATGAACAGTCCGTGCCTGATGACTGGTATCTTCCCGTCTCAAGCATTTTTTCGCTCGCGAAAAATTATCGCCATGTTGAAATCCTCTATAAAGCCGGCTGTATGGCAGCCATGGCTTCCGCCGATGTACTGACCGGATAGATTTCGAATTCCACCAGATCTTGCCCTTGGCCGGTCCATTTTGCAAACAGCGAAAAATCCCCGGTTTCCATCAATTGAAAGCACACTATTTCACATGGGCTTCAAATTCCGGTTAAGTCTGTCAATAATCTTTTCCAGCCGGGCTTGGCGGGAGTTGTCAGATTTGGCATCCAGATAAAACCCGGTATACGTACGCTGTAGCGAATGCGACATGGCCTGCAAATTGGCAGAAGCAGGCTCATATGGCCGAATGATTTCCTTGAACATCCGTATTTGTTCATCGTCGATAAGGATACGTTTGGCATTATCCCATGAACCGTTTTTCCTGGCGCGTTCGATGGCTTCTAAACCCTGCCGGGTCATTAAACCCTTTTCCATAAGAGTTTGTGCCAGCTCTTTGTTTTTAACGGACCATTTGCTTTTAGGTATGCGTCTCGCAAAATATTTTTTATACGTATTATCGTCAAGGGATTGAATCAGTCCGTCTATCCATCCGTGACAAAGGGCCTCTGCCAATGCATCAGCAGCAGAGAGCGTGACCAATTTCCCTTTTTTACCAAAGAGCAACCATATGCCGTCGCTCTCCGTCCCATGCTTGCCAAGCCATTCCCGAAAGGCTTGTCTATCAGTGAATGTCAATATTTTATCCATAAGCAATCGAATAGGTGAATGGTTATCAAACGATGGAAGGTTTGGTAAACGACCAATGGCTGTGGATGATTTTCCATTCGTTATTTTCTTCAAGCCTATACACTTCGGTGCAATTCTCTTTCCAGAGCGTTTCACCCGAATATGAGTGCAGGTTGTAGGTCAGGACTGCCATTGTATCGGTTGTTTGTACAACCGGATTGATCATTTCGAATTTATCCATTTTTACCTTCCCGCGCATGCTTTCATACAACTCCTTTATCTTGTCCCAACCGTCAAGCCGCCTTTCATGGGCAGGGTCAAAATAGGTAAAGTCTTGCGAATAAAGTTCGAGATAGGGAGAGGGATTGCCATTGTGCCAGGCATCGAGAGCCGCCGTCTCCAAAGCAATGATGGTTTCCGTAATACCTGATCGTAAAATCATTTTTCCTCCAGGATGGGATTTTAAAGAACTTTCATTGAAATTGGATTCTAGCAAACAGGATTGTTTTTTCAAGAACCCTGGCCTTGGTCCGATTTTATGGGTTCAAAGAACTGCAACGGCCCCGAAATTCTTTTCGCTCCCTTTTCGTAAAATGGTGATTAAAACGCCAATTAAGAATGTAATGGCTGCCCAGATCCAAAAACGTGCCTGTGGCATATTCTTTTGCATGATCAGTGTTGGCATGATCGGGATGAAAGCATTCGCCAGGCCATGAGCATATATTCCTGAAAATGGTCTGTTGCCCGAGATTTTTCGTATCCAGGAAAAAATGAAAGAATACCCGATCATCAGGAAAATAAAACCTCCGAAATTCATGTATATTTGACTTGTGCCTGTTATGAACCATAGCGGGATATGCCAGAAAGCCCATGTGATCCCTAAAATTATATTTGCGTACCATATGCCAAATTGTCTTTCAAGAAGAGGGAGGGCATAACCTCGCCAGCCAAATTCTTCCTGACCGCCACCCAGAACGATCATAAACAATAAACAAGGAATAAAAATCCATATGGAAGGCAACAACATGGATAACCGTTTTTCGCCGAATAATTCCGGCAAAAACCAGGCGACAAATGTGCTCCCGCCAAAAATTATGATTGGCATGACATACGCTTTCCAACCTAAATTGAAATCAAGAAAACCTTGCAGGTATTTTCTTGGAGAACCTTTGCCTTTTTCCCGATGTAAAACGAAAAGTGCGCCTGCCAGTGGACCAAAAGTTCCGAGTACTACCATCGGCAATGTCGCAATCGATAAAAAATTGCCTGAAACAGGAATGATTTTGAGGTTGCCCAGGACCAGAGGAGTCCAAAGCAGCCATGACCAAATAAATGTAATCAAGAAAAATCGGAAAGGAAAACGAGCGGACTGGGGGTCATAATCGGGATCAGCCTTCAATAATTCTCGCTTTTCTAATGGGTGCAAATGGCGTATCCTGAAGATTATTCAACTGTTTTTCTGTCTTTGACCTTTGTTCCGAGAAAAAGCAAAATGACGACTATGAAAATTGCAATTGTGTCGGGTATTAATTGCTTGATATTTCCGTTGTTATTCGACATTGTGAAGTAGGTGATTACGATCCAACGCATTGCTAAAATCACAATTATCAGCCAGGCCACAAGCTTAACTTTCGCCATATTTTTACGGAAAGCCATGAATACCAGGAAAATTCCAAAAACAAGATTTTCAACCCCGACCAGATGCCATACATAAATAAATGCGATTTTTGCATTGCTCTCGATTCCCGCATTATTTAAGGTTGGCAACGTTGTCGCCATTCCATTCAATGTGTGAGTAACCGCAAACAGGACACATAAAAGCCCAACTATCAAGTAAAAGTAATTTTTTATCATCTTGGTTTTTTAGCATGACACACAGGAAAACCGATTTTCAACATGTTGGTATTTTAAAAAAAATTTGCTGAAATTGCAACGGGAGCATTCGGGGACGGACCGTTAACCCGTGTAGCCATTTTCCTTTCTGCGCTTGTGATTCCGGTAAACGTGCGCCAGAGATAGAAGTCACTCGAGGAATTCTCCATCCAATTGCTTGAATTGGCTGCCCGTGCTTTTACTCATCATGCCTAATAAATATTTAAACACTCCTTTCAAGCCCATAAAACGAATTTCTAGAATTGGAGCATCTGTTGCCATCCCCATATCCGAGGTTTCATGCCAGAAAGTATTCTCGAGAAAAAAAGGATAAATGTTAATATTCCCGAGCAGGTAATTTTTCGGACATTTATCTTTTTTGAATCTTTTCACTTGAGAGGGCGTGTCCAGCTCGGTGACATAACTTTCCATTTGTCCTCTTACTCCCAACGGAAGATCAGCCGGTTGTTTTAAACCGTAGTGAATGAAGATAATCAAATCATCTTTCTTGGCTTCATTTCTCAGATGATCTCGATAGGGAATCAGGGCTTCGATAAGTTTTATTGCTTGTTCCTTTTTATTTGGCAGATCATTAACCTCCTTAATGGAGGCAATCAGGGGATTCAACGCATTTCTCTTCCTTGAGGCAACAGCCTTTATCAAAAGGCCAAGAGAAGTGCTGCTGCTATTTCCCAAATAAGTTTGGATTTTGATCTTTTCAGGATCCATACCGTCCAGGGAAAGAAATCGATCCACCTGGACGGGGAGTTCTTCAATATTTGTTAATGCAGCTCCATACGCGAATTCATGCGGAGGGGAAAATATCGGAGAAGCAAAAACATTGTCAAAGTATTTGTGAAAAATAAATAGTAATCCGGCAGCCACAATGGCAATAAGATATACAAGTTCTATAGTTGACATTTACTCCTCGTGAATGCATATTTGCAAATACCGTCACCGATTTTCCAGAACTCCGAAGTCAGGCATTGTCCACACTTTTTATATCTTCCAAGCGCAATTTCCACTTAATGTAGGCATAGATTAATACAACTAATGTTTCACTTCCACCAATGATTTTTATATAAAATGTTAGGTCAGTTCCAAATCCATGCCCCGCAATTATAAATTTCACAAAATAAGCCAGCAATAATCCAACATACAATCCCGTGCAACCGGCTGCATTCAAAATGGTCAGAGGAATTCCCAGCTTTAGTGAACACCGATCGACCAAAGCGCTCACCCCTGACAGCGCCATCAGTAAAGTCGCTATTGGCGGGAACCCGATAACAGTGAACATTAATATCCACTTCCCAACCAAATAATTCACAAGAAAATCACGTCCAAGTCGAACAAGAAGTAAGGCAACGAGTAAGAAGATCAAATACGGCAATATTTTTTTCGTAAATTTGGTCGGTTTGATTAAACTAAAGATAAATAACACCAGCGAAAATATTCCCAAACCAAGATATATTAGATACTCATAATTCATATTTCATCTCCCCGCATTCTTAAAAATGCTTAAATCGAGAACTAACTCCTGAAATTCACATATTAGATTCACGGTTTAACTTTCCATCCTCCAATTACTCTAGGGACCGGCGCAGCGCGGCGCGCGCCAGCAGCCGGGTGGAGTCGAGGAACGGCAGCGGTCAGTCGCCGGGATCGACCAGCAGCGGGATCTCGGTGCAGCCCAGCACCACGGCGTCGCACCCCTGGTCCTTCAGCTCCTGGATCACCGAGTTGAAGTATTTCCTGGAGCTTTCCAGGAAGATCCCGTTCACCAGCTCCTTGAAGATGATGGCGTCGATGCGCTCGCGCTCCGCTTCATCGGGAATGCGGCATTCTATTCCGTGCCGCCCGAGAACGCCGGGATAGACCGGCCCGCTCATCAGATATTTCGTTCCCAGCACGGCCAGTGTTCTGAATCCATGCGCTTCTGCCTCCCCTGCAACTACTTCAGCGATGTGCAGCCAGGGGATGGGCGACCGCGCGCTGGCTTGCGCGAACGCCTGGTGGATGGTGTTGTCCGGGCAGATGGCGAACTCAGCGCCGGCGCCGGCCAGCTTCCGCGCCGAGGAGAGCATAAGCTCGCCCACCCCGTCCCAGTCGCCGGCGTCGGATGCAGTTCATGTAGGCGGCGAGCGGATGGGTATGCATCGAGATCTCCGGGTGGCCGTGCTCGCCCATCAGCGCCGGCGCCTCCATGCAGATGGTGCGATAGCACAAGGCCGCACCCTCGGCGCTGCAGGCCACGATCCCTATATGCTTGGCCATGAAACCATTCTATGCTGAATTCAATTATCTTTCACGTTTGCCGGTTTGAGTTTAATCTAATCCCTCGGTTTCTGTCAGAGTTTTAACTTTTTTCATTCAGTCTTCGAGTTTTACTCAAGTCTCCCTCAAATCATACAATCACAATCCGTCCCCAGATTCCTTTCTAATTTATGCATAATTGCAAACACCGTCCCCAATGGCTCCCCTGACAAAGTCAAGAAGTCAAGCACCGAGTTAGATCTTCCCCTTACCCGCGCCGGTACATGAGGTAAAGAAAGGCGGCGGTGGAGATCACGGTAAAGAAAGACATCATGAGGTGCAGCGCGCGGACCCAGGCCGGCATGCTCTTGACCGCGCTCAGCCAGCCGCCGGAAACGATCGCCAGCAGGAAGAACGCGCCAGCGGCGATGGCGGCGATCCATTCGGCCTGTCCTGGCAGCGTGAGCTTGGTCAAACCGGGCACGGTCTTGACCAGGAAAACGATCATTGCCACCGTGACCAGCTTGTGGACCGTCAGGATGACCGCCGGAAACGGCTGCCCCAGTCGCCTTAGCCCAAAGCCGGTGAGGAAGATCACAATGAAACCCAAACCCGCGATCAATAGGTTGATTGGTGCCATTGCCTTACCATACTACCGATGCGCCGGAATGTCCACGGCGCGGATAGTGGGGACGGACTGTTAATCCGTGTATTCTCCCATCCTGCGCTTGTGATTCCGATAGATGTGCTCAAGAGATAAATGGTTCAAATCGGAGAAAACCCGAATTAGAGGTCAGGTCTTGAATTAACGGGTCGATTATTGACCGTCTTCACAAATAAACTGTCATTTCAAGACCTGACCCTTATGCCTTTCCATTAATTAAACCCATGTTGACTCCTCCCCGAAATATTTATCATTTCCGATAAGCGCCGCCGATCAGGTCATAGTCAAATTGAAAGCTTGTTTCTCCCAGTATCATTCCCCTGGCCAGGGGATGAACGCCATTGAATTTCCAAACCGCGCCTTCCGCGCATGACCGCTCCCGGTGCCCGGCGAGGGCGATACGGACAACGCCGGTCACCCCGGAATCGGCGGGCGGAAAGATCGCCTGCATGCCGGCCGATCCAAACCCTGAGGTCTCGTCTCCCGGCGAGCATCTGGCGATCAGGCTCAATCCATCGGCCTTGATCGAGCCCAACCAACTGCCATCCTTTTCCTCGCGCAGGCGTACGTCGCCGTAGCCGGCATAGTGCCCCTTGCCACGCATATAAGCGGCATAATCCCTGTCGGGCAGCAAAAATTCCAATGCCAGGAACGGCTTCCCCGGGCCCAGGTCCCTTGCCGGGTCCATGGGCGCCACGCGAGCGAACCATAGCGCCGCGGCCCCATCCTTGGGCCATCTGGGAGATCGGCCGTCAATGACGAACGTTTTCATGCGGACAATCTCGAGGAACGAGATGCCCCAATCCGCATGCGTCGGAAATTTGTTCAGGTGTTCCTTCGCCCAGGCGACGCCGCCTTGGGCCAGTTCTTTTATCGTGATCAGGCGCAGGAACGAGGGAACCCTCCCCCTGACCGTCCCGGGATCGAATATCAAGTAGCTGACGATCTCTTCCGGTTCGGCGACGACCCATTTTGTTTGCGCGCCTTCCGGGAGAGCGGGAATTTGCGCGGGGATAGAAACTGCCGACAGGATGGAAAATAAAAGCAAAAACAATAAACAGCTACATTTCATCCGTTCCTCGGACACTTTTTCCCCCTTTATGCATAAAAACAAGCACCGTCCCTCAGGCCTAGAAGTCAAGCACCGAGTAAGATCTCTTCCCCTGTGACAAAGGCTTACAATTTCTTCCAGACTTTCGCTCGTGCATCAAATAGGAAATATTCGTTCTTGCTGGTTCTCACCAGAATATCCGAGTTGTCGGCAAGGCTAACGTCGATGATCCGGGAATCACTATTTCCATCGTATTCCTTCAAATTGAACACGGGAGTCTTATCGCTTCCCGACAGAAGACAAAGAGAATCAGGAGTGGCGATGATATGCCGTTCAGCATAGGGGATCACTCTGCCAGAGGAGAACTCATCGTCAGGAATTTTCGACCACGCTATACCACCATCCTTGGTCTTGAAACAGGCATAGCCAATATGGTCCGTCCATCCATTAACATAACCCACCTTCTCATCTGCGAAGTAGAAACCATAGCTCTCCTGCACGTAGGGAACTTGATTGCGGTTTTGTTCCGTTGCCAGGAGGACGTTCGCTGCCTGATACATCGTATCTTTCTTTTCAAGCTTGCGTATGGAACCCAAGTATGAATATAGAACCATGTTCTCGTTTTTATCGACAAACAAGTTGGCCACACCCCCCTCTGTCCATTTGTCGATGCAATTCCACGTGACGCCACGGTCTCGGGACAGGAAAACAAACCCCTGGGGAAGTGAACCGCTAAACTGGCCTGGGAAAAAAGATCGCGCAATCTCGATCCGGTAAGAGGTTTCGTACTGCATTCCCCCATATGCGATCCATGCTTGCCGTGTGGGAATCATTTCGATTACATCATAATTTTCGAGGTTCTTTATGGGACTGAGCAAGCCGGTTCGGCTCGCGAATTCCATGTTATGACCATGACCGTCCCAGATAATCAGATGTTCTGGATTCCTGATCAGAAAATCCCTGATGGGGAAATGCGTCCAACCCAATCGGTACCAGTTCAGTCCGAAATCGTCGGAGGCATAGATGTGAAAGGTGGATAGGCCCCAAAAAACATTGCCATACTTTCTAACTTTTAGGTCCGGAGTAGAGCGTTCATCCATGAGGGGATAGGTAAACACGAAATCCTTGTCGCTGATCTGATACACTCCGTAGTTCTGGTCCAAAATGAACACATTGCCTTCCTGGCACTTTATATCCAGCGGCGGCGCATACAAAGTGGATTGCTGTAATAAAATCGGCTTGAGTTCTAAATCAAAAGTCACAACCTGGAGTTTGTCTGTGATACCATAGAGAATATTCCTTTTTAGATCGATGCCGAAATCAATCAGGTTGACGCCATCAAAATTCTTCCATCTGAGCGATTCTCTACTCGATTGAAACACTTTTCCATTTTGATTAACGACGATATGGTCACGGTACAGGACTACTTTCTCGATGCGGTTGTCGGAGTTTCCCTCTTTGTCGGGCTCGTACATCTTTTGGTCAAGAGGAGTTTCGATCTTGGTCCAGGAATGGCAGTTATCCTGGGTAATCGCCATTTCGTTGTGCAATGCGCCTACGATACCATGGGAAGAATCTTTCATAAAAATGGAGCGAACCCTCCCATCCGGTCCAAACGGGCCGGCCCTTTCTTCCCAAGTTTGCCCGAAGTCCTTTGAGTAATGGATAACTCCTTTCGAGCCCGCCATCCAGGCTTCTCCAAGCGGAGTCGCAACCGCGTCATAGATCCATTCGTTCCCCCCATAGGAGACATATTCCCATGATTTACCTCCGTCCGTCGTCCGATAGATGCCATCCTGGGGACCGTATTGCTTCTTTGAAATATATCCGGAGATGAATCCGATCTTTTCAGTAAAAAATCTCGCTCTATCAAAACTGGCACTTAAGTCCCATTTATATTCATCTTTTTTGGTAAGTTGGAGAGGCCCATATTTCCAATTCTCGCGAATGCCATTTGTGTAATATGTATTTCCCAGCGCGGTGGTAAGCCATATCCTGTTATCCGGCGAGATTGAGACTTCATTGACTCGCCCATGGATATCCAATTCGCTTCGATAGTCTTTTTCAAGGCTCAAGACATCGGTTGGGACCATCATTAATATAAACACGAGTAAAAAAACTGCACGCATCATTTCACTTCCTCCCGCTTTTTAGGACCAAACGAAGCAAATT
This sequence comes from Candidatus Aminicenantota bacterium, assembly GCA_963822075.1. Classification (GTDB taxonomy): domain Bacteria; phylum Acidobacteriota; class Aminicenantia; order UBA2199; family UBA2199; genus UBA2199. Next base: position 595,602 of record CAWGGP010000013.1, read on the forward strand.
GAAGTGTATTGCTATTTCGTTAACCGTCATGCCATTTCATTTTCGCAATATTTTTTCCATGGCCTTCCCATTCGCCAATTCATCTAATAATTTGTCCAAATAGCGTACTTTCTGAATTAATTTATCCTCTATTTCTTCAACCTTGTATCCGCATATGGTTCCCGTTATTTTTGAGGCATTGCCATTCCATCTCGGCGCATGGTTAAAGAAAGACTCAATATCCATACCGTTTTTAACAGTATCGTCAATTTCCTTTTTACTGTACCCCGTCAACCAGGTTATGATTTTATCCACTTCTTCGGCGCTTCGGCCTTTCCTTTCGGCTTTTTGAATGTACAAGGGATAAATGCTGCCAAAGATCATCCGGTAAACCCTCTCATTATTGTTCTTCTTGGGTGACATTGCCATTGGATCTACTCCTTTTACTTTCACACATGCTTGCACCGTCCCTAGTATTTCTGACAATCCATCCCCAATCTCCTTACTGATACCATATCCCAAAAACTCCTTACTCCAATCGATTGTTATAATGTAAGACCTGACACCAATGCCACGAGTAAGATCTCCCTTAACCGTCCGTCCCCGATGGACTAGGAGGAGGTTTTGTTTGCTCCTTCACAGATGGCGCCCCAGCGGACACATCGTCGTTTTGGCTGAAAAGCGTCGTGAAACCTTGCTTCCAGGTGCGCCTGACAAGGAAGAACGCCACGGCTCCCGCTACTGTTCCCGCTCCCAACGTCGTTAGCGTCCAACTTAACCCTTGCGGTTTCAGAAGCGAGAACATTATCGCGAGAATGAGCAACAAACCCATCGTCCCCCCTGCAACCAGGGCCACAGTTTTCAGGACGTACCATTTAGGCTCTGCTTGAGATTCTATTGTAAAAACCATCGAGCCGCGCCATCTCCTCACGTTTGGATAACCGGTTTAGGATCCACCACGTTACTCCGGCAAGCAACAAAAGCTCGATCGGTCGCATGTGCTGTTGGAACAATGTGTATTCATGGACCTCCAGTGAGTCTGGAACGACCGGATACAAAGCGTGGCTAACGACTGCGCTCAAGCCCTCCGTCAACGGGCCTACAATCAGCGTGTAAAAAAGACCAATGATTCCAGATGACATAAAATCGATGAGGAAAGTGGAACGGAATTTCTCGGGCCGCGGGCCGAACGGCCTGGTCAGGATACGCACCATCCAGAAGCCCAACATGGTTCCGGCAAATTCAAACGGCAGGTCGATTTCATCTTTAGAATAAGGGTTTCCAAAATAACCCGCTTTTTCCGCCCATGCCACGGATAAAAAACCAGAACAGCCCGACGTTCATAAGGATTCGAGCGAACCGTAGCTTCTGGTCGAAAGCAGATGATTCCTCCGAGGTCGGCTTGTTCAGGCTGATCATGCCGTCCTGATTTCGGAAAGTGCTATAGATGCTGAAGAAAACAAGGGCAAAAAGAGCGCTGACGATCGCCGGACCCAGGAGGAAATCGTTCCAGTGTGAGTATTCGACCCGGTAGAGGAAATCGCCGAGCGAAGAAACCAGATGATTCAGCCCGTCGTGAAGCCACGTTCCGGGCGCGAAGAAGTGGTGGTGATTCTTTGAAATAGAATTTGCCTTCGTTCCTGAACTCTGAAAAAAGGGCGATCGTGACCGTGGCAAGCAGTGATAGCCAAAGGCGGGTCTTCGGTCGAAGCGGGAAGATGTTTGATGTGAACAAAATCCCGAGAGCCACAGCGGCGCCAGCGATGGCCAGGATTCCGAAACCTCTGGCCCATGGCAGATAAGGCAGAGCCGGCTGCAAATTTCCGCGCAGCCATGCCCAGTAAAGCGCGGTGTAACCCGTGATGAAGAACAGCAGAGTAGAAACGCTTAGAAGACTGATGATAAAAATGACGAAACGGTTCTTCCACTGGCTCATAGGGTTCATTCAGGACATGTCACCTTTGGAAATCGGTACTGCCACCCATCATAGCAAACAAAGCCCGCCTTCGTCAGCAGAATTTTCATTTGATTTATACTTATTTTGAATTTCATATAAATAAGTTTTTACCTTTTTACAGTCCGTCCCCTATTTCTTCTCATTTTTTTCCTCGTCATTGATCCCCCGATTCAGGCAATGGTGGAACGCCCCTTGAAAAGTGAATCTCGGTTGTCTCAAGCGTCCCCAATTCCTGTTTCTTTGCGCAGACCTTCGAGCAGCGCCCTGGCCGTCGGCATTATTGCGCAAAACGCATCCAATCGCACGCAGGAATATTCCAGGCAGGAGGCGCAGGTGGCGACTTTCATTTCGCGGGCGCACTTGCGGACTTCGCAGGCACCGCAGTAGACGAACAGGCTCCCGGTGTCGCCCACGCAACCATCGCAGTTGACGTCGCCAACCTTTCTTTCGGCCCCGTACAGCTTCGACCAATTCCTGGCCGTCTCAGCGCGAAGGGCATCGTCGTCATTCTGGGTGGCAATATAGGCCGGGCAGGCGCCGCAGTCGATCCCGCAATAAGCGAGTATCTTTTTCCCTTTCCTTTCATTCTCTCTTTTTTTTCACCCTATTCTCCTATTACAAAAAACCTTGTAACTAAAAAAGCCATATTCTTTGGGTCAATTTATCGCAAGAACAAATTCACATTTTCGCAGTCCGTCCCTAATGACTCTGTTCTTTCTTGGGTGACTTTGCCATGGGATCTACATCTTTTTACTTACACACATGCTTGCACCGTCCCCAGTCTCTTCCATTAGAAAATTATTTGAGCATAAGCTCCATGAGAATTAAAACCAACGTGAAATTTTACTGGGTCTCCTTCTCTTTTAATTGAAGGAGTTGGGGAAAATGTCCAAAAAAATGCTTCGAAATTTTGTGGGATCGCAAGTACCCATCCGGCCGCACCATTTATAGAATGAACTTTCCCACTGAAAACTTTTCTCCCCTTTTTTTCGTCCCACCATTCGCTAATATAGTCTTTTTTGGCACTCGGCAGAGACAATTTTCTCGCCTCTGCAAAGACTTCATTAGATTCCGACATCTTATTCCTCATAAAAAGAAATGCGCCATATTCGACAAGCAGATTTAAATCACCCTTTTTCTGCCGAATAGCAGCTTCGTAGTTTCCGCAAATGCCTTCATCGGGTAGGTTTTTGATTCGCATCAATTGTGCTATATGTCGATGCAACCGCCACGATGTTGGGTCATATTTAATACCTTCTGTCGCTATAGAAAAAGCTTCGTCCGGATCAATTTTCGCTTCTTTTCAATTTGATTAACAAATCTCGAATTTGACTGTTTGTCGGATTGGCTTTTAGGGCCTGCAGTAATATTGTAATTGCAGTATTCTTGTCTCCAAGACGTTTCCATTGAATTCCTAGTTGTGCTGAAATTATGCTCGATTTTCCTGTCAGTTCATATGCATTTTCAAGAAAAGAAAGTGCTAGTGCTTCCAAATTGTTTTTTTTGGTTTTGTCTAACTCTCTCTCAATATCATTACGCATAATGAAGTATTTTCCTAAAAAACCAAACGGATCATCAGGATTCTGACTAATCCCTCCATCAAATAGTTTCGAAGCCTCAGATAACAAAGCCTTGCGCAAAAGAGCTTCTTTTGCAAATCTTGCGGAATGTTCAAGCGCTAATCCTAAGGTGTTTTGAATTGCGGCATTGTTTTTATCCAGTGCAACGGCTTTTCTTGCATATGCAACCGCTTCATCTACATTATCAAGTTCCCGTTCAAGAATTGATCGGTGTTGTAAAACAAAGGGATTTCCCGGGAGTATGCATTCTAAACGATCATAGATTGCACGACGATTCTCTTGTGAAGAAAAAGTGTTCACTAACTCTCTTTTCCTGACGATTTCATTTAGAAGTATTTTGTCTTCATAAAAACCAGGATCTAGGCAACTAAGTAAATTATTGATCACTTGAAATTTTGTGCTATCATTAGGTGCTGCTTCTGCAAAAATTATAGAGGCTATAATCGGATGACGCGCAATAATTCGAAAGCCTGCATTATGTCGGGAAGCACCAACTGCTTCAAGTGAAATCAGCACACCTTCTGTAGGTCGAAAATTTCATTTCTAAGCTGATCACTTCTTATATCCAACAATCTAATAAGTGTTTCATATCGAATTGCTAAATCAATTTGTCCCAAAGTGGCAACATAAACATAAGCCTTTTTTGCAATATCTAATGGAATTCGATTAAATTCATCTCTAATTATTTTGTCAAATGTATCAGTGCTAGTAAGTTCACGTAAAGCTATAATTAACTCTTTTTTTGCAAGATCGACAAAATGGGAAATTTATCTTTGATTGGAATACCCGTTAGTTTTCCTAAAAGGTTATATTTTTTTAAAGCTTCTAAGATTCTAACAATTTCATCTCTTGATAGCGGACCAAGTTCAAACTCAGTTATCTCAACATGCTTAAATTTGTTTGGCATTACAAATTTCCATTGATTCTTACGTTCCCTCGAGAATGACAGTTATAGGCAATTTATTAAGTTTTGCATCACTAACAAAAAAATTTTTCAATCTTATTTATATATTCAGATGCATGCTTTATTAAAATAACAATCCTTTTAGATTTTTCTTTATCAACAAGAGCACCCAAATCCCGTGAATCTAATGGAGTGCCAGGAATATGAATTAATACAGGAATGTTAAACTCTTTTACAAGATCAAATCCCAAAGAATATAATAATGTGGTCTTCCCCGTACCTGCAGCACCTGTTATTAAGTAACAGCTTACGGGTTTCAAAGGTTCTACCATTTCTGGAAACATCGTTTCCAGCAATGTCCAATATGTATCCCTATAAGGTGGAACTTTATCTCTTATATCTGCCCATTTTGGTTCAGATCCTGAAAAAAAAAGTTCTGGTTGGCAAATTCCTGTGATATTTGCTATAGATATTTGAAGAAACGATTCTCCAATTTTTTGGAAGCTGGTCTCATCATCAAACGAAGCATATTCCCTTTCCATCGTTCATCAAATGGAACTACAATTCGATGCTCAGTAATCCATGTATTCTTTAATAAGTCTAAAAAATCGATCGCATCAATATCTAATAACTGAATATTATATTTTTCTTTCCAAAAAGTTTCTTCAACATTCGAAAATCCTTTTTTTATTGCATAACTTATCGGAAAGCTCACAACTTCTAATGCTTCTTTACAATCTTCGATTACATTTCTAAAGTCATTGTCTTGGAAAGAATATCCAATGAAAATAAAAGATCTACGCAACAAATCTCTTTTTAGTCTTGTGAATAATGGCTTCCTATATAATTCATAATGCTAATAATCGGTCTTTGTGAGGATCAAACGCCCCTCATCCGTATTAGCAACTTCAATGCTGCCATGAAGTTTATAGTAAATTATGTCATTTTCATCGAATTGAGTCATATCTTTTTGTAAAGAAAATACAGTTTTCAATTTTCCAGCTGCATTTTCAGCCAAGATTTCGCAAGCATTTTCAACTAGTTGATCATAATTTGTCGTGTAAATAACATCCCAAGGTAATTGCACCAAAGAGAGATGAGCCGTTCCAGATTTAAATTGAGAGAACTTTTGAAACAAATATCTATTTCAGTTCACGAGGACCAAGTTTAAACCTTGCCATTTCAGCAGCGTCATCTAAATTTATATCTAATTCTGGAGATTCCAATAAATCTTTACAAATCCATTTGCTTAATTCTTTGGAAAGTGGAAATCCATCACCAGAGTCTGAAATTGTTCCTGCATTTACTCCAGCACCGGAAATAGCGCTGTGTTCGTTCTGAAAGTCGATCGCAAATCGTTTTAACTGCCTCTAAGATGTTTTCGGAGTATTGCATATAAATCTCCTAAATTTACTTTTACAATTTCAAAAATATATTATTCAAAAAGTTACATTAAATAATTTCC
>CAWGGP010000014.1:0-214167 GCA_963822075.1 Candidatus Aminicenantota bacterium
AACTTGGAAGTGGAGGACACATTCCAGGTTCCTCTTTCCATTTCCTTCACTGGAGCGACGTTGAGGACATAGTATTCCGAGATGAAGGTCCGGCTGGGCAGCCAGACGCCGTCCCGTTCGACGTCATACTCGTGGACATCGCTGACCAGCAACCGGGCGCCAGACCGCTGCGCCCGCTTCTCCACAGCCTCGATCCCCTTGATCGTCCGTTGGCGAAGCTGATCTTCAGGACCGCCCCGGTCTCCCCGTCCACCCAGGCCGTGCCCGCTCCCAACTCTTCGTGCCCGGGACGCGGCGCGATGGCCAACCGCGATACCGGCCGATTATTCATTTTATCGTGTTTTTCCACCTTGTAAAAAAAGGCGGTCTGCTTGTCGGCGGCGAAAATCGTGGCCGGCAAGAATACCGAGTACAGGGAACGGAAACGGGTCTCCAGCGTCGCGTTCTCCAGGCGTTTTTTCGTCTATTCTTGCGCAGCAGCGTCCGGTTCTCCGTGACCTTGCCGTCGCGGACCACCACCTGGTACTCATAGAGCCAGGTATTGCGCAATCGCTTGTATGAGGAACGGTCGATCGTGTCGCGTGTCAGCACGTCTTCATTGACAGTCTCCTGGCAAATGAAACGGAACGCGGCATGACGCAGGCGCTCCGAGTAATCGGCGGCCAGCCGCAGCAGCGCAGCCGTCTCCGCCGGGATTTCACCGCCCAATATGTCGATCGTGGATTCTCCCTGGACCTGCCGGCCGGTGAGGCAATCGACCACTTGCGCGGCCAGCCGATACTTCCCCGGCGGTAGTTGCCCGGTAGGATAACAACGCTTCCCGTGGTGGCCATCTCTACGTCCTTTGCCAGGATTTGCGACTTCCCATCTTCATCGGCGGCGGACAACGACACCCTAACCAGACCGGACGCTGCTCCCCCTGACCGATCATGTAGAAATTTTCTAATGCCAGACGCACTTGCCCGGAACCTGCTCGATCGCAGTCAGCTTGATCTCCGGCACGTTCTCCATCTCCACACGCCGGCCGTGAATGACCTTAACGCCGTTGCGATCTACGCTGAATCGACTCGTCGCTCGCGGCTTTTACCTTCGCTTGGGGCATAAGTGAGCACATAATAGACATCTTCCCTTTTGGCCACCTCGGCCAGCGCCCCCTTCATGCGGTTGCCGTCCATGATCTCCCCGCCCGTGGCCGCTGTAATGGCGGAAGGTCTCTTCCCAGTTGGAAAACACCGGGAACGGGTTCACTAGGTAAACTGGAAGTGCATCCGCAGCAGCAGAGCCTGCCGGCTGTCCAGGAGCAGCAGGTGGAATTGGGTATTGGCCTGGATAAAGCGGGTGCGCAGGGAGTCGGCGAGGCGGGAGGCTTCCACGGAAAAAGGAGATCCCGATTTGCCTTCCGATCTCGTTGATCGCCGGCCCCAATTGTAGCTGAAAGTCCTCCAATTTTAGTTTTTCGATATCAAAAAGTGGCAGGGAGTCATGCTGAAAAAAGACCAGAGCCCATTTGTCCGCGTCAATGTTTCCAAATGGCCAATATTGCCTTGAGCCTGTCGAGTATTGGGCGTCTGGTTCTGCAGCCGGTATTCTTTTAAAAGCGGCTTATATTGTATCAAAAGAATTTTCGCAGAAAGAGACAGTTCTGGGAGGCTTGTATTTGAGATTTTTAGAAGTTTTTCCTTCACTTTAGAAGACATAAATTCGTGCAATGATTCGATATCCAATTTGAATTTTTCCCTGGCCGAAGCGTATTTCCTTGGCCAAAGCCATAAGCCGGTTTTAAACTCCTCAAGTCTTGGCTTCTTTTTCTGCCACACTGTTGATCTCGAGCGAATGGCGTTGGTCGGCCAGGATGACTCGGTCGCCTTCGAGATAGGTGGAGTTGAAAAAATAGTCCAGCACATCATCGACTTTACCAACGGGCTCATTGATCCAGAAAAAGAGCAGGAACAGGCGCCCGGGGCTTTCCTTTTTCTCGGCATTTGAATTTTTCACCCACGGCCCGGGGAGTGATGCGCCGATGGACTTCAATAAAGCCGTTGATATCCTGCTTGCGTCCGTTCTCGATTAAAGTGAACTCCCCCTTAGCCCGCAGTCCACCAAGTGGCCGGCCGTCCTTCGTCACCCGCACCAGCATCTCGATGTTCAAAACTTGGACATATTCGCGTTCGGTTTCCTGCTGCGAAAAAGGAAAAGGGCAAAAAACAAAATATTGTTAGATGAGCGACATGAATTTTTTCTTCATTGCATCTCCCATGTTAATAATGATTCAATAGTAATAGCGAATAAATAGATTGTCAAAATAAATTTATTCAGATAATTATAAATAAGATATTAATTGAAATAATGAAAAGTGTGATAAGAAAAAATGACTTCGAAATGGGCGCATTATTCAATGCTTTTCAGAGGTATAGTGATAATATTGTGATATTTTTATGATTTCTCGTTCCAATTTCAATATTTTTAAAGGTCAATTCGCTTTTTTAGGCGCAATGCCGCTGCCACCGCAGCGGTCACAACTCAGGCGTGAAAAGCCATCGCAATTCGGGCAAGCGAGCTGGCCATGGCCCTGGCACGCCGAACAAGAAGTCGCGGGATCGACACTGGTCGCCGGCACACCGGAGTTTCTGCCGCTGCCCGAACACCGGGCGCACGTGATCCATCCCCGGCCCTTACATTGCGGGCATTCGACCTCGCCGCTGCCTTTGCAGTTGAAACACTTGCCCGAGGCCTCATAGGCGTCGATCTTTTTTTCGCCGGGCAGCCATGGACCTGCAGCCGGCTGCCGGAAGCAGGGCGAAAATGACTAGCAGGGAGCAAAGGATGGCGCGAATCACCGGCGGCGGTCGTTTCACCTTGCTCCGATTTTGCAGCAAATTTTTTACACCGAGATTTCCCATATGACTCTAGAGAAGCCATTCGATTTCTCCTCTTTTGATTGGATTCTCTCATCTTGGATGATATTTTTCAAGAATCCCAGTCCCGAACCGATCTTTTGGGGCTCAACAAGCTTCGATGTGGATGGTCAGTCATCTGTTCTCAAGTATTGGTATAAGGTCTCGCGGCTGATGCCAAACTCGCGGGCAAGGGTGGCTTTTTGTTCGCCGGCAGCGGCCCGCTGGCGCAGATCGGCCACTTGCTCAGGCGATAACGCTTTCTTGCGGCCGCGGTACGCTCCACGCTTCTTGGCCAGGGCGATTCCTTCGCGCTGGCGCTCGCGGATCAGGGCCCGCTCAAATTCAGCGAAGGCGCCCATGACCGAGAGCAACAGATTGGCCATGGGCGAATCCTCGCCGGTGAAATGCAACCCTTCCTTGACGAACTCGATCCGGATGCCCCGTTTGGTCAGCATTTGCACCAGCCGTCGCAGGTCGTCCAAATTTGCGCCAGGCGGTCCATGCTGTGCACAACAACCGTATCGCCCTCACGGGCGAAGGCAAGGAGCGCCTCGAGCTCGGGCCGCTTGGTATCCTTGCCCAAGGCTTTGTCGGTAAAGACTTTATTGAGCGAAATATTCTCCAGCTGCCGTCGGGATTCTGATCGAAACTGCTGACCCTGACATAACCAATCCGTTGACCTGGCATTTTACCCTCTCATTATGAAATGTGTCAGGATATAGTCTATGACCCTTAAGGAAAATGTCAACAATTGAATTTACCGACCCTAACATGACGCCTAACCGAACCAACCCCTGACAGCCGATTAGAGTATACCTCAAATGGGCTGAAAATGATGGTACAATTTGACAAATCATATCAAGTAGGATTATACATAATGTATTATGACTAAAACACTGGAGCTGCTTCTTTTTATCAAGCGATCAAAAATTTGCCGCTCCCGGGACGCAGTCAAAAAAGGTTTTACAAGAACAGAAATAGCCGCGCTCCTTAGAACCGGGAAAATCGAACGCTTGGCAAGAGGCATTTATCAGGTCTCCGATGCGCCAGTCCTGCCCAACCAGAATTACGTCGAACTGGCCATCCGCAACCCTAATGCGGTCGTATGCCTGCTTTCTGCCTTGCAGTTTCATAATATCACCACCCAGCTTCCCAACGAAATATGGTGCGCGATTGAAGGCACAACACGCGCACCCAATATGACCTATCCCCAACTCAAGGTAGTTCGGTTTGTGGGTGCGGCCTATTCTCAGGGTATTGAAGAGCATGTCATTGCGGGAACCACGATCAAAGTCTACAGCGTGGCCAAAACCGTGGCCGATCTGTTTCGTTTCCGCAATAAAATAGGGCTTGATATCGCCATGGAAGCTCTGCGTGAAACGATTCGAGGCAAGAGAGCAACCCTTGACGACATACGCAAAATGGCCAAACTGCGCGGGGTCAATAATATTATGAGACCTTATATTGAAATGGAGATATCATCGTGAAGAACCTGGGCCATTCCATTGCGCAAAGACTACTTAAAGCACAAAACAAAGCAATGGAATGCCTTTGCCAATCGCAGCAACCTCGTTATTCCAGTGGGACACTTGCCAGAAGTTGTAAGAGAAATCCGTCAGCAATTGTTGCCAGTTCTTTCTCGCCTGGGCATCAGATATGATCGCGGAAAAGTCTGACCCGGAACTGCTCGTCCTGGCGGCGGCGGGCGGCGAGGCGGCCTTCGCCGAGCTGGTGCGGCGGCACCAGGACAAGGTGCTCGGCCTGGCCTACCGCTACAGCCGCGACCGCCAGGACGCCGAGGAGCTGGCCCAGGAGGTCTTTCTCAAGGTCTGGCGCCACGCCGGCTCTTTCCGCGGCGAATCCCTGTTCGGCACCTGGCTCTATCGCCTGGCGGTCAACACCTGCCTGAACTTCAGGCAGCGCCAGGGATCGCGCCCCGCCCCCCTGCCCCTGGAGGGGGACTTCGCGGCCGGGGGGGCGCCGGCCGGGGATGAACTGGTCGCCGCCCACCGCGAAGCCCGGCTGCGGGGCGCGCTGGCGTCCTTGCCGCCGCGGCAGAGAATGGCCCTGGCGCTGGCGAGCTTCGCCGACCGTTCCTACGAGGAGATCGCCGCCGCCATGGGCGTCTCGGTGCCGGCGGTGGAATCGCTCCTGTTCCGGGCCCGGAAAAATCTGGCCGCCATCCTGCGGCCGCTGAGGCAAAAAGGCGAGATATGAGCGCAAGTTTTTTCCCAACGCCCGGTCTAAAGGGGTGAACATGAAAATGCGTTGTAGAACAGCAAGGAAAAACATCTCGCTGGCCATGGACGGCCGGCTGGCGCCGCCAACGCGCCAGTCGCTCGGCGGACATCTGCAAGCGTGCCCCGCTTGCCGCGCCTGGCAGCAGGAACAGTCCGATTCGCGGACCTGCTGCGCGCCGCGCCGGAGATCCCCGCCGCCCCCGGGTTTTATGCCGCCTTGCGCGAGCGGCTGGATCTGTCGCCGGCCCGGCGTCGGTCATCGGTCATTTCCGCGCTTTTCTTGCGGCCGGCGCTGCTGCGGGCGGCGATGGTGCTGCTGTTGGTCTTCTCGGCCGCGCTGGGATTTCTCCTGGGCGGCCGCCTGGATGCCCCCGCGGCCAAGCCCGACGAGCGCGGCTTTCAGCCAGGCCATGAACCTGGACATCTTCGCCGACCTGCCCGCGGATTCGTTCGGCGCGGTCTACGATCGCCTGCTGCAGGGGAATGTCCAGTGAAAAGCAGGGTCTGGATCGTTTTGCTCGTGATCTCCTTGGGCGTCAACATCGGCTTCCTGCTGCACCTGGCCTGGCCGAGGATCGCCGGCGGGCATGCCGGCCCCTTGAGGAGGCAGCTGGGTTTGAGTTCCGACCAGGCGCGGCGCATGGAGAGCGAACGGCGCCAGGTCCTGGCCCAGGCCCAGCCGCTCCAGGACGCCCTGCGCCAGAAGCGCCGCGAGTTGTTCATGCTGCTCAAGAAACAGGACGTCGCCGACGCCGACCTGGACTCGGTCTTGAACGAGATCTCCCGGCTGCAGGCCGCCATCGAAAAAATGTTCATCCTGCATTCCCTGAAGGCGCGCGGTATTTTCTCGCCCGCCCAGCTGCGCAAATACGAGGACTACCTGGAGCGGGGCCTCTGCCCGGGCATGCTGGCCGCCAGCGCCTGCCCGCCGGGGAAAATGGGCCGCCGCACCATGGACGGCGCTGGCTGCGGGGACGCCGCCGGGACAAAAAAGTAAATTCAAAACGGTAAACTTATAAAGGAGGTTTTACCCACATGACACACAAAAAGATCTTCCGCGTGTTGGCCCTGGCCGCCTTCGTGGCCATGGTCGTGATCGCGCCCCTGCAGGCCGCCCCGAATTGCGGCAAGCCGGGATGCAAGGGCGATCAGGAAAAAATGATGGCCAAGGGCTGCGGATGGAGCAGGGCTGCATGATGCTCAAGAATATCCCCAACCTGACCGACGAGCAGAAGGCCAAGCTGGAAAAGCTGCACGCCGAATGCCAGAAGCTGATGGAAGCCAACAAGGCGGACATGGAGAAGCAGGCCGCCGAGATGCAGGCCCTGATGAAGGACCCGGTCGACCTCAAGAAGGCCGAGGCCAAGATCGACGAGATCGCCATGATGAAGGCCGGCATGCAGAAAAAGTGCCTGGCCCACCGCCTGGCGGTCCGCGCCCTGCTCACCCCCGAGCAGAAGGCCAAGTTCGACGAAATGGGCGGCTGCATGGGCGGCGGCATGATGATGCACGGCCAGGGCTGCATGATGGGCAAGAAGATGATGGACGACAAATCCGGCAAGGGCTGCACCATGAAGCAGGATATGAAAATGGACCACAGCGACTGCCTGAAGAAGGCCGAGGAAAAGAAGGAAGAAAAAAAGTAACTCGTTTTTTTACGGATGACGGGGGCGGCGGCGACGCCGCCCCTTTTTTTTGACGCCATCTCGACAGCCGGCGGCGATGCTGGTATAATCATTGCCTGCGCGGTCCTGAGCGCCGGGAACGGCGATGCGCGGGGGAGCGGGCGTCAACGCGGCAGGGGAGGGGCGTCATGGTGCGACGGTACGAGCTGGCCGGCGGCAAGGTCCTGGAGAGCCAGAACGAACAGAGCCCGATCCTGGTCTACGTCAACCCCAGCGAAGCCGAAAAAAAATACCTGACCGAGGAATTGAAGCTGGACGAGCACACCCTGAATTCCTCGCTCGACCCCGATGAACTGTCGCGCCTGGAATTCGAGCCCGAGCACGTCGCCCTGATCTTCAAGCGGCCGAAGAACTACGCCGCCTGCGACAATTTCCTCTTCCGCGTCTCCTCGCTCGGGCTGTTCCTGTTCAAGGACAAGCTGGTCGTCCTGCTGGCCGAGGACATCCCCCTTTTCGAGGGCAAGCCCTACGTGCGCGGCCTGTCGCTGCCCAAGGTGATGCTGTCGCTGCTCTACCGCTCGATCTACCATTTCATCGAGCACCTGAAGATCATCAACATGCTCTCCGACTCCCTGGAGCAGAAGATCAACGCCTCCATGGAGAACAAGTACCTGCTCAACCTGTTCATCCTGGAAAAGAGCCTGGTCTATTACCTCAACGCCATCAACTCCAACACCATGGTCATCGAGAAGATCAAGAACAACACCGTCAAGATCGGCATCGACGGGGACACCCAGGAATTCCTCGACGACATCTTCATCGAGAACAGCCAGTGCTACAAGCAGGCCGAGATCTATTCCAACATCCTGTCCGGGCTGATGGATGCGCGCGCCGGGATCGTGGGCAACAACCTGAACGTGCTGATGAAGACCCTGAACATCATCACCATCTGCATCATGATGCCGACGCTGGTGGTCAGCATCTTTTCCATGAACGTCAAGTTCCCGATGCAGAATCACCCGCTGGCCTTCGTGGGCGTCCTGGCGCTGGCCGTGACCTCGGGCATCGGGTTCCTCTTTTTCTGGAAACGCAAGAAGTGGTAGGGACGAATCATAAAGTAAGGCGGTCGCTTTTTAGCAAAGGAGAACACATGTGCGGTGTCGTCGGCATTGTCTATGGCAAAAACAATCCCCGGCTGGGCCAGGTCGCTTCGTTCCTGCTGAAGAAACTGGAATACCGCGGTTACGATTCCACCGGCGGCGCTTTTTTTAAAAAGGACGGCGCCCTCACCCTGAAGAAAAAGGTCGGCTCGCCTTCCAAGGTCATCCAGGAGCTGGACCTGGAGAAGCAGAGCGGCAGCAAGTTCATCGGCCAGGTGCGCTGGGCCACTTACGGCGCGGTGACCGACGAAAATGCCCAACCCCACGAAGTGAACTGCCGGGCGCACCTCGTGGGGGCCCACAACGGCAACATCTCCAACACCGACACCTTGAAGGAATTCCTGGTCGAATCCAGCCACCGCATCGTCTCGGACAACGACGGCGAGATGCTGGTGCACCTGGTGGAGCACTATTACCACGAGCAGCAGGACGCGCGCAGGAAGCACGGGCAGGCGGCCCGGGTCGACGACCTGCTGCAGGCCATCCTGCGCGCCAACCAGAAGGCGGTGGGGTCCTACGCCGCCTGCGTCTCGGTCCCGGACATCGAAGGCATCTTCGCCGTCAAGGCGGGGTCGTCGCTGTATGCCGGCAAGGGCAGCGACGAGGACGGCGATTTCATCATGGTCTCTTCCGACCTGACCTCGGTCCTGGCCAAGACCCGCTTCCTGATCCCGCTGCTCGAGGGGCAGGGGATCTACTTCAGCGCCGACGATTATTTCGTCTTCTCCCTGGAGGACGGCAGCCGCAGCCGGCCCGGGCTGAAGCGCTCCAAGCTGAATATCGCCGATATCGCCCTGCAGCCCAAGTATCATTTTTTCATGGAGCAGGAGATCGATTCCACGGTCGCCAACCTGGACATGATGCTCAAATATTATTTCTCGCAGGAGTGGGAAGAGCGGTATTTTTCCGTGTTCGAGCGCCACGCCGGGGAGTGCCAGGAGATCGTGTTCGACCTGCTCAAGCTGTACGGCATCTTCGAGCCCAAAAAGCTCCGGGACGCTTTTTTGAAGATCGTCGGCAGCCCGCGCTTCGCCGCCATCGCCGGGGAGATCGGCGCCCTGCCGCCCCGGAAAGGGGCGGACGAGGCGGCGGCGTTCTTCACCTCCGACGAGGCCCAGCTGCTGCGCGAGCTGCGCGAATTCGGGGCGGAGCACGAGCCGGCGCTGTTCGTCCTGGACCTGATCGTCATCTGGAAAAAGAAGCGCAAGGTCATCCGCTTCCGCGACGAGACCATGGCCCTGTTCCGCCGCAGCTTCGACCGCGGCGGCCGCGTCTTCTTCATCGGCTCCGGCACCTCCTATCACGCCGCCCTGGCGGCCGGCTATTTTTTCAACAACCTGACCTCGCTGGGCATCCTGCCCTGCAACCCCGACCTGTTCCGCTCCATCCACATGAACAGCCTGCGCGCCGGCGACGTCCTGGTGGCCATCACCCAGTCGGGCGAGACCAAGGACCTGGTCGATATCCTGAACCAGGTGCGGGAAAGATTCGCCGACGGGGTTTCCGTCATCGCCGTGGTCAACAACGAGAACTCCACCATCCCCCAGGAGAAGGCCGATTTTTTCCTGCCGCTGCTCTGCGGCCCGGAGATCGCCGTGGCGGCCACCAAGTCGTTCAACGCCCAGTTGGCCCTGTTCTACCTGCTCGCCGCCGGCCTGGATCCCGAGGCGCCGCCGGCGCAGCAGAAGCTGGAGAAGATCAAGCACCTCATCGGCTACGCGCTGAAGGCCTGCGAAGAGGACATCACCGCGGTCATGCTCAAGTTCTTCCTCAAGCCCTCGATCCATATCCTGGGGACCTCGCTGATCGGGCTGGCCCGCGAGGGGGCCTTGAAGATCCGCGAGGTGGTGCTGAACCACGCCGAGGGCTACGACGCGGCCGAGTTCAAGCACGGGCCCAACACCATCCTGGGCAAGAGCACCCTCTACTCGTTCACCGATATGGAGAGCCTCCTGGCGCGACATGGCGCGAGTTCAGCCGCGACCTGGTCGCCGGCCGCGACCCCGCGTCCGCCGGCCGCTTTTTGAACTGGGTCCGCGATTTCAAGTTCGCCGATTTCAACGCCGAGGTCATGGACAGCCACGAAGCCGAACCGGGCTCCTGCCCCGACCTGTACCGCCGCTTCCGCGCCAAGGTGAACGCCGAAAAATATTTTTCCAACTATCCCCTGGTCTTCGTCTGCCCGCCCGACGAGCGCGATATCCGCATCACCATCTCGCAGATCCACACCCACAAGATCCGCGGCGCCGACGTGGTGCTGATCGCCGAGGAAAACCCCGAGCTGGCCAAGGCGCTGGAAGGGAAACCGTCCGGCCGCGACGATTATTTCTGCCGCTATATCAAGGTCCCGGGCAGCGGCGACCGCAACATGTTCGTTTTCCTCGCCGCCGTGGTGCTGCAGCGCCTGGCGCTGAAAATGTCGGTGGCCAAGATGAAGTACCTCAACCGCGCCCATATCGAGAACCACGGCGTCCACCCCGACGTGCCCAAGAACGTCTCCAAATCGATCACCGTGGATTGAGGGGCGGCCGGCCCCGCCGCCCGTTTTAGCGCGGCGGCAGCGGCGGGTTGACCGGGACCGGGTTCAGCAGGGAACGCTCCGCCATTTCGTCGATGACGACCCTCGGCCTCTCCCTTTCGATGACCTCGGGGTAGAAATGGAGGTCCCAGTCCCAGATATAGACGATGCGGGCGAACGTTTCCGACAGGTAGGGGATCAGCTGGTGGGCGAACGAATCGCGGACCATCACGGCGCCCTGGATGGGGGCGCCGGCGCGCTCCGTGGCGTCCATGCGGATCCAGCTGCTCGGCGGGGCGAATCCCGGGGTCGGGGCCGCGGGGCGCGCCCGGAACGGGGCTTTCGGCTCGAGGGTGATGTAGGTTTCGCGCCAGCGGTCGCGGCGCAGGGCGAGCATGCTGGCCAGGTCGCCCTCGGCGCCCTCCGCCCGGGCGACCGTGAAATCGCCGAGCGGCATGGGCGCCACGCCCGGAAAATAGTCCCCCAGGCGCCGCAGTATTTCCCGGTAGGCGACGTACCCGCCCAGGTCGTTCCAATGGGAGTCGGTCTTGTGATACACCCTCAGGTTTCGCTTTTCCTCAAGCAACGCCGGGCGCAGGTCGAGGATTCTCAGGTCGGAGTGGCGGGCGAGGTAGTCGGCGAGCTGGTCCATGCGCGTCCGGGGATGGACGCGGTTGAAGGCGGCGGGCATGAATTCGGGATAGATGGTGCTCTTGTTGGGTGCCAGCACGAACAGGTAGCGGATGCCGCGCCCGGCCAGCCAAGCGCGGCGTTCCTCGAGGACCTTCTTGAACTCGGCCAGCTCGCGCAGGGAAAAAGGCTTGACGGCGCGGTAATAATCGATCTCGTTGGTGAAGTCGGCCATCCGGCTCAGGAAAAGCCAGCCCTGGTGCCCGATGATCACCTTCTCCGTGGGCGAGGAGCGGAACAACCCGTAGACCAGGCGGTTGTGGGCCAGCAGCAGCCGGGTGCGGAAGCCGAAGTGGTCGTTGAAAAAGGCCTCATAGCCCTTAAGGTAGTCCCAGGGCCGGCGGTAGTCGAACGTCGGCTTCGACCGCCAGTTTCCGGTTCTCGCGCAGGGGGACGGGCTCGCCTATGCGCAAGACGGTGTCGGCCAGCGGCAGGAAGATCATCAGCAGGAAGACCAGCGGCAGCCCGGCATTTTTATTGAAAGCGAACAGCAGGCGCAATACCCGGCCGGTATTGGTTTTTTTCGTCATTGCGTCCTGAGCCATGTTAAAACCTGAAATAAATGAAGGGGTTGAAGGTGACCGCCGCCATCGCCATGGCGCTGGCCAGCAGCACGGCGGCGAGGAAAACCACGGCCAGCAGCCGGCCGCCGGCCTGCAGCCAGCCGCGCCGCGCCTTGCGCGTCCCGGCGGCCCACCTGGCGAAACCGGCCCGCAGGGCGGGGAACACGGGCAAAGCGGCGAGCGCGCCGATCGCCAGGTAGAAGACCAGGCGGCGGTCCAGGAACAGCGCCGCCGGGAACTCCCTGGCGTCGCCCGCGGCGCCTCCCAGCATGGATCTCCAGAAGGCGCCGGCCTGGGAGAAGTCGCGGGCGCGGAACAGCACCCAGCCGAAGCCGGTGGCGAGCAGCGCGTAGGCGACCTGCAGGGGCGGCCAGAGCCGCTGCAGGATGCGTTTCAGCGCCAGGCGCTCCAGCATGATGAGCAGGCCGAGGTAGGCCCCCCAGGCGATGAAGGTCCAGGCGGCGCCATGCCAGAGGCCGCACAGGAGCATGGTGACGAACAGGGCCGGGTAATAGCACCAGGATTCGCTGCGCATGCCCAGCCAGCGGTCGCTCTTGAGGCGGCGCGAGACGGAGTAGGCGAGGGGCAGGAAAAGGAAATCGCGCAGCCAGGTCGACAGCGAGATGTGCCAGCGGCTCCAGAATTCGCCGATCGACCTGGAGATATAAGGGTAATTGAAGTTTTCCATGAAGCGGAAACCGAACATCCGGCCCAGGCCGATGGCCATGTCGCTGTAGCCGGAAAAATCGAGGTAGATCTGCAGCAGGAAGCAGAGCGCGCCCAGCCACGCCAGCGCGGCCGTGAGGCCGGCGGCGGGGATGGCGAATATCCGGTCGACGCTCCTGGCCAGGGCGTCGGCGAGCAGGACTTTTTTGCCCAGGCCGATGATGAAGCGGCCGATGCCGGCGGCGAGGTCCTCGGGAGTGGTTTCGCGCTCCGCCAGCTGTCGCCCGAGGCGGGAGTAGCGGTTGATGGGGCCGGCGAGCACGGTCGGGAAAAAAGAGATGAACAGCGCCGTGTGCAGGAAGTTGGTCTCGGCCGGGATCGCGCCGTTATAAACCTCGACCAGGTAGCCGATGGCCATGAAGGTGAAGAAGGAAATGCCCAGGGGCAGGTGCCAGCCTCCTGCGCCGCCGGCGGTGACGCCCAGGTTCGCGGCGATGAAATGGGCGTACTTGAACGCGAGCAGCGGCGCCAGGTCGCAGGCCAGCGCCGCGACCAGCAGGGCCTTTTTCCTTCCCGGCGAACGGGTCTTGCCGATGATCAAGCCGGCGCCGTGATTGAACAGCGCCACCGCCAGCAGCAGCAGCACGAACCCGCCTTCGCCCCAGGCATAGAACAACAGGCTGGCCAGGAGCAGGAAAACGTTCTGCGCTTTGGTCCGCAAAAAAAGGCCGGCCGCAAGGACGGGTGGCAGGAACAGGAAGAGGAACGCCGGCGTGCTGAAGATCATGTGCCGAGCCCCCGCGCACTCATCGCAAGTTGATCTCCAGGAGCCAGTCGGGCAGGATGCCCGCCGACCCGGCTCCGGCTTGCCACGTGAACTGGTAATAATGGCGGGCCTTGATCTTGCGGTAGAAGGGGCGGATCAGCGTCAGCCGGCCGGAGGAGCCTTCCGGCAGGCTCAGGCGGCCGGCTTTGGCGTCGAACAGGTCGACGGCCAGCTCCAGCGGCGCCGCGGCGGAGCGGTTGCGCACGCCGAGCTCGATGGCCTTGAGCGGGACCAGGGTCTCGAGCAGCAGGCGGCCGCGGCGCGGCCGGAGAACAGCCAACTCGTTTCCGCTCCCGCCGCCTCCGGCTCGGGGCTGAAATAGACCTGGCAGGGGAGGTCACGCGGCCCGGGCAGCCTTTGGGGAGAGGAGAGGTCGAGCCTGGGGAAGAGGCTGCACAGGGAGAAAATTCCCGCGAAGACCAGGACCGGGAGCCAGCCGCCATGGCGGCGCCGGGCCCCGGCGCGGGCAGGGAGCAGGGAGAGGATGACCAGCAGCGCAAAGGTGAGCAGCCATATGATATTGGGCAGATAGCCGTGGTTATCGGTCTTGATGAAGGAGGGGAGCAGGGCGGGCAGGTGGATGCGGGTGTTGCTCCAATTCTGGAACATCAGGCCCGCGCGCTGCAGCGAATCGTGGGTGGTGGCCTGGTAGAGGGTGAAAGGCTCCAGGACCTGGTAGGCGGTGACGAAAACAGGATACAGGGGCAGGACGAGGAACGCCTTCTTGAAAAAGCGGTTGCGGCTCTCGCGGTAGTAGACCAAGGCGAAGAGCAGCAGCGCCCAGGTCACGGGGGCGAGGTAGCGGCCTTGCGGGCAGTAGCCGGCGCGGATGGTCGAAAACGCGTGGTTGAGGACGAACACGAGCGCCGGCAACGACACCAGCAGGTGCAGGCGGTAGCGCTTGAAATTTTTCAGGGCCAGCAGCAGGCCCGGGAAGGCGAAAAAGTAAAAGGGATTGTAAGGCAGCAGGCCGTCGCGCTGGTCGAAGAAATAGTCGAGCAGCGTTTCCCAGCGCATGTTCAGCGTGATCTTGTTCAGGATGGTCTCGACCAGGTCCTTCGCCCCCGCGGGAGTGAGCATGCCGTAATAGACGGAGTTGGGCGAGAAGCTGCCGTAGGCGTGGTACAGGTAATAAAAGAACAGCGCCTGGAAAAGCAGCGGGAAGGCCAGCAGCAGCAGGGCCGGCCGGAACTTTCTTTTCCAAGCCCAATAGGCGATGAAGCCCAGCGCGATGGGATAGATGAAAAGGGCGTACTTGACCCCCCAGAAAATGGTGCTGCCCAGCAGCAGCCCGGCCCAGAGGCGGGCGCAGGTCGTTGCCCCGGGATTTGAAGAACAGCAGGTACAGGGCGCTTAGGACCAGCAGCATGGCCTGGATCTCCGGGAAGACGTGGATCGAGTAGAAAAAGACCGGGGCGGTCAGGGTGAAGACCAGGGTGGCGAAAAAAGCCAGGCTGCGCGAGTGCCAGAGCCTGAGGCAGAAAAGGTAGGCCAGCATCGCCAGCATGGCGCCGAACAGTCCCAGGTAGGCGCGCAGCAGGAAATAGAGCAGGGGCGGGGAGAGCTTGAAAAAAAAGAAGGGGACCAGGGTCAGGGAAACGCCGGGCAGGTGATAGGAATAGATCCTCTTATAGCCTTTGCCCCAGGTGCCGTGGGCGGGCAGCTTTTCCACGCGCAGGAACTCCTTGAAGCCGTCGCGGAAATACTGGTTGAAGACGTTGAGGTCGCGGTCGCGGGCCAGGGACTGGCTGACGGCCAGGTAGTGGGGCTCGTCCCCCGCCAGGGCGACGCCGCGCTCCGTCAGCACGGCGGCGGCGAGGATGAAAAGCAGCTCGGCGCCGATAAAAATAGCCAGCAGCCTTTTTTTCAGGCTCAGGGAATTGAAGCGGAGAAGGAATTTGCGCGAAGCCCGCAGCCGGCGGGCCAGGAAGAACAGCGCGAAAAGCGCGGCCAGCAGCAGCAGGTTCCGCGCGCGCAGGCCGAGATCGCCGCGGTCCCAATAGAACAGGCGCATGGGCCAGAGCAGCAGGCCGGCGGCGAAGGGAAAGAAGCAGCGGCGGCAGTCGCGGAGCGGCGGCCACTCCGGCTTCAGCAAGGCGAGCAGGAATAGCGCGCAGGGCAGCAGCCAGAGGCCGCCGCCGGCGCGGAAAATGAAAAAAGTGGCGAACCCGGCCAGGGTCAGCAGGTCGGAGGCGGCGGCCGTGGCTTCCCGCCAAGCAGGGCTTGTTTTCAAATTAGTTTTTCTTCGACCGCCTGCGCCAGGTCGATGGTCTTCAGCGCCTCGCGCCCGGTCTCGGCGATGGCGTCGTGAAACATGATGGAGCAGTACGGGCAGGCGGTGACCACGGTGCTCGCCCCGGTCTTTTCGGCCTGCTCCAGCCGGCAGTGGCTGATGCGCTTGCCGGTCTTTTCCTCTTTCCACATGCCGCCGCCGCCGGCGCCGCAGCAGAAGCTGGTCTCCCGGCTGTGGCCCATCTCCAGTGGCGGGCGGCCGGTCAAGGCGCGCAGCAGGCGGCGCGGCGCCTCATAGATATGGTTGTAGCGCCCGAGGTAGCAGGGGTCGTGGTAGACCATGGCCGCGCTTTCCGCGGGGGCGACCCGGATCCGCCCCTGGGCCAGGAGCTCCTCGATGAGCTCGCTGTGGTGCAGGACCTGGTAGACGCCGCCCATCTTGGCGTACTCGTTCTTGAGCGCGTGGTAGCCGTGCGGGCAGGCGGTGACGATGCGGCGGAATTTGTAGCGGTTCAGGGTCTCGATGTTCTGCCGGGCCTGGATCTGGAAGAGGTATTCCATGCCGCTGCGGCGGGCGGGGTCGCCGCAGCATTTTTCCTCGTTGCCCAGGATGGCGAAATCGACGCCGGCGCGCTGCAGGATCTTCACCAGCGAGCGGGTGATCTTCTGCGACTGCTGGTCGAAGCTGCCGGCGCAGCCCACCCAGAGCAGGATGTCGGTCTCCCCCTTGTCGGCGAGCAGCGGCACCTGCAGGCCTTGGCCCATTCGCTGCGCGTGTCGGCGTTGATGCCCCAGGGGTTGCCCTGGTTCTCCAGGCCGCGGTACAGGGTCTGGAACTCCTCGGGGAATTTGGATTCCATCAGCACCCCGTACTGGCGCATGCCCATGATCTTGGCGATATGCTCGTTGAGCATCGGGCAGACCTGCATGCAGGCGCCGCAGGTGGTGCAGTCCCAGACCTCTTCCTCGCTGACCACCTCGCCCAGCAGCTTTTTCAAGCTGGCTGGGTCGCTGCGCAGCTGCTTGCCCGACTCCAGCAGGTGGTGCTTCAGCTTGTCCAGCAGGGTCCGGGGCGACAGCGCCTTGCCCGACTGAAAGGCGGGGCAGACGTCGTCGCAGCGCCCGCACTCGGCGCAGGAGAACAGGTCGAGCAGGTCCTTGCGGCTGAGGTCGGTGATCTGCGGCGTGCCGAACTTTTCCTGCTCTTCCAGGTTGAGCAGCGGGATCTCCGCCTTGACGCCCAGGTTCTTGAACAGCAGGTTGACGGGGCCGGCGAGCAGGTGCAGGTGCTTGGAATAGGTGATGAACACGCCGAAGGCCATGATGATCAGGATGTGCAGCCACCAGAGGAACTTCAGCCAGAAGAAAATGGCGGGCAGCGGAGGGAAGCAGGTACCGCTGTCGAGGAGGATATGGGTGAAAACCCAATTGGCGAGAAATCTTGCCCTGGTACACTTGCCGCCAGGAAATCGTAATTCTTAAATGCTTCATAGAAAACGAAGCTGACCATCAGGGTGAAGATGAAAAAAAGCACGGTCAGCGATTGCCAGGAGGGGCGCACCAGGCTCTTGACCCGGACAACGTAGCGGCGCACGAAAAAATAAAGGACGGCCGCGATGATCAGGCCGGCAAAAAGGTTGGCCGCGAAAAGCAGCAGCGAGTAGAGCGCGCCATGGCCGAACAGGCTGAACCCGGCGAAAAAGCCTTCGGCGACGTGGTTGAGCGTGACGCCCAGGAAGACCAGGAAACCCCAGAAAATGACGGCGTGGAAGAAGCCGGTGACGGGCCTCTGGGCGAATACCGGGAGCTGCAGGAACACGCGGTAGAACATCTCCCACAGGCGCTGCAGCGGCCGGTCCCAGCGCGAGACTTTTTGACCGCTGGCGATCAGGCCGTATTTCCTGCGCAATTCGTTGAACGCCAGGCCGGCGGCCAGCGCCACCGCGGCGATGAATAGGATCTTTTCGAGCCCTGAAAGCATGGCAGCCTCCTTTAGATGTGCCTGTCGTACGTATTTGGCGAGGGGTGGCCCGCGGCCGGCGCCTGCATGGTCATTCGCCTTGCAGCCACTCGAAATTGGGATAGAAGGGCTTTTCCAGGTCGATATGGCCGTTCAGGGATTTGCTTTCGTTGCCGCCGATGAGGAACTTGACCTTCTTGATCTCGCGGAAATTGTAACACAGGTTGTCGACCATGAAGTAGATGAATTCCAGCTCCGCCGTGGTGCCGCCGGGAAAATCCGCGCTCAGCTGCTCGTTGAAGTCCAGCACCAGCATTTCCCGGGCGCCGAGGTAGTACAGGCCGCGCAGCTGCACCCCGGCCGGCACCGGGGTGATGCGGCCGCTGTCGCCGGCCAGCAGCAGGGAAACGAAGCGCTTGTACAGTTCCTCGCGCACCGGCGGGACCTCGATCTCGCGGAAGACCGGCTGCATGTAGACCGACGTCTCCGTGAAATAGAAAAGCTTGACCTTGATGAATTCCGCGATGTCCGTGCCCCGGTCGACCGCCCGGTTGCGCAATTCCGGCTCGTAGCCCGCCGGTTTTTTCCGCAGCAGCAGCACGGCCAGCAGCAGGATGATGACCAGGGCGGCGACGGAGAGCGCCAGAACCGTCCGCGTTTTTTTCGTCATTTCAGGACGGTATTGTAATAGTAGATGAATTTGCTGACGCCGTTGTAGATGGCGAAAGCGATCTTGTCCAGGAATTCCTCGCTCTGCAGCTTCCGTTCCTCGCTGGCGTTGGAGATGAAGGCGGTCTCGATCAGGACGGCGGGCATGGCGGTGCGCATCAGTACCCGGAAGGGGGCCTGCTTGACGCCGCGGTTGCGCGTGCCCAGGAGCTCGTTCAGCTCGTTCTGGATGTATTCGGCGAGCTTGCTCGACTCGCGGACATGCTCGGTCTGGGCCATGTTCCAGAGGATCATCTTCAATTCGTCGTTCTTGATGGCTTCGCCGGGATCCTCGCTGTTCTGGTTCTCCTTCTGGGCGAGCTCCAGGGATTCCTGGTCGGTGGCCTGCAGGCTGACGAAAAAGGTCTCGGAGCCGTAGGCGGATTTGCGGAAGGAGGAGTTGGCGTGGATGGAGATGAACATCTGGGCCCGCTGGTTGTTGGCGATCGACGCCCGGGTGTTGAGCGAGACCTCGCTGTCCTTGTCCCGGGTCATGATGACGCGCAGGCCGGTCCGGGATTCGATCAGCTTCTTCAGCTTGAGGCTGATCTGCAGGGTGACGTTCTTCTCCTGCAGCTTGGACTTGCCGATGGCTCCCAGGTCCTCGCCGCCGTGGCCGGGATCGATGCAGATCGTCTCGATGGGCCTGGGCCGGCTCGGGGCGGGGGGGGCGTCTCCTGGGGCGCGTCGGCTTTTTTCACGGGGCTGGCGGCGCTGGCGGGCGGGGCTGCGGCTGGCGAGCTCTTTCCCAGGTCGAAGACCACGCGGAAGGGCTTTTCCAGGGCAAAGCTTTTCTTCACGGCCACGTCCGCCTTCAAAAAGACGGTAAAGACGCTTTCAGCGCCCTGGATCTCGTAGGTCAGCCTCTCCAGCAGCGGCGAATCCGGCCAGGCCAGGGTGCGGGCGGGGAAATCGGCGCGGCCGGAAACGCGCAGCTGCACCTGGCCGGGGCGGTTCTGCACCGCGTAGGTGAAGGGGCGGTCGGCTTCGAAGACGACGCGCGTGAAACCTTCGTTGTCGGCGGTGCGGACATTGATCGCCAGAGAGGTGAGCAGGATGGGCGCACGCGAGGAGGGTGACAAGAAAAATGCCTGCCTTTATGCTTTTTTTCATGGGGCTATACCAAAAGCGCAAGTGGAGGCGGCGGGAATCGAACCCGCGTCCAATAATGATTCCATTAAAGATTCTACGGACATAGTCTGTTTTCAGTACGACCGGCAGCCGTTAAAACAAACAAAATGAACTGCCAGCGACCCGCACTTGATTTCGCTCCGGGACACAGTGGGCGCTCATCCCGTCGCTAGCCCGCAAAGTGACGCCCCGATCCTCCCGCGGGCGAAGAAGACCGGGACGGCAACGTATTAATTACGCTGCGAGTGCAAAGTTGTTTGCGTTTCTTGTTTTGAGCAGTTTAATGAGCTACTCGGCTCAGTCCGCCTCTTTAACTTCATCAAAACTGTCGAAACCTTTACGCCCCCAGCCTGGGGAATGGCGGGGCCGACGAGACTCGAACTCGCGACCTCATGCGTGACAGGCATGCGTTCTAACCAACTGAACTACGACCCCGCGCCTTATAAAAAGCCTGGGCGGTAGAGGGTTTGAACCTCTGACACCCGGCGTGTAAAACCGATGCTCTACCAGCTGAGCTAACCGCCCAACTCAAAAGCCATTAATACACCAAAATCGCCGTCCTGTCAAGTGAGAACGGCGAAAGCGAGGGCGGGACGGGCGGTTCAGCCCCTCCCGCTCCCGCGTTTGCTGGCCGTTTCAATCCAGGCTGATCGAATCCTTGGTCTTTTCCTTGCGCTTGGTGTCCATCGCGTCCCATTTCTCCATGCAGTCGTCGTCCTTGCCCTTGACCATGGAGCATTCCAGGTACTCGGCGATGTAGACGATGCAGGCGCGGATCGCCTTGCCGGTGGGGGTCTTCTTGTAGTCCTCGCCGCCCACCGAGAAGTTGCGGATGCTGAGGCCGGCGCCCAGGGCCGAGCCTTTGGCGTTGGCCTCGATGGTGCGGGCGTCGACGATCTCGCCGGTCTCGGTGTCGATCACCTTCATGTCCACGGCGATATAGGCCTTGTTCTTGCCGCCCCCCAGGGAGAGCCCCTTGAAGCGGACGGCGGCCTTCTGGCCGGCGACGTCATCCTCGTAGGCCGACACCGTTCCCGCGATCAGGTACTGGGCCCCCTTGATCTTCTTCATCTGGACCTTGGTCTTGTTGCTCACCCGCCCCGAGGCGCTCAGGTCCTGTTCGTTGAGCACGGCGTCGATCTCCTTCCTCTCCAGCACGCTGAACGCCTTGGTGCTCACCAGCTCGGAAGCCAGCATGTCCGAGAGCTCGCTGGCCACGTTGGAATTCCACCAGCCGGCGGCGGTCTGGTTGGTGAAGCGCAGCACGCCGAGGCGGATCTTGTCGGCGGCCGCCAGCGGCTGGGTGAACAGGGCCAGAAGCAGGGACAGGGCCAAAAACGACAACAGTAGTTTCTTCATTTATCCTCCTGAAATTTCAGCCTATATTACACCGTTGTCAAGGCAAATTCAACTGCCCGAGGCCGGCCGCCCGCGTGATCTTCCTGACCCGGCAGGTCCAGCTTGGGATCACCGCCAGCGTGCGGGTGGCCAGGGCGGCCACCGCCGGGCAGACGGCGCAGCACTCCAGGTCGTCGCACAGGCTGCACAGCTCTTTCTTTGCGCTGAAAAAATAGTCCTGGCGCAATTCGGCGTAGCTGGCGGCCTTGGCGGCGAGCGCCTTAGCCGGGGCGGAACTGAATTCCTCGAGCTTGCCGAAGCAATATTTGCCGTAATCCGGGTCCGAGGGATCGTGCCCCAGCAGGTCGTAGAACAGGTAGCAGCCCCAGACCGTGCGGTCGGGGAGGAGCGCCAGCCGGTCGCGGCCGGCAAAGCAGGTGAACGTGCCTTTTTTATCGTTTTCCTTGAAATTTTCCAGGGGCATTTTGCCGGTTTTTTGCCTGTATTTCATGAAGCTCGTCGCCAGCCTGTGCAGTTGCTTCTCCAGCGCCGCCAGGTCTTTTTCTTCCCAGGGGACGATCGTGTCCAGGGCGTACTGCAGGCGCGCATGGCCCTGGCGCAGAAGCTCCTCCATGCTCGCGGCCAGCAGCGGCACGGTCCGCGGGGTGAAAACACTGTTGATGGTATAGCCGTCGGGATAATGTTGTTGCAGATCTTTCTGGGCCGCTTCGACCGCGGGCAGGTTGCGGGCATCGCGGATCTTCTGGGCCAGCCCGTCGTAGCTCAAAACCAGGTCGAAGCGGTGTTTCCTGAAATACAGAATGTGTTTCTTTTTTACCAACGAACCGTTGGTGGTCAGGGTGAAGCGGAACTTGTTTTTGAAGTTTTTCTCCGCATACGCGACCGTTTTTTTCACCAATGGCCAGCTCAGCAGCGGTTCCCCGCCATAAAACCCGAGCCATACCTCCCGGTCCAGGCGCGGCCGCAGGAGATCCAGGAAGGCAGTAATATCTTGAATTTTTAACGTGTTTTTCCCTTTTTGCTGCGGGCAATAAGGGCAGGAAAAATTGCACTGGTCGCTCAGGGCCAGGGTCAACGAGGATATCTTTCGCATGGCAGGGCCATTGTATCAAGTCGGGCGCTTGCGGACAAACCGCGGCGGACGAGGAATAAATTGATTTTCGGAAAGATTTCTTGTTAAAAAATAATATTTAAATTAAAATTATTGTATCTTACGAAACGGAGGTAGTTTATGGATATTAAGAAAACGAACATGAAGCTGCTGCTGGGCAAGATCCGTACGTATCTTGACGCGCAGCGCGAACCAATGAAAAAAGATAAAAAATTCATCGAAGCCGAAAAAGCGCTGACCCAGCTGGAAAAGGTTTTTGCTGAGAAAGTGGGCGAATTGGTGATCTGCCGCAAGAATCAACCCATGTACTAAGGTCGATTTCAAATCGCTGCCAAGACAAAAATCGTTCGCAAGAATTTATTTTTCATCGTATCTTTTTTGTGTTTTTGCGGATCGCTCTGGAGCCTGGATCCGCAGAAAAAAATCACCCAATATGCCCTGAATACGTGGAAAACAGAGCGCGGATTGCCGAACAATACGGTCCTGGCCATCGCCCAGGATCATTCCGGATATATTTGGCTGGGCACGGCCGAAGGTCTGACGCGTTTTGATGGAATAAATTTTACTAATTTCGACAGGCGCAGCAGGGCCGAATTTCGCGATACCATCATCAACAATTTGGCTGTCGATCGCCGCGGAGTCCTTTGGATCGGAATGTACCGCGGCAGGCTTCTCAGCCTGGAAAGGGGGAGATTTGTGAATCATCCCCTTCCGAAAACCGTCGTACACATTGACTTCAATTGCCTGATCGAAGACGGCCCGGGCACCCTCTGGGTCGGGACATCCGCCGGTTTGTTTTACCGCCCGCCCGCTCAAGGCGACGTACTGAAGCAGCACCCTGCTTTGCGCAACGAGAAGATCCTTTGCCTGGCCGTCGACCGTTCGGGGCGTTTGCTGGTCAGTGCCGCGGGCAAGGGGGTGTATCGCCTCGAAAATGGTGAGTTCCGGCCTTTCCTGTCCGCTGCCGATCTGTCGAACCGGGACACCTATGTCCTTAAGCAATGCCGCGATGGGACGTTATGGCTGGGAACGCTTAGCGGATTGTTCGCTTACCAAGACAACCGCCTGCGCCATTATCCGCTGAAACCCGGGATGAGCGAAATGATCCACGTCCTGGTTGAAGATCGCGATGGCAACCTGTGGGTGGGCAGCGAGGGATGCTTGTATCGCTGGTCCCAGGGGGTCTTTGAATCCCTGGGCAGCGACCAGGGCCTGGGCAGCAATTATGTCTTTTCCGCCTGCGAAGACGCCGAAGGATCGCTATGGGTGGGAACGGTCGACGGCGGGCTGACCCAGATCCGCGATGCAAAAATAACCACCTTTTCGGATCGCGAAGGATTGAGCGGCGAGGTGTTCCGCAGCCTGCATGAGGGTGAAAACGGGACCATGTGGATCGGCGGCTATGGCGGCTATTTGAACCGTTATCAAGACGGCCGCTTCAATAAATTCGCCTTGCCCGCCCGCTTGAGAAGTACGTCCATCTGGTCTTTGGAAACCGACGCGGGAAATTCCCTGTGGCTGGGGACGGAATCCGGGTTGCTCCATTTTCAAGACGGCCGTTTCAAGGATATACCCCTGCCCGGATCCGCCGCCGGCATGGAGACGCGCTGCGTGTTAAAAGACGGTTCGGGCCGCCTGTGGATCGGCACCTACGGGGCCGGGCTGCTTTGCCGGCAACAGGAGAGTTTCAGGCGTTATTCCGGCGCGAATGGCTTGCGCGACGATCGGATCACCTGCCTGTTTACGGACCGGCGGGGCAATCTATGGGTCGGCAGTGAAACAGGGCTGAATTTCCTCGGCGCGGGAAAAGGCGACTATTTTCAGCGTGAGCCTCTTTTGGATGGCTGCCGGGTGGAGTGCGTGTACGAAGACGGGCGGGGAAGTTTATGGATCGGGACCCGCAGCCATGGCCTGAAAGTATTGGGGAACGGGCGATTGGGTTCGCTCACTATCGACCAGGGGCTGTTCGACAATCGTGTATATGCCATCCTGGAGGACCGGGAAGCCAACCTCTGGCTGAGCAGCGAACGCGGCATTTTTTGCGCAGCGAAACAAGAGCTGGAAGACACCGCCTGGGGGCTTCGGCCGCGGGTGTCCGGGCGTTTGTTCACGGAGGAGGACGGATTGAAAAGCCGCCTGTGCAACAACGGACATCCGGCGGCATGGCAAAGCGCTGACGGTCGAATGTGGTTCGCCACCGTGAAAGGGGTCGCGGTCATCGACCCTTCCCGGATGCATCCGGATGGCCGCGTACCGCCGGTGCTGGTGGAAAATGTCGTAGTCGACAACCGCAACCTGCCGACCTTTGGCAATTCACCTGCGGCGCCGTTGCAACTGGCGGCCGGCAGCAGGAAGTTCGACTTCAAGTACACCGCCCTGAGCTTCATCCGCTCCGACAAGATCGAATTCAAATACAAGCTGGAAGGTTACGATAATGAATGGACATCGGCCGGCGGCCGCCGCGAGGCGTTCTACAACGATCTCAGGCCCGGCCATTATCGCTTCCGGGTGATCGCGGCCAACGCCGACGGGGTCTGGAACATGGCCGGCGCATCGTTTGCTTTTTTCCTGCGCCCTTTCGTCTCCCAGACCTGGTGGTTCATGGCCCTGGCCGCGCTGGCGTTCATGGCTGTGTCGGTGCTGTTGTGGCAGCTGCTCAAAAAATACCTGCGCGCCGTCACCTTCTGGAAAAAGAAGACCCAGATCGGCCACTTCCGGATCCTGGAGACCATCGGCACGGGCGGCATGGCCACGGTCTACAGGGCGCAGGACACCCTGGACAAGAAGCGCATCGTGGCCCTCAAAGTGCTGAAAGAGGAGAATTTCCACGACGAGAACCAGAAAAAGCGCTTCAAGCACGAGTCGCTGATCACCGAGCAGCTCGACCACCCGCACATCGTGCATATCTTCGAGCGCGGCGAGATGGAGGACTGCTGGTACATCGCCATGGAGCTGCTGCACGGGGAGTCCCTGGCCATGCTCATCAGGAGGGGCGGGCGGCTGGAGGTCGCCGCGGCGCTGGACATCATGCTGCAGATCGTCGACGCCCTGCGCGCCATCCACGGCCAGAACATCGTCCACCGCGACCTGAAGCCGGAGAACATCATGGTCAGCGAGCGGCGCGGCCGGCCCCACTACGTCAAGCTGCTCGACTTCGGCCTGGCGATCACCCCGGCGCAGTCGCGCCTGACCATGTCCGGGGTGGTGATGGGCACCATCCGCTACCTGCCGCCGGAAAGGATCAGCAGCGGCGCGTCCTCGCCGGCCGGCGACATCTATTCGGCGGGCATCATCCTCTACGAGATGCTGACCGGCTCCAAGCCGTTCTGGTCGGAAGCGACCGGCGAGGTGATCCACCGCATCCTGGAGACCTACCCCCTGCCGGTGCGCGAGATCAACGCCGCCATCCCCGCGGAGCTGGAGGCGCTGATCAAGGCCATGATCGACAAGGAGCCGGCGCTGCGGCCCGCCCTCGCCGCGATCGAAAGCGAGCTGCGGCGCCTGGCCGCGAAATTCGTAAGGCCGCCGGAAAACCCGGACAGTTGAACCGGCATTCTCGCCGTTTGCGTAAGAAATGTATAATGAAATGAATTCAGGAGGAACATCATGACCTGCAACATCGGCACAACGGACCGGATCATCCGCCTGGTCATCGGGGTGGCCATCGCCGCCCTGGGATTCTATTACAAGAGCTGGTGGGGGCTGCTGGCCATCATCCCGCTGGCCACGGCGGCGCTGGGTTTCTGCGGCCTATACGTGCCCTTGAAGATCTCGACGATCAAGAAGAAGTAAGAAAGACGTTGGACGTTAGACGTTAGCAGGATTAGGGTGGGAAAAGCCATTTCGCGAGGCGGCAATGGAATATTCAAGCTTGGCTGAACGGCGTGGACGTGGCGATCACCGTATGCGACCGCCAGGGCATCATCATCTACATGAACGAGCGGGCGGGGCGGACCTTCGCCGCCGACGGCGGGCGGGCGCTGGTCGGGAAAAGCCTCATGGACTGCCATCCCGAAACCGCGCGCCGGAAGATCCGTGCCCTCATGGAATCGGGGGGGAGCAACAGCTATACCATCGAAAAGAACGGCGTCAAGAAAATGATCCACCAGGCGCCCTGGTTCCAGGGCGGCGAAATGGGCGGCCTGGTGGAATTTTCCCTGGTCATTCCCCCGGACCTGCCCCATTTCGTCCGCTGCTGAACGGCGGGCGCCGCGACCGCCTGCGATTCTATTTGTCGGTGATGTGCTCGGCGAACCAGCCGAACACCGTCTTCCACCACAGGCGGGCGTTCTGCGGCTTCTGCACGAAGTGGTTCTCGTCGGGGAAATAGAGCATCTTCGATTCCACGCCGCGCCGCTGCAGGGCGGTGAACAGCATCAGCCCCTGGCTGACCGGCACGCGGTAGTCCTTTTCGCTGTGCACGACCAGCATGGGCACCTTGAATTTTTCCACGAAATTGGCCGGGTTCCATTTTTCATACAGGGGGCTCTGCCAGGGGGTGCCGCGGTGCTCCCATTCCTCGAACCACAGCTCCTCGGTGGAATAATACATGCTGCGGGAATCGAAGATGCCGTCGTGGGAGACCAGGCAGCGGAAGGGGTACTTGAAGTCGTCGCTGTGGCCGGCGATCCAGTTGATCATGAAGCCGCCGTAGGAAGCCCCGGCGGCGACGATGCGCCTGGCGTCGATGAACGGGAAATTCTCCACCAGGTACTGCTCGCCCTTGACCAGGTCGACGAAGGGGGCGCCGCCCCAGTCGCCGGAGATCGAGTCGGTAAAGGGCTGGCCGTAGCCCGGGCTGCCGTGGAAATTGATCGCCGCCACCACGTAGCCGGGGGAGGCGAACAGGCTGTGGTTCCAGCGATAGTGGAAATCGTCGGTCCAGGCGTTCTGCGGGCCGCCGTGCACCAGGAACACCAGCGGGTATTTCTTGCCGGCGTCGAAGAAGGGCGGCTTGAGCAGGAAGCCCTCCACCATCTCGTCCCTGGCGCCCTTGAAACGGAAGGTCTCGGCCCGGTTCATCTCCACGTCCTTGAGGATCTCCTGGTTGAAACGGGTCAGTTGCGCCTGCTTGCGGCGCCGCAGGTCGAAGGCGAACAGCTCCTGGGGCAGGGCGACGTTCTGCAGCAGGTAGACCAGGGACCTGCCGTCGGGGGTGAGGCTCAGGGAAGCGGCGTTGACCGCCGGGCACGATCTTCGCGATCTTCTGCGAGGCCAGATGCAGCTTGAAGATCGGCTCGTAGATGCTTTCCGAGGCGATGAAATAAATGGCCTTCTCGTCGGCGGCGAACACGAAGGAGCCGATGGTGTTGGGGAAGGCGGCGGTGAGGTTGCGGCGTTTCCCGGTCTTCAGGTCGTAAAGGATGATGTCCTTTTTGTCGGCCTCGAAACCGGCGCGGCGCATGGACAGGTAGGCCAGGTAGTTGTTTTTCGGCGAAAAGACCGGGTTGGCGTCGCCGCCCGGGTTGTCGGCGCTGACGTTCTTTTCCTGGCCGCTCCTTCAGGGAGCGCAGGTAGACGTCGTTGTTGGTGGAGATGGCGACAACCGGGTCGGTGTTCTTCACGTAGGCGAACCAGGCGCCGTCGGGGGAAAAGAGATAATCCTGGCCGCCGCCCAGGTCGAGCGGCGGCGTGTCGAAGTCGCCGGGGGTGAGGTCGGTGAATTCGTCGCTGCCGGGCAGGTGGCGGAAGACATGGCTGCGCTTGCCGTCGCGCCAGGAATCCCAGACGCGGAACATCAGGGCGGTCAGCTCCTTGCCCGTGGCCTTGTTGCCCGCCGCCGCCTTTTCCATGGCCAGGGCCTCGGCGAACGTCTTGGCCTTCGGGTCGACGTCCCGGGCGAAGGCGATGGCCTTGCCGTCGCTCAGCCAGATGAAGTCGCCGACGCCGCCGGGAACGCTGGTGACGGCCTTGATCGCGCCCGGACGGAACATCTCCAGGGAGTAGACCTGGGGATCGCCGCCGCGGGTGGAAACGAAGGTCAGCAAGCCCGATTTCAGGAAACGCGGGCCGGAATTGCTGCCCTTGCCGTCGGTCAGCTTGGTCAGCGTCCGCCCCTGCAGGTCGGTCGCGTACAGGTCGGTCTGGAAGGTGTTGGCGGCGAGGTCCGGGGTCTTCACCGCGAAGACGACCCATTTGCCGTCGGGCGAGACCACCGGGGACGACAGGCGGCCGGTGGCGAACATGTCTTCGAAGGTCAGCGCCCTTTTCGGTCCCTGGCCCCAGAGAGCGGCGCCGAGGAACAGGCATGTCAAAATAAGGGAAAATTTTTTCATTTTCTCACTCCGTTGTTGGTTTTAGCGGCTCCGTCAACCGCGGCCGTGGCAAGGGACCCGTGGGCGAAAAAAAATAAGCCGCGGGGACCGTTTGACCGGCCCCCGCGGCTTTAGATCCGTCGGGAGGTAATGCTAAATTCAGTTCCCTGGCGCGACTTCGTCCTTGGGCTGGATGCGCAAGATGATGAAACGGTTGGAGAACACCTTGTTGGTCACGGGGTTGACCAGCTCGTATTTTCTCAGCAGGAAAACGTATTCTTTTTCGCCGCTGGCGCTGACGATCTTGACGATCGACTTCACGCTCACCGCCTTGCCGGCATACAGTTCCTGGTTCTGTTCGATGTTGGTGGACAGGGTGACCATTTTCTTCTCGTTTTCCACCTGGGTCTTCATCTGGGTGTAGTTCATCTGGTCGCGCTTGTAGTTGGCCGTCTCGGCTTCGGCTTCCTTTTCCAGGTCCGTGATCTGCTTCTGCAGGTCGGCTTTGGCCTTGCCGCCGCGGGTCTCGCTCAGCTTGGTCTTCAGCTGGTCGAGAACGTCCTTCTTGTCCTTGACCAGGAGGATCTGATCGTCCTTCTTTTTCTTGGCATCCGCCAGCTCCTGGATCAGCTTGGGCAGCATGATGTCTTCGCTCACCGCCGGTTCGCTGGATACCAGTTCCCACGACTTGAATTCCAGGGAGACGGGTTCGGCGGCCATCGCGGCCATGGTGTCCCGGTCCTTGGCCTTCATGGCCTGGAAATATTTGGAGATCGTGATCTCCTCGGGTTTCTGGCAGGACGTGGTGATCATGATCAGTAACATTAGGGCGACCAGTACTAGTACTTTTTTCATGCAATTCCTCCTTTAAAATTTATGAACTGTTGCCGGAAGCGCGAAACCGTTTTCCGCGCCCCTTTTTTGCCTGGCGTGCGTTGTTTTGCT
The DNA here is from genome assembly GCA_963822075.1 of Candidatus Aminicenantota bacterium. Lineage (GTDB taxonomy): Bacteria > Acidobacteriota > Aminicenantia > UBA2199 > UBA2199 > UBA2199. The sequence continues at coordinate 28,886 of CAWGGP010000014.1, forward strand.
CATCCGCCAGGGATTATAAGTAATTTGAAAATCAAAATCAAGACAATTCAGCACTTTAATCAAAAATGGGCGGTGAGGAGTGCGGTGGGGGGGCTTACTGGACGTCCAGTATGAAATCCATGGGGTTCACCGGCTTTTCGTAATAACGGACCTCGTAATGCAGGTGGGGGCCGTTGCTCCTGCCGGTGGTGCCGACATAGCCGATGACGTCGTAGCGCTTGACGCGCTGGCCTTCGCGGACGTTGTAGCCGGAAAGATGGCCGTAGCGGGTGACATAGCCGAAGCCGTGGTCGATGATGATCATCTTGCCGTAGTAGTCCCGCGTCTCGGCCACCAGCACCACGCCGTCGGCCGGGGCGACGATCTTGTTGCCGAGCTGGGTGGCGATGTCCACGGCGTTATGGAACTCGTAACGCCCGGTGAACGGGTGCACGCGGTTGCCGAAAACCCCGGATATGTAGCCGCGCGTCGGCCAGATGGCCGGAGTAGCGGCCAGTTGCAGGTTCTGCTGGTTGACGTACTTTTCCACCGATTTGAGCGAATCTTCGATCTTCAGGGCCTGGTCGCGGATGTCGGCCGTCCGCGGCGCCGGGCCTTTTTGCAGCAGGGAATTGGGGCTTGCCGCGGGTGGGCGGGAAAAATCGCCGCCGCCCAGGCTGGTATCGGGACCGCCGCTGCCCACTTCGCGCAGAGCCAGGGGCGAGGTCAGCCCGGTCGCCACCATGATCCTTTCCCTGAATATCTCCATGTTCTTGAGGCGCTTGTTGAGGGTATCGATGGTGGCCGTCATCTCGCCGATCTTTTGCCGCTTTTCCTTGCTGTCGTATTCCAGGCGCTTCATTTTCTGCTTGTCCAGGGTCATGGTCAGGTAGTGGAAAAGGATGAAGCCGAAGAAGGCGACCAGGAAAGAGAAGGCCAGGATGGCATGGCGGATGGACTTGGAGGATACGGAAAATTCCTTGTTGGTGGAGGTCGCGTCGGAAACGATGATGACCGAGTAGTTGCGCAATTTTTTGATCGTATTCACTGACACTTCCCTAGCAGGGCATCCTGATTGTAGAACGGATGGAAGGCAATGTCAACCATGGGCGCGTTTTTTATTGCCCGGCGATTTCCCGGACCTTGGCGGCGACGTGTTCCAACTGGGTCCCGGGAGGGAATATTTCCTGGATGCCGATCCGCTTCAACTCCGCCATGTCCTCGGCGGGAATGATGCCGCCCACGAACATGGGCGGGGGCGCGATTTCCTTCTCCTTGTAGATGGCCATGATCTTTCCGCACAGCTGGATGTGGGCGCCGGAAAGGATGCTCAGGCCGATGATGGAAACGTCTTCCTGGACGGCCGTGTTGACGATCGTCTCGGGCGACTGGCGCAGGCCGGTGTAGATGACCTCCATGCCCGCGTCGCGCAGATACTTGGCGATGATCTTGGCGCCGCGGTCATGGCCGTCCAAACCGGGTTTGGCGATCAAGACTTTTATCCTGTTCATGATGGCTGATTTTCGTACAAAAAAATTAAAAAGTCAATGTTTTAACTTGACATTGTAATTGAAAAAGTGATAAAGAGTACCGTATACGGGTATAATTTCAGGAGGATCAGAATGAGCAAAAAAGTGATTGTGCTGGCTGACAACAGCTATACAATCCGCCGGATTGTCGAATTATCGTTTTCGGAAATTGAAAATATAGAAGTTCGCAGTTTCGAGAACGGATCCACAATCAAGGAAAAATTGCTGCAACTGACCCCCGCCGTGGTGATCGTCGACATCAAGCTTCCCGAACTCAACGGCTACGATGTCTGCCGCTTCGTCAATGAAACGCCCGCCTTGGGCCGCACCCGGGTCTTCTTGATGAAGGGCAGCTTCGAACCGGTCGACAACGACATGATCAAGAACCTGAAATACGAGGATATCATCACCAAGCCCTTCGATTCCAACGCCCTGGTCGGCGCCGTCATGAAGATCGTCAACCAGGAGACACCGCGCCCCCGCCGCCTTCGCCGGCGAAGGCCCCGGCTCCTTCCCCGAGGATTTCCCCGAGATCGAGACCGAGGCCCCGGAAAGCGAGGACATCAGTTTTTCCGATATCCGCGGCGAAATGGAAATGCCGCCGGCCGCCGAACGCCACCTTCCCGGCGGGCAGGGATTGGAGCGGGACGAGATCCTGCCCTCGGAAGAGATCACGCAAGGCACCCAGCCCCTCAAGGACAACCTGATGCCCCAGGAGACGGAGGAGGCCTTGAAAAATCCTTTCGATGAAGAGCCGGCCTTCGAAGAGATCAGCGTGGCTCCCCCCGCCGCCGCCAGCGCCCCGCCCCTGGAATACGAGAAGGACCCCCTGGCCCGCCCGCTCTGCCCCGCCCGCCGGCGGCAGCAAGGACGCCTCGGACGAATTCCACGAGCGTTTCCTGGAGATCGCCAACGAGGACACGTCCGAGGACCTGCTCAAGCCTTCCCTGGACGCGCCGCTCGCCGAAAGCGACGACGCCCAGTTCCCCGGCGACCTGAAGGAAGAACCAGCGCCCGCCGCCGAGGAAAAGTTCACGCTGGAATTCGAAAAGACCGACCTGGGCAGCCCGGCGCAGACCTTGTACGCCGGCTCGGACATCATGGCCGGCTTCAAGGCCGCCGCCGCCAAGCCGGAAAAGCCCGCCGAAAAGGCGCGGCCGGAGTCGCTCTCCCCCCAGGACGAGCTGGCCAAGCTGGCCGGCCCGCCGCGGAAGGAGCCCAAATCCGAAGCCAAAGCCGGCGCGGAACCGCCGTCGCCCGATAAATTCGCCATGACCGCCAAGCTGGAAGAGAAGCTGGGCATGACCATCCGCGAACTGCTTTGGGAGATCGTTCCGCCCATGGCCGAGAAGATCATCAAGGATGAAATAGACAAGATCAAAGCCGAACTGAACGACAACAGCTTATAATTTTTTTCGGGAGTTTAGAACTTGCTGGAAACAAACATGGAAAAAGCTTATGACCATTTGCAGACCGAAAGCGACTGGTACCGCCGCTGGGAGGAAAAAGGACTGTTCACCCCGGCCGCCGGCGACCCGGGGATCCCTTTTTCGCTCATCCTGCCTCCGCCCAACGTGACCGGTTCGCTGCACATCGGCCACGCCCTCACCCTGTCGCTGCCGGATATCATCGTGCGCCGGAAAAAAATGCAGGGTTTCAACGTCTTGTGGCTGCCCGGGGTCGACCATGCCGGCATCGCCACGCAGATGATGGTGGAAAAGGATCTCAAGAAGCAGAAGGGCCTGTCCAAGGAGGACCTGGGCCGGGAACAGTTCCTGAAACTGGTCTGGGACTGGAAGAACGCCTCGGAAAAAAAGATCGTCGGCCAGATCAAGAAACTGGGCCTGGCGCTGGATTGGAGCCGGATGAAGTTCACGCTGAGCGACGAGATGCAGCGGGTGGTCCGCAAGGTCTTCGTCGCGCTCTACCGCGAAGGCAAGATCTACCAGGGCACCTACATGGTGAACCGCTGCCCCAGCTGCAAGACGGTGCTCTCCGACCTGGAGGTCGAGCACAAGGAAGTCCACGGCCGCCTGACCTACATCCGTTACCCCCTGCGCCGGGACCCCAAGCGCTTCGTGGTAGTGGCCACCACGCGGCCGGAGACCCTGCTCGGCGACGTGGCGGTGGCGGTCCACCCCAAGGACGCCCGCTACAAGAAGCTGATCGGCCAGGAAGTCATGCTGCCCCTCAGCGGCCGCCCCATCCCGCTGGTGGGCGACGAGGACGTGGACCGGGAATTCGGCACCGGGGCGGTGAAGGTCACGCCGGCGCACGACCCCGCCGACTTCAAGATCGCCCTGAAGCACCACCTGGAAAAGATCGTGGTCATCGACGAACGGGCGCGCATGACCGGCCCCATCCCGGAAAAATATCTCGGCTTGGACCGCTTCGCCGCCCGGCAGGAGGTGCTGAACGACCTGCGCGCCCTGGGGCTGATCGAAAAAGAAGAGGAATACGTCCATAATGTCGGCCATTGCCAGCGCTGCGAGACCATGGTCGAGCCGAACATATCCAAGCAGTGGTTCCTGAAAACGGACGAGCTGGCCCAGCCGGCCATCCGCGCCGTTCTCGATAACCAGATCGCCTTCATCCCCGACAAGTGGAGGAAGGTCTACTTCAACTGGATGGAGAACATCCAGGACTGGTGCATCTCGCGGCAGCTGTGGTGGGGGCACCGCATCCCGGCCTTCTACTGTCCGGATTGCCAGCAGGTGATCGTCAGCGAGGAGGACCCCCAGACCTGCCCCGCCTGCGGCGGTTCGCGCCCGGTCCAGGATGACGACGTGCTCGACACCTGGTTCTCCTCCGCGCTATGGCCGTTCACCACCCTGGGCTGGCAGGACGACAGCCCCGATTTCAAGACGTTCTACCCCACGTCTATCATGGCCACCGGCTTCGACATCATCTTTTTCTGGGTGGCGCGCATGATCATGATGGGCATCCATTTCGGCGGCGCCGTGCCTTTCCGCGAAGTGCTGATCAACGGCCTGATCCGCGACGAGAAAGGCCAGAAGATGAGCAAGACCAAGAACAACGCCGTCGACCCGCTGGAGATCATCCATGAATACGGGGCCGACGCCCTGCGCTTCACCCTGGCCATCCAGGCGGTGCCCGGCATGGACATCTCCCTCTCGGTCAGCCGCATCAAGGGCTACAAGGCCTTCGCCAACAAAATCTGGAACGCGTCGCGCTACGTGATCATGAACCTGCGGGGCGACGAGCCGGCGGCGATCGACGGCGGGGGCATCAGCGAAACCGACCGCTGGGTCCTGCACAAGCTGAACGCCCTGGTGGAAAAGGTGAACGGCTGCTTCGACGAATACCGCATGTACGAGGCCGCCGACCTGATCTATCATTTCATCTGGGACGAATACTGCGACTGGTACCTGGAGTTTTCCAAGAGCGACCTGGAGAGCGTCCACACCCGTTCGGTGCTCCAGTTCACCCTGTTCAAGATCCTGCAACTGCTGCACCCCTTCATGCCCTACATCAGCGAGGAGATCTACCAGAAGATCAAGACCGACAAGGAGTTCCTGCTGCAGACCGCGTTCCCGGCCTTCGACAGCAGCCTGGTCTTTCCCGAGGCCCACGCCGCGGTGGAGACCCTGAAGAAGGTGGTGGCCGAGACGCGCAAGACGCGCACCGAGAACCGCATCGAGCCCAACAAGAAGATCCCGGTCTTTCTCAAGTGCGACTCGCCCGCGGAAAAAGCGCACCTGGAAAAGCACCTGAAGTATTTCGATTTCCTGAGCCGCAGCCTGAAGACGGAGATCGTCGCCGATCTTTCGGCCTTGCCCAAGGGCTTCCGCGGCGTGAGCCAGAACTGGGAGATCCTGCTGCCGTTCGTCGACGACCAGGACCGCCAGCGCGAGCTGCTGCGCCTGCGCGGCGAGCACGACAAGCTGGCCAAGCTGATCGGGCAGATGGAAGGCAAGCTGAACGGCGGCGGCTTCGCCGAGAAGGCGCCGGCCGAGGTCATCCAGACGTTCAAGAAGAACCTGCAGGAATACATCGAGAAAAAGGCCAAGATCAGCAAGACCATTGATGACCTTTCCTGACCGCTTCAAGGAGATCCGGCTTGCCGCCTGTGGTTCGACCAACGATTATCTGAAAGAGAACCTCGCCCGCCTTGAGCCCGATTTCCCCGTCATGGTCGGCGCCGCCGCCCAGACCGCCGGCCGCGGCCGTGAACGCCGCGGCTGGATCTCTCCCGGGAACCTGGGCATCTACGCGACGTTCGGTTTTCACCTGCCTGAGCCAAGCGGCTTGTCGCTGCTGGCCATCGCCTCCGGCGTCGCCGCCTGCGACATGCTCCGGAACTGGACCGGCAAGGAATTCGCCTTGAAATGGCCCAACGATATCCTCGCCGGCGGGAAAAAGATCGCCGGCATCCTCTGCGAGACCATCATCAAGGGCGAGCGGATCGTCTGCCTGGTGGGCATCGGGGTCAACGTCAACCAGCAAGCCGAGGATTTTCCGGAGGAACTGCGGGAACGGGCGGGTTCGCTGCGCCTGCTGACCGGCAGGGAGTGGCCGCTCGCCGACGGCCGCGAACGCCTCGCCGCCAGCATGTCGACCGGACTGAAGCAACTGGCGCCGGACCGGCGATCCGGCCTCGTCGACCGCGCCCGCCAATTGAGCCGTTCTTTCCTGGGGCAAGCCATTTCCTTTCATCACCAGGGGAAAATGGAGCAGGGAATTTTCCTGGACATCGCCGCCGACGGCGGGCTGCGTGCTGCGCGCGGCGGGCCGGGAAGAAAAGATATTTTACAACGGCGAAATCATCGGCTAGGAAGCCCGGGCGGGGCGATCGCGGCTCAGACCTTGAAGACCACGTTCAGGTGGCAGAGGGTGATCTCGTCCTCGGCGTGCAGTTCGTGCTTGACGCCGGTCTGCAGCTTGTTGCCGTTCAGGAAGGTGCCGTTGATGGCGCCGGGCTCCTCGGAAAGGTAGAACTTGCCGTCCTTGAACTGGATCTTGGCGTGCTTGCGCGATATGTACTTCTCCTCGTCCTCGTCGGTCAGGTCGATGTCGGGGACGAAGCCGGTGGTGTAATCGCGCCGGCCCAGGAAGGTCTGGGTCTTGGTCAGCTGCACCAGGCGGTTCGAACGCTGGATGATCAGGTAGGCCTTGACTTCGCCGCCGATCTTTTCCGACGTCTGGTCTTCCTTTTTCGCTTCCTTGGCCGCCGGCTTTTCCTTCGCCGCCTGGGGCGTCGCGGCCATGCCCATCAGCACGGTCTGTATCTTGATGTGCTTTTCGCTCAGTTTTTTCAATATTTTCAGCGCGATGTCCGGGGTCTGCTTGAGCATTTCGGTCAGCGAGACGTAGGGGATCTTGATCAGGAAGGATTCTTCCAGGACCTCGACCGTGTAGATGGCGTTCTGCTCGCTGTTCAGGGATTCCTCGCCGAAAAAATCGCCCTTGGTCAGCGTGGTCAGGATCTGGCCGTCGCCGTTGTTCTTCAGCTGGACCTTGCCCTTGTTGATGATGAAAAAATCGGTCTGGATGTCGCCTTTTTTGTATACGATGTCGCCGGCCGCGTATTTGCTGATGAATTTCTTCAGGGCATCCATTTCTTTTCCGGTTCCATGGTAGAAATTATTTTAGTAAAGATCAAGCGCTTTGTCAATTTTTTCGCCGGCCGTAATTTTCTTTTTCCGGGCCCGGGCGGCCAGGCCCTTGCCACGGCCGGGTTTTTCATCTACAATTTCCCGGTCCGGCGCCCTGGGCCGGCTTTTTTGGCGAGCGACATGAAAAACGGATTTGCTTTCTTATACCCGCCTCCCAGGACCCTCCGCTTCCACGGCGCCGCCCTGGACATCCGCTCGCTGTGCTTTCCCCTGGAGATCTTCAAGAAATACGGGTTCCTGTTCGACCACTTCGCGATCAAGAACCGGAACCGCGGCCTGGAGATCATTTTCCAGGAGCGGCGCGACCTGGCCGGCGAGGAGTATGCCGTGGATTGCGGCCCGGGGCGCGTCGTGCTCAGCGCCAGCCAGCCCCGCGGCCAGTTCTACGCGGTTTCCACGCTGCTGCAGGTCCTGGCCTTCCACGGGGCCGACGGCCGCCTGCCCGGCTTCTCGCTGCGCGACGCGCCGCTGGTCGCGTTCCGCGGATTCATGGCCTGCGGCGGGCCGGGTGCCGTTCCCGCCGCCGGCGAGCTGCGGCGCCTGCTCCTGAAGCTGGCCCTGTTGAAGTTCAACCATGTCGCCCTGCCCGCGGCGGCGCTCGAGCGCGGCGACATGAAGGCCCTGGCTGCGCTCGCTGCGCTCGCCGTCCAGGCCCGCGTCTCGGGGCTGGAGATCATCTGGCTCGACGGCGATGAACGGGCCCTGTTCCGCTTCGGCTCCGGCCCAGCCGCCGGCCGCGTCCCGTTCGCAGGGCCGGAACTCCCGGCCGCGAACGCGGGCGCCGGGCAGGCGTCGCCGGCAGCGTGGCTCGATTTTTTTCTCGACCGCCACCGCCGGGGAGGGGAAGCGGGAAAAATGACGGCGGTCTGGGGCGACATTTTCCTGAGCCATCCCGACTGGATCCGGAAGATCCCCCGGGACACATTGGTGCTGAACCGGGGGGCGGCGCCGGGGCGGTCCGATTTTTTCAAGACCGCCGTCCCGCCTTTCAAGAAGCACCATGTCCCCCAGGTGCTGTGCCCGGTCCTGTGCGCCGGTGACCGCTTCATCCCCGACGCCCACGCCGGCCTGGACCGCGTCGGCGCGGCTTTCGCGGCGGTGCGGGCGGGGAAATTGGCCGGGATCATGCTGGCCGGCTGCGGCCGTGAAGCCGGCGGCTGCCTGCCGGAGGGGGCGGCCATGCTCCATTTCCAGGCCGGCTGCCTGCTCTGGAGCGGCCGTCCGCCCGGTCCGGAGGCCTTCAGCCTCTGGGCGCTCGGCCGTGACGAGCCCGACCTGTTCCGGGTGTACTCCTTCCTGGCGCAGGCGGAACACCGACTGCCCCACGCCCACGGGCGGTATCTTTTCGAAGACCCGCTTTTCGCCCCCTTTTCCCGGCAGGGCGACCCGCGCGAGATCGTGGCCCATTTCCACAAGGCCGCGCAATACCTGGAAAAGAGGGAGATCGGCGGCGACGAGCTGACCGGCTTCATCGCTTTCTGCCGGAGCCTGTATGGATTCATTGCCGGTAAGGTCCGCTTCTCCGCCCGGCTCGGGGCGCTCCTGCGCGAAGAAAATGGCGGCGATGCCGTCCGCCGCCAGGCGGCCGGGCTCGAACATGAAGCGTTGGAACTGAAAAATCGCTACGTGGGCTTGTGGAACCAGCACTTCCTGCCGGGAGGACTCCCGGATTTCCTGAACGATTTCGCGCGCTTGCTGGGTCGCTTGGCGTACCTGCGCCAGGCGGGCGCCAAGCCGGCGGCCAGGAAAGATCTGTTGGCCGAGCTGGAAAGTGATTCCCCGGCCGATGAGCAGCCGTAGCCCGGTGAAGAAAACCTCACCCGCTGGCCAGCCGCTTGTTCCCGTCCCTGCTCCCGGCTGACGAGGCGTAGATGCACGTCATCCAGCTCCATAACCACAAGCGCCAGGGCGGCGGCGATGACAGCGCTTTCGCCAGCACGTGCGACATCCTGCGCCGGCGGGGACAGCCGTTCAGCGCTTGCACGGGAAGCACCCCAACCGGGCCCATGCGGGCACGGGACAAGCTGCGCCTGTTCGGAAAGAGCTTGTTCTCGCGCCTGGGGATCAAGGAGCTGTCGTCGCTGCCGGAAGGGGACGCCCCCTTCGTCCTGCACGTGCACAACCTGTACCCGCTCTTTTCCCCGGCCGTCCTCGCCTGGGCGCGACGGCGCGGCATCCCGGTGGTGTACCATTGCCACAACTACCGGTTGACCTGTCCGGTCGAGACCCATTTCCACGCCGGCCTCACCTGCCGTAAGTGCCTGGAAGGCGGGCTCGGCTGGTGCCTGGCGCGCAACTGCCGCGGCAACCTCGCCGAAAGCGCGGCCTATGCCCTGCAGAATCTCCAGGCGCGGAGGACGGGGATCGCGGACCGGCTGGTCGCCGCCTTCATCGCGCCAACGCGCTTCACCCGTGATTGGCTGGCCGCCGCCGGCGTTCCGGCGGCCAAGCTGGCCGTGCTGCCCTACCCGGTCCCGGCCCCCGAAACCGCGGCCGATCCGGCTCGGGGGGAATACATCGCTTTCGCCGGGCGCCGCTCGCCCGAGAAGGGCCTGAACACGCTGCTGGCCGCGGCGAAGCGGACCGGCCTGCCCCTGCAGGTGGCCGGAGCCGTACCCAGCGGGGCCGTCGCCCGCGGCGTCGTCTGGCGGGGCTTCTTGCGGGGGGCGGAGCTGGAAGCATTCTATCGCGGCGCACGCTTCCTGGTCGTGCCCAGCCTTTGGTTCGAGACATTCGGCCTCGTGGCTGCCGAAGCCATGGCCCACGGCATCCCGGTCGTCGCCTCGCGCATCGGCGCCCTGGCCGAACTGGTCGAGGACGGGCGCACCGGTTCGCTCTGCTCCCCGGGGGATGCCGACGAGCTGGCGGAAGCCATGCTGAGCCTGTGGCGGGCGCCGGAGCGCTGCCGCCGGCTGGGAGCGGCGGGACGGGAGAAGATCCTGCGGCTCTGCCACCCGGATGCGTATTACGCCGGCCTGATGGACCTGTACGGCAAGGTGCTCGGGGGCTGACGTGGAAACGGCCGCCGTCCATCTTTCGCGCCTGGGGGACGATTACCGCGGGCCCTTGCGGGCCGGGCTCGAATTCGCTGGTTTTTTCGGCCGCATCCGGCCCGGCGTGCCGGTGGTGCTCAAGCCGAACCTGACCTTCCCGGAGTTCCGGCCCGGCGTCATGACCAACATCGGCTGTATCGAGGACCTGATCGTGGTGCTGAAGGACCACACCCATGACATCGTCGTGGCCGAAGGCGATGGCGGCGGCTACAACAAGTTCAAGGTCGACGAAGTTTTCCGCCGGACCGGCCTGAGGGAGATCGCCCGCCGCTACGGCATCCGCCTGGTCAACCTGTCGCGCCAGCCGGCGCGGAGTGTCCGCCTGGCGTGCGGGAAAAAAGAAGTGACCGTATCCCTGCCGGAGATGCTCCTGGACGACCGCAGTCTATTGGTCACCATGCCGGTGCCAAAGGTCCATTGCCTGACCGGGGTCAGCCTGGCCCTGAAGAATCAATGGGGCTGCCTGCCCGACCCTCATCGGCGCCTGAGGCTGCACCCGCAATTCGACTGGCTGATCTGGGAGCTGAACCGCGCCCTGAGGCCTTCCCTGGTGGTGATGGACGGGCGTTTCGCCTTGAACCGCAACGGCCCCCTGCGCGGCGACGTGGTGACCACCAACTGGCTCCTGGTGGCCGACGATCTCCTGGCGGCGGACCTGCTGGCCTGCCGCCTGCTGGGGGTCGATCCGGCCGCCATTCCCCACCTGCGCCATGCCTGGGGGCACCGCCCCCGGCTTGACCTCGCCGCCCTGCGCTGCAACACGGATTACCGCGCCTTCACCGGCACGGCATTGTACCTGCGCCGGGATGGGTGGGATTATCCGGGCTACCTGGCCTTCCGCCACGCCTGGATCAACTGGCTTGGCTTTCGTTCACCGCTGGCGGGTTTCCTGCACCGGGCCATGTACCTGTTCCGCCGGGAATTCTACGACTATGCCCACGAGCGCTCGCTGTACTCGGCCGAAGAGTGGGACGGCGGCGGAAACGAGGGATAAATCCTCACCCCGGGGCTACACCCCGTTGCACTTGGACCAGCCGCAATTGGCGCAGGTCGGGCACTTTTCGTCGGGGACGCTGCCGCCGCAAATGGGGCAATTGAGGCCGCTCATGTCCTGGTGGCGGGTGCTCACCTTGCCCACGTGGCTCTCCAGCACCTTGGCGATGGCGTCGGGGATGGACTGGATCAGCTGGCCGTTGGAAAAGATGGGCTCGGCGCCGCCGATGCCCTTCAGCTGGTTGACCACTTCTTCGCAGGAGATGCCGCTGCGCAGGGCCAGGGAGATCAGGCGGCCGATGGCCTCGGCGTCGGCCATGGTCGAGTAGCCGCTCTTGCCGATGGAGGCGAAGACCTCGAAGGGGCGCTTGAGAAAATAGGTGACGGTGATGTAGAGGTTGCCCAGGCCGGTGGAGATCTTGTGGGTGGTGGAGGGGATGGCCTCGGGGCGGCCCATGGGCTTGGGCTTGTCCTCGCCGGCCTTGTTCAGCACCTGCACGGCCCGGCAGCCGTCGCGGTAGACGGTGATGCCCTTGATGTTCATGTCGAAGGCCTGCAGGTAGGCGGCGGCGATGTCCTCGCGTGTGGCGGCGTTGGGGAAATTGATGGTCTTGGAAACCGCGCTGTCCACGTGTTCCTGGAAGATCGCCTGCATGCGCAGGTGGTCGAGGGGGGCGATTTCCTGGGCGGTGACGAAATAGGCGGGCGGCGTCTCCCCGGGATGCTTTTCCTGCCACTCCTTGAAGAGGGGATGGATGTCGCTGATCTCGCTGTCCAGGATCTTGGAGATCACCTGGAAGGCGAAGATCGGCTCGATGCTGGATGAGCAGCCGGCGATGCGCGAAATGGTCCCGGTGGGGGCGATGGTCAGCACCGAGGCGTTGCGCATTTTTTGCCCCTGGTAGACCGACTGGTCGATGTTGGGGAAGTTGCCGCGCGTTTCCGCCAGCTGGCGCGACGCCTTGACCGCCTCTTTCTTCATGAAGGCGATGATCTTCGTGCCCAGGGCGCGGGCTTCATCGCTGTTGTAGGCGATGCCCAGGCGGATCAGCAGGTCGGCGAAGCCCATGACCCCCAGGCCGATGCGGCGGTTGGCCTTGGCCATCTTGTCGATCTTTTCCAGCGGGTAGAGGTTGACGTCGATGACGTCGTCCAGGAAACGGATGCCCAGCTGGATGACCTCGCGGAAGCGGTCCCAATCCAGCCCGTCCGGGGCTTTCTCGGCGTAGAGGTTGAGCAGGTTGATCGAGCCGAGGTTGCAGGCCTCGTAATCGTGCAGCGGCTGTTCGCCGCAGGGATTGGTGGCGCGAATGGGGCCCTGCTTGGCGGTCGGGTTCAGCTGGTTGACCTTGTCGATGAAGATCAGCCCCGGGTCGCCGTTGCTCCAGGCGGAGTCGACGATCAGGTTGAAGACGTCCTGGGCGCTGGCCTGTCCGGCCACGGCCCCGTCCATGGGGTTGAAGAGGTCGTACGGGGTCTTGTCCTTGATGGCCCGGACGAAGGCGTCGGTGATGGCCACCGAGATGTTGAAATTCTGGGCCGTGATGCCGTCGCGCTTCATGGTGATGAAGTTCTTGATGTCGGGATGGTCGACGCGCAGGACCCCCATGTTGGCGCCGCGCCGCGTGCCGCCCTGCTTGACCGCCTCGGTGCCGGCATCGATGACCTTCAAAAAGGAGACCGGGCCCGAGGCGATGCCCTGGGTCTTGCGCACGAAGCTGCCCGCCGGCCGGATGCGGGAAAAATCGAACCCGGTGCCGCCGCCTTCCTTGTGGACCAGGGCGGCGTTCTTCACCGTCTCGAAAATGCCGTCCAGCGAGTCCTCGATGGGCAGGACGAAGCAGGCGGAAAGGCACATCTGCCGCTCGGCGCCGGTCAGGGTCGGGGAGTTGGGCATGAAATCCTTCTGCATCATGGCCCGGAAGAATTTTTCTTCCCAGGCCTTGCGGTCGGCCTCGTTTTTCTCGGCGCGGGCGATGAAACGGGAAACGCGGCGGAACAATTCCGAAGGCTTGGTTTCCAGCAGGACCCCTTTTTCGTCTTTTTTGAAATAACGGGCCTTCAAAATTTTCAATGCGTTTTCCGTAAAATTTTCCATCAGGATCTCCTTATCTAGTTGATAGCCGATTATAAAGCGCTAAATATAGCGTGTCAAGACGGATTTTTCGGAATTTTTTTTTTAAAATTTTCTTGACAACCCCTATTTATATATATTACTATGTGGGAGAAAATGGGACAAAATGGGATGAATGAACGATTCAGGGGCAGTTACATCGCGAAAATCGATGACCGCGGCCGGGTCAAAATACCCGCGAAATACCTCTCGGCGCTGGAGACCGGTTTCGGCAAGGAAGCCTACCTGACGTCGGTCAACGGCGACCACGTCCTGTTCTATCCCATGAAGGTCTGGCAGGAGATCGAGAAAAAGATCGCCGCCATCCCCATGCGCGATCCCGACATGGAAGAATTCGTCAGCCGCAGCAGTTACTGGGGCTCGGAAAGCGAGATCGATTCCAAGGGGCGCATCCTGATCCCGCCCGATCTGCGGGCCGCCAGCAAGCTGGAAAGCAGCCTGCTGATCCTGGGCAAGATCGATTACATGGTGATCTGGAACAAGGAAGTCTTCGAAGCGCGCTACATGGGCGGCCAGTTCAGCGATGAAAAGATGCACCGCGTGTCGAGGTTGCTCAATGAATTTCCCGCACTACCCCGTCATGAATAGAGAGGTGCTGGAAATATTTTCCGGCACCCGAAAAAAACTTTTTGTGGACTGCACGGTGGGCGCGGGCGGCCACAGTTGCCATATCCTCACCGCCTTCCCGCAAAGCCGGGTGATCGCCCTCGACGTGGACGGGGCCAGCCTGGCCCGGGCCCGGGAAAACCTGCTGGGCTTCGGCGAGCGCGTGCGCTTCCACAAGGGCTCGTTCATCGACCTCTTCGAAGATTTCGACCTGCGGAGCCTGGACGTTTCCGGCGTCCTGGTGGACCCGGGCATCTCCACCGTGCAGCTGCGGGAGGACGGGCGCGGTTTTTCCCACAGCCTGGACGGGCCGCTGGACATGCGCAAGGATCCCGCCTCCGGCGGCATGACCGCCGCCGACGTGCTCAACACCTTCTCTGAAGAAAAGCTGGCCGATATCTTCAGCCGCTTCGGCGAGGTGCCCAATCCCGGGCGCCTGGCCAAGGCGATCATCGAGAAAAGGCTTTTCGCCCCCTGGGACTCGACGGTCCGGCTGCGCCTGCTCGTGGAAAATCTCTGCCACTGGCATCCGCGGCGCGGGCTGGTGCATCCCGCGGCGAAGGTCTTCCAGGCCCTGCGCATTTTCGTCAACCGCGAGCTCGAGGGGCTCGACTCCTGGCTGGAAAAGATACCCGGGCACCTGCCGTCCGGGAGCCGCGTGGTCTTTCTCACCTATCACTCGCTGGAAGACCGGATGGTCAAGCACGCCTTCCAGCAGCTGCAGCGCCAGGAAAAAGCGGAACTGCTCCGCCCGTTTCCGGCGACGCCGGGCCGCGCCGAGATCGAGGAAAACCTCGCCTCGCGCTCGGCCAAGCTGCGGGCCCTGGAGGTCGCATGAAGAGCGACAAAGGCAGGCCGCGCGGCGATTTCCGCCTGGCCGTGCTCGCCTTTTTCATCTTCCTCGTGCTGTTCATCTATTCCAGCCTGAACCTGAAGAACGTGGACCTGGGCTACCGGCAGCACGAGCTGCTGCTGGCCGAACAGCGGCTGCGTGCGGAGATCGATTCCCTGCAGGCGCGCAAGGCGGGGCTGCTCAACCTGGAGCGCATGGAGCGGGTCGCCAGGGAGGAGCTGGGCTACCAGTATCCCCAGGCGGGCCAGATCATCAAGGTCGTGGACAATGGCCATGAACGCTAATCGCCAGGGGAAAAAGCGTTTCCTCGCCCTGTCCCTCATTTTCTTCGTCTGGATCTTCATGATCGCCTTCAAGCTGTTCAACATGCAGGTGCTCGACTACACCACCTACATGGCCAAGGTCAAGGCGCAGACCAACCGGGTCGAGGAGCTCCATTCCAAGCGCGGCACCATCACCGACCGCAACGGCGAGATCCTGGCCATCTCGCTGCAGGCGAAGTCGGCCTTCATCAGCAACAAGGACAGCGCCCTTTCGCTTGAGGTCTTCAAGAAGGCCTGCGGCCTGCTGCCGATAGGCAATGCGCAGAAGATCGGCATCGTCAAGCGCATCCGCCGCGGGGAGAAATTCATCTGGCTGAAGCGCAAGCTGACCGACGACGAATACCTGAAGGTGCGTCCCCTGGCCCTGAGCGCGGAGACGGCCGGGACCCTCGATTTCCTGGACGAGTACCGCCGGGTCTATCCGCAAAAAAGGATCGCCTCGCACATCCTCGGGGGCGTGGGCGTCGACGAGCAGGCGCTGGGCGGGATCGAGACCAGCCTGGACGACGAGATCAAGGGCCGCGGCGGCCGGCTGAAGGTCCTGATCGACGCCCGCAAGAAGATCTTCCAGTTCAAGACCCTGGAGCCGCCCGTGCCGGGCCGCGACATCCACCTGAGCATCGACGCCGCGCTGCAGTTCTTCGTGGAAAAGGAGCTGGCGGCCGCGGTGGAACAATACGGGGCGGCCGGCGGGGCGGTGATCGTCCTGGACAGCCGCAACGGCCAGGTCCTGGCCATGGCCAGCAACCCGGATTATGAACCGGAGAACATCTGGAAGACCCCGCTGCCGGTCTTGAAGAACAAGGCGCTCTCGTTCCTGTACGATCCCGGCTCCACCTTCAAGATCGTGCTGGCGGCGTCGGCGCTGGAGAACCGGGCCTGCGGACTGCAGGAAACGTTCGACTGCCACAACGGGCGCTACGCCGTCCGCGACCGGCAGATCGTCGACGTCCACCCCTACGCGCGGCTCAGCTTCGAGGACATCATCGTCCATTCGAGCAACATCGGCGCCGCCCAGATCGGCATGCGCCTGGGCGGGGACAACTATTTCCGGACCATCGGCCAGCTTCGGCTTCGGCCGCCGCACCGGTATCCGGCTGCCCGCCGAGGAGAACGGCATCCTCTATCCCCCGCAGAAATGGAGCGCCGTCTCCCTGGCCTTCCTCTCCTTCGGCTACGAGATCGCGGTGACGCCGCTGCAGATGGCCGCCGCCTTCAACGTGCCGGCCTCGGGCGGCTTCCTCCTGCGGCCGGAGATCCTGCTCGGCGGCACCCCGGGCGCCGCGCGGACGCGGGTGCTCGACGCCGACTGCCGCGAGCGCCTCACCGAGATCATGGCCGCGGTCGTCAGCCGGGGCACCGGGAAGAAAGCCGAGATCGAGGGCATGGAGATCGCCGGCAAGACCGGGACGGCCCAGAAGATCAAGACCGGGAAATACGCCGGGAGCTACGTGTCTTCCTTCGGCGGCTTTTTCCCGGCCCACGATCCCAAGGTGACCATCTTCGTGATGATCGACGAGCCCGCGGGGCTGTATTACGGCGGCGACGTGGCCGCCCCGGTTTTCAAGGCCATCGCCGAGAAGATCATGCTGGTGTACCGTCTTTTTCCCGCCCGGCCCGCCGCCAGCGAGATCCGCATATGAAATACCTGGATGAGCTCCTCGGCAAGCAGGAATCCCTGGCCTGGCGCGGCGACCTGCACGTGCCCGTCAGCGGCATCGAATTCGACTCGCGCCGCATCCGCAAGGACAATTGCTACGTCGCCATCAAGGGTTTCCGCAACGACGGCATCGCCTACGTTCCCGAGGCCGTGGCCAACGGCGCCGCCGCGGTGGTCTCGATCCATCCGCCGCCGCCGGGCGACGCGCGGGTCACCTGGGTGCAGGTGAAGAACGACCGCCGGGCGTTGAGCGCCATGGCCAATCGCTTTTTCGACGACCCGTCACGGAACCTGCACGTCATCGGGGTCACGGGCACCAACGGCAAGACGACCACCGTGGGGCTGATCCAGGCCCTGCTCGACAGCGGGGGTGCGAAGACCGCCGCCATCGGCACCCTGGGCATGCAATTCGCCGGGCTGGACCAGCCGACGAAGCTGACCACGCCGGAGGCGCCCGAGTTGTTCGCCTTCATGGCGACGGCGGTCCGCGCCGGCTGCGTCAACCTGGTCATGGAGGTCTCCTCGGCCGCCCTCAGCCTGCACCGCGTCGACGACATCGCCTTCACCCAGGCGGTGTTCACCTCGTTCTCCGGGGACCACCTCGATTTCCACGGCACCATGGAGAATTATTTCGAAGCCAAGCTCTCCCTGTTCAAGAAACTCGGCAGCGACCACTGGGCGATCATCAACGCCGACGACCCCATGGGGGGGCGCATCATCCGCGAATTGAATTGCCGCTACGTCACCTTCGGCTTTTCCGAGCAGGCCGACATCCGGCCGTTGAAATACGCCTTTTCCCTGGACGGCGTCCGGGCCGTGCTGCAGACCCCGCGCGGCAAGATCGAGCTCCAGAGCCGGCTGCTGGGCCGTTTCAACCTGCTGAACATCATGGCCGCGGTCAGCTCGGCGCTGGTCAAGGGCGTCGGCGCCGACAAGATCAGCAGCGGGCTGGCGGCGTTCCAGCCGGTCAAGGGGCGGGTGAACATCGCCCATGCCGGGGATTTCCTGGTCGTGGTGGACTACGCCCATACCGACGACGCGCTGGAGAACCTGCTGCGGGCTTTCCGCGAGATCACCGGCGGCAAGGTGATCCTGGTGTTCGGGGCGGGCGGTTCGCGCGACAAGACCAAACGGCCGCGCATGGCGCAGGTCGCCTGCCGCTACGCCGACCGGGTGGTGGTGACCAGCGACAACCCGCGCCAGGAGGACCCGCGGGACATCATCGCCGACATCGCGGCCGGTTTCGCCCCCGGCTTCAGCGGCTATATCAGCGAACCCGACCGGCGCCTGGCCATCGGCAAGGCCCTGGACATGGCCCGCGCCGGCGACGTGGTGCTGATCGCCGGCAAGGGGCACGAGGACTATCAGATCTTCAAGGACCATACCGACCATTTCGACGACTTCGAGGTGGTGCGGGAAAAGCTGGGGAAGCGGGATGCCTGAGCTGAGCATGGCCGAGATCGCCGCCGCCGTTTCCGGCACCGCCGCCCCCGCCTCCCGCTCGCGCTCGTTCTCGGGGTTCCAGTTCGACACGCGGGACATGAAGGCGGATTCGCTGTTCTTCGCCCTGCGCTCCGCGGCGGGGGACGGGCACGAGTATGTCCGCGCGCTGGCCGCCGTTCCCGGGGCCGGCGCCGTGGTCAGGAGGGATTTCAACGCCAGGGGGCTGCGCCTGCCGCTGCTGCGCGTCGCGGACCCGCTGCGGGCCGCCCAGGACCTGGCCGCCTATGTGCGGCAGAAATACCGCGCCATCCGCTACGTCGGCATCACCGGCAGCGCCGGCAAGACCACGACCAAGGAATTCGCTTACCAGATCCTCTCCGGCAAGCACCCCTGCTACCGCTCGCCGCGGAACTGGAACAACTGGATCGGCCTGCCTTTTTCCCTCCTGCAGATGAGCGGCCGGGAAACGGCGGCCGTGTTCGAGCTGGCCATGAGCGATCCGGGCATCGGCGAGATCGACCGCCTGGCGGAGATCCTGCGGCCCGATGTCGCCGTGCTGCTCAACGTCTTCCCCGTGCACCTGGAATTCCTCAAGACGCTGGCCAACGCCGCCCGCGCCAAGGGGGAGATCCTCAACCACCTGGCCGCCGACGGCTGCGCCCTGGTGAACGGCGACGCGCCGCTGCTGCGCCGGCTCGCCCGCGGCCGCAAGGGCCAGATCGTCTTTTTCGGCGGCCCGCGCGCCGGGAACCAGGTCGTGCTGAAAAAGGTGACCCGGGAAAAAGGGGCCAGCCGGCTGCGCATCGATTTTTTCGGCATCGAGGAGGAATTCGTCGCCCCCCTGGTCAGCCGCACCCACGTGGAGAACCTGTTCGCCGCCATCCTGGTGGCCCAGCGCCTGGGCATGAAGAATTTCGAGATTCAGGAAGCCGTCTCGCGGCTGCAGCCCCTGCCGGGGCGCGGCCAGATCCGCCGCGCGGGAGAATTGACCATCATCGACGAGACGTACAACTCCAACCCGGAAGCGCTGAAAAGGACCCTGCGATGGGTGGACGGGGAATACCGCCAGAAGAAGGCGGCCGTCCTGGGCGACATGCTGGAGCTCGGCAGGCATGAGCTCCGTTTTCACGGCGATGTCGGCCGCTTTTTCGCCGGGCTTCATTTCGACCTGCTGCTGACCGTGGGCCGGCGCGCCGAAAAAATAGCCAGCGCGGCCATAAAAGCCGGTTATCCCTCCCGGCGCGTCGCGAGCTTCTCCGCCGCCGCCGAAGCCGGCGAATACCTGCGCCGGGAACTGCCGCCGGGAACGGCGGCCGCCGTGCTGTTCAAGGGGTCGCGGGGCATGGCCCTGGAGAAGGCCATCGCGGAGTTCGCCCATGAATAACGAAACCATCGCCGTCCTGGGTTTCGGGAAAACGGGGCAGGCCGTGCTGGAATTCCTCCTGGCCAAAGATCCGCAGGCCACGCTGCTGCTGTTCAACGACGGCGAGGTCGCAGGACGGGGAAAAGCGGCGCGACTTCGAAAAACGCGGCGTGCGCTTCCTGACGGGCGCCGACCATTTCGCCGAGCTCGCCGGCAGCCGGCTGGTGATCATGAGCCCGGGCTTCGACGGCCGGCATCCGCGCTTCGCCGCCTTGCGCCGGGGCGGCGCCGAGGTGATATCCGAGATCGAATTCGCCTTCCGCCAGACCCGCGGCCGCTTCATCGCGGTCAGCGGCAGCAACGGCAAGTCGACCACGGTCAGCCTGATCCAGCACCTGCTCTCCGGCGCCGGCCGCCGCAGCCGCCTGGCCGGGAACATCGGCACGCCATTGATCGCCGAGGTCGACGCCGTCACCCCCGGCTCGCTGGTGGTGCTGGAACTGTCGAGCTTCCAGCTCGAGGAGATCGTCTTGTTCCGGCCCGAGGTGGCGGTGCTGCTCAACATCACCCCCGACCACCTCGACCGCTACCCCTCCATGGCCGCCTACAGCGCCGCCAAGTTCAACCTGTTCAGGAACCAGGGGCCCGAGGACGCCATGGTGCTGAACGCCGACGATCCCCTGCTCGCCGACGGCCGCAAACTGGGACGGGCGCGGCCGCTCTGGTTCTCCTCCACGCGGCCCCAGACCCAGGGCGCCCACGTCGAGGGGCGGGACCTGGTCCTGACCATGGACGGGAAAAGCGAAAGGATATCGCTGCGGCGCAATCCCCTGCGCGGCGTCCACAACCTGGAGAACATCATGGCCGCGGCGCTGGCCTGCCGCGCCGTGGGGCTGTCCGCGGCCGAGATCGAGGCCGGCCTGGCCGGCTTCCAGGGCCTGGCGCACCGCATGGAAGGCGCGGGCCAGGTCGGCCGGGTCGAATTCATCAACGATTCCAAGGCGACCAACGTCGATGCCGCGCTCAAGTCCATCGCCAGCATCGACTCCGACCTGGTCGTCATCCTGGGCGGCAAGGACAAGGGCGGCGATTTTTCCGCGCTCCTGGAGCCGCTGCGCCGGCGGGCGCGCCGCGTCCTGCTGCTGGGCAAGGCGGCGCCGCTGCTGGCCGAGCAGCTGTCCGACCTGGGCGACCGGCTGGCCATGGTCCGCGACCTGGAGGACGCGGTCGCGACCGGCTACGCCGTCCTCAAGCAGGGCGGCGGCGTGGTGCTGCTGGCCCCCGCCTGCGCCAGCTTCGACATGTTCGACAATTTCGAGCACCGCGGCGAGGTGTTCAAGCGCGAAGTGCTGCGCCTGCGGCAGCGGGAGGGGGGCATGGTTAAGGCCAGCGGCATCGACCGCACGCTGCTCACCGTCTCCCTGCTGCTGATCGCCATCGGCTTCCTGATGATCTTCAGCACCACGCCGGTGATCGCCCGGGAAAAGTTCGGCGACAGCTTCCATTTTTTCAACAAGCAGCTGCTCTATCTTTTCCTGGGGCTGCTGGCCTTCGCCTCGCTGATCCTGTTCCGTTCCCCCTTTTACCTGAATCCGAAGCTGGTCATGACCGTCATGGTCCTGGCCTTCACCGGGCTGTCGCTGGTCTTCTTTTTCCAGAAGGTCAACAACACCAGCCGCTGGATCCGCGTCGCCGGCCTGTCGATCCAGCCGTCGGAGTTCGCCAAGATCGCCCTGGTGCTCTACCTGGCCTGGATGCTCAGCCGCCGCGAGACCGACGTCAACAACGTCAAGAGCCTGGGCCTGGTCCTGCTGCCCGTGGCCTTCATGGAGGGGCTGATCCTCAAGGAGCCCGACTTCGGCAGCTTCATGCTCATCGGCGTGATCACGCTGGTCATGCTGTTCGTGGCCGGCCTGCGCCTGAAATACTTCGTGGTGTTCTTCCTGCTGCTGGTGCCGCTGCTCATCCTGCTGGTCCGCTCCAGCCCCATGCGCCAGGACCGCATCCGCAGCTTCCTGAACCCGGAGAACTACGCCACCACCCAGGGGTTCCAGGCCACGCAGTCGACCTACGCCATCGGCTCGGGCGGCCTGTTCGGGCAGGGGATCGGCAACTCCACCCAGAAACTGTTCTACCTGCCCTACGCCTACTCGGATTTCATCTTCGCCATCATCGCCGAGGAGTTGGGCTTTTTCGGCGCCCTGGCGGTCATCGCCCTGTTCGTCCTCTATTACCTGCGCGGCATGATCATCGCCAGGCAGTCGGACAACCCCCACACCTACCTGCTGGTGACCGGACTGGTCTTCCTGATCGTTTTCCAGTCCATGATGAACATCTCGGTGGCCGTCGGCCTTTTCCCCACCAAGGGCATCCCCCTGCCTTTCATCTCCTCGGGGGGAACGTCGCTGCTCGCCAGCCTGATGATCACCGGCATCATCCTCAACGTATCGCGGCAGCGCAAGGTGGTATTCACCAATGATTGAAAGCAGCCGCATCAGGAAGATCCATTTCGCCGGCATCGGCGGCTCGGGCATGTCGGGCATCGCCGAGGTGCTGCACAACATGGGGTTCCAGATCAGCGGCTCGGACATCGCCGAGAACGACACCGTGCGCCGCCTGCGGGCCATGGGCATGCGCATCGCCGTCGGCCACGCCGCCGCGAACGTCGGGGCGGCGGAAGCGCTGGTCTATTCCAGCGCCATCACCGAAGGAAACGTCGAGGTGCTCGAAGCGCTGCGCAACAAGCTGCCGGTCATCCCGCGCGCGGAGATGCTGGCCGAGCTGATGCGCATGAAGTTCTCGCTGGCCGTCGCCGGCACGCACGGCAAGACCACGACCACATCCATGCTGGCCGCCATCCTGACGCAAGGCCGCCTCGACCCCACCTACGTGGTCGGCGGCCGGCTGAAGGTCGAAGGCAGCGGCGCCAAGCTCGGTTCGTCGCGCTACCTGGTCGCCGAGGCGGACGAGTCGGACGGCAGCTTCCTGAAGCTCTTCCCCACCATCGCCGTGGTGACCAACATCGAGAACGACCACCTGGAATTCTACGGCAGCATGAAAAAACTGGTCCAGGCCTTCCGCCAGTTTGCCGACAAGGTGCCCTTCTACGGGGCCGTGATCCTGAACCATGACGACGCCAACGTGCGCCGGATCATGCCGCTGATCCGCAAGAAGATCGTCACCTTCGGCTTCGCGGCCGGCGCCGACCTGCGGGCGGTCAAGGTCAGGACAGCGGGCTTCGCCAGCCGCTACGAGCTGGTCACGCCCGCCGGCAGCCTGGGCGCCGTGAACCTGAACGTCGGCGGCCGGCACAACGTGGCCAACTCGCTGGCGGCCATCGGCGCCGCCCTGGAAGTGGGCGTCGACCTGGACACCATCCGCTCCGCGCTGTCCCGCTTCACCCTGCCCGAGCGGCGCTTCCAGGTCCTTTATTCCAGCCCCGGGCTCCTGGTCATCGACGACTATGCCCACCATCCCAGCGAGATCAAGGCCACCCTGCGGACGCTGCGGGCCGCCCGCCGCGGCGGGCGCCTGGTCGCCGTTTTCCAGCCCCACCGCTTCACCCGCCTGCAGCTGCTGATGAAATCGTTCGCCGCGGCCTTCCGCAGCGCCGACGTGCTGGTGATCGCCCAGCTGTACACGGCCAACCAGGACGAGATCGCCGGGGTGAACAGCCAGGCGCTGGTTGACGCCATCCGCGGCCGCGGCCATCAGCACGTGCATTACCTGGAGTCCTTCGCCGGGATCAGCGAGTTCCTCAAGGGGGAGCTCCGCGCCGGCGACAGCCTGGCGTTCCTTTCCGCCGGCAACCTCACGCGCCTGGCGCACGACTTCGCCGCCGAGATGGAGGCGTTGAAAAAATGAAGGACAGCATGGGCGGATCACTCAAGTTCGAGGCCGAATTCTTCCGCAAGAGCAACAACCAGCTGGTGGCGCGCGAGAAGAAGATCCGCTCCTTCCAGATGCGCTCGGTCCACCTGCTGCTGCTGCTGGCGCTGCTGCTGCTGGCCGGCATGGTGATCCTCAAGGCGGCCAACTTCCTGCTCACCTGCGACGCCCTGCAGGTGCACTCCTTCCGCCTACGCCACCAGCCGGTGTACGCCGGGGAAAGCGTCAATGCCATCCTGCGGCACTTCGGGGGCAACATCCTGGCCATGGACCTGGAGGAACTGCAGGCGCGGCTGCTGCAGGTCCCGGAGGTCGCCGGCACGTCCATCCGCCGCATCCTGCCCGACACGGTGGAGATCGACTTCGTCCTGCGCCGGCCGTTCTTCTACTATCACCAGGACGGCGCTTACCGGCTGCTGGACGCGGGCGGCCGAGAGCTGGGCCGGCAGCCGCGGGAGCCGGCCGGGCTGATCCTGGTGCGCGGCTCCGCGGCGGTGGCGGCCGCCGTCGCCGGGTTCGCGCCGGAGCTCCGTCCCCTGGGCGCCAAGATCGAATACGTGACCCAGGGCGAGCCCCAGGGCATCGAACTGAAGCTGCGCGACGTACCCGAGGTCTTCTTTCCCGGGGAGGGCGATTTCGTCGCCAAGATCAACCGCTATTTCCGGATCAAGGGCCGCCTGCCCTTCGACGTCGCCGCCATCCGCAGCGTCGACCTGCGCATTCCCGGGCGGATCTATTTTGAATTTCAGGAAGAACAACGGGGGACCCCATGAAAAGCAATTATCTGGTCGGCATAGATATCGGTACCAAGAAGATCTGCACCCTGATCGCCCAGATCAAGTCGGACGGCGAAAAAGAGGACGTGGAGATCATCGGCTACGGGGTGGTGGAGTCGCGCGGGCTGCGCAAGGGGAACATCGTCAACATGGAGGCCACGGTCGAGGACATCAAGAAATCGATCAAGGACGCCGAGCTGACCGCCGGCGTGATGATCGAGTCGGCCTACGTCAATATTTCCGGCAAGCATATCCAGAGCATCAACGCCAAGGGCAGCATCAACATCACCGGGCGCAACAAGGAGATCACCCGCGAGGACCTGGAGCGGGCCATCACCCACGCCAGCGCCATCATGCTGCCGGCCGACCGCTCGGTGCTGCACGTGCTGCCCCAGGAGTACATCGTCGATTCCCAGGACGGGATCAAGAACCCGGTGGGCATGGTCGGCACCAACCTGGATGTCTACATCCATATCGTCACCGGCTCGCTGACGGCCACCAAGAACCTGCTGCTGTGCCTGAAGAAGGCCAAGGTCAACGTCCTGGGCACCGTGCTGTCGCACATCGCCACCGCCGAAGCGGTGCTGACCCCCGACGAGAAGGAGCTCGGGGTGCTCTCCATCGACATCGGCGGCGGCACCACCGACATCGCCGTCTTCGAAAAGGGGGCCATCAACTATACGGGGACCATCCCCTACGGCGGCGACAACTTCACCAACGACCTGTCGATCGGCATCCGCACCGCCATCGACCGCGCCGAAAAGATCAAGCGCCGCTACGGCTGCGCCATGGACCCGAACCTCAAGGACGAGACCATCGAGGTGCCCTCGGTCAGCGGCAAGAAGCCGCGGCAGATCTCCACCTCCATCCTGATGAACATCCTCAAGCCCCGGGCCTACGAGATATTCGAAATGGTCAAGATGGAGATCGAAAAAGAGGGGCTGCAGAACTCGATCAACGCCGGGGTGGTGATCAGCGGCGGCACCGCGCTGCTCGACGGCATCCTGGACGTCGCCGACGGCATCTTCTCCATCCCGGTGCGCATCGGCTCGCCCTACGGCGTCGGCGGCCTGATCGACAAGGTCAACACTCCCGACTTCGCCACCGCCGTGGGCCTGATCAAGTACGGCTTCGCCGACATGAAGGACAAGGGCTTCATTCGCAATAAACCGAAAAACGTCATGCAAAAATTCAAGGATTACTTCGGAGTCTAGGAGGGGAAAATGGACGATGACATCAAGATTACGTTTGGCCGGGAGAAGAAGCGCGGGGCGATTCTGAAGGTCATCGGCGTCGGTGGTGCCGGCGGCAACGCGGTCAACCGCATGATCGAGGAAGACCTGAAGGGGGTGGAGTTTGTGGCCGTCAATACCGACCTGCAGGTCCTGGCGAATATCCGCCCGCCCGCCCTGAAGCTGCAGATCGGGGACAAGATCACCAAGGGGCTGGGGGCGGGGTCGAACCCCGACATCGGCGAGCAGGCGGCCCTGGACGACACCGGGCAGATCATCGAGGTCCTGGAGGGCGCCCACATGGTCTTCATCACCGCCGGCATGGGCGGCGGCACCGGCACCGGCGCCTCGCACGTCATCGCCAACCACGCCTCCACCATGGGCATCCTCACCGTCGCCGTGGTCAGCAAGCCCTTCCTGTTCGAAAAGGAAAAGAGAATGCGCGTCGCCGAAGAGGGGATCCGCAAGCTGAAGGAGAACGTGGACGCCATCATCGTCATCCCCAACCAGAAGCTGCTGGAGCTGGGCGACGCCAACATCACCTACAAGAACGCCTACAAGAAAGCCGACGAGGTCCTGCTGCAGGCCGTGCGCGGCATATCCGACATCGTCGCCTCGACCGGCGTGCAGAACGTCGATTTCGCCGACGTCAAGGCCACCATGGTCGGCCGCGGCGTCACCCTGATGGGCACCGGGGAGGCGAAGGGCGACAACCGGGCCGAGGAGGCGACCAACCGCGCCCTGAACTCGCCGCTGCTGGACAACCTGACCATCCACGGCGCCACCGGCATCCTCTTCAACATCACCGCCTCGGCGAACCTGACCATGAGCGAGATCGAGAAGATATCCGAGCTGATCACCAAGAACGCCGACGCCGACGCCACGATCAAGTTCGGCGTGATCGAGGACGAGAACGCCGGCGACATGTTGCGCGTGACCGTGATCGCCACCGGTTTCAAGGAGGGCCGCGGCGACAGCGCCGGGCGCGCCAAGACTCCCGCCGCCGCCTATGCCCCCATCGAGCCCGCCTACCGCCAGCCGACCCCGCAGGGGCAGTTGTTCCTCAGCCAGAGCCGTCCCGGCGGCAGCGGCAGCGGCGCCGACCTGCGCAATTACGTCAACGAAAGCAACATGCCCAACATGACCCACGGCCCGGAGAACTTCGACGACCCGCTGGACGTGCCGACCTTCCAGAGGCTGAACCCGATCAAGAAAAAATAGGCGGTGCGCGCAAGGGCGGATCTAGTCGCGGAATATAAATATAAGGAAATTATTGTCTTTCAGGAAGGGATCGACCCGCTCCAGGACGTAACCGGCGCTCTCGACCTCACGGATGATCTGCGCCGAGCTTTTGCTCTTCCGGCCCGCTTCGTGGATCGTAATCCAGTCCCCGATCGCCAGCCTGCCGCCCGCTTTCAACGCGGAGCGGGCGCGGCGCAGCAGGGCGACCGGATCGGCGAAGTGATGGTAGGATGAAACGATCCATATCATGTCGAGTCGGGCGGGCGGCAGCCTGGGGTCGGTGACGCCGCCCAGGATGACCTCGACGTTTTCCAGTCCCCAGCGCCGGCAGCGCCGGCGCAGGTGCTCCAGGGCGGCGGCGTCGATATCTTCGGCGTAGACCCTGCCGCCCGGGCCTACGCGCACGGCCAGCTGCACGGCATAGCGGCCGCGGCCGGCGCCGATCTCCGCCACCCGCATTCCGGGGCGGACGCCGATGGCGTCCAGCACCTTGCCGGGCGGTTGCAGGCGGTTCAGCCTGGCCTCGTTGGCGTTCTCCGGCGCCAGCACGCCGGGCCGCTCCGCGCCGGCGCCCGGGAACGCTCCGGCGAAAGCAAGCACGAGAAAAAAGGCTGTTTTACGAATTCGCATGCGCCGATTCTCCGGCATCACTTTACCAGGGATCGTCGTCGCAGGCAAATGGGCGGGTGGAGCGTCGGGGATGCGGGCGCTCCCGGATGAAAACGAAAGGGATGCGGGTTGAAATACGGAAGGATTTCCCTTACAATAACGATATGAGTTCAGGCAAATCGCCCCTGGAAAAAGCAGCATGATCGCCGTCGATACCCTCATCCGCAACATCGGCCAGCTGGTCAACCCCGGCTCCGACCTTGTCGCCCGCCGCCGGGACGCCGACTCCCTGCGCGTCCTGGAGAACGTCTGCCTCGGGGGGCGTCGGGGGAAGATCCGCTTTATCGGCCCCGAGTCCGAACTGGGCAAGCTCTGCCGGCTGGAACCGGGCGGGCTGGAAATGGACGCCGAGGGCGGCGTGGCGCTGCCCGGTCTCGTGGACCCCCACACCCACCTGCCTTTCGCCGGCACGCGCCAGGACGAATTCCAGCTGAAGCTGCAGGGCGTGAGCTACCAGGAGATCGCCAGCCGCGGCGGCGGCATCAAGGGCACGGTGCGCAAGACCCGGGAGATCGGCCTGGCGGACCTGGTCGCCGCCTGCGAAAAGCGCTTCGCCCAGATGCTGCTCGGCGGCACCACCACCCTGGAAGCCAAGAGCGGCTACGGCCTGGACCTGGAAACCGAATTGAAGCAGCTGCAGGCGCTGCAGGCCCTTGCGGCCCGCCACCCGGGGGCGATCGTCCCCACCTTCATGGGCGCCCACGAGATCCCCGACTCCTTCCAGGGCCGGAACCGGGAATATCTCGACCACCTGCTCGCCGCCGTCCTGCCCGCGGTCAAGGAAATGCGGCTGGCGGAGTTCGTGGATATTTTTTGCGAAGACGGCTATTTTTCCTACGCCGACGCGGAATACTACCTGGGCCGGGCCGCCGCCATGGGTTTCAAGATCAAGGTGCACGCCGACGAATTCACTTCGAACAACGCCGCCGAGCTGGCCGCCCGCCTGCACGCGGTCTCGGCCGAGCACCTGATCGCCATCCGCGACGAGGAGATCGCCGCGATCGCCGCCTCGGACACGGCCTGCGTGCTGCTCCCCGGCGTCTCCTTCTTTCTCCGCCTCGGGCGCTACGCCCCGGCGCAGAAGATCCTGGCCGCCGGAGGCATCGTGGCCCTGGGCACGGATTTCAACCCGGGGAGCTCGATGATCTCCTCGCAGCTGTTCGTCTTTCACCTCGGCGTCTTTCAAATGGGCCTGACCATCGAGCAGGCCCTGAACGCGGTCACCATCAACGCCGCCTACGCCATCGACCGCCAGGGGCGGGCCGGGTCGCTGGCCGTCGGCAAGGACCTCGACCTGCTGCTCCTCGATATACCCGATTACCAGTACCTGGCCTATCACCCCGGCATCAACCCGGTGCGCACCGTGTTCAAGGCGGGAAAGGTCGTGGTCCGCGACCGGCAGATCGCCGCCGGCTGATGGCCAAGGAGGGAGACATGATCCGCAGCGCCGCCGTGGCCGGCCACTTTTATCCGGCCGACAAAAAAATTTTGCGGGGACTCATGCAGCAACTGCTGCCGCCGGGGCCCGGCGGGCGGAAGGTGCTCGGCCTGCTCGCTCCCCATGCGGGCTACGTGTATTCGGGAGGCTGCGCCGGCCAGGGGTACGGCCGGGCGGCGCTGACCGAGACGGTGATCATCCTGGGCGTCAACCACCGCGGCGCCGGGGCGGAGCTGGCGGTGGACGGCAACGACTTCTGGGAAACGCCCCTGGGCAACGCCGAGGTGAATTCCGAGCTGCGCTCGCGCCTGCTGGCCGGCTCGGCGCTGTTCCGCCTGGACAGCGAAGCCGGCCGCCTGGAGCATTCGCTGGAGGTGCAGGTGCCGTTCATCCAGCAGCGCCGCCCCGGAGCGCGCATCCTGCCCATCACCGTCGCCGCCGACCGCCTGGACGACCTGCTCGCCGCCGGCCGGGAGATCGCCCGCCTGTTCGCCGGCAATCCCGACCTGATGATGGTCGCTTCCAGCGACATGAGCCATTACATCCCGGCCGAACGGGCCAGGGAGCTGGACCTCAAGGCCATCGCCTGCGTGCTGCGGCTCGATGCCGAGGAGCTGTACCGCACCGTCCGCGACAACCGCATTTCCATGTGCGGGGTGGCGCCGGCGGTGATCATGCTCAGCGCCGCGCGGGCGGCCGGGGCCGCCAAGGCCGAACTGGTCTGCTATACGAACTCGGGCGACGTGTCGGGCGACTTCAGCGAAGTGGTCGGCTACGCCAGCGCCATCGTCTATTGAACGCATGAGCCTGGAAGAAGCAAGCGCCGGCCGCAAGGCGGCCATGGTGCCTTTCGTCCTGACCCGGTCCGAGCACACGCTCTCGCGGCGCCACATCGACCCCGACGCCCTGAAGATCCTGTTCCGGCTCCGGCACCTGGGCTTCACCGCCTACCTGACCGGCGGAGCGGTGCGCGACATGCTGCTGGGGAAGACGCCCAAGGATTTCGACATCGCCACCAGTGCCCACCCCGCCCAGATCAAGAAATGCTTCGCCAACGCCTTCATCATCGGGCGGCGCTTCCGCCTGGCCCACATCCGTTTCCGCGGCGGCAAGGTCATCGAGGTGGCGACGTTCCGCAAGGATCCCGGGCCGGCCGCCGCGCCCCCCCGGCCGGGGGCCGCCCCGCCGCCGGTCGCCTTCGGGACGCCGGCCGAGGACGCCTGGCGCCGGGACATCACCGTCAACGCCCTTTTTTACGACCCGGTCACGGCCGAGGTCATCGATTATGTCGGCGGCGTCGGCGACCTGCGCCAGGGCCGCATCCGGATCATCGGCGACGCCGCGGAGAGATTCCGCGAGGACCCGGTGCGCATCTGGCGGGTGATCCGCTACGCGGCCCGCCTGGGATTCCAGATCGGCGCGGAGGTCGGGGATGAGATCCTCGCTTCAAGGCACCTGCTGGCCGGCTGTTCGGACGCCCGGCTCTTCGAGGAGTTCTCCAAGGACATGCTGGGGCCGCAGACCCGCTCGGTGGTCGAGGGGCTGCGGGAGTTCGGCGCCTTACGCCTGCTGCTCGGCCGCATCGGTTCCGCCTACGAGTCCGATCCCGGGTTGTTCGCCAGGGTGTGCGCCCTCCTGGACGTCGCCGAACGCGAAAAAGCGCAGCACCGCGAACCGGGGTTGGGAGAGATGACCGTGCTCTTTTTTTGGCCCTGGGTGGAATCCCTGCTCGCCGGGACGCCCACCGACCCCGCTACGATCCTGAGGAAGGAATTCATGGAGGCCGAGCTGGCCGTGGCCCTGCCCAAGAGCCTGCGGGCGCAGGCCATCGACGTCATGGTCCTGCTGAACCGGATGATACGGGGGCTGCGCACCGGGAACATGCGCTGGTCGCTGCGCGGGCGGCCCCAATACCCGCAGGCGTCGCGCTTGTATTTCCTGATCGAGCAGCATCGCCCCCCTTCGGAGGGGGAGTCGTTCGAGGGCCTTTTTCAGAAGGCCTTTCCCGCGCACCCGCTGCGCGAGAGCGGCCGGCCGCGCCGCCGCCGCCGCAAAAAAAGACCCGCGCTTCAGTGAGCCGCTGACGGCGCGACCGGCTCGCCGCCCCAGAGCGGCGGCGGATCTGTGCTACAATGATCCCGGTCGGGAGGGATGCCCATGAAAGGAATTTCCCAGTGGCCGTTCTTTCGCATTTTCAGCCGCTGGTTCGCCGCCGCCGACGATGCCATCAACGGCATCCTGCAGGCGACCCGCACCCAGCGCCATCTCAAATTCCACCTGCTGGCCGCGTTCGCGGTGCTGCTTTTCTCCTTCGCCGCCGGGCTGGACAAACACGAATTCGCGGTCATCGCCCTGGTCACCCTCATCGTGATTGTGGCCGAAATGTTCAATTCCGCCCTGGAGGCCACGGTCGACCTCGCTTCTCCGGAATTCCGGGAACTGGCCGGCAGGGCCAAGGATGTCGCCGCCGGGGCGGTGCTGATCAGCGCCGTCGGCGCCCTGGTGATCGGCTACCTGATCCTGGGGCCGCACGTCGCCGGCATCTTCAGCGGCAAATACCGCGTGCCGCGCCACGCCGCCGGCAATATCGCCGTCCTGTCCGTGATCGTGATCATGCTGGCGGTCATCCTGATCAAGGCCCATTTCGGCCGCGGCCATCCCTTGCGCGGCGGTTTTCCCAGCGGGCACACCGCCGTGGCTTTTTCACTTTGGGTCTCGCTGCTGCATGAGACCGCCAACCCCTGGCTCATTGGCCTGGGTTTCCTGGGGGCGGCGTTCGTCGCCGCCAGCCGCCTGCGCCTGAGGATCCATTCCGGCCGCGATGTCTTTTTCGGCGCGCTGCTGGGGGCCGCCGTCACCCTGATCCTGTTCCAGGTGTTCCAGCGGCCCTGACGCCGCCGGCAGGCGCCCGCGGCCGGCCTCTCCCTCCCCTGGGGCGCCGGGGGCGGCCTGGCGCCTCGCCTCGGGTTGACGGCCGTCGATATTTCCCCTATAATTTTTTTTCATCATGAAAGCAAGAACGATCTTTCTCCTGGCGGCGCTGGTTTTTTCCTGGGGCTGCCGGCATCCGCGTCCGGCGCTGGTGCCTGAGGTCAGCCCGCCGCTGGTCCAGGAAGCGGTTTTTTCCTGGGCCGGCCGCCTGGCCGGCGATGTCATTTTTCCCTGCGCGGCGGGCATCGGCTGGGTGGACGTTTCCGGCCGCATCGTGACCTGGGATCCAGCGAAAAAAGCCGCGGGCCCCGAGGTCAAGCTGCCGTTTGCGGTCAGCGCCCCCCCCTTCCGCCAGGGGAACCTGCTGGTCCTGAACGACGCGGGCGGCGACCGGCTGTTGATCTATGACCTGGCGGCGCTCAAAGCGGTGGCCGAACTGAGCGGCCTGGGGGCCGGCCGCATCCTGGGCGTTGACCGGGATTGCCTGGTATACACCGAGGGGGAAGGCCTGGTGCTGAATTTCTGGGAAAATCCGGCCGGTGTCTTCCGCCTGCCGGGAGCGGCGGACAGCTTTTTCAACTGCGATTTTTCGCCCGAGCGCATCCTGGTCCTGGGGCGGGAGCGCTTGTTCATCTTTTGGAAAAAGACGGGCCAATTCGCCAGCCTGAAGCTGGCGCAGCCGGCCGCCTCCCCGTTCCTCTATGACGAGGGAAATATTTATTATGGCTCCGCCCGGCGTTTCCTGGTGAAATTCTCCCTGGCGGCCGAGCGGCCGGCCTGGAAATTGAAGCTGGGACAGGTGCTGGAAAAGCGGCCGTTGGCCTTTGCCGGCTCCATCGTGGCCGGCACCGCCGACCACAATTTTCTCCAGGTGAACCGGCGCGGCAGCATCCGCTGGTGGCAGGCGCTGGGGTCGACCATGAACTTCGACCTCCTGCCCATGAGCGATCACCTGGCCGCGTTCCTCATGAACGGCGAGGTCAAATTCATCGACCCGCGGCGCCAGCAGGTGACCGAATTCAAGAGCAAGGGGCATCCGCTCGGCCCGCCGCTGGCCCTGGCCCACGACGTCTACTTCATGCTGCGCGAGGCCGGGGTGGTCAAGCTGCAGCGCATCGGCAACCGCTATGGGATCGATATCGACCTGGAACCGGCTGCCGCCCGCTGGCCGGGGCGGTCGGTCCGCTTCGCCCTGCAGCCGCGCAACCTGCGGGAGCCGGCCTGGGACTGCGTGATCCGCGACGCGGCGGGCAAGCAGGTATTCAGCAAGAGCATGGCGACGGCGGAGCGCATCCCCCTGGCCTGGCTGCCGCTGCAGCCCGGCAAATACACCATCCGCGTGCAGGTCCGCTCCCTGGACCGCAACGAGGAGAACGAGATCCCCATCCAGATCCTGGACCCGCAGCAGCCCGTCCCCGGGTTTTATCTGCATTTTTAGTTGAAGGCGATGGAGAAGCGATGAAAAAAAAATGGCTGCTTTGCTTGAGCATCGGGTTGCTGGCGCTGACCGCCGCGGCCCAGGCGGACCGGGTCTGCGTCCTGGAAACCGAAAGGGGGACGATCACCTTCCGCTTGTATCCCGAGGTGGCGCCGCTGACCGTGGCCAGGATCAGCGAGCTCGCCGACAGCGGCTTTTTCGACGGCATCGTTTTTCACCGCGTGGTGGCCGATTTCGTGGTCCAGGCCGGAGACCCGACCGGGACCGGCGACGGCGGCTCGGGAAAGACCATCCCCGCCGAATTCTCTAACCTGCATTTCCTGCGCGGCTCGCTGGGCATGGCGCGCGACGATGACGTCAATTCCAACGACAGCCAGTTCTTCATCTGCATCAGCGAGCAGCCTCACCTGGACGGCAAGTATACCCTCTTCGGCCAGGTGCTCTCGGGAGAGGACGTGCTGGACCGCATCCGCCAGGGCGACAAGATCCTGAGCATGCGCACGCGCCCGGAATAGGATGTTCGCCCACCTGGCGGGCTGGCTGCGGGAACAGGGCATCCCCTTCAGCGCCGACGCCGCCATCGCCCCGCACCTCTATTTCCGGATCGGCGGCACGGTCAGCCTGCTCATCCCCGGCGCATCCCCGGCGCAGCTGGCCCTGGTCCTGAAGAAACTCAGCCTCGAAAAGCTGCCGTTCCTGGTCATCGGCGGCGGCTCCAACATCGCTTTCCCCGACGGCCCCACCCGCGCCGCGGTGCTGCTGACCCAGCCCCCCCCGTCCGCGAGCTCCGCCCCGGTCCTCGCTTCCGACGGCCTCTCGCTGCGGGTCGACTGCGGTGTCCGCAACCAGCCCTTCCTTTCCTGGTGCGCCGCCAGCGGCGCCGGCGGACTGGAATTCCTGTCGGGCATCCCTGGCACCCTCGGGGGCGCCGCCGCCGTCAACGCCGGCGCCTTCGGCCGCTCGCTGGCCGACGTGCTGCTGGGGGCCGATATCGTCGATGCCGCCGGGGAAACCGTTACCGTGGACGCCGGTTATTTCGCCTTCAGCTACCGCTCGTCGCGCTTCAAGCTCGGCTCGGAAACCCTGCTGGCGCTGCGCCTCGCATGCCGCACGGACGCCGAGGCGGCGATCGCGAAAAAGACCAGGGAAAACCTGGACTACCGCCGGGAGCGCCACCCCTCCTATCGCCTGGCCTCGGCGGGCTGCTTTTTCAAGAACCCGCTCCTGGGAGGCGTGAAGACGTCGGCGGGAAAGATCATCGAGGAGTGCGGGCTGAAAAACACGGCGGTCGGCGACATGGCGGTCGCCGCCGAGCACGCCAATTTCCTGCTGAACCGCGGCCGGGGGACGTTTGCCGACCTGCTGCGGCTGGAGGAGAAGATCCGAGCGAGCGTGGCCGCGCGCACGGGCATCGTCCTGGAGAGGGAAGTGATCTACGTTTCCCCGGACGGCAAAAAATATTAGCCGCCGCTGTTCACCCGCCGGGCGGGTTCTCCCCGGGTGCGGGGAAATTCACCGATAGGAAGCGAAAATAAGGGACCGCCCATGAGCGCCTGCTCATGGGCGACCTCGCGAATACTTTTTTGAACGCGGGACTTACTTCTGCTTTTTCCCGTTGGCGTTTTGGTTGGCCACGGTCGTGTTGCCGAAACCGGCGCTGGCAGCCTGCTTGACCGCCGACCAGGTGCCGTTGAACCCGAAACTGACCTGAGTGCCGCTCATATGGGTCTTGTCGGTGAATTTTCCGGTATAGACCGTGTCGCCGCCCGAATAGGTCCAGCTGACATCCTTGCCGTCCGCGGTGTAGGTCCCGTTGGCGGTGCCGATGACGAATGTGCCGGTCTTCTTGTCCCCGGTGAAGGTGATGGTGTTGGATGCCTGGGGATCGCCTTCGTACTGCCAGGTGAGGGTCCACTTGCCGGTGATGTCGTACTTGGTCTTCAGGACGACCAGGACCAGGACGGCGACGATGGCCCCGACGGCGACCACGCCCAGGATGATGGGCAGCATGCTTTTCTTTTTCGGCTGGTAGCCGGTATTTCCTTCTTCTTCAATGAAATTCGGTGCTTTTTCAGAGTTGGCCATGGAGGTCCCGGCCTGTCCGGGCGACTGTTCGGCCGGGTGGGGCATGGCCGAGATCTGCAGCAGGGAAAGGAAGGCGCAGACGACGAAAGCGGCGATCATTTTTTGGTGTTTTTTCATGGCTATTATTCCTCCTTTAACTTCCCTATAGTAGATGAAAAAAAAAGAAAGTCAATCGGTTTTTTTGAATTGCGGGCCTGCGCCGCCCGCGGCTCAAAAACGCGTTTGCGCCAGAGTGAAAATAGATAGTTAATTCTTTAAAAACTTGTTCTTGAATAGATTATGGATCATCTTTTTTGAGACTTCGGATAAATTTGGAATAGGACTTCCTTTTATCACCGATCCTTTCCAGACGGCTTTATTAAATTTGGGAGCCTCAGACCAAAGGCTGCATTGAATGAACAAAGTGTATGCAAAAACGGAATGACCTCCCCTGATTATAGTAGAATTGTAGCATGACACTTCAGTTTCTTCGGGAATATACGTGGAACCTTTTTTTTCAAAAAAGTCACAGGTAAGTATCAAATCCGGGTAGTGATCATGATTTTTGTAAACGATATTTCCATTCTCATCTTCCGCCAAATTCTCTATCGGAATTATAAAAGGTTTTGCTCCGCGGCTTTCCAGTTCGCTTTTCATATAATTTAATAAGATTTTTTCCGACAATTCATCGGTTTTATTTATTTGCCCCTGTTTTGTCCAAAACTTTGGCGTTAATCCGATAGTCGTTGCATCGTTTAAAATGAACTCCGGGTCAGTTTGTCCCTGGTAGTGCGTGTAATAGGTTAATTCTGAAGTGCTGCATGCCATAAAAATGAAAAATGGTAAAATAAGAAGTAGGTTTAATTTTTTCATGGTAGCCTCCACTATATTCGGTCAGCAAGTAGATTGCCAGGTTTTTAGATAAAATCTGTCCTGTTTCCATGACAATTTTTTGATAAAAAGAAAAAATCAGGACAATTTTCTTTCCGGATATTTATTTCATTAATGGCTGGCGTTTCAAAAGCGCGTTTGCGCCAGCGTGAGCGCGGTCACGCGCGCGCCGTTCCTTTTCAGCGCGGCGGCGCAGCGGGCGATGGTCGTGCCGGTGGTGGTCACGTCGTCGATGAGCAGGATGTTCCTCCCGGCCACCCGCTTCCCGGGCGCCAGGGCGAAAGCGCCGTCCAGGTTGGCCTTCCTCTGCGCCTGCGTCAAGCCGACCTGCGGCGGGGTGTGCTTTTTTTTCAGCAGCACCCGCGGCCAAAAGTCGATCTCGAGGCGGCGGGCCAGGACCCGGCCCATGGCCCGCACGGGCTGGAAGCCGTGCCGCCTGCGCCGATCGGCCGGGACCGGGACCACGGCGTCGAACACCTGGAGCGGCCCGCGCCCGATGATCTCCTGGTAGAGCCGGGCCAGCGGAAATTTCAGCGGCTCCACCTCGCCGTACTTGTACAGGATGATGACCTCGCGCAGGGTCCCTTCATAGGCGGCATAAGAAGCATGGCGGAGAAAGGGCGGCGGCGCCAACAGGCAGTTCCCGCAGGTATCGTTGCCCGCGGGCAGGAATTTGCCGCAGACCCGGCACTGGTTTTCGCTCGCCGGCCCGATCTTTTCCAGGCAGTCCCGGCAGATCACTTTTTCCCCGGAGCGGACCAGGTCCAGCCCGCAGATCCGGCAGCGCGGGCGGTAAAGGCCGGAACGCACGAGCCGCAGGAGCCCGCCGCCGCCCCGGGCGAGCGCGTTGGCGATGGGCACGTGCGCCTTAGAAATCTCCAGGGCTGATCTTTTTCTCCTGGAACGGACCGAAGGGCGCCAGTTGCTGGCGGATGTCATCCGCCTTGCCGACAACGACCAGGATGTAATCCTTTTCCGGGAGCAGGGCCTTGGCCACCTGGTTGACCTGGGCGGCGGTGGCGGCCGCCACCCTGGCCATCAGGTCGTCGTAGTACGAGAATTTCAGGCCGTAAAAAAACAGGTCGGAATAGGCCCGCGTCTTGCTGCCCAGGCTTTCCAGGCTCGGCGGGAATTGGCCCAGGATGTAATTGCGGGCGCTCTCCGTTTCCAGGCCGGAAAACCCCTCTTTCCTCCCCTTGGCCAGCAATTCGAAGGTGATGGCCAGCATCTCGCCGATCTTGTCGTTCTTGGTATAGGAAGAGACGGTGAAGATCCCTCCCTGCCGCCAGGATTGCAGGCCGCTGCGGGCGCCGTAGGTCAGGCCGCGTTTGATGCGCAGCTCGCTGTTCAGCCAGGAGGTGAAACGGCCGCCGAACAGGGTGTTCATCACCTCGGCCTGCGGCTCGGAGGCGTCGCCGAACGGGAGCCCGGGGACGCCGAGGATGAAATACGCCTGGCTGGCGTCGGGCTTGTCGATCAGCACGCACCTGCGCCCGGCGACGGCGGGCAGGTCGGGCATCGCCGCCTGCGCCAACGCCTGCGCCGGCCGCCGCCAGCGGCCGAGGGTGGAGGCCAGCAGGCGCTTCAGGTCCCTGGGGGCGAGTTTGCCGCAGACGGCCAGCACGGCCTTCTCCGGCCGCAGGCGGCCGAGGTAGAACGCGCGGGCGTCGGCCACCGTCATCCGCCGCAGGGTCGTCTCGGTCCCGGGCTTCAGGCTGCCCAGGGGGTGACTGCCGAAGTAGACCTTGCGGAAATACTGGCGCACCGCCTGGGCGGGTTCGTCCTGTATCTGGCGGATGGCGTCGATGCGCCGCTGTTGCTCCTTGGCGAATTCTTCCGGGCGGAAGGCGGGGTCGAGGAGGCAGTTGGAAGCCAGGGCGAGCAGGCGGGCGAAATTTTCGCTCAGCGAACCGCCGCTCATCTCCATGAACTCCTCCTGGGCGCCGCAGCGGAGCGTGACTCCCAGGCGGTCCAGCTCTTCGGCGACCTGCAGTGCCGATCGCGCGCCCGTGCCTTTCAGCAGCAGCTGCGCGGTGAGATCGGCAAGGCCGTCGGCGTTCTCGGCGACGGTGCCGGCCCCCGGTAGCAGCAGGCGGAAACTGACCAGCGGCAGCTCATTGTCCTGGAGCAGCAGGACGGTCAGGCCGTTGCCCAAAACGAATTGCTGCGGCTGCGGCAGGGCGTTCGCCGCCTGGAGCCATGAAGCCAGGATACAAAAAGCCAGGGCCAAACTGAAACGGCGCTTCACTGGGCACCTCCTTCGGGGACCAGCGTCCCCACGGTCATGTTGTCCGGGTTCAGGTATTTGCGGCAGGCCTCCTGGACCTGGCCGGGCGTGACGGCGGCGAAGCGCTCCACCAGGGTGAACAGGTTTTTATAGCCGCCGAGCAGGAGCTCGGCCTGGCCCAGCATGTTGGCCTTGCCGGCGATGGTCTGCAGCGGGGAGAAGAACTGGGTGCGCGCGGCGTTGAGCGCTTTCTCCATCTCCATTGGGCTGACGCCCCCGCTCCCGACCTTTTTGAGCTCCTCTTCCATGGTCTTTTCCAGGAGTTCCAGGTCGGCCCCGGGGCGGGGCTTGGCCTGGATGTAAAAAAGAAAAGGGTCGATGGTCTGGGATATGCCGCCCGACACGCTGATGGCCAGTTGCCCTTCGCTGACCAGCCGCCGGTAGAGCCGGCTGCTTTCGCCGCGGAGCAGGATGGTCTCCAGCAGGCTCAGGGCCGGGAAGTCAGGGTGGCCGGCGGCGGGCACATGGTACACCGCCAGGAACGAGGGGATCTGCGCGGCCTTGCGCAGCAGCACGCGGCGCGTGCCGATCTGGGGCGGCTCGACGGTCGCTACCGCCGGCGGCGGGGTGGAGCCGGGGATGGCGGCATAATATTTCTTGATCAGCTCCATGATCGCCCCGGTTTCGAAGTCGCCGGCCACGATCAGCACGGCGTTGTTGGGGGCATAGTAGGCGCGGAAATAAGCGTTGATCTCGTCCCGCTTCCAGCTCAGGATGTCGCTCATCCAGCCGATGACCCCCCAGTGGTAGGGGTGGGCCATCATCGCCGTGGCGCGGACCGTCTCTTCCAACTGGCTGTCATTGTCGTTCTCCACCCCCAGGCGGCGCTCGGAGGCGATCACGCCCCGCTCCGCTTCCAGGACCTTGGGGTCGAGGGTGAGGCCGCGCATGCGGTCGGCTTCCATGCCCATCATTTTTTCCAGGGCGGCCTTGGGGAACCAGTCGGTGTACGCGGTCATGTCCTCGCTGGTATAGGCGTTGTTGGCGCCGCCGTTGAATTCCATGATGCGGTCGAACTCGCCGGGGCCGAAGGCGGCGCTGCCGTTGAACATCATGTGCTCGATGAAATGCGAGACACCGGTCAGCCCCGGCCGCTCGTTGCGCGAGCCGACGCGGTAGAAGGTATAGTAAGCGATGTTGGGGATGTCGTGGTCTTCGTAGAGCAGTATTTTCAAGCCGTTGTCCAGCTGGCGCAGCGAAATGTTCTCGCTGCGGAATCCGCTCCCGTCTTCGCGGGACGGTACGGCCGCGCCCAGCCGGGTCGCGGCCAGCAGGGAAAGTACAGACAGTAACAGGACCGGGATCTTCATGTCGCCTCCGTATGGCGGGACAGGCCCGCATGTTCCATTGTAAAGCCTTGCCCGCCCGCTTGCAAGAGGCGGGCGGCGCGTCGCTCATGGCGCCGCCCCCGCGTTTGTGATAAAATTTCCCTTGCCGTCAATTCTCAGGAGGGAAAGCATGCCCAAAAGCGCCTACGAACGGGCCGGGGTCAGCATCGACCGCGGCAATGAAGCGGTCGCGCGGATCAAGTCCATGGTCAAGCGCCTGGGGGTCCAGGAGATCGGCAAGTTCGGCGGT
This sequence comes from Candidatus Aminicenantota bacterium, assembly GCA_963822075.1. Classification (GTDB taxonomy): domain Bacteria; phylum Acidobacteriota; class Aminicenantia; order UBA2199; family UBA2199; genus UBA2199. The sequence goes on from CAWGGP010000014.1 coordinate 68,892, forward strand.
TTTTTCCCCTTGAAGGGCGATCTCAAGCACCCGATCCTGGTCTCTTCCGCCGACGGCGTCGGCACCAAGCTGAAGATCGCCTTCCTGACCGGCGTGCACAACACCGTCGGCCGCGACCTGGTCAACCACTGCGTCAACGACATCCTGGTCTATGGGGCCCGGCCCCTGTTTTTCCTGGATTACCTGGCCTCGGGTCGCGTCGAGCCCAAGATCGTGGGCGAGGTCGTCTCCGGCGTGCTGGACGGCTGCCTGGACAACGAAATGGTCCTGCTCGGCGGCGAGACGGCGGAAATGCCCGGCTTCTACCAGGAAGGCGAATACGACATCGCCGGCTTCATCGTCGGCATCGTGGGCAAGGAGGACGTGGTGGACGGCAAGACCATCCGCAAGGGCGACCTGCTGCTCGGCCTACCCTCGAACGGGCTGCACACCAACGGCTACTCGCTGGCCCGCCACATCGTCTTCGAAAAGCTCCATTTGAAGGCCGGCAGCCGGGTGAGCGGGCTGGACAAGCCCATCGGCGCCGAATTGCTGCGCGTGCACCGCTCCTACCTGAAGCCGGTCCGGCCCCTGCTCGATGAAAAGCTGCTCAAGGGCATGGCCCACATCACCGGCGGCGGGTTGTTGGAAAACATCCCGCGCATCCTGCCCGACGGCGTGGCGGTGGTCATCGAAAAGACCTGGCCGCTGCCGCCGCTTTTCTCTTTCCTGGTCCAGGCCGGTAGCGTCTCCGAGGCCGAAAGCTACCGGGTATTCAACATGGGCATCGGCATGGTGCTGGTCATCGACCCGAAGAAGCTGAGCCGCGTCGAGGAGATGCTGGCGCAGGCCGGGGAAGACTATTTCCTGATCGGCCAGGTGACCGGCGACCAGGGCGGCGCCAAGGTACGCATCAAGTGACCCGCCCCGGGCGGTCGCCTTCGAGGAACCAATGAAAAAAACGATCACGGTTTTTTGCCTTTTTTTCGTGCTGGCCTGCGCCGGCGTGCCGCTGGCTGCCGGGGAGACGCTGACGCTGGCCTCGACCACGTCGACGCTCGATTCGGGTCTTTTCGACGCGCTGCTCCCGCCCTTTGAAAAGAAGTTCGCCTGCACGGTCAAGATCATCGCCGTGGGTACCGGGCAGGCGATGCGCCTGGCCCGCGACGGCAACGCCGACGTGCTGCTGGTCCATGACCGGGAGGCGGAGGAAAAATTCGTCGCCGACGGCTTCGGCATCCGGCGCCTCGACGTGATGCACAACGATTTCGTCCTGGTCGGCCCCAAGGACGATCCGGCGGGCGGGCGCGGCTTGAAAGCCCCGGAGGCGTTCGCCAGGATCGCCGCCGCCGGCGTCGCTTTCGTCTCCCGCGGCGACGACTCGGGGACGCATAAAAAGGAGTTGAAACTGTGGCAAGCGGCGGGCATTCGCCCTGCGGGCGCCTGGTACCTGGAAAGCGGCAGCGGCATGGAGGCGACCCTACGCATCGCCAATGAAAAAAAGGCGTACTGCCTGGTCGACCGCGCCACCTGGCTGGCCCACCGGAAGGAGATCGACGCCCTCGAGGTCCTGAGCGAGGGCGACCCGCGGCTTTTCAACCCCTATTCGGTGATCGTGGTCAACGCGAAAAAATTTCCCTGGCTGAACGGCAAATTGGCGGGCCATTTCGCCGACTTCATCCGTTCCGGCGAGGGCCAGTCCATCATCCGGGATTTCGGCAAGGACAAATTCGGGGCGGCACTTTTTTTCCCCGATGTGGCGCTGCTTGAACGCCATGTTGAATAATGGCCTATCTACTTGACGGCCTGAAGCAGGGGCTGGCGCTGCTGCTCCCTCCCGGCCGCGATATCCTGCGGATCATCGCCTTGTCGCTGGCCGTTTCCGGGACGGCGACGATCCTCGCCGCCCTGGCGGCGATCCCCGCCGCCCTGGTCCTGGCACTCAAGGAGTTCCGCGGCAAGCGCCTCGTGGTCGGGTTCGTCAATACCGCCATGGCGGTGCCGGCCGTGCTCATCGGCCTGCTGGTCTACGGCATGGTCAGCCGCCGCGGCCCGCTGGGGCCGCTGGGCCTCCTGTTCACCCCCGGCGCCATGATCATCGCCCAGGCGCTGCTCGCCTTCCCGCTCATCACCGCCCTGGCCCTGGCGGCGCTGAAGGGGGTGGCGCACGATGCCCGCGACCTGGCGCTCTCGCTGGGGGCCAACCGCCGCCAGCTGGCAGCGGCGGTCATCCGCCAGGGGCGCTTCGCTTTCCTGACCGCGATCATCGCCGGCTTCTCGCGGGTCATCGGCGAGACCGGCATGACCCTGATGGTCGGGGGCAACATCAAGGGCCAGACCCGGGTGCTGACCACGGCGATATCGCTGGAGACCATGAAAGGCAACTTCGAGATCGGCATCGCCCTGGGCATCGTGCTGCTGCTGGCCGCCCTGGCAATCAATGTCGCCCTGCAGACCGTGCAGGGGAAATGATGGACATCCGCGTCGAGAACCTGGGCGTCATGGCCGGGAAAAAAGCGATACTGCTGGGGCTTGACCTGGAATTCTCTCCCGGCGCGGCCAACGTCATCCTCGGGCCCAACGGCGCCGGCAAGTCGACGCTGCTGCGCCTGCTCGGACTGCTGGACCGGCCAGGGCGGGGGGAGATCTTCTATGACGGCCGGAAGCTGAGCTCCATGACCCGCTCCGCGCGCACCGCCCTGCGCCGGCGCTGCGGCTTCGTTTTCCAGGCCCCGTTGCTGCTGGCCGGCGACGTGGAGGCCAACCTGCGCTTTGGGGCCAGGCTGCGGGGACTGGAGGTCGGCCCAGGCGCCATCGCGCGGGTTTTGGAAAATACCGGCCTGGCCGGAAAGGAAAACCAGGAGGCGCGGCTCCTTTCGGGAGGGGAAAAGCAGCGCCTGCAGCTGGCCCGGGTGATGCTGCTCGATCCCGATTTTTACCTCCTGGACGAACCCACGGCGAATCTCGACCCGCTGAGCGTGAAGAACATCGAGGCCGCGATCGCCCGGCTGGCCATGGAAGGCAAAACGGTCATCCTGGCCACGCACAATCTCACCCAGGCCAGGCTGCTGGCGGGGAAGATCATCTTTTTGCAAGGGGGGCGCCTGGTGCAGGCAGGATCGGCCGACGAGGTGCTCAGCCACCCGCTCTCCCTGGATATCGCCGAATTCTCGGCGGCGGAGAACATCATCCCCGGCACCTTGCTCCTGCGGGATGGGCGCACCATGCTGGCCCACAGGGGGGTCGCCGAGCCCGTTATCAATCGAAGTCGTCAGCGAGCGGACCTCCGGCCGGGCGGCAGCGCTGATCCGCCCGGAAGACATTTTGGTCTCCTTGGAACCGATCGCCTCCTCGGCGCGCAATTCGTTCCGCGGCTCCGTCCTGGCCGTCGCCGACCTGGGCGCGGTCATGGCGCTGCACGTCGATTGCAGCGGCATCGTCTTCACCGTTTTCGTCACCCGCATCTCCTGGACGGAAATGAAACTGGCGCCGGGAACCCATGTCTCGCTGACCTTCAAGGCCACTTCGGTGCACCTGCTGCCGACGGGCTGAAGCCCCGGTCGCGGCCCGTAACCGTCCGTTCCCAGCGGTGGACGAAAAAATTATTGAAAAATGTGACCAATTACGTTATACTTAAGGCATGGCCAAGATAAAGAAGAAGACGATCTCGCGGCGTTCGTTCATCGGCACCATGGGCGCCGGCGGCGCCATGCTGCTGTTCCCTCCCTGGACAAAGAAATTGGCGGCTGAGCCCGCCGCTTTTTCCAGCATCTTTCATGTGGAGCAGGTCCCCGGCTATCCCTTCACCGAGGGCAACAATCGCCATGCCGGGGTGGAAGCCCTGCTGGCGCTGATGCATGACCAGGGGCTCTCTTTTTTCCGTTCCGCCGCCGCCGCCCCCCTCGCCGGCGCGGAAGGCATGATCGCGGCCGACGACGTGGTGCTGATCAAGGTCAACGCCCAGTGGAAATACCGCGGTTGCACCAACAGCGACGTGGTCCGCGGCCTGGTCCAGAAGATCCTCGAGCACCCCGACGGTTTCCATGGCGAGGTGGTGATCGTGGAAAACGGCCAGGGCCGGGGCAGCCTCCGCTGCGACACCTCCTCCGCCTACGGCAACAGCGAGGTGCACGCCAACGCCGTCAACGACCAGCACACCTTCATCTACCTTGCCGAAAAGGTTTTCGCCGACCCGCGCGTCTCCACGTTCCTGTTCGATCCCATCCGCTCCGTTTTCATCGGCGCGGACGACCACGTGACCAACGGTTACCGGCGTTTCGAAAATGTCTCCTACCCCTGTTTCACCACCGCCGGCGGCCGGCGCGTCGAACTGCGCGAAGGCGTATGGAACGGAAGCGGGCACGGCCAGAACCTCAAACTGATCAGCGTGCCCGTGCTCAAGCACCATGACAGCGGCGGCTCCGAGTTCACCGCCGCCCTGAAGCTCAACTACGGGCTGGTCTCCATGTCCGACGGCAACAGCACGTTCCGCCATTACGCCGGGCTGGGGGAAACGTGCGGCAAGATGCAGGTGTCGGTGCGCCCGGCGGTCCTGCATATCGTCGACGCCATCTGGGCCTCGTTCAATTCCATCAAGGGCTACCCGGCCGACACGACCCGCCGCCTGAATACCCTGGTGGCCGCGCAGGACCCGGTGGCCCTGGATTACTGGGCGGCCAAGTACGTGCTCTATCCCATCGACGGCAATCCCCGCCACCATCCCGACCACCCGAATATCCAGAACTGGCTGACTGCGGCCGAACAGACCATCAACGGGCGCGGCGGCCTGTATCACCCCGAATGGGGAATCTTCGCCGGCCTGGTCACCCATGACGAGTCCAAGATGAACGTCCACTCGGTCCTGGCCGGCCCCGCCGCCACCCTGGCCCTGGCCGCGCCCAACGGGGGTGAAAGCTGGAAGCGCGGTTCCGCGCAGACCATCCGCTGGGATTTCGGCGGCGATCCCGGCGCGAAACTGAAGATCCTGCTCCTTGACGGCGCGGTCACGAAACTGACCATCGCCGCCGGGACGGCGCTGGGCACCGGTTCCTTCAGGTGGAACGTGCCTTCGGACCTGCCCAAGGGGAACAATTACCGGATCCGCATCATCTCAAGGCAGAACCCCGCCTTGCAGGATACCAGCGACCAGCCCTTCTCCATATCCATGGCGCCGCCGGGGACGAAACTGACCCTGGCCTCGCCCAATGGGGGCGAATCCTGGCAACGCGGCACCCGCCAGGAAATCGCCTGGACCTACACGGGCCAACCCGGGGACATGGTCAGGATCGTGCTCCTGAAGGCCGGGTCGCTGTACCAGACCATCGCGGCCCAGGTCCCCGCGGGCGCGGGCGCCGGCGGCGGCTTCACCTGGGCCATCCCCGCCAACCAGGCCACGGGCCGCGATTTCATGATCCGCGTCCGGTCGCTCGCTTATGCCGATTGCCGCGACCAGAGCGACCAGCCTTTCGCCATCCTCCGCTGAAGCCCGCCGCCGCCGCCATACCCGCTTTTCTTGCCACTTTCCCCCCCGGGAGGTATACTGGCAGGGAACATCCGAAAAGGAGGCCCCGCCATGGACAAGATCGTGCTGCAGGCCGCGGACCTGGATGGCTATCTGACCGCCGCCGACGGGGAAGCCATCGCCAGGGTGGGGGATCTCTACGCCCGGGCGCTCGCGGATTTTACCGTGCTGGACCGGGGCCAGGCCACGGAGCGCCAGCGCTCCCAGGAGCGGCTGCTCTCGGTCTTCAATGAGCTGGGAGAACGGATGCAGGCCGTGGTCGCCGCCGAACGGCGCATCCATGTCTATTCGCTGGAGACCCCGGAGTTCATCCACGGCGAAGCGTCGCGCCTGGTGGCCAAGCTGCGCGACGAGCGCACCGGCAACCCGGAGTTCATCTACTACATCCAGCGCGCCTACGAGATGCTCTTCAACCTGGCTTTCGCCGGGCCGCCACAGCCACGAGAGGCACCCGATCTTCGTGCGCACCCCGGTGACCGTGCCGCAGTCCAACTACGCCGTGCACAAGATCCCCGACATCGACGTCATGACCGAGAACAGCGTCATGTGCGTCATGCTGCGGGCGGCGCTGCTGCCCTCGATGATCGTGGCCAAGGAGATCCAGGAATACTCCTCGCGGCACACGGTCACGCCGTTCGCCCTTTTCAAGATCAGCCGCGACGACAGCCGCAGCGAGAATGACATGGCCTATATCCTGGACCTGAAAAGGTCGTATTTCCAGGTCGCGGAACTGCAGGGGCGCGACCTTTTCTTCGCCGACCCGATGAATGCCACCGGGGGCAGCCTGGTGACGGTGATCCAGTACCTGCGCGGCCAGGGGATCGCTCCCCGCTCCATCCGCTTTTTCAACGTGGTCTCCACCCTGAAAGGCGCGCTGCGCATCGTCCGGGCCGTGCCGGAGGCGGAAGTGTACACGCTATGGATGGACCCGGCCATGAACGAAAAAGCCTACATCCTCCCCGGGCTTGGCGATGCCGGCGACCGCATCAACGGCCCGGACCGGCGGGACAGCCCGCGCGACATCATCCAGCTGATCGCCGATTACGGCACCCACGTGACGTCGCTTTACCGCGACCAGATCCGCCAGATCGAAAAGGTCGTCCTCAGTCGCTGAGGCGGCGCATGAGACGGTTACTGCGCGGGATCTCCCGGGTGCTGCCGGACGCAGCCTACGTCCACCTGTTGTACCTGAAGACCCACGGTCGCATCCTGAACCTGCGCCGGCCGCGCACGTTCGACGAGAAGCTGCAATGGTACAAGTTGTACTACCGTGACCCGCGCATGGTCACCTTGTCGGACAAGTACGAGGTGAGGAGATACCTGGAGACCGCGGGCCATGGCGGGCTGTTGAACGAGCTTTACGGAGTATATGACTGCCCCGGCGAGATCGACTTGTCCGTGCTGCCTGAGCAATTCGTCTTGAAGGCGACCCACGGGAGCGGCATGAACATCATCTGCCGGGACAGGAAAAGCCTTGACTGGAAAAAAAGCCGCGAGTTGATGAAGCGCTGGCTTAAAACCAATTTTTTTTATACCGGCCGGCAATGGGCCTATAAAAACATCAAGCCCCGCCTGATCTGCGAGAAGTACCTGGAAAATGAGGAATTCCATGAATTGATCGACTACAAGTTTTATTGCTACCACGGCCGGCCGCAGGTGCTGTTCGTTTGCACGGGCAGGTTCCAGGAGGCGGGCTTGCGCTACAATGCCTACGACATGCACTGGAACCGGATCCATGCCTGCAAAGGCAAGCCCGGCAGCGAGCTGGCTATTGAAAAGCCGGGCACCTTTGACGCCATGATCGCCATCGCCCGCGATTTGTGCCGGGATTTCCCCTTCATCCGCGTCGATCTATACTCGATCCGGGGGAAAATAACCTTCGGGGAATTGACCTTCTATCCGGATAACGGCGTGATTCCTTTCTCTCCCGACAAATACAATTATTACTTTGGTGATTTTTTTTTGCTGCCTGAAAAATTGCGCTAGTAGCCCGGATCATTCGCTTGACTTGCATGCCTGGACCTTCCTATAATATGCGAATGGCGGCAACGATTTTCCCTCTGTCTTTCCGAGTGCCTCGCGCTCTCCCATGACCCATTTTTATAGCTGCCGGCAATGAGTTCGGGCTTGGATGTTTCCTGCCGGTCAAATCCTCCCCAGCGGCGATTTTCACTGTCATGAAGAGTGTCGGGTATCTGTCCGGGTCGCCGCGGATATCCACTCGCCCCCAGGCCAGGGAGCACGGACCCGCCAGCCATGTCCAGGGCACCATCAGCGGTTTTCGCTCCGCCGGCTGGCATGTCTTTCCGTATATCGTTGGCGATCGGATGCCGTTGGGCCGGGTGACAGGCGCGGAACTCCCGGCTGGCTCCGGTGCGTTCAAACGCGGCGGGGCTGATATTTTCCGGATCGGATCGAATCATTGGCACGGCAGAAAAGCGTATTTGGAAATGGGGAAAAAGGTCGCTTGGGTCTATGAGCGTTTCGGCGTGTTCCAAGCACTGGGAATGACCTTCCAGCGCTCCGGCCTTCCCTGGGTTCTGGAAACGAATACGCCTTTTGCCCTGGAAAATTCTTTGGAATCCGGAAGGCGAACGACCTATTTTCAAAGGGCGGCAAAGAACCATGAATCGGGCGTGTATCAGCGCTGCGATGCCCTGGTCGTCCAGACCGCCGCGCTGAAGGAAATTGTCCTTGAGTTCGCGAAGGTAAGACCAGGAAAAGGTCTTCGTCGTCCCAAACGCCGTGGATATGGACCGCTTTCTCTGCCCGGCAGCTGTCCGGAAATTCGCCGGGCCGACCATCGGCTTCGTTGGCGCACTGCGCAGGTGGCAGGCCCTGGAATATCCGATTCGCGCCCTTGGCAATTTGAGCCGCGAAGGTGTCCGCTACAACCTGGTGATCGTCGGCGCCGGCGAAAAAAGCCGGGAATGGCACAAGCTGGTTCGGGACCTTCGCTTGGCGGACCGGGTTTTTTTTGCGGGGGCGGTCCCCATGGACCAGATTCCGGCATGGATCGCGGGCTTCGATCTGGGGTTCAGCGGCCAGGTCGGATCCGTGGCCGGCCAACGCATGTACTTCTCGCCTTTGAAGCTGTATGAATACATGGCGGCGGCAAAGCCCGTCCTGGCCTCGGCTCACGAGGACTCCCGGCGGCTGGTCATCCCGGGGGAGACGGGCTATCTCTTCGAGCCCGATTCCCTGCCTGATCTGGAGCGCGCCATGCGGCAAGCCTGGCGGGAACGAGATTCATGGCCGGCGCTGGGATCGCGCGCGCGCGCCCTGGTTTCGTCCGGGCATACGTGGGGGATCGGCATAAGCCGCATGCTCGCCCAACTGCAAGAATTTCTGCCGGGCCGGGGTTTCCATGCCTGCGGTTAACGTTCTTGGCGTGCGCGTTCACGATCTGTCCACGGAGGAACTGTGCGCCAGGATCGTTTCCCTGGTCGGCGCGGGCGGCCGGGCGGTGGTCTCGAATGCCAACGTCAATGCCCTGAACCTCGCCTGCCGCATGAAATGGTTTCGCGGCTTCCTGAATCGATGCGACACGGTATTTTGTGACGGCTTTGGCGTGATCGTCGGCGCCCATTTGCTTGGCAGAGGCCTTCGGCATCGAAATACCTATGCCGACCTGATGTGGCATCTGGCGGAAACGGCGCAGGCGCATGATTTTTCCATGTTTTTCCTGGGAGCGTATCCGGGTGTGGCGGCGCTGGCGGCGGATCGGCTGCGCCGCCACTATCCGCGGCTGAGGATCGTTGGCGTCCATCATGGTTTTTATGACAAGACCTCCGGCGCCCGGGAGAATGAAAATGTGATTGCGCTGGTCAACGAGCGCCATCCGGATATCCTGATCGTCGGCTTCGGCATGCCGCTTCAGGAAAGATGGCTGGCGGAGAATTTGCCCAAGCTGGAGATCAAGGTGGCCATGACTGGCGGAGCGGTGTTCGATTACATGTCCGGCCGCATCCGGCGTGCGCCGCGCTGGATGACGGACCATGGCCTGGAATGGCTGGGGCGGCTGCTGATCGAGCCCCGGCGCTTGTGGCGTCGTTATTTGCTGGGCAATCCGCTGTTCCTTCTGCGCATCGTTCGCGAGAGAATGAACTTATTCCATTACGAAGATCCGGTGCCCATGGACGGCGATGAAACTTAAGCAATTCCGGGACAGGCACGCCCCGCGGGGGTCGTTCAAGGCCAACGTGCTCACCCTGATGACGGGGGCGGCGGTCGCCCAATTGCTCCTGGTGGGGATCTCCCCGGTCTTGACCCGGCTGTTCGCCCCGGACGCTTTCGGTGTCTTCGGCGTATACCTGTCCCTGGTTTCCATTCTCGGCGCCCTGTGCACCCTGCGCTTCGACCAGGCCCTGATGCTGCCCCAGGACGCGGAGGTGGCCGCGGCCCTTTTTTGGGCCGCGCTGGCGTCGGCTTCATTGATCAGCGGCATCTCACTGGCCGGCTGCATCCTCTTTTACCGGCCGATCCTTGCGGCATTGAAAGTGGCTGCGCTGTCGGGCTGGATCTTTCTTTTGCCGTTTTCACTGTTTTTTTTCGGGGCATATACGGCGCTGAATTCATGGTCGACGCGGCGCAAGAAATTCGCCCGCCAGTCCTTCTCGCAGGTGACGCGTTCGCTGGCCATCGTCGCGGTGCAGGTCGTAGCCGGGGCGTTGCGCTCCGGCCCCGGGGGGCTCGTGGGGGGTGCCCTGGCTGGCGACGCATGTGCGGCGGCGGTCCTGGCCAGGCAGGTCCAGCGCGGGGACGGCGGCGTCCTCAGGCGGGCCTTGGCCTGGCGAAAGATCACGGCCGCCGCCCGCGAATACCGCGATTTTCCCCTGTTCAGCAGCACGCAGAATTTCCTGAACGCGATCTCGCAGAACATCCCCCTGCTGCTGCTGGCGAACTATTTCGGGCCCGCCGTTGCCGGTTTCTACGTGCTGGCCGTGCGCGGCATCCAGGTGCCGATGAATTTCTTCCTGACCTCGCTGCGCCAGGTGTTCTTCCAGAAGGCAAGCGAGTTGTACAACCGGGGAGGAGATGCTTGGGGACTCTTCCGGAGCATGACCCTGCGCCTGGGAAAACTGGTGGCGCTCCCCTCCCTGGCCGTTTTTCTATTCGGTCCGCGGCTGTTCGCCTTCGCCCTCGGGGGCCGCTGGCTGACGGCGGGGGTGTACGCGCGCTGGCTGGTGCCCTGGCTGGCGCTGATGTTCGCCAATGTCCCGGCCGTTCTCTTCGCCCAGATCCTCCGCAGGCAGAAGGCGTTCCTGCTGATCGACGTCGCGCTGCTCGCCACCAGGGTCCTGGCCATCGTCGCCGGCGGCGTGCGCCACGACCCGCTGCTGGCCGTCGTCCTTTACAGCCTGGTCGGGGTCGCGGTCAATCTTTATATCATTATCTGGGTCGGCGGCCTGCTGCGGCGGGAGAAACCCTCATGAGCCTGCTGAACTTTTTCGGGGATGTGCACCTGGAGGAGCCGGCACGGTCCAACGTGCCGCTGGAGGGAGGATACGTCTGCAACCTGGAGTCGCCCGTCACGCGCTCGGAGCGGCCGGTGTGGGGAAAGATCAACCTCAAGGCCGCGGGGATTTTTTTCAAAGAGACGTTCGGCGGCAATCCGGTCGCGGTCTGCCTGGCCAACAATCACATCATGGACTATGGCGAGGAGGGCGTGCTGGACACGCTGGCGGCGCTGCGGGCCGAAAATATCCGCTACTTCGGGGCGGGTTCCCTGGCGGATCGTTGCCACAATCCGCTTCTGTTGGACTTGGACGGTCAACGGATCGCCCTGCTGGGGTACGTTTGCCCGACCACGCATGCCATTTTCGCGGCGGGGGAGAACCACGGCGCGGCTCCCATCGACCTGGAAGCGATCGCCGGGGACATCTTGACGGCCAGGGAAAAAGGGGCGGAGCGCGTCATCGTGCAGCTGCACTGGGGGGAGGAGGATGTCGGGCTTGCCCCGGCCGGCGGATGTGGCGCGGGCCGCACGGCATCATCGATCTGGGGGCCGATCTGATCATCGGGCACCACTGCGCATTGCGTCCAGCCGTTCGAGGTCTTCAAGGGCAGGCACATTTTTTATGGCCTGGGGAATGCCCTGTTCCCGGATACGGAGATGGTTTCCTATCCCCGGAAGGCCGGCGGACCGGCAACCGGCAGATGGCATGGAAAAAATGGAACCGCAGGTCATTGACGGTTCAATATGACACGCGAACGGGGGCGACGAAGATCCGCCTGCTGTTTTTCGAGGCGCTGGACGTCGTGCCCGGCGCTCCCGTCGGAAAGCATCTTGCTTTCAAAGGCGGAAACGACGCTTCGCTATGAAGGAAATATGCCTGGGAGCAGGGGAGCGATGATGCGGCGGGCGTGGCCAGTTTTGCTCGCCAGGCCCCGGCTCCCGAAGAAGAAGCAACTTGCGCTGGCTCGTTGGGCGTTTCAAAACAAGCAAGAAGGCTTGACCCATCCCCGGGCTGTCCCGGCCGCCTCAGAAGATTTTGCGGAAAACGTGGCAATAAGGCTGGGCGCCGCTCTTCTGGTAGTAATTCTGGTGGTATTCCTCGGCTTTCCAGAACGGCCCCGCCTGGGTGATGCGCGTGGCCACCTTGAATCCCTTGCCCTTGAGAATGCCCACCAGCTTTTCGGCGGTCAGCCGCTGGCTTTCGTCCTGGTAGAAAATTTCCGAACGGTATTGCGTGCCGATGTCGGGCCCCTGGCGGTTGACCTGGGAGAAATCGTGGGTCTCGAAGAAAAGCTTGGCCAGTTCCTCGTAGGAAATGAGGGTCGGGTCAAACACGACCTGCACCGCTTCGGCGTGACCGGTCTTGCCGCTGGATACCTCTTCGTAGGTGGGGTTGGCGGTGTGCCCGCCGGTGAACCCCACGGTGGTGGTCAGCACCCCCTTGGCCTGCTGCAGGTAATACTGGGTCCCCCAGAAGCAGCCCGAGGCGAACACGGCCGTTTCGGTTTTTTTCGCGTCGGCGGGGATGAAATTCATGGACAGGGAATTCACGCAATGGCGGGTGTCCGTCGCGGTAAAGCCTTCGCCCAGGAACACATGGCCCAGGTGGGCGCCGCAGGCGGCGCAGGTGATCTCGGTGCGCTGGCCGTCGGCGTCGGTCAGCCTTTTGACGGCTCCGGGGATCTCCGCGTCGAAGCTCGGCCAGCCGCAGCCCGAGTCGAACTTGGCCGAAGAAAGATACAGGGCGGCCCCGCAGCGCTTGCATACGTAGGTCCCTTTTTCGCTGAACGCATAATATTTCCCGGAAAAGGGTCGTTCCGTTGCCTTGTGCACGATGACGTTCTCTTCTTCGGGGGTCAATTTTTTATCGGACATGTTTACCTCGGGCCGGCCCAGAAGCATGTACAGGGCAATGGTGATCATAATTGAGACAAATATGGTTATGTTTTTCATCTTTACAGTTATAACGTGATTTCAGGCTGCTGTCAACTGCAAAAGCGACGGCAAAAATCGCTTGCGCGGCCTCGACCGCCTGCGCCAGGGGATCCGGAGGTTTTCTACTCTTTTTTGGCGGTCAGAGCATAAAGGGCGAAAAGGATCAAAATTCCAATATAGAGATAGGGGATAGCCCAGGGCCACAGGGGATGGCCTTTGAACATTGTTTTTACCAAGTAGAACAACGCGCCGGACACCGCGGTGATCAGCAGCCAGATGATGAATATCTTCTTAAAAGCCATGTCTTCCTCCAGTTTGCCTTATTCTAGCGTTTCGTCGGCGCAAAAGTCAAGTGCCGCCGGTCACGGCTGCAGCTTGGACAGGTCGAGCTTGACCGCGAATTCGCGGAGGAGCTCCAGGCCTTTTTCGGCCCTGGTCTTCAGCTCGATCAGGTAGCGGTCCTTGTAGATGATGCCGAAGGTCGCCTCCTGGTCGTGCTTGTTGAAGCGCTCCGCCACGGGGATGCCGTTATAGGTGGAGACCCTCTGGGTCACATCCTTGTCATCGACGCGGATATTCAGGGAGAACACCAGCTTGAGCGGCGCCAGCAGCGCCGCGGCCGAGCCGGCGTCGGTGATCTGGACCTGGACGCTGCGGCCGTCGTCGGCGGCGTAAGCGGCCTGCAGGGAGGCGGTCGCCAATTGCTGGAACTTCCCTTGGCTGTAAACGGGATTTTGCAGCTCCCAGCCGCCGACGGCAGGCAGCACCGACCTCAAGTTGCCCTCGCTGGCGGCCACGATCTTCCGCCCCGGGGCATTCTCGGTTTCGGGATCGGCGGCGCCGAAACCTTCCTGCATTTGCTGGGCCAGTGCTTCCAGGCCCTTGGCCCCGGCGCCGATCGGGCCGCCAAGCCTGCCCGGGGGCGTCTCCTTCGCCTTGGGAGCCAGCAGGATGAATAGCAGCACCAGGATGGCCGCGACCAGGGCGGCGCCGCCGATGAGCACGGCCATCATTTTCCTGTAGGCGCTGACCTGGCCCTCGTTCCTTTGCCTCTCCAGGCCGCCGAGCAGTGACTGGATGCCCTCCATCTCCGCCTTGGCGCCCTGCACGGCGGCCATCTCTTTGGCTATTCCCGGCTCCTTGCTCCGGGCGGCGGACAGGCCCTCGCCCAGGCGGTTGAAATTCAGGGATTGCGTTTTTTCGCCTTCCTTGATCCTGCCGTCGAGGGTTTTCAATTCGGTGGCCAGCGCCGCTATCTTTTTATCCGCTTCGGAACCAATCTTCTTTTGCCCGGCCCGGATGTCATCGATCCGTTTCTGCAGCTGGCCCGCTTCCTCCTGGAGCGGGGCTATTCTTGCGCCGATCTTCTTCCCGGCCGCCTCTTTTTCCCCGGCCTGGGCTTCGAGTTCCTGGGCTTCCTGGACCAAGGCCGCGATTCTGGCGATGCCTGCGCTCTTTTCCGCTTCGCCGAGCGCCGCGTCCGCGGCCTTTTTTTCCAGCTGCTCGCGTTCCCTGCCGATGGCCCCCAAGCGGTTTTTCGCCTGTTCCGCCTCCTTTTGCGCGGACTGCAGGGCGTTTTTCTCCTCGCTCAGGCCCGAGTCCACCTTGCGCTTGTTCTCCTCGAGTTCCTTCTGCCCGGCGGCCAGGCGATCGAGCTCCCGCTTTTTGTCGTTCTCGGCCTGCTGTGTTTGCCGGCCGAGCTCGGCCGCCTGGGCCTGCGCCTTGTCCAGCAGTGTTTTCGTCGTTCCCAGCGCCGCCTTGAGTTCCCCGAATGCGTCGATGGCGACCTGGCTCTCCCACGCTTTCCGGCCCAGTGCCGTCAACAGTCCGGCATAAAGCACTTGCCTGTCTTTCAGCTGGTTTTTGCCCTGGCGCATGGATTTTTTCCGCCGTCTTTCCTTCAGGCCCTCCTGAAAGATCGTTTTCAGTTCCATGGATCACCTCCAGAAGAAAAAGGTCGATGGCTGGATTGTATGAGAAAGCAAGGGGATTTTCAAATGGGCCCGGTCCCGGCGCCCGGGGAGGCCTTCAGTCCATGCCCGCGAACGTCTTTTGCCGCGTCCGCTTGGCGGCGCCGTGTTTTTTCTTTTCATCCAGGCGGCGCGCCTTGGCGGCAGCTCCGGGGCGGGTGGGGCGCCGCGGCTTGGCGGGGATCGCGGCCAGGCGGATCAGGTCAAGCAGCCGGTCGAGGGCATCGCGGCGGTTGGCTTCCTGGGTGCGGAAACGCCTGGCGTCGATGGCCAGGATGCCTTCCTTGCTGACCCGCCTGCCGGCCAATGAGCGCAAGCGGCGCTTGACCGCTTCGGGCAGGGATGGCGAGCGGCCGATGTCGAAATAGAGCTTGACCGCGGTGGCGACCTTGTTGACGTTCTGGCCGCCGGGGCCGGAAGCGCGGACGAACTCCATCGTGATCTCGCTGTCCTGGAGCGTGATGCCGCGGCCCGCTTCCATGCTCATCGGGACGCCCCCTTTTGCGGGGCGCGACGGTATTGGCTGAACGTGGTGGTGCTGCGGAAGCGCTTGGTGAAGAAAAGGAATCCGCCGTGGCCGGAAATCGTTATCTCGTTCAATATCCATTTGTCGGGCCGCGCCGTGTCATACAGGTAGATGGCCCACAGGCTGCGGATGCGGCTGGGCAGGGGGGCCAGGGAGAATTCCAGCTTGACCGGGAGGCCGCTCCCTTCTTCCAGCCAGGCCATGCCGTTCCAGGTCAGCTTTTCCCTTTTGCCCTTGCTGACGATCGTCGTCTGGTAGGTGAATTCGAAGCGCTGGCAGGGATGACCGAACAACAGCCTCTTTTCGTTGCTGGCGGTGAAACTCACCGCTTCCTGGCGCTCGGGGTTGAACGGACTGTCGGAGATGGAGACGGAATAGGTATATCCGCCTTCCGCGGCCTGCCCTTCCTTGGGGTTACTGATGGTCACCTTGGATCTCATCTTCTCGGTCGTGTCCTCGCCATTCTTCAGGGCGCGTGTGAGATCGGTGCGCAGCCGGCCGTCGGCGCCCGGGCGCAGGGAAAAGGTGAGCTGCGTGACCGAGGATGGCTCGCCGTGGCGGTTCAGGACCTCGGAAAGGACGGAGATCCTTTCCGGGTACCAATCGCGATTCCGACGGTGGATGGCGACCGCCTTTTGCCAGAGTCCCGCCGCTCCCGGCGCGGCGGCGGGTCCCCGTGATCCGCGCGCCTCGCTGCCGTCAACGCCGGCAGTGCCGGAGCAGGCGATGGCGAGCAGTAGTGTCGCGATCCTTTTGTTCATGGTCGGTCCGCTTGGCGTGCCCGGGTCCTAACCAAGCAGGCGTTTTTCCCCCTCGAGGTGCCGGATCTCCTCCATGTCCTGCACGACCTCCATGCAGCCCAGGTAGTGCCCGGAGTCGTCGTGCAGGGCGTAGAACTCGATCAGGACCAGGTGGCGTTCTTCACCGACCTTGGCCTGGATCCAGAAGCGGGCCTTTTGCCGTGTGCCGGCCTTCATCTCGGCCACGATCTGCTCCACCTTGGCCAGGCTGGTCGACGGGTGGCACTCGCGGAAGTTCAGTCCCATGCTGGTCGTCGGGCGATGGAACAGCCTTTTATCGTTCTTGTTCCAGGCCACGACCTCGTCGTTGGCGTCAATGACGGTGATCTCGGCCGGAATGGTCTCGATTACGGCCTTGACCGTTTTTGCATCCAGGCGGTCGAACATGAACATGATCCCCTCCTTTTCCCGAACGGTGGCGCGCGCACCGGCTGCGGTGGATCTCCCGGGGCCCGTCGCTGCGAGCCAGTATAAACAATTATCAGGGAATAGTAAATCGGCCGGCTTGCGAAATTGACATCCCCGCAGCGAAAACGTATCATTGGCCAGGGGAAGAAATGGACGAGAATCGCAATGACCGCCTGCCCATCGTGCTTGTGGACGACGAGGCGCAGGTCCTGCTGCTCTACAGCGGCATGCTCAGATCGGCGGGGATCGAAAGCGTGGTCACCCTGGACGACAGCCGCCGCGTGCTGCCGTTCCTGCGGGAGAACCGGGCCGCGGCCGTGTTGACCGACCTGAACATGCCTTTTCTCGGCGGCCGGGAGTTGCTGTCCCAGCTCAAGCAGGAGTATCCGGAAGTGCCGGTCCTCATCGTCACCGGGGTCGATGAGATCGGGACCGCGGTCGAATGCATGCGCCTCGGCGCCAGCGATTACCTGGTCAAGCCCGTGGAAAAAAGCCGCCTGGTCTCCAGCCTGCAGCGCACCCTGGAGATCGCCCGCCTGCAGGACCAGGTGTCGTCACTGACCCGGCACCTGCTGAGCGAAGGTCTGCGCAACCCGGGCGCTTTCGAGCACATTGTCACCGGCAGCCGCAAGATGCTCATCCTCTTCAAGTACATCGAGGTCGTCGCCGACTCCCCCTATCCGGCGCTGATCGTCGGGGAGACCGGGGTGGGCAAGGAACTGGTCGCGCGCGCCCTGCACCTGGCCGGCGAAGCCAACCGGCCGTTCATCGGCGTGAACGTGGCCGGCCTGGATGACAACATGTTCTCCGACACCCTCTTCGGCCATAAAAAAGGGGCCTTTACCGGAGCCGAATCCCATCGCGACGGCCTGATCTCCCAGGCGCAGGACGGCACCCTGTTCCTCGATGAGATCGGCGACCTGAACGCCACTTCCCAGGTCAAGCTCCTGCGCCTGATCCAGGAAAAGGAATATTATCCCCTGGGCATCGACCAGCCGAAAAAAACCAACGCCCGCATCGTTTGCTCGACCAACCACGACCTCAGGCAGCTTGTCGATAAAGGAAGTTTCCGCAAGGACCTGTATTTCCGGCTGAACACCCACGTGATTTCCGTGCCGCCGCTGCGCGAACGCAAGGACGATCTCCCGCTGCTCCTGGGCCATTTCCTGCAGGAGTCGGCCCAGGCCCTGCGCAAGCGCGTACCGACGACTCCGGTCGAACTGCTCGCCCTGCTGTCGGCATACGGTTTCCCGGGCAATGTCCGGGAGCTGCAGACCATGGTCGCCGACGCCCTCTCCCGCCACCATGCCGGCGTGCTTTCGCTGGAAAGCTTCCGCAAGGCGATCGGCGACGGCGGCCCGCGCGCGCAGGGCGGAGCCACGGATACGGCCGGCGTGAACGCCGATTCCTTCCTGGCGAATCTGCCTACCCTGCGCCAGGCCGAAGAGTTCCTGGTGCGCCGGGCCCTGGAGCAGGCCAAGGGCAACCAGGGCATCGCCGCCTCCCTGCTGGGGGTCTCCCGCCAGGCCTTGAACAAGCGCCTGGTTCGCGAAAAAAAGAAAAAAACGTGAGATCCGGCCCGGTCCATCTTTTCCCGGGCCCACTATTTCTCCACCTTTGCGCCATTGGTCCAATAAGGACAAAAGTTGCGCTTTTAGTTTATTTTTTTTGATATAGCCATTTTCCGCATTTTTTTTCATTTCGTCCTGCCACTTTTGTCCCTGAGCCCCAGCCAAGCGGCCATGCCAGCGAATCTTAAAAATCATTTTATATAGCCTGTTTCCAACAATCACCCGCTTGGAACGGGTCCTGCATCTTCTTTGGCATGAACAGCCAAAGGAGGCCGACGATGAAAAAGAAGATGCTGGTGAGCGTAGTGACGATGATGTTTTTGGTGTTGATCCCCTTCGCCAAACTGCAGGCGGTATCGGAAAGGACCGTGGTCCTGGGCAACGTGATCGGCAGCAGCGTGACCACCCTGGTGCGCGGGCTGGTCCAGGGCGAAGTGCACAACTTCAAGGACGTGGCCAAGATGCTCACCTACGGCGCCGCCTCCGGGTTCGGCTTTTACGAAGCCAAGAAGCAGGTCGCCGACGGGCACACGTTCTCCGGCCTCCTGCTGGCCAACCTTTCGGCTTCGGTCATCGACAACGTCACTTCCGGCGAAGGGGCTCTCTCTTATTTCGGTTTCACCCTGCCGCTGGTGCGCATCGAGATCGCCACGCCGCTGGCCAAGCAGAACCGCTCCCTGCTGCGCTTCACGGTGTCGCCGCGCGACGCCATCAGCCTGGTGATGTCGTTCAGCAAGTCCGACCGGGTCTCGCTGCGCAGCGGCATGCTGGCCTTCGAGGCCGACACGCCGTTATCGGCGGGAGTTCGCGGCTGGGCCTACAGCATCTTCCCGACCGTGGTCACCGGCGCTCCCGAATCGGTTTACCGGCATGAAATGGTGCACGTGGTGCAGAGCCTGCAGTTGATGGCTTCCTCCCCGGAGCCCTTGGTCCACGGCTATCGCCGCGAAGCGGGCAAGGCCAAGCTGTTCGACTTCGCCGGCGTGCGCATGCAGGCGCTCGGCCTGGCCAACGACCTGACGCTCGCCAAGTCCCAGTCGTACGACAAGTACTGGAGGGAAGCCGAAGCGTACCACCTGGTCCTTTCCGAATAGGAAGCGACAAATGAAACCGGAGGCGATCATGGATATCCGCCAGGAGATAGTCCCCATGCAGGTCCTGGGCGAGGCGGCGCCGGAGCTGGCTCTCGAACGGGACCTGCGCGTTCCCAAGCGCGAGCTGGCTGCCGAAGCGGTGTTCGTGTATGCCGCCCAGCAACGCCAAGCCTGCCTTTTCTACCTGAACTTTTACTCGGCCCGCCGCCAGGGAGAAGAAAGCCTGGCCGAATACCTCAATTCGCTGCAATCCTTCTTCCCGCTGCGCGACAAGGCCAGCAAGGAATTTTTCATCGTCCATGTCAACCAGATCCTTTATGTGCACGAGACACCGGCGCTGGAGAGGGGCATCGGCCAGGCGTTGGACCTGCACCTGTTCGGGGGGACCGCCCTGCGCGTTTTCACCTTCGAACCGCGCCTGGCCTGGCGTTCCCGCCCGCTCGACCTGCTCAACGATGTCGAGCGCTTCGCCACCTTCGCCCTGAGCCCCACCGAGCGCATCCATGTCAACAAAAGCCATATCGAGCGAGTGGAGGTCATATGACCCCCGCCCAGCAATTCATGGACGCACTGGTCAAATTCGGCGGCGAGAGCCTGGTCATCGGCAGTGATGAGCCGCCTTTCATCTGGCGCAACGAAAAGAAAGGCTATCTGCTGAGAGAGCCCCTGAAGGATGACCAGTTCCGCAAGATCGACCAGGAATTGCTGGCCGCCTTCGCCGGCAAGGAATGGGTGTCCTACCTGGGGCAGGAGATCGGCCATTCCCGTGAAAACGGCGCCATCCACTTGACCATGGCCGCCGGCCAGCCGCTGGCGGGCGCCAGGGAAAACGGGGAGGCCCCGCTGGTCCCGGCAGCGCCGACCCTGGACGGCCTGCTCGGGCTCATGGTCGGGAAAAAAGCCTCCGACCTGCACCTCTCCACCGGCTGCCCGCCGTACCTGCGCGTGGATGGCGAGATCGAGGTCGATCGCCGGCCAGCCCCCCGTCGCCGAGGCCTGGCTGAAGGCGCAGATCGAAGCCATCATGCCCCAGCGCAACCGCGATGAATTCGCGGAGACCCAGGACACCGATTTCGCCTATGAGATCCCCGGCCTGGCGCGCTTCCGCGTCAACGTCCTCCGCGACCAGCGCGGGCTCGGCGCCGTGCTGCGCTGCATCCCTTCGCACATCGTCCCGGCGACGGAACTGAATATTCCCCAGGCGGTCCTTGACCTTTGCGCCATGCCCAAGGGGCTGATCCTGGTCACCGGGCCGACCGGCTCCGGCAAGTCGACCACCCTGGCGGCGCATGGTCGACCATATCAACTCCACCCGGGACGGGCACATCATCACCATCGAGGACCCGGTCGAGTTCGTCCACCAGAACAAGCGCTCCCTGGTCAACCAGCGCGAGGTGGGAACGCACACCGAGTCGCTTCAAGACAGCGCTGCGCGCCGCGCTGCGCGAGGATCCCGACGTCATCCTGGTGGGCGAGATGCGCGACCTGGAGACGATCGCCATCGCCATGGAGACCGCCGAGACCGGGCACCTGGTCTTCGGCACCCTGCACACCAGCACGCGCCCGCGACCGTGGACCGCATCATCGACCAGTTCCCCTCCGACCGGCAGGACGCAGATCCGCACCATGCTCGCCGACGCGCTGAACGGCGTGATCGCCGCAGATGCTGTGCCAAGAAGATCGGCGGCCGGGCGGCGGCCGCCATCGAGATCCTGGTCGGTCAACGTCGCCGTCGCCAACCTGATCCGCGAAGGCAAGACCTTCCAGATCCCGTCCATGATGCAGACCGGCAGGTCCTTCGGCATGAGGATGATGAACGATTGCCTCAGCGAGCTGGTGGAAAACGGCGCCGTCACCGTCGAGGAGGCCCTGGCCAAGGCGATAGACAAGGAAGCCTTGCGCGGCCGCCTGCGTTCGCGCGGGCTGCTGGCGGCCTGATCAGCCGAGCACTTCGCCGATCTTTTTCACGATGGCCGCGCGCGAGCTGGGCTTCTCGAGAAAATGCATGCCGGCTTGTTCAAAGCCCGCTCGCTTCAGGTAATCCTCGCTGTGGCCGGAAGTGAAAATGACCGCCGTCTCGGGATGGCCCCTGCGGATGCGGCTGGCCACCTCGATCCCCGACAGGCCGGGAAGCCCGATATCGCTGAAAAGCAGGTCGAGGTGCTTCAGTTTTATCGGCGGCGGCCACCGCTTTTTCCCCGTCCTCGGCCGCGTGGACCTTCATGCCCAGCGATTCCAGTATATCGCGCATGAGCTCGCGGATATCGTTTTCGTCCTCGACCAGCAGCACCGAGCGGCCGTCGAAGCGCTCGCCGGCCCCGGCCTCTTCGAGCTGGGAAGCGGACGCGTCGGTGCGCGGCAGCAGCAGGTGGAAGGTCGACCCATTTCCCGGCTTGCTTTCGGCCCAGACCGTCCCGCCGTTCTGGCTGACGATGCTGAACACCAGCGCCAGGCCCAGGCCGGTCCCCTCGCCCTTGGGCTTGGTGGTGAAGAAGGGCTCGAATATCCGCGCCAGGACCGCCGCCGCCATCCCCTGGCCGCTGTCGCGCACGTCGATGGCCGCGTACTTCCCTGAGCGCAGGCCCGGGTGGGCGGCGGCCAGCGCTTCATCCGCCTGCACGGGGAGCGAGGAGAGCGTCAAACGGCCGCCGCCCGGCATGGCGTCGCGGGCGTTGATCACCAGGTTGAGCAGCGCCTGTTCCATCTGGCCGGCATCGATGAAAATGCGCCCGACGTCGGCATGGAGGTCGAGCACGAGCTCGATCTTCTCCCCCAGCAGCCGGCGCACCATTTTTTCCAGGCCTCTCAGGATCTCGTTGATGTCCAGGACGGTCGGCGCCGCCGTCTGGCGGCGGCTGAAGCCCAATATCTTGCTGACCAGCTTGGAAGCGTTCTGCCCCGCCTGCAGGATGATGCGCAGGCGCTCGCCGATCTCGCCCTGCCCGTTTTCGCTGAATAGCACCTCGCTGTAGCCGTTGATGATGGTCAGGTAGTTGTTGAAATCGTGGGCGATGCCGCTGGCCAGCCGCCCCAGGGAGTCCATCTTGGCCGTTTGGATCACTTGCTCCTCGAGTTTTTTCTCCTGGGTGACGTCGGAGGCGATGCTGACGAAATGGCTGATGACGCCCCTGTCGTCCAGGACCGGGGAGATGATGGTGCGCTGGTAATACGTGGAGCCGTCCTTGCGCTGGTTGAGGAACTCGCCCATCCACGAATTCCCGGACGCGATCGTTCTCCACATTTCTTTATCGACATCGTCGCTTTCTCTCTCTCTCCCGAGGAAGCTGACATTCCGGCCGAGAGCCTCCACCGCGCGGTACCCGGTCATGGTTTCGACGGCCGGGTTGCCGTAGACGATGGTCCCCTGGCTGTCGGTGATGATCACCGCTTCGCTCGAGGCGTCGATCGCCGTTTGCAGCAGGACCAGCGTTTCCTCGCGTTTCTTTTTTTCGGTCACGTCGCGGATGATGCCCTGGATGCCGCTGATCTTGCCGTCCTTGTCGGTCATGGCATTGGCGGTGACCAGGCCCGCTATGGGTACGCCCTTCTTGGTGCGCAGCCGGAGTTCGCGATCCTTCACTTTTTTCTTTTGCCTGACCTCGGCCAGGAAAGCCTGGCGCTCGCGCGGGTCGACATAAAGATAGTCGGGCTGGGTGTGGATGATCTCTTCGCGGTCGTAGCCGAAGAGGCTCAAGCCGGCCGGGTTCATCTCCAGCAGGTTCCCCGAGCTGTCGTTCATGTAGATCACGTCCTGGGAATTTTCGAACAGCGAGCGGAAGCGGGCCTCGCTTTCCTTGAGCTTGATTTCGAAGCCGTGCTTGTACAGGGCCATCTCGATGGTGGTCCGCAGCTCGATCTCCTGGAACGGCTTGGGAATGTAGCCGTAGGGCTTGGTTTTCTTGGCCCGCTCCAGGGTGGGTTCGTCGGCGTAGGCGGTCAGGTAGATGACCGGGATGTCCAGGTGTTCCTGGATGCGCTCGACTGCGGTGATGCCGTCCATCTCCTTCTGCAGGCGGATGTCCATCAGGATCAGGTCGGGTTCCTTCTCCAGCGCCGCGCTCACGGCCGCCTCGCCGGAGCTGAGGATGTCGATCACCTCGTAGCCGAACTTTTTCAGGGCCGCGGCGATGACCGAGGCGATGATGGCTTCGTCTTCTACGATCAGGATCCTGGCTTTGGCCATGGTTAGACACCTCCTGTTTGGCGTTCGTCCTGGGACTTGCTTCCAGCCGGCAGCCCGGTGAAAATCAGACGGAATTCCGCGCCCGGGCCGGCCTTGACCTTGAGCTCGGCCTGCAGCTGCTTGGCCAGCATGGAGACCAGGTGCATGCCCAGGGTCTTCTGCCACTCCAGGCTGAATCCGGCCGGCAGGCCGATGCCGTCGTCGGCGACGATCAATTCCCAAGTCGGAGCGCTGCGTGGCAGGCCATTGTCCGGTTGGGGAGCGGCTGACCCGGCCTGTTTGGATTTAAGAAGCCCGATACGGATCTTCCCCCGCCGTCCAGCGGGGAAGGCATGCTTCAGGGCATTGGAGACCAGCTCGTTGACGATCAGGCCCAGGGGGATCGACTTTTCGATGGTGAAGAGGAGTGGATCCATTTGGAATTCGGCCGTGATGCGGCCGGGGTCTGCGCCATGCGAAGTAAACAGTTCCTTGGTCAATGCGATCAGGTAATCGTCAAGGGCGATCTCGGCCAGGTTATGCGAACTGTACATTTTTTCATGGAGCAGGGCCATGGAACGGATGCGGCCCTGGCTCTCGCGCAAAATGTCGCTCGCGGACCTGCCGGTGGCGTGATCGGACTGCATGGTCAGCAAACCGGATATGATCTGCAGGTTGTTCTTGACTCGGTGGTGGATCTCCTGCAACAGAACCTCTTTTTCCTTCAATGAAGCGCGGATCTTGTCTTCGGCGAGCTTGCGCCCCGTCGTGTCGCGCGTGATGCAGATATAACCCGACACCGTGCCGTCCGGGTTTCGCAGGATCGAGGCCGAGATCTCTCCATAGAATGGGGTCCCGTCCTTGCGGACCAGCTCATACTCGATCGGGGGAACATCCTCGCCGTTCAAGCGGCGGCGCATGATGTGTGCGGAGAGATCCCGCGAAGACGGGGCGACCAACAGGGTGGCATGGACGCCGATCAAGTTAGCGGACGAGCCATAAGCGAACATTTGGCTTTGCGAGTCGTTTGCCTGAATGATGCGTCCGTCCAGCCCGATGAGAACAATGCCGTCGGGGCTGGCATCAAAAAGATGCCGGTAACGGGCTTCGGATAACATCAACTCTCTGGAAGTCTGCTTCAGCCTGACGGTGCGCTCCGCAACCAGTTTCTCAAGGTTTTCACGGTGTTGCCGTAGCTCTTCCGTCGCCTGGCCGATCGCCCGGTTGAGCTCGCGGTTCCGCCGCCTCAGCACTACGAACCGCCAGCGGCTCCCAAGCGTGACCAGCCCCGCCGCCAACAGTCCCCACAGCAGATAGGCCAGCGGGTGTTGATACCAGGGCGGGTGGACATAGATATCGAGGCGGCGCGAGGGGCCGGGTGGCCCATTGGCCGGCAAGATCCTGATCTCGTAGACGTGATGCCCGGAAGGGATCGTCGGGAATTGCAGGGCCCTTCCGGATAGCGCCGTCCATGGCCGCTCCGCCTCGCGGAATTCGAAGCGGCCGTCATGGCCCGCAGCGGGACCCGAAAAACCGAGTTCCCAGGAGATCGGGCCGCGGCCATACTGAATGTCCAGGACGGCATCGGGTCCTTGCGCGATCCAAGGACCGCGATGGACCTCGAGGAAGGATGGAGCGGCGGGAGGCGGGATGGTTCCGATTTCCCCGGTCCGGATTTCCACGAGGCCCAGAGTCGTTCCCACCCATACGCGGTCCGACCCCTCCACCAGAAGCGCTCTTTGGTCGGTATCCTCGGAAGGAAGTCCCTGGTCGGAGCCGAATTGCTGAAAGCGCGGCGGCTCCCCTGGCTCGATGCGCATGACGCCTCTGTCCGAGCCGATCCAGATCGAGCCTTGCGGATCCTGTCCGATGCTGTACAGAACTCCGATATTCCGCAGCTGGTCCGGTCCGATCAGGGGAGCGGCCGCCCAGCCGGCAGCGCTGCGGCGGACGGCCAGGACCGTCGGTGGGTCATACTGCGCCACCAAGCCTTCATCCCTGGAGGGGAAAGAAATATCCATCGGTCCCCCGCCGCGGCTGCCGGTCAATGTCGGCAGTTTCTCCCATTTCCCTTCGACCCGGCAATAGGCTTGGTCGGCGAAGATCGCCCATGGGCGACCCATGTCGTCCTTCATAATATCTTTGATCGGCCCTTCCGCCATTTCCGGAAGAGGATCCCAGCTCCAGGTCCACCCGTTCTTACCCCAGTCTCCTGTGATCAGGCGGCCCAGGGCGTCGCTGACCCATAGCTTTTCGCCCTGGATCACGGGACCGCGCTCGACGGCGATCCCGGCCGCGAGCAGGGGGATTTTCACCGTTTCGGCCTTCAGCGTCCGCATCTCCACCCGGATCAGGTCGCGCCGGTCACAAACATACAGCCGATCGTCGGGACCGGTTTCCATGTCCCTGGCCCTGGGAACGCCGGGCACGGCTTGCCACCCGGCTTCGTCTTGCCGGAACAGGCCGGTACTTGAGGTTACCCAAAGTCTGCCCGCGCGGTCGCGAAAGATGCGCCAGACTGGGTCCCGCGGGGGATAGCCGGGCCCCGCGTGCACCCGCACCATGCCCCGGGCCGGAAGTCTTACCAGGGACCCGTTCGAGATCCAAATGTTCCATTCCCGATCCAGGCATAAGGCCTTGGCGGCCGATTGGGTGATGTCCCGCGGTATCGGCTGGCTCGTGAATGTTCCACGGAATCCACGCAGAATTTGGCCATTCTGGAGAATCCATATCCGGCCATCCCGCATAAGGTTCATGCTGTCGTTATTGTAGGGGCGAATGTCCGGCAACGCGCGCCACGTGCCGGCTCCGGGTGACAGATGATACAGGAGCCTGTCCGTGAGCAGGTAGAGATGACCGGCGCCGTCCACGCGCAAAGGGCCGCGCTGTTGCTCAGCCGGGGAAAAGATGAGCGTCGGCAGGGAGACCCAGGTATTTCCCTCTTCACGCCAGAACCGGCCGCCGCGGTTGATTACGAGGCGGTTCCCCATCCAAGCCAGGCTGGCTTCCCCTGCGGTGTCGTCGCCAGGAAGGGCGATCGCCTGCTGCCGACCGTCGCCCAGGATTCGGAATGCATGCCCGGAGGCCATGACCGCCAACATCCCGGAAGGGTGGCTGAAGATCCCGTCGCTCCGAGAAGCATGCATCGGTTCAAATTGCCGGATTCCCGCGCTGACCTGCCATTTTCCCTTGTCCAGGGTTGCCAGGCCTCCTGAGCTCAGCACCCAGAGCCGTCCAGCGGGATCCGTGACCACGCTGCTGATGCTTCGCCCGGTCAGCGCCGGCGGCAGATCCACCTTCAAAAAGCGGAGGCCATCGCCCCGAACAGGCCGCCCAGGTCCGAGCTCACCCAGAGGCGCCCCTGCAGGTCCACTGCCATGGCGGAGGGGAAGGATGCCGTAAAGCCGCTCTGATGGTCAAGGATATAGGCCAGGGGCAGCCCTTCAGGCGCCGCGCCACTGGCGTTGCCGACCCAGGCGCCGATCAAGGCAAGGATCATGCCCAGGCAACGGATGCCCTTGTCAGGCGCCATGAGATTTTTCGCCGTTCGGCAATCCCGAAAAAACGAGACGGAATTCCGCGCCGGGGCCGGTTTTGACCTTGAGCTCGGCCTGCAGCTGCTTGGCCAGCATGGAGACCAGGTTCATGCCCAGTGTCTTCTGCTGCGCCAGGCTGAATCCGGCCGGCAGGCCGATGCCGTCGTCGGCGACGACCAGCTCACAGGTCGGGACGACGTGCAGCGTGCCGCTGTCCGTTTTCAGGGCGAACGATTTCGCTTCCCCGTAACCGCGCAGGCGGATGTGGATCTCCCCCCGCCGCCCGCCGGGGAAGGCGTGCTTCAGGGAGTTGGTGAGCAGCTCGTTGACGATCAGGCCCAGGGGGATCGCCTTTTCGATGGTCAGGAGGATTTTTTCCATGTCGTAGCCGGCGGTGACGCGGCCGACGGCGATGCCGTGCGAGCTGAACAGGTTCTCGGTCAGGGAGCGCAGGTAGTCGTCGAAGGCGATCTCGGCCAGGTTGTGCGAACGGTACAGTTTTTCGTGGATCAGGGCGATGGTGTGGATGCGGTCCTGGCTCTCGCGAAAAACGTCTTCCAGGGACTTGCCGGCGGACTGGTTGGCCTGCAGGGTCAGCAGCCCGGAGATGATCTGCAGGTTGTTCTTGACGCGGTGGTGGATCTCCTGCAGCAGCACCTCCTTCTCCCGCAGCGAACTGCGGATCTGCTCCTCCGCCCGCTTGCGCTCGCTGATGTCGCTATAGATGGCATATACCGCCACCTGCCGCCCGGCGATCAGGATGGGGACGCCGATGACCGCCACATGGAGGAGAGAGCCGTCCTTTCTTTTGCGCAGCGTTTCCTTGAAGCTGGTTTCCCCGGCGCCGGTGGCGCGGGTGATCGCCCAGGCCTCTTCTTGGAATTCGCCGGGCGCCACCAGGTCGTTGATGTTCGTGCCGACGGCCTCGCCGGCTTTATAACCGAACATGCGCACGAACTCGCCGTTCACCCGCTGAATGCGGCCCGAGTTGTCCGTGATGGCGATCCCCTGCGGGGCCGTTTCCACCAATGCTTCCAGGAAGGCTTTTTCCCGGAGGATCTCCGCCTCGACCCGCTTGCGTTCGACGACCAGCGCCACCTGGCCGGAGATCGAGACCAGGAAGTCCAGGTCGCGTTGCGAGTAGCGGTCCTTCGTTTCGTAATCCTGCACCACCATGACGCCGATGGTTTCCCTGGATGTCTTCAGCGGTACTCCCAGCCAGGAGGACGAGTTGGTCCCCACGAGTTCCACCTCGCCCTTGGCCTGCAGCTTGTCGAAGACCGCCTGGCTGAGCAAGAGCGGTTTGCCGCTGCGAAAGATGTACCTGCTGACGCTCTTTTCCAGGCTGGCGGGAGGGGCGGGCGTCGTATCGAACTTGTCCACGGAGTACGCTTCTTCGAACAAGGCGGTCTCCTTGTTGTAGAGGACGATGAAAAAATTTTCGGCAGTGATCACCTTGGCTATGGACTGGTGGACGTTTTTCAAAAAATCCTGCAGGCTCTCGCTGGACGCCAGGCCGAGCATGATCTCCTGCAGCGCCTGGCGCTCCGCTTCGATATGCTTGCGCTCGGAGACATCGCGGCAGACGAGCAGCAGGCCGATGCTCCTTCCCGCGCCGTCGCGGAGCGGCGCCGAGGAAATTTCCGCCCAGAATGGCCGGCGGTCCCGCCGCCGCAGCCTGTATTCGTTCACCTGGGGCAGCGAGGAGCCGGATAATATCTCGACCAGCCGTGCCTGGACTCTGGGGATCTCTCCGGGCTCGACGAAATCCAAAATGGAGATTCCCTTCAGGGATGAGCGGGGGGGAATGGCGAGGAGCTCGAGAGTTTTCTGCGAAGCGAACGAGATCCGGCCGCCGGCGTCGACGATGGCGATGGCGTCGGGCGAGGTCTCCACCAGGGTGCGGTAGTATTCCTCGGATTGGAGAAGCTGGTCCTTGCTTTCACTCAGGGATTTTTCGGCCAGCAGTCGCTTGATGGCTACGGCGGCCAGGTTGACCACGGCTTCGATCGTGGGACCGTTGCGCAGTTCCTTGCCTTTCTTGAACGCCAGCGCCAGGCCGCCGAACAGCTGGTTTTCCCAGGAGAACCCCATGGAATATACGGCGGTGATGCCCATCGCCTTCTCGATCAGCCGGCAGACGCTCCGCGGGGTCGCGCGGTCGGTGAGGGTGAACAGGCCGTCGCGGCTGGGGAGCAGTTTTCGCGATATGAAATCCTCGAATTCCGCCGGGCTCATATCCTTGAGGAGGAGGATCGTTTGCTCGGGGGCGCGGCCCAATTGGCGGATAAGCAATTCCTGGAAAGGGGCGACGCCCTCCAACACCTTCGGCTGCAAGCCCTGCTGCTCCTCGTTGTACAGGGAGAGAAGCAGGTAGTCGGCTCCCGAGATGGCGCGGATCGTCTGGGTCAGATAAACGTAGATCTTATCCAGGTCGTTAATATGCACGAAGTGGTCGGCGGCCTCTGAGATCAGGCGCAGCTCCTCGACATGATGGCGCAACTCCTGGTCGGTCGTTTTCTTTTCCTGCCGCAGGCGCGCCTCTTCGACCACCCGTTTGACCGCCGGCCCCAGGCGGGCCAGGTTGTCCTTGAAGATGTAATCGGAAGCTCCCTGGGCCAGGGTTTCGATGGCCTTTTCCTCGCCGATCGAGCCGGAGACGAACACGAAGGGCGTGTCCGGCGCCTGCAGGTGGGCGAGCTTCAGGGCGGCCATGCCGTCGAACGCCGGCAGCTTGAAATCGGAGAGAATGACCTCGGGCCGGAACTCGGCCAGGGCTTTGCTGAAGCCTGCCTTTTCTTCGACCAGCCGCGCGGCGAAGACGATCCCCGCCCGCCGCAGCTGGCGCTCGATCAATTCGGCGTCGGCGGCGGAGTCCTCCAGGATCAGCACCCGCAGCGCGCCGGGTTCAGGATGGGCGCTTGTTTCTTTCATCGGCGCTGAACATGACGCGAACGGACGTGCCGCCGCGCCCTTCGATGCCCAGGGAACCGTCCAACTGCTTGGCCAGCATGGCGACCAGCTGCAGGCCGAGGCTTTTTTGCAGCGCCGGATCGAAGCCTCCGGGCAGGCCGACGCCGTCGTCGGCGATGATCAGTTCGTATTGAATAGCCTGGAATGCTGTCCCCCTCCCGGGGGTTGTGTCCATATTGTCGGTCGGGATATGGGTTTGATCCATAGGGGCACGGCGCGCCGTGCCCCTACATTCATGCAAGGTGATGCGGATCTCGCCCGGGCGCCCGTCGGGAAAGGCGTGCTTCAATGAATTGGTGACCAGCTCGTTGATGATCAGGGCCAGGGGAATGGCCTTGTCGATGACCAGCTGGAGCGGGAGCAGGTCGAAATGGACGGCCGGCGGCATGGCGACCTGGGCGTGCGAGCTGAGCAGGTTGCCGGCCAGGCCGCGGATGTAATCGGCCATGTCGATGGCGGCCAGGTTGCCCGACTGGTAAAGGGTTTGGTGGATCAGGGCCATGGTCCAGATGCGGCCCTGGCTCTCCTTGATCATCCGCTGTAGCCGTTCGTCGTCGACCTGTCCCGCCTGCAGCGCCAGCAGCCCGGAAATGACCTGCAAGTTGTTCTTTACCCGGTGGTGGATCTCCTTGAGCAGGACCTCCTTTTCATGCAGCGAGGCGCGGATCTGCTCCTCGGTTCGCTTGCGGTCACTGATGTCCTGGCAGATGCCGATCATCTGGACAGGCAGGCCGGCGTCGTTATAAATGCCCTCCCCGATGGCGTTGATCCAGCGGAGCTGGCTGTTGGGCAGCACCACCCGATAGTCGCTATCAAGGGTCACCCGCTCTTTCAGGGCATGGCCGATGCGATTTTCGGCCGACTCCCGGTCCCCGGGATGCAGCGCGCTCCGCCACGATTCGAACGTGGCGCTGCAGGATTTCGGATCGAGCCCGAGCAGGGAGAACATCCTCGGCGACCATTCGATATGTCCGGTTCTGACATCCCAGTCCCATATGCCTGCCTTGGCCGAGTCCAGCGTCAGCTCCAGGCGCTTGGAGGTGAGGCGCAACATTTCCTCGGAGCGCATGCGTTCGCTGATGTCGATGGCCATGGTGAGCATGCACGGTTCGTCGCCCGCCATGATGGACTCCGCTGAAATCAACAAGGAGGCGGTGGCGCCGGATTTCTGCCGAATCTGGATCTCGAAGTCGCGCACGGTCCCGCGGGTTTGCAGGGCTTCAATCAGCCGCTGGCGGGCGGCAAGATCGACCCAGAGATTCAGCTCGGGGGGCGTCCGTCCGATCGCCTCCTCCAGGGAGTATCCGGTGATGGACTGCCAGGCGGCGTTGACATTGAGGAAACGGTTGTCCCGCAGGCGCGTGATCGCGATGGAGATCGGGCTGGAGTGGAAAACCACGGCGAAGCGCTTTTCGCTTTCGTCTCGTGAATCTTCCGCGCGCTTGCGCTCGCTGATGTCCTCGACCGTGCCGTCATAGAAGCGGATGCTGCCGTCCTCGGCCCGGATGGGCATGGCGCTCTCGCGCACGAAGATCGTCGTGCCGTCATGCCTCTTCCACGCCGATTCGAACCCGATCACCTGGCCCTCCCGCTCGATCCGCTCACGGAAATCCCGGCGGGGATACTCGGGTTCGAAGCCGGCCTGCTCCAGGTCCCGCACCGCCAACTCGGCGAACGATCCGTAGCCCAGCATGCGGACCAGGGCGCGGTTGGCGATCGTGATTTGACCCTCGGGGGTGGTACGGTACAGGCCGATGGTTGCATTTTCATAGAGGTCGCGGAACTGTTTTTCGCTTGCGCTCAGTTTCTCGGCCGCCTGCAGAGCGTCGGTCACGTCGGACATGATGTGCACGGCCCCGGCGATTTTTCCGCCGGGAACGATGATCGGGTCAACCGTGACATGATAGCGGCGCCCATGCCAGGATGTTTCTTCCTCCATCCGCCGGCGCGATTTCAGCATGAGCCGGAAGGAGCAGGTTTTCCTTTTCGTTTTGCCGCAGATCAGTTCCAGGCAATCCTTGGCGATGACTTTTTCGTGGGGCAAGCCGAGCAGGCTGTTCATGGCCCGGTTGCAGCGAAGCACGGTGCCTTTCTCGTCCAGCAGGCAGACGGCCTCGTTCATGGCGTCAAAGGTCGCGCGCCATTGGGCCGCCGCTTTATGCAGCGCCGCGTCGACGGCGCTTTTTTCCGCCTGCAGGCGGCGGGCGGCCAGCGCGTGACCGATCGCTTCGCCCAGGCGGGCCAGGCGGTCCTTCAGCAGGTAGTCGTCGGCCCCCTGCTTCATGCAGGCGACCGCGACCTCCTCGCTGACCGAACCGGTGATGACGATGAACGGGGTCAGGGGCGCGGTTTTGTTGCGCAGCGCCAGCGCCTGCAAGGCGTCGAAGCGCGGCAGCCGGTAGTCGGCCAGGATCGCGTCGGGGAGGAAATTTTTCAATGCCAGCTGGTAAGCGGCCCTGGTTTTGACCACTGCGCAGGAGCAAGAAATGCCGTCTTTTTTCAGCTGGCGCTCGATCAATTCGGCGTCGGCCGGATTATCCTCGAGGATCAGGATGCGCAATCGCCGCTCCCCCTCGCCTGGCGCCGTTTGCGCGGTTTTCCTGGTTTTCTCTTTTCCCACCCGGGTGGCTTCCCCCGGCCCTTTTTTCATTTTCTGATCCGCTTTCGTTTCATTATCGTTCTTCACCCGACTCCCTGTACCTTGAACCTCGTACCCCGCGCTTCAATACGGCGCCTGGTTGAGCAGCACCCAGTACAATCCCAACTGGGATACGGCTTCCACGAACTTGTCGAAATCCAATGGCTTGACCACGTAGCTGTTGACGCCCAGTTTGTAGCTTTCCGCGATGTCGCTTTCCTCCTTGGACGAGGTCAGCACCACCACCGGGATCATCCGCGTCCTGGGGTCGGCTTTCATGCGCCGCAGGACCTCGCGCCCGTCCACCTTGGGCAGTTTCAGGTCCAGGAAAACGACCTTGGGCTGAGGATGGGTGCTCTCCCCGGCAAAGTCGCCGGTGCGAAAAAGGTAGTCCAGGGCCTGGGCGCCGTCGCTGACCACTTTCACCATGTTGGTCAGGTTGTTCTTTTTCAGGGCGCGCAGGGTCAGCTCCACGTCGGCCGGGTTGTCTTCGACCAGCAGGATCTCCAGGGGATCGATTTGCTTCATATTGTCCCTCCCTTTCGGCCATTCATATTTGGTTCTATTGTAGGCGCTAGCGTTGGAAAAGGCAATCCTGCTTTCATTGGGCTCCCTCGCCGCCCCCGGGTTTTTCCACGCCGGCCGCCGCGGCCGGCAGGGAGAAATAAAAGGCCGCGCCGCCCTTGGCGGTGCTTTCGGCCCAAACGCGCCCGCCGTGGCGCAGGATGATGCGCTGCACGATGGCCAGCCCGACCCCGGTGCCCTCGAATTCCCTGTTGTCGTGCAGTCGCTGGAACACTCCGAAAAGCTTGTCGGCGTAGTTCATGTCGAAGCCCACCCCATTGTCCTTGACGCGGTAGACATGTTCACCGTTATCCGCCCGCCCCGTCAACTCGATGCGCGCCCTGGCGAGCGGCCGGGTGAATTTGATGGCGTTGGCCAGCAGGTTCTGCATGACCTGGCTCAGCATGGAGCGGTCGCCGAAGGCGACGGGCAGCGCGGCGATGGCCAATTCGATCTTCCGCCCCTTTTCCGCGGTTTTCAGTTCCGTAAAAATCGCAACGGCCAGGGCGGCCAGGTCGACCGGGGCGCCGGCCATCGGCTGGCGGCTCAAGCGCGAGAAAGCCAGCAGGTCGTCGATCAACTGGCCCATCTTGTGGGTGTTGTCCCTGACGACGGCGAACAGGCGCCGGCCCTCGTCGTCCAGCCGGGGCGCATATTCTTCGAGCAGGATGCGCGAAAAGCCATCGATGGCCCGCAGGGCGCCCGCAGGTCGTGGGAAACCGAATAGGAGAACGCTTCCAGCTCCTTGTTGGCCGCTTCCAACTGGATCGTGCGCAGCTGGACCCTGTGCTCCAAATCGGCGTTCAGGGAGCGGATCTCTTCCTCCGCCCGCTTGCGGTCGGAATGTCGATCCACTGGCAGACCACATTCGTCAGTTTACCTTGGGATCAAGTATCGGAAACATGGATACATCGATATACATGTCGCGCGCTCTCTTGAAGTCAGCGCTGCCCGCGTCTGCGGCCTTCCAGGGGATAATGAAACGAGCCGGCTCATGTTTCTCGAAAACAGCCCTCACCATGGGCAGGACTCCTTGCTTCTCCAGGTTTGCGTCCTTCAGCGCATTGTAATTCCCGACAATTTTGTCCTCGCTGAGATTGACGGCGTCGCACGGGAGCGGTTTGCCCTCGTGACCGTCCCCTGCTTATCGGAGATCCACATGGCGAAGGGGCTCATGTCGATGACCTTCTCGAGAAACGCCTTGGCGGACTTGATCTCTCCCTCCGCCCGTTTGCTCATGGTCAGGTCGAGCACGAAAGCGGCGATCTGCTCTCCCGGGCCGGGAAGCATGGTGTCGGCCAGCAAGACCGGCACCCGAGTGCCGTCGCGGCGGAGATATTCCTTCTCATAAGGAGGACAGGTTCCCGCTTTCTCAGCTCGCGGATCGCTCGTTCGTCGGCCGGCAGCCACTCGGGAGGCGTGATCGCCTTCCAGTCGGTCAGGCCTTTCTCGAATTCATCACGGGTGAAGCCGATCAGGTTAAGGTAGTAGTCGTTCGCCTCGATTATTTTCCCCGCCGTGTCGGCGATGACGATGCCGACGATGTTGGCGTCGATGAATTGGCGCAAGCGGCCATGGGCCAGCCGCAGCGCTTCTTCCGCTCGCTTGCGCTCGGTGATGTCATGTACCAGCACGTGCCTGGCCGGTCGGCCATTGAAGGTAACGGAATGGGATATGATTTCCACGTTGATGATCTCGCCGCTCTTTTTCACGATGGCGCCATTCGCCGGCGGGATTCAAGGTCTTCCGCGTCAGTTCCACGTCCTTCAGCAGGGCGGGAATATCTTCCCTGGGGCGGATGTCCTTCAGGGTCATCGAAAGAAATTCTTCCTTGCCATAGCCGTAATGCCGGACGGCGGCGCTGTTGACCTCGAGAAAAGCCAGGGTTTCCAGGTCATAGATCCACATGGGCTGCGGGTTGTTGGCGAACATGTAGTGGTACTTTTTCTCGTTTTCGCGCAGTAATTCCTCGGCCCGCTTGCGCTCGGTGATGTCATGGACCGAACCGACCAGGGCGATGCAATCGCCGGCTTCATCCAATACCGGGTCGATGCTGACGTCGCCCACCACCCGCCCGGTCGGATAGTCGGTCGTCTCCTCCCAGCGCACCAGTTTCCGGGTACGGATCGCCTCGGCGTACTTCGCCAATACCAGGGTAAGCGAGGGCTCGGGAATGACTTCCTGCACTCGCTTGCCGATGATTTGCTCCGCTGGCAGCCCGGTGGTCGCGAGAAAACGCTGGTTGACGGAAGTGAAACAATAATTCCCGTCCCTTTCCACCTTCAGGTTGAATATGACATCCCCCACCGTGTCGTAGATCAAGGATATCTGCCGCTCTTTTTCCCGCAGCGCCATTTCCGCCCGCTTGCGTTCGCTGACGTCGATGGACAAGATGAAAATGCCTTCGGGCACGGGCTGGATGCTCAGCTCGAACCACTCCTTTCGTGCCGTCGGGATAGGTGAATTCATTGTCCATATGGATGGACTGGCGTTCCTGCATGCAACGGCGCAGGGCGGCGAACATCTGCGAATTTTCGATCCCGGGGTAAACTTCCATCATGGTGCGGCCCAGTAAAGCTTCCTTGCTCAGGTGGCCATGAATGGTGACGGAGTTGTTGACATATAAATAGCGCCAGTCGAAGCCGACGATCTGGCAGCCTTCCAGCATGTCGTCGAGGGTGCGGCGGGAGCGTTCCTCGCTTTCGCGCAAAGGGGTGTTTCTTGGATTTTGCAGAACGGCGCCGCTTTCCTTCCTCTCCTTTTTCATCGATCCTCCCCGCTCTCCCGGTTCTTTTCGTTAAAAATATAGGATAATGGTTGGCTATTGTCAATGGCCGGCGAGCGGTCCATCCGCCGCCCGCCGGTCCACCCGCGGCATCATGCTTTCTTTTTGCGGCCCCTGAGATCGGGATAAAGCTTATTCACGCAGT
The DNA here is from genome assembly GCA_963822075.1 of Candidatus Aminicenantota bacterium. Taxonomy (GTDB): domain Bacteria; phylum Acidobacteriota; class Aminicenantia; order UBA2199; family UBA2199; genus UBA2199. The sequence goes on from CAWGGP010000014.1 coordinate 104,957, forward strand.
CGGGGCAGAGGCTATGGCTGAAATCGGCTTCCGAGTGGGCGCGGACATATTCCTCGATCTGGGTCCAATACCCCTTGTCGTCGCGCACCTTCTTGCAGGAGGCGCAGATGGGCAGCAGTCCGCTCAGCTGCTTGACCTGGGCCAGCGCCGCCTGGTACTCGAGGATCAGCCTTTCGCGCTCATCCTCAAAACCCCGGCGCTGCAGGGCGATGGCATACAGGGCGCCGATGCGCTGCAGCAGGGCCAGGTCCTCGTTCGAGTAGTTTTCTTCCTTGTTGGCCAGGAAAATGCCCCCGGCCAGAGCATCGCCGTCGAGCACGGGGACGGCCAGGAAACGGTCGATCGGCAAGTGGCCGGGCGGGATGCCGCTCGAGCGCGGGTCCGCTTGCGGCCGGTTGCTGAGCAGCGGTTTCTTGTGTTCCAGCACCCAGCCCCAAAGCCCCTTGAAATGGCTGAATACAAAAGATTTTCCCGGGACCTGGCATTCGTCCCAGATCTGCCGGGTCATGGTCGGCGCCACCAGCTCGCCACTGGCCGGATCGATGAAGCCGACGAAGCCCAGGGGGCTGGCGGTCAGGCGCAGGGCCGCGTTGAGCACGTGCTCGGTGATATCGCCGATGTTGCGCTCCGAGATCAGCATGGCGGCGAATTCGTTCATTACCCGCCGCACTTCCAATTCCGCCTGCAGCGATCGCTTCAGCGACGTGCGCGGCGTACGGCGCTTTTTCCCTTGCTCCGCGGATCGTTTTTCGCTTTCCTTCCGCATCCGACCCCCCCCTGGCGGCGCTCGGTCCCGATCATCGGGCGGGAGCCGGGAGCGACGACAGGAAATCCGATATATAAATAAGGTAACGATCATGGATTGTCAACACCAAGTGCGCCGGGCTGGCGTTGGTGCTTTTCCCCAAGGCTGGGACCCGCCCTGGACCCCTGCGACATCCTGCGCAGCCCTTCCCCTTGTCGCTTTTCCTGCTACGGGCCTCCGGCAGCGGCGATTTCCGGGATGGTGCCGCGCCGGTGCTTCTTTTGTCGCACCCCTTTCCCGGGGCAAAAAGAGCGGCCGGGATCGTCCTGCCGGAAAAATTAACGAAGATCGGCTATATAAAAGATTATTCCCTGTAAACGCCGGGCGGGACGACTTGGCATCAGCCATGCTGCATGAATAAGTGTGAGGCACAAAATGGAAGAAAAAAAGAAGCCGGCGGAACGGAGCTTGGGGGTCGGGAGCATTCTCCCCCCGGCAGCTATGCCATCGAAGGGGAAGTGTTGCTGCTGCGCGTGCGGCTCAAGGGAACGGCGATCCTTTGCCTGATCGACGTCGACAGGCGGGTGAAGGAGATCTTTGCCGCGCCGGTTGTCGAAACCCCGTCCAGCGGCCCGCGCCTGGGGAGATCGCTTTCGACGCCGCCGGGCCCAGGAATATGAACCCTGCCCGGAGATCGAGGACGCACAACGAAAATATGCCGCCGCCGCCGGCCAGCTGGCCGGAAAATTCGAGGCCGCCGTGCAGCGCTTTGCCGCCGACGGCCGGGCGTGCCTAAGAAAAATGTCAGAGATCCTCGACCAGCGCAATCCGCGCCTGTGTTGTGAATTCGGCGCAGCGGGGGCCAGGCGGGCCTGAAGGCGTACCTGATCCGCGAGTTCTTCAAGCGGACCGTCCGCGAGGAGCGCGGCTTCAAGGTCCTGCTGTTCCTCAGCCACGTCATCGCCTTCACCGACAACGGGCAGCCGGAACGCCTGGAAACGATGAGCATCGAGCAGCACAAGAAATTGCTACTGGAATTCATGGATTTCCTGAAGGTCGCCGGCCACAAGCGCATCGACCCGCGGATCTTCCAGGAGATCCATGACAAATTCAACAACCAGGAATACGCCAACCTCAGCCGCGGCGGCGTCGGTTTTTTCATCAAGCCTCTCTACGACCGGGAAATGCAGGAGTTGAAGCTGTCGATCATGAACAGCCGGAATTCGAACTATATCGAACAACTGTTCAGCAATTCAAACCGCGAACCCGTGGATTTCCTGTATGAAAACACCCTGGCCTACCTGAAAGCCCTGGCCATTGTCCGCCTCTACGCCGGTTCGAACCGCAAAGAGCGCGGCGGCGACAGCAAGGTCGTCGAGCAGGTCATCCGCGACCTGATCGCGTTCCGGCCGGCATGGGTCCGCACCAGCGAGCCCGGCCAGGCGAGGTCGGCATGAGCAAACAAAATTCGGGAGGAAACATGATCCAAACCAGCGCGAAGATACTTTGCGTGGACGACGAACCGGTCAATTTGAAGCTGTATGACGCGTTCCTGCAGCCCCAGGGCTACGAGGTGCTCCATGCCGGGAACGGCCGGCAGGCCCTGGAGATGATACGGGGGCAAAAGATCGACCTGGTGCTCCTGGACGTCATGATGCCGGAGATGAACGGTTATGAGGTCTGCTTCGGCATCAAAAATGACCCGGAGCGCGCCAATATCCCCGTGATCATGGTCACCAGCCTGCACGAGAGCAAGGAGCGGACCAAGGGCATCGAAGCCGGGGCCGAGGACTTCATTTCCAAGCCCATCGACCAGGGCGAGGTGCTGGCCCGCATCCGCATGCTGTTGCGCCTGCGCGAACTGAACGAGCAGCTCGGGGAGGCCTACGGCAGCGTCACCGCCCTGGCGACCTTCGGGGCCGAAACGCTGAAGGCGTTCGACCCGCAGCATTTCGAGCTCCTGCCCCAGCTCGACCTGTTGGTCGGCCGGATCATCCGCCAGAGCCCGGGGACGACGGGCCGCCCGCAATCCCTGATCATCGGCGTGCGCGCCGCGCCGGGCTGGCAATGGCATCACTACGAAGCTCCCTTCCGCGAGTTCACCCGGAACGCCCTTGAGCTGGACGCCCAGCCGGCCCTGCTCCTTCCCGCCCGGGGCGAAGCGGCCACGTTCTTCGCCGTGCGGAGCGAATTTGCCGCCAAGGGGCTGGACGCGTTTGTCGCCGGCCTGGAGACCCAGCCGCTGGTGATGACGTCCATCCGGAACCTTCTCTGCTTCCTGAGCGCCGAGCTGTGCGTCTTCGCCGCCAATTACGGCCGCGACGTCGGCGCCCACGAGGCGGCGATCCTGGAGACGCTGGCCACGCAAAGCCTTTTTTTCAAACTGCTCGCCGACCAGGCGGGAAAGGCGGAGGACTGGGTCGGCCATACCGTCCGCACCCTGCTGCGCATCGCCTCCTTCCATGACCTCGACCAGGAGGGCCACCCCGAGCGGGTGGGCGAGTTCAGCGCCCTTTTGTCCCAGGGGCTGGGCCTGGACGAGGCCTTCACCCAGGCGATCCGCCTGCAAGCGCAGTTGCACGACATCGGCCACGTCTGCATCCCGGCCGACCTCTTGAAGAAGAAAGGCGCTCCCGATTTCAAGGAGTGGGAGATCATCCGCGAGCACCCGCGCGTCGGGGCGCAGCTCATCGGCGACCAGCCGGGCCTGGCCATGGCCCATACCATCGCCCTCAGCCATCATGAAAACTGGGACGGCAGCGGCTACCCCGGCTGGCTGCGCGGCGACCAGATCCCCCTGGCCGGCCGCATCGTCGCCCTGGCCGACCGCTACGACTCCCTGCGCCTCGCCCGTCCCTACAAGCCCGCCCTGGACCACCGCACCGCCTGCGCGATGATCGGCCAGGGCAGCGAGCGCATCAAGCCGGAGCATTTCGACCCGGCCGTCCTTGCCGCCTTCCAAAAGCTGGAGCCGCTGTTCGCCGAGGCGTTCGACAGGATGCAGGACGCGGCCCTGGTCCGGAGGGCCGGATGAAAGACACGTATCCGCCGTCTTCCTCCGCCGAGTTCGAGGACGAGGTCAGGAAGCTCAAGGCGGTCGTCACCTTCGTCATTTACGGGCTGCTGTTCCTCCTGATCAAGACCATGTACGAGAGCGCGATCGAATTGCCCGAGGCTTCCACCCCCCTGCTCCTGGTCGCCATGTCCTTCCTCCTGGTCATGATCGTGTTGCTGTTCAACCGCTTCTCGGGCAAGGCCATCCAGCGCATCACGGCCTACGCCGCGGCGGCGCAGGAGGCCAACCAGGCCAAGTCCGAATTCCTGGCCAACATGTCGCATGAACTCCGCACGCCGTTGAACGCCATCATCGGTTTTTCCGAGGTGCTGAAGCAGGGGCAGGCGGGCGACCTGACCGTTCGCCAGAAGGAGTTCAGCGGCGAGATCTACGACAGCGGCCAGCACCTGTTGTCCCTGATCAACGATATCCTGGACCTTTCCAAGATCGAGGCCGGGAAAATGACCCTCGAACTGGAAAAAACCGACCTGGCCCTGCTCCTGGAGAGCTGCCTGGCGATCGTCAGGGAAAAGGCCCTGGCCCACGGCATCCGCTTGCAGAGCCGGGCCGCCGCGAACCTGGGGGCGGCCATGGTCGATACGCGCAAGTTCAAGCAGATGGTCTACAACCTGCTGTCCAATGCCGTCAAGTTCACCCCGGACGGCGGCCGGATCCTGCTGGACGCGCAGCGAACCGCGGCCGGCCAGCTCGAGTTTTCGGTCAGCGATACCGGCATCGGCATCGCGGCAAAGGACCTGCCGCGCCTTTTCACGCCCTTCGAGCAACTGGACGGTTCCCTGGCGCGGAAATACGAAGGCACGGGGCTGGGCCTGTCCATGGTCAAGCGCCTGGCCGAGCTGCACGGGGGAACGGTGAGCGCGTTCAGCGAATTGGGCAAGGGCAGCCGCTTCACGGTGCGCATGCCGCTGGCGGCGGCTTGAAGCCGGGAACGTTGGCGGATTTTGATCAAAAAGGAGAGAACAAGATGCAAATGCAGAGAAGTTACGAGCGTTTCGACCCGGCGATTTCCATCTTCGGGTATTTCGAATTGACCAACGTGGTGACCGGCGAATTCCGCAACCGCGAGGAGTTTTTAATAAAGAACGTCTCCCTGAACGGTTTCAACCTGATCTCCAATTATCCGCCGACCATCGGCGATCCCTACCAGATCTTCATCAATTACGGCCGGGAAAAACACGAGTTCATGGTCACCGTCATCCATTCCCGCATCCTGCGCTTTCAGGGCGAGCCGGAGGGCGTGCTGAAGCCGGGCATCGTATATTCCACCGGCTGCGAGATCGGCTTTGAGAACGCGGCGCAAAAAAAACTGGTCCTGGAGATCATCAAGAACGACTGCGGGGATCCCGCCCAGGCGGGGATGGGCAATGACATTGCTTTTGCTTAGCATTTATACCTATAATAACAAGCAAATGGCCGCTGAGTGATGAAAACCCATGAAAAATGAGAGCCGCTGGCCCCTCTTCAGCCGGGGCGGAAAGTATGAACTGATCTACGAGATCAGCTCCCAGATCAACGCCGAACTCGATGGCGATCGCCTGCTGCGCCTGATCGTCGACCGCATCAAGTCCGCCCTGGGCCTTTCCTATTGCGCCATACTGCTGAAAGAGGGCAATGACCTGGTCATCCGCGCCGTCACCGAGTACCCGGAAGGGATCATCGGCAAAAAAATACCCCTGGGCCAGGGCGTCAGCGGCCGCTGCGCCCTGAGCAGGAAGGAATCCCTGGTCCCCGACATCAGCCGCTGCGATTTTTATATCCACCTGGGCGAGGGCGTTTTCCGCTCGGAACTGGACGTCCCGATCGTCTTCCATGACAGCCTCCTGGGGGTGCTCAACGCGCAGAGCGTGCGCAAGAACGCGTTCAAGCGCAGCGACATCGATTTCATGAAGGCCTTGAGCAACCAGATCGGCGTGGCCCTGCACAACTCCCAGGTACTGGCCCAGATGGAGTTGCTCCAGGACATCGGCATGAAGCTCGTTTCCATCGGCCGGCCGGAGCGGCTTTTCGCCGCGATCGTGGCCGAGACCCGGCAGCGGCTGCACTACGATTCCTGCGCCATCCTGGAGGTCAGCGGCGACCACCTGGTGTTCAAGGCCTCCAGCGGCGAGTTTCCCGAGGGACTGGTCGGCTTGAATATCCCGATCGGCATGGGGCTCACCGGACGCTGCGCCCGGGAAAAAACGGTGATCAACGTCGGCGACGTCCGCCGCGATCCCGGTTACCTCGCCTCGGGCATCCAGGATATCCGCTCCGAGATCGCCTGCCCGGTCGTCTCCGAGGGCGAGCTGCTCGGGGTGCTGACCGTGGAAAGCAAGAACGAGAACGCGTTCAGCGTGGACGATGTCCGCCTGCTCTCCATCCTGTCGCTGCAGGTGGCGGTGGGCATGCGCAACGCCCGGATGTACGCCGAGATCGAACGCCTGGCCATCACCGATCCCCTGACCGGCCTCTACAACTACCGCTACTTTTACCAGCGCCTGGGCGCCGAGCTGGCCCGCTCGCAGCGCTACCACCACCCGCTGTCCATCATCATGATCGACCTCGACGACTTCAAGAAGATCAACGACCAAAGCGGCCACCTGGTCGGCGACCGCGTGCTGCGGGAAACCGCGTTGGCGATCCGCCAGAACATCCGCCGTTACGACGAGCCCATGGTCGCCAGGGGGGCGGAGATCGACATCGTCTCGCGCTACGGCGGCGAGGAGTTCATCATCATCCAGCCCGACACGTCACTGCCCGGGGGGCTGGTTTGCGCCGAGCGCCTGCGCCGGATGCTGGAAGCCCTGTTCGCCCCCCGGCCCGGCCTGCCCGCCGACGGGAATTTGCCCGGGCGGGTCACCGGCAGCTTCGGGGTGACCGCTTTCCACGAGGGCGAGACCATGGAGGCCATGATCAAAAGGGCCGATGCGGCCATGTACCAGGCCAAGGAGCAGGGCAAGAACCGCGTCGTCGCCCTGTAGCGGGTCGCGCGCGGCGGCCGGTCCCCGCAGCCCGGGGAGCGCGGCCCCTTCGTGCTAGTAGCTGGCCAGCAGCATTTCCACGAAATCGTAATATTCCGGGGCGGCGGCGGATATCTCCACGCCGAAGTCGATCAGGTTGGAGAACGATCGTTTGCCGCTCACCCAGCGCACCTCTCCCTTCATCACGAACGTCTGCCCGCCGTTGTCCAGGGTGACGTCGACGCTCGCGGCCTTGGGGGTGAAGGGCGCGGACAATTTCATGCCGCTTTTGGAGATATTGAACAGCATGGCCGTCTCGCCGTCGATGCGCACCATGGTTTTCAGGTCGATCCGGCGATGGCGCCGTTTTTCCACGCCGCCGGGCGAAACCGCCAACGCCGCCGCTTCCCTGGCCGGCAGGGTCTTGCGCCATTTCAGGTAGTCATCCATTTCCCGCCCCATGACGAAGCCGCAATGCGGGCACATCCAGGCCTGGTCGGACACTTTTCCCTTGCACTCGCTGCAGGTGCTCAATGCCATGGTCGTCCTCCTTTTAGCCCGCGATCCTGGCGTGGATATCGCGGAACTGGGGCAGGCGCTCCAGGAACAGGTCCAGGATGACCGGGTCGAAATGGGTGCCCCGGCCCTGCTGCATGATGGCCAGCGCCTGGTCTTCGGGCATCGCCGGGCGGTAGACGCGGTCGTTGACCAGGGCGTCGTAGACGTCGCAAACGGCGACGATGCGGGCGCAGAGCGGGATGGCCTCGCCCCGCAACCCGAGCGGATAGCCGCCGCCTGTCCATTTTTCATGGTGGTAGAGCGCGATGTCGTGGGCCAGGTTCAACAGGCCGATCGGCGACCCTTCCAGGATGCGCGCGCCGATGCGGGTATGATCCTTGATGCGCTCGAACTCTTCGTCGCTGAGCTTGCCGGGTTTCCTGAGGATGGCGTCGGGGACGCCGATCTTGCCGACGTCGTGCATGGAGGCGGCCAGGCGGATCTCTTCCACCGCCTTTTCGTCCCAGCCGGCGGCCCGCGCCAGGATCGCCGCGTATTCGCCCATGCGGCGGATGTGTTCGCCCGTCTCCTCGTCACGGTAGCCCGAGGCGGTCACCAGGCGCATGATGACCTCCTCCTGGGTGGCGCGGATCTCGGCGGTGCGCTCCCGCACCTGGCGTTCGAGCCGCCCTTCGTAATGGTCGCGTTCCAGTTCCAGTTCGCGGCGGCGCAGCGAATTGGCGACGTTGATGTAGAGCTCGTTGGTCTGGAACGGCTTGATGATGTATCCGAAAGCGCCCAGCTCCAGGGCATGGACCGCGGTCCGGTGGTCGTCGACCCCGGTCAGCATGATGAAAGCGACATCCGGGTTGGTTCTCTTCACCTGGGCCAGGAGTTCGATCCCCGTCATCCCGGGCATGTTGTAGTCGCTGATGACCAGGGAAAAACCGCCGCCGGCGATCTTTTCGATGGCCTGGGCGGCGTTGTCGCAGGTGGTGCAGCGGTAGCCCCTTTTTGTCCAGGAGCTGGGATACCAGCTTGTGGATCGCCGGCTCGTCGTCGACGACCAGGATGTTGACCGGCTGCGCTTCGCCCATGGGGCGCTTCTCCCCGTCCCTCCCTTCCCGCGCGCCCTTGCCGGCACGGCCCGGGGAAACTGAGGAACTGGCCCCATTATACTATAAAAAGGGAAAACAATTAACCCGGCCGGGAAAACTCGGCGGCTGGACAAAAAACGGATATGCCGGCGAAGCCTTTTCAGCCCCGGCCGTTGCCACAGAGCCCGGAGATGCGCTTGGCCAGGGCCATGATGGTCAGGATGGGCGGATTGCCCAGCGCGGCGGGGAACAGGCTGGCGTCGGCCACGAAAAGGTTTTCCGGGAGCCGCGGGTCGTGCAGGGTTCCCGCCTGGCCGCGGTCAGGGGCAACATGCCCCCGGGATGCCCGGCGTTGAGGGTCCCGAAAAAAAGCCGCCCCTTGTCGACGCCGGCGCGGCGGAACATCTCGGCGCAGGTGTCGACGGCCTCCTGCAGGCGCTCCCGGTCGGCGGCGGTCAGCGCTTTCTCGGACCCGCCCGCCGGGGAGGCTGCCCTGGTTGTCATCGGCCAGCTTGATCATCAGGCTGTAGATGTTTCCGGACCGGCGCAGCCAGTCGCGGTTGAAGAAAAAGCTCAAATGGTCGAAATAGGGCGAAATGATATACCCTTTTTTCTGGACGGCGAAAGGCATGGGCAGCTCGCGGTTCTGGAAGCTGCCCGGCATCTCGGCGGCCACGCACAGGACCGGGTCGACGAAAAGCGCGGCCTCGCAGGCGATGCCCGAGTCCTGCAGGACCTGCGGCGTGCCCAGGCCGCCGGCGGCCAGGATGACCAGGTCGGCCGGGAACCATTCTTTTTCCACCCCCTCCTGGCCAGCACGCCCCGGGCGCGGCCTTTTTCGTGGATCACCTTTTCGGCCCGGCGGCCGGTCAGGAGCCGGGCGCCGTTGCGCTGCGCCTGCTCCAGGAGGCGGCGGCTGTCCCATTTGACGCCGTGCGGGCAGCCCAGGACGCAGTGGCCACAGCTCCGGCAATGCGCGTAGTCGCCCATCTTGGGCATGACCTGCGGGTCCAGCTTCATCTCCCGGCAGATCGAGAAAAAAGTACGGGTCAGCGGGCTCCAGATATTCTGATGGCCGGAAAACACCGGGATCTCCCGGGCCAGTTCGGCGAATTCTTCGTCCAGGTCGATCCCCAGCGCCCGCAGGTCCTGGTCCCGGCGCAAGGCGTTGCCGGTGCTGATGGTCGTGGTGCCGCCGGTGCCGCGGCCGCTGACCAGGATCATGCCCGCCCCGGCCTTGCGGACCTTCATGGCGGGAAAGATCCAGCCGATCTCGCGCGCGTCGAAAAAAAGCCGTGTCCCCCTGAGTTTTTCAAGAAGGGGCAGGCTGAAGGCCAGCGGCCGGAATTCCTTTCCCGCTTCCAGGACGGTGACCTGGAAACGCCCCTGCAGCTCCCGGGCGCACATGGCGCCGCCGGCGCCGCTGCCGATCACGACCGCCCTAGCCATTTTCCCCGTCCGGCCAGGCGATGAGCGCGCTGCAGGCGCCGGCGCCCTCGGTCAGGCGCTGCGAGAAAACCAGCCGGCCGCCGCAAAGGCCGGCGACGATGCCCTCGTCCATGGCCGCCATGAAGCGGCAGACGTCGGGAGTATAGTGGGCCGCGAGCGAACAACGTCGGATCGTCACCGCGCCCCGGGCGTCGACCTGCTTGTCGATGGCCAGGACGCGGTACAGGGCGCGCAGCGCCGAGGCGGCGTCGGAGCGGCTGCGGACGGGAAGCGCGGCGCGGATCTTCCGGCCCAGGCCCCGGGAGCGGTCGTAAAGGTTTTTCCGTACGCCCGCCGCCGTTCCCGCGGCCAGCGCCTTTTCGGCCTGGCTGCGGGTGAACCGGGCGTACGCACGCAGCATGTCGCGGCGGGATAGACCGCGGAGCTCGGGGGGCTCCTGGCCGAAAGCGGCGGCGGTGAGCCTGAACAGGTCGGCCAGCCCTTTTTTCCGGCCGGCGAGGGCCAGGGCGGCCAGGCGCAGGCGCAGGCTCAGGTTGGCCATGAGCCGGCGTGTTTTTTTTGCAGGGAATGCAGCCACAGGACCAGCGCCCCGATACCGCCGTCGACGACGGCGTTGGCCAGGCAGACCAGGTAGCGGGGCGCGCGTGAAAAAGAAATAAAGGGAGAGGAGCGAGCTGGCGAGCTTTCCCTGGGCCAGCAGCAGCGGAAAAACGGGGTTCCCCGGTTTCGTGAACATCTGCCAGGCCAGCCCGGTGACCAGGACCATGTAGGCGACGGCGAGTATCGGGAAAAAGCTTCCGGGCTGGACCGGGGCGGGGGAGAGCCCCGGCGGCGAGAGGCGGTTAAAGAGCACGAGGACGCGCTCGGGCAGGAAAAGGAATACCAGGCCGACGGCGGCGAAGGCGGCGGCCATGGCCAGGGCGGCGAAGCCGGTAAAGCCCCAGGCGCCTGGAGTTCATCTTTTTTTCCCTTTTTTTATCGCGAAGATACAGTCGGTAAAAACCGGAAGGCGCTCCGAACACGACCTGGTCCATGACGCGCAGCGAGGCCTCCAGGTCCAGGAACCCCCGGCCGTCGCCGGCGTCGCGGATCAGGGGGAAGTTCTTGTTGATGAAACAGGCGTCGTCGGCGGGGAAACGGGATTTCATCTCCGCGAATATTTCCTTCAGGGGGCGTTGGCGGACGTTGCCGAAGGACATGGGGGTGAACACGCAGGGGCTGGCCTCGCCGCAGGCGTCGACGAAGATCATCTTGTGCCCGGCGTTGCAGCCGAAATGCTCCCGGCTTTCAAAATGGCCGAGGTAGTTGACCGTCATGCCCGCCCGGCGGTTGTGGCGGTCCTGGATGCGATAGATCCGCCTCTGCTCGGCTTCGCTGATCACCCGCTCCGGGTCCCAGAATCCGGCCACCGCAGGCTTGGCTTCGCAGAGCCAGGCCTCGTCGATGCCCAGCCCGCGCAGGAATCCCAGGAATTCCTCCACCTCGGTCGTTGCGGATCATCTCCCGGCTGACCACCGCCGAGACGCCGACCTGGATGCCCCCCGTTTCCTTGAAGATGTCGATGGCCCGCAGCGCGGTGGCGAAGGCGCCGTCCAGGCCGCGGTTGCGGTCATGGATCTCGGGCCGCCAGTGGTCCAGGCTGACCGATACCGAGAAAAGCCCGGCCCGCGCCAGCTCCCGCGCCTTCTCCCGGGTCAGGGTGCTGCCGGTGGTGAACAGCTTGACGGCGCAGTCGCCGGCGGCCGCCCCGACGATGCGGGCGATATCCGGGTTGAGCAGCGGTTCGCCGCCGGTCAGCCCCAGCCAGCAGACCCCGAGTTCCTTCAGCTCGCGCACGGTCTTGAGAATGGTCTCCGTGTCCATGGCCTCGCCGCCCCGCTCGCGGTTGTAGCAATAGGCGCAGCGTTGCGGGCAGGCGTTGGTCAGGCCGACCTGGGCGTGCGAAGGGCCGGCGATCCTTTTCAGCAGATGGTCGTCGACGAAACGGCCGAACGCCCGGTGGTTGAGGGGCGGCAGGTGGGAATGGACGGTCCAGTGGCCGCCGCTGTCCTTGATGCGGAAATGACCGAGGTAGCGCAGGAAAAAAAGGTTCAGCGCCGGCCGGACCTTGAGCATGCGCGGCTGGCGGCGCAGGGTCCGGGCCAGGTACAGGTAATTTTTCAAATGGGCCATTTTTTCAGGATTGAATATACCGCGACGCGCGCCTGAAAGCAACCGTTCCTGGGAGCGCAGGCAGGAAAAGCGTTTTACTTGATCAGGCGCTTCTTCATCAGCCGCACGCCGACCAGGAAGGCGGCGATCTCCAGGACGAAGATCACCAGGAAGTTGAAGACCAGGCCCCGGTTGTAGGTGCCGTTGAAGATGGCCCGCGAGATGGTCACGGCATGGGTCAGGGGCATGAACTGCGAGAAGGTCTTCATCCAGCCCGGGAACTTGTCCAGGGGGAAGAAGACGCCGGAAAAGAAGAGCATGGGCGTCATCACCAGCTCCGAGTAATAGCTGAAGAAATCGAAGTTCGGGGCGAACGAGGTGACGATCATGGCCAGCGAGCCGAAGAGGACGCCGACGAAGACCATGAGCAGGACCAGCAGCAGCACGCTGGCCGGCGAGACCGGCAGGATGCCCATGAAGATGGCCACGATCATCATCAGGCTGCCGCTGAACAAGCCGCGGAAAGCCGCCCAGGCGATGTCGCCGGCCACCGCGTCCTCGGCCGAGACCGGGGTGGCGATCAGCGAGTCGTAGAGCTTTTCGTGGATCATCTTGACGAACGTGCCGTACATGCACTCGAAGCTGGCCGTCATCATCACCGAGGTGATCAGCACGCCGGGGACGAGGAAATACAGGTAGGGCTTGCCGCCGAAGTAGCCGATGTAGGCGCCCATGCCGATGCCGAAGGTGATCAGGTAGAACAGCGGCTGGATGAGGCTGGCGATGAACGTCGTCAGCACGAAGCGCTTGTAGGAGACCATGTTGCGCCAGAAAACGTAGACGATGCGGTAGGAGAAGTTCATTCGATCAGGCTCCTCCCGGTCAGCTTGAGGAAGACGTCCTCGAGCGAGGCCGGGCGGTGGACGGTGTCGGGCAGGTCGAGCTCGAGCACTTTTTTCATCAGCGGCCGTCCGTCGGCGCAATAAAAATAGAGCGTGTCGCCCACGCGCTCGTGGCCGCGGGCCAGCGGCCCCAGGACGGGGAGCAGCTTCTCGTCCTGGTCGGGAGCGGCGCGGATCTCGGCCACCTCGCGGCCGATCTCCTCCTCGATCATCCGGGCAGGCACGCCGGCCTTGAGGATGCGGCCGCGGTGCATGATCACGATGCGGTCGCAGAGCTGCTGGGCCTCCTCCATGTACTGCGTGGTCAGGATCAGCGTGACCCCCTGGCTCTTCAGCTGCCGCAGCCGCTGTCCAGATCAGATGCCGCGCCTGCGGGTCGAGGCCGGTGGTCGGCTCGTCGAGCGATGATGATCTTCGGCTGGTTTATCAGGGCGCGGGCGATGAGCAGGCGGCGCTTCATGCCGGTGGAGAGCTGGTCGATCCGGCTGTCGCGCCATTTCTCCAGCTCGACGAACGCGAGCAGGGAGGCGATCCTTTTCCCGGCCTCGGCGCCGGGGATGTCGAAGAAATGGGAAAAGACCTCCAGGTTCTCGCGCACGGTGAGGTCGTTGTCCAGGGTGATCTCCTGGGGGATGACCCCGGTCATCTTCTTGATCGCCCGGTTGTCGACGCCGGCGGCCATGCCGTCGACGGTCAGCGACCCGCCCGACAGCGGCGACACGCAGTGGATCATGCGCACGGTCGAGGTCTTGCCGGCGCCGTTCGGCCCCAGGAAGCCGAAGCATTCCCCTTCGTTGATCTCGAAGGAGATGCGGTCCACGGCCTTGAATTTCCCGTATTTTTTGCAAAGCTTCAGGGCTGTGATCATGGTTTTCATCCTGGGGTTTCCGCCCTGACATGATAGCAGATTTCCGTTTTCTGTCAAAGAGACGTGAATCTTTCCCACTTTGTCTTCCCTTTGCCTTTCCCTCATTCTTCCCTCTCTCCTCCCTTGAGATTCCAGCTTGGTTGATTTTCCGGTCTCCAGGTGCTACCATAAACTCATGTACCATGACGTCGAGAGAGAGCCGCTTCCCTTTTTCCTCAAGGAAGTCGACCTGAAAAAGCTTTCCGGGCACCTTTTCGTCACCGCCAAGGACTTCCAGATCACCTTGAATTTCATGGACGGGAAACTGGCCAACGGCATGAGCACCCGCTTCGACGAGAAGCTTTCCGTCATCCTGCACCTGATGGGCCGCATCGACGAAGAACAGTACAATTTCCTGAGCGGCCTGCACCAGTTCTCCGACGACCAGGTGGCCGGCATCCTCCTCGACCACAATTTCGCCAAAAAAAAAGACATCTATTACGCCCGCGTCTACCAGCTGCGGCGGATCGCCATCTCCACGTTCGCCCTGCAGCGCGGGAAATGGATCTTCACCGCCGGCGAACCCGATCCGCCCCTGCGGGAAACGTTCGAGATCCCGCTGGCGGGCATCCTGGTCGAGGGGGCGCGCGCCGTCGACCACATCTCGTTCTATGCCAACCTGTGGCAGCACTGCGTCCCGGTGCTCTTCAGCGAGATCCCCATGGCCGACGAGGTCTATTTCACTGAAGGCGAGCGGAATTTTTTCGCCGCCGTGCAGAGCCAGGGCCCGCGCAGCTGCCAGGAGCTCATCGCCCGGCTGAACATGCTGCCCCTCGATTTCTGGCGCAGCATGCTCGCCTTCCACCTGCTGGGGGTCATCGAATTCGCCAAGGGGGAGGAGACGCCCGACCTTTCCCTGGAGATCGCCGCCCTGCTGGATATGTACCAGCAGCTGCAGGAGGCCCCGGCCGGCGATACCGGCGTGCTGGGACTGCCGCCGCCGGCGGCGCCCGGCTCCGTGGCCAGGGCCGTGGCCGATTTCCTGGCCCGCTTCGCGCCCGAGCGCTTCGGCTCGGCCGCCGCCCCGGAGATAAAGAAAATAGCCGGCGACGTCTGCCTGCGCCTGCAGGCGCTGCTCCCCCCCCGCAAGCCGCGGCGCAGCCCGCCGCCGAACCGGAAGTGCCGAGCGCCGGGGAATGGATCGTCGAGCCGGGCGCGGAGCCGGAAGTGCTGAGCGCGGAGGAATGGATCGTCGAGCCGGCCGCGCCGGCCGAACCCGAAGAGGAGTTCGAGCTGTCGGCCGAGTTCGCCATCGAGGCGGAGCCGCCGGAGGAGCCGGGGATCTTCTTCGATGCCGGCGAAACGCCGCTGCCCCGAAAAAAGCCGGAAACGCCCGCCGCGGAGCCGAAGTTCGAGACCGAGGTCATCTTCGAGGCCGAGGAGTCGCCGCCGGTGCCGCCGGCGCCGGAAGTGGCGGCGCCGCAGTTGTTCACGCCGCCGGTGCCGCCCCCCTCCCTGCACATGGCCAATGCCGACCATGAAAAGGCCTGGGACCTGCTGCTGCAAAGCAAGGAGCTGTACGAGAAGCACGAATACGCCAAGGCGGTGCCGCTGCTCAAGAAGGCCATCAAGCTCAATCCCGGCCAGGGCGATTTCTATCACCTGCTGGGCGTGTGCCAGAGCGAGGAGGAGGTCTGGAAGAACGAGGCGGAGATGAACTTGAAGAGGGCCATCGAACTCAAGTCCTGGAGCGCCGACCCGGTCTACGCCCTGGGCGTCCTCTACCGCGGCCAGGGAAAAATGAAGCTGGCCGAACGCTGCTTCCAGCGGGTCAAGGAGATCGCCTACGAGCATACCGGCGCCAGCCGCCAATTGGTCGACCTGCGCCGGCGAAGAAGCGGGGACAAGGGCAAGACCCCGCTGTTGAAAAAAAAGATTTTTTAGTCTATATTTGGTTGATTGTGGATATACGGTCCGGGGTGGGGGAAAAGAATGTTTTTTGCTTCAAGGCAGAGACCGCTGCATGGCGATTGATCCCGGCGCTTTCCTGAAACCCCATGCCCCGCGCGGCGCGCGCGGCGGGAGCCATGGCGTTGTTCGGCGCGGCCATTTTTTTCTTGTCCGTGACTCCCGCCCCGCTCGGCGCCCAGGACGCGGAGCTGCTGGTGGCGCCTGGGAAATTAAGCCGGGTGCATGCCGGGCTGGCCGGCTTGAACAACTGCGCCGCCTGCCACACCGAAAGGAAAAAGGTCGATGCCGGCAAGTGCCTGGCCTGCCACAAGGACCTCGCCGCCCGCGTCAAGGCCGGCCGGGGTTTCCACAAGAACAAGGGGACGAATTGCCTCCCGTGCCACCCCGAGCACCTGGGGGAGGAATTCAAGCTGATCGAGTGGGACCTGAAAAAATTCTCCCACGCCGAAACCGGCTACCCCCTGGTCGGCCAGCACAAGAAGGTCACCGCCTGCGCCGCCTGCCATACGCCCGCCCGCGCCCCGGCCGGGAAAACGCAAAAGACGTACCTGCTGAAGGACGCGAGCTGCTCCGCCTGCCACGCCGACGCCCACCAGGGAAAGCTGGGCGGCGCCTGCGCCGATTGCCATTCCCCCGCCGTCCCTTTCGCGAAGGCGGTTTTCGACCACGGGAAAAGCGGATTCCCCCTCAAGGGAGCCCATCGCGGCCTGGCGTGCGCCCGCTGCCACCCCGCGCAAAAACGCGCCGCCCCGTCCCGTTCCCGCTGCGGCGACTGCCATCCCGACCCGCACCGGCCTTCGTACGCGCAGGGCTGCGGCGCCTGCCACGACGAGAGTTCCTGGAAGACCTCAAGGTTCGACCATGACCGGACCGGCTTTCCCCTGCGCGGGAAACACGTCTCCCTGGCGTGCGCGCAATGCCATCCCCCGGGGGCGAAGACCAAGAAGATCCCCTTCGCCGACTGTTCCGACTGCCACCGCCAGGATCCCCATCGCGGGCAATTCGGCAGGGAATGCCGGTCGTGCCACGTGGTGAGCGGCTTTGACAAAGTCACGTTCGACCACGGGCGAACGGGCTACCCGCTGACCGGCAAGCACGCCGGGGTCTCCTGCCGGCAGTGCCACCAGCGGCAGGGCGGGAACAAGCCCCCGGTTTACAAGTCGACGACGAAAACGTGCGGCGACTGCCATGCCGACGTGCACCGCGGGCAATTCGCCAAGGGCTGCGACGCCTGCCACTCGACCCAGGGCTTCGGCCCGGCGGACCTGAAATTCGACCATCAGCGCGACTCCGCTTTCCCGTTGCTGGGCAAGCACGCCGCCGCCCCCTGCCAGAGCTGCCATGTCAAGTCGACCCGCGCCTTCCCGGCCGGGAGCGGGGAAACCGTCCTGTACAAGCCGCTGTCGGGGGACTGCGCCGGCTGCCACGCGGATCCCCACCAGCAGCAGATGGGCAGCGATTGCCGCCTCTGCCACGGCCTGGATTCCTTCAAGCCGGCGTCGGGCTTCGACCACGGGCGCACCCGTTTCCCGCTGCCGCCCTTCCACGAAACCGTGGCTTGCCGGCAGTGCCACCCCGCCCGGGCGACGATCGCGGGAGGGAAAACCACGACCGCCGTCCAATATGCGGGCACCCCCCGGTCGTGCCGCGAGTGCCATAAGGGGTTCGACCACTCGCGCACCGGCTTTCCCCTGACCGGCGGCCACGCCGCCCTAGAATGCAGCGCCTGCCACAACGGCAAGACCCCGAACACGCGCCAGGCCGCCAACGGCAAGGCGCAGGAACGGATATGCACGGGCTGCCACAAATCGCCCCACCTCGGGCAGAGCCCGGATTGCCGGCAGTGCCACTCTCTCGATTCCTGGAAGGTGGAGCCATGGTGAGATCCGCGCGGCGCAATGGAAAAAATATTTTTGCCGGGCTGGCCGTTTTCGCGATCCTTTCCTTGGCCGCCCCCCCGGCGGCGCCCGCCGCGCCAAAGGCCGGCGCGTTCTTTTTCCGGGGCACCTTCTACCAGGACTGGATGGGGTTCAAATACGACGGCGACGATTTTTACAGTCGCTTGAGCACCCGCCTGGACCTCGAACTTTGGAACCGGCCCGGCAACGGCTGGACCATTTTCCTGGACGCCCGCGACCGCTTCGCCGCCGGCCACAGCGGCGGGAACCAGCTGCTCCTCTATGAAACGCGCCTGGCGTACGATTCTCCGCGCAGCCGCCTGTTTTTATCGCTGGGGCAGATGAACCTTTACGATACCGCGGGCATCGGCCAGCTGGCCGGGGTCCTGGGCGGCTACAAGCTCGGCAGGTACCTGGCCGCCGGGGCCTACGCCGGCCTGGCGACCGACCTCTATGCCGCGGGCCTGAGCCTGGACTACCAGAAATACGGCTGCTTCGCCCGCTATATCGGCCCGGGCGCGAAGCAGTTCTCGTTGAGTTACAACCTGGTCCGTTTCAATGGCATGAACGAGCGGCAGTTCATTTATTCCGACCTGCTGCTGCCCCTGGGCCGGACCCTGTTCCTTTTCGGCAACGGCGAGTTCGAGCTGGGCGGCCGTGTCGCCCCGTCCGACCGCCTTTCGCGCCTGTTCATCAACGCCCGGGTAAACCTGACCCGTTTCGCCGACCTGACGGCGAGTTACAGTTCCGGGCGGGGCATGGATTACCATCGCTTTCTCCTCGAGCAATCCCAGGACCCCGATTTCGACAACAGCGAGATCGAGCGCTTCTATTACAGCCTGACGTACGGGGTCAGGCTGAGCGTCACGCCCTTGAAGAACCTGCGGCTCCATGTCTCCCGCGAGGAAAGCGAGCTCCGGGATGCCGGCATCCGCAACCACACGACCGGCTTCGGCTTCTCCCTCTCCGACATCCTCGCTTCCGGGATCTCGCTCTACGGGAATTACGACCTCAACCGCGGCGACGCCTCCGAGGCCGACACCTATTATCTTTCGGCGAGCCGCAGCTTCGGCAAACTGGCCTGGACCCTGAGCTTCGCCAATTTCTACAACGGCGTGCGCTTCGACGCCCAGGGCACCCCCCAGGTGGTCCGCAGCGAGCTGCCCGACCAGCAGGCGTACACCAGCGACTGGTTCCTGGCCGTCAACCGCACGCTGGCGGTCGCCCTGGATTATTCCTACGTGCGCCAGCCCGGAACCAACGGGCACCAGTTTTTCGTGCGGCTGATCCTGAGGAAATGAATCGGCCCATGACGAGGAAATGGAAATGAAACCGTCACGCCCCAAACTGAGCTGGATGCAAAGGGCCTTGCTCGCCGCCGGCCTCGCCGTCACCCTGGCCGGGCTGTTTCTCCTGGCGCCCGACGCCGGGGGGGAGTTGGGCGCCCAGAACAAGCGCTGGACCGCCGCCGACCACGAACGGACGAATTTTCCGCTGCTGGGCCAGCACCGCACCGTCGCCTGCGCCGATTGCCACCTCAACGGCGTGCTCGCGGGCACGCCCACCGATTGCGAGGCCTGCCACTGGGACCGGCGGCAGGACGACCGCTACCGCACGCTCCTGGGGCTGCACTGCGCCGACTGCCATACGCCCTTCGACTGGAAGAAGCTCAAGGCGAATTCCTGGGACCACGGGCGGCAGGGAGGATTCCCCCTGTCCGGCGTCCACGCCACCATGGATTGCGCCATGTGCCACCCGCGCGGCACGTTCGACCGCCTGGCTGCCCGCGATTGTTACTCGTGCCACCAGGAGCAGTACCAGCGGGCGGCCAACCACGTGGCCGCCAACTATCCCACCGATTGCCGGCAATGCCATTTCAGCCAATCGACGTGGCAGAACGCCCAGACCGCGCATACGACGTTTCCCCTGCTGGGCCGCCACCTCGCCGCCGCCTGCCTCGATTGCCACAAGAACAACGTCTACGCCGGGACGCCGCACGCCTGCGTGAGCTGCCACCTGGCCGACTATGACAAGACGCAGACCCCGAACCACCGCCAGGCCGGCTATTCCACCGATTGCGCCTCCTGCCACGGCGCGTCGGCGGAGAGCTGGAACAACGCCGTGGTCAACCACGACCAGTTCTGGCCGTTGCAAGGGGTCCACAAGACGCTGGCCTGCGAAAAATGCCACACCGTCGGCTATGAGCTGTCGCAGGACTGCTACAGTTGCCATAAAAAGGATTATGACGCCACCACCGCGCCCAACCACCGGTCATCCGGCTATTCCACCAACTGCGCCTCCTGCCACGGCACCTCGGCCCAGACCTGGAACAACGCCGCCGTCAACCACGACCAGTTCTGGCCCTTGCTGGGGGCGCACAAGACGCTGGCCTGCGACGCCTGCCACGTCGCCGGCTATAACCTGCCCAAGGATTGCTACGGCTGCCACAAAAAGGATTACGACGCCACCACCAATCCACCCCACCAGGCGACGGGGTTTTCCACCAACTGCCAGGACTGCCATCTCCCCTCGCACACCTCCTGGAACCAGGCGGTCTTCAACCACAAATTTCCCATCCAGTCGGGCCGGCACTCCGGCTTCGCCTGCACGGACTGCCACCTCACCGCGAACTACAATGTTTTTTCGTGCATCGACTGCCACTCGCACACCAAGAGCGCGATGGACTCCGCGCATGACGACGTGAGCGGCTATGCCTACAACAGCCGGGCCTGCTACACCTGCCACCCCGGGGGCAACGCCGGCCTCAGCGGCATCCGCCGGCCCCGTTGAGGATCGCCGGGGTCCGCCGCCGGTCAGATCTCCACGTCGACGATCTCGATGCCGATCTTTTCCAGCAGCGCGAAGGGCAGTTCGCCGCCGGCCATGACGAAGACCGAGTCGGTCTTTTCCCGGTGCGTCTCGCCGCCGCTGCTGAAGGCGATGGAGTCGGCGCCGATTTCCAGCGGCTGGACGTTATAGAAAACGCGGACCTGGCCTGCGGCGATCGCCTGGCCGATGCGCTCCTGGTTTCGGGCCTTGGCCTTGGGGAAACCGTCGCCGCGGACAAGCAAGGTGACCCGGCAGCCGTTGCGTTGCAGGGCCAGCGCGGCCTCGATGGCCGAGTCCCCGGCGCCGATGACCGTCACCGTGCTCCCGGAGAATTCGTCCGCCTCCAGCAGGTTGTAGTAGACGTTCTCCCCGTCCTCGCCCGGGACGCCGAGCTTCCTGGGGACGCCCCGGTTGCCCAGGGCGAGGATGACCTTGTCGCAGGCGTGGATCTTCCCGGAGATGGTCACCTGGAAGCGCCCGTCCTTCTTTTCGATCATTTCCAGGCGCGAACCGGTGGCGATGCAGGCCCCCGCCTTTTCCAGGATGCCCTCCCAGGCCGCCAGCAGCCGCTCCCGGCTCGCGTCCCCGACCCAGAGCGGGCCGACGATCGGCATTTCCACCGGCTCGCCCATCACGAATTTTTTCTTGGGGAAATTGCGGATGGTGTTGGCGGTGCGGTCCTTTTCGAAACAGATCACCGGCAGCCCGAATTTGCGGCAGCTCAGCATGGCCGACAGCCCCGCCGGACCGGCGCCGATCACCATCACCGTCGGCAGGTCGGGGGGGAACGTCCCTTTCATGATGTGGTTCACCGCGATCCGGCCCTGGTTGATGGCTTCCTTGATCAGGGCGGCGCCGGTGAGGGAGCCGACGATATAAATGCCCTTGACGTTGCTTTCGAAGTTCTCGTCGGTGCGCGGCACCCGGACCTTCAGCTTCTGGCCGTACTCGACCAGCTTGATCGCCCCGGTGACGCAATTGCGCTCGCAATCGCCCCAGCAGCGGCAGGCCAGGGGGTTGACCAGGGTCGATTTGCCGTTGATCACGGCCAGCACGTCCTTTTCCCGGCAGCTGCGCACGCAGGAGCCGCAGCCGACGCAGACGGAGCGGTTGACGGCGGGGTGCATTTTTTTGCCTTGCGGGTGCATGCTGCGCACCTGGGCAATATCCGCCGCGGTCAGCGAGGAGACGGGGACGATGCGCTTGGCCAGTTCGCCCGCCCGGCGCTTTTTGCGCATCTCCTTCCAGACGAAGGGCAGGCTGACGAGCGCGACCAGCAGCGCGGCGCCGGCGACCAGGATGAAGCGATAGCCGCTCAGAAAATCCATGCGTACCCCAGGCGGACGGAAACGTAGACGTGGACGGCCAGGATCAGGAACATGATGATCACGAACGGCTGGTGCACCAGGTGCCAGTAATGCAGGATGCGCAGCGTCCCCTGCATGAGCTGGGCCTTGTGGTGGACCATGTGCCTTTTGACCACCAGCGCGATGAGGGCGCGGCGTTGCCTGCGGTCCAGCCCGGGCGCTTCCGGCAGCAGGCGCCGCAGCTGCCGGCGCAGCTGCGCCGGCTCGAAGACCAGGTGCAGGTGCTCGAAGCGCGGGCGCCGGGAACCAGAACTTTCGATGCTTGCCAGCCGCTGCCAGAAGGGGTGGGCGGCGGGAAGCAGCTTGCGCATCTCGAAGGTCAGCCCGATCTCCTCGGCCTCCATTTCGATGCGGTTCAGCTCCATGCCAGAAAGCGAGCGGGGGATGAGCTCGAATATGTACTTGCCCACCGCCCCGCTGGCCACCACCAGCGCCATGGACCAGAAGGCGATCGAGACGAGCCCCGAGAATTTGAAAACGGTGTGGAAGAGCACCAGGGCCGGCCCGGCGAAGCCCAGGAAGATGTGGGCGCGCAGCCAGACGGCGAGGCTGCCCCAGTTGCCGGCGAAGCGGAAGCGCTTGCGCACCGAGTACAGGAGCAGCAACAGCATGAAAAAGGTGCCCAGGATGGCGAAAAAGTGGCCGGCCGTGCCGCTCTGCCGCAGGACGGGGTTCAGGAGATGGCGGGCCCGCCGCGGGGCCGGTGCGAAATAATAGCCGCGCCCGTAGAACAGCAGCCCGGCGCAGAAGAGGAACAGCAGGGCGTAGAGCGATCTAAAAAAATATTTCCAGGTCATGAGGGGGAATTATGGACCAGATCCCGGCTTTTGGCAAATGATCGGCCCGGACCTGCCGGGCGGGCTCAGAGTTCGTCGTAAGGCAGGTTGAAGATTTCGTCGCCCTGGCTCATGTCCCCGGTCTTCAGCCCCCTGGTGAACCAGCGCACCCTCTGCGCCGACGTGCCGTGGGTGAAGGCGTCGGGAACCACGTAGCCTTGCTGCTGCTTCATGATGCGATCGTCGCCCACCGCCGAGGCGGCGTTCAAGCCCTCCTCGATGTCGCCTTCTTCCATCAGCCCCTTCATTCGCTGGGCGCGGTTGGCCCAGATCCCGGCGAGGAAGTCGGCGTGAAGCTCCAAGCGCACCGACAGGCGATTGGCCTCCTCGCGGCCCTCGCCCTGCATCTTTTCCTGCGCCTGGCGCATGATGCCCAGGAGGTTCTGCACGTGGTGGCCCACCTCGTGGGCGATGACATAGGCCCAGGCGAAATCGCCGCGCGCCCCCAGCCTTTGCTGCATCTCCTGGAAGAATCCCAGGTCGATATAGACCTTCTCGTCGGCCGAGCAGTAAAAGGGGCCGACAGCCGCCTGGGCGTTGCCGCAGGCCGACTCGGTGGCGTTGGTGAACAGCACCAGCTTGGGGTCGCGGTACCGCTCGCCAGCCTGCTGGAAGACCTGGTTCCAGACGTCCTCGGTATCGGCCAGGATCACGCCGACGAATTCCCCCAGCTCCTTTTCTTCCTGGGTCAGGGGCCGCGCCTGCTCCTGGTTCGCGGGCTGCGAGGTCTGTAGGCTCTGCATGACCTCCTGGGGATTGCCGCCCAGCAGCAGGACGATGATGGTCAGGGCCAGGGCGCCCAAACCGCCCCCCAGGGCGACCCCGCGCCCGGTGATGCCGCGGCGGTCCTCGACGTTATCGCTTTGCCTTCTTCCTTTCCAGAGCATCTTCGTCCTCCTTTGGTTCGCTTCTTTCTATCGGCTTCAACGCCGGCCGCGCGTTTCAGCCCTTGAACCAGCGTGAGCCCGCCAGCGTGCTGAAGAACGAGACCGCTCCGCCCAGCACCGCCCCCCAGCCCAGGTCCACGACCGTCACCCGCAGCGGCCAGTTTTTCAGCGTGGCCAGGTTGGTCAGGTCGTAGGTGGCGTAGGCGACGAGGCCGAAGAACGCCCCCCGCCACAGCGCCTGCAGGGCGCCGCCCATGGCCCTGAAGGTCCCCGGCGCGGGGGCCAGGGCCGGGCCGACGACGAACAGCAGCAGCCCGGCGATGAACAGCAGGTAGAACAGGATGGCCGCCGGCCAGTTCACCGCGGGGCTCAGCATCCCGCCCAGCTGCTGGCGGTAGAAGTTCTTGGCCACCAGCCCCAGCCAAATCATGTCGATCAGGAAAAAAATGGCCAGGGTGAGCAGGTAAAGGAAAACCGTATTTTTCAGGGACATGTTCGCCTCCAGCGATGCGGCTCAACGCAGTATACCATTGCGAAAATATTAAATATAGAAGGGAGTTCGTTCATAAAAAGAAAATCAAAAAATTGAATTAATTATCTTTATTTCGTACAATCCTGCCCGGACCGGCCGCGGGCTTGGCTTGCAGGCGGAGCCGGCCCGCCAAGGAGGAATGATGCGAATAAACAAACTCTGGCTGGTTTTCCTGCTTCTGGTGTCGACGCTGGCGGTTCCCGGGACGGCCCGAAGCGACGGCGACGGGTTCACGATCGGCCTGCTTGTCCCCTACAATACCTTCGCCGGCCATTTCGACGGCACGTATTTTTATAATACCGGGGAGGAGATCTTCCTGGTGCCCAAAATGGACAAGGCGTTCGGCTACGGGGTCACGGTGGGCAAGCGGCGCGCCGGCTTGGATTGGGAGTTTTATTACATGCATTCCGCCCATGACTATTCTTTCGAGCTCATCCGCGATACGGCCACGTTCGACGCCATCGGGGCCAATACCCGTTTTTATTTCGGCCGCGGCGGCGCCATCCGCTCGTGCCGCCTGCTGCCATTATACCAGCTGGGTTAGCCAATGCCACGGCCGTATATAAATTGAATTTTATCGTGGACTGTGCTACGTTGAAGCCAACAAAAGACAATGGCAGAGACGATCGATCCATTGGAAAAGACGATCTGTGACCGCAAGCTGACTCCCCAGGAGAGCCCCACGGCGCCGGCGGAGCACGCGATCCTTCTGACCGTCATCGCCGGCAGCGAGATCGATTTCGGCAAGCATTTCGTCCTGGAGAAAATGCGCTCCGTGATCGGCCGCGAGAAAGTCAACGACATCGCGCTCAACGACGGGAAGGTCAGCAAGGTCCACTGCGAGATGTCGGTCATCCGCAGCGGCAAGGGCGTCGACCAGATCTACGTCCTGGACCTGGACTCGACCAACGGCACCTTCGTCAACGGGGACGCGGTGGTCCAGGCGCCGCTGCGCGGCGGCGACAAGGTCCAGGTCGGCGATACCATACTGCAGCTGAGCTTCAGCGACGAGATCGAGAGGGAGTACCACGCCAAGCTGTTCGATTTCGCCGCCCGCGACGCGCTCACCGGCCTGTACAACAAGCGCTTCATCATCAACGAGCTGGAAAACTATTGCCGCATCGCCCGGCGCAGCAGCCGCGCCTTCAGCATCATCATGATCGACATCGACGACTTCAAGAAGATCAACGACCGCTACGGGCACCTGTCCGGGGACGAATACCTGAAGCAGCTGGCCGGGCTGATCCATGCCTCCCTGCGCGACCAGGACATCGCCGGGCGCATCGGCGGCGAAGAGTTCCTGATCATCCTGCCCGAGACCGCCATCGAAGGCGCCCTGCAGCTGGCGGTCCGCGTCCGCAAGCGTGTCGAGGAGTTCGTGCTGGCGCACGGGGACTTCAGGATCCGGACCACCATCAGCGCCGGCGTCTGCCAGTACGAAGGCAAGATCAAGGACACCAAGGATTTCCTCGAGCTCGCCGACCAGGCCCTGTACGAGGCCAAGAGGTCGGAGAAGAACCAGGTGATGCGGGCATCCCTGTCCGACGAGGCGGACCAGTGAAAAACACCTATGACCCGCAGATGATCTACGACATGTTCGACCGCTTCGGCTTCAAGGTCCTGCGCATCGACCAGTTCGACTGCGGCAATTTCGCCAAGATCAGGGCCGAGATCGAGCACGAGCGGCTCAACGCCGCCCAGCTGCTGGAGATATCCACCCGGCTCATGTCCATGGAAAAGAGCGAGAACATCGACGTGCAGGTCGTTCATATCGACATGTTCCACAGGACGATCAGCCTGAACATCACCACCCGGGAAGAAGAGCTGACCATCCAGGGATGACCGCCCATGGGATTGCACAATGAATTATAGGCGTTTCGGCAAGCTGGATTGGCAAGTGTCGGCGCTCGGTTTCGGCTGCATGCGGCTGCCGACCTCGGACTCCGCCCCGGTCAGCCCCAACGTGGCGGAAGAGGAAGCGATCCGCATGATCCGTTACGCCATCGATAACGGGGTGAACTACGTGGATTCCGCGTATGTTTACCATGCGGGGAAAAGCGAGGTCGTGCTGGGGAAAGCATTAAGGGATGGCTATCGCGACAAGGTGAAGATCGCGACCAAGGCGCCCATATGGCTGATAACGGAAGCGGGGGAGTACGACAGATTCCTTGCCGAACAGCTGCAAAGGCTGGGTACGGACAGGATCGATTTCTACCTGTTCCACGGCCTTGACAAAGATTCATGGGATTCGGTAAAAAGCCAGGGACCTGCTGGCCCGGGCGGAAGCCGCTTTAAAAGAGGGCAAGATCGGCCACATCGGCTTTTCGTTCCATGACCGCCATGAGGTTTTCGCGGAGATCGTGAACGGCTATGACAGGCTGGTCGATGTGCCTGATGCAATACAATTACATGGATACCGACAACCAGGCGGGGACCAAGGGCTTGAAGCTCGCCGCCGTCGCGGGGCATGGGCGTCGTGGTCATGGAGCCGCTGCTGGGGGGCAAGCTGGCCAATCCTCCGGAGGAGATCAGGAAGCTGCTCCATGACGCGGGATACGCCGGCTCGGCGGCGGACCTGGCATTGCGCTGGCTGTGGGACCAGCCCGAAGTGTCCGCGGTCCTGAGCGGCATGTCGACGATGGAGCAAGTGGTCGCCAACGTGCGGGCGGCGGAGGGGTCGGGTATCGGTTCATTGACCGGAAGTGGAAAAAGGCCTGATCGAAAAAATGAGGCTTTTTTACGAGGAGAAGACCGCCATCCCCTGCACCAACTGCGGCTACTGCCTGCCCTGCCCCAACGCCGTCGACATTCCCCGGAACCTCAAGCTTTACAATGACGGCGCCATGTATGGATCTTTTACCGAGGCCAAAAGGGTATACCAGCTTTTTCTCCAGCCGGAGGAAAGGGCGGCCAACTGCATCCAATGCCGGGCCTGCGAGGAAAAATGCCCGCAGAAGATCCCCATCAGCGACTGGCTGCTGCAGGTCAAGGAGAAGCTTAAATAATATCCGCCTTGACCGGATGGCCTTTTGGCTAAAAGAATGCGTTGAGGGGTCGGGCAAGGAGATCAATTCGGGTTAATTTGACTTGTTACTAATCACTATTCACTAATCACTTTTCACTATAGTTCGATAGTAATTAGATTTTGCAAGGGTAGGGTTCGATAGAAATTTGGTAGCGGGGGTAGGATTTGAACCTACGACCTTTGGGTTATGAGCCCAATGAGCTACCTGGCTGCTCCACCCCGCGATCCAAAAAAACATTATACCCGCGGCGATAGGGAAAGTCAAGTCCCGCTTTTTTGGCCGGGTGTCCTACAAAATGGACATTTCGCGGCGTTTTTTTTGGCAGCAAAATTGCTTCCTTCTGATCCGATGGCAAAAATGCAAACGCCATTTCTGGTAACCGCGGCCGCTCATAGTACTTTGTCATTAATTTCACGTCCGGGGCGGGAAAGATTGAAAATAAAAAAAATATCATGCATATTACCTTAATATATGCTGAAAAAAAGCAATGCAACGGTCGGCTTCTGCTTCAAAAAACAAGGCAGCGGACCCGTTCCCGGGGTTCTCAAGGGAGGTTGAAGTGAAAAAGATCATCATCGTCGGCATGGGCGTCCTGTTCCTGGCCTCCTGTGCCGTCAACAGTTACCGCTCCGACTTCGAGTTCGCCAACAAACTGGCCAGGGAGGGGCTGTGGCAGGAGGCCATCTACCGCTACCAGAAAACCAAGGCCCCCGGCGGCGGCTCGGCCGCCCTGCACAACAACCTGGCCGTGGCTTTGGAGGGCCTGGGGCGCTACGCGGACGCCAGGATCGAATATGAACTGGCCCTGAAGCTGGCTCCCGCCAACGCGCAGATCCAGAGCAACTTCAACCGTTTCAAGAACAACCAAAGGAAGGTCGCCAATGAAAAGTAAACTGCTCCTGCTGCTGCTGCTCGCCGTCTTGAGCGCGGCCTGCGCCGAGAACGTCGGCACGGTGAACCTGCCCTACACCGAAAAAGGAATAGCCGATTTCTCCTCTTATACGGATGTTTTCTTCATCGATTTCATCTGCGATGTCCCCGACGCCGGCTTCAGCGCCGGTCCCGAGATCGCCCGGGTGTTCACCGAGGAGATCCCCTTCGCCGCCGACAAGAAGATCGTCCGCCTCGATCCCGAGAACTGGGCCATGATCCGCGGGCTTTTGCAGCGCTACCGCCTTGCCGCCGACATCCAGTACGAGAACAGCGTTTTCTTCCAAAAAGTATTCCAGGCCCACCCGAAGGCCCTGTTCTTCACCGGCAAGCTCAAGCTGGACATCAAGAAGATGGGCGTGGTCAAGGAGACCCGCGACGAAGCGGGCAACCGCAAGAACGCCTACGAGACCGTCCAGCTATGGGAGATGGAGATGAAGGTGTCGCTCATCGACGGCGACAGCAGCAAGGTCCTCTGGCAGGAGACCTATGCCGAGAAGGCGGAACCCGGTCCCGAAACCACCGCCCAGTTCAATTTCAACAGCCTGCTGGCCAAGGTCACGGCCAGGCTGACCGCCGCCCTGCAGCCCCGCAAAATGATCCAGGAACGATTCATTTTAAGCAAATAGGATGGCAACATGAAAAAAAACACCATCGCCGTTGTCCTGATGTTGTGCGCCGCGTCGCTGGCCGCCCAGTATACGTTCTACTACGGCAAGAACAAGATCGTCCGCCAGGCGTTCCCCTGGAAATACGCCGAGACCAAGAACTTTCGCATCTACCACTATATCGACGACCCGGAACTGATCAAGCGGGTCGCCGTGGAAGCGGAAAAGGCCTACGATAAACTCTCCTCGCTGCTGAACGTGACCATCGAGGACAAGACCCCGATCATCTTCTACAACAAGCAGACCGACCTGGAGCAGACCAACCTCTATCCCGGGCTGATCGCCCCCGGGAGTTTCGAAGGCTTCACCGAGCCGGTCGGGCACCGGGTGGTGATCTACGGCAACCGCACCCCCGAGGACCTGGGGCGGCTGATCACCCACGAACTTTCCCATTCCTTCGAGAACGCCATCCTTTACAAGAACCGGCCGATCGGCATGTTCGATTTCCAGCGTCCGCCGCTGTGGGTCCTGGAGGGCTTCGCCGACTTCATGACCGGCTACTGGGACAGCTTCAACATGCTGACCGTCATCGACAGCGTGCTCAACGACCGCATGCCCGAAATGCAGGAGGACGGCGATGTCCGCGCCGATTACGGCACCAACCGCACCCCCTACGATTTCGGCCACCTGATGTACGAATTCTTCCTCGAGAAGTTCGGCAAGAAGGGCGTCCGCGACCTCCTGCTCAGCCAGCGGCGCCCGGCGTTGATCAGCAAGCGCCGCTCCTTCCTGGAGCAGTTCAACTTCACGCCCAAGACCTTCAATTACGAGTTCAAGAAATATGCCCGCGACCGCTTCCGGGCGTTCATCGGCCGCGAGAATCCCGAGGACTACAGTTTCATCATCGGCCCCGATTTTCCGTTCGCCTATTCGTTTTCGCACCAGGTTTCTCCCGGCGGCGAGCTGCTGGCCGTGCTCACGGTGAATTTCCGCACCTACAAGATCGACATCATCCTGGTCTCGCTCAAGGACGGCAAGGTGATCAAGAACGTCACCCCGGGGTTCAAATCGACCTACGACGGCATCGATTTCAGGTTCATCCCCTCCGACGGCCGCTCGTTCAGCTGGGACCGCGGCGGCGAGAACATCGCTTTCTTCGTGCGCAAGGAGCTGGACTCCTACCTGGTCGTGCTGAACGCCCTGAATAACCGGGTGCTGAAGGAGTTCAATATCGGCGCCATCCAGAAGCCGAGCTCGCCGGTTTTTCATCCCAAAAAGAACAGCCTGCTGTTCACCGGCATCGAGGGCATCCGCTCCTTCATTTATTCCCTGGACCTGGGCAGCGGCCAGGTGCGCAAGCTGACCGACGGCCGGACCTATGTCAAGTCCCTGGACATCTCATCCGACGGCGAGCAGGTCGTCTATTCGGCCGGCCTCGGCGACTTCGACAAGCTCTACCTGGCGGCGAGCGAGAATCCCGACCTGGCCTCGCAGCTGACCGCCGGCGCCTATAACGATATCGCCCCTTCTTTCTCCCTGGACAACAAGATCGTCTATTACAGTTCCGACGAACTCGGGGCCTACAATATCTGCTCCCTCGACCTGGCGAACAAGGTCGTCTACCGCCATAGCGACGTGCGCACCGGCAATTTCTTCCCGGTGGAGATACCCGGTGAAAAAGGGCGCTTGATCATCTCCGCCTACCACAAGGGGAGCTTCGTGCTTTTCAAGAAGGACGCCGTCGCCTACCTGGCCAAGCAGGCGGTCGAGTTTTCGCCGCCGCGGCTCGCCGCCGCGCCCGCCGCCCGCCGCCGAGGCCGCCGAGCCCTTCACCCTCACCGTGAAAAAATACAAGCCCTTCGAGAAGCTGCTCATCAGCGGCCTGCCCCCGGTCTCCCTGGGCATCGATACCGGCGGCGGCTTCTACGGGTCGTCCTACCTGAACGTGACCGACATGCTGGGCGACCACAATTTCATATTTTACCTGGATTCCTTTTACGGCTACCGCTCCTACCACGTCGCCTACCTCAACCAGCAGGCGCCGCCTGCAGTTCTACACGCACCTGTTTTCCGAGAGCGACGCCTATTATTATCCCTACCTCAGCAACCTGTACGTCTCGCTGCGCAGCCGCATCGGGGGCGATTTCGTCCTGATCTACCCGTTCAGCCGTTCCACGCGCGCCGAAGTGGGCTTGTCGGCGTTCAACCAGGAAGAGAATTCGGACCTGTTCTATTACGGGATCGAGCTGCCCTACGGCCAGTACTTCAACGGCTTCGCCCTGCCGGTGCAGGCCTCCATCATTTCCGAGACCACCCGTTTCGGGCAGTACGGCCCGAACAGCGGCCGCACCTACCGCTTCTCCGCGAGCAAATACCTGAAGCTGTTCAGCAAGTCGCTGGACGCCTACACCCTGGAAGGCGATTTCCGCCAGTACCTGCGCCTCGACAATTACACGCTGTTCGCCTTCCGCCTGAGCGGGTTCTATTCGGGCGGCGAAAATGCCCTGCTCTTCTGGAGCGGCGGCAACAACACCCTGCGTTCGGCCGATTTCCGCAGCCTGGTCGGCAACAAGGGATTCTATTTCAACGCCGAGTTCCGCTTCCCCCTGGTGCATGCCGCCCTGACCCCCATCGGCGTCATCGGCCCTTTGCGCGGCGTATTCTTCTTCGACCTGGGCGGCTTCTGGTTCAATGACCAGAAGTTCCGCGTCTTTGAACCCGGGACGACGCGACTGCAGGACGCGCTGTCTTCCTACGGCTACGGCATCGAGTTCTTCTTCTTCGGCTACCCCTTCCACTTCGAGTGGTTCTGGCGCACCAATTTCAAGGAGAAAAAATACGGCGGCGTCAATTTCTGGATCGGTTTCGATTTCTAGAGCGCCGTTTTGCCCTGTGACCGCGATTGACTTTGAGCGGGAAAAATGCGAAAATGCCCTGGGTAAAGAGATGCTGATCAACCATACGTCCAAACAGGTGACCGCCAAGATCGTCTATTACGGCACCGGCTTGGGCGGCAAGACCACCAACCTGCAGTATATTTACTCCGTGACCAACCCGCGCACGCGCGGCGAGCTGGTCTGCATGGAAACGGAGATCGAGCGCACCCTTTTTTTCGACCTGCTGCCAATCAACGTCGGCCTGGTCAAGGGCTATGAGACCAAGTTCCAGCTCTACACCGTCCCCGGCCAGGTATTCTACGATTCCACCCGCAAGCTGGTCCTGAAAGGGGCCGACGGCATCGTTTTCGTCGCCGACTCCCAGGAGCTCATGGAGCAGGCCAACCGGGAAAGCTTCGACAACCTGGCGGAAAACCTGGAATTCTACAACCACCACATCGAGGAGATCCCCCTGGTATTCCAGTTCAACAAGAGGGACTTGAAGAACATTTCGTCCCTGGAAAAGCTCAACGGCAACCTGAACGCCCTGGACCGGCCCTATTTCGAGGCCGTCGCCCGTTCCGGCCGCGGCGTCATCGAGACCCTGCGCGAGATCTCCTCCATGACCCTGGTCAGGATCAAGCAGGCCCTGGAACACGCCCCCCAGGACGCCAAGAACGTGGCCGTGCATTTCGACGTGAGCCACGGCCAGCCCATGGCCAAGTTGGAAGACCTGCCGATGAAAAAAATAAGCGTGGAGCATGTCGCCGCCGGCGAAGCCGCGCAGGAGTCGACCGTCCGGGAGGAGGCTCCCGCCCCCGTCGCCCCGCCCGCGGTCGCCGAGGCGCGCCAGGCCCGGCCGGCCGGCCAATCCTTCGGGGAGCTGCTGCAGCGGCTGGAAGACCCCACCCGCCTCACGAAGATAGAAAAGATATCCCCGGGCAACGGCCACTTGACCGTGGACATCCGGGACGGCGACGGGCGCAGCCTGCGGCAATTCAATATCGTCCTGCATCCTGAGACCAAGAAGGTCAACATCATCCTCGATGTCAAAAATTAAAAACGTCCTGCTGCTGGCCGTCATCTCCCTGGGATGCGCCTGCGCCCCTTCCCGCCCGGCGCTGCGGCCGCCCGGCGACCCGCGCCTCGCCTCCGCCCTCCCGGCCCGGGCCGAGGTGTTTTTTCAGCAGGGCAAGACCTGCCTGGAAAAAGGCGACATGGCCGGGGCCAATTCCTGTTTCGACCAGACGGTGGACGTCCTGCTCGACTCCGGCGGCCCCGGCGGCGAGAACCAGGGCGCCTTGAACGACTACGTGAAAAAGATCGCCGACATCGAGCTGAACTACCTGAAGGACAAGAACAGCCCGGAGAACGGCGAGCACGAGGCGTTCCTCGACCAGGTCATCGCCACCCCGCTTTTCCTCCCCTCGGCGAAGGACGTCCAGGACCTGCAGCAGAAGGTCAGCGCCACCGCCGCCATCTCCTACAGCCTCCCGGTGATCGTCAATTCCCAGGTGGTGTCCTTCCTGAAGGCGTTCCAGACGATCCGCCACGAGGGGATCCAGCGCGCCCTCGACCGCATGGGGGAATACATCGGGCCCTTCCAGGAGATCTTCCGCCGCCACGAGATCCCGGAGGACCTGGCCTTCCTGCCGATCATCGAGAGCGGCTTCCGCGTGGACGCCACCTCGCGGGCGCGGGCCCGCGGCGCCTGGCAGTTCATGGCCGCCACCGCCCGCCTTTTCGGGCTGCGCGTCGACTGGCAGGTCGACGAGCGGCTGGACCCGTTCAAAGCCGCCGACGCGGCGGCCCGTTTCCTGAAAAAGCTGTACGAGGAATACCACGACTGGTACATCGCCCTGGCCTGCTACAACGGCGGCCCGCGCCGGGTCGCCCGCGCCATGCGCGCCCTGCAGACCTCGGACTTTTTCGCCATCAACCAGACCCGCCATATCCGCCGCGAGACCAAGAACTACGTGCCGGCGTTCCTGGCCTCGCTGATCATCGCCCGCTCGCCCGCGGAGTACGGTTTCACCCTCGGCGAGGGCGAAGCCGTGTTTTCCGGGTCCAAGACGGTCACCGTGCCGTCGCCGGCCTCGCTGAGCCAGATCGCCGAAAGGCTGCAGATGCCCTGCGACGAGTTGAAGAGGCTGAACCCCGAACTGCTGCGCGACTTCACCCCCAGCCATGCCAGCGAATACCGGCTGCGCGTCCCGGGCACGGCGGACGAAACCGCGCTGGCGGACCTGGAAAGGCTGCCGCCGAGCAAGATCCCGAAGTACAATTCCTACCGCGTCCGTCCCGGCGACAGCCTGTCTACCATCGCCCGCCGCCACGGCACGTCGGTCGGCCATATCCGCAGCGCCAACAACCTGAGATCCAACCTGATCCGTCCGGGCATGAATCTCATCATTCCCCGGGGGGGCGGGTGATCAGTCGCATCAATTCAGCGGTACTCAACGGCCTGGACGTCGTGGCCACCGAGGTCGAAGTCGGGTTCTCGCGCGGCATCCCGGGCATCGTCATCGTCGGCCTGCCCGACAACGCCGTCAAGGAAAGCCGCGAGCGGCTGAAGCTGGCCGTCACCTCCGCGAATTTCGATTACCCGCAGGCGACGAAGATCGTGATCAACCTCTCGCCGGCCGACGTGCGCAAGGAGGGCTCGGCCCTGGACCTGCCCATGGCCGTGGGCATCGTCAAGAATCGCTACCGCCTGGAAAGCCCCGCGTTCGCCGACCTGCTCTTCTACGGCGAATTGAACCTCAACGGCGACCTGAACCCGGTCAAGGGCGTGCTGAACCTGGCCCTGTTCGCCCGCGAGCGCGGCTGGAGGGGCATCGTCATCCCTTTCGAAAACCGCCTGGAGGCCCAGTTCGTTCCTGGCGTCGAGGTCTTTGCCCTGAAAAATCTCACCCAGGTCATCGAGTTGATCGAGCGTCCCGAGGGCTTCGCCCCCTGCCATTCCGATTTGGGCAGCGAGCCCGCCGTGGCCTGGGAAGACGATTTTTCCGAGATCAAGGGGCAATACCTGGCCAAGAGGGCCATGGAGATCGCCGCCGCCGGCTTTCACAATGTCCTGATGATCGGCGCCCCCGGGTCGGGAAAATCGATGATCTCCAAGGCCCTGCCTTCCATCCTGCCCGACATGAGCGATGACGAGATACTGGAGACCTCCCTGATCTACAGCGCCGCCGGGCTGCTGGGCGAAAAGGGCGGGCTGGTGCGGCGCCGCCCGTTCCGCTCGCCGCACCATACCATCTCCGACGTCGGCATCAGCGGCGGCGGCAAATACCCGGTGCCCGGGGAGATCTCCCTGGCCCACAACGGCGTGCTCTTCCTCGACGAGATCCCCTATTTCAAGAGATCGGCCCTGGAGGTGTTGCGCCAGCCCCTGGAAGACGGCAAGATCACGGTTTCGCGCTCGCTCACCTCGTCCACCTTCCCGGCGCGCTTCATGCTGGTGGCGGCCATGAATCCCAGCCAGGACGCGTCCGGCTTCAGCGAAAGCTCCGGCGGCCTCTCCGCCCCGGCGCAGAAACGCCGTTATTACGCCAAGCTGTCCCGGCCGCTGCTCGACCGCATCGACCTGCAGCTCGAGGTGAAAAAGCTCAAATTGGACGAGATCACCTCGACGGCCCCCGCCGAAAGCTCCGCGGTCATCCGCCGGCGGGTGGTCCGGGCCCGCGACCTGCAGACGCAGCGCTTCCGTACCCTGAAAAAGAAGATATTCGCCAACGGCCAGATGCGCAACCCCGAGATCAAGAAATTCTGCCCGCTGGACGAAAGCGGCGACCAGCTGCTGCGCCTCGCCGTCGACCGCTTCGACCTGAGCGCCCGCGGCTATTTCCGCATCCTGAAAGTCGCCCGCACCATCGCCGACCTGCAGGGCGAGGAGAAGATCGCCGCGCACCACGTGCAGGAAGCGCTGCAGTACAGGTCGTTGGACCTGGGGCGGTTCTGATGGCCGCGCCCGCGCTCCCCGGCTGGAAAGACGTCTGGCCCATGCTGGGCATGGCGGCAACCGGGCTGCTGCTGGGATTGGCGGCCAATTTTTTTGCCGCCCGGCCGCTGCCGCTTTTCCGGGCGCTGCCGCGGGCGGGCGCGGCGACGCCGGGGGTCCAGTTCAGCGAAGTGGACGCCGATTTCGTCCTGGCGATCGGCGCCGGCTCCGGCACCCTGCTCCTGGACGCCCGCGCCGCCGCCGCCTATCGCCAGGGGCATATCCCCGGGGCGGTCAGCCTGCCGCTGGGAGAGTTCGCGAAGGTGTTTCCCGGGCTGGCCCAGCGCCTGGGCGAAGCCCGCATGCTGGTGGCCTACTGCAGCGGCCCGAACTGCAACGATTCGCGCGACCTCGCCCTGCGGCTCTGGGAGCAGGGGCTGAAGAACCTGCTGCTCTACAAGGGCGGGATGGAAGACTGGAATGAAAAAGGTTATGCCCTGGACAGATAAATTGGCGCGCCTCCTGGCGGCGGCACCGCTGCAGGCGTTATGCCGATTGGTCCTGGGCGGCATCTTCATCTACGCCAGCCTGGACAAGATCGCCCATCCGGGAGCGTTCGCCAGGATCATCGCCAATTACGCCATCCTTCCCGATTTCCTGGTCACCCTGCCCGCGCTGGCGCTGCCCTGGGTGGAGCTGGTCGCCGGGTTGTGCCTGGTCATCGGGCTGTGGCCCCGCAGTTCCGCCCTGCTGCTCTCGCTGCTGCTCCTGCTTTTCATGGCCGCCCTGGGGGTCAACGCCCTGCGCGGCGTCAGCATGAGCTGCGGCTGTTTTTCCACCTCGGCGGCCGACACGGAAAAGGCCTACGTCCTTGTCATCCGCGATCTGCTGATCCTGGTCCCGGGGCTGTTGATTATTTTTTTCGGGCGGGGAAAAACGGAAAGATAATTGCTTCTTTGTGTAGGGGCGGGGCTTGCCCCCGCCCCTGACGATAGCCCTTATTCCTCGATCGTCATGCTGCGCTCGATCTGCTCCGCCTGCTCGGCGGCGAGCATGGCGTCATCCATGGAGATCTTGCGCGCCTTCACCAGTTCGATCAGGTGCTGGTCGAACGTCTGCATGCCCACGTCGCGGTTCTTGGCCATGTGCTTCATGATCTCGTTCGTCTTTTCCGGGTTCTTGAGGCACATCTCGATGGTCTGGTTCACCAGCATGATCTCGCAGGCCGGGAACATGCCGGTCTTGTCCAGGCTGGGCAGCAGCTGCTGGGAGACGATGGCCACCAGGTCCTCCGACAGGCGCTGGCGGATGGAGGGGTGCTCTTCGGCGGGGAAATAGCCCAGGAGGCGGTTCAAGGTGCGCATGACGTCCGGGGTGTGGATGGAGGCCATGACCAGGTGGCCGGTCTCGGCGGCCTTCAGGCAGGTGTCGACGGTCAGGTGGTCGCGCAGTTCGCCCACCATGATCACGTCGGGGTCCTGGCGCATGGCCGCCCGCAGGGCCGAGGTGAACGACTCGGTGTCGGGGCCGATCTCGCGCTGGGAAATGATCGACAGGTTCTTCTCGAAGAGGTACTCGATCGGGTCCTCGATGGTGATGATGTGGGCGCGCCGCTTCATGTTGATGGAATTGATGATGGCCGCCAGGGTGGTGGACTTGCCGTTGCCCGTGGCGCCCGTGACCAGGATCAGCCCGTGCTTCAGGAGGGCGAATTTTTCCAGCACCTTGGGCAGGTTCAATTCCTCGAAGTTGCGCGGCTTGAAGGGGATGAGCCGCAGCACGGCCCCGTAGCGCCCGTTCTGGCGGAAGACGTTGACCCGGAAGCGGGCGACGTTGGCCAGGGCGAACGAGCCGTCGTAGTCCTTGACCTCTTTCTTGAATTTTTCGCTGTCGTCGTACTTGGCCAGCGTCTGCCCGATCACCACCATGTCCTCTTCGCTCAACGGCGGGTGCTTCAGGGGATAGAGCTCGCCGTGGTGGCGGAGCAGGGGCGGGGCCCCGACCTGGAAATGGATATCCGACGCCCCCTTTTCGGCGGCGAAAGTCAAGATCTGGCTCAAATTGACGATCGGCATGCATTCCTCCCAAACAAGGCCATGGAATCAGGTCACGGGACAATTTTAAATGAATCGCCGGCGAATTGCAAGCGGCCGTTTATTTTAAGCCGGCGGTCATTTTTTGCTGCGGAAGCGCTGCACGTCGCGGTCCATCTCGCGCTGGATGTCGCGCTCCTTCAGCTTCTGCTTTTTTTCGTATTCCCGCTTGCCGCGCACCAGGGCGATCTCGACCTTGACCAGCCCCTTGTCGGTGAGAAAGACCTGCAAAGGGACGATGCTGAAGCCGCGGGCCTTGACCTTCTGGTCCAGGCGGTGGATCTCCTGGCCGTGGAGCAGCAGCTTGCGCTTTCGCTCCGGCTCGTGGTTGAAGATGTTGGCCTGCAGGTAGGGGCTGATGTTGCAGCGCAGCAGGAAGGCCTCGTTGTCGTGGATCTCGACGAAGGCATCCTTCAGGCTGATGCGCCCGGCGCGGATCGACTTGACCTCGCTGCCGGCCAGGGCGATCCCGGCCTCGAACTTGTCGAGTATCTCGTAGTCGTGGAAGGCTTTCCTATTCTGGGCGATGGTCTTCATGGCCGATGAGGATGATCTCCTCGATTTTTCGCTTGCCCATTTTCTTGGCGAGCATCAGGTGGTTCTTCACCTTGACGCGGGCGTTCTCCAGGGGCAGCTTGCCGTATTCGTAGATGAAAAGGCCGGAAACGGTGGTGTAATCCTTGCGCTCCGGGAGGTCCAGCTCCAGCCGCGAATTGATCTCGGCCACCGGCGTGCTGCCTTTCAGCTGGAAGACGTTCTTGCCCAGCTTGCGGATGTTCTTGCTGCCGATGTCGATGTCGCCCAGGATGCCGCGCAGGATGTCGCTCAAGGTGATGATGCCGATGGTGGAGCCGTATTCGTCCAGCACCACCGCCAGGTTCAGCTTGTGCTTCTTGAATTCGTTCAGGATGTAGTTCAGCGAGGAATACTCGGAGACGAAGATCGGCTTGGCGGCGATCTTTTTCAATTCCAAGCGCTCGAAATCCTCGCCGAGCATGGCGGTCAGCAGCAGGTGGGAGTCGATGATGCCGGTGATGTTGTCGAGCTTGCCCTTGTAGATGGGGATCTTGGAGAGGTTTTTTTCCAGGATGATCTTCTTCAGCTCCTTGCTGCTGGCGCTTTCCTTGAGCGCGACGATGCCGACGCGCGGGGTCATGATGGCCTTGATGTCCTTCTGCGAGATGTCGATGATCTCGGTGAGCATGCGCAGGGTTTCCGGGTTGTGCTTGAACAGCTGGGTTTCCATGGAAAGGAAGTGCTTGATCTCTTCCAGGCTCAACTCCTTCCTGGCCCAGGTCTTGCCTTCCTGCTTGCGGAAGAAAAAATTCAGCAGCAGGGAGAGGCCCTTGACCACCGGGTAGAAGAGCAGGTTGAAGAAGCGGATCGGGTGGATATAGAGGTAAGACAATTTTTCGGAGTGGCGGTAGCCGTAGGATTTCGGGGTGAGCTCGCCGAAGACCAGCAGGATCAGGGTGGTCAGCAGGGTGGAGATCACCAGCAGGGCTCCCCGGCCGCCGTGGAAGAAGCGGGTGAGCAGGTAGGTGGCGATGGTGGCGGCGGCGACGTTGACCAGGTTGTTGCCGATCAGGATGGTGGAGAGGAATTCCTCCGGCTTTTCCAGCAGCCGGGCCAGCAGCACCGCCTTCTTTTCTTTTTTCTTGGCGCGGTGGGTGAGGGTGATGCGGCTGAGGGTGAGCAGCGAGGTCTCGGCCGAGGAAAAAAAGGCGCTGAAGATGATCAGCAGGACAAAAAGCAGCAGGGAAAAGATCAATTCACTGGGATTCATGGCGGCTCGGGGACGTTGTCCGTTTCGGCAGCACGGCGTCCATGGCGTTTAGTGCTTGCTGTACAGCTGGTAGACGATCTTGTACAGCGACGTGCCGATGCAGTCGTTGATCAGCTGGAAGTCGCGGATCTCCTTGGGCACTTTCAGGATCTTGGGGGCGAAGTTGACCACGCCCTTGACGCCGTGGGCGATCAGCTTGTCCAGCGTCTCCTGGGCGGCGTCTTCGGGGACGGTCAGCAGCGCGATCTTGATGTCGGGATTCTCCTTCAGGTAGGCGTCCAGCTGGTCGATGTGCAGGACCGGCTTTTTTTGCCCGGGCTTGCCGATCTCGGTGCCGACCAGCTCGTTCTTGATATCGAACAGCGCCGTGACCGTGATGTTGCGGTCCTTGAACAATTTGTAGTTGGACAGGGCCTGGCCGATGCGGCCGGCGCCGATGATGATCATCCGCGCGCCGTGGTCGATGGAGAGGATCTTCTTCAATTCGCGGAACAGCTTTTTGACCAGGTAGCCCTTTTTCTGCTTGCCGATGGAGATGCCCAGGTAAAAGAAATCCTGGCGCACCTGGTTGCAGGAGACGCCGGTGACCTCTTCCAGTTTCTTGGAAGAAATATAGGTGTTTTCCGGAAGGTTCAATTTCAGCAGGGCTTCGTAATAAAACGAGATCCTGCGGATCACGCGCAGGCTGATCTTTTTTCTCATTTGTGCCTCATAATATCGTTTATGTTAAAATAATATTATCCGAGACCGGCCGAAAAGTCAATGGCCGGGAGGCAGAATAAAATTTAATGGCCGCTCAGGCGCCGCGCACCGCGGCCTCGACGGCCGCAATCTCCTTGGCGATGGGCGGGCCCAGGACCCGGCCCGCCCTGGAGGTGACCAGGACGTTGTCCTCGATGCGGATGCCGCCGAAGGCGCGGAATTTTTCGACTTCGGGATAGTTGATGAACGCCGCATGCTTCTTTTCGGCGCGCCACTGGTCGATCAGGGCCGGGATGAAATAGATGCCGGGTTCGACCGTCAGCACGTAGCCGGGCTCGAGCTTCTTGGCCAGGCGCAGGTAGGCCAGGCCGAACTGCGGGCTGCGCTTGGACTTGTCGTCGTAGCCCACGTAGGTCTCGCCCAGGTCTTCCATGTCGTGGACGTCCAGGCCCAGCATGTGGCCGAGCCCGTGCGGGAAGAACAGGGCGTGGGCGCCGGCGGCCACGGCGGCGGCGGTGCCGCCGCTCATCAGCCCCAGGTCCTTCAGGCGCTCGACCAGGATCTCGCTGGCCTTGAGGTGGACGCTGCGGTAGCTGACGCCGGGGCGGATCATGGAGATGGCGTGGAGCTGCATGTCCAGCACCGTTTCGTAAACGGCTTTCTGCCGCGAGTCGAAGCGGCCGCCCACGGGCACGGTGCGGGTGATGTCGCTGGCGTAGCCGCTTTCGGCCTCGGCGCCCGAGTCGATGACCAGCAGGTCGCCCTTGCGCAGGACGTTGCCGTGGAAATGGTTGTGCAGGGTCTCGCCGTGGACCGAAACGATGGACGGGAAGGCCAATTGGCCGCCGCCGGCCAGGGCGATGCCCTCGATGCGCCCGGCGATCTCCCGTTCATAGACGCCCGGGTGGGCCATGGCCATCGCCTCTCGGTACATGACGGCGCTGACCGCCAGCGCGGCTTCGATCTCCTTGATCTCCTCGGCGCTCTTCAGGGAACGCTGGGCGACCACGGCCTTGACCAGTTCCGCCGACGCGTGATCCTTGACCGCACCGGCGCGGATGGCCAGCAGCTTTTCCAGCCACAGGGCGTTCTCGCCGCGGTAGGGGGGCAGGAAATGGACCTTGCGGCCCTGGCGGATGGCGGCCTGCAGCGTGTCCGCCAGCGCGGCCAGCGGCCGGGCGTCGGCGATGCCGA
The DNA here is from genome assembly GCA_963822075.1 of Candidatus Aminicenantota bacterium. GTDB lineage: Bacteria > Acidobacteriota > Aminicenantia > UBA2199 > UBA2199 > UBA2199. Next base: position 146,136 of record CAWGGP010000014.1, read on the forward strand.
TCCTGGCGCAGCGGCTTTTCAGCGACGGCTGCGGGCCCATCCAGATGATGTCCTCCATCTCCAGGTCGTTGCCGAAAACCGTCTGCCGGTCCTCCTCTATGTCGATGACCGCCGCCAGGCCGGGGAAATTCAGCCCGAAGAAATAAAGGAACGTGCTGTCCTGGCGGTAGTGGTAGGTGTTGGCCGGGTAGTTCATGGCGCTTTCGCCGTTGCTCAGGAAGAGGAGCAGCCCGGAGCGCACCTGTTTGCATAATTTTGCCCTTCGTTGTTGATAGATTTTTTTGTCGAACATGATTTCTCCTTAAAGACCAATTTTACTCGCGCGCAAAAATTAAATCAAGGGCGGCAGTTGCCTGCCCGGCGGTTTCGATCTATAATCCGACATTCGACCGCAGAGGAGGCAGAATGAGAAAAACAATGGGCCTGGTTTTGGCAATTCTTTTCCTGTGCAGCTGGCAATGGGCGATCTCCGATGCCCGCCTGCTCCGCTTCCCGAATATAAACGGCGACGTGGTGGTTTTCGTCTATGCCGGCGACATCTGGTCGGTCCCCGCCGCCGGCGGCGACGCCCGGCGCCTGACCTCGCACCCCGGCCTGGAACTGTTCCCCAAGATCTCCCCCGACGGCCGTTGGATCGCTTTTTCGGCCGAATACTCCGGCTCGCGCCAGGTCTACGTCATGCCCGCCGCCGGCGGCACGCCGCGGCAATTGACGTATTATAACGACGTCGGCATCATGCCCCCCCGCGGCGGCTACGACTACGTGGTCATGGACTGGACCCCGGACAGCCGCCAGGTCCTGGTGCGCTGCAATCGCACCCCCTGGGGCGAGCGCATGGGCAGGTTTTTCCTGGTCGCCCTGGACGGCGGCCTGGAAACGCCGCTGGCGATCCCGGAAAGCGGCGGCGGCACGTTTTCCCCCGACGCCGGCAAGATCGTCTACACTCCCATCGAGCGCGAATTCCGCACCTGGAAGCGCTACAAGGGCGGCCGGGCCCAGGACGTCTGGATCTACGACCTGAGCCAACAATACCTCGCGGCGCCTGACCGATTTCCCCGGCACCGACCAGCACCCGGTCTGGTTCGGGAACAAGATCTACTTCGTTTCCGACCGCGACCTGACGCTGAACGTCTATGCGTTCGACCTGGCCAGCTCCACCATCGAGCAGGTCACCCGCCACAAGGACTACGACGTCCTCTGGCCCTCGGGCCGCAACGGCCAACTGGTCTACGAGTGCGGCGGCTACCTGTACAAGCTGGACCTGGCCTCGGGGCGCGAACAAAAACTGGCCGTCAACCTGAACTTCGACAACGCCAATGTCCTGCCGCATTTCAAGAGCGTCGGCGAATTCGTCTCCAGCTATGACATCTCGCCCAGCGGCAAGCGGGCGGTCTTCGACGCCCGCGGCGACCTCTTCACCGTCCCCGAGAAGGAGGGCCTGACCTACAACCTGACCCAAAGCCAGGGAGTGCGCGAGATCTTTCCCACCTGGTCGCCCGACGGCGGGGCGATCGCCTATTATTCCGACCTCAGCGGCGAGTACGAGATATACGTCATGGCCGCCGACGGTGCCGGCCGGCCGCGGCAACTGACCGCCAACAGCCGCATCTGGCGCTTCCCCCCCAAGTGGTCGCCCGACGGGCGCATGCTGCTCTTTGCCGACCGCGACCAGCGACTGCAGGTCCTCGACGTCGCCGACGGCGCCGTCACCCTGGTGGACCGCGCCCGGCGCCACGACCTGACCGATTACGACTGGTCGCCCGATTCGCGCTGGCTGGTCTACAGCAAGGACGGCGACAGCGGCCAGGACGCGGTCTGGGTCTACAGCCTGGACCAGAAGCGCTCCTTCCAGCTGACCGACGCCACCTACAGCGATTTTTCGCCGGTGTTCTCCCGCGACGGCAAGTACATTTATTTTCTTTCCAACCGCGATTTCCACCTGAACTTCTCCGCTTTCGAGTTCGACTATCTTTACGACAAGGCGACGCGCATCTACGCGCTGGCCCTGACCCGGGATACGCCGCCCCTGTTCAGCGACAAGAACGACCTGGAGCCGGTAAAAAAAGCGGACGAGAACAAGCCCGGCCGGGAGAAGAAAAAGCCCGCCCTGAAGGCCCCCGGCGAGGGGAGCGCCGCCAAGGAGCCGCCGCTCCAGGTGCGCATCGACGTCGACGGCAGCAACGGCCGCGTCACCGCCTTCCCCCTGAAAAGCGGCGATTACGCCGCCTTGCGGGCCATCGACGGCGGCATCCTCTACTTCAAGGAAAAGGAGATCCGCCAGTTCAAGATCGACGACAGGAAGGACAGCCTGGTGATCGCCGGCGTCGATTCGGGAGTGCTTTCCGCGGACGGCCAGAAGATCCTTTACCAGGCCCAGAACCAGTTCGGCATCGTCGGCCTGGTCGCCGACCAGAAGGCCGGCGACGGCTCGCTGAACCTCTCCCAGCTCACGATGAAGATCGAGCCGCTCAAGGAGTGGACCCAGATCTTCAATGACGGCTGGCGCATCTTCCGCGACTGGTTCTACCAGAAAAAGCTCCACGGCGTCGACTGGCTGAAGATGAAGGAGAAATACGCCGTCCTCCTGCCGTACCTGGGCCACCGCGCCGACCTGGATTTCATTTTCGGCGAGCTGGTCGGCGAGGTCAATTCCGGCCACACCTATGTCAACTGGGGCGATTTCCCGCGCGTGGCGCGGATGGACACCGGCCTGCTGGGGGCGGAGCTGACGGGCGACCCCAAGGCGGGCCGCTACCGGATCAGCAAGATCTACGCCGGCGAGAACTGGAACGAGTCCACGCGCTCGCCCCTGACCGAGCAGGGCGTCGGCGTCCAGGCCGGCGATTACCTCGTCGCCCTCAACGGCTCCGCGGTGACCCTCAAGGACAACCCCTACCAATTCCTGGAAAACACCGTGGGCCGCAAGGTTTCCCTCAAGGTCAGCTCCCGGCCCGACGGCGGCGCGGCGCGCGAATACTGGATCAAGCCCGTCAAGAGCGAGCTGGACCTCTTCTACCTCGACTGGGTTCAGTCGCGCCGGGCCATGGTGGACCGCCTCTCGGGCGGCCGCATCGGCTATATCCATGTGCCCGACACCTCGAACCAGGGCAACATCGAGCTGTTCAAGGGCATGTACGCCTACAAGAACAAGGAAGCCCTGATCATCGACGACCGCTACAACGGCGGCGGCTTCATCCCGGTGGTCATGACCGAGCTGCTGGCGCGCAAGACGTTGAATTTCTGGGCCACGCGCGGCTTGCAGATGAATCCCGACCCGGGGGTGGCGAACGACGGCCCCAAGGTGATGCTGATCAACGGCTACTCCTCCTCGGGCGGCGACGCGTTCCCGTATTATTTCAAGAAGAGCAAGCTGGGCCTGCTGATCGGCACGCGCACCTGGGGCGGCCTGATCGGCATCTCCGGGAATCCCGATTTCGCCGACGGCGGCTCGATCAACGTCCCCACCTTCGGCTTCGTCGACAGCGACGGCAACTGGGCGGTGGAGGGCGAAGGGGTCTCCCCCGACATCGAGGTCATCGACCGTCCCGAGCTGGTGGCCGCCGGCCACGACCCGTGCGTGGAAAAGGCGGTGGAGGTGTTGCTGGAGCAGCTGCAGAAGAACCCGCCGCGCCAGCCGTCGATGCCCCCCGAGCCCGACCGCTCCAAGTGGATCGAGAAGGAGATCAAGTAGGGTTGATATGGGGAAGGCGGCAATTTTATCTGTAGGGGCGATCCGCTGGATCGCCCTGTATGGATTGTGACCCGTTCAGTGATTGTCATGCCGATGGGTTGACATGGGGGCCAAATTCGTTCAGAATAGCTTTTTGGAACGGCCTCCTTTCCGCAAATCAAACCCCGAATGGTGAAAATGGAAAAGAAATTGTATGCGGTCATCGTCGGGACGGGTTCTTACGTCCCTGTCCAGCGTGTGTTGAACAGCGATTTCTTGCAGAAGACTTTTTTTGACGCCAAGGGCGAAAAGCTGCAGAAGAGCAACGAAGAGACCATCGGCAAGCTGGCCGAGATCACCGGCATCCGCGAAAGGCGCCACGTCGGCGATGACCAGGTCTCTTCCGACATCGCTTACCTGGCCGCCGCCGACGCCTTGCAGTCGTCGGGGATCGACAAGGAGTCGCTGGACTACATCATCGTGGCCCACAACTTCGGCGACGTCCATGCCGGCAACGTCCGCTCCGACTTCGTCCCCTCGCTCGCCGCCCGCGTCAAGCACAAGCTGGCCATCGTCAACCCGAAGACGGTCGCCTACGACCTGCCCTTCGGCTGCCCGGGCTGGCTGCAGGGGATCATCCAGGCGAATTACTATCTCAAGTCCGGGGACTGCAAGCGCGTCATGGTCATCGGCTCCGAGACCCTGTCCCGGATCAGCGACCCGCACGACCGCGACAGCATGATCTACGCCGACGGCGCCGGGGCGACGATACTCGAGGCGGTCGCCAGCGACCGGCCGGTCGGCATCCTCTCCCACGCCGCGCGCAGCGACACCCTGGAGCACGCCTACATGCTCTGGATGGGGACGATCCTGCGATCCCGGCCATAAGGGCGACGAACTGTACCTCAAGATGGACGGCCACAAGCTGTACGAGTACGCCCTGAAGACCGTGCCGCTGGTGGTGAAGGAGAGCCTGGAGAAGGCGGGCCTGGGCATCGGCGCGATCAAGAAGGTCCTGATCCACCAGGCCAACGAAAAGATGGACGAGGCGATCGTCAAGCGCCTTTTCAAGATCTGCGCCGGCGGCGAGTACCAGCCCGGGATCATGCCCATGATCATCTCCTGGCTGGGCAACAGCTCGGTGGCCACCGTGCCCACGCTCCTCGACCTGCTGCTCAAGGGCAAGCTGGAGGACCACGCCCTGGCCTCCGGCGACACCATCGTCCTGGCCTCGGTGGGCGCGGGCATGAACATCAACTCGGTGGTTTACAGACTTCCCTGAGCGTGCGGGCCAATGTCCTGCGCCAGATGATCCGCAGGGTATGGAACATCCTTAAAAGCCCTTACCCGGCCGACGAGCCGCCCTATGCCGATGTCGTCTATGGGCTGGCCTGCGGCCTTTTCGTCACCCTGTTCTTCATCGCCTTCGAACCCTTCGGCTTCAACCTCGTCCCGTCGGCCCCGCGGCGGGCGATCTTCATCGGCTATGGCGTGATCACGTGCCTGGCGATCATCGTCAACAGCCGGCTGCTGCCGCTCCTGGCGCCGCGCTTCTTTCGCGAGGAAAGCTGGCAGACCGGCAAGCAGATCCTGCTCATGTCCTGGGTGACGCTGGTAATCGGCCTGGGCAGTTTTTTTCTCACCGAGGCGATCTTCCGGCGCCATGGACTGTCGACGCGCTGGCTGCGTCTCTGGCCGGTCGTCCTGTTCACGTTCTTTGTCGCCGTTTTCCCCGTCACCGTCATCATCCTGCTGAATTACGCCCGCCTGCTGCGGCGCAACGCCCGCGTCGTCCAGGAGGCCAACCGGCAACTGGAACATCCCGCGGTCCCACCGCGGCCGGGGGAACGGAAGACCCCGGCCAGCGTGGTGCTGGTCGCCGAGAACAACAAGGATACGTTCCGCGTCGCTCTGGACGACCTGCTCTTCATCCAGGCCGAGGAGAATTACGTCCAGGTCCATTACCGGGGCGACAAGCCGGGACGCACGCTGCTGCGCAGCAGCCTGACCCGCATCGAGCGCCAGCTGCGCCCGTTTTTTCCCCGCCTGCTCCGCTGCCACCGGGCCTTCATCGTCAACACCTCACTGATCGCGAACGTGGCTGGCAATGCCCAGGGGCTGAAACTGACACTGAAGGACACGCTGGTGATTGTGCCGGTGTCCCGGCGCTACGTCGACGAGTTCCGCCGCGTGATCCGCGACCTGTAACCCAGGCTGTACATATTCGTCGGTTTGTTGTTCGTCCCAAAAGTGGATGCCAATCCCAGTTCCTTGCCTTTGGTCACAAACCCTTGACGCCCGTCACAAGAGGTCTTTACAGCCGCAGCGGCCGTGTTATGGTGGCAGCGGCGGGCAAGTCCCGGCCAAAGGAGAAAAAATGAAAAAGAATTTATTGATGTCAGCGGTTTTATTGTGGGCGATGCTCTTCCTGGTCGTCGTCCCCGAACTCTTCGGCTGCTCGACCTTCGTGCTGCAGAAAGGGGACCGGCTTTTGTTCGGCCGCAACTTCGACTTCTTCACCGGCGGCGGGGCGATCGTGGTCAACCCGCGCGGCCTGGCCAAGACGGCGCTGGTCTTTCCCGGCGAGAACGCGGCCTCGTGGACGGCGCAACACGGCAGTGTCACCATCAACCAGGTGGGGCGCGAGTTTCCCATGGGCGGCATGAACGAGGCCGGGCTGGTGGTGGAGATGATGTGGCACTTCACAGCCGCTTATCCGGCCGCCGACGCCCGGCCGGGCGCCATGGAATTGCAATGGATCCAATACCTGCTGGATACCTGCGCCACGGTCGCCGACGTCGCCTCAGCCGTCGAGAAGGTGCGCATCATGCCCATGGGCAGCCAGCTCCACTTCCACATGCTGGACCGCTCCGGCGGCGAGGCGATCGTGGAGTTCCTCAACGGCAAGGCCCGGTTCTACAGCGGCAAGGACTTGCCCGTGAAGGCATTGACCAACCAGACCTATTCCGAGTGCCTGGCGGCGCGCAAGGGGTTCCAGGGCTTCGGCGGCGCCAAGCCCCTGCATACGACCATCAATGACCCCGACCGCTTCATGGCCCTGGCCGTTGCCCTGCGCCGTCAGGGAAAGGAAAAGAATCTTCTCGGGCGCGCCTGGGAGATCCTGGACGAGGTCCGCTGCGACGTCAAGGAGAGCCCCACCCAGTGGCGTTTCGTCTACGACCCGCGCTACCTGGAGATCCATGTGCGCACGCTGGCCAACCCGGCCCTGCGCACGGTGCGTTTCCGCGATCTTTCCTTCGCCTGCGCCTCCGGGGCCAAGGTCCTCGACCTGGATGAAGGAAGCGGCGACCTGGCGAAGTCGTTCGTTGATTATACTCCGGCTTTCAACGAGGCGCTGGTGCGCCGGACCTTCGCCGCATACAAGCAGGCCGGCTTCCAGAAAGACATGCCCGATTTCTATTTGGCGGTTCTGGCTGGTTACCCCAATGGGTTGCAATGCCGCTGAGCCGATGCGGCATCGCCTGGAGGAAAGAACTTTAAGATCAATGTTTATTAAAAATACGGGGGTGCATTATCTTGAATTGAATAGGGGATGAGATTTGGATGGGACCGAACTTTCCCAGCTTAAGAAGATGTTTGTCTCCCGAAAGGATCATGTTGGCTTGAGCATGAAAGGCGCAATCGATGAACTTGTCATCGCCGGGGTCATCCAGGATGATCTTGAACCAGTGATTCGGCTGGACGATCTCGGACTGACTGATCAAAAATGACAGCATTCCGTCTAATTTCGCAGGGGGCATTTCCTGGTTCATGCGGTGCAGCACTTCGCTGTATTCGCGGATGATCTCCGCTGAGCAGACGACTTTGACCCGACCATTGGTCCAGGCTTTACAATTTCGGCCGGGATTCCGCCCCAGTGAATCCCCGAGACCAGGACATTCGTGTCAACGACGATTCGCATTGCGGACGTCCGTTATGGCGCGCTCCATGTCTTTCTTAGTGAGGCCCTTTTTCCTTGCCAGTTTGCGGCTTTGCGCCAGCAGCGCGTTGAACTCGGTTACGGAGGGTTTTTGCACCCGTTTCAGTATCAATGTGTCGTCGGCGCCGAAGACAAGAAAGATCTCGCCGTCGGCCAGGCGCAGGCGCTCGCGGATGCGCCGCGGCACGACGATCTGCCCCTTGGACGACAAGCGCGTGAAATCGATGTTTTCCATGCCATCCTCCATTGTCTTACAAGTAAGATAGCAGACAAAAGAGGCAATGTCAATAATGTGTTCGCAAGTGGCAGGATTATCCGGAGGCAGGTTTAGGTGTAGTCGCCTGGAGTCCTCAAGAGATAAAGAAGCCCAATTGAAACAGCAGAAATTTGAGGATTTATCAATTTTGATTTATGATTTTTCCACTCGCAATAACGATTTTTATTGAATTTTCTTAAAATCGGTTTTAATGAAAAGTCGCTGACCAGCGATAACGCTTTAACTTTTGTGATTTATAAATTGTTATAATGCCCCGATGAGGCGTATATCGCTTTAGCATCTGTTCTTAAAGGTTGTCATTAAGCGTTATCGGCTTGCCGACAATGCACCCGAGGACGCCGGTTCTTAGCCTGAATACACGATCAGGCATTGTCAGAGAGAATATATTCCTTGCGCTTGAAGATGAAGACGGCGATATAGAGGAAGAGCAGGCCGGCGGCGATGAGCACGGCCACCGATTCCAGGGCGGGCGACGGCTGCAGCTGGAAGATCAGGAAGCCGCCCTCGCCCGGGGGGATGGGCAGCAGCGACTTCACCCAGTGGATGATGGTGAACTTCTGGGTGACGCCCGGGAAGTATTGCACCACGCTCTCCCAGCCGAAGACGAAGAACAGGCCGAGCAGGATCGATTTCTTCATGAACGCGCCCAGGGCGGTGAACAGCGTGCTGTAGCAGAAAAGCGCCAGCAGCGAGGTGCCGAGAAAGACCCCCAGTTCCTCCCAGGCGGCGATGTCGCCCAGGCGGGTGAGCGAGGCGGCGAGGAAGCAGAGCAGGAAGCCGGCCACGACCAGCAGGGCGGCGAGCAGGAAGGCGGCCAGGAACTTGCCCAGCAGCACGGAGCGGCGCGGCACCGGCACGGTGGTCAGGTAGACCAGGGTCTTGTTGTCCAGCTCGTCGTTGACGATGCTGGTGCCGAAGAACAGGGCCAGCACCGGGATCAGCAGCTGGAAATAGAGGGAGAGCATGATGCGGACGAAAAAACTGGCGGTGTCGCCGGCGGAGACGGAGCCGAGGCTCTCCATGACGCGGGCGGCCAGCATCAGCAGGACCGGCACCATGGCCAGCAGGATGAAGACCCGCGTGCGCTTGGCCTTGAGGCCGGCGCGGAAAAAGCTGGCGAACAGGATGAATATGGGGTTGGTGGTCTTCATGGTCATTTCCCGATCAGGTAGTCGAAAACCGCCTGCAGGTTGTCGTCGGGGGAGGTGATCTCGTCGATCTCCGCGCCGCTCTCGGCGAGCAGGCCCATCAGGGCGGTGAAGAACAGGTCGCGCTGGCCGGTGCTCACGGTCAGGCCGCGGCCGTCGGCGGCGAATTCGACGCTGGAGACGAAGTCGCTGCCGATGAGCCGGGCGGCGAGCCGGCGCGGCTGCGGGGTGCGGATGGAGACCTGGTGGGGATGGCTGTCGATCAGGCCGCGGATGCGGTGGATGTCCCCCTTGGCGAAGATCTTGCCCTGGTGGATGAGGACGATCTCGCTGGTCATGGCCTCGATCTCGGGCAGGATGTGCGAGGAGACGATCACCGTCCGCCCCTGCTTGCCGTAGTCCTTGATCAGCTGCATGATGCGGATGCGCCAGACCGGGTCGACGCCGCGCAGGGGCTCGTCGAGCATCAGCAGCTCCGGCTCGTGCAGGATGCTGGAGGCCAGGCGCAGGCGCTGGCGCATGCCGAAGCTGTAGCCCTTGATCGCGCGCTCCTGGCTGTCCAGCAGGCCGACCGTGCCCAGGGCCTTCTCGGTCTTTGCCGCGGCGTCGGCGCCCGCGAAGCCGTGCAGGCGGGAGAGCAGCAGGATGAACTCGCGGCCGCTCATCTCCGCGTAGGCGCTGTCGTGCTCGGGGCAGAAGCCGATGCGCTCGAAGAGGCGCGGGTTGCCGTAGACCGCCTCGCCGAAAACCGTCAGCGTGCCGATCTTGGGCTTGAGCTGGCCGGCGGCTATTTTGAGGAAGGTCGACTTGCCGGCGCCGTTGGGGCCGAGCAGCCCGGTGATGCCGCTGGCGATCTCCAGGTTGATGTCGCTGATGCCCAGGATGTTGCCGTACCACTTGGAAAGCTTCTCGGCCTTGAGAACCGGGGTCATGCGCTCGCCTCCGCTTTCTTGATCCGCCAGGCCAGGAGCCAGAAGGAGAGGGCCGAGATCACCAGCGGCAGCAGCAGCGAGAGCCAGGCGGGATAGGCGTAGGCCGGCCGCACGCCGAACAGGAAGCACGCCAGCTGGCTGATGTTGCCGTTTAAGGAGGCCAGGAAGGCGTAATCGCTCTTGAAAATGGCCTTCAGTATCTGGGCCAGGTTGTTGGAAAAGACGTAGACGAGGAAGATGGCGATCTGGATGAACTTGGTGTTCGGGCTGAGGATGGAGAGGGCCATGGTCAGCGAGGCGAGGCAGAGGCATTCGACCAGGGGGAAGACGAGGATGCCCAGCAGCAGCACGGGCGAGACCGCCAGGCTGCCGGTGAAGAGCATCTTGAACAGGAGCAGCAGGATGCCCGGCACCAGGGTGAAGGCCAGGAGATAGAAGAGGATGACGGCGAATTTCCCGGCCAGGTAGTCGCCGCGGGAGAGGGGGCGCGAGAAGTACAGGGGGAAGGCCTTGAACTTCAGGTCGCCGGAGATCAGGTCGGCGCCGCTGAACACGCTGAGGATGACCAGCATGAACGTCAGGAAGCCGTTGGCGTAGAACGTCTTGAACAGCTCGGCGTCGCTCTTGAGCAGGCGCACGAGCTCGCCGAGGATCTTCAGCTCGGGCTTGGTCGAGGCGTAGACGGCGGCGAGGAAGACGAAGAAGCTCGAGGCGCAAAAGGAGAAGATGACCTTGGCGTATTTCTTCTTGAACACGGCGCGGATGCCGGCGCGGGCGATGGGCAGCCAGTCGTAACGCGAGGAGCGGAGCTTGCCGTCCCAGCGGCGGTAGCCTTTCTCCCTAATTTCCATCGGAACCTCGAATGACGTCCATGAAGGCGTCCTCCAGGGAGGTGCGGCTTTGCCGGAAGTGGCGGATCTGCGTGCCGTGCTCGTGGGCGGCGCGGAACAGCGCCGCCGGCTCCGTGCCGTCGGGGGGCATGACCTGGAACAGCCCCTGGTCCTTCTCCTCGGCCTGCCAGCCGGAGGCGGCGAGGGCGGCGAAGAATTTCCCGCCGTCGCCGACGACCCGGATCTCGAAGACGTTGCGCCGGTCTTTCTTCAGCCCGGCGATCGATTCCTCGGCGGCGATGCGCCCCTTGTTCATGATGACCACCTGGCGGCAGGTGCTTTCGATGTCGGGGAGCAGGTGCGAGGAGAGGATGATGTTCATGCTCCCTTTGCGGGCGATGTCGCGGATGAGCTCGAGCATCTCCTTGCGGCCGGCGGGGTCCATGCCCGAGGTGGGCTCGTCGAGCAGCAGCAGCCGGGGGTCGTGCACCAGCGCCTGGGCCAGCTTCAGCCGCTGCTTCATGCCGGTGGAATAGGTCTCCACCTGGCGGTAGCGCGACTCCTCCAGCCCGACGTAGTACAGGACGTCGTGGGCCCTCTTCATCGCCTCCTGGCGGGGCATGCCGCTCAGCTCGCCCAGGTAGGCGGTCAGGGAAACGGCGTCCATGCCCGGCACCAGGCAGTCGCTCTCGGGCATGTAGCCGATGGCGCGGCGCAGGGACTTGCGCTTCTCCCTCAGGCCCTGGCCCATGATCTCGCCGGAGCCCGAGTCCGGCTGCAGGAAGCCGAGCAGCAGCTTCATCAAGGTGGTCTTGCCGGCGCCGTTGGGGCCGAGCAGGCCGAAGATGCCGGCGGGCAGGGTGAGCGACACGTCGCGGATGGCCTCGACGTCGCCGTAGCTGAAGCGGATGTTTTCCAGGCGGATGATTTCGTCCATGGCTTCTCGCTGCACTATACGCAGGCGGCGGCGCAAAAGTTCTCGTTTGCGGGCCGCTTGCATTGCTTTTTTTTGCGGATGTGCTATATTTCCCGCGGATGGCAATAAGCGAATTCGCACCCTTAAGGAGAAGATCATGAAAAAGAAAGTGTTGGTTCTGGCCCTGGTCATGTTCGCCCTGGTCCTGGTCCCGGCCTGCAAGAAAAAGGCGCCCGGGCAGATGAACAGCGAGGCCATGCTGGGCATGGTGCCGGAAGGGCCGGTGATGCTCATGGCTTTCAACTTCCAGCAGTTCGCCGGGCTGGATTTCTTCAATAAGACCGTCAAGGAAGACTGGCAGAAGAACGCCAAGGCGGGCAAGGCCTTCAAGGATTACCAGGATTTCGTGCAGAAGACCGGCATCGACCTGCAGAAGGATGTCTATAGCGTGGTCGGCGCCATATACGGTACGTTGGGTGGTGACAACCCCGAAGCCGTCGGCATCGTCAACCTGAAATACGACCCGGACAAGCTGCTGGCCGTGCTGAAGGCGAACCAGGTCATCAGCGCCGAGGAAAAATACGGCGACCTCACCCTCTATACCCTGAAGGACGAGGACGCGGCCAAGGCCAAGGACATGCGCCTGGCCTTCCTGAACAAGTCGAATATCGCCATCGGCTCCCCGCTGCAGGTGAAGCAGGCGATCGACCTGAGCCTGAAGAAGGGGAACAGCGTCCTGAAGACCGCCGCCCTGATGAAATACGTGGACAAGATGGACAAGAACGTCATGTTCTGGATGGCCGTCGGCAGCATCCCTGAAAAGATGAAGAGCGCCCCGGCGGGCGGCATGATGCCGGTCGACCTGAGCAAGGCCGAAGCCTTCACCGCCTTCGTGGATTACAAGAACAAGACCTTCTCCGGCGAACTGCGCCTCATCTCCCAGAACGAGGCGGGCAACAAGCAGATCGCCGACATGCTCAACGGCCTGAAGTCCCTCGGCGCCATGGGCGCCAGCAAGGAGCCCGAGCTGGGCCAGCTGCTGAACAGCATCCTGCTGAGCTCGGCCGCGGACCACGTCAAGCTCACCTTCTCCCTCTCCGAGGATTTGATGAACAAGCTGGGCGCCAAGGCCAAGGCCAAGGCCAACGCCATGGCCGCGCCGGCCGCCCCGCCCGCGGAAATGCCGCCTGCGGAGACGCCGCCCCAGTAAGATCGCCCGTTGCCTGCCATGAGGCCGGGATGCCGGCCCGGAGGGTAGAACCGTGAATTGGATGGTTGCCTTGCCCGCCCTTTTCCTGGCGCTGCTGTTCGCCCTTTTCTTCCTGGGCGGCAGGAAAAAGGGCGGCGGCCTTTTCCGCCAGGCCGCCCCGCAGCTGCTGCTGCTTTTCCTGCTCACCCTGGTCATCGCCGTGAGCGACAGCCCGTGGCTGAGAAAGATTGTTCTATTCGCCGCGCGTGATGTTCATCCTCTGGCTGCTGTTCTGGCTCCTGCTGCTGGTCCTGGCGGTCAGGATCCTGGCCTATTTCGTCTTCGATTTCCTGGTCCGGAAAAACCAGGAGGTCCGCTATCCCAAGCTGGCCAAGGACGTAGCGGTCTTCGTTCTCTATATCGCCGGCGTTCTGCTGATCCTGAGATTCTACCTGAATTACCGATATCAAAGTGCTGACGGTCTCGTCGGCGGTACTGACCGTGGTGGTCGGCTTCGCCCTGCAGGATATCCTGGGCAACCTGTTTTCCGGCATCATCCTGAATTTCGAGGATTCGTTCAAGATCGGCGACTGGGTGTGCATCGGCGACCATGAAGGGCAGGGTGGAGCAGTTCGGCTGGCGCTCCTTCAAGATCCGCACCATCGACCGCGAGCTGATCGTCATCCCCAACCAGGCGGCGTCGAAGGCCGAGGTCGTGATCTACGGCGCCGGCGCAATCCCATGGCCCTGAAGGTCAGTTTTGGCGCCGGCTACCACGACAGCCCCGACCGGGTGAGCGCGGCCGTGCTCAAGGCCCTGGAAACCGCGCCCGACGTCCGCCGCGAGCCGCCGCCCGTGGTGCAGCTGACGGATTTCGGCGATTTCGCGCTGAACTACCTGGTCAAGTTCTGGATCGACGATTACTCGCCGGCACAACATCATCGCCTCGGACGTGCGGCGGCGCATCTGGTACGCCTTCCAGCGCCAGGGCATCGAGATCCCGTTCCCCAAGCGCGACGTCTACCTGAAGCGGGAGAGGCCGGAGGCGATCCCGCGGGCGGCGCTGGCCGACGTGCTGCAGCGCAACGAGGTCCTGCGCGAGATCGAGGCCGAGAAACTGGCGGACCTGCTCGCCGCCGCCGAGTACAGGGTCTTCGGGGCCGGCGAGACCATCATCCGCGAAGGGGACGAGGGCGACTATTTCTACCATGTCTATTCCGGGGCGGTGAACGTCCTCAAGCAGGGCCAGGTCATCGCCCGGCTGCAGGCCGGCGATTTTTTCGGCGAGATCTCCCTGGTCACCGGGGAGAGGGTCAACGCCACGGTGGTCGCCGCCGTGGAGAGCGTCATCATCCTGGTCTCTTCCGCCCGCTTCAAGCAGGGGATCGACATGAGCGAGAAAATGGCCATGAAGCTGTCGGCGGTGATCACCCAGCGCCAGGAGGAGATGGAGTCGTTCAAGGAAAAGAACCTGAAGTCCGACGCCGGCGCCCTGAAAAAGGACCCGCAGAACCTGTTCGCGCGCATCCTGAAATATTTCGCCAGCAAGGAGTAGCGGCCGGCTTTTCGCTTATTTTTCCGCCATCTTCTTGCGGCTGATGGAGTATACCCCGGACAGGGCCTTGAGGCGGGCGGTGATCTCGTTGAGCTGGAACATGTCGCGGACCTCGAAGACCAGGGTGACGCGGGACACGGCCTGGCTGGCCTGCTCCAGGTCGATCTTCTTGATGTTGGAGTTGCTCGCCGCGGTGATGCCGCTGATGGTGCAGAGCATGCCGGGCCGGTCGGCCGCCAGCAGCTGCAGCCTGACCTGGTAGGCGTGGTCGGGCGCCTCGTTCCAGCTGACGCGCTTCAGCCGCGAGGGGATCTCGGTGTTGACGTTGGGGCAGTCCTTCTTGTGCACGACCAGGCCGCGGTTCTTGGTCATGTAGCCGATGATCTCCTCGCCCTTGATCGGGTGGCAGCACTTGGCGAAGGTGAAGTCGATGTCCGCCTGGCCCTCGACGCTGATCAGCTTGTGCAGTCCCGACAGGCGCGCGGGCGACGGTTTCTTGGCCGGCTTGATCTCCACGGCGCTGACCTCGGGGAACAGGTTCTTCAGGGCCTGGCGGTCCAGGGCCTTTTTGCCGCTGCCCACGTCCTGGAGGAAGGTCCCCAGGTCGGAATAGTGGATGGCCTGCAGCCTTCGGGCGATGTCCGCGTCGTCGAACGCCAGGCGGTATCTCCGCCCGTACTCGCGCAGGACCTTGTGCCAAATGCGCCGCCCCTTTTCCTGGTCGTAGGCGAATTCCTCTTTCTGCAGGTAGGCCATGATCTTGCGCTTGGCGCGCGTGGTGGCCGCGAATTTCAGCCAGTCGGCGCTGGGGGTGACGCTCTTCTGGGTGACGATCTCGACCACGTCGCCCGAATTCAGCACGGTGCGCAGCGGCACCAGCTTCTCGTTGACGATGGCGTTCTTGCAGTGGTCGCCGACCTCGGAGTGGATGGCGTAGGCGAAATCGATGGGCGTGGCGCCGGCCTTGAGGTTGATGACCTTGCCCTTGGGGGTGAAGACGTAGATCTCGTTGGGGGTGAGGTCGCGCTTGACCAGGCTGAGGAATTCCTTGGGGTCGGGGTTGGTCTTGTGGTAGTCGATCATCTCGCGGAACCATTCCAGGCGGTGGTCGTTCTCCAGGAAAGCCAGGCCTTCCTTGTATTTCCAGTGGGCGGCGATGCCCTCCTCGGCGTTGCGGTGCATCTCGCGGGTGCGGATCTGGATCTCGAACTTGACCCCCTCGCGGGTGATGATGGTGGTGTGGATCGACTGGTAGAAATTGCTCTTGGGGTTGGTGATGAAATCGCGCCAGCGGCTGGGGATGTGCACCCACTGCTGGTGGATGGCGCCCATGATCACGTAGCAGTTGGCCACGGTGTCGGTGATGATGCGCATGGCCAGCAGGTCGTAGACGTTCTCCAGCTCGATGTTCTGCTTCTGCAGCTTGCGGAAGATCGATATTTCCCTCTTGATGCGGTACTGGATCTCGGCCTTGATCTTCAGCTCCTTCAACAGCTGCTGGATCTGCTTCTTCAGGCTCTCCACCTGCTTCAGGGCCCACTCGGTCTTGTCGCTGACCTCGGCTTTGATGCGCTGGTATTCTTCGGGATAGAGGTACATGAAGGAGATGTCCTCCAGCTCGTCGCGGATCTTGCCCATGCCCAGGCGGTAGGCGATGGGCGCGTAGATCTCCAGGGTCTCGCGGGCGATCTTGACCCGCTTCTCGTCGCTCAAGTGGCCGAGGGTGCGGATGTTGTGCAGGCGGTCGGCCAGCTTGATCAGGATGACCCTGACGTCGGCGGTCATGGCGATGATCATCTTCTTCAGGGTCTCCGCCTGCGCGTCCTCGACGTCGACCTCGGATATCTTGGATATCTTGGTCACGCCCCAGACGATATCGCTGATCTCCTGGCCGAAAAGCCGGGTCAGGTCCTCGCGGGTGTACTGCGAGTCCTCGATCACGTCGTGCAGCAACCCGGCGGCGATGGAGATCTCGTCGAGCTTCATGTCGGCCAGGATGCTGGCCACGGTCAGCGGGTGGGTGATGTAGGGCTCGTTGGAGGCGCGTTTCTGGTTCAGGTGGGCGTCGGTGGAGACGGCGTAGGCCTTCTTGAGCAGCTCGATATTGGCTTCCGGATAGTAACTGACGATCTTTTCCTGAAGTTCGTGGAAGCGCTTTATCATTTTCCCCTATTATATAATAATCCGCGGCGATAGCAACAGCGTTTCGCCCCGGGCCGGCTTGACCTCGTTTTTAAAAGCGTGTATCCTGACCCCATGATCAGAATCAGCAGCGGGCTGTACAAGGGGCGGGTCCTGCGCGGGGGCAAGAGCCCGCTCATCCGCCCGACCATGTCCAAGGTCAAGCTCACGTTTTTCGACATATTGCAGACCGACATCAAGGAGAAAATATTCCTGGACGGCTTCGCCGGCAGCGGCCACATGGGCATCGAGGCCCTGTCGCGCGGCGCCGAATACGTGGTGTTCATCGACGACCTGCCGGAAGCGGCGCGTTCCATCCGCCACAACCTGGAAAAGATCGGCATCGCCTCGGATTTCTACCGGGTGATCTGCGGCGACTTCAACCGCTCGATCATCGCCTTAAGCAAGGACGGCTTCCAGTTCGACCTCATCTACCTGGACCCGCCCTACGCCATGCTCGAGTACGCCAACCCGCTCAAGGTCATCCACAAGCGCAACGTGCTGAAGCCGGACGGGCTGATCGTCCTGGAACGGCCGACCCGGATCCGCTTCGCCACCCCCTATTTCGAGCGCCGGCGCAGCCAGCACATCGGGCGCGAGAGCCTGGATTTCTTCGCCTACGGCGACGCGGCGCCGGAAAAATAACATGTTGCGGGAAATTTTTTGGCTCCGGGACAAACGTTGCCGGCAGCCATAGCCGGGGAGGGATCCATGAAGAAGCTCTTTTTCGTCCTGGTCCTGCTGGCCGCCGTCCTGCCGCTGCGCGCCGCCGTGATCGTCGACCACCGCCACACCGACCTGGGGCGGGTGCCCGCGGCCTGGATCGACCAGGCCCGGGCGCAGCTGCGCCCGACCTACGGCCACACCTCGCACGGCTCGCAGGTCGTGACCGGCATGCTGGCCTTCCGCGGCGACGCCGGCTCGGCCCACTATTTCACCTACTCCTCCTGGGGCTACGACGCGAACGTGTTCCTCAACGACTACGGCATCCCCGGCGCCGACGACCTGGGCAGCCCCGACCGCACCGCCTGGGCGACCGCCACCCGCGCCCTGCTCAACCGCGCCGGCGGCTGCAACCGCAACGTGGTCATCTGGTCCTGGTGCGGCCAGGCCGACACCTCGGCCGCCGACATCCAGCTTTATCTCGACCGCATGAACCAGCTGGAAAACGATTTCCCGGCGGTGAAATTCGTCTACATGACCGGCCACCTCGTCGGTTCGGGCGCCGCCGGCAACCTCAACCTGCGCAACCAGCAGATCCGCGACTACTGCCTGGCCCACGACAAGGCGCTGTTCGACTTCGCCGACATCGAGAGCTACGACCCCGACGGCGCGACGAACTTCATGGCCCTGGACGCCAACGACAACTGCGACTACGACAGCGACGCCGACGGCTCCCCGGACCGCAACTGGGCCGTCGACTGGCTCGCCGGCCACGCCGGCAGCCCGCTGGCGGCGCTGGCCGCCGCCTGCGGCGAGTGCGCCCACTCCCAGGCGCTGAACTGCGTCCTCAAGGGCAGGGCCTTCTGGTGGCTGCTGGCGCGCCTGGCGGGCTGGGACGGCAACACGGCGCTCGGCTCCTGCCCGCTGCTGCCCGCCGACAACATCTGGAACGCCCGCGTGGACGCGCTGCCCCTGGACGCCAACTCCGGGGCCTACGTGAGCGCGATCGGCGCCAGTGACATCGTGCACGCCGACTTCGGCTCGGGCACCTGGGACGGCGGCCCGATCGGCATCCCCTTCGTCTCGGTGCCGGGGAGCCAGGCCCCGGTAACGATCCACTACACCGCCTTCGGCGGCGAGAGCGATCCCGGCCCCTTCCCGGTGCCCGCCGACGCCCCGGTCGAGGGCGGCAGCGCCGGCGACGGCGACCGCCACGTGCTGGTGGTCGACCGGGACAACTGCCGGCTCTATGAGCTTTACCGCGCCTTCCCCCAAAGCGACAGCTCGTGGAACGCCGAGTCGGGCGCATTCTACGACCTGCGCGCCAACGACCTGCGCCCCGCCGGCTGGACGTCGGCGGACGCCGCCGGCCTGCCCATCTTCCCCGGGCTGGTGCGCTACGACGAGGTCGCCGCCGGCGAGATCGCCCACGCCATCCGCTTCACCGCGCCCGAGACGCGGCAAGCGTACGTCTGGCCGGCGCGCCACTACGCTTCCTCTTCCGACGATCCCTCGCTGCCGCCCATGGGGCAGCGCTTCCGCCTCAAGGCCGGCTTCGATATCTCGGGCTATTCCGCGCCGGTGCAGGTCATCCTGACGGCGATGAAGAGATACGGCATCATCCTGGCCGACAACGGCGCCCCCTGGTACATCTCCGGGGCTCCCGACGAGCGCTGGGACAACGACGTGCTGCACGAGCTCGACAACGTCCGCGGCTCGGACTTCGAGGCCGTGAACTGCTCCGGGCTGATGGTCGACCCCGACTCGGGGCAGGCGGCGGCGCAGGCGCCGCTGCAGGTGACCTCGCCCAACGGGGGCGAGGCGTGGCCCAGGCAAACGCTGGCGAACATCACCTGGAACTCCACCCTGGCGGGCAACGTCAGGATATTTCTTTACCGCAACGGCGCCAAGGTCGGTCTCATCGCCGACAACCTGGCCGCCTCCTCCGGCTCGTTCCGCTGGGCGGTGGGCAGCCACAGCGCGGGAACGGCGCCGGCCGGCTCCGGCTATTCCATCCGCCTCCGCTCCCAGGCCGACGCGGCCGTCTTCGACGACAGCGACTCCACCTTCACCATCGCCCCGCCCGGCGGCATTACGCTCGCGGCGCCCAACGGGGGCGAGGCGTGGCCCCGCCTGTCGCGCCAGGCCGTCACCTGGAGCACCGCCCTCGCGGGCAGCGTCAAGATATATCTTTACCGCAACGGGGCGCAACTGGGGCTCATCGCCAAGGGCATCAACGCCGTCTCCGGCAGCTATACGTGGACGGTCGGCCAGCACAGCAACGGTACCGCCCGCCGGGGCTCCGGGTACAAGATCCGCGTCCAGTCGCAGCTCGCCACCACGAAATCCGACTATTCCGACGCCGCCTTCACCATCCAGTAGGGGCCGGGCACCGGGCTATTTCAGTCCCGTTTGTTCCAGGATCCTGAGTAGGCGCCTGGGGTCGACCCCGGTCTTGGGGTCGCGCGGCGGCGTGCAGCCCTCGCAGGCGGCGATGGACAGGTCGTAGGTGCCGATCTGCCGCGCCAGCGCCATGGTCTCGGTCTTCTCGTAGGCGATCAGGGGGCTGTAGACCGGGAAACGGGCGGCGGAGCGCGACGCGTAGAGGTTTTTCAGCGTCTGCGACGCCACCTGGGCCAGGTTGTCGCCGGTGATGACCCCCAGCGCTCCTTCCTGCGCGGCCACCTCCGACGCCTTCTTGTGCATCAGGTACTTGCAGATGACGCAGAGGTAGGGTTCGCAGCGCGTGTCGTACAGGCCGGCGAGCTTGCCGAGGAAAAGCTCCTCCCTGGGGATGACGATCAGCCGGATCTCCTGCCCGGCGGCGAACGCCTCGAGCCGGTCGCGCAGGCGGCGCACCTTGGCCGTCAGGTCGTCGGCGATGCTGAAATGCAGCAGCACCGGCAGCACGCCGCGCTTCATCATCAGGAACGTGGCCACCGGCGAATCGATGCCGCCCGAGATCAGCGAGACCAGCTTGCCGGAGCTCTCCACCGGGAAGCCGCCGAAGCCTTTTATTTTTTCGCTGAAGATGTAGATATGGCGGTGGCCGATCTCGATGTGCAGCTCGTAGGCCGGGTTCTTCAGCTTGACCGGCGTGCCGCTGCCCTCTTCGATGATGCTGCCGATCTCCCGCTCGACGCCCATGGAGTCGGGGGCGAAGTCCTTGTCGATGCGCTGGCAGCTGACCCGGAAGTCCCGGCTGCTCCGGATCTCCGGGAAAAAGCCCGCGACCTCCCTTTTCAGCGCGTCGTAGTCGCGGGGGATCTCACGCGCCGGGCTGTAGGAATAAACGCCCAGGACCATTTTCAGGTCGGGGAGCTCCCGGGTGCCGCGGATATAGATGCGGCCGCGTTCGACGGCGACCTCGGAGAACGCGTGCCCGTGTTTGCCCATGAACCAGGCCAGGTCGCCCTTCAGCTTCTGCTCGAAGCGGCTGCGGTTCCGGCCCTTGAGGCTGATCTCGCCGTAGCGGACGACGACGGCGTCGACGTTCATAACCGCCCCGCG
This sequence comes from Candidatus Aminicenantota bacterium, assembly GCA_963822075.1. Taxonomy (GTDB): domain Bacteria; phylum Acidobacteriota; class Aminicenantia; order UBA2199; family UBA2199; genus UBA2199. Next base: position 166,947 of record CAWGGP010000014.1, read on the forward strand.
GGCTGCGCGCGCAGGTAATCGAGCAGGATCCTGCCGGTGCGCGGGCGCAGGTATTTCGCCAGGGCCTTTTCCTGGCCGGCGAGCAGCGCGGCTTTCAGCCCGGGGCGGGTGAGGACCTCGTGGCACAGGGCGGCCGTGCGCAGCGGCTCTTTCTCAAGCAGCAGCACGCCGCCCCCGTTCATGGTCTCGCCGACGGCGCCGGCGTCGAAGGCGACGACCGGGATGCCCAGGTGGAAGCTCTCCAGCACCGGGGCGCAGAAGCCCTCGTGTTCGCTCAGGTGCAGGTAGAGGTGCGCCAGCTTGGCGTAGGAGACCATTTCCGCCAGCGGCACGTGGCCGCTGAAATGGATGTCGCGCACACCCAGCCCGGCGATCAGCTCCTGCAGGGCCGAGACGTAGCGCTCGAAGCCGCGGTATTCGCCGACCAGGAACAGCCGCGACTCGGGGTTGAAATGCTTCTGGTAGAGGTGGAACGTCTTGATGACGTCCTCGACCTTCTTGTTGGGGATGATGCGCCCGACGAAGAGCAGGTTGGTCTTGCGGTCGGAGAACATCTCCCGGAAAACCGGCAGCACCGGCAGGTCGAACTTGGCGAAATCCATGACCAGGGGCAGGACGCCCGTTTCCCGAAAACCCGCCGCCACCAGTTCCCGGCGGTTGTACTCGGAATCGCCCAGGGCCAGGTCGACCTGGCCGGCCAGGCTCTTCAGCTCCAGCCGTCCCTTGAAGCAGTCCTTGGCCAGGATGCGGTGGAAGTCCAGGAAGAACTGGTAGGGGGTGATGTTGTGGTAGATGATCACCTTGCGGTCGCTCAGGCGCAGGAATTTCTTGGTCACCGGCGAGCCGATGGAAAAGTGATAGATGACCGTGTTGCCCGGCGCGGAAAAACGGTCGTAGTCCAGGTAGTTGCGCACCTGGTTGGCGTAGCGCGGGTGGAAATGCAGGGTGAAGATCTCGGAGCCGATGCCCTGGGAACGCAGGAAGTCGCGGATCTCCAGGGCCTCGTTGCCGATGGCGTCGCCGTAGGAATAGGAGGTTAAAAACTGGTGGACGTTCATGTCGCCGGCAGTTTTTTCTCCAGGGCCCGCTCGCGGTTCTCCAGGAACTCGATCTTGTCCTCGAGGATCCGCATCTTGGTCTTCAGGAGCTCCTCCTCGGTCTTCAGCTTCGAGGCCTCGACGATCAGGTTGTGCATGGCGTTGTGCAGCAGGCGGATGTATTCGCTGCTCTGCAGCACGATCGGCACTTTCTTCTGCAGGTCGAGGATGTTGGTCTTCAATTCGACGTACATGGGGCGGTTCATGAAGCGGGTCCACGGCGACAGCAGGCCGCGGATCTTTTTCAGGATGCCCTTGGCCAGGCCGGTCTCCCGGATGGCTTCGTCCAGCGCCCCCGGCGGGGCCATGTTCTCGGCGAAACCGGGGTAGAGCACGGGCTCGTATATGGAGGGGATCTCCAGGAAATCGGGGAGCGGCTGCAGTTCCATGTCGTCGATCTCGTCGATCTCGCCCTGCTTCAGCAGGCCGGCGTCTTTCTTGTCCTGGATCTTTTTTTGGATCGCCGCCATGATCTCCTCGACGTCGATCTCCGCCGCGGCTTTGATGAACGGTTCTTCCATGGCCTACCTCCTGCCGCGCTGATTATACAGGAAGCGGCGGCGCCCGACAAGCGTTGAGGCGATTTCGTCGTCCGCGGGAGGCAAAATTCTCCAGTCGGACCGCGGGTCTTCAAATGCGCACTCGAGAATATCCTGTCGTATCAACGGTTTCAAAAAAAATATTTAAGAAAAGCCTGTCTGTGACTTGACTTTTGGGTTTTCATCCTCTAGAATCCGGGGCAGGAGGTAATGATGAACAAAACCGAGCTGGTAAAAGCCATTGCCGAAAACGCGAACTTGAAAGTTTCCGAAACGGAAAAAATGGTCAACGCTTTCCTGGATTCCGTCGCCGCCTGCCTCAAGAAAAAAAGCAAAGTGACGCTGGTCGGCTTCGGCACCTTCGCCGTCGCCCACCGGAAAGCCAAGATCGGCATCAATCCCAAGACCGGCCAGAAAATTTCCATCAAAGCCAAGAACGTCCCCGTCTTCAGGGCCGGCAAGGCGCTGAAGGACAGGGTCAAATAACCCGGTCGCTCGCTGGTTTCGCGAAGGGAGGGGTGAGGGAATTGCAGCGCCGGGCGCGCGATTCCTGAAACCCCTGCCGTAATCATCTGATCGAACCCCGATTTCTTTCAACGCCTCGGGAGAGGCCTGTTCTAAAATATCAATAGACGTCGATCGGGCAGGAAGCCCCGACGATCTCCACTTTGTTCCTCTTGATGTCGTAGGCGTTGACGCCGCCGACCTCCAGGCTGTACTTGCCCTTGGTCGTGAATTTCACCTTGACCTGGACGAAGGCGGAAGACAGGGCCTGGGCGCTGTCGCCGCTGAAGGACAGCCCCACGTCGAACGAGTTTCCCGAGATGTTCTTCAACACCTTCACCTCGCTTTCGTTCAGGGAGTCGGTCTTGATCTCGAGGATCTCGCCGTTGCCGCCGTTCAGGTTGCCGTTGAACGCCAGGCTGGCCAGCGGCTTGTCCGCCTGGATGCGCAGGGAAAAGAAGGCGTCGGAATTGACCGGGATGCTGGCCTGGGTGGGGGAGATGGTCACGCGGTTGACGGCGTCGGGCGGGGTTTCCGCCGTTTCCCCCGCGTCCGCGCCCTCGGCTTCGGCCTCTCCCGGCTCTTCGGATTCCAAGCGCCCGGGCGGGCGGCGCGCTGGCCGGCTGCTCGTTGCCGTTCCAGATGGCCTCGTTGTCCTGGGCGCTGATGGGCGTGCGGCGGATGATCTTGGGGGTGATGGAGAAGATCAGGTCGGTCTGGCTGATGTTTTTTTCCGAGTTGCCGAACAGTTTCCCCAGCAGGGGGATGCGGCTCAGGGCCGGGAAGCCGTTCAGCGAGCCGCGCACGTCGTCGCGGATCAGGCCGCCGATGATGTTGGTCTCCCCCTCCTTCAGGCGGATCTTGTTCTCGATCTCGCGCTTGCCGAAGGTGGGGAAGGATGAGGTGGCGCCCGAGGAGATGAAGTTGATCGTCAGTTTGGTCTTGAGCGTGACCTCGTTGTTCTGGTGGATGAAAGGGGTGATCTTGATCTCCACGCCGACGTTGCGGTAGCGGTATGTGGTCACGGGCGAGGAATTGATGCCCCCGGCGGCGATGGCCTGGAACTGGGTCTCGGGGATCGGCACTTCGTCGCCGACCATGAAGGATATCTCCTCGCCGTCGATGCCGCGCATGTTGGGCTTGGCCAGGATCTTGTTGTGGCTGTCGGTTTCCAGGAAATTCATGGCCACGGTGGGGATGGTCAGGAAAAAGTTGGTCTTGCCCAGGTCCTTGATGTTCATGGTCGAGGAGATCTTGCCCTCGCTGTCCAGGCCGCCGGCGGCGACGCCGAAGACCCCGTTGGCGAAGTCCGCGCCCAGCTTGTTGATCAGGCTGCGGTTGATCTCCAGGATCTCGATGTGCACCTCGACCTCGCCCTTTTCCTTGTCGATGCGGGTCAGGAAGCGCTCGATGTCGACCAGCGAGTTGTAATCGGCGCGGATGACCAGGGCGTTGAGGTTGGTGTCCTCCTGGATGAGCAGCTGCTCGTCGCGGAAGACGGTCTGGATCATCTTGCGGGCGTCCTCGGACTTGATGTTGGACAGGTAGAACGTCTTGATGCCGCGCAGGTCGAAGGTTTTTTTCTTGGCGAAGATGTCGGGATAGACGATCACGGTCGAGGGGTCGAGCACCCGGTACTGGGAGTTCGAGACCATGCACAGCACCTTGAGCATCTCCTTGAACGTCGTGTTCTCGATCTCCACGCTGTGCAGGAAATCGCGGAAATCCTTGTCGAAGATGAAATTGATGCCGAAGCTCTTGCCCAGGCTCTTGAATATGTTGGTGATCGGCGTGTTCTTCAGGCTCAGGCTGACCTTCTCGTCCTTCTTGACCTTCAACTCCACCGGCGGTACCACGGTCGGCTTGGCCCTCTCCACCTTGACCGTTTTCTGCGGGTTGGCCACGGCGTCGAATTCCGCCTGCAGCTCGGTGTTGCCCGGGAAAATGGCCAGCGCTTTCTGGTATTCGAGGATGGCGCCGGCGCGGTCGCCCGCCCGGTTTTTATTTCGCGCCTGGAACAGGTGGCTCTGGTAGCTGCTCAGCTGGGCGCGGAAGAGCAGGGTCTTGATCTCGGCGTTCTTCGGGTTCTCCGCCGTCGCCCGCGTCAGGATGTCCCTGGCCTGGTCGAATTCGCCGGCATTGAACAGCTGCCGCGCCTGGCGCAGGCTGGAGGTGGTGGTCAGGCAGGCCTGTCCGGCGAACAGGACGACCAGCAGCAGGGCCAGCCGGGGCATATTTTTTAGGGTAGCCATTTTAATCTCCTTTGATGCGGATGTCGTAGGGCTGGTTGTCGTATTCGACGGTCACCACGTCCTTGCTGATCTTCAAGACCTTGATCTTCTCGAGGAGGACATCCCCCTCGCCGGCCACGAAAAACTCGCCGCTGACGTTGAGCAGGGCCGACTTCCGGGCGTCCTTCACGATGAACCCTTCGTAGGAGATCGACTGCTGGATCTCCTCGGCGATGGACTTCTGCAGCTTTTCCGCCTGGGCCGGGGTCGCGGCGGCGGCGCCGGGGCGGCCGCTCCCCAGGTCGCCGGCTCCGCGGCCCTGGAAGATGTCCAGCTTCAGGGTGAACGGGGCGGCCGGCCGGGCCAGCAGGCTCAGCTTGAGCAGCTCGGCCCGCAGCGGCGCGCCCAGCGCCAGGAGCAGCGTCAGCACCACGCATGTCCTATTCGCCAAGGTAGGCCTCCATGGTGAAACCGGCGGTGACCGTTTCGCCGCCGCCGTTGAAAACGATGCGGTCGAAGAAGTGCATCTTGGGCACCCGTTCCATGTCGTAGATGAATTTTTTCAGCTCGCGGTAGCCGCCGTTCAGGGTGAAACCGATGGTCACGCGCTTCATGCGGTTCTGGCTGGGGCCGAACTGGAAGCTGATGTTCGCGCCGCGAAAGCCGTTGTTGTCCAGGCAGGAGTTCAGCTCGTCGCGGAACAGCTTGAAATCGTCCAGGCTGATGATGCGCTCCTTCCTGAATTTTCGCAGCGCCTCCGGGAGCTCCCGCCACTCGGCGTACTCGGCGCTGGCTTTGCCGAATTCGCTTTCCTGCTGCCGGAAGGCGGCCTGGCGGGCCAGGCGGTCCTGCCGCGCCAGCTCGTGGAAGTGGGAATACAGGGAGGAAACAAGGCAGCCGGCGGCGCTGAGGGCGAACAGGGCCAGCAGGGCGATGACGGCGAGTTTATATTTTTTCATTGCTGATCCGGCAGAGCAGGTTGACCTGGTATTCGTCCTGGGATTGCGTCTCGCTGGAGAGGACCAGGTCGTAGGGCGCCAGCTTGCGGTAGAGGGCGAACAATTCCTTCAAGGACTGGGCGCTGATGGTCATGGCCATGGTGCCGGCGGCCTCGTTGACCAGGGAGAGCTGGCGGAGGCGGATGCCCGGGCTGAACGTCTTTTCCAGGAAATCCAGGCGCGCGACGAATGAAAAGCTTTTGCGTTCGATCAGGCGGTTGGCCGCCGCGAGCTCGTTCTGCCACAGGTTCTTGCTGGCGGCGATCTCCCGCTGCTGCCGGGCGCCCAGGCGGTTCATCTCGTCCAGCCGCGAGGCGAGCAGGCCGCTGGCGTTTTTTTCGACGCGGTTTCTTTCGCGCAGGCGGACCAGGTTGGCGACGGTGAGGCCGCCGAGCAGCAGCGAAACCAGGAGCAGCAGCCCGGCGCGCAAGGCGAAGGCGCGGGGGTTGACCTTGCGGCCGCTGGCCAGGTTATAGGCGATTTTTTTCATGGGCGGGCGGGGAGGTGCGGCGCCGCTCCCAGGCCGGTCCGCAGGCGGGAAAACCCCGCCGCGCCGAGCCGCTCTTCCATGGCGGCGGTGTCAGCGTCGTCCCGGTGCTCGATGAGCCAGTAACGGCGGGGGTCGGTACCGTAGTTGTTGCGCACGAAGTTCACGGTCTTGGTGATCTCGTCGACCGTGTCCGCCGCCGAAGCGCTCTTGAACTTGCGGATATAGATGGGCGAGCGCCGGACCTGGAAAACCAGGGTGCAGCCGGACTGGTCGCTTTCGAGGAAAAAATCGGGAGGGGATTTCACCCGCAGCGAGCGGGACAGGATCTCCATGATGGAGTTGCCGACATAGGTCAGGGGCACGCGCCTTTCCGCGAACAGCCGCTCGGTCTTTTCCAGCAGCGCTTTTTTGACCAGCAGCGAGAGCACCCTTTTCCCGTCCAGGCGGAAGAAGCGGTGGTCGTAGGCCTCGATGTTTTCCGGGAATATTTTCTGCAGCCGCCAGGTGACCAGGTCGCCGAGGGTCTTTTTCTGCCAGGGCAGCTTGTCGAACTCGAAAAAATTGTAGATGAAGGGCGACGCGTTGAATACGATGCCGGCATCCTCCGCCCGCAGCCCGGGGGCGATCCCCGCCCACGCGGCATCGGCGTTCTCCACCAGCGCCGCCCCTTCCAGCCGCTGGCGCTCGACGATCGTGTCCTTCTGCAGCCTGACGACCTCGGCATGGCGGTCGCCGGCGTAAACGAACTGCCGCGGCAGGCGCTCGGGCAGGAAAAACGAGATCAGACCCATTCTTTGACGGTCACCCGGTTCAGCTCCTCGATGGAGGTGACGCCGGACTTGACGCAGTTCAGGCCGTTCTTGCGGATAGGGATCATGCCTTGCTCCATGGCCACTTTCTTGATCTCCGAGGTCGGTTTCCGGACCAGTATCATTTCCTTGGTCTCGTCGGTCATTTCCAATATTTCACCGATCGCCGTCCTCCCGGAATAGCCCAACCCCGAGCATTCCTCGCAGCCCACGGCCTGGTAGACGGGCCCGGTGAAGAAGCCTTTTTCGACGCGGTTGTAGGCCAGGGCCTCCTTGTCCAGGGTGACGGGCTTGCGGCAGCGCGGGCAGAGAACGCGGACCAGGCGCTGGGCGGCGATGCAGTTCAGGGCGGAGATGAAGCTGTAGGTGTCGGTGCCCATGTGGATGAAGCGCCCCAGGACGTCGAAAACGTTGTTGGCGTGAACGGTGGTGAACACCAGGTGCCCGGTCAGGGCCGACTGGATGGCGATCTGGGCGGTCTCCGGATCGCGGATCTCGCCGACCATGATCTTGTCCGGGTCGTGGCGCAGGATGGAGCGCAGCCCCCTGGCGAAGGTCAGCCCCTTCTTCTCGTTGACCGGGATCTGCATGATGCCTTCCACCTGGTACTCGACCGGGTCCTCGATGGTGATGATCTTGTCGGCCGGGTCCTTGATCTCGTTCAGTGCGGCGTAGAGGGTGGTGGTCTTGCCGCTGCCGGTCGGGCCGGTCACCAGGAACATGCCGTAGGGCTGGCGGATGTAGTAGTTGATCTTTTCCAGGATATAGGGGGAGAAGCCCAGCTGCTTCAGCCTGAGCTCGCCGATGCTCTCGGTGATCATTTCCCGGTCGAGGATGCGGATGACGGCGTTCTCGCCGTAGATGCCGGGCATGATCGAGACGCGGAAGTCGATGGTCTTCTGCTTGAATTTCATGCGGAAGCGCCCGTCCTGGGGCACGCGCTTCTCGGCGATGTCCAGCTCGGAGATGACCTTGAGGCGCGTCAGCAGGAACGAATGAAAGGAACTGTCCAGCGGTTCCATGATCTGGTGCAGGATGCCGTCGATGCGGTACTTGATGTTCAGCGCGTCGTTGCTGATCTCGATATGGATGTCGGAGGCCTTCTTGCTGACCGCGGTGAGGATGATGTTGTTGAGCAGCTTGATGACCGAATCGTCCTCCTCGGTGATGCTCTCGATGGTCACGACCTCCTCGTCGGCGACCTCGTTCGTTTTCTTCAAGGTAAAGGTCTCGGTCTTGTCGCGCAGGACCTTGGTATAGGTGTCGCTTTTCTTGAGGAATTTTTCCAGCTCGTCGCGGTTGGCCAGGAAGGGGATGACCTTTTTCTGGGTAAAATTCTCGATCATGCCGATCTTGTCGAGGTTTTCCGGGTCGGGCATGGCCACGGAAATGGTGCCGTCGCTCTCTTCCAGGGGGAAAAAGAGGTTCTTGATCAGGAACTCGGCGGGAAATTTCGCCAACAGCGGGTAATCGATCTTCACGTCGGCGATATGTATGCTTTTCTTCACTGGATGATCCTTATGGAACTGAATATCGGCAAGTAAACGGAAACAAGCATCACGGCAATCACCATCCCCAGGGCGATGATTATAACAGGTTCGATCAGCGAAATCAACGCGTTGATCTTGTTGTCGATGGAGCGCTCATAGTAGTCGGCGCTCTCGTCGAGCACGGTCGTCAGGTTGCCCGACGTCTCGCCGACGCGGATCAGCTCGACCAGGATGCGCGGGATGATGACGACGCCGTCCAGCACGTCGGAAAGCAGGTTTCCCTGGCGGATCTTTTCCGGGACGTCGCGCACCTGGCTGTAATAATACTTGTTGGCGAAGGTCTCGACGGCGATCTCGGCGGCCTCGGGGACGGGGATGCCGCCCGATATCAGGATCGCCAGCGTGCGGGCGAAGACGGCGATGGCGTTCTCGTGGGCGATGCGCCCGAGCAGGGGGACCTTCAGCTTGAGCTGGTCGATGACGATCACGCGCGGGTTGAAGCGCTCGATCAGGCGGACGATGACGTAGGCCCCGGCGACCACGCCGGCGAAGGCCACGATGTTCTCCTTCAGGTACTGGGTGATGCCGATGAAGAACAGGGTCATGGCCGGCAGCTGCGCCTCCATGTTGTCGAAAAAGGCCGCGAATTTGGGGATGACGAATATGGAGATCACCAGCACCATGGAGGCCATGAAGAGCAGCAGGATGATGGGGTAGGTCAGGGCGCTGACCGTCTTGCGGCGCAGGTTGGTGATCTTGGCCAGGTAGATGTTGAATTTTTCCAGGATCTGTTCCAGGTGGCCGCTCTTCTCGCCGGCCAGCAGCGACGCCTTGAAGATCTGGTGGAAGGGGATCTGCGCCGAGCTGAAGGCCTCGGAGATCTGCATGCCGTTGCGGATGTTGCCGGCCGCCTTGGCGACAATCTCGCGCAGGACGCCCAGGCGGGTGTTCTGGATGATGATCTCCAGGGCGCGGATCATGGGGATGCCGGCCTTGAGCAGGGTGATCATCTCCTGGTTGAAGAGGAGGAATTCGGTGTAGCCGATCTTGCGGATGAAGACCTTTTTAAGGGAAAAATCCTTGAACCACAGGCGCTGGACGCGGACCAGCTTCTCGTCCAGGTTGGCCAGCGACGCCAGGACCTCGCGGCGATTCTCCGCGTAGTATTCGTGGTCGGAGAAATGGCCCTGTTCGTCGACCAGCGTGCATTTATAATACGGCATTACAGTAGGTCTTGGCCGGGGAACCAGGGACGCAGGGCGTCGGGGATGCGGACACCGCCGTCGGCGGTCTGGTAGTTTTCCATGATGGCCGCCACCGTGCGGCCGACGGCCAGGCCGGAGCCGTTCAGGGTATGGACGAAATCCTTGCGGCCGTCCCTGCCCTTGTATTTGACGTGCGCCCTGCGGGCCTGGAAATTCTCGAAATTCGAGCAGGACGATATTTCCAGGTAGTCGGCGCGGGCGGGCATCCAGACCTCGATGTCGTAGGTCTTCGCCGAGGAGAACGAGAGGTCGCCGCTGCACAGGGCCATGGTGCGGAAGGGCAGCTCCAGCTTGCGCAGGATGGCCTCGGCGTTGGCGGTCAGCTCCTCCAGCTCGACGTAGGACCGGCCGGGATGGGTGAACTTCAGCAGCTCGACCTTGTTGAACTGGTGCTGGCGCACCAGGCCGCGGATGTCCTTGCCGTGCGACCCCGGCCTCGCTGCGGAAGCAGGGGGTGTAGGCCACGTACTTGACCGGCAGCTGGCTTTCCTCCAGGGTCTCGTCGCGATGGATATTGGTCAGGGGCACCTCGGCGGTGGGGACCAGGTACAGGTTGTAATCCTCGATCTTGAAGAGGTCGGCCTTGAACTTGGGCAGGTTGCCGGTGCCGACCAGGCTGGCCTCGTTGACCAGGAAAGGGGGCAGCACTTCGCGGTAACCGTGCTCCCGGGTGTGCACCTCGAGCATGAACTGGATCAGCACGCGCTCCAGCTTGGCCAGGCCGTCGAAGTAGATGGTGAAGCGCGAGCCCGATATCTTGGCGGCGCGGGTGAAGTCGAGCGCGCCCGAAGCTTCGCCCAGCTCCCAGTGCGGGCGCGGGGTGAAGGGGAAGGCGGTCTTTTCGCCCCAGGCGCGCACCATTTCGTTGGCGCTGGCGTCGTGGCCGACGGGCACCGAGTCGTGGAACAGGTTGGGAATGTTCAGCAGGAAATCGTGGAACTCGGCCTCGAGCGCCTCCAGCTCCTTCTCGCCGTCGGCGATCTGCTTGGAAAGCTCGATGGACTGCAGCTCGAGCTCGCGCGTCGGCGCGCCGCTCTTCTTCAGGAAGCCCGTCTCCTTGGCCAGCTTGTTCTTCCTGCTCTTCATCTCCTCGCTGCGGGCGAGGAGCTGGCGCCGGCGCAGGTCCAGGGCGCTGAAGCGGTCGTCGGCGAAGGGCACCCCCTTGGCTTCGACCTTCTTCTTGACCAGTTCCAGGTTGTTCCTGACGAAATTGGTGTCCAGCATGTGAAAAATTATAGCATAGGCGCCATTTTTGCGCAAAAAGTTTTTTGTCGGCCGCAAAGAGAACCAACGCCCCGGTTTTTGAGTATAATCGCTTCGAGGTAATCCATGAAAGCCAAAATCTTCTTGCTTGTCTTTTTTTGCGCTGCGGTCCTGTTCGTCCCCGCCGCCGGGCTCCAAGGCGCCGGCGACCCCCTGGTCAAAAAGGCCTTGCTCTGGCATAACCAGGTCCTGACCGTGGACACGCACTGCGACACGCCGTTCAAGCTCCTGGAAAAGGGCTGGGACATCGGGCAATACCACCAGCCCGGGCAGCGCGGCAGCGGCTGCCAGGACCTGCCGCGCATGAAGGCCGGCGGCCTCGACGCCTCGTTTTTCGCGGTGTTCGTCGGCCAGGGGCCGCGGACCCCGGAAGGGCACGCCGACGCCCGGGAAAAAGCCGTCGCCATCCTCGACGCCATGGACGCCATGTTCGCGAAATATCCCAACCTGTGCGGCCTGGCGTTGGCCCCCTCCGACGCCCGGCGCCTGGAAAAACAGGGCAAGCGCGCCATCTTCATCGGCATGGAGAACGGCTACCCGCTGGGCCATGACCCGGCGTTGATCGACTATTTCTACAAGCGCGGCGTGCGCTACGTCACCCTGGCCCACACCGCCGACAACGACATCTGCGACTCCTCGACCGACCGCAAGGACCCCGAGGACCGGGGCCTGAGCGAATGGGGCCGGCAGGTGGTGCAGCGGCTCAACGATCTCGGGGTGATGGTCGACGTCTCCCATATTTCCGACCGCTCCTTTTACGACGTGCTGCGCGTGAGCCGGGCGCCGGTCATCGCCTCGCACTCCTGCGCCCGGGCCCTGTCCGCCAGCCCGCGCAACCTGAGCGACGAGATGCTGCTGGCCCTGAAGAAGAACGGCGGCGTCATCCAGCTCTGCATCCTCAACGACTACATCAAGCAGCCGCCCGCCAACCCCGAGCGCGACCAGGCCTTCGAGGCGTTCCGCAAGAGGATCGACGAGATTTATGGCGGCTGGGGCAACATCAAGGAGCCGGCGGAGCACGACAAGGTGGAAGCGGAATACGACGCCCTGGACGCGCGCTACCCCTCGCCGCCGGTCTACGTCAGGGACGCGGTCGACCACATCGACCATATCGTCAAGTTGATCGGCATCGACCACGTGGGCATCGGCACCGACTTCGACGGCGGCGGCGGCCTGGCCGACTGCAGCGACGTGACGCAGCTGAAGAACATCACCATCGAGCTCGTGCGCCGCGGCTACGGCAAAAAAGAGATCGCCAAGATCTGGGGCGGCAACGCCATGCGCGTCATGCAGCAGGTGATAGACCTAGCTAAGAAATAATCGAGCTTTTGTGATTAGTGATTAGTAATTAGTGATGAGAAACTGCATTATATCTTAGATTATTTTATGACAATGATTACTGATTTGTTAACTCATCAAATCCAGAGGATATTTATTCTTCAACATTTTCTAGTTCGTTCTGCATGGCTGTTACTAATCACTCATCACTAATCACGAATTACTATCGTTCGTTTTAGTTCTTGATCTCGTTGCCGCACTGGGCATTTGCCTTGGCATGGAGTTTGTGCTAAATAAATTGTGAGTTTTTCATGAGGCAAGAGAGAATAAAAAAGGTCGCCGCGTTCGCCGTCGGGCTGGGGCTGTTCGTGGCCGCTTTGTACATCCTGCAAGGCAAGTTGCGCCAGGTCCATTTTCACGATGTCCTGGGCTATATGCGCTCCATCCCGCTGGCGCACGTCGCCCAGGCGCTGGCCTTCACCCTGCTGAGCTACATCGCCCAGGCCGGCGACGAGTCCCTGCTGTTCCGGGCCATCGGCCACCCGCAGCCGCTCTACCGCACGGCGCTGCCTTCTTTCATCAGCAACGCCGTCAGCCACAGCGTCGGCTACTCGCTTCTCAGCGGGGGCTCGCTGCGGCTCTGGTTTTACCGCGCCTGGGGAGTTTCCCTTGCGGACGTCTCCCTGCTGGTGGCGCTGCATTCGGTCGTGTTCTGGCTGGGATTCTTGTTCCTGTCCGGGATCGCGTTCGTCGTCGACCCGCTGCCCCTGCCGCCCTCCCTGCGCCTGCCGCTGGCCACGGTCCGGCCGCTGGGATTCCTCTTCCTGCTGCTGGTCGCCGCCTTCTTTTTCCTCTCCTGGCGGCGCCTGCGCCCGGGTTTCGGCCGCTGGCGCATCCCGCCGCCGCCGCCGCGGGCCGCCGCGGCCCTGACCGCCCTGTCCGCCGCCGACTGGCTTTTCGCCGCCGGGGTGCTGCTCGTGCTGCTGCCGCCGCTGCCCGGGCGCTCCCTGATCGGCCTGCTGGCCATTTTCCTGCTGGCGGAGATCGTGGGGGCGGGCAGCCAGGTCCCGGGCGGGCTGGGGGTGTTCGAATCGGTCTTCCTGTTGCTGCTGGCTCCCGGCGCCGAGGCCCCGGCCGTGGTCGGGGCCTTGCTGGCCTACCGGGCCGTCTATTACCTGTTGCCGCTGCTGGTGGCGGCGGCCTCCCTGGCGGTGCGCCAGGCCATGCCGCAAATGCCCCGCTTGAAACGGTTCATCCTGGCCCTGGGGAGCTGGCTGGCCATCGTGGCCCCCGAATTGTTTTCCCTGCTCACCCTGGCCTGCGGCGCCATCTTGTTGTTTTCCGGGGCCACCCCCGCCGTCGCCTCCCGCCTCGGGCTGATCCAGGGGTTCGTTCCCCTGCCGGTGCTGGAGATCGCCCATTTCCTGGCCAGCCTGATCGGGACCGGGCTGATCTTCCTGGCCCGCGGCCTGCAGCGGCGGCTGGCGACCGCCTACCGGCTGACCCTCGTCTTCCTGGCCGGCGGGGTCCTGCTCTCCCTGGTCAAGGGCATCGATTACGAGGAGGCGCTGTTCCTGGCCGTGCTACTCGGCGCCCTGCTTCTGGTCGGGCGCCATACGTTTTACCGCCGCACGTCGCTGGCCGGCCAGGTCTTTTCCCCGTTCTGGATCGTGGCCATCATCCTCATCCTGTTCGGCGCGATCTGGCTGGGCGTTTTTTCCTACAAGCATATCGATTATTCCCACGACCTGTGGTGGCAATTCACTTTTTCCGGCGACGCCCCGCGTTCCCTGCGGGCCACCACCGGCGCCGTGATCCTGGCTTTTCTCCTGGTCCTGAACCGTTTGCTGCGGCCGGGTTTCGCCGCGCCGCTGCCCTTGCCCGGCGCCGCGGACATCGAGCGGGCGCTGCCCGTGATCGCCGCTTCCCGGGATACGCTGGCCAACCTGGCCCTGCTGGGCGACAAGGCCCTGCTGTTCAGCGCCAGCGGCGCTTCCTTCCTGATGTACGCCCGGGTGGGGCGCAGCTGGGTGGCCATGGGCGACCCGGTAGGGAAGGCGGAGGAGGCGGGCGAGCTGATCTGGAAATTCCGCGAGCTCGTCGACCGCCATGACGGCTGGACTGTATTTTACGAGGTGTCCCGCCACCACCTCCACCAGTACGTCGACCTGGGGCTGGCCATGTTCAAGCTGGGCGAGGAGGCCCGGGTGCCCCTGGCGCAGATGTCGCTGGAAGGCAGGGAGAACAAGTGGTTCCGCCACGTCAGCCACCGCCTGCAGGAGGAGGGCTGCCGCTTCGCCATCCTGCCGCCGGCGGAGGTCCCGCCCCGGATGGCGGAGCTGCGGCAGGTCTCGGACGGCTGGCTGCAGCGCAAGCGCACCCGTGAAAAGGGATTTTCCCTGGGCTTTTTCAAGGAGAGCTACCTGGAGCGTTTCCCGCTGGCGGTGGTCAGCCGGGCTCAGAGCATCGTGGCCTTCGCCAATGTCTGGGCCGGGAGCGGCGGCGAGGAACTGTCTGTGGACCTGATGCGCTTCGGCCCCGACGCCCCGGAAAACTGCATGGACTTTCTTTTCGTGCAGCTGATGCTCTGGGGCAGGGAAAACGGCTTCGCCTGGTTCAACCTGGGAATGGCGCCGTTTTCCGGGCTGCCGAGCATGAGCATGGCGCCCCTGTGGAACCGCTTCGGCGCCTTTCTTTTTCAGCACGGCGAGAACTTTTACAATTTCCAGGGGCTGCGCCGCTACAAGGAAAAGTTCCGGCCGTCGTGGGAGCCCCGCTACCTCGCCGGCCCCGGGGGCATGGCCCTGCCTCGGGTGCTGGCCAACGTCTCGGCGCTGGTGTCCAAGGGCCTGAAGGGGGTAATAGCCAAATGACAAGCAGGAAGTTTTTTTCACTGGCCGTCGCATTCTCCGTGTGGCTCATGGCCTTGCCCCGGGCCCTCGCGGCCGAGGAAACGTTCAATTTCGGCCGTTTCGGCAAGGTCACCCTCTACGCCGGCAATCCCCATCCTGCGCGCGTGGCGCTGTTCGTCTCGGGCGACGGCGGCTGGAACCTGGGGGTGGTGGACATGGCACGGGCCATGACCGGCATGGATGCCCTGGTGGTGGGCATCGACATCACCCACTATCTCGCGCGGCTGGCCGCCGCGCCGGAGAAATGCGTCTACCCGGCCGCCGACTTCGAGATGCTGAGCAAGTATGTCCAGAAGCTGAAAAACTTCCCCGATTACGTCCAGCCCCTGCTGGTCGGCTATTCCTCGGGCGCCACCCTGGTCTACGCCGCGCTGGCCCAGGCGCCGCCCGGCACCTTCGCCGGGGCGGTCAGCCTCGGCTTCTGCCCCGACCTGCCGCTGCAAAAACCCTTTTGCAAGGGCTACGGGCTGGAATGGCGCGCCGGTGCCCGCGGCAAGGGGGTGGTCTTTCTGCCGCTGCGCCGCCTTGCCGCCCCCTGGGTGGTGCTGCAGGGGTGGATCGACCAGGTTTGCGACGCCGCCTCGACCCGCGCCTATGTCGGCCAGGTGGAGCAGGGCGAGATCGTCATGCTCGAGCACGTCGGCCACGGCTTCTCGGTGCAGCGCAACTGGCTGCCCCAGTTCCTGCAGGCCTGCCAGAAAGCGTTCGCCACGCCCCCTTCGCCCACGCCTGCGGCGGGAGCGAAGGGGGCGGTGCCGGCGCAGGTCGCCGACCTGCCGCTGGTCGAGGTCCTGCCCGCCAAGTGGCAAAAAGAGTACCTGGCCGTGGTGGTGTCCGGCGACGGCGGCTGGGCGGCCATCGACCGCAGCATCGGCGAAGCGCTGGCGGCCAGCGGCGTCGGCGTGGTGGGCTTCAATTCGCTGAAGTATTTCTGGAAGAAGCGCACGCCCGCGGAGGCGGGCCGCGACCTGCAGCGCCTCCTGGACCACTACCTGCCCGCCTGGAAAAAAAAGCAGGCCGTGCTGGTGGGCTACTCCCTGGGGGCCGACGTGCTGCCTTTCATGATCAACGGCCTGGGCCCCGAGGCGCGTTCCGCCGTCCGCCTGGTCGCCCTGCTGGGGCCGAGCCGGGAGGTGGACTTCGAGTTTCACCTCAGCGACTGGCTGGGGAGCTTTTCCCACGGCAGCTCCCGGCCGGTCCGGCCCGAGGTGGAAAAGCTGCGCGGCCTGCCCCTGCTCTGTTTTTATGGCGCCGATGAGAACGATTCGCTGTGCCACGACCTGGACGCCACGCTGGCCCGCTGCATTCCCTTGGGCGGCGGCCATCATTTCGGCGGCGACTACCAGAGCATCGCGGCGGCGATCCTGGACGCCGGCAAGTGAGGAAGCGGCGGCGCGCCCGCTGTGGCCGGCGCGCAGGGCAAGGCGCGTGCCTGATAAATATGGATCCACGAGGAGGCCGCAATGAATGAGTACCCGATCGCCCTGATCGTCGGCAGCCTGCGCCGCGATTCGTTGAACCGCAAGCTGGCCGGCGCGCTGCCAGGCTGGCGCCGCCGGAATTTTCCTTCCGCCAGGCGCAGATCGGCGACCTGCCGCTCTATAATGCCGACGACGACGCCGACCCGGCCGCGCCGGTCATGCGGCTGAAAAACGAGATTCGCTGCGGCCGCTGGGGCTGCTGTTCGTCACCCCCGAATACAACCGCTCGCTTCCCGGCGTGCTCAAGAACGCCATCGACCACGGTTCGCGTCCCCGCGGCCAGAACGTCTGGGCGGGCAAGCCGGCCGGCATCCTGGGCGTTTCCACCGGCGCCCCGGGGACGGCCATGGCCCAGCAGCACCTGCGCAACATCCTGGCTTACCTCGACGTCCCGACCCTGTGCCAGCCCGAGGCGTTCATCCAGACGAAGGAAGGGCTGTTCGACGACGCCGGCAACATCGGCCCGGGCAGCCTGAAATTCCTGCAGAACTGGATGGACCGCTATGCCGCCTGGGTGAAGAAATTCGCCGGTCACTCCTGATCCCCGCGGCCGGCGGGCCTAGGAACGTCGAACGGCGAATATCGAACTTCGAACCTCTTTTCGTTCCTCAACATCGAACTTACGAACGTCTTTGCTTTCTAGTTCTTGATCTCTATCCCGCCCAGCAGCGCCGAGGCCTTGATGACCAGCTTGCCGCCGCCGGCGTCCGGGGTTTGCCGCGTGTGGTCGTCGACGCCGCCCAGCATGTTGGTCGGGTAGACCTCGATGCGCCAGTCGCGGGGCACCAGGATCTCGACGCCGCCCAGCACGGTGGAGACGGTGAGCAGCCAATCGCCGGCGGCCAGCTTGGCCCCCAGCAGGTCGAGCTTGGTGCCGCCCAGGATATTGCTCACGTCGCCGCCCTTGAACTCCTGGCTGTCGATCCGCCGGTCGGTGCCGGCCAGGATGTTGGTCACGCGCACGTCCGGGTCGCTGCTGGCCGACCCGGTCCAGCGTTTCCCCTCGCGCGCCGGCGAACCGCGCTTGAAGACGATGGAAAGGCCGAGCAGGATCAGCACCGCCGGCCAGTAGCGCCAGACGTCGTCCCAGTAGATCCTGCCCAGGGTGGCCATGAGGAATACCACGCCCAGCAGGATGAGGAAGAGGCCGGAAAAATCGAAGATATTGCGGTTGTTCCAGAGGTGCGTCACGCCGAGCGCGACCAGGATCAGCGGCCACCAGTGGGCCAGGTCCAGGTCGAAGGGCAGGATATGCATGTTGGCCAGCAGCACCAGGGCGCCGACCACGATCAGGATCAAGCCCAGCAGGATCGTCCCGCCGGACAGCGGTTTTCTTTCGCTCATGGTTTCCTCCTCAAAGTCGGTTCAGTATAAAAATGTTCCGTACGCTTGTCAATCCGGCCGTCGGGAATCTTGTCAGCGAAAGACGGATAGCTTGAGCCTTTTTAACGCGGCCAGCTGCCTTTCCACCCCATAGGCGCCGGGAGGATAAATGGTCTTCAATATCTCCGGGTCGGGTGAATCCTTGAGCAATTCAATTTTCGCCGTATCCAGTGTTTTTTTTCTCGCAAACAAAGAAACCGTACCGATCGCATTCATGTTTACGGCGAGAGAGGAAACCGTCAACAGGGTGACCGATGCAATAACCATGAAAAAATTATTGGTGACGGAAGCATTGAACTCGATCCGTTGCAGCATTTTAAAAACGGCGACAAAAATTGCCATCCAAAATAAAATGGAAAAGGAAGCATAACGAGGGCTCATGGCCTGCCCGCTTCCCATTCCCGACCGTCCGATCCCCGAGAGGAATGCGCTTCCCAAAGAATAAAAAGCGATGCATACCCAAAAAAGGATTTCCTGAAGCCGGATTTTATTTCTTATAAGGAACAGGATTAATACAAAAAAAACAATCATTCCCAATAGGCCGACGGCCAGGGCCGATCTCGGGCCGGTCACCGCGGCTCCGATGTACATGAAAAAAAATTTCAGCAACTCGGTTGGTTGATTGACGAAGCTGAAGACGGAGGGATGATTTCCCGGATTATGATAACCGGACATATAGAGGATAAAGACAACGGAAGAATAGGCGAAGAAAAATAAGATCGAAAAATACTTTTCAAAACGGCTTTCGAATTTCGACGCAAAAAGAATTAAAATCCCGATGATGAAAAATAAAAAACCGTTGGCATAGGAGAAAAAGGAGATCGTCCCCAATAACAGCGCTAGAATTATTTTGATAAAACCGACTTTTTTCGAACAAAGAATGAAAAAACCGGATAGGGCCGTAAAAATACTGAGCACAATTTGAATTTGCCAACCCCAGATCAGATTTTCCCATTGGCTCAAGCAAAAATAAAGCAAGGACAGGAAAGGCAATATATAAAACCAATCGATTCGCGAATTGCCGCGCAGCGAGCGGTAGGCCTGGTAGGACAGGATAAAAAATGTAAATAGAAAAATAAGTTGGATCAGCCCCAATTCGCTCCGGATGCTCCATCTGGACTGATGAGCAAGTAAGAGCATCGCGATCCTGGGGAAAAACAACCTGTGCTCGTTGTGCTGGGCAAACAAATCTCCGATCGTGACCGGGCTGGCATAGGATTTTGCCAGCAGTGGGACAAAATCCCATTGGTCGCCGAACGGAACATCGACCTTGCAGATTTTCACCACATCGAATTGGAATAAAAAAGGGAGCAGCGCCAATAGGACTACGATCACCAACCTGGTGTCCAAGAGTTTTTTCAAATTTTGCGTTCGCGACATTTGTTTTAAAACCTTTAGCAGCAATCGACAATGAAGTCAAGCCGGCTGCTTGAATTCACGGCCATTTATTATCTATTATCGGGCATGGAGAACTATCGAGGGTTTCTCATCCGCATATTTTCAGGTCGGTTGCTTTTTCGCGGTAGTTCCCATAAAATCCCATGATGGGAAAAATCGGTTTTAGTGATATAAAGGATTACCTAGGTGCTTGCTGGAAGCCTCTGCGTCTGCTCGAAGCTCCGCAAACCAGGACCGCCCATATCGAATTCACTTCCCGCTGCAATTTGCGTTGCGTTTTCTGTTTTGCCAGCCAAGCGAATTATCGAGGCCAGGACCTGCCGGCTTCCCTGATCGAGAGCTTGATCGATTCGCTCGTCCGGCGTCGGGTGGAGCTGGTTTGCGTCAGCGGCCATGGCGAGACGACCATTTTCCCCGGCTGGGTCGGGATTTGCGAAAAAATGCTGGCTGCCGGATTGAAGCTCCATGTGATCTCCAATTTCTGCAAGCCCCTCACTTGGGCGGAAGCGGAGGCGCTGTCCTGCTTTCACACCATCGAAGTGAGTTGCGACACGGCCGATCCCGAGCTTTTTGCCAAACTGCGCCGGGGCGGCCAGTTATCGACCTTGACCGCCAACCTGGAAATGGTGCGGCGTGCGGGACGGGATAAATCCGGGCATTTTCCCCGGTTTTCCTTCAGCTGCGTGATCTCCGACCTGAATGTTTTCAAGCTGGATGACTATTTGGAATTTGCCTGCGCCCTCGGCATCCGTTATTTCGATTTCTGCAATCTTACCAAGTACCCTGATATCCCCGACGCGCTCAACCCCCGCCATGTCAGTGAATTGCCCCCGGCCGAGGCCCGTTCAGCTCTGGCCGCCCTCGAGCGATTGATTGTCGGCATGGAACGCAAGGGAATGACTTATTTCATTCAAAGCGGATTGTTGGATAGCTTGCGAAGCAGGATCGGCGAAGTCGAAGGGCTTGGGGCTGGAATCGGGGCGGGTCAAGGAAACGAAGGCAACAATGAAACGCTCAAGGTCAAAAATGCATCCCCCCAGCCACGTAAATACTCCTCCCGCGCTTTCTCATCCCGCCAGACCCGGAATTGTCTTGATCCCTGGAATTTTTTTTTGCTCAACTCCAAGAGGGAAGTATTGCCTTGCTGTTGGCACACGCCGGTCTTCCATCTCGGAGAAAACCAGAGCATGGACGAGGCGCTGAATTCATTAAAGGCCATGGAACTGAGGCGAAACCTGCTGAAAGGGACTCTGGATCCGGACTGCAGGGTTTGCCCGAGCCGCGGGCTTGTCCCCGTCGGCGAGTTGCGAAAAAAAGTAAAAGAAAATCTCTATGGGCATCCGTTTCCCAGGTTGCTTGCCATGTCGTTGCCCAGGCTCAAAGAACTTCCTTTCAAGCGGATAGCAGGCTGGTTTCCAGAAGAATCAGCCACGGAAGCCGATCCGGCTTTTGCGCGTTGGCGCTGGACCGGTCCACGGGCGGCTGTATCTTTCTCGCCTCCGGCAGGGGGCGTACGCCTGCTTTTGCAGGCTGCCGTCGTTGAAGCCAACGCCGACGGGCAGGAGTTGGTTGTCTGCCTGAATGGTAAGGTCATGGATCGGTTTCAGCCGCCGAGCCGGTTGTTCTACAAGGAGTATCTCCTGACAGCAGGAGACCTGGCTGGCTCACAAAAAGCGGAATGGTCCATTACCGCGAAAAAAACCTTTTGTCCGTCTTCTCAAAAGCCTGGAGTGGCGGACGAACGCGAATTGGGGCTGCAGGTCTTTTCCCTGCATCTGCTGACCTCATCACGCTGGTTCGGGAGATGAACGGGTAAGCTGACTTTCTCGCGGCATTGCAAACTTTTCTTGACGCTCAGCTGCCGATCTGGGTCTCGTCCGCGCGCCGGCGCCGGACACCGGGCTTTTTTTAGCCTGCAAGCAATTCTTTTTTTTGACTTTACTTTTTCTGTACATTAAAATAGCGCAATGGAAAAAATCGCACTTGCCACGGGCCGGCTCGCGGACGAGGTGAGGCAATGAATTGGCGTGGGGCGCTCCTTCCCGGGTTGATCTTGGTCTTGGGGACGCTTTTGCCCGCGCAAGAGCAGGGCCTTGGCGCCCCCGTCATCACCAATTACGAAACCGAACAATTCAAGGCCTTTTCCCAAAATTGGGCAGCGCTGCAGGATCGCCGCGGCATCATGTATTTTGCCAACAACGCGGGAATCCTGGAATTTGACGGCCAGCATTGGGAACGGATACCTGTCCCCGGGAATACGACCGTCCGCGACCTGGCCTTGGGCCCGGACGGAACGGTCTATTACGGTTCGGTGGACGATTTCGGCTACCTGGCATCGTCCGCCACCGGCAAGGTCTCCGCGGTGTCCTTGGGTGGGGCTATCCCCCGGGACGCGCGGGCCTTCAACGATGTCTGGCAGGTGGCGAGCAGCGCAGACGGGATATATTTCCTGACCCGGAGCCGGATCTTCCGTTTCCACGGCGGCAGGGTCACGACCCTGCCCGGCAAGTTCGCCTCTTCCCAGGCTTGCCTCCTGAATGGGACCGTGTTCTACGCCGACACGGAAAAAGGCTTGTGCCTGCTGGCGGGGGACGAGGTGCTGCCCATCCGCCAGCTCGGCGGCATTTATAACGGCACGCGCATTGCCTTGGCGCCGTCGGGTCGCCATCAACTCCTCGTGGGCCGCGTCAGCGGCGATTTCCTGCGCATCGACCTGTCGGCTTTTTGGGACGACGCTTCCCGCCGCTATGATGTCTCCCGGCCGGCCCCGCGGGAGATGGTGCAGGCCTTTCCCTGCGAACTGGATGCGTTCATCAAGGGCAGCAACGCCTTCCTTTACAAGCTCGTGCCCCTGGGCGCCGGCGCTTTCGCCATCTGCACCGTCAAGGGCGGCATCGTCTCCTTCGACGGCAGCGGGAAGATCATCCGCAGCATCAACACGAACAGCGGCCTCCTCGACAACACCGTGACCAATCTGTTCGTGGATCGCGCCGGCGATTTGTGGGCCTGCAATAATGCCGGCATTTCCCACATCGAGTTGAACGGGCCGCAATCGTACTTTGGCCCGCGCAACAACATTCGCGGCATCAGCACCTGCGCCCGGTTCTATAACGGCCGCATGTATGTCGGATCCTTCGAGAACCTCCTGGTCCAGCTGCCCTACCGCTTTGCCCTGCAGGACGACAAGCCGGTCTTCAAGGCGCTGATCAACAGTCCCGCCCAGGTCTGGCAGTTCCTGGAGGTCGGCGGCGATCTCATGGCCGCCACGGCAAACGGGCTGTTCCGCATCCAGGGGGAGGAGGCCGTGGAAGTCCAGGGGTCCGACTCCATCGCCTACTGCATGGTCGTTTCCAGGCGCTGGCCCGATCACCTTTTCACCGGCCTCGTGGGCGGCATGGAGGTGTACCGGCGGTCGGCGGGCCAATGGCGGCTCCTGGGGAGGATGGAGGCCGTCCACGATACCATTCGCGGCATCGCGCAGGACGCCAATGGCGATCTCTGGGCCGGGACCGAGTCCGGCGGACTGTTGCGCCTGCATTTCTCCGGCGCGGATCCGACACGTTCAGCGATCGATCGCTTCGGCCCCGAGCAAGGCCTGCCGGTTCGTTCCTACCTGTTGGCCGTCGTTCGCGGGGATGCCCTCTTTGTCCTCTCGTCCGCGGGGCTGTTCCGCGCCACCATTCCCCTGGGGGCCGCCCAGGCCCCGGAGCGCATTCGCTTCGCCCCCGATACCAACCTGGGCCGGACATTCGTTAACCCCGCCGTCGGGCTGAAAGACATGATCTTCAGCCCCGGGGGGGGAGTTTTTTTCAATACCGCCGATGGAGCCGTATGGGCCATCCCCGGCCGGGATGGCCAGTTCCGCATGGAATCCCGGCCCTTCCGCGGCATGCCGGCCCAGGACGGGGCGATGTACCTTCACCCCGATGGCAGCGTCTGGCTGCCGGGCAAGGGGCTCTACCGGGTCGATCCCAAGGTGGCGAAGGACTATGACCAGCCTTTTGCCGTGCTGGTGCGCAAAATGACCGTGAACTCCAAGCGGTTTCTTTTCGAGGGCACCCATGCCCGCCCTGGCGAGGCGTTCGGGCGGCAGCGCACCGTTTTCACCAGCGGCCAGGATCCCGCGGCCATCCCGCAATTGCCCTACAGGGAGAACAGCGCCGCTTTCGAATTCGCGGCCGCCTTTTATGAGAAGCCGGGCGGCACGCGGTTCCAATATTATCTGGAAGGCTTCGACAAGGAGTGGAGCGCCTGGACCGCCGAAACGAAAAAAGAATATACGAATCTTCCCGAGGGGAGATACTGCTTCCGCGTCCGGGCGAAAAACGTCTATGGGACCATGGGGCGTGAGGCCGAATACCGCTTGCGCATCCTCCCGCCCTGGTATCGCACCCTCTGGGCTTATTTCATTTGGATCTCCGGGAGCATCATCGCGCTGCTCGGCATTGTCTATCTATACACCCTGAGTTTGCGGCGCCAGAAGGATCATCTCGAGGTGATCGTTGCCGAACGCACCCAGCAATTGCATGAAGCTTCCGAGTTTTTGCTCCAGGCTACCCTGACCGACCCCTTGACCGGCCTGCGCAACCGGCGTTTCATGCATGAGGTGCTGCAGAACGATGTGGCCGCTTTCATCAAGCGCAAGCAATACCTGCTGAACGCCAAGAACCACCGGGAAGCCGTCTTGGAAAACGCCGTCTTCGGTCTCTTCCTCATGGATATCGATTTTTTCAAGAGAGTAAACGATGCCCATGGGCATGATGCCGGCGACCGGGTCCTGAAGCAGTTCGCGGCGCTGCTCATGGATTCGGTGCGCCAGGATGATGCCGTCCTGCGCATGGGCGGCGAGGAATTCCTCGTGGTATTGAAAAGGGTCGTTCCGGACCACCTGGCCATTTTTGCCGCCAAGATCCTGGAAAAAGTGGCCGCCACCCACTTCGACATCGGCGGCGGGGTGAGCGTCCGCAAGACCTGTTCCATCGGCTACGTCAGCCTGCCGGTCTACTGGGAGCAGCCCGGGTTGCTCACCTTTGAGCAGAGCACCATGATCGCCGATCTTGGTCTTTTTTACGCCAAGGGGCATGGCCGCAACCAGGGCATTCTCCTGCAGGCAGGGCCGCGGCTGCCGTCCGGAAAAGAGATCATCCAGAAAACCGCCACCTCCCTGGAATTCGCCTTGAACGAAGGCTACCTCAGGATTTTTGACGCGGTCGCAGGAGCGAAACCTTGACGCGGAGCCGGCCGGCCGTTTTTTTTGAAAACCGTTTTTGACTTTTCTTTTGCAGTCCATTACACTATCCGAATCGGTAATCAAAAATGATCTTCCCATGAGTCTGGTACTCATCGCGGGGGAACGATGAATCGACAGGGATGGTTTCTCCTGGGCTTGATATTAATCCTCGGGACTTTTTCGCCTGCTCAGGTTCAGGAACTCGGTGCCCCGATCATCAATAACTACGAACCCGAGCAGTACAAGGCCCATTACCAAAACTGGGTGGCGCTGCAGGATCGCCGCGGCGTCATGTATTTCGGAAATACCAATGGTATATTGGAATTCGATGGCCAGCGTTGGCAATTCATCCCAACGCCGGGGAACGCCGTCATCCGGGCCCTGGCGTCCGGACCTGATGGAACGATCTACTACGGCTCCAATGGCGACCTTGGATACCTGGCCGTGTCGTCCACCGGCAAGGTCTCGGCGGTCTCCCTGAGGGAGGCCATTTCCCCGAACGAGCGGACCTTCAACGATGTCTGGCAGGTGGAGAGCAGTGCGGATGGGATCTACTTCCTGACGCGGAGCAGAATATTCCGCTTTCACGGCGGCAGGATCACGGCCCTGCCAGGCAAGTTTGCCTCGTCCCAGGCCTGCCTCCTGAATGAAACCGTCTTTTACGCGGACATGGACAAAGGCTTGTGTATGCTGGCAGGGGACCGGGTGGTTCCCATTCCCCAACTCGCCGGCATTTTTAACGGCAAGCGCATCGTGCTGGCGCCTTTTGGCCGCCATCAACTTCTGGTGGGCCGCGCGACCGGGGATTTCCTCAGTATAGATCTTTCGGCGTTCTGGAACGAAACCTCACAGCGTTACGTCCCCACCCGTACGGCCCCCAAGGACATGGTCCAAGCCTTCCCCAGCGAGTTGGCCGCATTCCTGAAGGACAGCTTCCTATATAAACTCGTGCCCCTGGGGCCGGACGCCTTCGCTATCAGTACGATCAAAGCGGGCATAGTCACCTTCGATCGGGCGGGAAAGATCATCCGCGCCATCAACAAGGATGTGGGCCTCCTGGACAACACTGTGCTCGATCTAATGGTGGATCGCTCTAACAACCTGTGGGCCGCCACTAATTTGGGCATCTCCCATATCGAACTGAGTGTTCCCCAATCCGTGTTCGGAGACCGCAATGGCATCGATAACGTTTCCCTGTCAGCGTGTTTTCACAACGGCCGTTTATATGTGGGCACCTATCAGAACCTATTCGTTCAGGTTCCTTATCGCTTCACCCTGAAGGATGATCTGCCCAAGTATGTGGCCATCAAGGACGGCCCTAATGGGATCTGGCAATTCCTGGAAACAGAGGGGGATCTCCTGGCGGCTAGCAGTGACGGGCTATTCCGGATCCAGAACCAAGCAGCCTTCAAGGTTTCTAGCTCCTTCTCCAGTCTGTGTCTGGGTGTCTCCAGGCGCTGGCCAGGTCACCTGTTTGTGGGGCTCATGGGAGGGATTGAAGTCTTCAAGCGCACCTCGGGTCAGTGGACCCTGGTGGGGAGGATGGATGGAGTCAGGGAAAACATCGGGTGCATTACCGAGGATGCCGATGGCGACCTCTGGTTAAGCACTGGGGTCAAAGGTCTGTTGCGGGCCCATTTTTCCGGAGGCAAGCCCACCGAAGTGGTTGTACATGGCTTCGGCCCGGAGCATGGGCTGCCGGGGCTCACGGACCTGCGTGCCAGTTTCCATGGTTCAACCCTCTACGTCGCGTCCCCCAAAGGCCTATTCCGCGCCAACATCCAGCCATGGAATGCCGAAGGGACCGATCGGACTCGCTTTACACCCGACCTTGCCCTGGGCAAGGCCTTTAGTGATCCGCCCACAGCCATCAGCAATATGGTCTTCTATGGGCAGGGCGGGTTTCTATTCAACACCTCTGCGGGCGTAGTCTTGGCAGTTCCGGGAAAGGACGGACAGTATAAGATGATCACCCGGCCTTTCCAGGGGCTTCCATCGCCGGATGAGAAGGTCTATGTGCACCCCAAAGGCGGTGTCTGGTTGCCTGGGAAAGTACTCTATCGGGTGGATCCCATGGCCCCGAAGGACTACGACCAACCCTTCAATGTCCTGATACGCAAAGTGGTCGCGAAGTACAACCGAATTGTCTTCGAAGGCACCTATGGTCGTCCCGGAGTCGCATTTGGACAGCAGCGCACCGTGTTTAAAAACGGCCAAGACCCGCTGGAAACCCCGGAGCTTTCTTACCGCGAGAATGCCATTTCTTTCGAATTTGCGGCCACATTTTACGAGAAGCCAGGCACTACTCAGTTCCAGTATATTCTCGAGGGTTTTGACAAGAACTGGAGCGAGTGGGGAGCGGTTGTTTTTAAGGAGTATACCAACATTCCCGAAGGCAGCTACACGTTCCGGGTAAGGGCCAGGAACCTGTACGGCACCAAGGGGCAGGAGACCAGGTACGCATTCCGGATCCTTCCGCCATGGTTTCGCACCATCTGGGCTTATATCTTGTGGATTATCGGGGGTATTGCTGCGCTTGTCGGGATCATCTATCTGAATACCTTGAAGCTGCGACGCGAGAAGGATCACCTCGAAAATATCGTCGCCGAACGTACCCAACAATTGCGCGAGGCCTCCCTGACGGATCCGCTTACCGGGCTCTGGAACAGGCGCTTCATTCACGATGTCCTGCAGAAGGATATCGCCGCTTTTGTCAAGTACAAGAATTACCTGATGAAGGCCAAGAACCAGCGGGGAACGACCGTGGAAGACGCTGTTTTCGGTCTCTTCCTCATGGATATTGACTTCTTCAAGAAAGTGAACGACACCTATGGCCATGACGCTGGTGACCAGGTTCTGAAACAGTTCGCGGCGATCCTCATGGATTCGGTGCGCCAGGATGATGTTGTCATGCGTGTGGGCGGCGAGGAATTCCTGGTGGTATTGAAGAAGAGCATTCCGGAGTACCTGCACATTTTCGCCGCCAAGATCCTGGAAAAAGTGGCGGCCGCGTCCTTCGACACCGGGAGTGGCTTGACGATCCGCAAGACCTGCTCCATCGGCTATGCCAGTTTTCCGGTCTACAAGGAACACCCCGGGTTGCTCACTTTTGAGCAGAGCACCATGATCGCCGATCTTGGCCTTTTATACGCCAAGGGGCATGGCCGCAACCAGGGCATTCTCCTGCACTCCGGGCCGCGGCTGCCGTCCGGAAAAGAGATCATCCAGAAAACCGTCACCTCCCTGGAATTCGCCTTGAACGAAGGCTACCTCAGGATTTTTGACGCGGTCGCAGGAACGAAACCTTGACGCGGAGCCGGCCGGCCGTTTTTTCTGAAAACTGTTTTTGACTTTTCTTTTGTAGTCCATTACACTATCCGTATCGGTGATCAAAAATGATCTTCCCATGAGTCTGGTACTCATCGCGGGGGAACGATGAATCGACAGGGATGGTTTCTCCTGGGCTTGATTTTAATCCTTGGGACTTCTTCACCCGCTCAGGTGCAGGAACTCGGTGCGCCGATCATCACCAACTACGACCCCGATCAGTACGATGCCTCCAGCCAGAATTGGGGCGCGATACAGGATCATCGCGGCGTGATGTTTTTTGCCAACACGGGGGGGATCCTGGAGTTCGACGGCCGCAGCTGGCAGCTCATCCCGACGCCGGCAAACACGACGGTCCGGGCTTTGGTCTGCGGCCCCGACGGAACGATCTATTACGGCTCGGTGGGCGATTTCGGCTATCTGGCGGCGACGCCGTCGGGGCAAGTCTTGGTGGTCTCGTTGAAGGAAGCGATTCCCGCGCCTGACCGGGTCTTGTTCAATGACATATGGCAGGCGTTGAGCAGCCGCTACGGGATCTATTTTCTGTCCCGAAGCAGGATATTCCGACTGGAAAAGGGAAAGGTGCATTCCATCCAAGGCCGGTTCGCCCCGTCCCAGGCATGCCTCCTGAATGGCATCGTCTTCTATGCCGATATGGACAAAGGCTTGTGCATGCTGGAAGGGGACCGGGTTGTCCCCATTCCGCAGTTGGCCGGGGTCTACAACGGCAAACGCATCGCCCTGGCGCCCTGCGGTCCCCAGCGACTCCTGGTCGGCCGGGTCACGGGAGATTTTTTACAGCTCGACCTCGGATCCCTTTGGGACGAGAATGGCCGGCGGTTCGACGTTTCCCTGCCGGCGGCCGGCGAGATCGTCACGCCCTTCCCCTGCGAGCTTGGCGTTTTCCTCAAGGAAAACAACGGTTTCCTCTACAAGCTTACGCCTGTGGGTGCGGATGCGTTCGCCGTCAGTTCGCTGCGCGGGGGGATCGTCACGTTTGACCGGGCCGGGAAGGTGATCCGCGTCATCGATAAAAAACGCGGTTTGCTGGACAATATCGTGGGGGATATCTTCATGGATCGGGCCGGCGACATGTGGGCCTGCAGCAATTCAGGAATATCCCATGTCGAGCTGAGCGTTCCCCAATCCTATTTCGGGGCCGGCAACGGCATCGATGGCCGCTCTCTCTGCGCCCGGTCCTATGGCGGCCGCTTATACGTCGGGACGATCCGTAACCTGCTGATCCAGGCGCCGTATCACTTCGGGGCGCAGGCTGGCCAGCAACTGTTCATGCCGGTCAAGAATACTCCCAACCAGGCTTGGCAGCTCCTGGACACGGGGGAGGAGCTGCTGTCCGCCGGCGGCGGATTATTCCGGATCCGCGGCGAGAACGCGATCAAGGTCCAGGGCGCCGACCCCACTTCCTACTGCCTGGGCACGTCGAAGCGTTGGCCCGAGCATCTCTTCATTGGCCTCGTGGGCGGCATGGAGGTGTTCAAACGCACTGCGGGCCAATGGCGACCCGCAGGCAGAATCAAGGCCATCACCGACACCATCCGCGGCATCGCGCAAGACAGCAACGGCGACCTCTGGGCGGCGACCGAGTCCAGGGGACTGCTGCGGCTGCATTTTTCCGCTGCGCTTCCCACCCAGGCGGAAATTCGGCACTTCGGCCCCAAGCAGGGCCTGCCGGGCCTTTCGCACCTGCTGGCCGTCGCTCGCGGCGACACGCTCTTTGTCTTGACGCCCAAGGGATTGTTCCGCGCCACCATTGCCGCGGGGGCCGCCCAAGCTCCGGAGCGGATTCACTTTGCTCCCGACACCAACCTGGGCCGGTCATTCATTGACCCGCCCATGGACCTGAATTCCCTGGTCTTTGACAAGGAAGGCAACGCCTTCTTCAGCACATCAGACGGCGTCTTCTGGGCGATCCCCGGCAGGGATGGCCGCTACCGCATGGAGGCACGCCCCTTCCGCGGCGCCCCGGCCCAGCAGGATGGGGCGCTATACCTTCACCCCGACGGCAGCCTGTGGCTGCCGGGCAAGGTCCTCTTCCGTTTTGACCCGAAGGTACATAAAGATTACGGCCAGCCTTTCTCTGTCCTGGTGAGCAACGTGATCGCCAAGTCCAGACGACTTGTCTTCGCGGGCAGCCACGGGCATCCAGGTTCCGCATTCGGGCGGCAGCGCACCGTGTTCGAAAGCAGCCAGGGGCTTGCGGACGTCCCGGTCCTGCCTTATTCGGAGAACGCCCTTTCCTTCGAATTTGCGGCCGCCTTCTACGAGAAGCCAGGCACCACGCGTTTCCGCTATCTCCTGGAGGGGTTCGACAGGGAATGGAGCGAGTGGCAAGACGATACGAAAAAGGAGTATACCAATCTTCCCGAAGGCAAATACCGGTTCCGGGTGCGAGGCAAAAACGTTTATGGAACCGAGGGCCGGGAAGCGGTTTTCGCGTTTCGCATCCTTTCACCCTGGTACCGCACGATCTGGGCGTACGGGTTGTGGATCGTCGCCAGTTGCGCCTTCCTGGCCGGGATCCTCTATCTGTACACCTGGAGGCTGCGGCGGCAGAAGGATCTCCTCAGGCGGCTCGTGGCCAAGCGCACGCAGGCGCTGCTGGAGGCCAATGACTACCTCGAAAGCCTGTTTGATCATGCCAACGCGCCCATTATCGTCTGGGACCCGGATCTCAGGATCACTCGTTTCAACCGCGCTTTTGAGGTCCTCACCGGCAGGACCGCGGCGCAGATGCTCGGCAAGCGGTTGGAGATTCTCTTCCCGCCGGGGGAGAGGGAAGCCGCGCTGGAACTCATCCGCAAAGAACTGAGCGGCGAGCGCGCGGAAGTCGTCGAGATCACCGTCCAGCACACGGATGGCTCGATCCGCACGGTATTATGGAACTCGGCCACCCTGCTTGCCGCCGACGGGAAAACCCCGCTGGCCACCATTTCCCAGATTCAGGACATCAGCGGACGGAAAATCGCCGAAGAAAAAATAAAAAACCTGCTCGCCGAAAAGGAGGTTTTCCTCAAGGAAGTGCACCACCGCATCAAGAACAATATGGCCTCCGTCAACGGCCTTTTTTCTCTCCAGGTTAAAAATTTGACGAACCCGGAAGCCATCGCGGCATTAAAGGACGCCAGCAGCCGGGTGTTGAGCATGACGGTGTTGTATGAAAAACTTTACCAGTCCATTGATTCCGACCAAGTGGAGATCCGGAATTATCTTCCTTCCCTGGTGGATGAGATCATCGCGAATTTCCCGAACAGCGCCAGGGTAAAAGTCGAAAAAAATATCGGCGATTTCGTCCTGAGCGCAAAAAAACTGCAGCCACTCGGAATAATCATCAACGAGCTTTTGACCAACATCATGAAATATGCCTTTTTGGGCAGAAGCGATGGATTGATCACGGTAGCCGCGGAATTGCAGGGTGACCGCGTGTCGCTTGCCATCCGCGACAATGGCGTTGGCTTTCCGGAAACGATCGATATTGAAAACTCGACCGGTTTCGGGCTGAGGCTGGTGGGCATTTTGATCAAGCAGCTGGGCGGGACGATACGCATGGAACGTGGGAACGGTACCGGGGTCATTCTGGAATTTCAGCAATGAGAGGCGGGCTTCGGGACTGACGTTCAGCTGCCGATCTGCGTCTCGTCCTCGCGCCGGCGCCGGGCCATGGTGAAGCCGGTGACGCCGTAGAGGACGAGCAGCAGCACCGAGACGTAGTTCATGAAGGCGAAGGGCAGGTAGGCGGCCACCGGCACGCCCAGGATGCCCGAGACGTAGACGCCGGCCATGCTCCAGGGGACCAGCGGCACCATGATGCCGCCGCACTCGGTGATGATGCGCGACAGGTTCTTGGCCGCCAGGTCCATCTTGCGGAAGGCGGGCGCGAGCAGCTCGCCCGGGATGAGCATCGCCAGGTAGGAGCTGCCGGTGACCAGCGCCGTGGCCAGCGCGGCGGCGATGGCGGTCAGGGCCAGGCTCCACACCTTGCGCGCCCGGCGCGCCAGCCGCTCCAGCACCACGGCGAGCATGCCGGTGCGCTGCATGATGCCGGCGAAGCTGAAGGCGGCCAGGGCGATGAGCAGCGTCTCCATCATGCTCATGATGCCGCCGCGCGAGATCAGGCGGTCGACGTCGGCGAGGCCGGTCGCGGCCTTGTAGCCGGAGCTTAAGGAACGCGCCAGCGCCGCGACCGCCACCCCCTGGAGCCCGACGGCCAGCACGGAAGCCGCGGCGACCGAGAGCAGCATGCCGGGGATGACCGGCTTCTTGGCGAAGGCGAACCAGAGAACGATGGCCAGCGGCAGCAGCAGCGCGACGTGGAAGGAGAAATGCCCGCGCAGGCCGTCCATGATCGCCGCGATCTGCGGGGCGGCGACGCCGGCGCGGCCGTATTTGAGCCCCATGACGAAATAGATGGCCAGGCCGGCCAGCCACGCCGGCACGGCGGACCAGAGCATGTGGCGGATGTTGTCGAACAGGTTCGCCCCGGTGGCGATGGGGGCCAGGTTGGGGATGTCGGAGAACGGCGAGAGCTTGTCGCCGAAGTAGGCGCCGGCCACGATGGCGCCCGCCGCCGGCCCGAGCGGCACCTGCAGCGCCTGGGCGATGCCGATGAACGCCACGCCGACGGTGCCCACCGTGCCCCACGAGGTGCCGGTGGCCAGCGAGGTGATGCTGCACACGGCGCAGGCGGTGACCAGGAAGAAGCGCGGCGAAACGAGCTTGAGGCCGTAGTAGAGGAGCATGGGGATGGTGCCGCAGGCGATCCAGGCGGCCACCAGCATGCCCACGCAGAGCAGGATCAGGATCGCCGGCAGGGCCTTGCGCATGCTCTCGACGATGCCCTGCTGCATCTCCTCCCAGCTGTAGCCCAGGCGCCAGCCGACCAGGCCGGCGCAGACGGCGGCCGCGATCAGCAGCACCTGCACCTGCAGGTGATAGACGCCGTAGCCGATGCCCAGCAGCAGCGCCATGACCGCCAGGGGCAGGCTGGCCAGCAGCAGCCCGGGCTGCCGGTGCTCTTGTCGATGTGTTCGTTTCAGCCATTGAGGATCTCCTTATAATTTCTTACTTATTATATATGTCCGCCTCATTGATGCAAGTGCGACTCCTCAACACTCACCCCCGAACCCCCTCTCATTGACGAATAGCAGGGGGCCTTGCGTTTGCTTCTGCCAGCCCTTATCGCTCTTTGGGAAGAGAAGTGGTAGGGGATGAGCTTGATTCGCTGCCTTTGGATTCCATATTTCTATTGCAAGGTTGCTATTTATTCGTCCCTCTGCTATCGTATTCTCATATAACCGGAGAAAAAGGAAATCTATATGGAATCTATCCTCTTAATCGTGCTGCTCGCCGTCGCCGTGGTGCTGCTGCTGGCGGTGCTGGCGCTGCAGCTGCGGCCGCGCGAGCCGGGCCTCTCGCAGCAGGTGATCGACCTGAAGAACCAGCTGCAGGAGATGCGCACCTCCCAGGCGGAGGCCCAGCGCCAGTCGCTGTTCCAGCAGACCGGGCAGCTCAACGAGATCATGCGCACGGTCAACGAGAACCTGAGCAAGACCCAGGGCAACATCACCAGCCAGCTGGGCCAGACCGGCACGGTGGTGAGCGAGATCCAGAAAAAGCTGGGGCTGCTCGAGGAATCGACCAACCAGATGAAGGCCATCGGCAAGGACATCTCCTCGCTGCAGGACATCCTGCGCGCGCCCAAGCTGCGCGGCAACCTGGGCGAGTACCTGCTGGAGGACCTGCTGCGCCAGGTGCTGCCGGCCGGCAATTTCACCCTGCAATACTGCTTTCCCGACGGCGCCAAGGTGGACGCCGTCATCACCCTGGGCGAGCGCCTGATCCCGGTCGACGCCAAGTTCCCGCTGGAAAGCTTCGTGCGCCTGTTCGAAGCCGGCGACGACGAGGGGCGGAAAAAGCACAAAAAGGAATTCGTCAAGAGCTTCAAGCTGCGCGTCGACGAGATCGCCGAAAAATACATCCGCCCCGACTGCGGCACCTACGACTTCGCCCTGATCTACATCCCGGCCGAGAACGTCTTCTACGAAGCCGTGATCAGCGACGGCCTGGACGGCCGCAACTACGGCATCTTCAACTACGCGGTGGAAAAGCACGTCATCCCGGTCTCGCCCAACAGCTTCTACGCCTACCTGATGGCCATCGCCTTCGGCCTCAAGGGGCTGAAGATCGAGCAGCAGACCCAGCAGATCCTCAAGGACCTGGTCAAGGTCCAGGAGGGCTTCGCCCAGTTCTACGCCGACTTCTGCCTGCTGGGCAAGCACCTGGGCTACGCCGCCGGCAAGTACGACGAGACCGCCAAGAAGGCCGAAAAGTTCCAGGACCGCTGGCGGACTTCACCGGCGTGCGCGGCGAGCTGCCCGCCCCCGGCGCCAAGCTGCCCGGACTCGAAGAAAGTGACAAGTAACAAGTAACGAGTGACGAGGAGCCGCATTCACCGAAAGTATAGGAAAGTCCTTCGAACTAGTGCTGTTCCCTTGTCACTTTCACTCGTCACTTGTCACTGAGATTCAATCTGCTCTTCACGCTCGAGCGAATGTTTGCAAAAAATGTTCCCGTACATATAATTAGGTTTCACTTCCGGTCCGAACACTTCGCTGGAGGAACGCTGAATGGAAAAGAAGACATTTGACGTCATCATCCTGATCGGCCGGCCTGCCGCCGGCAAATCCGAGGTCATCGACTACCTGAAAAAAGTTCCCATTAAAAGAGAGGATCAAGCGCTTCCACATCGGCGAGTTCCAGGAGATCGACGATTTCCCCATCCTCTGGGAGCGCTTCGAGGACGACGACCTGATGGAGGAGATGGGGCAGCCGCGGCTGATCACCGACAAGGAGTTCACCTACGAGGGCAAGACCATGCCCGGCTACGTCTTCAAGAACAAGTGGTTCTGGAACTTCCTGATCAAGAAGCTCAACCTGCAGTATTTCAAGATGCTGCGCAACGACCCCGCCTTCCACGAGCGCAAGACCCTGTTCATCGAGTTCTCCCGCGGCAGCGAGCACGGCGGCTTCCGCGAGGCCTTTCCTACCTCTCGCCGCAGGTGCTGGACCACGCCGCCGCCCTGTACATCAAGGTCGACTGGCCCGAGTCGCTGCGCAAGAACCGCAGGCGCTACAACCCCGACCGCCCCGATTCCATCCTGCAGCACGCCCTGGAGGACAAGAAGATCGAAATGCTCTACAAGGAGTCGGACTGGGACGAGTTCGCCGCCGACCCGAAATACCTGCCGGCGGGCGGGCGCAAGGTTCCCTACGCCGTCTTCGAGAACATGCCTGAAAAAACCGACAAGCCCGACGTACTGGGCGCCCACCTCGAGGAGGTGCTCGGCCGGCTCTGGCAGGCCTGGCGGGAGGTGAAGAAGTGAGCTTCTTTTCGCGCAACCCGCTCAACCATTCGCCCGAGTTCCGCCGCCGGCGCTTCCTGAACTGGTTCCCGCTGGGGCTGACCTACGCCACCTTCTACATGGGGCGCTACAACTTCAACGTCGCCTCGAGCGACATCATGGAGACCTTCCACCTGTCCAAGGCGGAGATCGGCACCATCGCCACCGCCGGCTTCTGGACCTACGCCCTGAGCGTCATCCTCAACGGCCCGCTGGCCGACCGCATCGGCGGCAAGAAGGCCATCATCTTCGGCGGCATCGGCACCGCCGCTGCTCAACCTGGTCATCGGCGCTCGCTGTTCCTGGCCGGCTGGCAGACCAAGATCGTGGTCGGCATGTCGCTGCTCTACGCGGTCAACAAGTATTTCCAGAGCTTCGGCGCCCTGTCGGTGGTCAAGGTCAACGCCGCCTGGTTCCACGTGCAGGGAGCGCGGCATCTTCGGCGGCATCTTCGGCATCATGATCTCCAGCGGCTACTTCCTGGCGATGGCCTTCGGCGGCTGGATCCTGGCCCATTTCGGCTGGCACTGGGTGTTCATCGTCCCGCTCGGCGCTGATCCTGGCCATGATGTCCTGGTCGACTGCTTCCTGGTCAAGGACAACGCCCGAGCAGTGCGGGCTTCGCCGAGCTTCGACACCGACGACGCCACCTGCCACCTCGCGCGACGACACGAGCGCTGCGGCTTCACCTACTGCTCAAGCGGGTCTTCGCCAACCCGGTGATCCTCACCCTGATCGGCCGCCGAGTTCTGCACCGGCTTCGTGCGCCAGGGGCTGATGCTCTGGTTCACCCCGTTCCTGAAGGAGGTGCACCACATCGCACCCGGCGCCGGGCTGCTCCTGGTGGCCGTCCCTGGGCATCACGGTCGGCGGCATCGCCGGCGGCCTGCTCTGCGGCTGGATGTCGCGACCGCCTGTTCCAGTCCCGCCGCCCGCCCGTGGCCTTCATCTTCTACATCGGCAGATCGTCTCGCTGCTGGTCGCCTGGGCCGCGCCCGCGCCCGCCGGGGCTGGCCGCCTTCATGATCGGCTTCTCCTGCATGTGGATCTTCGGCGTGCACGGCATGCTCTCCGGGCACCGCCTCGATGGACTTCGGCGGCACCAAGGCGGCGGCCACCGTCGCCGGGCTGCTCGACGGCATCCAATACCTGGCCAGCGGCCTGACCGGCTTCGGCCTGGGCTAGTTCCTCGACCGCTTCGGCTGGGGGTCTGGGTCTACCTGATCATCCCCTTCTCGGTGATCGGCGCGGTGCTGATGCTGACGCTGTGGAACCAGACCCCGAAAAAGAACCGCGAGCTGATGCAGCAGAAGGGGCTTTAGTATTCCATATCCCGGCCGCTACGTTTGCGGAGGGCGGAGCGTCCGTGCTAAAATAGGAGTAAAGAGGCCAGCATGCGAAAATTTAACCTTATTATCATATTGGCGTTCGCCATATCGGTTTTTGGCGCCGCTGCCGCGGAAACGCCGGCAGGCACCGACGTCCCCGCGGAAACGGCGGTCAGCGTGATGCTGAAGTACAAGGCCCAGGAGAAGACGCTCGCCCAGGCCGAAAAACTGCTGAAAAAACACCGGGCGGCCGACGCCGAGGCCCGCCTGGGGCGATGCCTGGAAGCCGTCCCGGAGCACTATGGGGCGCACTACCTCCTCGCCCTGCTGGCGGGGGAGCGCGGCGACTATCCGGCCGCCATCGGGCACATGGAGCGGGGCGAGGCGGAGATGGGGCGCCTCGGCGACTTGTGCCGCGCCTGGCAGGAAGAGCACGCCCGGGAAGAAACGGCCGACCGGGAGCTGGTCAGCGGCGCGGCGCAGGAGACCATGGTCACCTCCCCCTGCGCCGCCAACAGCACCCGCGTCGATACCGGCAAGCTGGACCGGGAACGGGGCATCGCCAGGGGGGCCGGGCTGGCGCCCCTCGACCCGCGGCGCTTCGAGGTCCCCGCTGCCTGGCATTTCGCCCACGGCAACTTCCTGTACAAGTCGCGGCGCTGGGCGGAGGCGGCCGCCCGCTACCGGCTGGCGGTGGAGCGCGACCCGCTGCTCGCCGCCGCCTGGAACAACCTGCTCGGGTCGCTGCTGCTCGCCGGGCGGGGCGAAGAAGCCCGCGCCATGCTGGAGCGCGCCGCGCAGGCCAAGGTCGAGTTGAATCCGGAGCTGCGGCGGGCGGTCGAGGCCGCCGCCCCGCGTTAATTCAGGAAGGGGTTCAGCAGCGCTTCTTCGCCGATGGTCGTGGGCCGGCCGTGCCCGGGCCATACCGGGGTTCCCGGCGGGAGCGACAGCAGTTTTTTCCGGATCACCTGGACCATCTCCTTCAGCGCTTTTTCCTCGTTTTTTCCTTCGGGTATGCGGCCGACGCTGCCGGCGAACAGGGTGTCGCCGCTGAAGAGCTGGCCGCCGATCAGGAAGCAGACGCTTCCCGGGCTGTGGCCGGGGGTGGCCAGTACCCGGATCGCAAGCCCGCCGCAATCCAGCGTCTGCCCGTCCCGCAGCCAGAGGTCGACGATGGCGGCGCCGCCGCTTTTTTCGTATAGCGGCCGGTCCGCCTCGGGGGCGGCCAGCTTGGCGGCGAAGCGCTCGCGGCAGGCCGCGTCGGCGGCGCTGTGGTCGAAATGGCCGTGGGTGTTGAGCACCATGAGCACGCGCACGCCCAGTTCGGCGGCGACGGCGGCGAAGCGCTCGTCGTCGGCGCCCGGGTCGATGAGCACGGCGCTGTGGCTCGCCGGCTGGCAGACCAGGTAGCTGTTCACCGTGAAGGGTTCCGCCGCCGTGCCGGCGTTGACCACGAAGCGCTTCACCAGCACGGGGTCGGGGGCGGCGAGCAGCGCCCCCGGCAGCAGGAGCAGGGCCAGGCGCAGCCGTGGCGGCGGCATCATGCCTTCCCTTTCCCGGCGCCGCCGCGGCTGTTGTAGATCGTGCCCCGGTTCTTCCCGTACAATTCCAATACGGCGACGGCGTCGGCGCGCAGGTATTCGCCGGCGACCGTGATGCCGCGCTTGTTCAGCTCCAGCTGCCAGCCCCGGGGCAGCGGCCCCTCGTCGAAGCCCAGGATGGAGGTGACGTCGGCCGCCGTCGCCCCGTAGGTCAGGCGCGTCACCCCTGACCAGAGCACGGCGCCCAGGCACATCAGGCAGGGCTGGGAGCTGGTGACCAGCTCGCTGCCGGCGCCCGCGGCGCCCAGGTCGAAGGTCTTCATTCTTTGCTGGGCGAAGAGCATGGCCATGATCTCGGCGTGGGCCGGCGAGGCGTTCAGGGGCTCGACGCGGTTGACGCCCACGCCCAGCAGCCGGCCGCTTTCCCGGGCGAAGACCGCCGCCGCGAACGGCCCGCCGCTGCGGCACTCGACGTTCTGCCGCGACACCCCGATCACCCAGCGCATGCGCTCCTCGGGGTCGGGGATGGCGATCCGTTTCCCGATGGCGGACGTTTTTTCCAGCCAGGGCGGCAGGGTCAGGAGCACGCCGCCGGAAGCGGGTTCTTTTCAGGTTTCATTGAACTGATTATAACATATACGGACCTAATCCGCCTTTTAGGTCGGAAAATGAACTTTGCAAACGGCACCCCAACCTCCACGCTTTGCGGGGCGCCGGGCATGGGCTGTTTTACTAAGACAAATGATCTCTACCACCCTTGACATCACTGGTGCGTATTTTCTAGAATGGATATTCCTCACCAAGGAGTTCAACGCCATGCAAATAAAAGTGAACGACCGGACGGTCGAGATCTTCTCCGGGGCTTGCGTCAGGGACGTCTTGCGCAAGTATTCCCAGGTCACGTGGAAGCAGGTCCAGAAAGGGAGCAAGGCGGTCTTTGACGGGCACGGCCACGAGATCGGGCTCGACGGCGGGCTCGCCGACGGCGCCCGGCTGCGGGTCAAGCGCGTTTCGCCGGCGGGGCCCCGATCATGAACGCCCGCCCGTTCAGCCGGCCGGGGTCGTTCCTGCTGGCGGCCGTCCTGGTCGCCGGGCTGGCCTGCGCCTCCTGCGCCTCGGTCCCCGCGGCGCCCGAGGACACGCGCATCGTCATCTTCCACTCCAATGACATCCACGGCAAGATCGACAATTTCGCCAAGGTGGCGGCCATCATCGCCCGCGAGAAACAGGGCGGCGCCGACGTCTATTATTTCTGCGCCGGCGACAATTTCACCGGCAACCCGATCATCGACCAGTACGAGCCCCCGGGCGAGCCCATGCTGGAGCTGCTCAACCGCCTGGGCCTCGACCTGCTCTGCCCCGGCAACCACGAGTTCGACATCGGCCTGGAGAACCTGAAGCGTTCGCCGCCCGCGCCCGCTTCCCCCTCGTCTCGGCCAACATCCAGCCGCCGCCGGGCGTGCTGCCGCAGCTGCGGCCGTCGGTGGTGCTGCGCACCCGCGGCGGCGTCAGGATCGCCGTCTTCGGCCTGATCCAGGTCGAGGCCGGGAACGGCCTGCCTTCCACCCATCCCGACAAGGTCAAGGGGTTCACGTTCAGCGAGCCGCTGGCCAAGGCCCGGGAAATGAAAAACCTGCGCCGGGGCAACCCGGTCTTCCTGGCCCTGACCCACATCGGCTATGAAGACGACCTGAAGCTGGCCGCGCAGATGCCCGAGCTGGACGTGATCATCGGCGGCCATTCCCACACCCGCGTCGAGCCGGCGGAGACGGTCAACGGCGTGCTGCTGGCGCAGGCCGGCAGCGACAACCGCTTCCTTGGCCGTGTGGAGCTGCTGGTCCGCGGCGGGCGGGTGGTGGCCAAAAAAGGGGAGTTGATCGACCTGAACGGGAAATTGGCCGAAGACCCCGAGGTCAAGGCCATGATCACCCGCTTCAACCAGAACCCGGCGTTCGGCCGCGTCATCATCGAGGCCCCGTTCGTCATCGAGGGCAAGGACGCCCTGGGCTGCCTGATGACCGACGCCATCTGCCGCAGCCATGGACTGAACATCGCCTTCCAGAACAACGGCGGCATCCGGCTGAACCGCCTGCCCGAAAAGATCACCCTCAAGGACATCTACACCCTCGACCCCTTCGGCAACCAGGTGGTCGAGATCGCCATGAACGCCGGGGAGATCCGCTCCCTGGTCCGCGCCTCTTTCGCCAAGGGCGGCGATATCGACCTGCAGGTCTCCGGCCTCAGCTACACGGTGCGCCTCGGCGCCGACCGCGCCATCCGCGAGATCCTGCTGCGCGGCCCCGACGGCGCGGCGCTCCCCGAGGACAGGACGTTCACGGTCGGCGTCTCCAGCTACGTCGCCAGCTCCTACAATTTCAGCCACAAGGACCCCGGCCGGGCGCTGGGCTCCACCACCGCCGAGGCGCTGATCCATTTCCTGGAGGCCGGCCCCGACCTCTCCATCTACCGCGGCATCCAGCGCGCCTTCCAGGACCCGCCGCCCGCCGGCGGCCGCAATTGACCTGCGCAGGAGAATAAGCCATGGCCCAGCTCTACTTCCGCTATTCGACCATGAACGCCGGCAAGTCGACCGAGATCCTCAAGATCGCCCACAACTACGAGGAGCA
This sequence comes from Candidatus Aminicenantota bacterium, assembly GCA_963822075.1. Classification (GTDB taxonomy): domain Bacteria; phylum Acidobacteriota; class Aminicenantia; order UBA2199; family UBA2199; genus UBA2199. Next base: position 207,556 of record CAWGGP010000014.1, read on the forward strand.
GAACAAGCACGCCATGCTCTTCACGCCGGCCATCGACGACCGCTTCGGCCGCGGCAAGATCACCTCGCGCATGGGCTTCCAGCGCGACGCCCGGATCATCAACAGCAGCACCGACATGATGAGCCTGGCGCGTGAGGCCAAGCCCGACTGCGTGCTGGTCGACGAGGGGCAGTTCCTCACCCGCGAGCAGGTGGTCCTGCTGACCCGCATCGTTGACGAGCTGAACATACCGGTCATCGTCTACGGCCTGAAGAACGATTACCGCAACCATTTCTTCAGCGGCAGCGAGGCGCTGCTGCTGTTCGCCGACAAGGTGGAGGAAGTCAAGGCGGTCTGCTGGTACTGCACCAAGAAGGCGACCATGCTCCTGAAATACAAGGACGGCCGCCCCGTGGGCGAGGGGCCGCAGATCGAGATCGGCGGCAACGACAAGTACGTGTCCGTGTGCCGCAAGTGCTACGGGCAGAGATTGCAGATCAAATAAAGTTCGCCGTTCGAGGTTCGGCGTTCGATGTTGAAGAAAAACTCAAAGGTAAGAGGCAGACGTGAGGAAAGCAGATCGATATATAGTGAAGAATCATCCGGCAGGCGCAGCGGCTTTCGCCGGAACGCCTTGTGGACGTCGAGTAGACGGCCATCGGTTCCCGAGTCGCGGCATCCGCAAATCCATCAGCACGACATCGGGCCGGTGGCGCGCGGACAGCGCCACTGCTTCTTCGCCGTCGGCGGCGGCGGCGACCGGCGTGATGTCGGGCACGGCCTCGAGCAGGGTCATCAGCCCCTCGCGCACGAGCGCCTGATCATCGACCACGAGAACGCGCACCGGGCCGTTCATCGGACGCGCTCCGCCGGGGCGGCAGGCGCCTTCGGAGGCGGCAGCCGGAGCTCAACTCGCCAGCCATCGCCGGCCGCGCCCGCGTCGAGCGTGCCGCCGAGCAGCGCGGCCCGTTCGCGCATCCCCTGGAGGCCGTAGCCGCCGCCGGAATCGGCCAGCCCGTCTGGAGCCGGGGCCGGCCGGCTCGCGGAGGGTCGATCTTGCACGAGTAGCACCACGTCGTCACCGGCATTGTGCCCGTGGACGGCGACCGACACATCGGCGCCGGGAGCGTGCTTGCGGACGTTCGTGAGCGCCTCCTGGACGACCCGCAGCACCGCCTGGCCGGTCGGGCCGATCAGGCGTTCCGGGTCGCCGTCGAGCATCAGCTCGGTGGGCGCGTCGGCGGTCGCGCGGTAATCGGCCACGAGCGCCTCGATCCCGGCCGACGCCGACACCGACTCGCCGCGCAGCGCCCCGACCGCCCGGCGGGTCTCCTCCAGCCCCTCCCGGGCCAGCGCGTGGGCACGCTGCACGCGTGCCAGGACGGTGTCGCGGTCGGCACCTTGCTCGACCAGTGAGCTCGTCGCCTCGAGCTGGATCGTCAGGCCGGCCAGCGTGTGCGCCAGCACGTCGTGGATCTCACGCGCGATCCGGGTCGATTCCTCCAGGCGCGCCGCGCGCAGCTGCTCCTCCTGCGAGCGCTGGGTCTGGGCGAGCAGCAGCTCGGCTTGCTCAGCGCGCATCCGGGCCTGGCGACTGGTCGACGCGGCCAGCGCGGTCGCGGCGAACCCGAGCGAGTAGGCGAGCAGACCGAGGCCGCTCAGGTCGTAGGCGATCACCGCCGAGCCGAGCGCCAGGACTCCGAGCGCGACGACGACGAACGCGCCCGCCAGCTCGACTCGCACTCCGGCCGACGCCACCGCCACGAACACGAACGCGCTCGCGGCGCTGTCGGGCGCGGCGCCGGCGAGGACGCCGCCGGCCACGGCGAGCACATAAACATCGGGCGTTACACGGTGCTCGTTCGGCCAGATCGTCCACGCAAGCCCTGCAACGAAGCACGCAACGAAGCAGACGGTTACCACCAACCCGCGCCCGCTGCCGCTCGGATGGTGGTGCGAGTGCAGCACCGACCAGCTGATCAACACGAGGGCGACAATCCGGATAACGGTGGCAAGCCGGCGGTCGAGGCGCGCGAGAATCATCGTCAAGGAAGGTACGGAGTCCGGAGGCGGGGCTTCAACTCCGCGGGCAGCCCCGCGACTCGGCGAAGCGGGACCCGCTGGTCGCGGATCCCGCTGTCGAATGCCCACTCGAATCGCCTGCCAGGCACGGTTGCTCAGGCCAACTCCGGCGCCACCCGGCCCATCAGATGCTGGCGGCGAAGCGCCTGGACCAGCGTGCGCCCGCACACCTCGCACACCGCCATCGACAGCAGCGCCACCGTCCAGGCCTCGCCGCTCGTGATCGAATGCGCGGCGCTGAAGTGACCGATCGTGGCGGCGCCACCGTTGTTGATCCAGATCAGGAACGCGAACCGCGAACCCATCCCCAGCACCCAGAAGAAGCCCGAAATCCAGCCGGCGCGGGCGAGCACCTCGCCGTCCACGTCGCGCCGCATCATCACGGCCTGGCCGCTGGCGATGCCGATCAACAGTCCCACCAGCGCGAGGACCACGACCAGCACCAGGTCGTTGCCGGCCGTGGGGATGCCATGCAGATAGTTGGCGACCGCGATCGCCACGATGACCACCGGACGGATCAGCGCCTTGGCGGTCAGCTTGCGCTCCTTGATCTGAAGCAGGACGAGGAGCACCAGCGCGGAGTCGATGAGGTAATCGGTAAATGTCATGGGTGCATCGTCGTCCCCAAACGCGCTGCGCACATCGGCGCGCGGGTCGATTCGAGGGTGGAGATCGCCGCGGTCTCCACCCGCGGGTGGAGACCGAAGCTGCGTGCCAGACTCCCTCCAATGGACTCCGAGCGCCGGCGGCACGTGACCCTGTCGGGCGATCTCGCCGGCAATTACGTCGTCGTCGAGGAACGAGCGGACGGATCGCTCGTGGTGGCGCCCGACTCCTCGAGGCGATCCGCGGCCGCCGCGCGACGACCGGAACCCCAAGGCGTCGGCTCGCTTTTCTCCGGGCTGGTCAGCCGTCCGCCGTCGACGCCGCCGAACGTCCCCGAGATCCTCGAGGGCTGGGGCGTCGAGCTCGGTGAGGGTGAGGGCATCAGCGAATTCCTCATCGCCGACATCGACGGCAGGACGGGTTTTCTCGCGGTCACGACGCAGCGGTTCATCTTCGCCGCGCAGTCGGGGAAGGGGCTCGGCGTCGTCCAGGAGCACCTGCTCTCGGCCGCGCGCAACGTCGAGTTGGTCGGACGGCGGCGGCGCAGGGCAAAGCTTCGGGTCACCTGGCACGGCTCGGAGAGCACCGTCGGGCTCCTCGACCGCGATGCGCTGTCACGCCTGCAGGAGACCCTCGCAGGTCACGGCATCGGCTGACGGTTTCTAGACCAGCATCGCCCGCGCGTCGAGCCCCACGGTCCGTTTATTCTCGGCCCGTGCGGATTCTCGTGACGGGCAGTGCCGGACACCTCGGTGAGGGCTTGATGCACGGGCTCGGCGAGCTCGGACACGACCCCGTCGGGCTCGACGTCCTCGGCGCTCCGCACACGATCGTTGGCTCGATCGTCGATCGGGCGTGCGTGCGCGGATGCATGGAAGGTGTCGACGCCGTCCTGCACGCGGCAACGCTTCACAAGCCCCACATCGATTGGCGCTCGCGGCAGGACTTCTTGGCCACGAACATCACAGGCACGCTGATCTTGCTCGAGGAAGCCGTGGCTGCGGGCGTCGAGCGGTTCGTGTTCACGAGCTCGACTAGTGCCTTCGGGCGCGCGCTCGTACCGCCGCCGGGAGCGCCCGCAGCATGGATCACCGAAGAGGTGGCGGACGCGCCGAGGAACGTCTACGGCGTCACGAAGGGCGCCGCAGAGGATCTGTGCGAGCTCGTTCACCGCGATCACGGACTCGCGATCGTGATCCTCCGGACCTCGCGCTTCTTCCCCGAAGGCGACGACCGCGAGCACGTTCGCTCTCACTACGCGGACGACAACGCGAAGGTCAACGAGTTGCTCTACCGAAGGCTCGACCTGGCAGATGCGGTCAGCGCACATCAGCTAGCGCTCGAGCGCGCGCCCGAAATCGGGTTCGGCCGCTACATCATCAGCGCCACGACGCCGTTCTCGCGCGAGGACCTGGCCGAGCTGCGGGTCGATGCCCCGGCCGTCGTGAGACGACTGTTCCCGGACTACGACGCGGTCTACGCACGGCGCGGCTGGTCGATGTTCCCCGTCATCGAGCGCGTGTACGTGAACGATCGCGCGCGGACTGACTTGGGCTGGTCTCCACGCCACGACTTCCGTCGCGCCCTCGACCGCCTGGCCGCCGGGCACGATTGGCGCAGTGAGCTCGCGCGCTCGGTCGGAGCCAAGGGCTACGCCGCGTCCGGCGGCGTATACACATTGCGCTGACGCGCCTTCCCTGGCACCGCGACCCGAGATCGCGTCCGGCGCTTTCTCTACGTTGCCGGAATGGAACGACTTGCTACCGCGGGGCGCGACAGCAGCGTCTTCGACGAGATCGCGGCCGAGTACGACCGCAGCCGTCCGGCATACCCCGACGGGCTCGTGGACCGTGCCTGCGAGGTCGCGGGAATCCGGCACGGTGATCCCGTGCTCGAGGTCGGGTGCGGCACCGGTCAGCTGACGCGCAGCCTCCTCGCCCGAGGCCTTCGGGTCGTGGCAGTCGAGCCCGGGGCGCATTTGATGGCGCTCGCCGAGCGGAACCTGGACGGGCGTGGCGAGGTCGAGTTCGTCAACGCGCGCCTCGAGGACGCGGAGCTTCCCCGCGGGCGCTACCGAGCGCTGTTCTCGGCGGCCGCGTTTCACTGGATCGACCCCCACGTCAGTTGGCAAAAGGCCGCTCGCCTGCTCGCTCCCGGGGGTACGCTCGCGCTCATTCAATACTGCGGGCTCGAGAACCGCGCCGGCGCCGACGACCAACGGGCGCTGTTGTCGGCCCTGGCGAGGACCGCGCCGGAGCTCGCCGCAGACTGGCCCGCTTACAGGTACCTCGCCGCGATCGCCGCCGGAGTGCAGCAGCGCCGCGAGAACGTCTCGGAGGCGTGGGCCTGGGTCGGAAGCCAGGACGTCGCGCGTGCGGACGCCGGCCATCTGTTCTGCGAGGTGCAGATCGCCACCGTGCCGATCGTCGTCGAACACACCGCCGACGAGCTCACAGGCCTTGTTCGCAGCGCCTCCTTCTACGCCCGGCTCTCACCGAACCAGCGCCGAGCCATCGAGAACGAACACGCCGTGATCTATGAGCGACTCGGCCGGCCGATCCGCTCGAGCATGGTCGCCGTCCTGGTCACGGCGCGGCGACGCGGAGCCGTCTAGACCGGCGACGTCGTCAGCCAAGCCGTGACGTCGGCGACGACGGTCGCGTCCACGTGTTGGGACGGTTCGTACTCCTCCGGGGTCGACGGGCCGGACCCGGGCGTGAACAGGTGGTTGTGGTCGGGGTAGACGCGGATTGTCACGTTTGGGCGGTCACCGAGGCCGGCCTGCCAGCGCGCGAGATCATCCGCAACGGTCACCTGGTAGTCGCGGCCACCCTGGAGGATCAGCATCGGCTTGCCGAGGGCTGCGGCCACGTCGACCGCGTCGTAGTCGCGGAGATCCAGCCAGTAGGCGGCCGGCGCTCCGAGGGGCAGCAGGCTCGCCGGGGTGGCCGGCGACAGATCGGGGCTGTCGACCACCCGCGCCGCTTCGGTGAGCGCGTCAAGCGCCGGCTGCGCCGCTGCCTCCGTCTGGGGTGGCAGCGACGCGAGGTGACGGGTTTGGCGGACGATGGCCCAGTGGAGCGGCTGCGTGCCGCCGGCGAGGATGATCAGCCCGGCGATGGAAGGCTCGGCGGCCGCGACCCGGGGAGCGACCGTGCCGCCGAGGCTGTGACCGAGCAGGAACACGCGGTCGGAGGCAACGGCGGGGTGCCCCTCCAGCAGCTTGGCCGCCGCGATCGCGTCTGGCAGGTACTCGTCGGCGAGGGTGAAGTCATCGGCGTCCTTTTTCAGGAAGGGGGGTATCTATCTAACTCAGGTAGCCTACGAATGTGCCGCAGACCGGCAAGGACTACCCGGGCTCGTACGCGGAGCTGCTGACGTGGTTCCCCGACGAGGCTGCCTGCCTCGACTACCTTGAGTGGCTGCGCTGGCCGGACGGGTTCCGCTGCCCGCGCTGCGTTGGGCGAGCTGGGTGGCGGTTGAGCAGCGGTCGTTGGGAGTGTTCGGTCTGCGGGCGGCAGGTTTCGGTCACGGCAGGGACGATCTTCCACCGCACTCGGACGCCGCTGCGGTTGTGGTTCGGGGCGGCGTGGGCGATGACCAGCCAGAAGCAGGGCGTCTCCGCGCTGGGGATCCAACGGTCGCTGGGGCTCGGCTCCTACCAGACGGCGTGGGCGATGCTGCACCGCTACCGCAAAGCGATGGTCCGTCCCGGCCGTGAGCGCCTCGCCGGCTGGGTCGAGGTCGACGAGGCATACCTGGGCGGGGTTGAAGGCGCCGTGTTCGGCCGGCAGACCGACACGAAGGCGATCGTGGCGATCGCCGTCGAGATCAAGAACCCCAAGGGTTTCGGGCGGATTCGACTGCAACGCGTCGACGACGTCTCCAAGGACAGCTTGATCCCGTTCATCGAAAGCGCGGTCGAGCCAGGCGCGACTGTCCACA